>NZ_JWIO01000056.1:0-13790 GCF_001017755.1 Protofrankia coriariae
AACCGGCCCGCCGCGCCCAGGACGGTGCCGCGCGCGGGGGGCGGCCCGCGGCCGCGCTGGTGGTCTCGGCCGAGCAGTCGGCGGCGGGAGGCTCCGCCCGTGGGCGCCCGGGACCGGGCACCTACACAGAGGAGGCCACGATGAAACTCATGCCACGCCGTCGCCGTGTTTCCGGTGACGGACTGCTCGAGGAACTGACATGATGGTTTCCTCCCAGAAACGCCGGGTGCGCCGACGGCGGCTGGTTCAGCTCAGTGTGCTGCTTGCTCTGATCATTGCCGGGAATGGCCCGTTCGCCGCGTCGTGGGCCAGTGAGCAGTACGCCGAATGGCAGTCCAACCAGCCGGACTACATGCGTACCCGCGGGCACTGGGACATCGTCGCCGACAACGGCACCCGGTCCATTCACGCGGCTCTGCTGCGTACCGGCAAGGTCCTGCTCATGGCCGGTTCCGGCAACGACCAGGCCAATTTCGACGCGGGGAATTTCACCACCGCGCTGTGGGATCCGGTCGCGAACACCTTCACCGACGTCTACACGCCATGGGACGTCTTCTGCGCGGGGCACGCCTTCCTCCCCAACGGCAACCTGCTGATCGCCGGGGGGACGAAGAAGTACGAGATCCTGGCGGCGGACTCGCCCGACGGCAAGAAGCACGAGTACCAGGGGTTGAAGGACTCCTACATCTTCAACCCGGACACCGAGCGGTACGAGAAGACCGCTGACCTGGTCCACGCGCGCTGGTATCCGACCCTGGTGACCCTCGCCGACGGCACGGTGGTGTCGGTCTCCGGTCTCGACGAGAACGGCGACATCGACCAGGGCAACACCGAACTGTTCAGCCCGGCCACCAGGACGTGGCAGGACAGCCACTACCTGAAGAAGATCTTCCCCACCTACCCGTCCCTGCTGCTCGCCGCGGACGGCCGGCTGTTCTTCTCCGGCGCCAACGCCGGTTACGGCCCGGCGGAGGTCGCCGACCGCCAGCCCGGCCTGTGGAACCTGGCGGACAACTCCTTCCAGCCGGTCAACGGTCTGCCCGAACCGGAGATCAACGAGACGGCCGGGACGATCCTGCTCGCGCCGGCACAGGACCAGAAGGTGATGTTCATTGCCGGCGGCGGCGTCGGTGACACCCAGGCCGCGAGTGCCCGGACCGCCATCGTCGACCTGTCCGCGCCCGAGCCCGCCTATGTCAGCGGCCCGAACCTGACGCTGGCCAAACGGTATCCCGGAGCTGTCGTCCTGCCCGACGACACGGTGCTGGTCTCCGGGGGTTCCAGCGGCTATCGGGCCAAGGACTCCCTGACCGCTGAGATCTACCATCCGGACACCAACAGCTTCACCCCGGCGGCCGATCCACACGTCGGCCGTGACTACCACTCCGAGTACCTGCTGCTGCCGGACGGGCGGGTGGCGGTCTTCGGCTCCAACCCGTTGAGCGACGACAACTTCTTCGAGACCCGGGTCGAGGTGTACTCCCCGCCCTACCTCTACAAGGGCGAGCGCCCGGTGGTCTCCGAGGCGCCGACCGAGATCACCCGGGGCGCCGCCATCACCGTGAAGTCGTCCCAGCCAGCGTCGAAGGTGCGTCTGATCCGACCGGGTGCCTACACCCATGTCACCGACACCGAGCAACGCTCCGTGGCACTGCCGATCACCCAACAGACAGGAGGCAGCGTCACACTGGAGGTCCCCGAGAACCCCAACCTGCTTCCGTCAGACTGGTACATGCTTTTTGTGACCAACGACGAGGGTGTTCCCTCCGTTGCCACCTGGGTTCATGTTGGATGAGGAGGGCTTGTATTGATCTCCAGGTTGGTCCGCTGTGTCACGAGGGAGCGGGGGCCGGGAGCTGACCGGTCGCGGCGCGCTGCCCGGGTCAGGGTCACCGCGGTCGCCGGCGCCATCTCGGTGCTGTCCGCGTGCGGTGGCTCGGACGGGCCGGACTCGCCCCCGGCCACGACCTCCGCGCTGACCGCGGTCGGCCCGCAGTGCCCCGCCGGGGACCCCGCCGGCCACGGCGCGGTGGAGGGGCCAGGCCCGCGAGGCCCGGTGCCCCGGGCACCGTTCCTCGTCGACCCCAACAGCCAGCCGGCTCAGGTGGCGCGCCAGAACCCGGCGGCTGGGACGGCCGCCGCGACGATCGCGACCAGACCGTTGGCCTACCCGGTCGGGGACTGGCTGGGCGACAGCGTCCAGGCCCAGGTGGCGGCACGCGCGGCCGAGGCGGAACGCACCGGCAGCACCGCTGTCTTCATGGTCTACGCGATCCCGCACCGTGACGTCAGCGCGGGCTTCTCCGCCGGAGGTCTGCCCGACGCGGGCTCCTACCGGGCCTTCACCAGGAAGGTCGCGGCGGGCATCGGCCACCGCAACGCCGTCATCGTCCTGGAGCCCGACTCGTTGGCGCAGCTGGACCACCTGGGGCACGCCGAGCAGGAGGAGCGCTACCAGCTGCTCAACGACGCCGTCGACGTCTACGGTGGGCTTTCCGGCACCAGCGTGTACCTGGACGGGGCCAACTGCGGGTGGACGGACGCACCGGTCATCGCCGACCGCCTGGAGCGGGCGGGCGTACAGCGGGCCCGCGGGTTTGCCGTCAACGTGTCGAACTACTACCACACCCAGGACGAGGTGGCCCGCGCCGACGTGATCTCGGGGCTGACCGGCGGCAGCCATTTCGTGGTCGACACCTCACGCAACGGCCGCGGCCCGGCCAGTGGCGACCTGAAGGACGCCTGGTGCAACCCGCCGGGGCGGGGGCTGGGCATCACGCCGACGACCGACACCGGCAACCCGCGCGCGGACGCCTTTCTCTGGATCAAGGTGCCAGGAGCCAGCGACGGGGAGTGCGGCCGGAACAACCCTTCAGCCGGTACCTGGTGGCCGGCCCAGGCCGACGAACTCGTCCGTAACGCCACGTCCTGAGCGGGACCTTTGCTGCCCTGGGGGCAGCGGTCCGCCGTACCCCGGCTGTTCCCGGACCCGTCCGCGGCGGTACTCCCGGCGCCGGCGCGGCCGGTCCGGGATGAGCCAGCTCATGGACGGAATCGGTGTGACCGTGCGCCGCGTGCCGTTTCGTGAGGCGCCGGGGAATCGGCCTGCCGCTGGCCGGGCGCATTGGTTCCGGCGTGCCGGCCGCCCGTTCTGGCGTGATTCAGTGGATTGTGTTCCCGGCCGGGAGCGCTCCCGGCGCCCGGCCGTCGCGAAACAGAACAACGCCTTCATGCCGGGCCTTCATGCCGGGCCTTCATACCGGGCCCGCATACCGGGCCCGCATACCGGTTCGCCCCGCTCGGGCGGGTGGTGACCGGGCCGCGCCTCGGGCATACGCTCGCCGCCGGCGGGATTCTCCCGTCCGCCACGTCTGCGGAATCACAACGAAAAGACAACGTCGATTGTTTTTCCGGCAACCGGAGGTAGTCGTCGACGGTCGTTGTCGTCATCCTGCCGGCATCCTGCCGGCATGGTTCCGGCGTAAGCGTGACGGCGGGCGCCGGCCTGTGTCGGCTTTCCGCGTCGTCGGCGCGGCCGCTGCTAAACTGCCGGTACGGACAGGGGGGTGAGCAAGAAAGCCAGCGCATCCAACCGCCCGTTCGGAGGTCGTGTGTCGACAGAGGTGCATGGAAGGCCCGGACGCCGGGCCGCCCGCCATGCGCATCGTCCGAAATCCCGCCGGCCGCGATGGATGTGGTTGGTGCCGGTCGTCGTCGCCGCCGTATTCGCGGGTTTCGGTTGTGTACGGGTGGTGTTCCCCGAGGCCTCTCCGGCCTCGTCCTCGGTGGACGTGGTGATTCCGCGTCCGGTCGGTACGGTGGCCGCCGGGCCGCTGACCGCTGTTGCCTCGCTTCTCGGCTCGTTGGCCCCGGCGCCGGCACAGACCCCTGCCGCGCCAGTCGCGCAACCCACGCATCCCGCCGGGCACACCGAGGCCCCCGCCGCGCGGCCGCTGCCGGCACAGTCGCCAGCGGCACCGGCAACGGCCAGCGGCAATCCGTTCGCCGGGAGCAGGTTCTACGTCGATCCCGACAGCGAGGCCGTGGCCGCGGTCGCCCGGCTGCGTAACAGCGCGCCCGCGGACGCCGCCGCGCTGAGCCGGATAGCGAACACCTCGCACGCCGACTGGTTCGGCGGTGACACCGCGAACCCGGACGCCGTGCGGACCAGGGTCGCCGGGCGCGTGAACGAGATCCGGGCGGCCGGCGCGCTGCCGGTACTGGTCGCCTACGCGATCCCCAACCGTGACTGCGGCAGCTACTCCGCTGGCGGAGCCGGTAGCCCGGATTCCTACCGGGCGTGGATCGCCGCTTTCGCCGCCGGTATCGGCCGGGGCCCGGCCGCGGTCATCCTCGAGCCCGACGCGATCGCCCAGACCGACTGCCTGTCCGCGGCCGACCGCCAGACCCGGTACTCGCTGCTGAGCAACGCGGTGGACGTGCTGGCCCGCGCTGGCGTGGCCGTCTATCTCGATGCCGGGAACGCCACCTGGCACAGCGCCGCCGACACCGCCGCGAGGCTGCGCGCCGCCGGCGTCGACCGGGCCCGCGGCTTCGCCCTGAACGTCTCGAACTTCGACGAGACGGCGGACGAGCGTGCCTATGCCGCCGCGGTGTCCGCGGCGCTGGGTGGCACCGCCCACGCCGTCATCGACACCAGCCGCAACGGGCTCGGCCCGGCCCCCGGCAACGTCTGGTGCAATCCGCCGGGCCGGGCGCTGGGCGCCGCGCCGACCAGTAACGTAGGTGATCCGATCGTCGACGCGTATTTGTGGATCAAGGTTCCCGGGGAGTCGGACGGGACGTGCAACGGCGGGCCCGGTGCCGGCCAGTGGTGGCTCGACTACGCGCTGGGCCTGGCCGCCCGCGCCGCCGGCTGACCAGCCACCCGCCGGCGCCGTGGCCCACTGTGCCGCCGGCGCCATACCGGCCGGCATCACCGCGGCCGGCGCTGTGGCTGGGAGGGTGGCTGACAGCACCTGGCTGGCACCGTGCCACCGGCCGGCGTGGTGAGCCGTGCTGTCGTGGGGGCGACGCTCGCGTCGCAGGTGGGTGCATTGTTGACGGGTGAACTCCCACCGGTTCCGATCCCGGACACTGCGGCCCCGGACGCTCGCGGCCGCGTTCCTCGCCGGCATCCTGCTCGCCGTGCTGGTCACCAGCTGCGGTTCCTCGGGAACGGCCGGCCAGCGGGGCAACGGGCTGGTGCACCTTGACGATCTCCCGGGTGCCGCGGGTGTGCGCGGGGTGGCCTTACAGCAGCCACTGAGCAAGCCGGACATCCGGCTGACCGGCACGGACGGGCGTCCCTACGACTTCCGGGCGGCCACCGCCGGCCGGCTCACCCTGCTGTTCTTCGGGTACACCCACTGCCCGGACATCTGCCCGACCACCATGGCGGACATCGCCGCCGCGCTGAGCACGTTGCCGCCAGCGGACCGCGCCCAGGTGTCCGTGGTGTTCGTCACGTCCGACCCGCAACGGGACACCCCGGCGGCCCTGGGCAGCTGGCTGGCCCAGTTCGACCCGTCGTTCGTCGGGCTGACCGGCCCGTTCGAGACGATCGCCGGTTACGCCGAGCAGCTTGGCGTCACGCTTGAGCGGCCACAGCGGCAGCCCGACGGGTCAGTGACCGTTTCGCACGGCACGCAGGTGACGGCCTTCAGTCCGAACGGGACCGCCCGTGTCGCGTACCTCGCCGGCACCAAGGTCGCCGACTATGCCCACGACATCCCGCTGCTGATCGCCGGCCGTACCTGACCTCCCGACACCGGCCGGCGGCCGNGCCGTCCACGCGCTGGTCAGGCCATGGCCCTGGCCGACACGTGGCCCTGGTCAGGCCGCGCTGGCGGCCAGGCCGGGGTGGAGGTCAGGTCGCGGTGTAGTAGGCGGCGAGGCTGGCGAAGTCCTCCTTGCCGTGCCCCGCGTCGGAGGCCTCCGTGGCCAGCGCCAGGGTNCGATCCGCAGATCCTTGATCAGACCGTCGAGGGTGAACGTGGCGGGCTGGAAGTCGTTGTCGGCGAGCATCGACTGCTTGTAGTTCAGGATGAACCCCAGCGCGCCGCCGGCGAGTTCGGAGCGCAGCAGGTCACGGTCGACACCCAGGTCCGATCCGAGCCGCAGCGCCTCGCCGAGCGCTCCGGTGGCCAGCGCCAGGCCCAGGTTCACGACGGCCTTCAACGCCGTGGCGGCGCCGACACCGCCGACGTGCCGGGTGGTGCCGAACCGGGACAGCAGTTCCTCGGCGGCGGCCGCGTCCTGTCCGCTCGCGCCGACCAGCACGCGCAGGGTGGCGTCCCGGGCCGGTTCGATCGTCCCGACCACGGGTGCCTCCACGTAGCGCAGCCCGGCCGTGGCGGCCACCCGCCCGAGATCCCGCCCGGTCGCGGGCGCGATCGTCGTCGTGTTGATCACGAGGGTGCGCGCGGGCGCGCCGGCGACCACGTCGCTGAACACCTGGCGGGCGGAGGCGTCGTCGAAGAGCATCAGCACGACCGCGTCGGCGCCGGCCACCGCGTCCCGTACGGAGGCGGCCTCGCGCGCGCCCGCGGCCACCAGCTCCCGGGCCCGGCCCGGTGTCCGGTTCCAGATCGTCAGTTGGTGGCCGGCCTCGATGACGTGGCGGGCCATCTCCCGTCCCATCCGTCCCATGCCGAGAAAAGCGACGTTCATGGTTCTGCCTCCCCCTACGTGTTGCCCCGTGGGCCTGTGGGCCGAAGCCGGTGCGACGACGTTTCTTCCGCGTCGAGGTTCCCGCTGGAGCCCCCCGGATCCACCGGTGCCGGGAAGCCGCTGTCACCGGATCGCCGGGTTTGCCGGCTTTCAGGTCCTCTCCGCTCATGAGAGTGTGGACCTGAACGCACGCGGTGGCACGCAGGGGCCGTGCGGTCGCGTCGGGCAGCCCATCGCTGGCACTATGGACGAGGGGCTGAATCACACAAGAGGTGTATATGCCGCTACAGCAGCACGCTTTCGCCGATGTGGCGGATGTTCACGACCGGCTGCGAGCGGCCGGCTACCTGGCGGATCATGCCATAGCGACGACGGTTTTCCTCGCGGACCGGCTCCGCAAGCCGCTGCTTGTCGAAGGGCCGGCCGGCGTGGGCAAGACCGAGCTCGCCAAGGCCCTCGCGTCCGCGACCGGCGCCGAACTGATCCGTCTGCAGTGCTACGAAGGGCTGGACGAGGCCCGGGCGCTGTACGAGTGGAACTACAAAAAGCAGCTTCTGCGTATCCAGGCCGGTCGCGACGAGGCATGGGACGAAACCCATGACGACATCTTCAGCGACGAGTTCCTGCTGTCCCGGCCGTTGCTGACCGCGATCCGGCGCACCGATCCGACCGTGCTGCTCATCGACGAGACCGACAAGGCCGACGTCGAGGTCGAGGGCCTGCTGCTGGAGGTGCTCTCCGACTTTCAGGTGACCATCCCCGAGCTGGGTACGATCGTCGCCCGCCAGCGTCCGTTCGTGGTGCTGACCAGCAACGCGACCCGGGAGCTGTCCGAGGCGCTCAAGCGTCGCTGCCTGTACCTGCACCTGGGCTACCCGTCCCCGGCGCGGGAGAAGGAGATCGTCCTCGCCTGCGTGCCGGAGCTGCCCGAGCAACTGGCCGAGGCGATCGTCGGCACCATCCGGGCGCTGCGCGCGATGGAGCTGAAGAAGGTCCCGTCGATCGCCGAGACGATCGACTGGGCGCGGACGGTCCTGGCGCTGGGGATCGACACCTTCGACGAGGAGGCTGTGGCGTCCACCCTGGGTGTCGTTCTCAAACACGTAAGTGATCAGGCGCGAGCCATCGGCCAGCTCAAACTCAGCTCGAACTGATCATGTCTGATCTGGGTTGGCATAACATAGAGTGTTATTTCGTAGCACGGCGTGACTCGATGGGATGTCCGGGATGAGTCTGCTGGACCGTACGGTGGTGTTCACCGCCGCGCTGCGACAGGCGGGGATGGCGGTGAGCAGTGCCGAGACCGTGGATGCCGTCCGCGCGCTCACGGCCGTCGGGCCGCTCGACAGGGAGGCGCTGCGCGCCGGGTTCGCGGCGACGATGTGCAAACGTCCGACCAACCGGGTGACCTTCGACACGCTGTTCGATCTCTACTTCCCGCCGGTGATCGGTGACGGGCTGTCCGTAGATGATTTCCTGGCTGGCGAGGACGGCACACCGGGAACGGCAACGGATCCGGGCCAACCGGGCAGTGCTGCCGACAACGATCATGCTCTTGAGCTGTTGCGCCAGGCCCTGCGCGGGGAACTGCTGGACGTCCTGCTGCGCGGGGACGACGAGGAGCTGCGTCGCCTCGCCCGCGAGGCCGTGACCAGGTTCGGGTCGGCGCCGGGCGCGCCCGGTCGGCACTCCTGGTTCGCCTACCGGGCCCTGCGGGCGCTGTCCCCGGACACCCTCGTCGCCGACCTGCTGAGCGCGATGCTCGGCGACCAGGATGCCGGCGGCCTCGCCGAACGGGTCGCCCGGCAGACAATCATGGAGCGTATCCGCACTTTCGAGGAGATGGTCGCCAGCGAGGTGCGCCGCCGGCTCGCCGAGGAACGCGGGGCCGACGCGGTCGCACGGACCGCGGTCAAGCCCCTGGCCGAGCAGGTCGACTTTTTGCGCGCCTCCCAGCGGGACCTGGCGGAGCTGCGCCGCCTGGTCCACCCGCTCGCCCGCAGGCTCGCGACCAGGCTGACCGCGCGTCGCCGCCTCGGACGCTCCGGCCGGCTCGACTTCCGCCGCACGGTGCGCTCCTCGCTGGCCACCGGCGGGGTGCCGATGGAGACCCATCACCGGCCGCACAAGCCGCACAAGCCCGAGCTCGTCGTGCTGTGCGACGTCTCCGGGTCAGTGGCGTCCTTCGCGTACTTCACGCTGTTGCTGACGCATGCGCTGCGGGAGCAGTTCGCCCGGGTCCGGGCGTTCGCGTTCATCGACACCACCGACGAGATCACCCGTTTCCTGCGGGGCGCCGACCTCGGCGACATGATGGCGCGGATAGCCAACGGAGCCGATCTGGTGTGGTTCGACGGGCACAGCGACTACGGGCACGCCTTCGAGGTGTTCGCCGACCGGTATCCGGACGCGGTCGGCCCGAAGACCTCCCTGCTCGTGCTCGGGGACGCCCGCAACAACTACCGCGCGACCGCCGCGCCGGTGTTCGGGAAGCTGTGCGCGCAGGCCCGGCACGCCTACTGGCTCAACCCCGAACCGCGTACCTACTGGGGTTCGGGGGACTCGGCCACCCGCGCCTACGCCGACCTGGTCGACGAGATGGTCGAGTGCCGCAACGTCGAGCAGCTCCAGTCCTTCATCGAACGCCTCCTGCCCTCCTGAGCCGATCGTCTCCACCCTGGCGGACGTTTCACGACGTGACCGGAAAACCGGGGTGAACCGAAACGGCCGAGCGGGCGTCCAACCTTCCAGGAGTTGGCAGCGCGAGAGCTGACACCCGACGGAAGGGTGGCCACCGGGATGGTCAGAACAGGTTCGAACGTCCGGGATCCCGACAGCGCCCCGGCGGCGCCCGCGACGGCGGCGCCACCGCCAGGAGGGACATCGACGGCGGTGGCGGAGCCACCGGTCTCGGCGTCGGCGGCTGCTGCGGACCGGCGTGATGGTGCCGCGACGGCCACGGGAGGCACGGCAGCCAGAGAAACCACGGCGGCTGGCGGAGACGCTGGCGGAGGCGCGGCGGTCACGGGAGCGCTGGCAGGCGTGAGGGCCGCGGTCACACGCGGCACCTTCAGGTGGCGTCTGATCGGCGTGGCGGTTGTTGTCGGGGTTGTTGCCGTTGCCGGCGGTGTTGTCGCGATCGGCAGCTGGTCGGATACGTCCGGGTCGTCGTCGAGTGTCCCGCTGCCGGCCATTGACATGCCGGCGTCACAGCCGGGGTCGTCCGCCGTGGGCGGCGACGGGCAGGCTCCGAGCGATTCACGGATGGTGGCTCCGGGAGAGCCGGCGGCGCCGTCCGCTCCCCTGGCCGGCGACGCACGCGCGGCCGAGTCCGGCGCCGGGTCCGGCGTCGCAGCCGGCTCCGTGCCGACGGCGCGGGCGGCCGATCCGGCCCGNCCGGCCCGGCCGGCCGGAGCCGAGCCACGGATCGTCCGGACCGGCTCGATGTCACTACAGGTGCGGCCAGGCGGCGTCGACGCGGCGGTCGCCGCCGTCTCGACGGCGGCACAGGGGCTGGGCGGCTATCTCGCCTCGCTGGACAGCAGCGGCACCTCGGCCACCTCTGATGACGACCAGCAGCGCGCGACCGTCTCCCTGCGGGTGCCGACCAGGTCGTTCGACGACCTGCGCGGCCAGGTGGGGAAGACCGGCGAGGTCCGGGCGTCAACCGTCTCCTCACAGGATGTCACCGGCGAGTATGTGGATCTTGAGGCTCGGCTGAAGGCGCTGAGCAGCTCGCGCGACACCTACCTGGCCCTGCTGGGCAAGGCCGACTCGATCGGGGAGATCCTCTCCGTCCAGCAGCGGATCGACGACGTGCAGGCGCGGATCGAACAGCTCGAAGGGCAGCGCCAGGTGCTGGCCGACGCCAGCGACCTGGCAACCCTCACGGTACGGATCAGCGAGCAGGGAACGCCCACGACCAGGCCGGACCCGGATGACGACGAGGGCCTGGTCGGGGCGCTGCGACTGTCCTGGGACCGTTTCACCGGCGGGGTAGCCGTGCTCGTCGGTCTGATCGGGCCGATCGTCCTGATCGCGCTGCTGGCCGGGGCCGGTTTCGGCGGCTACCGCCTCCTGCGGCGGATCCGCAACCGCACCCGGACGCCCACCGCCCCGGGCGCACCGACGCCGTAGGCCACGACACCGTAAGCCAACTGTCGCAGGACAACCGACGTCACACCGAGGACGTCACACCAGGAGACAGAAAGAAGCCGGAACCTGTGGCTCCGCAGCGTCGCCAGGCGGCGCCAACAAACAGGGGCCGGGAATACAGGGGCAATCGGCGGCGTGGCGCCGCCGCGTGGCACGGCGCGACAACACGGGGGAGGCCAGGGGGCGGGTCCCGGGGCGGGAGAGACGCCCCGGAGCCCCCGGCGTGGCGACACGGGGGGCGCCACGCCGGGGGCTCCGGCGACGCCGCGATGCCGCGAGGGAGAACCTCAGCGACGCAGCGCGGCGTCCACGACCGCCTGGGCCTCGGCGAGGACCGTCTGAAGATGCTTGGGGCCGCGGAAACTCTCCGCGTAGATCTTGTAGACGTCCTCGGTGCCGGACGGCCGGGCTGCGAACCAGGCGTTCTCGGTGACGACCTTCACCCCGCCGATCGCGGCCCCGTTGCCCGGGGCGTGCGAGAGCGCGGCGCGCACCGGCTCGCCGGCGAGCGTGCCGGCGTCGAGGTCCGCCGGGGTGAGGGAGGTCAGGATCTTCTTCTGCGCGGGGGAGGCCGCCGCGTCGACCCGGCGGTAGGCGGGCGCGCCGAACCGGCCGGTCAGCTCCTCGTACAGCCGCCCCGGGTCCCGCCCGGTGACGGCGGTGATCTCCGCGGCGAGCAGGCAGGGGATCAGGCCGTCCTTGTCGGTGGTCCAGACCCGGCCGTCGCGGCGCAGGAACGACGCCCCGGCGCTCTCCTCCCCACCGAAGCCGAGCGAGCCGTCGACCAGCCCGTCCACGAACCACTTGAAGCCGACCGGGACCTCGACGAGGCCGCGCCCGAGCCCGGCCGCCACCCGGTCGATCATGCTGGAGCTGACCAGGGTCTTGCCGACCGCTGCCGCGCCCGGCCAGTCGGCGCGGTGCGCAAACAGGTAGGAGATGGCCGCCGACAGGTAGTGGTTGGGGTTGAGCAGGCCGGCCGCCGGGGTCACGACGCCGTGCCGGTCGGCGTCGGCGTCGTTGGCCAGCGCCACGTCGAAGGAGTCCTTCAGGCGCAGTAGGGAGGCCATCGCGTACGGTGACGACGGATCCATCCGGATCTTGCCGTCCCAGTCGACGGTCATGAAGCCGAACCGCGGGTCGATGGTGGCGTTGACCACGTTCAGGTCGAGTTTGTAACGCTCGGCGATGGCCTGCCAGTAGACCAGGCTCGCCCCGCCCAGCGGGTCGACGCCGATGCGCACCCCCGCGCCGCGGATGGCGTCGAGGTCGATCACGGACGGCAGGTCGTCGACGTAGGCCGACACGTAGTCGTGCACGGTGGCCGCGGCCCGGGCCCGCTCGAGGGAGACCTGTTGGACGCCGCGCAGCCCGTCGGCGAGCAGGGCGTTCGCGCGGTCCTGGATCCAGGAGGTGATGGTCGTGTCGGCCGGCCCGCCNNCCCGCCGTTCGGCGGGTTGTACTTGAACCCGCCGTCCGCCGGGGGATTGTGCGACGGCGTGACGACGATCCCGTCCGCGATCCCGCCCGGGCGGGCGGTGGTCTGGCCGACGGCGCCGCGGCCGGTGTTGTGCGTGAGGATCGCGTGGGAGATCACCGGGGTGGGGGTGGCCTCGTCGCCGGGGGCGACGCGCACGTCCACCCCGTGCGCTGCCAGCACCGTCAGCGCGCTGTCGCGGGCCGGCGCGGACAGGGCGTGCGTGTCGATGCCGAGGAACAGCGGCCCGTCCACCCCGTGCGCGGCTCGGTGCTCGCAGATCGCCTGCGTGACCGCGACGATGTGGTCGGCGTTGAAGGAGCGTCGCAGTGACGATCCGCGATGCCCGGACGTCCCGAACGCGACCCGCTGGGAGGCCTCGGCGGGGTCGGGATGCTCGTCGTGGTAGGCGGCCAGCAGCGCGTCCACGTCGATGAGGGTGTCGGGTGGCGCGGGCCGGCCCGCGAGCGGACTGGGCGGCATCAGGCGGGCCCCCTCGGGCAGCAGAAGTGGCAGGCACGGGCGCCGGTCACGGCCAGCCCGGAATGGTTGCGACACTTCCAGCCTAGCGGGCCGACGGCGGCATGGTTACGGCCGCTTCCCCGGCGGTTGCCGAACTTCCCGCGGTCCCGCTTTTCCCGCCGATCCCCGGTTTTCCCACGCGCTTCCCACGCGTGTCGTCCCCGTGCGTGCTTTCCTCGCTTTCCTCGCTTGTCAGGCCCGGTGTGTGACAGCGGACGTGCCGGGCGCCGCCAGATGTGATACATCCGGTGAGATGTCGAAACCGCGCCGTGCTCCGGTTACTGTCCGTTCGTGAGGCTCGGCGTGATGGGCGGGACCTTCGACCCGGTGCACAACGGCCACCTGGTGGCCGCCAGCGAGGTCGCCGCCCTGTTCGATCTGGACGAGGTGGTCTTCGTCCCCAGCGGGCAGCCGTGGCAGAAGGCCGACCGGGAGGTGTCACCGGCCGAGGCCAGATACCTCATGACCTTTCTCGCGACGGCGGGTAATCCTCGCTTCACGGTGAGTCGGATCGACGTCGACCGCAGCGGCCCGACCTACACCATCGACACGCTGCGGGACCTGCGCCGCCAGCGCAGCGACGCCACGCTGTTCTTCATCACCGGCGCGGACGCGCTGGCGCAGATCCTCAGCTGGCGGGACGTCCAGGAACTGTTCGGGCTGGCCCACTTCGTGGGCGTCACCCGGCCCGGCTACCAGCTCGAGCTCGACGCGAGCCTGCCGGTGGACGCCGTCAGCCTGCTGGAGGTGCCAGCGCTGGCGATCTCGTCGTCCGACATCCGGGCCCGGGTCAGCCGCGGGGCGCCGATCTGGTATCTCACCCCGGACGGGGTGGTGCGTTTCATCGCCAAGAGCGGCCTGTACCAACCCCGTGGCCAGGCCGCCCCGACCGGCCTGGTTGTTCCGACCGGCCCGGCCGGCTCGCCGGGTCTGGTGCGTCCGGCGGGTCCGGCGGGCCCGCGAG
>NZ_JWIO01000056.1:13802-21610 GCF_001017755.1 Protofrankia coriariae
GAGCCGGTGCCGCCGGTACCGGAAGTGGCGGTGACACCGGCGGCAGCGGTGCCGGCGGCGCGGCGCCCGCGGGAACCGGGCCGATCAGGCCGGCGGGCCCGCTGAGCCGACGCAGGGCAGATCCAGGCTCGTGAAAGTGTTGCGTGTGTCAGGCTGGACAGGCAGTACACAAGCTGGTCCGGCACACGCCCACAGTCGGTCGACGAAGGACGTGCCAGCCGTACCAGCGCGGGTGACGGTCGTGACCGATGATCCACCAGGGTCTGACGATCCACCGGAGCCCGACGACCCACCGAACCCGGAGAGGTGTATTCGTGACCGCATCCCCGCGAGCCGTCGAGCTCGCCCTCGAAGCGGCGCAGGCCGCGGCGGACAAGCTCGCCCGTGACATCGTCGTGCTCGACGTCAGCGAACGGCTGGCCATCACGGACTGCTTCGTCGTCGCGTCCGCGGACAACGAACGGCAGGTCAAGGCCGTCGTTGACGGGATCGAGGAGCGTCTGCGCGGCTTTGGCGCCAAGCCGGTCCGCCGGGAGGGCGAACGCGAGGGACGCTGGGTGCTGCTCGACTTCGCTGACATCGTGGTACACGTGCAGCACGGCGAGGAGCGGACGTACTACGACCTGGAGCGGCTGTGGAAGGACTGCCCACGGATCACCTTCACCGACCGTGACATCGCCCGTCGGGTGGAAGTGGAAGCGGTGGCCCCCGGCGCGGGCCGCCGGTGAGGATCCTGCTGTGGCGCCACGGCCGCACCGCATGGAACGAACTGGGCAGGTTCCAGGGGCATGCTGACCCGCCGCTGGACGCCACCGGTCGGGCTCAGGCCCGGCTGGTGGCACCGGCGATCCGCGCGCTCGCGCCGGACGTCGTGGTCTCCTCGGATCTGCTGCGCTGCCGGACGACCGCAGCCGAACTGGGCCTGACCGTCCAGGTGGACCCCCGACTGCGCGAGATCTCGCTGGGAGAGTGGTCGGGCCTGACCGCGCGGCAGGCCGCGGAGCGCTTCCCCGCGGAGGCGGCGGCCTGGCACCGCGGCGAGGACGTCCGCCGCGGCGGCGGTGAAACCTACGAGGAGGTCGGCGCCCGGGCGATCGGCGTCGTGGAGGATCTCGTCGCCAGTGGGCTGCCCGGCGACGACGGGCTGGCCGTGCTGGTGCTCCACGGCGGCACCGCCCGGGCCCTCATCGGCCGGGTGCTCGACGTACCGCCGTCGACGTGGTGGCACTTCGGCCCGTTGGGGAACTGCCGCTGGTCGCTGCTGCGCCGCTCCAACGGGCGGTTCCGGCTGCTCGAGCACAACAGCGGCCCGCTCGCCGCCACCCGCGCCGTTCCTCGGACGGACGCCCCGCGGGCGGCGTCGGCAGGGCCACTCGCGCAGGCCGCCCCGCCCGCGCTCGACGCCTCGGCCGCCCCCGACACCGAACCGGTACACTCGCCGAGTACCTCCTGAACGGGCACTCGGCAGAGCCTGTAAGGTGTGCGAAGCAGGCAAGCGGTACGGGGGAACGACAGGGAGACAGGCAGCAGGGCAGGGCGGCAGTAACACATCTGGGGCTGTGGCGCAGTCTGGTAGCGCATCACACTGGCAGTGTGAGGGTCAGGGGTTCGAATCCCCTCAGCTCCACCACTTGCTGTAGCGAACCGTCTGACCTGGGAAAACGATGCAAAAGTACGGGTTCGCGCGCTTTATAGATGGTTGACCGGCGGCTTGATCCGGACACATAGGTGCAGATCAGGCTGGGGGTGAGGGGGTCGAGTCCCCTCACCCCATCTTCGATCTTCGTTGCACAGGGTCACGGTGATTCCGTCCTCGATAACCTGTCCGGCCGGGGTGGGATCGGCTCGTCACCAGCAACCGGTCCGGTGGACAGCGTCGCACAGAGGCCGCCAGCGTCCATGCATGCTTTTTCACCATCTCCGCGAGACAGGACTTGCCAACACCAACTCCTCGCGAGGGCGGTAGGACATGCGGCCGACGCTCCGGTTCGACTGGCTGGTGCTGCCCTGAACCATCGGTCGGTCAGGAGGGTGCCGGCGACGAGGCACAGGGCAGCGGGTATGTCGCCCCAGGGCAGGGTGCTTCCAGGTGGAGGCCAAGAGCCAGCGAGCCGCTCGACGTCGGTGATGAGAACGGTGGTGCCCCACACCTTGGCGAGTTCACGCGCCCGCAGAGCGGCATCGCGCAGCATGGCGAGGATGGTGGCCGGCTTTCCCTGACGGATGAGGATGTCCCGAGTCTCGATCGCCAGCTTGATCGCTTGTGTGACGGTGCCATTGCAGCCTTCGGCCGCCTCGCTCGCCGCGGCGTTGTACCAGTCGACGATGAGTTGGTTCGACACTTCATCATCCGCGGTAGTCAGTCGATAACCTGGGTTGTCTGCCGGCAGAGTGCGCGTCGGGGTTGGCGCTGGTGCAGTAACTGGCACGTCGCCTCCACCGCATCTCGCGATCGTGACAGCCGCCAACGCCAGGTCTGCCCACCTTGTCCGCATCTGTCCCCTCCGTGTATCGGAGGCGCGGGATAATGAGTTGCCGAGCAGGCCGGGGAAGGTTGCTGTGATCAGTCGAAACCAAGATCTTCGCTGACCCGCGGAGCCTGGCGTGACGCCTTCTCTTGTGCGTCTGATTTCTCAACAGTGGTCTGATGTAGTGATGTCAGTGGGCATCCTATCGGCCAAGGTCTTGGGGATATGGTCCCGGTATGTGCGCTGCGACGGTTGCGGCCATGCGCAAGGGGGGAAACGTCACCCTCAGTGCCCTGGCTGACGAAATCGGTTCTGTATCGGTCATTCTTGAGTGGGCTGCCGAGAAGGGGCATCCGCTTGACGCGGATGTGAGCGTTCTCCTGCTCGGGGACGACGGCAAGGTCCGGTCAAACGACGATTTCGTCTTCTACAACCAGCCGTCCGGGGCGGGTGGGGCGGTCCGGCTCCGTGGAAAGACCTCCAGCGTGGAGGAGAGGTACACGGCCTTCACCGACGTCGTTGAGGTCGACATGGACGATGTCCCGGACAGCGTTGAACGGGTACTGCTCGCCGCCAGTCTGGACGGCGGGGCCGGGGACGGCTTCGGGCGGCTGGAGTACCTGCGGCTGCGGCTGCTGCGTGGGTCCGACGCGACGGAGCTGCTTCGTTTCGACGTCACGGACGCTTCAACCGAGACAGCGTTCGTACTCGGAGAGGTCTACCGCCGTACCGGGCAATGGAAGTTCCGCGCGATCGGTCAGGGATACGACACCGGCCTGGCAGCACTCGTCACCGAATACGGCATCGAGGTCGATGCTGACGAGGAAGAAAGTCCGACACCCGGCCGCGCCGAGCCAGCGGCGCCCGCTGGCGCCGATTCCACGGTCAGTGGTGGCTCCAGCGCCGTGCAAGATGCTCCCAACGATGTGAGTCCGGCAAGTGTGTCCCGCCCGCCGGCCCCGGCCAGGGAGCGGCGAACCCAGACGGTGACCACGAAGAAACGCAGGCCTGCGAGGCGGCTGTCGGCTTCGAAGGCGAGGCGGTTGGATGCCGGGGAGGCGGAGGAGCCTTGGCAGTCGGCGAGGCTGTTCCCGGTGGCAGGTATCGGTGGAGCCGGGGAGCAGGAGCGGCGTGCGACCTCGGCTCTGCTCGCCGTCGTGGGATCCGTGCGCGAATTCGGCCGCGCTTTGACGACCCGGTTCGGGGCGCCCGCCGGCCAGGTCGAGACGTTCATCGAGGTTCCATTCAGCCGGGGTGACAAGCCTTACCGGCCGGACGGGTTGATCCGGGTGACGCGGGGGCAGCGTACGTGGACGGCGCTGGTCGAGGTGAAGACCGGGACGGGGGAGCTCCGCCCGGAGCAGGTCGAGGCATATCTGGACATCGCTCGGGAACAGCGATTCGATACTGTCATCACCGTATCCAATCTGATCACAGCGGCGGACGAACGGCACCCCATCGCGATCGACGGGCGAAAAACGAAGAAAGTCGGCGTCCATCACCTTTCATGGGCAGAGATCAGATTCCGCTGCCAGCTTCTGCTCGAAAACAGCTCGGTGGCGGACGCCACTCAAGAATACATTCTCACCGAGTTCCTCAGGTACCTCGACCACCCACGTTCGGGTGCCGACAAATTCGACGACATGGGGCCTCACTGGGTGGCTGTGAGGGACAGCGTCTCGGCGGGTACGCTGCGACCGGCGGACAAAGGACTGCCTTCCGTCGCCGAACGTTTCGACCAGCTTACCCATTATTTGTGCCTGCACCTGGGTGGGCTGCTGGGTATCGAGGTCCTCCCTCACCTGAACCGGCGGGTGGACGCGGTGCAGCGACGGCATGCATTGGCCGAGGAACTGTGCCGGAACGGCACCCTGTCCGCGATGCTGCGGATCCCCGGAACGGTTGGCCCGGTGACTGTGACAGCGGACCTGCGTGTGGGCCGGGTTGGATGCTCGGTCAGCATCGACGCTCCTCGCCAAGGACGGCCGCTCACCCGAGTGAAGTGGATTATGAGGCAGCTCGCGGATGCAAACGGGAATCTGCGGGTTGAATCTTTCGACCAAGGCTCGCGGGAGGCTGCCCGAGCCGATCTTCTTGCCTTGGTGCGCCAGAAGCCGGAGATTTTGATCGCTGGCTCGGCTTGTGAGATTCGGGCCTTTCGTATTTCCCTGAGTGCTCCTCTCGGTGCGAAACGCGGCGCAGGGAAGGGTACATTTGTCACATCGCTGGTGGACACGCTGGAGAAATTCTACGAAGAGGTGGTACAGAACCTGCGCGAATGGCATGACTCCACCGATGCCGCCCCAGCGTCGGGCAATGGTGCTAGCGCCTCAACCGAGAAAAAATAGCTTACATCGCGCGGGTGGATGCGCTACATTCCTCCCTCCCAGGAGACGGTCAGTGGCCGGAGTTCCGGCCACTGACCGTCCTCGTTCGCCTTGTCCGTCAGGGCATGTATCCTTCAGAGAGGAATCAGGATCGTGAATGTTGCGCCGCCCGCGTGGGGACGCTTCAGATCCTCTGTGGGGTGCGTTGGCGTAGGTAGTGGGCTAGATCGGGGTTCAAGTTCTACCCTTCAACTCCACCGCAATCTGTAATCATGCCGTTATTCTGGCAGGACGGGGAAACTTTATGGTTTCCGACATTTGATCAGGTGGAAGATGTCCATGTCCTGGCGCTGATCAATTGGTTCGAGTCCTCAAGCACACCGATAGATCTCGACTCCAGAACGTAGTGAGAGTGAGATCGGTTCGCCTCGCCGGGGGATGCATCCCGGCCGTCCTGCACCACACCATCAGCGTGTCGTTCGAGCCGGAGGACGCGGCCAGGGTGCCACCGTCTCGCGCGAGCGGCTGGACAATGGAGCCGACCCCAGGCCACTTCGTGTTCGTGGTCTCCCTCATGGGTCCTCTACTCGACGGCGGCGACCATGTCTGAGGCTCCCTGTACCCGCTTCTTCGGCAACCTCGACGGGCTGGCGGCCACCTCGCGGCTGGTGGACCGTCCGGCCGGCAGCAGATACCCACGGGTGCCGCAGGCCGTGTATCCCGTCGACTACAGCTACCCGGAGAGCACCGTGGCCGCGGACGGCGACGGTGTGGACGTATTCCGCGGCAGCGCCGCCGGCGCCGGGGTAGTGGGGGTCTTCGTGACGGCGGATCCGGGTAAGCGTGACGTGGAGGTCAAGATACTGATCGACTGTATCGCCGACGAGATCGAGCGGGTGCGGATCCTGCTCGACGACATCCTGGAGATCGGAGGCCGGCTCGTGCCGCGGAGCGCGGAGACCGCCACCGATTGACGATCGAGGGCTCAGCCCACCCGGGAGTCGAGGCGCTCAACCTGTGGCTCTCCGGCCTTGCCGGGACGGTCGTCCGTGTGGCCGATGGTGTGCGGTGTGTCGTGGTCTGCCGGGTGGCCGCGTCGGTCTTGACACATGAGATCACCGTCGCGCGAATATAGCGTCAACGCTATGATCTGGGGTATCGTCGAGCTGGAACCGGAGGTCCGGGACTGGCTGGAGCGGCTGCCGACCGCGCAGTTCGCGACGGCCGCCTTCTACGTGGACCTGCTCGCCGAGCAGGGTCCGTTGCTGGGTGAGCCGTACACGCGGCAGCTCGATGGCAAGCTGCGGGAGCTGCGGTTCCATCTGGAGGGCCGGGCGATCCGGGTGACCTACTGGATCGCGCCGGGCCGGCGGGTGGTTCTGCTGACCGTGTTCGCGAAGACACGGATGCGGGAGGCTGCCGAGGTGTTCCGGGCGAGGCGCGCGCTGGCACGCTGCCTGACCGAGTCGCGCACGGTGGGCGAGGATGAAGGGGGCGACGGCGATGGCTGAGCGGGCGGACTGGGCGGGGCTGCGGGAACGGCGGATGGGCGAGCCGGGTGCGCGGGAGGCCTACCAGGCGGCCAGGCTGGCGTTCGAGCTGGGCCGGGCGGTGCGGGAACTGCGCCAGCGGCGCGCCTGGAGCCAGGCCGAGCTGGCCCGCGCGGCGGGCATGACGCAGTCGGCGGTGGCGCGGTTCGAGGCCGGTGGCACCATACCGACACTGCCTGTGCTGGAACGGCTCGCCGAGGCGCTCGACGCCGACCTCGACGTCCGCGTCGTCCCTCGTCCCGCGGCGTAGGAGACGTTCTGGCACGCCTGTCCGGACATGAGCCGGTGAACACAGTCCCGTGTGGCTTACCGACCGCCGCCGTGAGCCCGTTGACACCCGCCATGGCGGCGTCACGAGGTTTGCCATGAGTGTGGCCCCGCCAGGACCGTCGAGGTAGCGGAACTGGCCACCCCGGCCCTGTGGCCGACCGGCAGCTTCAGGCACGGCTTCCGCTTCCTGTGTTCGGTAAGTCCTCGATCGCCGATTGCGCGGAGGTGTCGGTGCACTTACAGTGCACTGGCGGTCGCTGAGGAGGTAGTCGTCGTGACCAAGGCCCGTCATAACGAAGGGCTGGACCCCGAGAGCCAGTTCATGGAGATCTACCGAAACCTGGCTGTCTACGAGTTCCCCTGGGACCTCAACCAGTCGCTGAGCTTCGCGTTGTTCCGGACCTACGCGGTGCCGAGCATCGGCGGCCTGCTGGATCGGACCGGCGAGTTCGGCCGCGACACCCAGAAGCGCTACGACGACACCGCGATCCTGCTGGAGGTGCCGCTGCTGGAGGGCTTCGACACTCCGCGGGGCAGGGCGGCGGTGCGGCGCATCAATCAGATGCACCGGATGTACGACATCTCCAACGCCGACATGCGCTACGTCCTGTCGACGTTCGTGGTGGTGCCGAAGAGGTGGATCGACGAGTACGGCTGGCGCCGGCTCACCGACGGGGAGGTGCTGGCCTCGGTCCGGTACTACCAGACCCTTGGTCACCACCTGGGTATCACGGACGTTCCCGCGACATACGACGAGTTCGCCCGCCTGATGGACGACTACGAGCGCGAGCACTTCGCGTTCGACCCGGGCGGGCGTCGGGTGGCGGACGCGACCCTGCGTCTGCTGACGACGTTCTACCCCCGGCCCGTGCGGCCGCTGGTCGAGGTCTTCAGCCGGGCCCTGATGGACCCGCCGCTGCTGGCGGCATTCGGCTACAGGGAGCCCGGCCGCGTCGCGCGACGTCTCTCCGAGGGCGCGCTGCGCGTGCGGGCCGGGATCGTCGCGCTTTTCCCGGCCCGCCGCTCACCCCGGTACGTCCACGACATGTCCCGTATCCGCAGCTACCCCGACGGCTTCCAGATCGAGCGGATGGGGACCTTCGTCCCCGGCTGCCCCGTGCACCACGGCGATTCCGGTGCGGCGACCCACCACGCCGCCACCTGAGCCGGCTCCAATGTCGGGCCGGCCCGCC
>NZ_JWIO01000056.1:21622-24434 GCF_001017755.1 Protofrankia coriariae
GGCCGGCCCGCCGAGCTCCACCAGCGGGCCGGCCCGCCAGTTCGCCATGGCTGTCGAGTGTCGCCGCCCGGTGGCCGTGGCCGACCCGGCTGTCCGGGTCGTTTTCCGCATCCCGCGCTCTCGGCCCTGCCCGGCCGGTGTACGGGCCATCCTCGCCGCCACACCCGAAAGGCGACCCATGTCGTCATCACCCACGTCAACCAGCACCCAACCCGGCAGCCGGATCAGCCAGCCCCACATCTCCCGCCGGCCGCACTGGAACAACCACCTCGAGCGGCACGCCGACGCCATCCCCGAGAAGGCCGCACTGCGGTTCGACGGGACGACGACCACCTGGGCGCAGTTACGCGAGCGCGTCCACGCACTCGCCGACGCGTTCGCACGCCGCGGCATCGGCTTTGGCGACCGGGTCGCCATCGTCATGGGCAACCGCCCCGAGTTCCTTGAGACCGTGCTGGTCACCAACCGGCTCGGCCCATCGCGGTGCCGCTCAACTTCCGCACCCGGGGGCTGGTTTCGCGACGGTGGTGGACGGTCACGGACGTTCGAGCCATGGCACGCGCTCACACGTCCGTCACATGAATGGTGTGGTGTATTGCGGCAGCGCTGAAACGTCCCTGTCGCCGCCCCGGAAAGACACCGATGCCTTCTTCCTCGCACAGCCGGACCCACGGTCGGGAGCCCGTCGCCCCCAAGGTCCCGGAGATCACGGCGCTGTTCTGGGTCGTCAAAATTCTGACAACGGGCATGGGCGAGGCGACATCGGACTATCTCGCGCACCTCAGCCTGGTGCTTGCGGGCGCGGTCGGCATCCTCGGCCTCGCACTCGCGCTCTGGTTGCAGTTCCGGGCCCGGAGTTACTCCGCTCCCGTCTACTGGTTTGCGGTGATGATGGTCGCGGTGTTCGGCACCATGGCCGCCGACGGACCACCCATCGGCCACATCGGTTCGACGGTCTTTTACATCGTGGTCCTCGCGACCGTCTTTTACGCATGGCATCGGCGTGAAGGAACGCTGTCGATCCACAGTATCGTGACCTGCCGCCGGGAGACCTACTACTGGCTGACCGTGCTCGCGACGTTCGCGCTGGGCACCGCGATGGGCGATCTCACCGCGGACTCGTTGCACTTCGGCTACCTGCCCTCGGCCATCCTGTTCACAGCGGTCATCCTGGTGCCAGCGGTCGCCTGGTGGCGGTTCGGCCTGGGCGAGGTCGTCGCCTTCTGGTCCGCCTATGTCGTGACCCGGCCACTGGGCGCCTCGTTCGCCGACTGGCTCGGCAAGCCGGCCGGAAGGTCCGGCGTCGGTCTCGGTGACGGCTTGGTCGCCCTCGCCGCCCTCGCCGCCCTCATCGTGATCGTCGTACTGGTCGGCTATCTGATGGTGACGCGCGGCGGCATCCAACGCGGCGCTGTCGAGACTGTCGAGAGCGCTGTCGTCGGCGGTGGAGGCACCAGCAACGATGATGTGAACGCTCCGGGCCTTCCCCAGCAGGCTCGGTCGTGGTTCAGCCAGGTGAAGGTCGATTAGGGCGTGCCTGACGGATGTTCGATCGCGCGGGCGACGCCCACACCGACCAGTATCCATCAGACACACCCCAGCGGCCGAGCCGTCGGAGGTGCGGACAAATCCTGTTCACCTTGATTCGCCCGTTGTGCCGCGGCGTCGGGGCCCAGAACTTGTCCTGATTGCTTCACCGGATCGTTTGCTGATCGACGTCATGGTGACGGTTTTTATCATAAGCTTTTCTGCCGATATCCTGAGCGCGGCCCGGCCCCACACTCGAACCTCCCCCAGCGTCCGGATCGGATCCGCATGCCTGAGAGCGCCGATGGGCGATCATCGCGTCGCCAGTTCTTGTCCGCCGCTGGCACGGTGGTCACGGCCGCCGGGCTGGCGGCCTGCGCCACCGGTGGGTCGAACCCACCCGCGTCGGCGTCGGCGGGGCTGTCTGCCGCCGCGGCCCGCCCCGGCAGTTCAGAGGCGGCAACCACCGCGGCCTCTCCCGGACCTGGGCTGATGCCGGGAGGGGCCGCGGCAGCGGTCGCCCACGGACCGCGGGACCGTCCGCAGGTGGCGCTCACCTTCCACCTCGGCCCGCACGAGGCGGACCAGGATCTCTCCCTGGCGCATCGGCTGCTCACCGAGGCGGCCGAACTCTTGGTTTCGATTACCGTGTTCGCGGTCGGACAGTGGCTGGACGAACATCGTGATCTTGTCCCCGTCATCCTGGCCGCTGGCAACGAACTGGCGAACCACACGTACTCCCACCCGGTACTGACGGCGTTGCCAGCCGACCTGGTGGCGGCGGAAATCATCGGATGCCGCGACGTCCTGGCCCGGCTGGCTCCGGCCCAGGGCCGCTATTTCCGGCCCTCAGGCACCTCCACCGCCACCCCATTGATCCTCGCCGAGGCCGGTGCCGCGGGTTACCGGACGGTCGTGGACTTCGACGTCGACCCGCTTGACTACACATCCCCTGGAGCCGACGCCGTCGTCGCGCGGGTGCGCGCCGGCGTCCGGCCCGGCTCGATTGTGAGCATGCACTTCGGCTACCCGGGAACCGTCACCGCGTTTGCCCGCATCGTCACGAACCTGCGTACGGCAGGCCTGGTCCCGGTGTCAGTACGCGATCTTCTTGTCTGATCCCGTGCACCAGCCGCGCCGCCTGCCAGGGAAAAGAGCCCACGCGGAATGGCTGACGCTCCCGCGAACCCCCAGCGGCGACGGGAGACCTGTTGATCATCGCTGGTGGGCGCCGCTCGAGCATCCAGCGCCGGACAGGGCCATTAGGGCCTGTGTCGAAAGTGGA
>NZ_JWIO01000055.1:0-15674 GCF_001017755.1 Protofrankia coriariae
GGCGCTTTCGATACACGCCCTAACACGCTTCCCCTCGGGTGGGAACCGGAACCCGGTGAACTCCGAGACGGGAACTGGCGGATGGACGAGCCGTCGACGCATCGTTCGATCATGCCTGGCCAGATGCCAGGACGGCGGATCTAACCAACGCAACAGTCCCGACCGAGCAGGAGGCGAGACACCGCCATGAGCGTCGGACATGCCGGACTCGATGGCGCTAGTTTCGTGCCATGACGGGGGTTCCGGTTCGAGTATTCGTGAGTCACACATCCGAGTTGGCCGCCTTCCCACCGGGCCGGACATTTGTCGATGCGGCCTGCACGGCAGTCCGCCGAGCCGGTGGCATCGCCGTGGACATGGCGGACTTCGGTGCCCGGGACGAGATGTCGGCCGAGGTATGCCGGGCAGAGGTGCGGGGGTGCGACGTCTACCTGGTGATCGTCGGTTTCCGGTACGGCACGCTGGTGCCGAACCACGGCGTCTCGTACACCGAGTTCGAGTTCGATGTCGCCGCGCAGGCGGGGATGCCGCGGCTGGTGTTCCTGCTGGATGATGTGACCGCCACCGTGCCGGTCGCCCAGGTGGACGTGGACCGTCGCCGGGTGGAGCGGTTCCGGCGGCGGTTGCAGGACGAGCGGGTGACCGTGGTGGTGAGCAACCCGGACGACCTGGCCGCGCGGGTGGGGGAGGGACTGTCCAGCCTGATCCGCACCAGCCGGGCGGCGGAAGTCGCGCGGCACGGGCCGTGGATGGCCCCTCCGTTGGACCGGATGGTGGAAAGGCCCGAGCTCGGCGACCAGCTTATTGGGGCGCTTACCACAACGAATGCCGGGGAGGTGGGCCTGACGACCGGCCTGGCGGGCGCGGGCGGGTTCGGTAAGACGACGCTGGCCGCGTGGGCGTGTCATCAGCCCGAGATCCGTCGCACCTATCCCGACGGACTCCTGTGGGTGACAGTCGGGCAGGAGATCCATGGCGCCGACCTGGCGGAGAAGATCAACGACCTGTCCTTCGCGCTGAGCGGCCAGCGGCCGGCGATGACAGACCCGGATGCCGCCGGCGCCGAGCTGGGTCGACTCCTCGATGACCGAGGGCGGATGTTGCTGGTGGTCGACGATGTCTGGGATCAGAGCCAGGTGCGGCCTTTTCGCTTTGGCGGGCGTGCCTGCACCAGGTTGGTCACCACCCGTGTGCCCGGCCTTCTGCCGTCGCATGGGCCGCGCATCTACGTTGACGCCATGACGCCGAACCAGGCGGACGCGCTCGTCGCCGACGGCATCCCGGGACTGCATCCGGAGGCGGCCGGGCAACTCGCCGCTGTGGCCGGTCGGTGGCCCGTGCTGCTGAACCTCGTCAACGGAGTCCTACGGCGGAGGACGGAGCGAGGACAACGTCCTGACGTGGCCGCCCATGAGATCGCGCGCCGGCTTGCGCTGGAAGGGCCGACGGTCTTCGATCCAACGCGCCCGGCGGACCGCAGTCGGGCAGTCGCGGCCACGGTCGAGGCGAGTCTGGCCTCGCTCGACCCCCCGGACCGTGATCTTTATCTAGACCTCGCGATCTTCCCTGAAGATATCGACATCCCGGTCGAGATGCTGCGGCTGCTGTGGCCAACCGGCCGGGTGGAGGGGTTGTGCGAAGAACTGAGCGAGCTGGGGCTGGTCGCAGAGTATCGGTTTGACCCGCCCGGGCCGCGGCTGGTGCTGCATGACGTGATGCGCGCCTACCTACGGATCTGCCGGGACGCCGACGGTCGTGCCGCCGTACACAGCCGCCTTTTGACCGCTGCCGCCGGCCACCTTCCCGCCAGCGATCCGGGTGGGCCGACACCCTGGTGGCGGCTGTCCCCGGATGCCGGCTATCTGTGGCGGTTCCTCGTTTATCACCTTCGCGAAGCCGGAATGCGGGACGCGGCGGCCGACCTCGCCTGTGACCTCCGCTGGGTGGAGGCCAAGACCCGCCAGCTCGGCTCCGTGGTGGGGGCCGTTGCGGACCTAGACCTGGTCGAGACACCAACCGCGAACCTGCTGCGAAGCCTGCTTGCCCAGGCGGCGTCGCTGCTGGGCCCGATCGACCCGCCGGCGGCCCTCGGGGCGACCCTGGCCAGCAGGCTCCACGGTGTCCCGGCGCTGAAGGATGTCCTTGACGCCTACCAAACCACGTTGGCCCGGCCCCGCCTGGAACCCGCGTGGCCGCTGCCCGACCGGCCAGATCCCGCCCGGCCGGCCCCTTCGACCAGCCACATCGGCGGGATCAACGGCTGCGCCTTCTCCCCGGACGGCACTCTTCTCGCGACGGTCAGCGACGACCGCACCGTGCTGCTGTGGCGGCTCCCCGGCTGCACGCCGCACGGACGGCTCACCGGTCACACCGGCGGCATTTGGGCGTGCGCCTTCTCGCCGGACGGTGCACTGTTGGCTACCGCCGGCGACGACCGGACGGTGCGGCTGTGGGATGTCGCCACCCTCACCCAGACGACCGTGCTGGTCCACCCTGACTGGGTCCGGACCTGTGCGTTCTCGCCGGACGGTGCTCTTCTTGCCACCGGGGCCGACGACGGGACGGTACGGCTGTGGGAGACGGCTGCCGGTATCCAGCGCACGGCACTCGTCGGCCACACCGACCATGTTCAGGACTGCGCCTTCTCGCCCGACGGTGCGCTGCTGGCTACCGCCGGCGACGACCGGACGGTACGGCTGTGGGACATCGCAACCGGGGCCCAGCGGATGATACTTACCGGCCATATCGACCAGGTCCAGACCTGCGCCTTCTCGCCCGACGGCGCGTTGCTCGTCACGGCCGGTGACGACCAGACAATTATTCTATGGGATACCGTCACCTGGGCGGAGCACGCGCGGAGCGTTGTCAGATCGGGTGTTTCAAGCTGCGGTTTCTCCCCGGACGGAAGTCTGCTGGCTGCCGCCGGCCGAGGGGGCACGGTCCTTCTCTGTCACGTTCGCGACGGCCTCCACACGTACGCCACCGCGGTCGGTCACCAGGGCCTGGTCTACTCTTGTGCCTTCTCACCCGACGGCAGGCTGCTTGCCACGACGGCCCAGGACCAGACCGTCCGGCTGTGGGACGTGCGGTCCGGCGGCGAGATCCGGGTTCTCGTCGGCCAGACCAGCCGGATGACCTGCTGTGAATTCTCCCCCGACGGCGATCTGCTGGCCTTTGCCGGGCAGGACCAGGTGGTCCGACTCTGGCACCTGTCCGGGGCAATGGCAAAGACGACGTTGGAGGGGCACGACGACTGGGTGCGTGACTGCGCATTCTCTCCGGACGGCCGTTTGCTGGCGACGGCGGGAGACGACGGGACGGCACGGTTGTGGCGGCTGCCGGACGGTGTCGAGCAGGCAGTACTGAGGGGCCACAACGGCCGGGTGGGCGGATGTTCTTTCTCGCCCGACGGGCGACTGCTCGCGACCGTGGGAGACGACGGGACGGCGCGGCTGTGGCGGGTATCCGACGGCGTTCAGGATGTCGTCATCACAGGTCCAACCGGCAGGATGTCCTGCTGCGCCTTCTCCTCGGACGGCCGACTACTCGCGACTGCCAACGACCGTGGGGACGCGCAGCTGTGGGATCTGCGCCGGGACGAGTCCACCGCACTCCCCGGACACGCCGACTGGATAACCAGCTGTGTCTTCTCTCCCGACGACAGGCTTCTCATCACGACGAGCGACGACACCACTGCCAAACTGTGGCGGACCTCCGACGGAGTGGAACGTTCGGTACTGAGAGGCCACTCGACATGGGTGTGGAATGCCGCGTTCTCTCCCGACGGTAAAGTTGTGGCCACGGTCGGCAACGACCAGTCGATCAGGTTGTGGGAGGTCGCGACCGGTGAGTGTCTGGCGGCGCTCCGGGTCGCGGGCCCCCTGCTGGGGGTGGCCTGGCATCCGGATGGTGCCCGGCTCTGCGCTGCGGGCGGATCGGGCCTGTACCTCCTCTCGTACCTCCGATGACGGTGACCCGGCGGTGGGGGTGAAAGGGACTGGAACGCTGGCCCCCGCGTGAGCCCATCAGACAGCCGTGCCGCCTGGATCGCCACGAACCCGCCGAGGCACTGTTGCATTCGCCTATTGCTGGCGATCTTGACCGCAGATCTTCTCGTCGACGGGGCTCATGTGAGCGAATCACGGAGGCTTCAGACACCCCGGAACGACCGTGGAGGATGTCTCCACCGGAAGATTTATCGTTAAGATCGGCCGGTCCTGACGGATGCAACAGTGCCTCGCAGACCTCGCCGTGTGAGGCGGGGAAGGCCGACCCGCGATCGGCTCCTGGCGGAGGACCCTGCCGAGCCGCTTGGCGGAACGGACCACGACGAACGGATGGTCATTGCGGCCACTGCGACGTGACGCCGTTGGGCCGGATCGACCACGACCATCGTGGATCATCTACGGCAATGGGCGTTGTGCATCGCACGGCAGCTGATTACCCTAACAGCCCTACCGAGGAGGTCATTCTCGGTGGAAGTCTTTCAGCTCGACAGCAGCTCGTCCAACGGGATGAACGACAGCCGACTGTCCCGATTCACCATGGCCGCGGCCTCTTTCTTGATACTGTCTCCGATCAGGATTCCGAGCGGCTGCCGATAGGAGGTGAATTCGTCCTCCAAACTCGCTCGATAGCTGAACACCTGGCCGACCGCGTTGCGGTCCACCATCCCCTTCTTCAGTTCTATCGCGATAAAGCGCTTCTTGCTGCGCTCGAAGCAGATAAGATCGGCGCGGCCACCGTTGTAACAAACGTACTGCCGGGCGTGAAGGTCCACATGCAGATCGTAGCGCGAGAAGAGCTCCATGTGTCCGGCAAGGTAGTTCTCGATGTCGTATTCCAGAAGGTGACGTTGCGTGGCCTTTTCCCGGAGGCGGTCCGTCGCCGTGTGGTCGGGGCTGAGACGACCGAGGAGGTGATCCCAGATAGGTCGGGGGATTTCATAGGCCCGGCGACGGAGGTTCGCCCGCAGCGGACCCCAGTCGGCCAGGACCGGATCGCTTCGCATGTCGGCGAGCTGTAGCGGCCTGCGGAACTTTTCGATCACCTCATAGTCACAGGCGACGTCCCACCCCAGGTCCGCGGCCACGTCGCCGTTGCGGAGCGCGTAGGCGTCTGACCTGGCCTCAATTAGATAGGCGATGTCTTTCTTGATCTGAGACCGGTAGAGCAGGATGAGGTCCCCTTCGCGGGTCTCTTTGTGGCATGTCCACCAGTCGTCCGGGGTGGAGCCCCAGGTCGGGTCGAGCTCTGGACGATCGGTGCCGTTCTCATCCAGGTAGTAGTCGGGCCCGGTAACCCAGATCCAGTACCGCCGCCCGTCCGATCCGGTCTCTGCTGTTTCCGCCCCCGCTTCGATCATGATTTGGGAGGGTATCGCATGGTCGCGATGGATGCCGATCCGGGCTCGCCATTGACAGCGACAACCCGCGGGCACTCAAGATTGCTCGGTGATGTCGGCGGCGGTGATGCCTCACCGCCGCCTATGTGGATCTCAGCCGCGGGGTCGCCCCTGAATCCCCGCGGGTTCCTCACATTGACGGTTGCAGAGGGCTACCGAACAGAACAGACTTTGCGTTCATATCGGCAGCTCGTCCAGCTGTCGGGGTAGGCGTAAGGGTCAGGTCCCCCCTCGGACACCGACCATTACCCCACGGTAACGTGGGTTGATCTTCACTTCGGCCCGTACCGTCTGGATAGCGGGCTGGTAGGTCAGGCGAAGGCCGAGCTGGCGGTACACCTCAGCCTTGTCTGCCGGGTCGGCCTCGGCAAGGGCAGTCAGTATGTCACCAAGGGCCTCGACCAGGGCGGCGATCTCGTCCCGGCTCATCCTCCGGTCGCTGTCTGTGGTGGCTTTATGGAGTTGACGTTCGGCGGCTGCCCGGTCGGCCTGGGTCTGGATGATCCGGCTTGTGGCGATGACGGGCTCGGCGCCGGCGTCGAGGGCGGCTCGGTAGCGGGTGAGTTTGGTTGTGCAGTCTGCGATGGTCAGACGTGCCCGCTCCGTGGCCTGGTTCTGGCCAGCGGGAACGTTCTGGGTGGCGATCATCGCGTCGAGGGTGCTGGTCAGCCGCGGTGGTGTGAGGCTGCTGGCGGGCCAGGTGTCGAGGGCGGGCTGTGAGGTGCTGTTGCATCTGGAGACTCGGCAGGGTAGTCGTGAGTTCCGTCGGCCGATGAGGCGCGTGCGGTTGAAATGCGGGAGATCATTTGAAGTCGAGCTGGTCTGTGATTCTTTTCATGTTCCGCATTGTATGTTTGGATTTCTCGATAGTTGGATGTATTTCCTGGTGGGGAGTGGCATGCGGAAGCGTGTAACGGCATCGATGTTGGTTATTCTTTGCGAATATTCGTAGTTGCCTTGAACTGTCTTCTGGCTATCCCATGGAATGGTGACTTTTTCTCCCAGTCGAGGTTGTGGCCTGCGGTTGCTTGGTGAGTGCCGGTGACCACGATCGGGGCTGGCCAGGATGGCCTCCTACGCACCCGAGCCGCCGACGACCCTGGTGGGGAATGCCGGAAGAAAGCAGCAGAACCGGCCGCTTCCGAGCCGGCGACGCCAGCAGGGCGAGCAGGCGAGCCGATGTCGTGGCGATGGTCCGTCGAGGTTGTTGATGGACCGGCCGGTCAGGCGTTGCGGGCGGAGCGTGCAGCGGCGCTTCGCGAGGCCCTGGCGGCCTGGGCGGCGGCGGCCGCTTCCGGGAGCGCCGCAAGCAGCCGACAACCGCCCAGGCCGGAGCCGTAACGGCGGGNCGATCATCTTCCGTTACATCTGATTCCCTGCCAGGTGGATCGGATCCATTTTCCAGGGCGCGATGAGAGGAAGATGACGAAGGCTAGAATTGTCCTCGACAGGTTCCGGCGAGGGGAGCGTGGGATGGCGCAGATGCCGGAGGCGTTCGGGTCGTTGCGGTCGCGGTCGACCAGGCCGTCGGTGCGGGGCTGGGCGGGTCTGCGGGTGGCGTTCCTGGGTCGGGTGTCCACGAAGGACCAGCAGGATCCGACGTTGTCCCTGCCGCGCCAGTTGCACAACGCTGCCGCGGCGTTGCAGCCGGGGGCGCGGATCGTCGCGCATTTTTATGATGTGGAGTCCGGCCGGAAGAATCTGGATGCTCGGGGGTTCAGCCGGGCTCATGAGCTGTTCGATATTCCCGTTCCCCGGGATGGTGGGATCGCGGATCTGTTGGCGGAGGCGAAGGGGGTGTCGCGGCGGTTCGACGCGGTGATCTGCGAGTCGATCGAGCGGGTGGCCCGGCGTACCTACTACGGCACCCGGGTGGAGCACGAGCTGGAGCCGGCGGGGGTGGTGCTGCTGGCCGCGGACGAGCCGATGACGTTGTCGCGGTTGCGGGCGACCACAGTGTTGACGCGGCGGGTCAAGCAGGGGGTGGCCGAGTGGTATGTGCTGGAGACGTTGGAGAAGTCCTGGGACGGGTTCTGCGAGCACACCGCGCAGGGCTGGAACGTGGGACGGCCGCCGTACGGCTATCTACCGGACAGGATCCCGCATCCGGTGCCGGCGCGGCGGGCCGAGGGGCGGACCAAGCACCGGCTTGTTCCCGACCCGGTCCGTGGCCCGGTGGTCCAGCAGATCTTTGCCTGGCGGATCGCCGAGCGGTTGGGGTACGCGGCGATCGCGGACCGGCTCAACGCCGACCTCGACCGGTATCCGCCGCCGGTGCACATCGATCCGCGGCGGCGGCGGGACGCGTGGGGCCGGTCGTCGGTGCGGGAGATTCTGGTCAACCCGAAGTACACCGGTTACATGGTGTGGAACCGGCGGGGGACGAAGAAGGGGGGAGCGGTCAACCCTCCGGATGCGTGGGTGTGGTCGGCCGAGCCGGTGCATCCCCCGCTGGTCAGCCAGGCGGACTTTCTGGCCGCGGCCGCGGTGGGGGTGGAGCGGTTCGGCAGCCGGTCGGGTAACGGCGTCAACAGCGTGCATCCGCAGACCAGGCGGAGCTATCTGCTGCGGGGGATGGTGGTCTGCGCGTTGTGCGGCCGGCGGATGGTCGGGAAGTCACGGGCGGCGCGGGGCCGGCCGGACGCGCTGCTGTACTACGTCTGCGAGGCCCCACGGAACCACGCTGACTTCGCCGAACGTTACCCGGAGCATCCTGGTGGGATTCTGCTGGCGGAACGGCGCCTGCTCGCTGGGATCAACGGTTTCCTCAACACCCGGCTGCTTGGCCCGGATCGGCTCGCGCTGCTGACCGCCGAGATCGACCATGCGGCGGTGACAGCGGCGGACGATCGGGTCGCCCANNNNGGCGGACGATCGGGTCGCCCGCCGGGCCGCGTTGCAACACACCCTGGATGATATTGGCGCCCGGCAGCGGCGGCTGCTGACCACGCTGGAAACCCAGGATGACCCGAGCGGGGCGGTGTTCTCCCGTGTGCAGCAGCGGATCGCGGAGCTGGACGTGCAACAGCGGGCCGCTCAGGAGGCGTTGGACGAGCTCGACGCCCGGGATGCCGCGGTAGCCGCCGCCACACCCGATCTTGGCCTGTTGGGGCGGGTGCCGTTGGGCCGGTTGGACGTCGCGGATCTCCCTCAGGCGACCGCGCGGCGGTTGCTGGATGCACTCCGGTTGAAGATCCGCTATGACAGGGTGGCGGAGCGGGCGACCGCGCAGATCACGCTGGACGTCGAGACCGCGCAGGCACTGGACTCCACGATCATCCGTGCTGACGTTCCCAGCGAAGATCGCCTAGATGGCGGGAGCGCGTTTTCCCTTCCTTGTCGTGCCCCCGGTGGGATTCGAACCCACACTGTCGGTGGTTTGAGCACCGTCTCTCTGCCGTTGGAGTACAGGGGCCGGCAGCCACGGTTCGTGGACGCTGGGTCTTGAAGTTGCTGGCGAACCGGTCAATATGCAGGTAGAGCTTCCTCCATGACTGTAGCCGGGTAAGGTGCGGATCGACCGACCGCCTCACATCACGGCGGGTCAACAGTGTGATCCTAGCCCTGCGAGCCCAGGAGTCCGACTCGATGAGCCAGCCATCCTCGACCCCCCGCCGGGTGCTGATCGCCGAGGACGAGGCGTTGATCCGTCTTGATCTGAGGGAGATGCTCCAGGAGGAGGGCTACGAGGTGGTCGGTGAGGCCGGGGACGGCGAGGTGGCGGTCAGTCTCGCCACCAAGCTGCGCCCCGATCTGGTCATCCTCGACGTCAAGATGCCCCGGATGGACGGGATCGACGCCGGCGCGCACATCGCCAAGGAGCGGATCGCGCCGGTGGTGATCCTGACCGCGTTCAGCCAGCGGGACCTGGTGGAGCGGGCCCGGGACGCCGGGGCGATGGCCTACGTCGTCAAGCCGTTCCAGAAGAAGGACCTGCTGCCGACGATCGAGATGGCGATGAGCCGGTTCACCGAGATCGTCAGCCTGGAGGCCGAGGTCGAGGACCTGCAGGGCCGCCTGGAAGCCCGCAAGATCATCGAACGGGCGAAGGGGGTCCTGCAGACCGAGCACGCCATGACCGAGCCGGACGCGTTCCGCTGGATCCAGCGCACGTCGATGAACCAGCGGCGCACGATGCGGGCGGTAGCCGAGGCCGTGCTGGCCGGTGACCTGCTGCCCGGTGAGGCCCTGCCCGGAGCGTGACCACCGCCCGCAACCTGCTCGGGCGGAACCGGAGGAACGAAGAACGAAGAACATGGTCGGACGGCTGACGGCCGTGCTCGGACGGCTGTTCGTCACCGGGCCGCGGCGGTGGCTACACCGGGTGCTCGCCGCTGTGGTCGCTGTGACCGTGGCGCTCGTGGCCGTTCTCGCGGTGGCACTCGCGGGCGGTCCGCCGGCTCACGGCCCGTCCGCCGCGCGGGCCAGGACGGCCACGCTCGGCCTGATCGCACCGCTGTCCGCGGACCGCACACCCGTGGGTGCGGCCGTGCGTAACGCCGTTCGCCTCGCGGTCGACGAGGCGAACGCCCAGGGCACGATCCCGGGCTGGAAGGTCCGGCTGAGCGTCCAGGACGACCTGTCCAGGCCGGACGGCGGCGCCCGCGCCGCGGGGACGCTCGCCGCCGACCAGAGCCTGATCGGCGTGGTCGGGCCGCTGAGCTCCACGGTCGCGATGGTCGCCCTGCCCACCCTGGACGCCGCCGGGATCGCGGTGGTCTCACCGTCCAACAGCCAGCCCGAGCTGACCGGCATCACCTCGTCGGCTCTGTTGGCCTCGCCAGCGGCCCGTGGCCGGCCGTACCGGACCTATTTCCGGCTGAGTGGGACGGATGTGCTCGCGGCCCGGGACGCCGCCGAGTTCGCCGTGCGGGTCATCGGCCGCCAGCGGATCGCGGTGGTCGACGGCGGCCCGGACTTTGGTACCTCGCTCGCGCAACGGTTCGCCACCGAGGCCACGCGGCTCGGCGCGGCCGTCACCGGGACACACCGGGTCGACGGCAGCGCCGACGACACGACCGAGGTCGAACAGGTGGCCCGCTACCTTCGCATCGAAGCCCCGGACCTGGTGTACGTGGCGACCGGCCAGGCCTTCGCCGGGAAGCTGCGCGAGGAGCTGGCCGAGCACGGCCCGGCCGTGTCCATCCTGGGCTCCGACGGGCTGTTCGACCCTCACTACCCCGAGCAGGCGCGGGACACCGCCGAGGGGGACCTGGTCGCCGATCTCGGCGCGCCCCTGTCCGCGTTGCCGGCGGCCGGGCGGTTCGCGGCCGCCTACCTGGACCGCTGGCCGGCGGAGAGCGACAGCGACAGCGCCGGGGGAGGCGACCCGCGAAGTGGTGAGCCGCACGGCGGTGAGTCGGGCCGTGACGCTCCGGCTACCGGCGCTCCGGCTGGTGGCGGTTCGACCGGTGGTAGCCCGGCGGCGGCCGGTCCGGCTGGTGACGGCCAGGCTGACGGTGACGGTCACGCCGTCGTGTCGGCCTCGCCGGCCGTGTCCCCGGCGCCGGACGTCGACGTGATCCCCTCGGTCGCCGCCTACGCCTACGACGCGGCACAGGCGCTGCTGCGGGCCGCGGCCGGTGTCCTGCCCGGCCGGGACACGGTGGACGAGGCCGCCAGGGCGGCGATCGTCACCGCGGTCGGGCAGGGCCGCTTCCCCGGTGTCACCGGCGACGTCGGCTTCGACGCCTGGGGCGACCCGCTGACGTCGGTGGTGACCGTCTACGAGATCCGAAGGCAGCGCTTCGTCCCCGTGTGGGTTCACCGCTCCGAGTAGCCGCGGACCGCCGCGGTCAGGGGTGGTGGCCGGTCGCGGAAATGTCGTGGGGTGCGGTGGGGTCCCCGGCGGCTGCGGTGGCGTGGGCCCGCTGCTCGGGCAGGGCCGGTGGGCCGATCAGCTGCTTGCCCTCGACGTCGATGTCGGGCAGCAGCCTGTTCAGCCATGCCGGCAGCCACCAGGCGTGCCGCCCCGCCAGGGACATCACCGCCGGTACCAGGGTCATCCGCACCACGAACGCGTCCACGAGCACGCCGAAGGAGAGCGCGAAGCCGATCGACTGGATGATCGCCTGATCGGACAGGATGAACCCGGCGAACACGCTGATCATGATGATCGCGGCCGCGGTGACGACCCGGGCGCCGTGCCGGAAGCCGGTGACCACCGCGTCGTCCGGTTCAAGGCCGTGGACGAACTCCTCGCGCATCCGGGTGACCAGGAAGACCTCGTAGTCCATGGCCAGGCCGAACAGGACACCGATGAGGAAGATCGGCAGGATGCTGACGATGGGGCCGGTCGTCGCGACCCCGAGGACGTCCATCAGCCAGCCCCACTGGAACACGGCCACCACCGCGCCGAACGTGGCGACGACGCTGAGCAGGAAGCCCGCGGTCGCCTTCAACGGCACGAGGATGCTGCGGAAGACCAGGACGAGCAGCACGAACGCCAGCCCGACGACAACCGCGAGGTAGGGCAGGAGCGCGTCGGAGAGCTTCTCGGACACATCGATGTTGATCGCGGTCTCACCGGTGATCGCGGTGCTGGCGCCGGTGGCGGCCCTGATCGCCGCCGCCTGGCCACGGATGGTGTGCACCAGGTCCTCGGTGGCGGCATCGCTCGGCCCGGAGGTGGGGGTCACCGACAGCGTCGCGGTGTTGCCCGCGGGGTTGAACGTCGGCGTGGTCACCGCGGCCACGCCGGGCAACGCGGCGACGGTACGGGAGACCTCACCGACGGCCGCGCGCGGGTCGGCGCTGGCCGAGCCGTCCACCACGAGCAGCAGCGGGCCGTTGAAACCCGGCCCGAACCCGGTGGTGAGCTGGTCGTAGGCCCTGCGCTGGGTGCTGTCCGGCGCGGCCGTGGCGTCGGTGGGCAGGCCGAGGCGCAGATCGGCCGCGGGGACGGCGAGCAGGCCCAGGGCCAGCACGGACAGGACGACGGCGATGGCGCGGCGCCGCACGATCAGGCGTGCCCACCGCTGGCCCACGGTGGGGCCGCCGCCGTCGCCCTCGGGGTCGCGGGCACGCAGCCCGGGGATGCGCCCGCCCAGCAGCCGCCGCCCGGCGAAGCCGAACAGGGCGGGCAGCAGGGTGAGCGCGACGATGACGGCGACGGCGACGGTGCCGGCGGCGGCCAGCCCCATCGACGTCAGGAACGGGATGCCCACGACCGAGAGCGCGGCCAGCGCGATGACGACGGTCAGGCCGGCGAACACCACCGCCGAGCCCGCGGTGCCCACCGCGCGGCCCGCCGCCTGCTCGCCGTCGGAGCCCAGGGAGAGCTCGTGCCGGTAACGGGAGGTGATGAACAGCGCGTAGTCGACACCGACCGCCAGGCCGAGCATCAGGGCGAGCGTCGGGGTGCTGGAGCTGACGTTGATGAACCCGGTGGCGATCTGGATGCAGCCGATGCCGATCATCACGCTCAGTAGCGCGGTGAGCAGGGGGAAGCCGGCCGCGACCAGCGAGCCGAAGGTGATGACGAGCACGACGGCGGCCACGACCAGGCCGATGATCTCGGTGGCGCTCTGTTCGGGTGCCCCCTCCACCGCGGTGCCGCCGAACTCGACACCGATCCCGGCGTCGCGGGCCGCCCCGGCGGCGGCGAACAGGCCGTCCCTGGCCTCGTCGGTGACTTCGCCCGGCTGCACGCTGTAGGCGACCTGCGTATAGGCGGTGCGCCCGTCCTGGGAGACGCCGCCCCGGATGAACGGGTCGCTGGCCTGGGCTACCTGTGGCGCCTTGGTGATCCGCTGGACGGCCGCGGTGACGGCCTGTCTGCGTGCCGCCTCGGTGAGCGAACCGTCCGTGGCGGTGAAGACCACGCGCGCGGTGGCCGCGTCGGCGCCGGCGCCGGGCATGCGTTCCCGCAGCAGGTCGACCGCCTTCTGGGATTCGGTCCCCGGGATGGAGAAGGTCTCGGAGGTCGGGCCGGACAGGGTCGCCGCGCCGGCCCCGATGAGGGCCAGCACGACGACCCACAGGGCGACGACCAGCCGTCGACGGCGGTAGGCCGTGCGTCCGAGCCGGTACAGGTAGGTGGCCAACGGATCTTCTCCTCAGGTCGGTAGGGCACTGCGGATGGGTGCCGCTTGCCAGAGTCGCTAGCCGATCGGCAGGTATTGTCAAAAAGGAAGCTAGCCGTTCGTCTAGGAAATGGCAAGCTGATCGGCTAGTTACCAACCTGCCGTTCGACTAGCATTAAGATCAGCGAAAGCACGGGACGCGCCGATGCCGGCCTGTCACGCGGGATGATGGCTGGCGGCGGCACCCAGATCGCTCGTACAGATGGGAGCAGTCGGACGGACAGCCCGGGCCGACCGGGGCCGCCAGGGCACAGCCCAGACGGGTAGACAGGTAGACGGACAGGAGGTCGAAGGCGGTGGCGACACAGCTCGAACCGGCGGTCCCTCGAGAGGGGACGGGGCGGAAGAAGCTGCTCGCGGCGGCCCTGGACCTCTTTGCCGAGCGAGGCGTCAGCGGGACGTCACTACAGATGATCGCGGATGCGCTCGGCGTGACCAAGGCTGCCGTCTACTACCACTACAAGACCAAGGACGACATCGTCCTCGCGGTGGTCAACCCGGCGATCGAGGAGCTCGCCGTGATCGCGAGCGAGGCCGAGCGGAAGCGTTCCCGCGCCGCCCAGGTCGAGACCGTGCTGGTCGGCATCATCGATCTGATCGTCCGTAACCGGTCCCTCTACGCCGTGCTACAGGGCGACCTTGCGGTCGCGCACGTCCTGAGCGAACACGGGGCGTTTCCCGAACTGAGCAACCGGATCATGGCGCTGCTCGTGGGGCCTGATCCCGACCCCGGCACCATCGTGGCCGCGAGCATTCTGCTCTCCGGGCTGGGCGAAGCCGGGTTCGGCCCGCGGGTCGCCGACATCGGCGACGAGGAGCTGCGTGGCCACATGCTCGGCTGCGCCCGGCGTCTGCTCCGCCACCGTCGGCCGTCGGCCGCCACCCCCTGAGGCTGCCCAGTGCCCGGCGCCCGGTGCCGCCGGTGGGGGAGCCTGGCACGGAGGTGGCGGGCGGACGGGCGGAGCGGCTTCCGCGGTGGCGCGGAATTCCTTCCCGGCTTATTCCCGGTGGTTTCTGGAATTCTGTCGGGCGGCCGGAGGCAGCGCCTCGTCCGGTGCCACCGGCCAGTGCCGGGGCGAGGGCCCGAGCGGGCGCAGTCGTGCCATTTGCAGGCGGCACCACGGTGATATCTCCAGAGAACCGTTCAGAACGTCCTCGGAGAATGTCGACCATGGCGTCCAGTATGCTTCGGCGACCTCTTCCGGGTTGATCCGGAAATCGTCCGACGCCTGTGCGAAGAACACCGGGCAGATTTCGTTCTCCACGGTGCCGTCGGTCATCACGCAGCGGTAGCGGAACGTCGGTAGGGCCAGGTCGATGCGCTGGACGCGCAGGTTCAGCTCTTCGGCCAGCCGTCGTGAGACGGCCGTCCGGAAATCCTCACCAGGGGCCGGATGGCCGCAGCAGGTGTTGGTCAGAACCCCTGGCCACGTTCGTTTCGCATGAGCGCGCCGGGTGACGAGTATGCGGTCGGCGGCATCGAAGACATAGCAGGAGAACGCCAGGTGCAACGGTGTTCGGGGGCCATGAACGGTGGCTTTCGGGGTGACTCCGACCGCTTCCCCGGACGGGCTGAGAAGAACGACGAGTTCCGCCGCCGCGCCGGCCGTCCCGTCCGATCCGGGGGAATCCGGCGACGATGACGCCCGGGCATACGGTCGAGAATGGCTCATGGAAACAAGGGTAACAGTGCCCGCCGGCCGCCGTTCGCGTCGGAGCGGATTTCCTGAATCGGAGAGCCATTGCCCTGTGGCAATCGGTGCCCCGGCGTCATGCCGGGGCACCGGCCGGTGGGGACGCCGTGCGCGCCGACGCCGTGCGTGCCGGCAGCAGTGCCGTCCTACGCAGTGTCGTCCTACGCCGTCACACCATGGACGGGAGCGGCGGCGAGTCCGAGTTCGCCGGCGCCCAGGGGTGCGAAGAAGCTGGCGACCAGGTCGTCGCTGACCTCGGCCAGGGCCGCCGGTGACCAGCGGGGGTTGCGGTCCTTGTCGACGACCTGGGCCCGGATGCCCTCGGCGAGGTCGTGCGAGTGCAGGCAGGCGCTGGAGATCCGGTACTCCTGGTCGAGCACCGCCTCCAGGCTGGGCAGTTCGGCGGCCGACCGGAGCGCGCGCAGGGTGACCTTGAGCGCGGTGGGCGATCTTTTTGCGATCTCCTTCGCCGCGGCCGCGGCCGGCCCGCCG
>NZ_JWIO01000055.1:15703-23326 GCF_001017755.1 Protofrankia coriariae
CGACGGTCCGCGCCGCGTAGCAGTGGTCGATCCAGCCCGCCTGCGTGGCCAGCGCGCTGGCCGGGGGCGGCTCGGCGAAGGAGCGGACCACATCGACCGGATCGCTGTCGTCACCGTTGCCCAGCGCGTCGACCAGCGCGCCGAGCCGGTCGCTGGGCACGTAGTGATCGGCCAGCCCGTGGTGGATGGCGTCGGCGCCGGATATCCGCGCGGTGGTGAGCGCGATGTGGGTGCCCGACTGGCCGGGCATCCGGGACAGCAGATAGGTTCCGCCGACGTCGGGCACGAGGCCGATGGCGACCTCGGGCATGGCAACCAGGGAACGTTCGGTGACCACCCGTACGCTGCCGTGCGAGGAGACACCGACGCCCCCGCCCATGACCAGTCCGTCCATCAGCGCGACATACGGTTTCGGGTAGTGGCTGATGCGGGCGTTGAGCCGGTACTCGTCGACCCAGAAATCCAGGGCGGCGGTGCCGCCGGAGCTGACGTCGTCGTAGATGGACCGGATGTCACCGCCGGCGCACAGCCCCCGCTCGCCAGCACCGTCGATCAGCACCGCCCGGATGCGCTCGTCGTGCTCCCAGACGGTCAGGGCGTCGGCGATGCGGCGCAGCATGTCGTGGCTGAGCGCGTTGATGGCCTTCGGCCGGTTGAGCGTGATCCGGCCCAGCCGGCCCTGGACGGTGAACAGTATGTCGGCCATCGCCTTCCCTCCGGTGCCCGGCGGGACACGGCGGCCCGCACGGTAGGACGTCCAACAATGTCGGCTGATACCGCGCGGTCTCAAGCGATACCCCGCAGCCCGCGGCTTACCGGCGGGCACGCACCGTGGGCCGGGAGTTGCGAGCGTGTGCCGGCCTGCCGGTCCTATAGTCGGTTCCGGAGCTGGTTCCGCCCGGTCAGCCAGATCGGGTGTCGTAAGAGGGAACCCGGTGTGAGTCCGGGACTGCCCCGCAGCGGTGAGTGGGAACGACCGCCGTCATCAGCACTGGGTTCCAGACAGAACCTGGGAAGCGACGGCCAGTAGAATGGCCAGTAGACAGGCCACCTTGGTGTCCGTGCCCACAAGTCCGAAGACCTGCCAGCTCGCCGCGCGTCCGGCGACGTGCGGTGGTCCAGGGCTTCGAGGGAGAGCCGGGGGACGCGGCCACGGATTCCCGTGCTGTGACGCTCTCCGCCGTCCTCGACCTGCACCGGCGGCAGCATCCTGGGGGACCGGACGCGGATGGCCCGGCTCGGAATCGACCCGGCCGCGTTCGTGCGCCCCTCGCCGACGTCGGGGACCCTCGGCGGTGTCGCCCGGGCGACCCGGGAGTCCATCGTGGTGATGGAGGCCGCCGGTTACGACGTCGTCCTGGTCGAGACGGTCGGCGTCGGACAGTCGGAGGTGACCGTCGCCGGGATGGTCGACACCTTTCTGCTGCTGTGCCTGGCGCGTACCGGCGACCAGTTACAGGGCATCAAGAAGGGGGTGCTCGAACTCGCCGACATCGTCGCGGTCAACAAGGCCGACGGCCCCTACGAGCAGGATGCGCGCGTCGCCGCGAAGGAGCTGGCTGGCGCCCTGCGGCTCCTGCAGACCGCTGACGGCGGCTGGACCACACCGGTGCTGACCTTGCAGCGCCATGACCGGCGCGGGCCTGGAGGAGGTCTGGCGGACCGTCGAACGCCACGGAGACGCTGGCCGCCGACCGGATCCTGGCGGCCTTCCTCGGGGAGCCGCCCGGGACAGCCTCCGACGGAGCCCGTTGACGACGACACCGCGGCCCGACCATGGCCCGGCCACCGCCGCCGGGTACTTCTCCTGCCGGTGGGCCGATCGGTGGACCGGTCAGAAGTCCTCGTCGAAGGCGACGATCCCGGTCACGCCCATCTGGTAGGACGAGACGCGCCGCTCGAAGAAGTTCGACAGTTCCTGGACGTCTTGGAGTTCCAGGAAGGAGAACGGGTTGGCTGATCCGAACATCGGCGCGAACCCGAGCTCGGCCAGCCGCCGGTCCGCGACGTACTCAAGATACGAGCGCATGTCCGGCACGGTCATCCCGGCGACGCCACCGGCGAGGAGGTCCCGCGCGAACGCCGTCTCGGCGGCCACCGCCTCGGCCAGCATCGCGCGGACGCCGGCTTCGAACTCGTCGCCAACGAGGTCCAGTTCCTCCGCGCGCACCGTGCGTACGACGTCGAACGCGAACTCCATGTGCATCGACTCGTCACGAAACACCCAGTTCGTCCCGGACGCCAGCCCGCTGAGCAGGCCCCGGGATCTCAGGAAGTACACGTAGGCGAAGGCGCCGTAGAAGAACAGCCCCTCGATGCAGGCGGCGAAACAGATGAGGTTCAGCAGGAAGGCCCGCCGGTCGCTCGACCGGGAGTCGGGATGATCACTTTGAACCGACCGAAGGCGCTGAACGCGCTGAGCCTTCAGGTCATGCGGGAGCTGACCGCGGCGGCTGCGGACCTCGACCAGGACCGTTCGATCGGCGCTGTCGTGATCACCGGCTCGTCGAGGGCGTTCGCCGCGGGCGCCGACATCAAGGAGATGCAGCCCCAGTCGTTCAGCGAGGTCTACGCCAGCGACTGGTTCGCAGGCTGGGACGGGCTGGCCCGGGTCCGCACCCCCTGATCGCCGCGGTCGCGGGCTACGCGCTGGGCGGCGGCTGCGAACTGGCGATGATGTGCGACATCCTGCTGGCCGCCGACACCGCGAAGTTCGGCCAGCCCGAGATCACTCTTGGTGTGCTGCCGGGGATGGGTGGCTCCCAGCGGCTGACCAGGGCTGTGGGCAAGGCCAAGGCGATGGAACTGTGTCTGACCGGCCGGACGATGGACGCCATCGAGGCCGAGTCGGCCGGCCTCGTCTCGCGGATCGTGCCTGCCGAGGGTCTCGTCGACGAGGCGCTCGACGTGGCGGAGAAGGTCGCGGGAATGTCCACTCCGGTGGCCATGATGGTCAAGGAGGCGGTCAACCGTGCCTTCGAGACTTCGCTGAGCGAGGGTGTGCTGTTCGAACGGCAGATCTTTCATGCCACGTTCGCCACCGCGGACCAGGAGGAGGGCATGGCGGCCTTCACCGAGAAGCGCCGGCCCGTCTTCCGGGACGAGTGATCGTCTTTCTGGAACGGGTGATCACTACGGGGCGGGGTCGACGCCGGGTTCGGCTCGCCCGTCGCTGAACGCGTCCACCGCGGCCAGGTCATCGGTGGCCGGCACCCGATCTATCAGGCGCGGGAACGGCGGGTGTCAAGGAAGGCGGTGACCAGCGCCCGTGACCGTGGGTCTGCTGCCGATTCCGCGATCGCCGCCGACTCCAGGTCGAGATGCTCCTCGAAGGAGCGCCGCTCCGCCTCCGCGAGCAGCTTCTTCGTCCGGGCCAGCGTGCCCGGTGGGACCGCCGCCAACTGCTCCACGACCGCCGCGACCGCATCGTCGAGCCGGCCGTCCTCCACAACCTGGGTGACGAGCCCCCAGTCGAGTGCCTCGGCCGCTGAAAGAGACCGTCTGGTCAGAGCGAACTCGGCCGCGCGGCGCGGACCGAGGATGCGGGGGAGCAGCCAGCTCGCGCCGCCGTCCGGGGACAACCCGACCGCGGAGTAGGCGAGAGTGAACGACGCGCTCCGGCCGGCGAGCAGAACGTCACCGGCCAGAGCGATGCCAATGCCGACGCCCGCCACGGCGCCGCGTACCGCCACGACGATCGGCGCCGGCAGCCCCGCCAGGATCCGTAACGCATCGTGAACAGTGTTCGCCAGTCTGGCCACAAAGGTCCCGACATCGTCGCCGACGGCGACGAACGCCCGCAGATCCCCGCCTACGCAGAAGTTCGCTCCCCGTGATCGGACGACCACGACGGTTGACGTCCCCTTGGTGACAAGTTCCCGCACCTGCTCCGCGGAGCGGACAAGGGCGGTGGCCAGCTCTATGTCGACGGCGTTGCCCGAACCATGATCAATGACCAGGTGTGCGACGTGCCCGGCGATCGTCACGTGGACGGGAGCCGGTTCTGCGAGGGTCATCGTCGATCTCCTGTGGGTGCCAGGGGCCGCGGCACGAGCGGCCTGGATACGCCTGGACCGCACAACGGGGCGGACGCCCACGGGCTGATCGGCACCGCTGCGTTCGTAACGGCACCGCCACCCGGGCGGAGCCTGGCGCGTGGACTCACCGCCCCCGGGGAACAGCCGGAGCGCTCCCACCGTGTCGACGGACGAATCGATTCGTTTCCACGGCCGCGAGCCCCGTACGATTTCCGCGATACCGGCCCACGGTGGGGGAGAGGATAGTCCGAGAACACCGACCGCCTTTGCTCTGATGGACACGGTTGTTCCGATGAACACCGGCGCCCGCCACCTCGTCGCCTCATTTTACCAGGCCCATCTCTCTGGCCAGGCGCACAAGTTCGGCCCGCGAGCGCAGACCCACCTTTTGTTGAAGCCGATATCGATAGGTTTCCACGGTGCGAACGGAGAGGTCGAGAACCTCGGCCATCTCCGGATTCGTGTGACCGAGGGCAAGCAGGCGCAGGATCTCAGCCTCACGTTCGGAGAGCCCAGCCACCGTGGAAACAGAGCGGCCTTCGGCGCTCGTGTCCCTGCCCAACAGGGCGGCCCCGAGCGTCGGGTGAACATACCGTTCGCCCTTGGCGACGTCGTGGATGGCCTGGATCAGCTCGATGTCGGCCGCGGCTTTCAGCACGTAGCCGAGCGCCCCGCTCGCGAATGCTTCTCTCAGGTAGGCGACATCGTCGTGCATCGTGAGCATCAGGACTCTGCTTGCCGGGCTTGCCCCGAGAATTCTCCCGATCGCCGAGATCCCACTGCTGTCTGGTAGGCCGATGTCCAGGACGACGATATCGGGTTGGAGTCGTCCGGCCGCCGCGACGGCTTCGGCCGCCGTGCCGACGTCCGCGACGACAAGGATCCCGGAGTCCTCGGCGAGCATCCGCCGCAGGCCGCCACGGACGATCCTGTGATCGTCGCAGAGCAGAACCCGTAATCGGTCATTCGTCAAGAGGCACCTCCAGTGAGATCGCTGTGCCCTGCCCCGGGGCGGAGGTCACGCGCAGCGTTCCACCGACCAGAGCCGCCCGTTCTTTCATGCCGAGGAGGCCGAGGCCCCCACCGGAGAGGGCATCCGTACGGAAGCCGATCCCGTCGTCTTCGATCACGACACGTAGGCACCGCTGAGTACGTCCTATGACGACGCTGCACTTCGAGGCCCGGGAGTGCCGAGCGACGTTCGTGACTGCCTCCTGTACCACTCGATAGGTCGTTGTCTCAATCTCAGCCGATAATCGGTCCCCGGGCTCGAGGTTGACGGTCTCGAGCTCGACACAGACATCCCCCGTCACGGCGCTCGCGGTCAGCCGTCGGAGGGCGGCCACGAGGCCTAGATCATCCAACACAGTCGGCCTGAGGTCGAAGGCGAGACGCTGAACTGAGCCGAGCGCACCGGCGACATGGTGGCGAAGCTCTGCTACCCGTGGCAGCACGTCACTTGGCTTGACTGATCCAGAGCTGTCGTTGGAAACAGTGCTTTCCACCAACCGCACGCCCAGCAGCACCGAGGTGAGCGCCTGTCCGACTTCGTCATGGAGGTCTCGTGCTACTCGCGACCGCTCAGCTTCCTGCGCCGAGATTACCCGAGCGCGTATGTCGCGCTGTAGCTGCTGGCGCTCCAGCGCAGCACCGGCTAGGCGTGCAACGAATTCGGCGAGCTGTTGCTCCTCCTCACCGAACAGCTTGCCGACCTGCGAGTGCAACGCCAGGAAGTATCCAACCATCTCGTCCCGCACAAAGACCGGCGCGCAGAGCGCCGACCGGGCGTCCGGAAGAGCCAATTCGGCATCCGGCTCGAGCTCGGTCGCCAGCGGGCGATTCAGAACAAGCGGGCCACGGTGCTCCGCCGCGCGCCGCGCCGCCTCCTGCTCCTCGGCGGACGCCGCTGAATGGCCTGGACGCCAGTCCGTGGTGAGTCCGACGACACGACAGCGTTCAGCGCGGAGCAGGGTCTGGGTGGTCTCACGGATCGCCCGCACGGTCGCCTCCGCCGAGTCGCTTGACGCGAGCAGGACACCGGCCTCGAGCAGCGCCGCGAACCGCTCGGCCAGACCCAAAGTAGACAGAGCCGATCGCGCAGCGCCCAAGCCCAATTCGGGGTAGCCCTCGCCACCGGGTACCTCACCGGTCAACTCGAGGCGGGCAGATTGCAAGTTAGTTTCCGCCAGCTCCGCGCTCGCCTCACGCCGTCTCGCCCATGCCGCGCTGCGCTTGAGATATCGGCGGGCACGACGCCGATGTCCGGACAGCGCGCATACCACGCCCAGCTCACGCAACGCATGGGGCAGGTCGTTGGGATAGAGCTTCCCGTAGCGCACCGCTCGACGGGCCGATTTTCGTGCACGCCGGAGCCGTTCGCGTCGGATGTGCGGTAGAAGTGGTCGCTCGGCCGCCTCTCGATGCAAGGTCGCTAGCCACGCGAAGACCGGCACCAGATGCGTGCTTGTAGGTTGCGCACGGCTCACCAGGCGCGCCGCGCTTGACAAACTCTCAATCGCCTGCTCGAGTTGGCCCGCGTGGCGAAGGCGCAAGGCTTCAGCAAGCAGAGCTGCGACCGTCACTTCAATGTCATCGCCGCGTCGCCCCAAGGCGGCCTGTGTCTGAATGGCCGTGACACGGCCCTCGGTTACTTTCGCGAGAACTTCTAGCGCGGTGATTTGTGCGTGCGCGTCGCCGATCTCAACTCCAATATCGAACAATCGGCGAGCTTCCTCCCGTGCCTCGCCTAGATGGCCCAGACGGTAGAGGCAGACTGCCCGCGTACGCGTGGCGAAGCCCAGTTCCCACCGGTCGCCGAGTTGATCTAAGGTTCGAACCGCGTCGCCGGCGGCGGCGGCGGCCTCCTGGTATCGGCCGGCTGCGTGCAGAACACACGCTCGCATACTCGCGACGTGTCCTTCTCCGTGCGGATCTCCCTGGCTCTGGTAGATCCACGCCGCGTGATCTATGTAGCGCATGGCACGGCGACAGAAAAACGGAAAAGTGAGTGCGAGGGCGGCTCCATAAACGGAACTCGCGTGTGCGAGTTCGGTGGTGTTTCGGCAGCGCTCCGCTATATTGATCTGACGCAGTATGAGGCACAGGGTTTCGGGACGTCGCGAATGGAACCATCTTGGATACTGCAGGCGAGTGTAGAGGTGTGCTTTGAGCCGGTTGCTTCGAAGCTCCGAGTCGGACTGTCTGTGAAAGCTGAACCTCCGGACACGTCGGGTGACACGCCGTACGATCTCCCAGGAAAGCCGCAGGAGCAGCTGTATCCGACCGCCCTCGGGCACCCATTCGCCCAGGGCTCGAAGACCGGATTCTATGTGGGCGGCCGCACCCGCGAGATCGTCCCTTCGGAACACCAGTTGCCCCAGTTGACCTTCGATCCAGGCGAGCTCGAGGCTGTCCCCGGCCAGCTCGCGTGCTCGCTGGAACCGGGTGGCTGCCTCGTCGTAGCGTCCGCGCAGCATGAGGATCTGGCCGAGTGCCTCGACGAGGGCGTACTGGACTTCCCTTGGTGAGGCGTCCATTCCCCGTTCGGCTATCCGGTACTGGCGCTCCCCTCTGTGTCAGTCTCGGG
>NZ_JWIO01000063.1:0-2142 GCF_001017755.1 Protofrankia coriariae
GGTCGGACCGGCCGGTCCGACCGGGAGCGTCCCGGCGGGCTCTTCCCAGGCTGGGCAGCAGGTCGGACACGCGGCGGGGCCGGGCGGGCCGGTGGTGGAGCCGGCCGGGCCGTTGCCGGCCGCTTTCGAGCCGTTGAGTGGCCGGGAGCAGACGGTCCTGAGCTATCTGCCGACCATGCTCACCACGGCGGAGATCGCCAGCGAGATGTTCGTCTCGGTGAACACCGTGAAAACCCACCTCAAGAGCATCTACCGTAAACTCGACGTGGCTCGCCGCCGGGACGCCGTGCACCGGGCCCGCGCGCTTCATCTGCTGTGAGTTCGGGCCTGTGCGAGCCCCGGCCGCTGTGAGCTTCGGCCGGGCCGGGGTCGCGTCATCCAGACCGCCCCGGTCGCGCCGGCCACCGGCCACCTTGACGGCACCAACGACAGTGAGCACCGATGGTGGCAGGAACGCCCGGCCGTACGCGAACGGAACGACGTGGGGTGGGCGGAGCCGTCCGCGTGTATGCGGCCTGACGTTGTTGGTTGTGGGTTGTCGGCCTCGGCCCGTCAGCAGTGCGCGGCAGTGCGTGAGAATACGGTACCGGCCGCCGCCGTTCCGATGGCCGAAGCGATCGTTGAAAATATGCCGACAATATTTCGGAAGTACGTGGTGGATATGTGGTCGACAGATACCCGGAGCGCGGTTGTCGCGCGATTGTCGTGTGGTTGACGTCGCCGTATCCGCGCCGGCCGTGTCGCCGTGCTGGCGGCTATGGCACATGCTATGAACTGATATGATCTAATTCATCTTCCTCTCACCCCATGGGGAGGATGCGCTACCCGTGGCCGCTGACAGATCTTTGTCCTCGCGGCGCTGGGCGACGGCATCCGATGGTGGGGTGGGCGATGTCGTCTGCGGCGTGGGACCGGCGGCCTCGACCGGTCCGGGGGGACGCGGCCGGGGGTGACGCGATGGACCAGGTGTACGACCGGATGAAACTGCCGCTTTCCGGTGTGGAAGTCGAACTGGTGAGTTCGCCGGTGGGCCTTCTGCACTGGCGGCTGAAGTCCGCTGACGATTCCACCACCCGTCTTGACCAGCCGCTCGACCGGACGCCGATTCTCGGCTGGCAGGAAGGCAGCACAGCGGTGGACGGGCGGCATCCGCCGGTGCTCTTCACCGTCGTGTGGGGATCGCTGCTCGGCGGTCGCGGGCCGCTGCGGGTCGTGCTGGTGCGCCGCCGCCGGTTCCGGGCCTCCCAGCGGCACAACCTGGACCCGATAACGCTTGGCGGGGCGTTCTGGATCGCCGAGTCCGAGGGCTCCTTCGACCATCTGGTGGTCTCGGACGGGGCGATCGTCGAGAGCCGTGACCTGCACGCCCCGGTCTGAGCCGGGGACTGCCCGGATGGCCGTGGCCGGTGCCGTCCCGCTCGGGCACGCAACGCCCGCGCTGGCCGGGCGGCGGGCCACCGCACGGCCAGCCGCGCCGGTTGTCAGGTGCGTTTTCTCACATCTTCCCGCGGCCCGGTCGGATTCGGATGTATTGATGATCAATATCAGGGGCGACCGGTCGCGGGAACGCCGGGCGGACGCCTTTGTCAGCGGATTGTCGGCAGCCTCGGCGGTATCGGCAGCGTCTGCGGTATCAGCGGCATCGGCGATGGCGTCGGGGCGCGGATGGCCGGGCCTGACGAAACCAGGCGTCCCGAAAGCGACCACGGTACCTGCCCTTCCGTGTATGGATAACTGCGCTGTGTCCGCACCCGGTTTCCGCTGTGTTGCCCGGCCGGTGGGTCCTGCCGGTTGGTTTTCCCGGGGGGCTAAAATTTCCGATACGTATCCGGTGGCACGGTGCCCGCGCCCATGTCCTGCCTGCCCGGGGAAGGAGCTGGTCCGGCACCCGCAAGTGCCGATCTCGGTGAACCGGTGTCGGTCGCCGTTGGTGTCCGTCGGGGACCGTCGGCCAACGATCTGCTGGGAAATGATGTCGACCTTGAGAACTGTCGTCGTTGTGAGTTTCGTGATTTCTGGTTGTCTTTTCTGGCACATTATTGTGAATATAATGTGTCGTTGTTGTTCTTTCGTATATGTGTACGGTTCGACTCCCGGGCTCCTTGGCGGGTCGGTCGCGGCACGCCCGCGGCCGTGGCCGCC
>NZ_JWIO01000063.1:2148-9082 GCF_001017755.1 Protofrankia coriariae
CGCCCGCGGCCGTGGCCGCCGGCCCGGTGGCCGGCGAGCGCCGACCGGCCGGCGGGCACACGATCGTCACCGTGGCCGCACACCTGGACACCGGCAGGTATGCCGGTGGGTGCCGGGCCGTCCGCCGGCGCAGCCCCGGCCCGTGGCGCCGCCGGCGCGCCGACGCGACGGCGGGTCAGGAGGGACCACCCATGAGCACCAGCACGCACCGTAGCCCGCAGGCCCGGACCTCCGGGGTATCGCGGGCCGGGGCGGTGCGGGTCCCCGGGTCGTCGCGGGACCTCGTCGTCGCCATCACCCCCTTCACCGAGCCTGACGCGCGCCTGGTGGCTGCGGTGGCCCGGGCCGGCGGCCTCGGCGTTCTCGACCTGGGGCGGGACGCCGCCGCCGCGCGTGCCGCGCTCGCGGACGCGGCCCGCTGGTCGCGTGGCCCGTTCGGGATACGGGTGCCCGTCGGCTGCGCCACCAGCCCGTGGGAGCTGCCGCCCGAGGTGGACACCGTCGTCCTCGCCACCGGGCCGGCCCACGGAGGGCGGGACGGTGAGTGGGATGTGGCGACGGCGGCGGTCGGGCGCCGGCGCGTCCTCATCGAGATCACCTCGGTCGAGCAGGCGCAGGTGGCGGCCGCGGCCGGCGCCGACGGCCTGATCGCCCGGGGCGGCGAGTCCGGCGGCCGGGTCGGCGACCTGACCACGTTCACCCTGCTCCAGCACCTGTTCGCCGCCGACGGCCTGGACCTGCCCGTGTGGGCAGCCGGCGGGGTGGGGCCGCACACCGCCGCGGCCGCCGTTGCCGCGGGGGCGGTCGGCGTCGTGCTCGACGTCCAGCTCGCGCTCGTCCGGGAGATGGAGCTGCCGGCCGAGGTCGCCGCCGCCATCCGGGGCATGGACGGCAGCGAGACCACGGTCCTCGCCGGGCACCGGGTGTACGTCCGCCCCGACCTGCCGGTCGCCGGGCTTGCCGGCCAGCAGTTCGCCGGCCCTGGCCAACAGGTGGACGAGGACATCGACGATGACGCGGTCGCGTACCGTCTCGGCGCCCGTGACCTGCGCGAACAGTTCCTCCCCGTCGGTCAGGACGGCGCCTTCGCCGCGCCGCTGGCCGACCGGTACGTCACCGCCAGCGGCGTTGTCACAGCGGTCCGGGACGCCATCGAGACCCAGCTCGCCGCCGCGGTCCGGCTCGCCCCGCTCGCCCCGGGCGCGTCCTTCGCCGCCGACCGGGGTCTGCGCGTCCCGGTCGCGCAGGGGCCGATGACGCGGGTCAGCGACCGGGCCGAGTTCGCCCGGGCGGTGGCCGACGGCGGTGGCCTGCCGTTCCTCGCGCTGGCCCTGATGGACGGTGACGAGGCCCGCGCTCTGCTCGAACAGACCCGCGCCCTGCTCGGGGACGCGCCATGGGGGGTGGGGATCCTCGGCTTCGCCCCGCCGGAGATCCGTTCGGCCCAGCTCGATGCCATCGGGGAGATCCGCCCGCCCTGCGCGCTGATCGCCGGCGGGCGTCCGTCCCAGGCGGCCTCCCTGCAGTCCGCCGGTGTCGACACCTTCCTGCACGTGCCCTCGCCGGGGCTGCTCGGCCGGTTTCTCGCCGCCGGGGCCCGCAAGTTCGTCTTCGAGGGACGCGAGTGCGGCGGCCATGTCGGCCCGCGGGCCAGCTTCCCGCTGTGGGAGAGCCAGATCGCCGGGCTGTTGGCGTACGGCGAGCAGGTGTCCGTCGCCAGCGGCCGGTCCGCGGCCAGGGCGTTCTTCGAGGGCCTGCACGTGCTGTTCGCCGGCGGTGTGCACGACGAACGGTCCGCGGCGATGGTCGCGGCGGCTGCCGCGCCGCTGGCCGACCACGGTGCCCGGATCGGGGTGCTGATGGGTACCGCGTACCTGTTCACCGCCGAGGCGGTCAGCTCCGGCGCGATCCTGCCCGGTTTCCAGCGGACGGCGCTGGACTGCGACGGCACCGTCCTGCTGGAGACCTCGCCGGGGCACGCCACCCGCGCCGCCCGGTCACCTTTCGTCACCACGTTCGCCGGGCGGCGGGCCGAGCTGCTCGCCCAGGGGCTCGCCCCCGCGCAGGTGTGGGAGGAGCTGGAACAGTTCAACCTCGGCCGGTCACGGATCGCGAGCAAGGGCCTGCGCCGCGACCGCGGCCGGCTGGTATCCGTCGACGAGGACGTCCAGCGTAACGACGGTATGTTCATGATCGGCCAGGTGGCGGCGCTGCGTTCGGAGCCGACCACGGTGGCTGCCCTGCACGCCCAGGTGAGCGAGGGCGCCACCCAGGCGCTGGCCGACCGTCTCGCCGCCCTCGGCATCGACCCCGACAGCGACATCCCCGACAGTGACATCGACACTGGTCTCGACAGCGATGCCGATACCGACGTCGGCGCGGCGCTCGGGCAGCCGGCCCGGCCAGGCACCACGACACAGGCGGGCGCCACGACACAGGCGGGCACCAGGGCGCGGACGGGTGCCAGGGCACGCGGACGTGGACGCGGCCGCCGCCACGAGGCCGCCCGTCCGCTGGACGTGGCCGTCATCGGCATGGCCTGTGTGTTTCCGGGCGCCGCCGACACCGCCGAGTACTGGGCCAACGTGCTCGGGGGCGTCGACGCGGTCACCGAGGTGCCGCGCAGCCGCTGGGACGCGGACCTCTACCATGCTCCCGTCCAGACCCCTGACCAGCGGGCCTCCGGTGGCCCGGATTCCGGGCGGGGCGGGCGGGTGCCGTCCAGGTGGGGCGGGTTCCTCCCGCCGGTNGGGTTCCTCCCGCCGGTCCCGTTCGACGCGCTGCGCTTCGGCATCCCGCCGAAGTCGCTGAGCAGCATAGAACCCGGGCAGCTGCTCGCCCTCGAGGTGACCGCGCGGGCCCTGCGCGACGCCGGCTACGACAACCGGCCGTTCGACCGGTCGCGCACGTCGGTGGTCTTCGGCGCCGAGTCCGGCGCGGACCTCGCCGCCGCCCACGGCTTCCGCTCGGCCTACCCGGCCTTCTTCGGGCCGGTCCCACCCGCCCTGGCCGAACGCCTGCCGACACTGGACGAGGACTCCTTCCCCGGCATGCTCGCGAACGTCATCGCCGGGCGGGTCGCCAACCGTTTCGATCTCGGTGGCGTGAACTACACGGTGGACGCGGCATGCGCGTCCTCGCTGGCGGCGCTGGACACCGCCTGCAAGGAACTGGTCGGCGGCACCTCGGACCTGGTGCTCTGCGGCGGTGTGGACACGCACAACAGCATCCATGACTTCATCCTGTTCTCCTCTGTCCACGCTCTGTCACCGACCGGTCGGTCCCGCAGCTTCGACGCGGCCGCCGACGGCATCTGCCTGGGGGAGGGGGTAGCTGTCGTCGTCCTCAAGCGGCTCGCCGACGCCGAACGCGACGGCGACCGCATCCACGCGGTGATCAGGGCGGTGGCCGGGTCGAGTGACGGCCGGGCGCTGGGCATGACCGCGCCGAGCCGGGCCGGTCAGGTGCTGGCGATGGAACGGGCGTACGCGCGGGCCGGGATCTCCCCGGCCGACGTCGGCCTGGTCGAGGCACACGCCACCGGCACGGTCGTCGGTGACAGCACGGAACTCGCCAGCCTCACCGAGGTGTTCGCCGGCCACGGCGCCCGGCGGGGGAGCTGTGCCGTCGGCTCGGTGAAATCCCAGATCGGGCACACCAAGTGCGCCGCCGGGCTGGCCGGACTGATCAAGACGGTGCGGGCGCTGGCGGTCGGGGTGCGTCCCCCGACGTCCAACATCACCCGGCCGAACCCGTCCTGGGACGCCGGGAGCAGCCCGTTCTTCTTCGACACCGCCGCCCGGCCGTGGGCGGCGCCGGCGTCGCGGCGGCACGCCGGAGTGTCCGCGTTCGGCTTCGGCGGGACCAACTTCCACGTGGTGCTCTCCGCCTACGACGGCGCTCCCGAACCCACCCACGGGCTGGACGCCTGGCCCGCCGAACTGTTCGTCATCCGCGGCACCGACCGGGCGGCCGCCTGCCGCACCCTGGACCGGCTCGCCGAGCTGATCCGCGTCAACGACGGCGCCGGACGGCCCTGGAAGCTGCGTGACCTGGCCGCGACGGTGGCGGTCAAGCGCGGCGGGGCGGTGCGGGTGGCGTTCGTCGCGACCAGCCTGGACGAACTCGCCGACCTGGTGAAGCGGGCTCGCGCGTTCACCCACGACCCGAAGGCCGGGATTTTCGTCGCCGGCGGCGACCGGGGCGTGGCGGGCCAGGGCAGGGCCGGCCGTGCCACGCTGGTCGGTACCGCGGACACGGCCCCGGCGCCAGCCGGGAAGCAGGGCACGGGCGGGGCGGAAGAAGAAGAGGCGGAAGAAGGGAAGATCGCCTTCCTGTTCCCGGGGCAGGGCAGCCAGCGGCCCGGGATGCTGGCGGAGCTGTTCGTGGCCTTCCCACGGCTGCGGCACCTGCTCGAACGCGGGGAGAAGTGGGTGCCGGCGATGTTCCCGCCGGCCACGTTCAGCCGGGCGGACACCGACGCCCGGCATGCGGCGATCACCGACACCCGGACGGCGCAGCCGGTCCTCGGGATCGCCGGCCTCGCCATGCACGAGATCCTCACCGGCCTGGGCGTGCGTCCCGACCATCTCGGTGGCCACAGCTACGGCGAGCTGGTCGCCCTGTGCGCGGCCGGGGCCGTCGACATCGACGATCTGCTGCCGCTCAGCGAAGCCAGAGCGGCCGCCATCCTGGACGCCGCCGATGCCTTCGCCGCGGCCTCCGCGACCGCTGATCCCAGCGGTGCCTCCGCAACCGGTGTCATTGTCGGCCCTGCCGTTGGCGCCGATCCCACTCCCGTTGGCGCCGACACCACTACCATCAGTGGCAATAACACTACTTCTAGTGGCGACATCGATCCCGTCACGGCTGGCGCCGGCACGATGGCGGCGGTGTCAGCCCCGGCGTGGCGGGTGCGGGAGGTGCTGGACGCCGCGACGCCGGGCCCGGTCGACGGCCCGGCGGGCCCGGGCGATGCCGTGATCGCCAACCACAATTCGCCGGAGCAGACCGTGATCTCCGGTCCGACCCCCGCGGTGGAGGCCGCGGTGCGGCGCCTGGCGGCCGAAGGGCTCACCGCCAGGCGGATCCCGGTGGCGTGCGCCTTCCACAGCCCGGTGGTCGCGGCCGCGGCCGGGACGTTCGCCGCGGAGCTGGACAGGGCCGCGATCATCCCGCCGTCACGGCCGGTCTGGTCGAACACGACCGCGCGGCCATACCCGGACACCGCCGACGCGATCCGGCAGACCCTCGCCGGCCAGGTCGCCCAGCCCGTCCACTTCGTCGAGCAGATCGAGGCGATGTACGCCGCCGGTGTACGGATCTTCGTGGAGGCCGGGCCGGGTCGGGTCCTCACCGGGCTCACCAGCAGGATTCTGCACGGCCGGCCGCACACGGCCGTCGCCACGGACGTCCCCGGCGAACACGGGCTGCGCCGGCTCCTGCTCGCGCTGGCGGAGCTGGCGGCCGCCGGNCTGGCGGCCGCCGGTGTCGCCGTGGACACCACGCCACTGTTCACCGGACGTGACGCACAGGTGGTCTCGGCCGCGAACTGCCCGCGCCGGCCCGGCTGGCTCGTCGACGGCCACCTGGTGCGGACGTCCGACGGCCGTCACCTGCCGGGTGGGCTGGTTCCGGCGGACAGGCTGACCCGTCTGCCGGTCCCCGAACCGCCGTCGTGGGCCGCGTCTCCCGCGGTGGCGGAGCTGCCGACGGTGATCGTCCCACCGTCGGTCGGGAACACCGATGCCGCCGTGATCGAATTCCTGCGGACGACCCGTGAGCTGGTCGCCGCGCAGCGCGAGGTCATCCTGAACTACCTGGCCGCCACCGACCGCATGTCGGCACTCCCCCCGGCCGCTCTCGCGCGTGCGGAGGCTGCCCTGCCACCGGGCACGCTCGACCACGTCCCGCCACTCGACCACGTCCCGCTGTCGGATCCGCACGAGCATGGTCCGTTTCCAGCGGTGGACAACCACGTTGCGTTGCCAACGCCGGCCGACCATGCCGCGCCGCTGCCCGCCTCGGCCGATCAGCCCTGGCCGCCCGGCCAGCCCGTAGGCCACGACGACGCCCCGGCCGTGGTGGTCTCCGAGCGGCCGGTGTCCCGGGAGCCGGACGTGGTGCTGGGCGCGGTGGTGGAGGTGATCGTGTCCGCGACGGGGTATCCGGCCGAGATGCTGGCGGCGGACCTGGATCTCGAAGCCGACCTGGGTATCGATTCGATCAAACGGACGGAGATCCTGGGCACGCTGGCGGAACAGCTCGGCCTCGGCCTGCCCACGGCCCGGGAAGCCGGTACCACCGAAGGCGGCGCGACAGTGGATGTTGGCGCTGCCGGAGGCTGGAGAGCTGGCACTGCCGAAGGCGGCGCGACAATGGATATTGGCGCTGCCGGAGGCTGGAGAGCTGGCACTACCGAAGGCGGCCTGGCCGACGAGGTCGTCGAGGAGCTCGCGGCCATCCGGACCATTCGCGGGATCGTCGAGTGGATCGTCACCCGCTCGGATGCCGGCCCCGCCACGGACACGTACCCCGCGGCGGACGCGGGCCCTGCGACGTACCCGGACCCCGCCGCGAGCGTGGGCCCCGCCGTGGGCCCGGGGAACGCGGTGGGCCCGGGGAACGCCGTGGGCCCGGGGCTCGGCCCGGAGCTCGCGGCCGTCCCGGGCCCCGTGACGATTCCGGGCAGCGGGATTGTTGTGGAGGCCGCGAGCGTCGCGGACGCGGGGAGCGGGCCAGCGGTCCCGGCGGCCGTGTCGCGACAGGCCGGCGGTCGGCCCAGCGAACGTTTCGTGCGCCCGCCGGGCCCGGGGGATCCCGCGGACTCGGCGGCCGCGTTGCGGCGCTTCGTCGTCGAGGTCGTTCCGCTGCCGTCGCAGGGCACCCTCCCCGACCTGCTTGCCCTTGCCGCGGCGGGCACCCGCCCCGGGCC
>NZ_JWIO01000063.1:9088-39082 GCF_001017755.1 Protofrankia coriariae
CCGCCCCGGGCCGGGGCCACTGGCCGGCAGCCGGTTCGCCGTGGTCGAAGGCGGCCTGGGTATCGGCCTGGCGCTGGCGACCCTGCTGGAGCAGCAGGGCGCGTCCGTGCGGATGTTCTCCGTGGACGACGCCTCGCTCGCCGACCAGCTTGCCGGCGGTGCCGGGGCGGACGGTGTCTGGTGGGTGTCGTCCGTGGACCGGGACGCGCCACCGGCCCTGCCCGCCGCGTTCGTCCCGATCCGGGCCGCGGTTGCCGGCGGCACCCAGCGTCTGATCATCGCGACCGGTGGTGGGGGCAGCTTCGGTCGCGGGGTGGGCGACGAGCCCGGCCCAGGTGTGGGGATGGCCGGTTTCACGCGCACGCTCGCCCGGGAGGTGCCGGACGTGGTGGTCCGCGCGGTGGACCTCGACCCGAAGGAAGCGCCGACCCGGCTCGCCGGCTACCTGCTCACGGAGTTCCTCACGCCGGACGCCCCGTCGGTGATCGGCTACCGGCACGGCGTCCGGTCGACTCTCCGGGTGGTGCCGGCCGAGATCCCCGGTGCCGGTGCGCCCCCGGCCGCCTCGGTGGCTCCGGTGGGCCCGGCTGGCCCGGTGAGCATGGCTGCCCTGACGCTCCCGGCCGCCGGGCCGTCGTGGGGCTGGCGGTGGCACGACGACGTTGCTTCCGTACCGCCGCCCCAGGCCACCGGCGTGCTGGGGGAGCTCGGCCCGAGCTCCGTCGTCCTGCTCACCGGTGGCGCGCGCGGGATCACCGCCAAGGTCGCCCTCGGGCTTGCCCAGGCCACCGGCTGCGGGATCGAGCTGATCGGCCGGACGCCGCTGCCGGCCGCAGCCGAGGATCCGGCGACGGCCTCCGCGGTGGACGCGCCTCAGCTGCGCCGCGCCCTGATCGCCGCCGGCCTGCGCCGGCTCACCGAGGTCGAGGCCCGTGTCACCCACCTGCTCGCCGAGCGGGAGGTGCGGGCCACCGTCGCGGCCCTGCGCGCGAGCGCGTCCTTCGTCCGCTATCACGCCGTCGACGTGCGGGATCCGGACGCGCTGCGCGCGGTCGTCGAGACGATCTACGCCGACCGTGGCCGGCTTGACGGGGTCGTCCACGGCGCCGGCGTCCGCGAGGACAAACTGCTGCGGGAGAAGACGGCACGCTCGTTCGAGCGGGTGTTCTCGACCAAGGTCGACGCAGCCCGGACGCTGGTCGACGCGCTGCGGCCCGACCTCGGCTTCCTGGTGCTCTTCGGCAGCGTGTCCGGGGTGTTCGGCAATCGGGGGCAGGTCGACTACGCCGCCGCCAACGACGCGCTCGACACCTGCGCCCATGCCTGGGCGAGGCGGCTGCGCGGCCGTGTCGTGTCCCTGGACTGGGGCCCGTGGGCATCGCCCGGCTCTGCGGGCCTTGCCGGCTCCGCGGGCTCTGCGGGCTCTGCCGGCGGTGACCGGGAGGCAGCGGTGGCAGGCGCGGGAGCCGGCGGGGGGATGGTCTCGGCGGAGCTGGCACGCGTCTACGCCCGACGGGGTATCGGGCTGATCGACCCGGACGCCGGGGTCGCCGCGGTCCTGCGCGAGCTGGCCGCCGACGTGGACGACCCGCAGGTGGTGTACCTCTCCGGCTCCCTGGACGCCTTCGATGCCGGGATCTAGGGCGGGCGGGCCCGGCGGGCCGCCGGACCCGGACGCGGGCATCGCGATCGTCGGGATGGCGGCGGTGTTCCCGGGCGCCGGTGACCTCGACACCTACTGGCGCAACATCCTCACCGGTGTGGACGCCATCCGGGACATCCCGCCGCAACGTTTCGACCCGGAGTTCTTCCATCCGGATCCCGGCCCTGGCTCCGGCTCTGGTCCCGATCTCGGTCCCGATCTCGGTTCCGATCCCGACCCTGGTTCCGATGGCGGTCCCGAGGCGGCCGGGGAGCGGATCCGCTGCCGGCGCGGCGGGTTCATCGAGGAGTTCGCGACCTTCGACCCGACCCAGTTCGGGATCATGCCGCTGGCCGTGGACTGGGCCGAGCCCGACCAGCTCATGGCCCTGCGGGTGGCGGCCGAGGCGATCGCGGACGCCGGTGGCGCGGACGCGCTCGGTGACCGAGGCCGGACCGGGGTGGTACTCGGCCGCGGTGGTTACTTCGCCTCCGGGATGGCCCGGCTGGACCAGCGGATCAAGGTCTCGACACAGCTGGTCACCAGCCTGTCCGAGCTTGTCCCGACGCTCACGGCCGAGCAGTTGGCCGGGGTGCACGCCGCGTTCACCGAAACGCTCGGCCCGCGGCGCCCCGAGGCCGCGATCGGGCTGGTGCCCAACCTGGCCGCGTCCCGGATCGCCAACCGCCTCGACCTGCGCGGCCCGGCCTACACGCTGGACGCGGCCTGCGCGTCGTCCCTGATCGCCGTCGAGACGGCCGTGCGCGAGCTCGTCGCCGGCCGGGCCGACACCATGATCGTCGGCGGTGTGCACCTGGCGCAGGAGGTGACGTTCTGGAGTGTCTTCTCGCTGCTGCGGGCGTTGTCGCCGAGTTCGCGGATCCGTCCTTTTGACCGGCGGGCCGACGGCATCCTCATCGGTGAGGGGGTCGGCATGGTCGTCCTCAGGCGGCTGGCCGACGCCGAACGCGCCGGTGACCGGATATACGCGGTGATCCGCGGCTGCGGCTCGGCGAGCGACGGGCGGACGTCGACGCTGCTGGCGCCGGCGTCCGACGGGCAGGTGCTCGCCGTCGAGCGGGCCTGGGCCGACGCCGGGCTGGATCCGAGGGCACCCGGCGCGCTCGGCCTCGTCGAGGCGCACGGGACCGCGACCCCGGCCGGGGACGCGGCCGAGCTGGCCACCCTCCGGCAGGTCTTCGGCGCCGACGCGGGGGCTGGTGCGGGGGTCTGGGGGGGAGCGCGGCCGATCGGTGTCGGCTCCGTCAAGTCCATGATCGGGCATACCATGCCGGCGGCGGGCGCCGCCGGGTTGATCAAGGCTGCGCTGGCGCTGCATCATCGCGTACTGCCGCCAACCCTGCACTGTGAGCAGCCGCATCCGGCGTTCGCGGGCACCCGGTTGCGGCCGGTGGCAGAAGCCGAGGCCTGGGACGTCGACGACGGTGTGCCGCGCCGGGCCGGGGTGAACGCGTTCGGTTTCGGCGGGATCAACGCGCACGTGGTCGTCGAGGAGGCGCCGGCACCGTCGAACGCGCCGTCGCTGGCCTTCCCGGCCACGGTTCCGGTGCCGGTCCCGGTCATGCTCCCGGTCCCGCCTCCAGGCCCGGCCGCGGCCGCGCCCCTGGCCGTGACCACGGCGGCGGTGCCCCCGGGCGCGGTCCCGGGCGCGACCGCACTCCCGGCCACCGTCCCGCTCCCGGTCCCGGCAACAGCCATGGCCACCACGGCCATGGGGCCGTCCACGCGCTCGGGCGAGCGACCCGGCGGCGAGCGGGTACTGCTGTTCGCCGGGACGAGCCCGGCGGAGATCGCCCGCGCGCTCGCCGTCCCCGACCAGGAGCTGCTGGCGCGAGACGACACCGCCGCCCCGCCCGAAGGCGGGCCCTACCGGCTTGCGATCGTCGCGCCGGACCGGCGCCGGCTGGCGCTCGCCCGCACGGTCGTCGAGCGCGGTCGGCCCTGGCGCGGCCGCAACGACCTGTGGTTCACCGGCTCACCGCTGCTCGGCGCCACCGCCGCGCCGGACCGGACAGCGTTCCTGTTCTGCGGCCTGGAGGACAACTTCCACCCCCGGGTGGACGACGTCAGCGCGCACTTCGCGCTCACCCGCCCGCGGCACCTTTCCGCCGGAAACCTCGGCCCGGCCGCCGCTGGAACGGGCGGCTGGGCCGAGGCGCTCGGGGAGCACGGCGTCGCCAGCGTCGAAGTGGGCCGTGTACTCGACACGGCGCTGCGCCGACTGGAGATCTTCCCGGACCTCGTCGGCGGCCACAGCATCGGCGAGTGGAACGCCATGATCTCCGCCGGGATGATCGACGACGAGGATGTGGACAGGTTCATCGCCTCGTTCGAGCCGTACTCCCTGGAGGTGCCGGGGGTGGCCTTCGGCGCGCTCGGGTGCGGTGCGGACACGGCAGCCGCCACCATCGCGGACCTCCCGGACGTCGTGGTCTCGCACGACAACTGCCCGCATCAGTCGATCATCTGTGGGGAGGAACGCAGCGTCGAGAGCGCCCTGCAACGGCTGCGCGGCCAGGGCGTGCTGGGCCGGATCCTGCCGTTCCGCTCCGGCTTCCACTCCCCGTTCCTCTCCCCGTTCCTGGCGAAGGTCCGGGTCGACGTGGCCGGCATCCCGATCCGCACGCCGACGGTGCCGGTGTGGTCGGCGACGACGGTCGCGCCCTACCCCGACGACCAGAACGGAATCCGGGAGCTGGCGGTGCGCCATCTGCTGGAGCCGGTCCGGTTCCGCCAGCTCGTCGAGCGGCTGTACGCCGAGGGCGCGCGGGTCTTCGTCCAGGTGGGGGTGGGCAGCATCGCCGGCTTCGTGCAGGACACGCTGCCGGGCCGGGAACACCTGACGGTCGTCACGAACACCCCGAAACGCCCGGGCATGGACCAGCTGCGACGGGTGGTCGCCGCGTTCTGGGTCGAGGGCGCCACACCCCGGATGGACCGGCTGTCGGCCATGAGCACGCCGGCGACGATCCCGCTCCCGATCCCCGGGCCTCAGCGGCCATCGCCGTCGCCATCGTCACCGGCGCCATCGCCGCTGTCCCCGCTGTCATCACCGTTGTCACCGTCAGCCGCTCATGACGGCCAGGAAGAAGCAGTCGACGATGGACAGCGGTCGTCCCAGCAGACGCACCGTGGCCAGCCGATGTTGCTCAACCTGGGTGCCCCACTGGTCCGCCTCGGCGAGCGGGCGGCGTCGCTGCTGCCCACGACCCTGTTCCCGGGCCCAGCCTCGATCTCATACCCGGCCCTGGATCCGGACTCGGACTCGGCTCTGAGCCCGGACAGGGAACTGGCCCTGCCCCCGGATCCGGCCCTGGATCCAGCTTCGGACCCGAACCTGGCCCCGAACCAGAATCAGGACCCGAATCCGGAGCCGCCCCCTGCCTCGGATTCGGCCCTGGCAGCGGATCCGAACTCGATCCCGGAGCCAGTCCTTGTCCCGGATTCGGACTCGGCCCTGCTGTCGGAGCCGGGCTCGCGCCTGGCCACCACCCTGGAGCCGGATCTGACTCTGCTCCCGGATCCGGCTCTGGATCCGGATCCAGCCCTGGATCCGGTCTCGGCGCCGATCCTGGCGGAGCCGGAGCGGGAACCCTCGGTTGCCGGGCCGTCCGCCCGTTCGATTCCTTCCGCGACGGCCCACGAACGTCGGCCGCTGACAGCGCGGGAAAGACGTGATCGGGCGGTCAGCGCGCATCCGGCCGGTGGACACGGCAGCACCGGCAATCCGGTGCTCGCCGAATTCGACGCGCTGGTCGCCGAGACCAACGCGATGGTCTCGGCCGTGTTGGCACACTGGACGGCCAGCGCGTCCGCCGTCGGCGCCACCGCGTCCGCCGCCAGGAGCGGTGCGCGTGGCGCCGGGAGCGGCGCGCCTGTTGCCAGGACGAGTGCGTCCGCTGCCGGGACCTCCGCTGCCGGGACCATCGCGCCCACCGTCAGGGGCGGCGCGTCCGGTGCCAGGGCGCGGGTGTCGGCCGCTGTCCAGAAGGCACCCGCCGGCCCGGCCACCGCTGCTCGTACAGGGCACGGCGGACGCCCGACGCCGCCTNACGCCGCCTGCGCCCGCTGCGCCGGACGCGCCGCCTGCGCCGGCCGGATCGTCAGCCGGGCCGCCGGGCCGGCCAGCCGGAGCGGCGGGGCCGGCGGTACCGCCGGGCGGGCGGGACGTCCGGCAGACGCGGCGCACGCTGTCGATCGAGACGATGCCGTACATCATCGACCACTGTTTCTACCGGCAGCCGCCGGGGTGGCCGCATCTCGCCGACAGGTTCCCGGTGGTCCCGATGACCACCGTGCTGGAGATGATGATCGGCCAGGCGCGGGCGGCCGTGCCCGGCCGGGTCGTCGTCGGCGTCACCGACGTCCGGGCCCTGCGCTGGCTGGCGATCGAGCCGGCGGTAGAGGTGACCATCACCACGACCGTCCTGCCGGCCGTGGCCGGGCAGGACGCGACGGGCGCGAACGCGAGCGCGGTCCGGGTGAGTATCGACGGGTACGCGCACGGCACGGTCATCCTCGCCGACGCCTTCCCGCCGGGGCCGGCACCGTCGGCGGAGCCCCTGCCCGAGCCGCGTGACGACACACCGCTGGACGGGCCGTCGATCTACCATGCTGGACGGCTGTTCCACGGCCCCGGCTATCAGGGGCTGGTCACGGTCGGGCCGGTCTCCCCCGGGGGCGTCCACGGGGAGCTTGTCGTGACGAGCGCGCCCGGCGCGCTGCTCGACGCCGCGGGCCAGCTGTTCGGCTACTGGCCGCGGGAGCATCTCGCCGCGGACTGGCTGCTGCTGCCCTCGGCCCTGCGCGGCGTGCGCTTCTTCGGCCCGCACCCGGCCGTGGGGGAGCGGCTGACCTGCACGGTGTGGATACGTGACGTCCGGGACAGCGCCGTCACCGCCGATCTGGAGGTACGCGCCGCGGACGGCACGGTGTGGGCGCGCGTCGAGGGCTGGACCGACCGCCGGTTCTCCCAGGACGAGCTGATGTGGGCGATGCTGCTGCGGCCGGCGCGCAACGCCATCGCCGAACGGGCCGCCGGCGGCTGGGTGCTCGCCCGGGAGCACTGGGCGGACACCGCCTCCCGCGAGCTTGTCACGCGCTACCACCTCGACACCGACGAGCGCGCCATCCTGGCGGCGAAGCATCCCAGGGCCGCGCGGGAGTGGCTGCTCGGGCGGATCGCGGTGAAGGACGCCGTCCGCCACTGGCTGTGGGACAGCGGCGTCACCGACGTGTGGGGCATCGAGATCGGTGTGTCGGACGAGGACTCCGGGCGCCCGGTGATCGACCGGCTGCCGGCGCGTGCCGGCGTGCCGGCCACACCCCCGCGAGTTGCCCTGGCGCACACGGCGCTCCTCGCGGTGGCGGTCGTACATCCCGACGGTGCGGTGGGTATCGACATTGAACGGGTGACGCCGCTCCCGGCAGGGGTAAGGGCAGGGACGGAGATGGAGACGATGGCGCTCACGGACGCCGAGCGCGCCCTGCTCGCCGAGCTGGCCGGAGCCGACGCCGGCCTGCGGGCCCTGTGGCTGGCCAGGTTCCGGGCCGCCAGGCAGGCCGCGGCCAGGGCCGATGACACCGGTCAGGCGAGCTGGCCACAGCGGTTCGTCGTCGAGGGGGTCACGCCTGGTCATCTCCGGGTGCGGACGGACGACCAGGAGCCGTCGCGCGCCCGCTGGGTCGCGCACCAGTCGATCAGTGCGCTCGGCGAGCCCCTGGACGACCACGGCCATCCACTGGGCCATCCGCTGGGCGATCGTCGTTCCGTCGCGGGCAGCGCCGCTGGTCGTCACTCCGTCGATGGCCCTGAAGTTGATCATTGTTCCGTCGATGACACTGACGTTGATCGTTACGTTGTGGCGTGGACCTCGCCCGAGGTCGAACAGGCGGCACGGGAGAACGAAGGAGCGTGGAGATGACGGCCAAGCCCCTGACGACCGGACACCCGACGATCGGACACTCCGCCACATCCGGTCCCGCCGTATCCGGCTCCGCAGCATCCAGCGAAGCAGCATCCGGTGAAGCGGGATCGGGTGCGGTGGGAGTGACCGCCTCGGGCGTCGAGCGGGCCGCAGTCGAGGAGCGGATTCTGCGTGAGGTCGTGGCGCTGCTGCACGACGTCATCGGCGACGAGTACGTGATCGACTGTGAGATCGACCTGTCGACGTCGTTCAACACCGACCTGGAGCTGGAGAGCATCGAGTTCGTCGCCCTCGCGGACCGGATGCGGCAGCACTATGGCGACACGGTCGACTTCGTCGGCTTCCTCGCGGACCGGAACGTCGACGAAGTGATCAACATGCGGGTCGGTGAGGTCGTCTCCTTCATCGCCGACTGCCTGACGCCGCCCCAGCCGTCCGAACCGTCCGAACCGTCCGAACCGTCCCGGTCGTAGCGATGCCCGAGGTCCTTGCCAACGGCGTCCGCCTGCACGTCCAGCGGCTGTCGCCCAGGGGTGGCCCGCGGCCCGGGGCACCGGTCGTCGTCATGGTGCACGGCATGGTCATGGACAACCTGTCCAGCCTCTACTTCTCGCTCGGGACCAGCCTCGCCCACGCCGGCGCCGACGTGATCTGCTACGACCTGCGCGGTCACGGCCGCAGCGAACGGACACCGGACGGCTACGCCATGACGGACGCCCTGGCGGACCTGTCGGGGCTGCTCGACGCGCTCGGCGTCGACCGTCCCGTCCACCTGGTGGGCAACAGCTACGGGGCGACGATGGCCCTGTCCTACGCCCTGGAACACGCCGGGCAGGTGGCGAGCCTCACCGTGATCGAACCGCCCTTCCTCGTCGAGGGCCTTGGCGCGCGGATGGCCCGGTCGCTGGCGCAGGTGTCGGCCGGGCTCGACGACGCCGAGGTCGAGCGGTGGCTGGAGCGCTCCGCCGGGCGGGCGGTCAGCCGGATCGCCCGCGGTGCCCAGGCCCTGCTGCGGGAGACCTCGATCGCCAGGGACATGCTCGCCACCGAACCGTTCTCCCCGCGGCGGCTGGCCCGCCTGGACGTCCCCGTGCTGGCGGTCTACGGGGCGAACTCCGACATCGCCGACCACGCCGAGGGGCTCGCCCGGCTCGTGCCGGACTGCACCCTGATCGTCCTCGCGCACCACACCCACGCGGTGCTGCGGGAGGCCACCGACTACCTGCGCGTCCTGCTCAGATGGTGGCTGTTCGAACCCGGCACCCCGGTGCCGCCCTACGCCGACACCGCCGGGCGACGGTTCGAGACCCCCGACTGGGTGACCCGGATGGTCCCGCCCCCGGATCTCAACCGTCCCGCCAGCACCCCCGCCCGCCCGGACAGTGATCCCGGCCGTCTGGACGCTGCTCCTGGCCGTCCGGTCAGCGGTCCCAGCCGGCCATCTGGCGATCATGATCGTCCGGACGGCGGCCCCGGACGCCCGAAGGAGCCGAAGGAGGAGGGGGAGCCCGGCCGTCCGGAGGAGAGCATCGGTACCGGGGTGCCGGGGTGAGCCGTTTCCTGTTCGTCGTCCCGCCGCTGACCGGACACGTCAACCCGGCGGTCGGGATCGCCGGTGAACTGGCCGGACGCGGTCACAAGGTAGCGGTCGCGGGCCATCCGGACGTGGTCGGGCCGCTGCTGGCCCCAGGGCTCACCCTGCTGCCACTCGCCGGGACGTTCACCGGCCCCAGCCGGGCTGCCGTCGAGGAGAAGTCCAGGCAACTGCGGGGCGCGGCGTCCCTGAAGTTCCTCTGGGAGGACTTTCTCATCCCGCTGGCCGCCTCGATGGTCGACGAGGTCGAGGCGAAGGTCGACCAGTTCGCCCCGGATGTGCTGGTCGTCGACCAGCAGGCGGTCGGGGCCGCGCTCGTCGCCCGCCGCCGCGCCCTGCCGTGGGCGACCCTTGCCGCCACGTCCGCCGAACTGGACGATCCGTACGAGCTCCTGCCCGGGGTCGGGCGGTGGGTCCGTGACACGTTACGTGACTTCCAGCGCTCCCAGGGGGTGCCCGAGGACAAGGCGTGCGTTGGTGACCTGCGCTTCTCCGAGCACCTGACCCTGGTGTGCTCGGTGCCCCGGATGCTGCGCACGGACAGTTTTCCCAGCTACTACGGTTTCGTCGGCATACCGCTCGGCCGGCGGCCGGCAGTGGCCTTCCCGTGGGAATGGCTGGATTCCGAGCGTGAGCATGTGCTGGTCTCGCTGGGAACGGTGACCCGCGAGGCCGGCGGCCGGTTCCTGCGGGTCGCGGTCGACGCGCTCCGACCGCTCGGGCACCGCCTACAGGCGATAGTCGTGGCGCCGCCCGGCATCCTCGGCCCGCCCCGGGCGAATCCCGCACCCGGCGGCGCCGCCGTGGCCGACGGCGCTCCGGTCGACGGTGCTCCGGTCGGCGTTTCCCGTGGCAGTGGCGCTGAGGAGCACATTCTTGTGCTGCCGCACGTCCCGCAGCTCGATCTCATGCCACGGCTGTCCGCGGTGGTGTCGCACGGCGGGAACAACACGGTGTGCGAGGCATTGGCGCACGGTGTCCCGCTGGTCGTGGCGCCGGTCCGGGACGACCAGCCCGTCATCGGGGAGCAGGTCGTGCGCACCGGCGCGGGCCTGCGGGTCCGGTTCGGCCGGGTGAGCGCGCCCGCGCTGCGCGAGTCGATCGTCTCGGTGCTGGACGAACCGTCCTTCCGTGTCGCCGCGCGGCGGCTACGCGGCGACTTCGCAGCCGCCGGGGGCGCCGTCGCCGCCGCGGATCGCCTACTCGCGATGATCTGACCGGGTGCCCGGGTGCCCGGGTGGCCGGGTGGCCCGCTGCCCCGGTGGCCCGCTGGCCTGTTGACCTCTTGGCCCGGCGTGCTCATTGAGCCGGCGCCGTTCGGCGCAACCTCCTTCGAAGCCCGCCGCCGACCAGCTCTTTCCACATTTCTTCTTCCGGGTCTCCGCCGTGTTCCGGGTCTTCTTCGCGTTCCCTTCCCGCCGGCGGCGGAGTTTCATGTGGAACTCCGTGCCGGCCAGAAAGAAAAACGTCCTCCTGCTTGTTCCGGGAAATTTGGCCGGTGTTTCTTCGGATATTTTTCGGATAGTTTTCGGGCGGTTGACCGGGTGATTGATCAGGTGGTTGTCGTGGCGTCCGGTCGGGTGCCTCCCGTATTACCAGTGGCGGGCGGTTCGTCGTAACGCCAGTCGTGGACGAGTCCGATGACGAAGATTCCGAGGAAGAGCGCCAGCAGCGGCAGCAGAATCATTCATGCTCCCAGAGGGGGGAAGTGAGAGGGAGGATCTTTCCCGGTCACCGGGCGGACACTGTCCCAGCCTGATTACCCGCTCTCGGAAGCATCTCACCTGACGCTCGCCCGCGGTGACGCTGTGACACGATCCTGGGTTGTGGGTGGGTGTTCCGTCGATTGGGTGGCGACAGGGTGCTGGTTGGGCGTACCGTCGCATCCAACGTCAACGCGGGAGCTTCCAACGCAGGAGGCTGAGAGGGCGGCTGGGACCCACCCACAGTGCCGCCGACCGCCAGAACCTGTCCGGGTAATGCCGGCGTAGGGAGGCTGTCACATGGTGCTGCCCGTCGACCGATCGGTCTCCGTGTCCGCGCCCGTCACCGGCGGAACACCCGTCACCGGTGGCGCGCCCGTCTCCACGGGGCGTGACGCTCGGAGGTCCGCTGCCGGAGGGCCCGGCGGCGCCTCCACGCCCGGTGGCTCACCCGCGCCGGTCACCTCCGGTCCGCTGCCCGGCAGCCGCAAGACCTATCTGGTCGGCTCCGCGGACGGCCTGCGGGTGCCTATGCGCGAGGTGCTGCTGTCCACCGGCGACAGCGTGATCCTGTACGACACCTCCGGCCCGTACACCGACACCGAGCAGGTCACCGACGTGCGCCAGGGGCTGCCTCCGCTGCGGGACGCCTGGATCACCGCCCGCGGCGACACCGAGATCTACCAGAACGCCTCGCCACAGGTCCGGCATGGGGAGCGGCTGCGCCGGCCGTCCCCCAGGCGGGCGCTGCCCGGCCGGGCCGTCACCCAGCTCGCCTACGCGCGCCGGGGCGAGATCACGCCGGAGATGGAGTTCGTCGCGCTGCGCGAGGGCCTGCCGGTCGAGACCGTGCGGGCGGAGATCGCCGCCGGCCGTGCGGTGCTGCCCGCGAACGTCAACCATCCCGAGTCCGAGCCGATGGCGATCGGCAGTGCCCTCCTGGTGAAGATCAACGCGAACATCGGGAACTCGGCGGTGACCTCGTCCATCGAGGAGGAGGTGGACAAGATGGTGTGGGCGACCCGCTGGGGCGCTGACACCGTCATGGACCTGTCCACCGGCCGCGACATCCACACCACCCGGGAGTGGATCATCCGGAACTCGCCGGTCCCGATCGGGACCGTGCCGATTTACCAGGCGCTGGAGAAGGTCGGCGGCAAGGCCGAGGAGCTGTCCTGGGAGGTCTACCGGGACACCGTCATCGAGCAGTGCGAGCAGGGCGTGGACTACATGACCGTCCACGCCGGAGTGCTGCTGCGCTACGTGCCGCTGACCGCGCGGCGCAAGACCGGGATCGTCTCCCGCGGCGGATCCATCCTGGCCGCCTGGTGCCTGGCCCACCACCAGGAGAACTTCCTTTACACCCACTTCGCCGAGCTGTGCGAGATCCTGCGCGCCTACGACGTGACCTTCTCGCTCGGGGACGGGCTGCGCCCCGGTTCGATCGCCGACGCCAACGACGCCGCCCAGCTCGCGGAGCTGGCCACCCTCGGGGAACTCACCTCGGTGGCGTGGGAGCACGACGTCCAGGTCATGATCGAAGGCCCTGGGCACGTCCCGATGAACAAGATCAAGGAGAATGTGGACCTGCAGCGCGAGCTGTGCCACGACGCGCCCTTCTACACCCTCGGACCGCTGACCACGGACATCGCGCCCGGCTACGACCACATCACCTCCGCGATCGGCGCGGCGATGATCGGCTGGTACGGCACGGCGATGCTCTGCTACGTCACGCCCAAGGAGCATCTCGGCCTGCCCGACCGCGACGACGTCAAGGCCGGGGTGATCGCCTACAAGATCGCCGCGCACGCGGCGGACCTGGCCAAGGGGCATCCGGGCGCCCAGGCGTGGGACGACGCCCTGTCCGACGCGCGGTTCGACTTCCGCTGGACCGACCAGTTCCACCTCGCGCTCGACCCGGAGACCGCCGAGGCCTTCCACGACGAGACCCTGCCCGCGGCGCCCGCGAAGTCGGCGCACTTCTGCTCGATGTGCGGCCCGCACTTCTGCTCGATGCGCATCACCCAGGACGTGCGCAAGTACGCCGAGGAGCACGGCATTGCGGAGACCGACGCCGTGGAGGCCGGCCTGCGGGAGAAGTCGGCGGAGTTCGCCGCCCGCGGCAGCCACGTCTACCTCCCGATCGCGGAGTCGTAGAAGCCACGTAGGTGGTTCCTGTCACTCCAACGACGGTTTCTACCTACGGCTCCCGCATCCGTAGGTGGAAACCGCTGTGATGATGACGGTTTTCACCTACAGGTTCGGCTCCCAGCCGCGTTGGCGTAGTGCTGTGGCGACCTGTTCGGCCACCAGCCGCGGTTCGGTGCGCAGTACATGGACCGGGAAGCGCAGAATGAGGCGGTCCTGGAGCACACCGGCGTTCTGCCGGGCCAGGTCGTCCCACCACTGACGTACCTCCCGGTGATAGCCACCGTCGATCTCCACCCAGACCCGCCACGTTTCGTACCAGACGTCGAGGTGGTAGCGGCTGCCGCCGGCATCGATCCGCGGCTGCCGTCGCGCGGCCGGCAGGCCGTAACGATTCTCGATTTTTCGATAAAGGATTTCGGCCACCGAATGGGCACCATCGCCCAGGTCGCTCAGGGTGTCAGTGATCAGCCTGTTGCGGCGCAGCGGCCCACGGCGCTCGACGACACGGCGAAGCTCGGCGACGGTGACCAGCCGCTGCTGGACGGCCGCGGCAAGCACAGCACGTGCGTCCTCTTCATCCGGGGCCCAGCTGGCCATGTCCACGACCGAGCGGGGCAGCCTGGTCCGCGGTGGCGACCGCCGCGGGTACACGTCATCGGATCCGAGGTGATGGCTGCGCCGGATGATGACACCGGGGCGCCGCGTCACATGCCGGGCAGCGTCGACAAGGACGACGGCCGGGCCGCCGTCGAACCCGCGTAAGCCGTCGAACGATGCCGCGGACGCCCCGCCGAGTACCGCGCCCGCTCCGACAGATTCGACGGCCGCCCACATCATCTGGGCGTCGGTGATCGGGCCGGAGTGGGTGACGAGCACGCCCCGCATGGGCCGCTGCCAGCGGCCGCTGCGCAGCTTCCAGCGGATTTCCGCCTCGGTCATCCCGGCCCGCAGGGCTGTACGGACGGAGATGACGCCGTCCTGGGATTCCGCGATCCGCTCCCAGACCGTGCGTTCCCCACGGCCATCGGCCCGCCGCCTGGACGTGTGGCCGTTTCCGCGGGTCCCGTGGCCGCTGCCATCGCTGCCACGAGCCTCGCTGCCAGGCCCCTCGCTGCCGAGGAGCCTGGCGCCACTGTTCTTGCCGCCGCTGCTGTTCCTGTTGCCGCCGCGCGGATGCCGCAAGCCGGGATCATGGGCCATACCCCCACGCTGCCACGGCCTCCGCCCCACCCGCGAGCGAGACCAGCCACCTGTGGACAACGAACCTGTAGGTAGAAACCATCACTACCGCAACCGACCCCACCTACACCCACGGAGCCTGTAGGTGGGGGAGTGTCTCGTGATCAGTGTTTCCGGCGGATTTGATCAGTAGGTCTCAGCGGACGGCCAGCGGTCACTAAACGTGATTGCCATCGCGTCGATCACGGGTTTCCACCGGACAGCCCACCGGGCGCGGCCGGTCCCGGTCGGATCCAGGCTGCGGGTCACAAGATACAGGCATTTCAACGCGGCCTGGTCGCTCGGGAAATGCCCGCGGGCGCGGACCGCCCGGCGGTAGCGGGCGTTGAGCGACTCGATCGCGTTCGTCGAGCACAACACCCGCCGTATTTCCGCGTCATAGTCGAGGAACGGGATAAACTCCTCCCAGGCGTTCCGCCACAGCCGGATCACGGCGCGGTACTTCTTCCCCCAGGTTTCTTCGAACTCGTCGAGGGCGAAGGCGGCGGCTTCCGGAGTAGGCGCCGTGTAGATGGGCTTCAGGTCGCGTTTCACCGCGTCATGATCGGCCCGCGAAGTCAGCCGAAACGTATTGCGGATAAGGTGGATAATGCAGGTTTGGACCGTGGCGGCCGGCCACACGTTCTCGACGACCTCGGGCAGCCCTTTCAGCCCGTCACAGACGAGGAAGAAAACGTCGGCGACGCCACGGTTCCGCAGGTCGGTGAGCACCGCCATCCAAAACTTGGCACCCTCGCCTCCGCTACCTGCCCACAGCCCCAGGACGTCCTTGTGGCCGTCCACGGTGACCCCGATGGCCGCGTAGACGGGCCGGTTGCCGACCTGGCCGTCGCGGATCTTCACGACGACCGCGTCGATAAAAACAGCGACATAGACACGGTCCAGCGGCCGCGACGCCCATTCGTTCATCTCCGCAAGGACCCCGTCGGTGATCCGGGAAACGGTCTCCTTCGACACCGACGCCCCGTAGATCTCCTCGAAATGCGCCGAGATCTCGCCCGTAGTCAGACCCTTCGCATACAGTGAAAGCACAATCTCGTCGACACCGGTCAGACGCCGCTGCCGCTTCTTCACGATCCGCGGCTCGAACGTGCCCTCCCGGTCCCTCGGAACCGAGATCTCCACCTCACCGGCCGCCTCGGAAACGACCGTCTTCGTCCGGCTGCCGTTACGGACGTTGGTCGATTCCCGCTCCGCCGGTACCCGGTTCTTCTCATGGCCGAGATGCTCGGTCATCTCCTCGGCCAAAGCCGTTTCCAGCACCGCCTTGGTGAACAGCTTCAACAGCCCGTCCGGCCCCGTCAGCGCCAGCCCACGCGCCTTCGCGTCCGCGACCAAAGCCGCCGCAGCGGCCTGCTCCGGCGACAGCTGCCGCCCCGATTCACGATCTTGCTTGCGAGGGGTCATATCACCCGATGTCATCACTCACAGTGCCCATCCCGCCGGACCCCGAGGGCCCGGCGTGTCGGGCCGGAAACACCGATCTTGAAACAGTCCCGAGCCGCTGCGATTCGGGCAGCCGGTCGATCAGTCTGTGCGACTCGTCCAGGTAGGGGCCCGCGGTGCTGCTGGGTCAGCCCAGGGGCAATGTCAGGTATGCGGGACTGCCGTTGGGTGAGCTGATCGTTGTGGTGCTGCCGTCGACGCTCGCGTCCGAGTAGAGCGGGTCCTTGCTGGTGACGGTCAGTATCAGCCGGTGGCCCGGGGCCAGGTCGTAGCCGGCGGCCTGCAGCCTCCAGGTGATGTAGCGGTCCTGCCCGGGAGCCAGGTCGGTGAGTGTGTAGGGCTCGTGCGTGATGATGCGGGCCGTGTTGTCAGAGCTGACGTCGAACAGGTAGGCCACCAGGGTCGTGGACCGGGCCGAGCTGCGCACAGTCAGTGCGAGCTCGGGGACGCCTCGGATCCGGCGGGCCGCGTTGCCGTGGCTGTCTGCCGTGATCGGAGCGCTGGCCCAGACCGCGAGGTTCTGGCGGTCGAACTTGTCCGTGTTGTAGCTCTTCGGGTTGCCCTTCCACTCGGCCTGGCCGGTCGTGATGATGGCGTCCACCGCGGTGGCCTCGGTCAGCTGCCCGGCGGTGAACTCCCGCGTCCAGCCCGTTTCCGGAGCGGTGCGCAGACCGCCGTCACGGCTGCCCGACGCGGTGGCGGTCAGGTACCACCGCTCGGTGAAGGTGGTGACATCCTCCCAGGACGCCCTGGGCTCGCGGATGGCCGGTTCGGTGATGACGTCTTTCCCGGTCTGCGGATCGGTGCTGGTCCGGTAGGTGAACATGATCTGGCTGTTGACCGGGGACCAGCCGGGTACGTCGTTGGCGAGCCCGCCCACATAGTGGTCCAGCCAGGCGAATGCCTCGTCGACCGGCAGGTTCGGCCCGCTGAACGGGATGGTCAGGCCGGCGCCCTCGGGCGCGGAGTGGTCGCCGATCCACAGGTTCAGCCGCTTCGGCACGGTCAGCCGGTCGAAGTGCTCGACGACCTGGTTGCCCGGGAACAGCGTCTCGTGCCAGGTGTTGGAGAAAAACGTGGGAATGCCGCGGGCATTGGTCTGCTCGACATACGACGACGGCGCCCGCTCCGTGCCCCATGCCACTACGTCGTCGAGGTTCTGGCCGGCCTGGAAATCCGCCAGGATCTGCTGGGTGGCAGCGTCGAACTTCTGCTCGACCGGGCCGCCGGTGAAGTTGATCAGGGCGGTCACCGCCGCCAGATGCCGGGTGTCGTGCTGGTAGAGACTCGTGGCCAGGTTGCCCCAGGTGCTCAGGGCCACGACCGCCTTCACGCGCCTCGCCGGATCGTTCGCCGCGACCAGCTGGCTGATACCCGAACCGTACGATTCGCCCAGGAAGGCGATCCGGCTCGGGTCGAAGTGCTGCTGGGCGTAGTCGATGACGGTTGAGCCATCGGCCCAGTCCGAGGGCCCGGCCACATCGATCGTGCCCTCGGAGGTGAACGGGCTGCCGGTGAAGCCGATTCCACGCGGGGTGTAGGCCAGCACGTGGTAGCCGCGCAGCGCCAGCTGGAGGTACGTGTACTCGAACAGGGCCCAGCCGAAGGGCGTCCAGCCCGAGGGCACGATCACCACGGGTCGGGGTTCCGAGGTCCTGAGCCTGATCGTGTGCGCCGACAGCCGTACTCCGTCGGTGGCGGTGATCCGGGGAAAGTCGACGCTCGCCGTCTGCCGCACCTGCTCCGTCAGCTTCTGGAGATCAGGGGTCAGCAGCGCCTTCTCAGCCGTGCCGCTCAGCGTGGCGATCAGCGCCTGCGCGACGTTGACGGCGGCCGGGTCGAGAGATGTGGCCGAGGTATAGATGCCGCTATCGGCGATCCGGCTCAACTGTGCCGCGGTGACCGCGTTGATCGTGTCGTCTTCCTGCGGGTGGCTCACGAGGCCCGTCCTCTCACTGTCGCCGACCGAGCATGTGGGGCGGCCGGCACGTGCTGTCCGCCGGGGATCCCGGCATTTTCATGGTCTTTTTCTTCGTCGCGGCAAAGTGGATAGGACGTACGGAAGCGCATAAACCGCTCGGATACGAGCCGGGCGCTCCCTGAGCGCCACATGGCCAGGGGTCATCCCTGAAGTAGGAGGAGGCTCATGTCTTCAGATAAGCGGACTCCGCTCAGGGTTTGCGCACAAGCGGTCAAACCAGTCAGTTCCCAGATGATGTGTCCGTGGAGCCGGCTTTCGTTTCGAGGTTCTTGCCGGTCCTCGGGGCCAACGTGTACCGGCGGCCATTATCGAGGACGCCGCCATCCTTCCACGCGATGACGCTATCACGCAGCGTAGGCGTCGGTGGTTGCCGCGATGGCGCAACAGGCGGTCGACACGGTAGAGGTGGCGCGCAAGGCGCCAGGTCACGATCACACGCACGGCGAAGCATGCCGCAGGACCCGGCCCCAGCCAGGCTCATGGATCGAATGGATGCCCGTTCCGCGGCGGTTTTTCCTCCGGCGAGCTGAAGGCGCCGGCTGTGGTGTTTGGGGCGCTCACTCACCCAGGAGCCCCTGATCGACGACACCGTCGAGGTCGGCGAAGAACCGGTCGGAGTCGAGTGGCGCCTCGTGCGCGAACATCGCGAGCACCTGTGCCGCCGGGACGAAGGTCCGGCGTCGGAGCGGGACCAGTTCCGCGATGTCCGTGGCATGTCTCGGGAAAAGGCCAGCAGCCGGCAGCCCGGCTGTCATCCCACCCTCCTCCGGTCGGCCCACACGCATGGTCATGGTCAGTTTAATACCATGATCACAGTCGTTCCGCGACCATGATCGCGGTCGGTTTGAAGTCATGGTCACGGTCGTTCCGCGAACATGGTCACGGTCGTTTCGCGGGCATGACCGCGACGGGTCTGACGTTCCGGCGTTTCCGGGGCGGCCCTGTCACGGCGGAGCCGGGTGGGCCGGAGCGCTCCGGCCCAAGCTGGCGGTCCCCGAGGCCGAAGGATGTGAGTCCAGTGCTGTCCAGCAGCACTAAAACTCACATCCTTCGATGTCCGCCGACCCGATTTGGCGAAAGCGGCAGACGGCTTCTAACGCTGGGTGCCGCCGGGGTCGGGTGGGGTGGTGCGGGGGCCGGGGTGGTGGCGGCCGGTGATGATCCAGGTGCCGGCGACTGTCAGGAGGGCGAACAGCAGGAGGCCGGCGCCGAGGAGGGCGAGGAGGAGCGCGCGGTCGCGCAGGGGCAGGGCGCCGGTGAGGGTGATCTGGAGTGAGCCGACAGCGAACGCGATGGCCGCGGTGAAGACGGTGACGAGTTCGACGGCGCGGATGGCGGAGGTCTGGAGAGTCCGGCGGAGGTCCCGGTTGGCGGTGTCCTGGTCACGCCAGCGGGTCTGCTGGTCGCTGGTCCAGGCGGCGCGGTCGAGCCCTTCCTGGATCATCGCCCGCTCCCGTAGGTACTGCCCCTGGAGCAGTTCGTGGCTGATCCTGGCGCCGATCGCGGGCAGGAGCCGCAGCGCGGTGTCGATGGTGGCCAGCGCGTCGGTGTAGTCGCCGCACATGCGCTGTCCGCTGGCGAGGCGGAACCGGAAGAGGTGGTCGTCGGGGTACTCCGCGACGGCCTCGGCGGCGTGCCGGCGCAGCTGTTCGCCCTGGCCGGGGAACGGCGGGGCGGCCCACAGGGCGTTGAGGCAGACGTCGACGACGGCGCGGGAGCGCGGCGCCGTGCTCCAGGCGGTGTCGAGGAGCTCGAGCGCGTGACTGGTGGTGATGGTGCGGCTGCCGAAGGCGGCGAACGCGCGTAGACCCGTGAACAGCGGGTCGTCGCGGTGCTGGCCGGCGGCGACGGCGAGCAGGGAGGATTCGAGGAACTGGTGGAGTTCGTCGAACCAGAAGTTCGCGCGCAGCTTGCCGGCATGGTAAAGCGTGGCGAAGTAGCAGATGTCGGTGGAGCCCTGGAAGGTCTCGACGATCCGGCCGGTGGCGAGGGTGAGGTCGTGGCGGGACTCGACGGTGTCCTTGGTGATGAAGGCGTAGCCCAGCGACCACTTCTCGATGATGTCCGGGCGGACGGGCGGGTCGGTGTGGTCGTGTAGCCAGCGGGCGCAGCGGGCCGCGACCTCGACGGTGGGCTGGTGGAGCAGCCGGCGGCGCCAGTACCGGTCAGCGCAGATCAGCCAGGGGTCGGTGACGAAGTCCGCCGACGGGATGCGGAAGGGGGGTTCGACGTCCGCGTCGATCAGTTCGGCGGCGACCTCCTCGCAGACCCGGTCCAGCTCGCGGGAGTCGGCTGAGGCCACCCGGCCGAGTCGCGTGTTGATCGATGCGACGTCCATGTGCCCCCTCCGCTGGATCTTATCGGCATATCTATCACACGAATTCGACTCGGACTGATACACATTGCGAACATGTGGGTGGATGTGGTCACCGCGGTACACGCCGAATACGCCGGATACCTGCCGGCGGCGTGGGACTCGCTGCACCGCCAGCGCCATCCCCACTGGACGTGGCGGGTCCAGGTCGACGGGCCTCCCGGGGAGGTTCTCGACGCGCTGGCCGCCTGCGGAGCGGCGGACGACGGCCGGGTCCGGATTGCCGCGCACGGCACCGATGAAGGCCCCGCGGTCACTCGCAACATCGCCCTCGGCTCGTGCACCGCGCCGCTGGTGCAGAACCTCGACGCCGATGACGAGCTCGAACCCGGCGCGCTCGCAGCCCTCAGCGGCGCGCTCGCCACCCACACCCACGCCGGCTACGCGGTCGGCCACGCCCGCGACCTGCACGCTGACGGGACCCTGCGCACCGCGCCGCTGGCCGTGCCCGCCGGACCGCTGGCACGCGGAGCGCTCGCCGTCGCCTGGGCGTCCGCCTTACCCGACCGCACGCTGCCACCCGTACATCCGGCAGGGGTGATGTGGCGGCGGAACCTGCTTCTCGCCGTCGGGGGGTGGGCCGCGCTGCGCGGCGTCGAGGACACCGCGACCCTCATCGCCGGCTCCGCGCTCGCCACCGGCATTCTGCTCGACGTCCCAACGTTGCGCTACCGCCGCCACGACGCCCAGCGTTCCCGCCGGAACAGCAACTTTTCGGGGGGGGGTCTCAGTATTTGCTTATTTGGCAGCGCGCCTCCCTGCTCGCGGCCGGACCTCCCTGGGAAGATTGGGACTGAGGGTTTCACCCCGACGTCCGGGTTCACCACCAGCTTCGGTCCGCGCCACGCGCACCGCCCCCCGTCCTCGTCCATCCCGGGTCAATCCGGGCTGAGATCGACGAATTTACCGTCGGCGGCCAAACCGCCACAGTGACACCCGCGCGCCGTGCTGGGAATCGGGTGCCTTTGCCGCGAGGAGCACCTTCCGCTGCTTTCGGACCGTCGGAGGTGCGAGGACGCCCACGTGCCGAGATGCTGAGGTGCACGGCCCGGTCGGCCGGTTGGGCTGGTCGGCCGGTTGGCTGGTCGGCCGGTTGGCGGACGATCGCGGCCGCTGACGGCGGTGAGGATGCGCGGTCTGGAGGGGGCCATGCCCAGGAGCCGACGTGCGCGCGGTGACGGGCGTACCCCTCGGCCATCCGACGGCGCCGACGGAGCCGGCGGAGCCGTCGACGTCCGTGGCGCCGGCGGTGCCGCCGCGGACCGGATACGGCGGCTGTTCGGGCGGATGGCGACGGCTGTTCGGCGTGTTCGGGCGCGGCTGCGGGGCAGCGCGGCGGAGGATCTGGCATCCAGGCTGCGTCAGGGTGATCTGATCAACGGCGCGATGAATCTCGCCGCGCTCATTCTGATGATGTTCTTTCCGTTCATCATCGCGCTGGCCGCGTTGTCACCGCTGCGCTCCGGGGGCGCGGCAGAAGTGATCATCAGGCGGATGGGTCTGAGTCAGGAGGCCGCGCAGGCCGTCGAACGGCTTTTCGCACCACAGGACGGGACGGTCCGCAACGGCTGGTCGATACTGGGCGCGCTCTGGCTGATTCTCGGCGGCCTGAGCCTGGCCACGACCGTGCAGTCCGTCTATGTCAGGGTTTTCGGGCTTCGGCCGCTCGGGCTTCGCGGTGTCCCGGCCCAGGTCGGCTGGCTCTGCGGGCTCATTGTCTTTCTCGCCGGCACCACCGCCGCCGGGGCGCTGCTCACCGGCACCATTCCCGGTCAGATCGGCTACGGCCTGCTCAACACCGCGGGGCTGTTGTTCTTTGTCTGGGCCGGTGTCAGAGTGCTCACTCTCGGCCGGCTCGGGTGGCGCGAGGCCTGGCCGGCCGCCGCGTTCACGACGGTCGGCCTGACCGGTCTGGGCGTGGTGGGCAGGCTGACCTTTTCCTCGTCCATCGTCGCGAACGAGCGGAACTACGGGAGCATCGGCGTCGTTTTCACGATTCTTTCCTGGCTGATCGGTTTTGGTGTTGTCCTCACCGGAGGGGCGATCGTCGGAATGTGGCACAACGAGACGCGGAAACCGGCCACCCGCATCATGAAGAGAAAACGTGCCAAACGGGATTCCGGCCGCGGCGGCCGGAACCAGAATCGGGAGTCCTGACGTGACCAGGTGCCAGGGCGGGCGTGTCGACCGATGACCCGCCGGACTGCCGGGAACCAGGGCCCCGGCGCCAGGGCAGGAGGAGCCGTCGTGGCGGGCCGGGCCGTTCTCCCCACGCTGGCGGCGGCGCAGTTCCTCATGACCCTGGACAGCTCGGTCATGAACGTGTCGATCGCCACCGTGGCCGCGGACGTCGGCACCACGGTGACCGGCATCCAGACCGCCATCACCTTCTACACCCTGGTGATGGCCGCATTCATGATCACCGGAGGCAGGCTGGGGCAGATCCTCGGGCATCGGCGCGTGTTCACCCTCGGCTGCGTCGTCTACGGCTGCGGGTCGCTGACGACCTCCGTCGCAGGGAACCTCGCCGTCCTCATGTTCGGCTGGTCGTTCCTCGAAGGGGTCGGCGCCGCGCTGATCATGCCCGCGGTCGTCGCCCTCGTCGCGTCGAACTTCCCGCCCGGGCAACGGCCGCGCGCCTACGGGCTGGTCGCCGCCGCCGGCGCGATCGCGGTCGCGGCGGGCCCGCTTGTCGGTGGTCTGTTCACCACCTATCTGTCCTGGCGCTGGGTTTTCGCGGGCGAGGTCCTCGTGGTGGGCGTCATCCTGTGGCTGACCCGGGGGATTGCGGCTACGCCCCCGACGACAGCGCCTCCGACGACGACGGCGGCGGCGGGCGGGCGTCTCGATCTCGTGGGCGCCGCGCTGTCCGCGACCGGCCTGGCTCTCATCGTGTACGGCGTCCTGCGGTCGGGGAGCTGGGGCCTGGTCCGGCCGGCGCCCGGCGCGCCCGTCTGGCTGGGGCTCTCACCCGTGATCTGGCTGATCCTCGCCGGCGGGAGCATCCTGCGGCTCTTCGTCTGGTGGCAGGAACGCCGGCTCGCCCGACGTGCTGCCGTGCTGCTCGACCCGGTGCTGCTGCGCGATCGGACGCTACGGGCCGGGCTCACGTCGTTCTTCTTCCAGTACCTGCTCCAGGCAGGCCTCTTCTTCGTGGTGCCGCTGTATCTGTCGGTGGCGCTCGGGCTTTCGGCGGTCGCGACCGGTGTCCGTCTGCTGCCGTTGTCCATCGCCCTGCTGGTGGCCGCCGTCGGTATTCCCAGAGTCTTCCCACGTGCCTCGCCCCGGCGCGTTGTCCGGAGCGGTTTCCTCGCCTTGTTCACCGGTATAACGATCATGATTGCCGCGCTCGACGTCGGCGCCGGGCCGGAGATCGTGACATGGCCGATGCTGCTCGCGGGCCTCGGGGTGGGCGCGCTCGCGTCGCAGCTCGGCAGCGTCACCGTGTCCGCGGTCGCCGACGAGCGCAGCGGCGAGGTCGGCGGGGTGCAGAACACGGTGACGAACCTGGGCGCCTCGATCGGCACCGCGGCGGCCGGCGCGGTGCTCGTCTCCGTGCTGACCACGTCGTTCCTCACCGGCGTCCAGCAGGACCCCGCCGTGCCGGCAGACCTGGCCACGCATGCCGAGGTGCACCTGTCCGAAGGCATCCCCTTCCTGTCCGACCAGGACCTGAAGACCCGCCTCGACGAGGCCGGCGTCCCGCCGGACACCGCCGAGGCGATCACCACCGACAACGCGGGCGCCCGCATCGACGGCCTGCGCGCCTCCCTGTCGCTACTCGCCGTCATCGCCCTGGCCGCCCTGTTCCTCACCCACCGCATCCCGTCCCGACAACCAGCCCCGACACCAACACCGGTCGGAACGTGAGAAAAGGAGATCACGACAACGAGGGGCAACTGGCTGCTGTAGCAGCCACTTACGTACTCGTTCCGGGCTCGGGCGGTTGTTGGTGGATGATCGGTTTGCGTTGTGTGGTTCCTGGCCTGGCCTGGCCTGGCCTGTGGTCGGGGGCGGGTGACGGGAATGACCTGGAGCAGATGCTCGAGGCCGGTGAAGCCACCTGGGTTGACTGTGTACCGGAGCGCCCAGAGTTGTTGCGGAAGGTGTCCGTCAGCATGCTCCCGGTAGGTGAGACGGGCCTTCGTCAGGGGAGAAGGCATGGCGGTCGTGCTCCGGCTGGTGGCTTTCGGCGCCGCTGTCTCCGGCGTGACAAGCCCGCCGGATCCGTAGTTCGGATGCCTCCGGATCCGGCGCTCGCCCTCCTCCAGATCCGGCACTTACTCCCCTCCAGATCCGGCATTCACCCCCCTCCAAATCCGTAGCTCACGCCCCTCCAAATCCGTAGCTCGGGTAGAGTCTCGGCCGTGAGCACGCGGTTGCGCGGCCTGGTGCCGCGGCGGCTGGCGCCCATCGTCGCGAGCCGGATGCTCGAGGAGTCCGTGGTCCTTCTTCAGGGCCCCCGGTCGGTGGGCAAGTCGACCCTGCTCAGAAACCTCGCCGGTGAGGTCGGCGCGGAGTTGGTCGACCTGGACGACGTGGCCATACGCGACGCGGTGGCCCGGGACCCGGGCACGTTCGTCGCGGGCCCACGACCGGTCTGTATCGACGAGTACCAGCACGTCCCGCTTGTCCTCGACGCGATCAAGGCTGAACTCAACCGTGACGGCAGACCCAGTCGCTTCGTTCTGACGGGCTCGGCCCGCCACGAGGCGTTGCCCCGGGCTGCCCAGGCGCTCACTGGCCGTCTGCACCGGCTGCCGGTCTATCCGCTGTCGCAGGGTGAGCTCCGGGGGGTTCACGAGCACCTGTTGGAGGACCTGTTCGCCGACCCGGCCGCCGCCGTGGCCGCGGCCCGGCCGTCGGTGACCAGCGGTGAGGAGTACATCGACAGCGTCACGGCGGGCGGGTTCCCGTCGGTGCTCGCGCGGGCCTCGCTCGCGTCGCGGAGTCGCTGGCTTGACGACTACGTCCGGCTCAGCCTCGAACGCGACGTGAGGGAGCTTGTCAGGATCCGCCAGGCGGCTTCGTTGCCGGTCCTGTTCGAGCGGCTGGCGGGCCAGACCGCGCAGGTACTCAACATCGCTCGGGCCGCGTCGAGCGTCCGTCTCGACGAGAGGACCGCGTACAGCTATCTACGGCTGCTCGAGGCGGTGTTCCTGCTTTACCGTCTCCCGGCGTGGGGGAACACGCTTACCACACGGTCCACGGCGTCACCGAAAGTCCATGTTCTGGACTCCGGGGTAGCGGCTCGGCTGCTGCGGCTGACACCGCGGAAACTGGCCGCCCGTAACCCGACCACGCTCACCGAGTTCGGACATCTCCTGGAGACGTTTGTCGTCACCGAGCTGCTCAAACAGGCATCCTGGACGGACTGGGTCAGCGGGGCCGGCCACTGGCGCACCCGTGACGGCGACGAAGTCGACCTTGTTGTCGAACGTGATGACGGGATGCTGGTGGCGTTCGAGGTCAAGGCTGCCGGTCGGGTACCGGGTGAGGATCTCGTCCCGCTCCGCAAACTCCGCGAAGCCACCGGCGACGCCTTCGTGGCCGGTGTCGTGTTCTACCTGGGAACACGCTCGTACACGTTCGAGGACCGCCTGCACATCCTGCCCGTCGACACGCTCTGGGCCCCGTAGGCGACCGGGGCCGTGGAGCCGCCTCCGCTGACTGACGGTCCGTCCGGTCAGGTCGCTGGTTGCCAGGCCGAGAGAAGGTCGGACGGGTCCTGCACGAGATTCGCCCTGGCCGGATCCAGCGGTGACGGTGAAGAACAGGTAGGGGGCGCCGGCCTGATCGCGGAACTTCTGCACGAGGCGTGACTTGCCTACCTGGCGGCGGCCTCGGATGGCGAGCGCCGTCCCGGAACGCGAGGTGGTGACCCCATCCAGCCGTTTCCGCAGGAGAGCGAGCTTGGCCGCTCGTCCGACAAAGCCCGTCGTCACACCTGAACCGCATCTATGTAGATGTCATCTACATAGATGCGTACTACCGAAGGGCGCGGCCGGGCATCTGGAGTCATCACGGAGGGTGTCCGGCCGCGGGTTCCCGGTGGGCGGGAAGGTTCTTCGCCGAGAAAACGGATCTCCGTGTACGAGTCCGCATGCCGTCGCGTTGGTGGCTGCCAAGATGGCGACTGCGCTGTAGTCGCATGACGAGAAAGGCTCCTACACCGGTGCGGTTCGATGCCGCCGTCGCGGTACGCCTACAGGCGTATGTGGCCACACATCCAGGTCTTTCCCTGTCATCAGCGGCGAACCGGCTGGTGGACGAGGGGCTGCGGACGACGGAACATCCCGGCATCACCTTCCGGAGTTTTCTGGCTCGTCCGTCCCCGCTCCTCTGCCGGCGCGCTCCGTGGCTGGGACGGACGACGCCCGCCCGCGTGGGCGGATCTTTCCGCGGGACGGCGCCCGGCCTGCGGGCCAGTCGAGGAACTCGGCGCCTATGTGCGGCAGATCACCGCTGATGACGGAGAGGAACCAGGGCATGCCATACCTGGGGGTCGTGCCATACCTGGAGATCGACGGCCTGGTTCGTCGGAAACTGCCGCGTCCCGGGCAGGATGGAACGGTGACCAGAGGCCCTGAGCTGATCGGCGGGGTGGAGCACCGCGTCATCCAGGTCGTCGACTACGACCCGGCATGGCCTGTGCGGTTCCAGGCGGAACGAGGCCGGATAGAAGCGGCGCTCGGCTCGCGGGCCCGGCGCGTCGCGCACATCGGCTCCACGTCCGTCCCGGGTCTTGCCGCCAAACCGATCGTNCGATCTTCACCAGCGACAACCCCCGGTCGGAGGATCCGGAATTGATCATCGCGCAGATGTGTACCGGCGTGGGGACGCTGCCGCCCAGCGCCCGTGGCCGTGTCATGGTGGAGCCGGACCGGGCCGCGGCGATCCGCCTCGCGGTGGGCTTCGCCCAGCCGGGAGACGCGGTCGTGCTGGCCGGCAAGGGACACGAGACCGGTCAGGAGCAGGCCGGCGTGGTGACGCCCTTCGACGACCGTGACGTGTTGCGGGCGGAGCTGGCCGGATGGCGTCCCGTGTCGCGTCAGCACCCGGCGTGAGGGGCGTCCAACGGTGATGACGCTGACCCTGCGCGAGGTCGCTGTGGCCTGTGGCGGCCGACTGGACGCCGTGGCTGATCCTGACGCCGCCGTGACCAGCGTCGTCATCGACTCGCGCCAGGTCACCGCCGGCGCGCTGTTCGTCGCGGTGGCCGGGGAGCGGGTCGACGGCCACGAGTTCGCCGCCGTGGCGGCGGGCGCCGGCGCGGCCGCGGTGCTCGCGGCTCGGCCGGTGGGCGTGCCCGCGGTGGTGGTCGCCGATCCGGTCGCCGCGCTGGCCGCGCTCGCCGCCGAGGTGCGCACCCGGTCGTCGGCGACGGTGGTCGCGGTGACCGGTTCGGCGGGCAAGACCACCACCAAGGACCTGCTCGCCGACCTGCTCGGCGAGCTCGGGCCGACCGTCGCCNCCGTCGCCGCCATCGGCTCGTTCAACAACGAGATCGGCCTGCCGCTGACCGTCACGCGCATCGAGCCGGCCACCAGGTTCGCCGTACTGGAGATGGGCGCCCGTGGGCCCGGCCACGTCGCCGCCCTGTGCGAGCTGGCCCGTCCGCGGATCGGGGTCGTGCTCAACGTCGGTTCGGCGCATCTCGGCCAGTACGCCGACGGGCGGGCCGGTATCGTGCGGGCCAAGGGCGAACTGGCCGAGGCCGCCTCCGACGCCGTCGTCCTCAACGCCGACGACCCGCTGGTCGCCGGGATGGCCGCCCGCGCCCGCGGCGAGGTGATCACCTTCGGTGAGGGGGAGCGGGCGGACGTGCGGGCGCACGACGTGCGGGTCGGCGACGACGGCCGTGCCCGCTTCGACCTGGTGGCCGCCGGTGAGCGGCACCCGGTCGCGCTCACTCTCGTCGGCGAGCACCAGGTCGGCAGCGCGCTGGCCGCCGCCGCGGTCGCGATCCGCCTCGGCCTGCCGCCCGCGCGAGCGGCCGAGGCGCTGTCGCGGGCCCGGGCGCGCAGCCGCTGGCGGATGGAGGTGGCGGTGACCGACACCGGCGTCACCGTCATCAACGACGCCTACAACGCCAACCCCGAGTCCATGCGGGCCGCGTTGAAGACCCTGGTCGACCTCAGCCAGGGCCGGCGGGCCTGGGCGGTTCTCGGCGGCATGGAGGAACTCGGCGCGAGCGCCGACGACGAGCACGACGCCATCGGCCGGCTCGTCGTCCGCCTCGGGGTGGAGCAGTTGGTGGCAATCGGCGAGCGGGCGCGCCGGATACACCTCGGGGCATCGCTGGAAGGGTCCTGGTCGGGGGAGTCGGTGTGGGTCGCCGACGTCGAGCAGGCGTGCACACTGCTGCGGGAACAGCTGCTACCGGGCGATGTGGTACTGGTCAAGGCATCCCGCGCATTCGGGTTGGAGCGGGTCGCGAGCGAGTTGACGTCGGGTGCTGTGTCCCTGGGTGCCACACCTCTGGATGCCGCGCCCGGCGAGTGGGGTGCGCACGGGTGAGAGGTGTACTGGTCGCCGCGATGGTGGCCCTTGTGGTGTCGCTGCTGGGGACACCATCGGTGATCCGGCTGTTCCGCCGGCAGGGCTACGGTCAGGAGATCCGTGAGGACGGGCCGTCCAGCCACCTCACCAAGCGGGGCACGCCCACCATGGGTGGGACGGTCATCATCCTTGCGACGCTGGCCGGGTACTTCATCGCGCACGTCGTCACGATGAAGGGCTTCACCGCGTCCGGGCTGCTCGTCCTGATGGTCATGACCGGTCTTGGTGTGGTCGGCTTCCTCGACGACTACATCAAGATCCGTAAGCAGCGCAGCCTCGGGCTCACCGCCCGCACCAAGTTCGCCGGGCAGGCTGCGGTGGCGTTGGCGTTCGGGCTGCTGGCCGTCCGGTTCAAGAACGCCGAAGGGCTGTTGCCGGGGTCGACGTTCGTCTCGATCGTCCGGGACACCGACATCTCGATCGGCCTGGTCGGCTTCCCGCTACTGGCCTGGATCATCATCGCGGCGACGTCGAACGCGGTGAACCTCACCGACGGGCTGGACGGGCTGGCCGCCGGCACCTCGGCGATGGTGTTCGGCGCCTATGTGGTGATCTCCTTCTGGCAGTTCGGCAACCTGTGCGGGCCGGGCGCCAGCGGCCCGGGGTGCTATCTCGTCCGGGACCCGCTCGACGTCGCGCTGGTGGCGGCGGCGGCCATGGGCGCCTGTTTCGGTTTCCTGTGGTGGAACGCCAGCCCCGCGAAGATATTCATGGGCGACACCGGTTCTCTGGCTCTCGGCGGCGCGTTCGCGAGCATCGCCATCGTCAGCCGGACGGAGCTGCTGCTGTTCGTTCTCGGCGGGCTGTTCGTCGTCGAGACGCTGTCGGTGATCCTGCAGGTGGCCTTCTTCAAGGCCACCCGGAAGCGGGTCTTCAACATGGCGCCGATCCATCATCACTTCGAGCTGGCGGAGTGGCCCGAGACCACGGTCATCATCCGCTTCTGGATCGTCTCCGGTCTGGCCGTGGCGTTCGGACTCGGCCTGTTCTACGCGGAGTTCCTCTCCCACGGCGGCTCCTGACCGCTCCGACAGCGCTTTCTGGCAGTCCTCATGGCGGTTGCTGACAGTTCCCACAGTGGTTTCTGGCGGTCACCAGGCGGTGCCTGCCAGCTCCGCGGTGGGCTCTTGGCAGTTCCGTCTCGCGGTGGCCTCCTGCCGGCTCCACGGCGGTTCAGGCGGGCGTTTCCGGGATGGCCTCCCGAGGCGTGTTCCGGCCGGCATACCCCCGGCATAGCCGAGGCATACCCGAGGCGGTGTTCCGGCTGGATGCCCGGGGCTGGAAGAACAGGCGTCCTTGGGAAGGCACGACCCACTCAGGGACAACCTGAGGTCGGGGACAGCCTGAGGTCGGA
>NZ_JWIO01000059.1:0-6127 GCF_001017755.1 Protofrankia coriariae
CCGAGACTGACACAGAGGGGACAGCCCGTGGGAGCGCCGCCACCTGCTCTTCCGCGACTGGCTACGGCACGACACGGCCGACCGCGCCGCCTACCAGGCCCTCAAGCAGGAACTCGCCGCCCGCGACTGGCCGGACATGAACGCCTACGCCGATGCCAAGTCGCCGCTCATCGCCGACATCATGAGCAGGGCGCGGACATGGGCCGTCACGGCGGGATGGTCGCTGCCGGCCCGCTGATCACGACGGCTGGCATCAGTCCTTTCTGGGCCAGTCGTCCTTCACCGGCCGGTCGCGGTGACGGCCCTCGTCAGACGGTGAGGGAGTCCAGCAGCGTGTCGATCTGACCCACGGCCGCGGAGATGCCCTCGACCATGCCCATGGACACCAACTGCTCCATCGCCGCAAGCGTGGGGAAGACGCTCTCGATCGTCATCACGGTGGCGGCCTCGCCGTCCGCGGTGAGCTGTACGCGGACGGCCGTGACGGGCATGTCGGGGTTGGGGCGGCCGGAGTCGTCGGCGAAGCCGTCCTCGAACTCCAGCCGGTGCGGGGCGTCGACGGACAGGACGCGCCACCAGCCGTGGTACTTCTCGCCCTCCGGCCCGGTCATGAAGTAGGTGACCGTACCGCCGGGTGCCAGGTCATGGTCGACGACGGTCGCGGGGTAGGTCGGCGGACCCCACCAGCGCTCGAGCTGACGAGGGTCCTGCCAGACCTGCCACACCCGCGGCGGCGGCGCGTCGAACCGCGCGGTGAGCGTCAGCGTGAGGGCTTCAGGGTTCTTCTTGATGTCGATCACTGGCATGTGCGTGCTCCCCACTGTTTTCGCTGTTTTCGCTGTTTCCGGGGCCGGGGCCGGGGCCGGGATCGGGATCGGTGAGGATCGCGTCGATCCGGTCGATACGCCCCCGCCATACGTCCGCCAGTTGGTCCAGCAGCCGACGGGCCTCGCGCAGGGCGTCCGCGTTGCCTCGTACCCGCTGCTCCCGGCCCTGTCGCTGCTTGGTGACCAGCCCGGCGCGCTCCAGCACCGCCACGTGTTTCTGGACGGCCGCGAAACTCATCGGGAACCGCCGGGCGAGCTGAGAGACCGACTGCTCACCGGTCAGGGTGAGGGTCACGATCTCACGCCGCGTCGCGTCAGCCAGGGCATGGAAGAGGCGATTGGCGCGTTCGGCGGACTCCTGATGTACAACCATCGGGTTGTACGTTAGCCGTTGCCGCCGGGCTGGGCAAGGCGTCGGACAGGACGATGTGTCGGCCAGGCCGCGGCCGGCGCCGAGTCCGTCCCCGGCCGTGCGGGCGCATGATCACGATTGCGGCGGTCGGGCGGTCCGCGGCCGGGGCGACCCGGCGGGACCGGTGGGACCGGTGGGATCGGCCTGGCGGTGACCGCGGCCGGGGGACGTCAGCCGGGCAGGTTCGTCGAGATGTCTTTCGCGGGAGCCGGGGCCGGGACGCCAGCGGTCGTCACCGGCGCGTCCCAGTCGATGTGATGCTGGTGCATCCAGGCGAGTGACCCGGCGCCGCTGCCGGCGGCGTGCCTGAGCACCAGCGGCAGCACGAGGCCGCGGGCCAGCCGGCCGACCGGCCCGACCGAGCGCAGCCGGCTGGACTTCCGGCCCTCGGCGACGACCCGCTCCACCCGGGGCCGGCGCAGCGCCTCGAACCGGGCGAACGCCCGTGGCACCGGCAGGTCGCGCAGGCACTGTCCGAGTATGACCGCGTCCTCGATCGCCATCGACGCACCCTGGCCGGACGAGGGTGAGGTGGCGTGCGCGGCGTCGCCGATCAGTATGCTCCGGTCGTCGTGCCAGACCGGGACGGTGGGCAGGTCGTACGTTGTCCAGCCGGTCAGCGGCCCGGGGGTGGCGGCGATCAGATCCATGATGGGGGACCGGTCGAGCCCGTAGAGCTGGCGCAGCGAGTCCCGCCACTGCGCGTCGCTGATCCGCCCCAGTTCGCCGTCGGCCGGTTCGTCCCGCCGCGGCGGGTTGGCGAACCACCACGTCTGCCCGGTGGGGGTGACGAGGCGGCCGGAGAACGCCCGCCTGCCGAACGTCATCGTCAGCACGCCGGGGCGGTCACCTGGCGGTGTGACGTTGGCGTAGCCGCCGACATTCAGTATCGGGACGTAGCGTGCCCGCGGGCCGGACGGGTTCAGCGACTCCCGCACCCGGGAGTGGATGCCGTCGCAGCCGACGAGCAGGTCGCCCGTTGCCGTGCCGCCGTCGGCGAAGGTGGCGACGACCCCGTCGGCGCCGCTGGCCACGCTCGCCAGGCGCCGGCCGTGCCGGATCTCGATGCCCCTGCGGGATGTCTCGTCCCGCAGGGCGCGGTGCAGGTCGGAGCGCTTTATCGACACCCCCGTGCTCCCGCCCGGCAGCGGCCGGCCGGTCGGGATCTCGCCGAGCACCCGGCCGGTGCTGGTCCGGAAGGCGATCGACGGTGTCGGGACGGCAAGCTCGCGGACGATACGGTCGGCGCCGATCGCCCGCAGCGCGTCCAGGCCGTTGGTCTGCAGGCCGATCCACGAACCGACCTCCGCGGTCGGAGCCGGGTACGCCTCGTGCACCAGGACGTCGATCCCGGCTCGCTGCAGGGCCATCGCGGCGACCGGGCCGGCGATCCCGGCACCGATGATCAGCGCTGTGGGCATGATTGCCTTGCTCCCCCCGGAACTGTTCATCGCTGGTGAGATCTTCGGTACTCACAGCGTTCAACGCCACGAGTGTAGAGGCTAGAGGTGTCTGTCTGACAGCGGTGAGTGACGAAAACGTTGGCGGACGTTGGTGGACGTGCGCGAACGACGGATGCCTGTGCGGCCGATGCTGGCGGACATCTGCGGATGCGCTGCCGCTGCCTCTCAATCCGCGGGTTCGGGGGTCAGGCCCCTGGCGGCGCAGGGTGCGCTCGGCGTCTACCGTCCCAGCGCTGTCACTGACGGTGTGCGGGGCCGGTCCGCGAGCCGGAATGGCGCCTGCCCGCAGTGGTTGGGCTCCCGGCGCGGGCAGCGGCACCGGCCGGCCAGGGGCTCGTCCAGATCCGCCTCGCGCCGGTGGTCGAGACCGGCCAGCAGCCCGGCACGCGGGATCGAGGACCTGCCCACTCCGGAGGACCCCATGAGCAGCACCGGACGATGATCGCTCCTGCTCCTGCTCCTGCTCCAGCTCCCGGTGGTCCCGTTTGGTGCCGGATACTCTCGGGACGTCCTCTTGACGCCGGATCGGGCGGAGTTATGGCACAAACAGTGACAGTGTCCCCGCGACGGACCGGGGCGTATCCGACAATCCAGGATGCTTTGGAGATCGCGACGGACGGTGCTGTGATCTCCATCGAGCCCGGTGTCTACCTCGAAGCCCTTCGGCTGCGGGGGCGGCGGCTGACCCTGACGGCGGCGGCCGACCCGGGTTCGGTGACGATCGACGCGACGGCCGCGGATGGCTCCGCGGTAGCCTGCGACAGCGCGGAGGTGACGCTTCGCGGGCTGGTTCTGGCGGCCGGCGACTATCCGGCGGTGGCCGCGGCCGGCGGCCGACTCCAGATCGATACATGTCAGGTCAGCGCCGGGCACGCGGCCGGGGTCAGCGTGAGCGACGGTGCCCGCGTCCAAGCCTCTGACGTCAAGGTCGTTCAGGGGCAGTACGGCATCGTCATCGAGGACGCCGGCGGCATCCTGGACAAGTGCGAGGTGCGCAATATCGCGGACGACGGGATCATCGTGCGCCTCGGCGCGGACCCGACCATCCGCAACTGCACGATCGAGGGCTGCGGCTTCCGCGGGATCTACGTGTACCAGGCGGCGCGGCCGACGATCGAGCGGTGTGACATCTCCGGGACCGGGGACGTGGGCATCTCGGTCGCGCACCAGAGTTCGCCGACCATCACCAACAGCTGGGTGCACGACACCCACGGTGTCGGCATCATGTTCGGCCGCGGGTGCGGCGGCCTCGTTGAAGGCACCCGGGTCGAGGACACGGCCGTGCCCGGCATCCACGTGGATGAGGGCGCCACGCCGGTCATCCGTGAGGCCGACGACACCGCGCACAGACCCAAGGTCGGCGTCAGCGCCATCGAGGGAGCAACCGGCCAGGACGCGGAGAAGGTCGACAAGCTGCTCGCCGAACTGGACTCGATGATCGGGCTGGGAGGGGTCAAGGCCGAGGTGCGGGCACTGATCGACGAGATCCAGGTCAACGAGTGGCGGCGTGACGCCGGCCTGGCCGTCGGCGCGGTCAGCAACCACCTCGTCTTCACCGGTGCCCCGGGCACCGGCAAGACCACGGTCGCCCGGCTCTACGGCCAGCTGCTCAAGGCACTGGGGGTGTTGCCCAACGGCAAGTTCAAGGAGGTTGCCCGGCGGGACCTGGTCGGCCAGTACATCGGTCACACCGCCGAGAAGACCACGTCGGTTTTTGAGGAGGCCATGGGCGGCGTCCTCTTCATCGACGAGGCATACACCCTGTCGCGCTCCAGCGGCGCCAGCGCCGACTTCGGTCAGGAGGCCATCGACACGCTCGTCAAGCTCATGGAGGACCACCGTGACCGGGCGGCCGTAATCGTGGCTGGCTACACCGCCGAAATGGCGGACTTCCTGGACGCCAACGCCGGTCTCGCCTCCCGGTTCGCCAAGACACTGGAGTTCGAGAACTACTCGCCGCAGGAACTGGTGCTCATCGCCGACCGCATCGCACGGAACGACGACTACCTGCTCGCATCAGGCGTCGACGACGCTCTCTTCGAGTGGTTCAGCCAGATTGAACGCGACCAGAACTTCGGCAACGCGCGCGAGGCGCGCAAACTGCTGGAGGGCATGCGCAAGGCGCAGTCCGGCCGGTTGCGGGCACTGGGCCGGGTGCCCGGCCGCGACGACCTCCGTACGCTCGTGCTCGACGACCTGCTCGCCGCGACGCGATGAGCCCGATCGGAGGTTGCGCAGGATAAAGGTCAGCCCGAAGGCCGACTACCCGGTCAAGGTGGTCCACGAGCCGCCGGAGCACGAACCGCCTGTCGCGGACCTCTACGAAGGCGTCTTCACCGTGCTCCTCAACTACGTTGTGAACGTCACTTTCGTGCCGGACGTCAGCGCCGCCGCACCACCGTGGGATGATCATCTGTTGCCGGCCGATTTCGATGTGATCGCCTCCGGGGTGCAGACGAGACTCGTCAGCGCCATCCTCGGGTCGTACGTCGTGACCCCTAACGAGACACGCGCCGACGGCGAGGAGCGTTTCGAGTGGGGGCAGAACAGTGAATTCGGCTCGACCAGCGGCGTGGTGTTCTACGTCACGCCCAGCGACTTCGCGCGGTACGCCGTCGACCTCGTCCGGCTCTCCGAGATGAACGAAGACGACTTCTATGCCAGGAAGACCGTGTCCACCCTGCGCGGATACGACGTCGTCGGCTTCGTCGAACGGCGGGTGCTGGCGTCACCGTGGCTGCTGCCGCGGGACGCCGTCATGCTCGGCCTGGCGTCCGGGGCCGGCTAGCGACTCAGGGATCTGGGCCGCCGGCGGGATCTGGGCCGCCGGCGGCACGAAGAACATGATCGCGCTTCCTTTGGCCCTCCAGCCGGCCCCGGACGCGGGTGGCCCGCCGAGGCTAGCCGCCCCGGCCGAGGGCCGAGGGCGGCTCCGCGCGGTACGACCTGTCCTCGGGTTTCTTGGTCACCACGCTGCCACCCGGAGTGTCCACGCTGAACGCCTCATCGTCGGTGACGATCCGCTGATCCTCGTCCGCATGCGCGTCCTGCCCCTGTGCCGGGGCCATGCCGACGGGCCTGGCCCGACGCGCGGTCAGCTCCGACGCGACCGCGGACCCCGGGCGGGATCTGACCGCCGGCGTAGTGGCGGTGCGGCCGCGCAGCCTGGTCTCCTCCAGCCCGGACACGGCCGCGCCGGTGGGTGGCGACACAGGCGCGTCGAGGACAGGCGCGGACGCGTCCGCGCGCGCATCCTGCGCACCGGCCCACTCGGAGCCCGGTGCGGGTCTGCCGGGCTGACCCGGTAGCCCCGGCCGCGCGGGCGCGTCCCGTCCCGGCCTGTTCGGCCTGGTCGGCGCGGGTGGCGGCGCGTGCGTCGGACTGGTGCCCGGGCTGTTCAACACCGGCGGCGCCGCACCGGCGGG
>NZ_JWIO01000059.1:6175-18273 GCF_001017755.1 Protofrankia coriariae
CGGGGCCGTGCCCGCCGGTGTACCGCTGAACGGTTCCTCGAGGGGGCCCTTGACGCCCGGCCCCTGCGGTTCCCGCCTCGAGGCACCTGGCGGCTGCTTCTCCCGCGGCCCCCGGCCCCCTGTTGGCGGCGGCGCGGCTGCCGGGGAACGCAGCGCACCCGGCGTCGCCCCGGCGGTCGGTGTCCCGGAGCCCCTGGCCTGGATCAGGCCGCTGTTCAGGCCGCTGGCGTTGATCTTGGTGCCGGTGCTCAGCCTGCTGAGGGCGGACGGTGACCGCAGGGCCGCGTTCGCCGCGTTCGGCGCTGCCTTCGCCACCGCGGGCGCGGCAGCGGCGGCGGGCAGCCCGGGTGGCGGCGTCACGGCGGGCGCCCCCGNGCGCCCCCGCCGGCCGTGACGCCCGGTTGGCCGCCGGCGGGGGCGCGACCAGAGCTGCCGGCAGCGCCACCGGACTGAACACCGGGTTGGCTGCCGGCGGAGGTGCGACATCCGGTTGCGAGTTGAGCTGGCCGGTCGGCACGGGAACCTGCCCCGGGGCTACCGGCGGGGTCACGTCGGCCGGCTGGAACGGTGGGGCGCCCGGCGTCGGGAGCGGCGGGTTGGACAGCGCGTTCGGTGGGGTGATGGTGGGTGCGGCACCCGGCCCGCCCGCCGGCCCGCCGAGCGAGGACGGGCCGGCGCCGATCGTGGGGAACGGCGGGTGGCCCACCGTGTTCAACACGGCGTTCATCGGCCTGAACAGCGCCCCGTGCCCGCCGCCCAGCGTCGAGAACGTCTCGCCGTACTGGTTGCCGACGTTGAAGGCGAGCTCCTGGGCCAGCTTGTTGAACTCCTGCTGCTTCTTCCGGACGGCTTCCTGCTCCGATTTCTGGACGCCCGCCTCGCCGTCGTAAAATCCCAGCGACGCCCCGGTCAGGAAGCCCTGCCCGAATCTCGTCCAACCATCCGCGTTCGAGGCGTCCTCGATCTCGGACTGGTACCGGTTCCAGAGGTTCTCCATGTCCGCGCGCGACCGCTGGGCGATGTCCACCAGCGCGCGCAGACCGTTGACGTTGTCCAGTGCGGCGTCCATCCAGTCCTGGAGGTACGCGAGTGCCTCGCCCGGGCCCTTCTCCATGAAGGCGTCCCGGGCCCGCGCGGACCGCCAGGCCTGCTCGTAGAGGATGTTGCTCTGGTCGAGCAGCTGCTGCCTGATGCTGGACAGCAGGTTGTACGCGTTCTGCCACTGGTCGGCCAGCGCCGAGATGTCCTCCGGGTGCTGGTTCATGATTCGGCGGCGGATGACCTCGATCGGCTCCCCGTCGCTGCCGTCGCCGCTCGCCGCCGGGGTGAACTCGACGGTGCCGTAGTCGGGCTCCTCATACCACATCCCGCTGCCGTTCGGCCCGCCGCCGCGGTAGACGGGGAGGTTCCTCCAGCCACCCTCCGCCATGCCAGGTCCTCCGCGTCCCGTCCTACCCGAGTGCCCAGGGCGCGATCGGGTAGTTGTGGGTCTTGATGTCGTCCATGGCGTCCCGGGCCGGACTGTCCAGCGAACCGGACGTCTCGCCCTCGGTCTCCTCGCCGATCTCGACCACCCGCTTGTTGTTGCCGCTCGTCGTGGTGATGGTCTGCGTACCGTCGCTGTTGGTCTCGGTCGTCGTCGTGCCGGTCACCTTGTCGTCGGGGCCACGGGTCTGCGTGCTCCGCTTCGTGACCTCGCTGCCGCTGTACGTGGTCTCCTCGGTCCGTGAACCGGTCCTGTGGTTGTCGCCGTCGTAGGACGTTGTCGTGGGCACCTGATCGAGCTTGAGATCGACCCGCGTGTCTACCGCAGGCCTGACTCGAAGGCGCTGGCTGCCACCATCGTGGCGACCGTACGGTCCGCGACGGAGGACGCGAAACGGCAGACCAAGGAGATCGTCGACGGGAGTCTGCCCAGTGACATGCGCCTGAGCAGCATCGGTGGCATGGACATCGACGAGCTGGCGTACGGCCACGACGGCGACCTGCCAAGGAAGAGGACGGACGAAGAACGTGGGCGGTGACGACCCCCTCGACATCACGAGCAGCATCCCGGACATCCTCGACGCCGCCGACAGTCTGCGGAGCCAGGGTGAGAACCTGACGAACTCGGTGAACAGCGCGCTCGCCGCGATCGACAACCTGGACGTCCCGGCGATGTTCCCGCCGGACCGCTTCACTGACGAGTTCCTGCGGACCTACCACAAGCAGGTCGATGCGGGTGAGGACGGGGCCATGCCGGCCAACGCGGCGGTGAAACACCAGGCCGGGCAGCTCGGTGCGGGGCTGACAGCCGTCGCCGACTTCGTCACGAACGCGATGCTGAACTACCAGCGTGCCGACGAGCAGGGCGCCGCGGAGATCAAAGAGGCGAGCGGTAACGGCACGGCCAGCGCTCGGCGGATCACGACCGGCACCTGACGGGTACAGCGAGCCGGTCCGGGTCACCTGTCGGCGGGTCACAGCGGGAAGGACGACGGTTGTCCGGCAGTTCGAGCTGGATCCTCGAGTTCATGACGTGGCTCGCGGACGAGGTCGAGCNGGTCGAGCCGTATCTGCCCGGCACCGGTACGTTGGTCGGCAACATCCTCTACGGGGAGGTTCCCGAGGCCGACGAGGACAAGCTCTACGAGCTGGCGAAGGCGTACGGTGCGGCGGCCGAGTTGCTGGCCAACTCCCACCAGGAGCTGGGGAAAGCCGCCGACGGCATCCTCGAGAACTGGCGCGGCGGCGCCGCCNGCGCCGCCGCGGAGAAGTTCCCCGAGCGCTGGTACCAGTATCTGGAGAGCCTGAGAAGCACCGCCGAGAGCATGGGCGCCCTGCAGGAGGGCGTCAACGGCTTCGCCCTCCAGGTCGAACTCATGAAGTTCATGGTGGGGATCAACCTGATGATCCTCGCCATCAGCCTCGTCATGATCATAATTGCTCTGATCCCTTCGTTCGGCGCCTCGGCGGGTGGTGTTCCGGCAGCCGTCGGCGCCGCCCAGGCCGGTATCCAGGCGGCCCGCGCCGCCATCATGAGGGCCATCAGCAGCATCTCCATCCGCGCGATGCTCGATGCGCTGCCCACGCTCCTCGTCCGGGCGTTGCCCTCGGTGGTCGACAAAGGCACGCTCACCCTCGCCCGGGAAACGGCCCCGATCACGGCCCGCTCGGCGCTGCCGGACGCCCTGCGTACGGCGTTCCCCGCGCTGGGGCGGGAGGCGCTCAACCTCCTCCGTGACCTGCCGGCCAACCTGCTGCGGGGGATCCTGCCCAGGAACGTCATCGCCCGCGGCGTCGCCGACCGGATGGCCGCCGAGGCGCTGCGGGACATGGTCGGGCAGAACCTGCTCCGCTCACTCGAGCGGGAGGTCGGCGCCAAGGCGCTCACCCAACAGGGGCGGGCGCTCATCCAGCAGCAACTGGCCCGCGAGCTCGAAGAACAGCTGGCCAGGAACTTCGGCGCCAGGGTCGCGGCGCGCTCAGCCGAGTCGCACGTGGCTCGCCTGGCCGCGGGAGAGCTGGCCCAACAGGTCACGAGGGCCACCCTCGGCCGCGAGGCCGCGGACATGGCCGCGAACGTCTCGTTCCGCGACGAGCTCGCCCGGTATCTCGGCACCCGGATGGCCATGGGCGCCGGCATCATGGGCGGCGGGAACCTCCTCGGTCAGTTCTTCCAGGTCGCCGACGGTCACCGGGCTCCCGGCGCGGTCGACTTCGGAGAGGCGGGCCTGTCCGCGGTATCGGGTGCGGCGTTCGGCGCGGGCATGTGGGGCAGCCCGCTGGGTCACGTCCTCGGCGGCGGGGTCGCCGGCGGGACCCTGGCGCTGGGCACGCAGACCTACGACCACTTCGTCAAGGGAGAGGCGTTCAGCTGGAGTGACGTGGCGTCGGGCGCAGGTCACGGCGCTGCCGCGGGAGCGCTCTTCGGCACGTTGAACCATGTCCAGACGTCCGTGCGGCCGCTGCCGTTGAAGATCGGGCAGGAGGTCGTGGCCGTCCCCGGCGAGCATGGCCGCATCGGCATGCTGGCGCACGACGCGGGGGCACACACCGCGGTCGGCATCGACGTCGCAGGCCGGGACACGTTCGGCGCGCGGTTCGGCGGGGAGGGCTTCAGACCGACGGAGATCGTCCGGATGGACGTCGAGGGCAACGTCATCGAGCGTCTGCCCGGTGACGTCTCCACCCCGAGGCCGGACGCCACGCCGGGAGAGCCGGGGTTCACCGACCCGTTCGCCGGTCCCCATGAGCCGCGGCAGCCGGCCACCGAGTTGCCGTCGCTCGACGCGCCCGTCCGGCCATCGATCGACGCGCCTGTCCGCGAGTTTCCGCCCGGCACGAACCCGGACGGCCGACCGTCGCCGTCCGGCGCCGGTTCGCACGGCGCCGGTTCGCACGGCGCAGGTTCGCGCAACGGCGGTTCGCGCGACGACGCCCTGCGCGGTGGCGGCCCGCATGGTGCCGGGGACGGTACGCCGCCCCACGGCCGGCCTCCGGTCGGTACGCGCCCCGCGTACCCTGATACACCCCCCCGTCACGACGGGCCCGCCGGCTTCGACCACGCCCCGCCGGTACGCCACGACAACAGCCCTCCTTCTGCGCACTCCGAGGTCGTCTCACCGGCGCACACCGAGCACGGCCCGCCGAGTGGAGCGTCCGAGCGGCCGGGGGAGCGGCCTTCGGTTCCGGCGGAGCAGACCGCTGCGCCGGAGCGCTTGATCCGCTCGGATCGCCCGCCGGCCGGGCCACCCGACCGGCCCGCGGCCGCGGCCCACGACGGGCCCGCCGGCTCTCGCTCTCCGCGCCCGCACTCCACGTCCGGCCATGTCGAGACGTCCCGCCACGTCGAGCCCGCGCACTCCGACCATGCGCCGCTGGCGGACGCGATGACCGGCGCGTCGATCAGGCCACGCGACGAGGTGGCGGCCTGGGAGTGGGCGGACAGCGCCTACGACCGGTTCCGGGCGGGTGACGCCGACGTCGCGGACATCGCCGGCAACCTGGCGGCGGTGGAGCGCCCGGGCGGCAGGATCGGCTTCACGCCCGAGGAGATCGCTCAGATCAAGCGCCATCTCATGGTCGACGAGCATCTCGTCAGCGACTATGAGGGTGGTTTCATACGCCAGCGGTTCGACGCGGACCCCGACATAGCCGAGGCGTGGATTCGGTTGCGTGAGGGCCGTCATCTCAGTGGAGATCTCGGTCTTCTCGAGCATGAGCTCGCCGAGTCCGACTATCTGCGGGGGTATCCCGACGCGACGTACCCGCAGGTGCATGGATACGCCAACAGTGTTTACAACTGGCAGGATGTACGGCCGGGCCGTACTGGTGAGAATCTTGACACCTTGTGGGGACGGGGGATTGCCGATGGCGATTCTGGTGGGTTTCGAGAAGGTCCGGGAAGACAGACAGGAGGTCGAGTACATCTTCGGGTACCCGAAGATGGACCGCCGTCTGATCATCGACAAGGAGTCGGCACAGGGGAGCCCGCAGGACGGGAACCGGGACGGGGATTTCGCGGCGGTGTTCGTCAAGATCTTGCGGGCCCATCGCAGTGGGGCGGTCTGGCCGGCGAAGGGCTCGTACGCGGCGTAGAGGCTCTGCCGCGGGGCGAGGGGCGCATCCCGGACGGGGTGGTTCCGGTATCGCCTCCGGATACGGCGCTCCCATCCGGGGGCGGCCCTGCCGTACCGTCTCAGCTGCCGCGGGAGCCGGGCGGGTTGGTGTCGCTGGAGGAGCCTGTCGGCGCGGATGTGCCGGTTGTGGGCGTGGACCAGGTCGGTTTCCGTGATGTGGTGCCGGCGCAGCCGGCCGAGCCACGGGCACTGACTCCCGAGTGGGTGCGGGACATCCTCGCCGCGCCGGAGACGCCTGAGCGGGTTGTGCGGTGGGTGCGGGAGCACCTCACCGGGCCGGGCGAGGGTGGCACGGTGGTGCCGAAGTCGGTGGCGGAGATCGACGAGACCGTCGCCCGTCTCCAGGCCGAGGCGGCCCAGGCTGTCAGGACGCCTGTCGAGGCCCGGCCGGGCGGGACGGCCGGTGTCCAGCCGCACGCGTCAGGAGCCCATGTCACGGCTGTCGGCGACCCACCGCCGAGCACACCGACCGAAGCGGCTCGGGCGCTGACGGACCAGCCCACCGTCCAGCTGCACATACTCGGCTTCGATGCGGGGCCGGGCGGACCGGGACACGCGAGTCTGCTGGAGCGCCTGTCGAGGGGGCTCAGCGAGATCGGTGATCAGGTTGTGCTGCGTCAGCCGGACGTGCCCTCCAGAGAGCTGGGGCCCGGGCTCCGCGTCGTCGGTGTCGGACCGATCCCCGGCATCACCGGGCGGCTCAGCCCGCTGCTGCGCCTCGACGGGCTGCCGGCCGACACGGACGTCATCATCGGGTACCGCCAGACAGCAGGCATCGCGGACGTGCGCCGGGACGCATACCCGGACGCGCAGGTTGTCCAGATACTCGACGCCGTACCCACCGATCCGGCGCATAGCGAGGTGATCGCCCGAGCGGACCTCGTCGTAGCGGCTGGTCCCGATGTGGCCGGCCCGGTCAGATCGATGCTCGACGGGCTCGGTCTCAAGCGCACGCCGCCGGTGCACGAGATGCCGTCCACGGCGGGCCAGGACGGAGTGGGCGGAGCGCAGGGCCTGCATGACGCGATCCTCACCCTCGGCGACAGAGCCGCACGGGTGGCCGCCCGGGTGGACGATGCGACATGGCAGCGGGAGCTGTCGCCGCGTGAGGTGGTGCTGCGCCGGGGTGGGGTGGACCCGTCGGCGGGGTACACCGAGACACCCACGGACGGCAGGCTGCGGGTGCTGACGACGTCCACGGAGTGGTGGTCCAACCGGGGTGGCGTGCCGACCGCCAACCGCGAGCTGACCGAGGCGTTCGGTGCTGCCGGTGCTGAGGTGCATGCTCGCGTATCCACCGTGGATTTCCGTGATCATAGCCGGCTGGAGGCGGACCCGGCGCCGGGCGTCCACGTGACCGGCGTCAGGCACGTGTGGGGTGTGCTCGACGCGAAAGGCGAGCCGGACGGACGGGCGATGTTCATGCTGCCCGACAACCTTCCGCCGCACGTGGACGTCGTGGTCGGCCATTCTCGTTTCAGCGGGGGCGCCGCGAAGTGGCTCGTCGAGCATGTTTACCCCGGCGCCAGCTACGTCCACGTGCTTCATACCTCGCCCGAGGTCCTGGACGCGTTGCGCAGCAACCCGGCGGAGGGGCTTCAGCATGCGCGGACCGAGCGTGCGCTGATGGCTGGCGCGGATCTCATCGCGGGGGTCGGGCCGTTGCTGGGCGGGGAGGCTGCCCGGCTCAGCTCGGAGGCGACACGACACCGGACAGTCCGCCGCCGGTACACGAGATCATTTCCGACATGCCGGCGGTGCCGGGCGACCCGCCGCCCCGCCCGGCCGACCGCACAGGCTTCGAGATCGCGATACAGGGCAGGGCCGGCGATCCGATCAAGGGCGTGGACTTCGCCGCCGGACTCGTTGCCGAGCTGCGCCGGCAGGGCATGGATATCCGGCTGACGGTTCGCGGGGCGCCCGACCGCGCGGCCGCTGCCGCACAGTCCAGGCTGCTGTCCGAGATCGCCGGTACCGAGGTCGTGGTCAAGCCCTTCACGACGAACAAGGCAGAGCTCATCGGCGATCTGCACCACGCGGATCTGGTCATGATGCCGTCGATCCACGAGGGGTTCGGCCTGGTGGCCAGTGAGGCCGCCCGGGCCGGGGTGCCTGTCGTGGTGGGCGAGGGCACCGGCGCCGGCCTGTTCTTCGGCGACACCAGGTACGTTCCGCGCGAGCTCGGCGGAGCGGCGACCGTCCGGGACGGCATCACGGTCCAGGCGCTGCGTGACGCGCTCCACGCCGCTACTGGACCGGACGGCGACCTGGATCCCGCCGCCGTGCGGGCCGCTGTGGCGGAGATCGGCCAGCGGCGCCTGCCGGCGTGGGTCGAACACGTCAGGGACGTACTGGCAGATCTCGACGTCCAACGGCAGCGGGCGCTCGATCTGCGTAACTTCCTGGATGAGCACTACCCACCGGGCAACGCCGCACGCAGCCTCCTTGACGCTTTGCCGGGCCGGGGAAGGACAGGTTCAACCGCGCAGACACCAGCCGTACATGGCGGCGGACCCGTAGGGGGCGGCGGACCTGGTGGTCTGGCACCGCCGGGAGAGCCGACGCCACCCGTTCCCCGGCCCGGTGACATCACATCAATCCTGCGCCTGGAGGTTCCAGCAGAGCCAACCAGCGCGACGGGAGGGGCGACGGGAGGGACAAAGGCCAAGAGCGAGCCGCCGGACCTCGTCTTTCCCGGACAGCGGGAAAGGGGTCGTCTCCCGCCCGCCGCCGACCAGCCGTCCCCGGCACCCACGGACGATTCTGGCGTACCGCCGAACTTCGATATCGCCGTGCTCGATGATCGTAAGATCGAAGGATATGCGATGAATCCCGATCATCCGGTCGGAAGGAACAAGTATCGCGTCATCCGCTCGGCCACTGGTTTGGATGTCGGTGATGTGGCCGAGATCCGGCGGCAGGTTCTCGATGGTGTCCGGCATGGAGAGCCCATTCTCGGCAAGCGCGACGAGTATGGCCGGCGGTGGAGTGTTGATATATTACTGACGGGCCCGAGCGGCACGATCGTCGTGCGGTCCGGATGGATCGTTGAAACAGGGTCGGACGTGCCGCGGCTGACAACCATTTTGTTCCTGCCGAGGAAGGGCTGACGTGGAACTCCTGGAGATCGTGGCCACCCTGGTGGATCTGCCGGAATACGGCATCAAGGCCGGTGACACAGGCACTGTCGTCCACATCTTCGATCGGCCGCGCCGTGCATATGAGGTGGAGTTCGTCGATGAAGACGGTGCTACCGTGGCTGCCGTCACGCTTCGCTCCGACCAGGTGCGACGAGTCGAGCGGCAGCTTCCCGGATAGTTCGATCCTTGCTGGGGTTCCCGCTGTTCACGGCTGATGTAGATCTTGTCGAAAAATCTCGCCTGAGAAGCTGTTCCAGTCTGGATGCGCCCGGCGGTACCAGGTGTCCATCGATGCGGCGAGCGTGAGAATGCCCGCCGGCCGGCGAGGAGGCGCAGCGGTTCCAGCGGTTGTTCGACAGGCTTTCCAACCGGTAGGCGAATGGTGATTTTCTCGACCGACTCGCCGGGCGCTAGGCGGGCCGACCTGGTTGTGGGGAATCGGAAATGCTGGTCACCTGTGAGGCTGATTCAGTCGGCGTTGGTGACTTGTTCGCCGGCCTCGTAGCCGATGTGCTGTTCTGTCAGCCATGTGGTGAACCTGTCGGCGATCGTGGTTCCTTCGTCGTTTTCCTCCGTGCCGATGACCGTGCGTACGGCCTCGATGAGGAGGCGGTCTTCGTCCAGTGGCCGGATCGGGTGGCCTTGCCATTCCTCGGCGGCGGTGGGGATTCCGGTGTCGGCCAGCCAGGTGCGCAGCGCCGCGGTATCGGTGAACAGATCCCGGAGGGCCGCCCGTAGCACCCGTGGTACGTGTTCGGTTCTGACGGTCCACGTCCGGCGGTACTCGGTGCCACCCTCCCCTATGATCATTTCTATGACGCGGCCCGAGGTGTGGCAGCGTAGCGTCAGGTCGCCGCCAGGAGGTCGTTCGAGAGTGACTTCCTCTGCTGACCAGCCGTCCTCGTCCATGGGCCGGGTGAACACGGTAACGGTTCGCACGTCGTCGTCGGGCATGCGACCAGTATCGTGCACCTCCCGGGCGGGCGGTTCCTCCGCGTCCGCATGTTTTCGTCGAGAAGAGTTCCTGGCGGGCGTCGTGTAGGTGGAGGTGTCCGTTGGCCGACGGTTTCCACCGTGGTGTGCTGACCGGATTGGTTGATGATGGTGGGTGTTGGTAAGATCTGCCGGTTCCTGCAGAGTAACAGTGATCGGCGGCAGATCTTCGCGGTTGTCACCGGGGACGGGCCGGCGGTTGCCTTCGGCCCGTTGGCCTTGGACCAGATCTACGCGGATCTCTATACCGAGCCGTATTCAACTCGGTGGCATCCGCGGGGGGACGAGGCGCTGGCTGTCGACCTGGCCGCCCGCGCGGGCGACTTTCATGACCTGGATGACTTCTACCGCTTCTATGGGTACTCCGCAGAGCTGATCGACTGGGTCGAAGCGACCCCGCTGAACATTCCGACGGAGGGCATGAGCGGGCATATGGGTGGTGGGCGGGACGAGTCGGAGGCCGTCGAGCGATTCGGCCTTGATCGGGAGCGGCTGGTTGATGCCGCGTTCCGGGAGGGGATTGTCCCGGGTGCTTTTGATCCCGCCGGTGATCCGCTGTATCTTTTCGCGTTCGACGCCAACTGGGCGGTTGTCGACCCGTCCGGCCACGTCCGGATCAACCCGAAGGCGTATCGCTTCAAAGCATGGCTGTCGCTGGAGAACTGATCAAATTGGGGAGCGTCTCGGAACGGGGTGGGTCGTGGCGGTCAGCGTCGCCTGGCACGTCGGGAAGCTCGAGGCCCGCTGATCGACAATTTCGTCGTCGACCGTGAGGACGCACTCCGCCGAGGGAAGTTGGACGGCCAGTCCGGTGAGTGTCGCCGGCTCGGGAACGGCGGTACCGGAGATCGCCACCAGCATGACATCGGGATACCGCACGGTGATCTGTCGGAACCAGGTCGGTGCAATGCTCTCATCGTGTTGCTGCTTCCCGGTGGCGTCGGTGTAGTTCAGATAGATCTTGAAGCCGGGCCCGCCCCGCAGGTATATCTGGTAGAAGATGACATGATCCATTTTTTCTTCGCGGTGGGGAGCTGGCCCACCCCTGTCGCCAAAGGTGCCGCAGCCGGCCATGAACACCAGCACTGCGGCGACTGCCGGCAGCCGTCGCATCAAACCTCCTCCTCATAAGGATAGCCGGTTACCGCACCAGCGCGTTACAAAGGGTGTAGCCGGCCGAAGGCCGGGCGGGGACAGTTGGCGTCGGGACGGTTTCAGCGTTCCGGACAGGCGCGAGGGAAGAAAGGAGAGCGATGGTTGTACCGCACGGAACCGCTTCGCCCGCGCGGGAGCACCGCGTGATTCCCGGCGGCCGGTACGCGTTCCAGATCGTCCATCCCGCTTCGTCGGTGCTGCGCGTCCGGTACCGCGACGGAATCCCGGTAGGGCCGCACGGCTTCCCCGACTGGATCCCGTACGCGCGTGCCGTCGTCCGGCTGCCACCGTGCTCGCCCGATCTCGGCGTGGACGAGGCACGCGTGGTCGACGTGCTCACCGCCAACAACACCATGGCCGCCAGCGGAGATCCGCTCTGGGCTGGTCTGCCCGCGGGTGCCACCCCGGCCGGGTGGACCTGGGCGCACCTGCCGGTGCTGCTGTCCGGGCCGCGCCGGATCGCCCTCGTCCCCGTCGAGTTGCATGGTGCGTACCGGCATCTGGGTGGGGTGAGTACCGGCCGGGCCGATCGCGCCCGCCGCGGCCTGCCGGTGGAGGGCGGGGCACCGCCACGGATCCGGTTCACGCAGCGGCTGTCCGACGAGGTGATGGAGAAAGTGGAGGAGCGTCTGGGGTACGCCCTGCCCGCCGGCTACCGGTCGTTCCTGCGTCGGACGAACGGCGGATGCCCGGCCGCGCCAGCCGTGCACCCCGGTTTCGGCTTCGTCGCCGACCAGCCGTTCTTCGGTGTGGCCCGCCAGGACCGGCTCCAGGACCTGGTGTACGCGAACGCCTGGTTCGGTGACCGGCTCACCCCTGACTTTCTCGCGATGACGACTTCCATGGTCCGTATCGTCCTTGGTCTGTATTACCCTTTTTGCCTGCCACGAGGAGGAGTCAAGGCTATCCGGGCCCGGCGTGTGTAAGTTCAGTAACTTGGCGGGCCAAGACGAGCCTGGAGTATTGCGCGTGACCCAACGGCCGTACGTCCTGCTGTCGGTGGCCATGTCCGTGGACGGCTACATCGACGATGCCACCGACCGGCGGCTGCTGCTGTCCAACGACGCCGACTTCGACCGGGTCGACGAGGTCCGGGCCGGTGTCGACGCCATCCTGGTGGGCGCCAACACCATCCGCCGCGACAACCCCCGGCTGCTGGTCCGCTCGGCGGCCCGCCGCGAGAAGCGGG
>NZ_JWIO01000059.1:18279-29033 GCF_001017755.1 Protofrankia coriariae
CCCGCCGCGAGAAGCGGGTGGCCCGTGGCCTGCCGGAGAGCCCGGTCAAGGTCACCCTCACCGGCCGTGGCGACCTCGACCGCGACGCCCGCTTCTTCACCACCGGGCAGGTCGAGAAGATCGTCTATGCCGCGAGCCCCGCGGCGGACAGGACCCGCGAGCAGCTCGCCGGCGTGGCATCCGTCGTGGACGCCGGCGACCCGCTCGACCTGAACACCGTCCTGGCGGACCTTGCCGCGCGCGGCATACGCCGGCTGATGGTCGAGGGCGGCGGCGCGATCCACACCCGGTTCCTCACCGCCGGGCTCGTCGACGAGATCCACCTGGTGATAGCGCCGTTCTTCGTCGGGGACCCCGCCGCACCCCGTTTCGTCGGCAACGGCGCCTTCCCCCACCACGCCAGCCACCAGATGGAGCTGGCCGAGGCCCGCCAGCTCGGCGACGTCGTCCTCCTGCGCTACCTGCTCAACTGACGTCCCACCTGGTGGGGGTGTCCTCTGGTGGGATGGCCGGTGGCCGCGCGGGACCCGTTTCGGACTGTCCTGACCCAAGGTTGGTACAGCTATGCGGATAGTAGGTGCAAGCAGGATGACCGGTACCTTGGACGGCACGCAGGGTGCGCTTCCGACGCGTCCAGGAAGGGACTACGGTGCCGACATCCGGTGGGGATACGCGGATGCCGGTGGGGATGCGCGGATGAGTGCTGCTGGAGCCAGTAACACTCCGTGATTGCGACCGTGTACGCCGTCCACGCACCGGCTCCGGAACACGCAGCGGGACAGGTAGCGGGACAGGTAGGAGGAGATGCATGGCCAGGCGAAAACTCCTGGGAGCGGTTGCTCTAGCCGGCGTGGTGGCCTTGACCGCCGCGGCGTGCGGTAGCGATGACGGATCGTCATCGGATGGGAAGAAGACGATTACCATCGGCTTCCAGGGAGTCCTTTCTGGTGACAACCAGCAACTTGGCATCAACGCCCTGTATGGGGTGGAGACCGCCGTCGCCGAGGCGAACGCCGACGCGAACCTGCCCTTCAAGCTGAAGCTGGTGCAGTCCGACGACGCGGGGTCACCGGACCAGGGCCCGACCGCCGCGCAGAAGCTCATCGACAACTCGGATGTCCTGGCGGTCGTCGGGCCGATGTTCTCCGGGGCCACCAAGGCCAGCGAACCGCTCTACTCGCAGGCCGGTCTGCTCTCGGTGAGCCCGTCGGCGACGAACCCGGCGCTGACCACGCTGGGCTTCAGGACCTTCTACCGGGTCATCGCCCCGGACACCGTCCAGGGCACGGCGGACGCCGACTACATCGCCACCGTGTTGAAGGCGAAGAAGGTGTTCTCCCTCGACGACAAGAGCGACTACGGCACCGGCCTGTCCGCCGCGCTGGAGAAGGAGCTGAAGGCCAAGGGGGTGACCGTGGTCCACGACGGCATCAACCCGACGAAGAACTACACTTCCGAGGCAACGAAGATTATTTCGGAGAAGCCGGACGTCCTGTTCTACTCGGGCTACTACGCCGAGCTCGCGCTGCTGTCCAAGGCCCTGCACGACAAGGGCTTCAGGGGCATCACGGTGAGTGGTGACGGTTCGCTGGACGCCAAGTACGTCGAGCAGGCCGGTGCCGCGGCGGCCGAGGGCACCTATCTGACCTGCCCGTGCAGCGACGCCAACAGTGACCCGAACGCGGCGGCCTTCGTCGAGTCGTACAAGAAGATCAACGGTGGTGCCAGGCCCGGCACGTACTCCGGTGAGGCGTACGACGCGACCAACGCCCTTATCGAGGTGTTCAAGAACCTCGGGGACAACCTGAGCCGGGAGTCTGTGGCGGAGGCCTTCGGAAAGGTCGACTACCAGGGTGTCACCAAGCTCGTCAAGTTCCAGCCGAACGGTGAGGTCGAAGGCGCGAACGACTTCATCTACCGGGTCAAAAACGGACAGATCGTCGTTCTCGGCAACACCGTGGATCTGATCAAGTCCTGACGGGCCGTCCGAACGGTCCTGACGGATAGTGAGGCGGTGGCCGGTGCGCTCCGAGGGCGCGGCGGCCACCGCTCACGCCATGACGAGGACACGAGCATGACGAGGACACGATCACGACGAGGAGACGCATGGGTTTTGCCGACCAGTTCTGGCAGTTGACCGTCGACGGTCTCATGGTCGGCTCGCTGTACGCGGTCATCGCCCTGGGTTACACGCTCGTCTACGGCGTGCTCCAATTGATCAATTTTGCCCACAGCGAGGTGTTCATGCTGGGGGCCTTCGGCGGGCTGTTCGCCGCCAGGGGCCTGCTGCCGGGCGGTGCCACGCCGTCCGGGCTGACCTCGGTGGGGCTGGTCGCCGCCGGGCTCGCGGTGGGTGCCGCCTGCGGCGCCGCGGCGGCGTTCACCCTCGAACGGGTCGCCTACCGGCCGTTGCGCAGACGGTCCGCGCCCAGGCTCGCCTACCTCATCAGCGCGATCGGCGCGTCCCTGTTCGCGGTGAACCTCGCCGGCAAGGAGTTCGGCCGGCAGAACGTGCCGGTCCCCGACCTGTTCGCCAACGGCACGCTTTTCCACTTCTTCGGCGCCCAGGTGTCCACCCAGACCGTCGTCGTCTTCGGCGCCGCGGTGGTGATGCTCGTCCTGCTGGACCGGCTGGTGGCGAGGACCCGTCTCGGGCAGGGCATCAGGGCGGTCGCGCAGGACGCGGACACCGCCGTCCTGATGGGCGTGAACGTCGAGAGAGTGATCATCCTGACTTTCGTCATCGGTGGCCTGCTCGCCGGTGCCGGCGGATTCCTCTATGCCATGACCTTCAACGCCTCGTACAACATGGGTTTCGTGCCCGGGGTGAAGGCGTTCACCGCCGCAGTGCTCGGCGGCATCGGGAACGTCCGCGGCGCCATGCTCGGCGGCATCCTGCTCGGGCTGGTGGAAAGCTACGGCGGGTACGTCTTCCAGGCGTCCTACAAGGACGTGATCGCCTTCCTGGTGCTGGTCGGGATCCTCATGGTGCGTCCGTCGGGTCTGCTCGGCGTGCGGTTGGGCAGGGCCGCGTGACCGCCCGCCCGCCGTCCCCGGCATCACCCGAACCCTCCGCGTCGGCCTCGTCCGCATCTTCTTCCTCCACCCCTTCTTCCTCCTCGTCCACTCCTTCTTCGCCGTCGCAGCCACCGGCACAGTCGGAGCCGTCGGAGTCGGCGCATCCGCCGATACAGCCGGAGCCGTCGGCTGCGCCGCGTCCGCCGACGCGGTCGAACGCGCCGGAACCGCCGGCCCAGCCAGTACCGCCGACGTCATCGCGCCCGCCGGAGCGGTCGGAGCAGCTGGAACCGCCGACACAGCCCGGGCCGTCGTCGCGGCCGGCACCGCGGCGGCAGCCGGAAGCCGCCTCCCGACCGGTGTCCCGTCCAGGCCTGATACCCAACCCGGCGGGCCCGGGTTCCTCCTCCGAGCCCGTTCCCACCGCGCCGGCGCGGGCCTTTCGGGGAGCCGCCGCCGTGCTCACCCCGGCGCGGCTGCGGCAGCTCGGCGTGTGCCTCGCCCTCGGTGTCCTCGCCGCGGTGGTGACCGGGCCCGGCGGCGACTCCGTCCACCCGTTCCGCGCGCTGCGGCGCTCGGTGATCGATCCGCGTATCGGGATCTTCATCGGCCTGGCGGTGGGGCTGTGGGCGCTGCTGATCGCCGCGGCGCGGCTACGCCCGCTGCTCGCCGAGGTGACAGCGGCGGCGCGAGCCCGCAGGCGGCGCGAGCCCGCCGGCCCGTCGCGGCCACGCTCGGGTCGCCGCATGCCACCATCGGCCTGAACGCGGTTCTGCTCGCCGCCGCGATCGCGGCACCGCTGCTCGTCTCGACGGCGGCGCAACAGTCGATGGTCAACGACATCGGTATCTACGCGTTGCTCGCGCTCGGGCTGAACGTCGTGGTCGGTTACGCGGGCCTGCTCGACCTCGGCTACATCGCGTTCTTCGCGATCGGCGCCTACGTGACCGCCTATTTCAGCTCGTCGTCGGCCATGCCGTGGCACGCGCCGTTCATCCTCAACCCGTTCTTCGTCTTCCCCATCGCGCTTCTGCTCGCCGCGCTCGCCGGCGTGATCCTCGGTGCGCCGACGCTGCGGCTGCGCGGTGACTACCTGGCGATCGTGACGCTGGGCTTCGGGGAGATCATCCAGTTGCTCGCGAACAACTCGGACGAGATCACGAACGGCTCGCGCGGGGTCTTCGGGGTGCCGCACCTGTCGGTCGACCTGCCAGGGATCCACTACCAGTGGGGGATCGACCCGCTCCCGTACTACTACCTGCTACTCGGGATCGTGGCCATCGTCATGATCGCATTCGGGCGGCTGGAACGGTCCCGGATCGGCCGGGCCTGGGCGGCGATCCGGGAGGACGAGATCGCCGCGGAGGCCACCGGCGTGCCGACCCTGCGGATGAAACTGCTCGCCTTCGCCATCGGGGCGTCGGTCTCCGGGTTCGCCGGCGTCCTGCTCGCCACCAAGCAGTTCTTCAACCCGCAGAGCTTCAGCCTGCAGTCGTCGTTCCTCGTGGTGGCGGTGGTCATCTTCGGCGGGATGGGCTCGCGGCTGGGCGCGGTGATGGGAGCCGTCGTTCTGCAGGGGCTGGCCTTCTACCTGCGTGACAAGGTTCCGCCGACGGACCGGTACATCTACTTCGGCGCGGTCATCATCGTAATGATGATTTTCCGCCCGCAGGGCCTGGTGCCGTCCCGCCGCAGACGTCGGGAGATCGAGCTCGCCGGCACCGCTGCCGGCGCCTCGGACCAGCTCGGCGCGGCCCCGATCGGAAGGACCATCACATGACCGCGCACGTCGACAACCCCGCGCCCCCGGGGAACCTCGTGTGTGTCGGCCGCTGTGCCGGCCGCGCCCTGTCCCCTCGTGCCGGGTCTCTTCGCGAGAACGCTGTGCGCCCCCGCGGGATCGTGCGTCATGGAGTCGTGCGTCCTGGAGGGGCCGCCGGATGACCACCGTCGCCGCGACCGGGCCGGCCGACGCCGGCACACCGGGCGAGCCACCGTCCGATCTGGTGCTCGAGGCCCGTGACCTGACGCTGCGTTTCGGTGGGGTCACCAGCCTCGACGGGGTCTCGCTGCGGCAGCGCCGGGGCGAGATCCTGGCCGTGATCGGGCCAAACGGGGCCGGGAAGACCTCCCTGTTCAACTGCTTCACCGGCGCGTACCGGCCACAGCATGGCTCGGTGACGTTCTGGCGGACGTCCCGCCGGCCGGCGCGGATCGTCGGACGCAGCCCGCACGCCATCACCCACCTCGGAATCGCCCGGACCTTCCAGAACATCAGGCTCTTCCCCGCCCTGTCAGCGCTGGAGAACGTGCAGATCGGCACCGAGGTCCGGCAGCGGTACGGATCGCTCAGCGCGATCCTCGGGCTGCCCGGCGCGCGGCGGCAGGAGCGGGCCGGGGTCAGCCGGGCGTTCGAGCTCCTCGACCTGGTCGGCCTGTCCCGGCGCGCGCACGACCTGGCCTCGTCGCTGTCCCACGGCGAGCAGCGTCGGCTGGAGATCGCCCGGGCGCTGGGCACCGACCCGCGGCTTCTGCTCCTGGACGAGCCCGCCGCCGGGACGAATCCCGCCGAGAAGCGCGCTCTCGAGGCGCTGATTCGGCGGATCGCCGGGGACGGGGTCTCGGTTCTGCTGATCGAGCACGACATGCGGCTGGTGATGTCCGTCGCGGCCACGGTGGTGGTGCTGAACTTCGGCCGTGTCATCGCCCACGGCACCCCGGCCCAGGTCCAGCGCGACCCGGCGGTGGTCGAGGCCTACCTCGGTGTCGAGGCCGGCAGCGTGACGACCGGCACCGCCGCGGCGACCGGCGGCAGCGCGGCGTCGTCCGGCGACGCGCGGGCCGCGAAGAGCCGGACAAGGAAAGCGGGCGGCGGCACGCGGGCCACGGACCCGCCCGGTGGGTCCGGGGACACGTCCGGTGGCTCCGGCGGGGAGGCGCGCTGATGTTGCTGGAACTCGCCGACATCGAGGTCAGCTACGGCGCCGTACCGGCGTTGCGCGGCGTCCGGCTGGAGGTCGCCGAAGGCGAGATCGTGACGCTGCTCGGGGCGAACGGCGCCGGCAAGACGACCACCCTGCGATCGATCTCCGGGCTGCTCCGCCCCCGCCGCGGGGAGATCTACCTGGACGGCCGGCCGCTGTCGTCCATACCGGCACACACCCTCGTCGGGCTGGGGGTCGGCCACGTTCCCGAGGGACGGCGGGTGTTCGCTGGCATGACCGTCCGGGAGAACCTGCTGATGGGCGCCTACCACGACCGGCGGCATGCGCGGGAGGACGCCGAACGGGTCTTCACCCTGTTCCCGCGGCTGGCCGAGCGGGCGTCCCAGCTGGGCGGCACCCTCTCCGGCGGGGAGCAGCAGATGCTGGCCATCGGCCGGGCGCTGATGAGCCGACCTCGGCTGATCCTGCTCGACGAACCCTCGATGGGGCTCGCCCCCCGGATCATCCAGACCATCTTCGACGTGATCGTCGAGATCAACAGAGCCGGTGTGGCCGTGCTGCTGGTGGAACAGAACGCGGTGCAGGCCCTGCGGATCGCGCACCGTGGCTACGTGCTGGAAAACGGCCAGGTCGCCCTCACCGGCAGCGGCACCGACCTGCTCGCCGACGACCGCGTCCGCCAGGCATACCTCGGCGAGGACATCCCCATCGGATGACAGGCGCCGTATCGGTCCACTCCGCACAAGAGCCCGCGGCACATCAGAGGGAGGCCATTTTTTCCCTGTAGGGCAGAGTTGTAACCTCCGTGGTACTGGGCACCTCCGGGCCAACCCGGACGCCCCGCACAACTCGACCGGCCTCCTGGGGGATCTGTGTGAGCGCGTTGCGCGAAGCTGTTGACAAGGGCCATGCGCCGACCCGACTGATCGCCCCCGGGCTGAAGGGCTTCAAGGAGTTCCTGACCCGCGGCAACATCGTCGACCTCGCGGTCGCGGTCGTCATCGGTACCGCCTTCACCGCGGTGGTCACCTCACTGGTGAAAAACCTGATCACCCCGCTGATCGCGGCCATCGGCGGGCAGCCGGACTTCTCCGCACTGACCTTCACCGTCAACGGCAGTCGGTTCAACTACGGCTCGTTCGTCAACGACGTGGTCTCATTCGTGATCGTCGCGGCCGTGATCTACTTTCTCATCGTCCTCCCGCTTGCCAAGGCGAGCGCGTTCCGCAAGCGGAACGGATCGGCCGCGGAGCCGGAGCCCACGCCGGTCAGCGACGACATCCGGCTGCTGACGGAGATCCGCGACCTGCTCGCCAGCTCCGCGGCGGCCACCGCCACGGCGCCCGCGCCCCGCTCTCCCGGCCAGAGCTGACGACACATCCGGAGCTGGCATATCCAGAACCGACGACGGCCAGCGGCAACACCGCCCGCCACGCCCGGCTGGGCCGACCCGAAGGCCCGGCCGGCGCGAGCCGAGAGCGCCTGTCGTCGTGACGGGTTCCGCAAAACGGTAGCGTTCGAGCCCTGTGAACGGTAGCCTTCGGGGCCTGTAAACGATCAACCCTGCTGGGGTCGAGGTCGGGGCTCAGGTATCGATCAGGTAGCAGAGGATTCCCGCGGGTATCGCCCAGGGTCCGTTCTCGTCACGGGTGTCCAGGACGTTGCGGGTGACCATCAGCCCGCCGTATCCGGCTGCGCTGATGGTGGCGGTCGCACCTCGCCAGGCGCCGCCCTCGACATACTTGCTCTCCACCGCGGTACCCGCAAGCTGTTCGGCGACGAAGTCGATCTCTCTGCGGGACGAGGCACGCAGATGGAACAGGAACAGATCCTCGGCCCATCCCGTCCCGTGAGCGTAGGCACAGCGTTGCAGGGCCAGGCCGGTCTGCATCTCGGTGAGCACGGTGATGTCGATGTCGGACCGGGCGGGGTTGCGCAGGTGGGCCAGGCGGGCGACCAGGGGGTCGATCGCGTACAGCTTGTCCTGGGCGCGTTCCCTGGCCGTCCAGGCGCGTTCCGCCTTCTGCGGGCAGTGCCAGAGCAGGTAGGCGTCACCGAGATAACGGATGTGACGGGCCACCACGTCGTGTTTGAGATCCAGGTCGGCGCCGATCCGGCTCATGTTGGCGGGGGCCGCCATCGACTGCATGAGCCGTTCCATCAGGGCGGCGGTGCTGGTCTGGCTGCGCTGGGACGCGGCGAACGCGTCCCGGAACACGACGTTGAAGACGTCGTCGACGAACCAGGCGGGTACCGGTGTACCGGCGCGGGCCGCCGCCACGGCGATCGGGAACCCGCCGTACATCAGATAGGTCTCCCAGGCGATCACGAGATCGTCCAGCCAGGGCAGCAGTTCGGCGTACGCCGTACGGGCCGTGTCGCCGCGCAGGCGCGCGAGATCGACAGCGGGGACGCCCGGTAGGTGTGGTCGCAGCAGCCGCGCGAAGGTGCGGAATCCCAGTGGGAGCAGGGTGCGGTCGCCGTGGTCGATCCGGCCGCGCCGGCCGGCGAGCACGCCCGAGGCGGTGGTCAGCCCGGCCGCGCTCGACCCGGTCAGCACTACGGTGGCCAGCGCGAACTCGGGGTCGTTGTCCCGCAGCCACTTGATCTGTGCCGCCCAGTCGCCAGTCGTCCCGGTGATCTCGTCGAACAGCCACCACCGTGTCGTGCCGGGCGGTACCGGTGGCAGTGCGGTGTTCTGGACGACCGTCCGCAGATCCTCCGCGGACCATGCGTCCGCCGCGATCCGCACGATCGTCTGTGGTGGTGTCCCGCGGCCGACCAGATCGACGATGGTCTGTTTCACGGCCACTGTCTTGCCTACTCGACGAGGTCCCCGCAGCAGGTAGAGACCTCCGTTGACCAGCCCGTCCAGGCATGGTGACCGGTATCCCAGGCCGCTGTCGCGTACCGCGCGCAGGTCCGGATCCGTCGCGGCTCAGTCGGCGCTGCGCCACCACGGATTCGTGCGGGCCAGCTCTTGGGCAACCTGGCCGATCTTTGTGCCGATGCGGCCAGTCTACATTCCTCCGTGTGGCACCATGAAGAATGCACCATTCCTCAGTGTGTCACACGGAGGAATGCGCTTCGAGGCTCTCTCGGGGCAGGGGACTGGGGCCGGGGGATGCAAGCGGCGCTCGACCGGGGGCTCAGGAGCCGGTGTAGAGGCGGGCGAGGTCGACCAGTTCGACGTCCGACGACGTGGCTGCGTCCGCGGCGAGAGCGGGAGTGAAGCCGGACCGGGAGAACAGCAGCAGCTTCACGTCCCCGGGCGCGCCGGGCAGAACCGAGCGCATGTGCCGTAGCCGGGCCAGCCCGTCGGCGTCGACCGGGGTGGCCCGCCACTTCGCCTCACCGATGGCCAGCACACGGTTCGGCTCGTTCGGCCTGGTCTCGATGACAACCGAGTCGATCGCATGGTCGTGGGCCGGGCAGGTGGTGTCGGGGCATCGGATGGTCGCAGGCTGGACGCGGCTCGCCCGTCCGCCGAGGGTTTCCGCGGACGCGTAGGCCAGCGACCAGGTGCGGGCGACGTCCTCGAAGTGCGGTCCGTAGATGCGGGCGGAGACGGTGTCGGCGAGTTCGGCCCAGACCTCGACGCCGCGGCGTAGCGACAGTCGGGTCTCCCGGGGGCGGATCACCAGTTGGTGCAGGCGCAGCACCGGCTCGGCGAGAGTGAAGCTCGTCCGGCGGGAGTGGAAGGCGTCCTCATGGGGAGTGATCAGATGCGCATCGGTGAGCACGGTCAGGGCGTGGTGGATGCCGCCGGTGCCCCGGCCGAGATCACTGGCGATCTCCCCACGTCGGGTGCGACCGCGGGCGATGGCGGCGAGCACGGCGTAGTACGGCGCCGGGCTGGTGATGGCGGTCTCCTCGGCGAGAGAAGTACCCGGCCTTCACGGAACATCGCGCTGGCGGGACTGAGCAGGCGGCGCACCACCCAGGGGTCGACGTCGTCGGCGCTGTCGGGGGCGTCCCGGGCGCAGAAGTCCAGGTAGGCCGGGGTGCCGCCGACCAGGGCGTGGACGCGCAGGGCGACGTCCGGCTGCTCGGTCAGACCCCATAGGCCGGCGGCGTCCCGGAAGTCGGACGGATGGAGCATCAGCTCGGTGTTGGCTCGGCCGCGCAGCGGGGCGGAGGCGGAGAGCAGCCCCCGCATGTGGGTCAGCGCGCTTCCGCACAGGATCAGCCGGGTGCGGGAGTGCCGGCGAGCCCGGCCGCGAGGGCTGAGCGCGTTCTGGATCAACGATGGGATGGCGCTGTTCTGAGCGGCCAGGTAGGGAAACTCGTCGAGGACGACCGGCAGGGGAGCGTCCCGGTCCTCGCCCAGCCGGAGCAGCGCGTCGATCGCCTGCCTCCTATCCGGTGAAGGTCACCGGATAGGGGGACCGGGCGAAGTGGGTGAAGGCGGCGCCCAGATCGGCGAGATTCTGAGCGTCGGACTGCTCGACACCGGTAGCCATGAAGCCGTCAGCAGCCTCGCAGAGCAGTTCAAGGAGAAGTGTCTTGCCCTGACGGCGGCGTCCGTAGACGAGGGCGAGGGTCGCGCCCGGTGCCGGGTCACCAGCGAACGCGGTGAGGCCGGACCATTCGGCGTCGCGGTCGAACAGTTCGGACGGCTTGGCAAGCATGATCCCCCTCTGGGTGTCGCGGGATGCGGGCTGTCGACGGCGTCCGGTGTCGTGAGAGAAGCCGTGATCACGCGTTGGGCTGCTAAGGATTGCGGAGTTATCACAAGTCGGCAATCCTTGGTGCCGTTGGCGATCCCGGTCCCCTCTGTGTCAGTCTCGG
>NZ_JWIO01000005.1:0-7528 GCF_001017755.1 Protofrankia coriariae
GGCTTCCGGCGAGCCCGCCGACGGCCCTACCCAGGCACGGCGGTCCTGGTGGGCGGCGTCGGCCGGGACGATCGCGCTGGCCGTGCTGGTCACCGACGGGATCATCGCCACCACGCGTCCCGCCGACTGGCTGCGGGGAGGGGGGCCGGCCGTCGCCGCCGGCGCCGGCGCGCTGCTGCTGGCCAGCGTGGACCGCCCACCGCTGCCGGCCCGTCACAACCCGTTGCAGTGGCTGCTCGGCCGAGGCGTGCCGGTGGAGTTGGGCGGGCTGGGCTACCCGCTCCTGCTCCTGCACCTGCCGGTGTTCTGGGCGTTGGCGACCGCGTTCCCGCAGGTGCGGCCGCATGCCCTGCTGGTGGTCGGCGGTGGGCTGGCCGCGCTCCTCGGGCTGCTGCTGCAGGACGCGGTGGTCGGCCGGCTGCGGCCGCGCCGATGGTCGCTGCGGTGGGCCGCCCCGGTGCTGGCGGTCGCCTACACCGCCGTCGCGGTCGGTGGGGCATGGCTGCCCGACCTGGTCGAGCAGCGGTCACGGACGGGGAGGCAATCGGTGGTCCTGGTGCTGGGCGGGTCGTTCGCCGGTGATCTGGCCACCGCGGTCGGCCGGCGCGGCTCCGGCCGCTACCCGGTGGTGGACCGCTCGCTGCCCGGCTGCGGGCTGTTCCCGGCACCGCCGCCGGTGACACCGCGGGCCCACGTCAGCGCCGACGCCCAGCTGCCGGTATCGGCGCGGGCAGCGGCGGGGCCGGCGCGTAACTGCGCGCACTGGGACCGCTACTGGCGCTCCCAGATCGCCGCCAGCCGGCCCGACGTCCTGCTGGTCGACCTGAGCGGGGACGCGGCGGCGCGGCTGGTGGGCACCACGGTCGTCTCCCCCTGTGACGTCGGCTACCGGCAGGTCTACCGGGAGCGGCTGGCCGCGGCCGCGCGCCTGTGGGAGCAGGAGGCTCCCGGCCGGCCGGTGCTGCTGGCCAACAGCCGCCGCGCCACCGGGGACACCGACCCGGTGTCCAGCCGCTGCTACAACGCGCTGGTGGCCGAGGCCGCCGGCCGGTATCCGCAGATCCTGCCGCTCGACGTCGACGCGGCGCTGTGCCAGGGGGACCGCTGCTGGGACCGCACCGTCTCCGGCGGCCCGTTCTACGTCGACGCCGTCCATCTGACCACCGCCGGCATGCGCCAGCTCGCCCCGTGGCTGGAGACGACGATCAGCCGGGCGGCGCTGCCGGCCCCGACCGCGCCCGCCAGCGTCGCCGGGGGCACGGCCCCGGTGCGCGCAGGCCGTTGACCAGGCAGGACGATGACCACGTCTCCGTGGACGACGACCACCTCCAGGGAAGGGCCGACCGCCGCGGCCGGAGGAGACATCACGGTCGGAGGAGAATCGTGCGGACGACGACCCCACGGGGAACGATCACCTGGACGATCGCCCGGGCCACGGCGTCCAGCGGCACGGTGTCCCGGAGCGCGGGGCGCAGAGGCACGATGACGGCTGTGACAAACCGGTGGAGGCGGACGTGACGGGCACGAACAGCTCCTTCGAGAGCATGCGTGACGCCCTGATGCCGCAGGACCCGCGGACGATCGGCCCCTACCGCCTGCTCGGTGTGCTCGGCGGCGGCGGGATGGGCCGGGTGTACCTGGGCCAGTCCCGTTCGGGGCTGCTGGTCGCGGTCAAGACGGTGCGCGCCGACATGGTGGAGGAGCCCGGCTTCCGGGAGCGTTTCGCCCGGGAGGCCGCAGCCGCCCGGCAGGTCAGCGGTGTGTACACGGCGTCCCTGGTGGACGCCGATGCCGCCGCCGAGATGCCGTGGCTGGCCATCGCCTACGTCCCGGCGCCGTCGCTGTCCTGGCTGGTCCGCCGGGCCGGGCCGCTGCCGGTCGACGCGGTGCTGTGGCTGGCGGCCGGGATCGCCGAGGCGCTGGAGTCCATCCACCGGGTGGGCCTGATCCACCGGGATCTCAAGCCGTCGAACGTGCTGGTGACCCGGGAGAACCCGAAAGTGATCGACTTCGGGCTGGTCCGGTCGTCGGTCGGCAGCGCGCAGCTCACCCAGGCCGTGATCGGGACGCCGCACTACATGTCCCCGGAGCAGGCCCTGGACACCGCGTCGGTGACCCCGGCCACCGACGTGTACTCCCTCGGTGCCACCCTGCTGTACGCGGCGACCGGCCGCACCGCCTATTCCGGCGACACGCCGGTCAACGTGCTGGCTCAGCTGCTCTCCCGGCCACCGGACCTCTCCGGCATCCCGGCGGAGCTCACCGATCTGCTCCGCCGCTGCATGCAGCGCGACCCGGCGCGCCGGCCCACACCGAACCGTCTGCTGGAGGAGATCGACAGTCGCTGGCAGCAGGCGCCGACCGGTTTCGGCGCGCGGCACTGGCTGCCACCCACCGTCTACGATCTGGTGGACGCCTACGAACGGGGGCACCGCCCGGACTCCCGGGACAGATCCTCCGGCCCGTCCGGCTCCGGCGGGCGGTCGTTCAGCCCTGGCGGACAGCCGGCCGACCCCGGCGGGCAGCCACCTGTTCTCGGCGGAAAGCCATCGACTGCCGGCGAAAAGCCGCCCGTGGTACAGGCCGGAGCGGGGCAGGCCCGGGCCGGGCAGAGCGAGGCGGACCAGGCCCGGGGCCGCCGTCCACCGGCGGACGCGCCGGTGGACGCGGACGACCGGGACAGCACGACCCTGACCAGGACGCCACCAGGGCTGCCGGCGCCACCGGTGCGGCCCGGACCGCCGCCCACCCCCCGGGAGCCGGTCTCCGACCCGCCGGGGCGACGTTCCACCCCGCTCTCGCCGACACCGCCGTTGCCGTGGGAGCCGCTCCCACCGGACGACCGCACCGGCCAGGAACACGCGGGCCGTACCGGCTACGGATACGCGGGCCGTACCGACCGCGAGTACACGGGCCGTACCGAGCGCGCGGACTGGGAGCAGACCGGCGACCGGCCCGCACCCGCGCCCGCGCGGCCGCACCGGCGGACCCTGCTGCGGGCGGGCGGCGCCATCGCCGTGGCCGCGGCGGCCGGGGCGGGCACGTGGGGCGCGGTGCGCCTGCTCGGTTCCAGCGACGACGGCGACGGCCCGCGGCCGTGGGTCTTCACCACCGGCGAGGAGGTGTACTCCTCCCCCGCGGTCGAGGCGGGCGTGGTCTACATCGGCAGCAACGATCACTACCTGTATGCCATCGACGCGGTCACCGGCCGTGAACGCTGGCGGTATGCCGCCGGCGAGGCGATCACGTCCTCCCCGGCGGTCGCCGGTGGCACGGTCTACGTCGGCTGCAACGACACCTACCTGCACGCGGTGGACGCCGCGACCGGGAAGGCGCGCTGGCGGTTCCCTACCGGGGCGGCGATGCACTCCTCCCCGACGGCGGTGGACGGGGTGGTCTACATCGGCTGTCGCGATCACAACCTGTACGCCGTCAACGCGCTCACGGGCCGCGAGCGCTGGCACTTCACCGCCGGCGACTGGTTCAACTCGTCACCCACAGTGATCGGCGGCGGGGTGTACGTCGGCTGCCGCGACCGCAACATCTACGCGCTGGACGCGGTTACCGGCCGGAAACGCTGGCAGCGCACCACCGGCAGCAGCGTCGACTCCTCCCCCACCGTCTCCGGCGGCATGCTGTGGATCGGCGCCGACGACCACAGCGTCTACGCCCTGAAGACCACGGACGGGACACCCACCTGGCAGTTCACCGCGGACAACGGCGTGGTCTCGACACCCGCCCTGGTGGACAAGGTGCTGTACGTGGGCAGCGACGACGGCAACCTGTACGCGCTGGACGCGGACACCGGCCGGGCCCGCTGGCGGTTCCACACCGACAACGGCATCCGTTCCTCACCCACGGTGTCCGGCGAGCTGGTCTACGTGGGCAGTCGGGACCGCTACGTGTACGCGGTGGACATCGTCACCGGTGAGCAGCAGTGGAGGTTCGCCACCCGGGCGCCGGTGGACGACTCCTCGCCGGTGGTGGCGGACGGTCTGCTCTACATCGGCAGCCTGGACCACAACGTCTACGCGCTGGACGCAGCCACCGGCGTCGGCCCGTGACCACAACCTGTAACTACAGATCGCGAACACAGACTTGTCTCCGACAACCCGGATGCAACGGGGACGGACGGGGGTACCGTCAAGATAGTTGAACGCTCAACAGAACGCCGCTCGGTGGCTCGACGGAGCGTCACCCGACATGACAGAGCGGCGTTCGACGGCGGACAACGCCCGCGGTACCCGGTGCTACCCCGGCAGCGCCCAGGTGTCGAACGGCCCGAGGAGGAGATCATGGGCATCCACCGCCTCAACCACGTTGTCCTCTACGTCCGTGACGTCGCGCGTACCACCGCCTTCTACACCGACGTCCTGGACTTCCGGGTGACGATGGCGATCCCCGGCAGGGCCGCCTTCCTGCAGGCACCGGACTCCACCAACGACCATGACATCGGCCTGTTCGAGCTCGGCGCGGACGCCGCCGCCTCGCCGGCGGGNGCCGGCGGGCCGGTCGGCCGTGGGGATGTACCACATCGCCTGGGAGGTCGCCACCCTCACCGACCTGGAGAACGCGGCCCGCCGGCTCNCGTCGCGGCGGGGGCGCTGGTCGGCTCGTCCGACCACGGCACCACCAAGAGCCTGTACGCCCACGACCCGGACGGCCTGGAGTTCGAGGTCGTCTGGGTGGTCCCCGCGCACCTGCTCGACGACGCCGCGGTCGCCGCGAACCGCGCCGGTACCCGACCGCTGGACATCGCCAGGGAGAAGGCGCGCTACGGCGCGGACACCCGCGGCGGCCTCGGGATCTCCGTCCCGCTCGGCGTCACGGTCTGACGCGGGCCGGCCGCTTCAGGCCGCCACCGCGTCCGCCGCCTGGCGGGTCTCGGCGAGGATGAGGTCGGCGACGTCGGTGAGCCGCCCGCGCCGGGCGAAGGCCCGCCGCTGCCGGGCCGCGGCGCTGCCCCGGCCGACCGCGCGGCGGGCGAGGTCGTGGATCAGCTCCCAGTCGCCGGCGTGCTCGAGCTCGGCGCGCACCTCGTCCACCAGCCGGTACAGCAGATCCCGGGCCGGTACCGGCACCGCTGCGGCCACGTCGACGAGGTCGCCCTCGATCCCGGACCGGGCCGCCCGCCAGGTGGCCGCCCGCAGCAGTTCCGTCCGCCACGGCGGGGCTGGCGCGCCGGTCCCGACCGCCAGGGCGGCCCGGCGCACGAGCGCGCGGAACAGGCCGGCGACGAGGATGACGGTGTCGACGTCCGGGCACGCGTCACAGACCCGCAGCTCGACGGTGGGCAGGTGCGCGGAGGGACGGACGTCGAAGTAGACCATGCCCGGGTCGCTGATCACCCCGGATGTGATCAGGTCCGCGACGACCTGGTCGTATTCGGCCGCCGTGCGGAACGGTCCGGTGACGCCGGCAGTCGGCCACCGCTGCCAGACCAGGGTGCGCACGCTCGCGTAGCCGCTGTCCGCGCCCTGCCAGTACGGGGAGCTCGCCGACACCGCCAGCAGCGTCGGCAGCCACGGCGCGACCCGCGCGGCCACCGCGATCGCGAGCTCTCGGTCGGCGACCTCGACGTGCACCTGCGCGCCGCAGATCGCCTGTTCCCGGGCGAGGAGCTGGTAGTCGGCGAGCATCCGCTGGTAGCGCGGGTACCGGCTGATCCCGGGCGCGTCCCGGTCGACCAGGGGGACGGTCCCCGCGGACGCGGGGCCGAGCCCGAGCGGTTCGCCGGCCACCACCAGTTCGCGCCGCAGCTGGAGCAGGCTGCCGCGCAGATCGGCCAGATCGGTGCACGGGCGGCTGTTGGACTCCACCACCGACGTCAGCAGTTCGGCGGTGAAACACTCCTTCGCGACGCGCTCGAGGATCGCCGGAGCCCGCGGCACGAGCCGTCGGGAGGCGAGATCCAGGATGTGGAACTCCTCCTCGACGCCGACGGTCGCGATGCGCGCGTCGCCCATGAACGAAGACGCTACGACCATCCGGCGTCCCGGGCAGCACACGGCGCCGGCCGGCGTCCGCTGGCCGGCCGTCCACCAGGCCAGCCGGCCAGCGGATCAGCCGGCTACCCGGTCAGTTGTCCACGAGGGTGGCGGTGGAGACGATGTTGCCCCGGGTCGCCCTGGAGTACGGGCACAGGGCGTGAGCCTGCTCGACGAGCGTGGCGGCCACGTCCCGGTCGACCTGCTCGATCTCGGCCTCGATCGCGACGGCGAGGGCGAACCCGTCGTCGTCCGGGCCGATCTCGACCCGGACGGTGACCGCCGACGCGGAGACATCGACCTTCGCCCGCCGGGCGACCGCCTTGAGCGCGCTGTGAAAACATGCGGCGTAGCCGGTTGCGAACAACTGCTCCGGATTGGTGCCCGGGCCGTCGTCGCCGCCGAGCCCCTTGGGCAGGGACAGGCTCAGGTCCACCCGCCCGTCGCTGGACGCCACCCGTCCCTCACGCCCGCCCCACGCGGTGGCCTCAGCCGTGTACAGAGCCGTCATCACGATCTCCTCAGGTGTGGATCCGATGACCCGTGCGCCAGACGCGCACGATCCGGATCATCCGGGTGGAACACCGGCCGGCACCTTTTTCGTCCGGGTGGCTCACACAGCGCACCGGTCCGTTCGGGTCGCCGTATGGCGTTCACCACCGTCAAATGATGACAAAAAGACTTCGATTGATTACTTTTAGTAAAGATCTAATGAATATCGATTACAAATAGTCATTATTTGTAGCCATCATGGAACCCCTTGTAGGCAGCAGTGACCAGTAGTGTCACAATGCAACCTCGCCAGTACTTCTGGTGACATCGCCGGCAGCAACGATGTGATCTTCTGGACGAAGGAGCCGAACCAGCGCCAGCAGGCCACATACTGCCCGCCCGCAGCCGGATCTCTCCGAGGGGGACCATCATGGTGTTACTGAACGCAGCCAATATCGCAACAGACGGCCCGACGGGCATCGGGCGGCCCGGGGCTGTCAGAACGCCCGACCCGTCGGCCGGCACGCCCGCCGGCGGGTACGACAACGACGCCGGCCGGCACCCGGCCGGCGACAGCCACATCGGCCGGCGGGNAGCCACATCGGCCGGCGGGTGCGCGTCCCCAAGACCGCCGAACTGGTCGCCGCCCGCCTGCGGCGCCAGATCGTGCGGGGCGAACTGGTCGAGGGGGACGCCCTGCCCCCGGAAGCCGTGCTGATGGAGCAGTTCGGGGTCTCACGCCCGACCCTGCGGGAGGCCTTCCGCGTCCTGGAGTCCGAAGCGCTGATCAGCGTCCGGCGCGGGGCGCACGGAGGCGCCCGGGTCCACACACCCAACGGTGACGTCGCCGCCCGCTACGCCGCGCTCGTCCTGGAGTACCGCGGCACCACCATCGCCGACGTCCACCAGGCCAGGGCGCTGCTCGAGCCGCCCTGCGTCCGCCGGCTCGCGCAGCGGCACACCGAGGAGGACCTGGCCAGGCTGCGGGCGGCGCTCGCCGCCGTCGAGGCGGCCACGGCGGACGCTGACCGGCCGGCGGCCCGCACCCG
>NZ_JWIO01000005.1:7538-20782 GCF_001017755.1 Protofrankia coriariae
CCCGCCGGCGGGCCGGCCCGGGAGGCCCGGGCTCCCGCGGTGTCGCGGTCCGCGGTAGCGGACTTCCACGGCCTGCTGGTGGAACTCGCCGGCAACCAGACCCTGATCGTGCTCGTCGGGATGCTGCGCCACATCATCGACATGGCCCGAGAGGAGACATCGGGCACCGGTTCCAACGCCGGCACCAGCACCAGCACCACGGCACGGCCGGGCACACCGGTGGCCGGGGACGACGGCCGCCAGCCCTACCGGCAACTGGTGGCGCTGATCGAGGCCGGCGCGGCGGACGAGGCCGAGGCGCTGTGGCGGCGTCACCTGCTGGCGACGACGCCCACCCCCGAGCGCGCCCCGGCAACCGTTGCCGGCCCGCGGGCCGAAATCCCCGAGCCGGCCGAGGACCATCGACGGCCCGGCCATGCCTCCGCCGCGTCACGGGAAGCCGAAATCCCCGGAGCGCCGCTGTTCGATGAAGCGGCGCCACCGGATAGGTAATGTGGATCAGGTGACGCGCGCGGAGGCCGACTCCCTGGTCGAGGTCCTCGACCTCGACCGCATCGAAACCAACATCTTCCGCGGTTGGTCGTGGCACACGGCGCCGACCCGGGTGTTCGGGGGCCACGTCGCGGCGCAGGCGCTCATCGCCGCCGGCCGGACGGTCGCCCCTGATCGTCCGGTGCACTCGCTGCACGCCTACTTCCTGCTGCCGGGCGATCCCAGCTCGCCGATCATCTACGATGTGGATCTGATCCGCGACGGACGGTCGTTCACGACGCGACGGGTGGTCGCCATCCAGCACGGCCGGGCGATCTTCCACCTGTCCGCCTCCTTCCAGCGCGTCACCGACGGCCCGGAGCATCAGTCACCCGTGCCGCCGTCACCGCCGCCCGAGGAACTGCCCGCATCCCTGCCCGAAGAGCTGCCCGAGTGGTCCCTGCCGAACGGGGGGAGCATCGAGCCCTTCTTCTCCCGGTACCTCGACGTCCGGCTCGCGCCGACCGAAGGCGCGGACGGCTCCGTCCAACAGCCCGTGTGGTCCTCACACGGGGAGCCGCACAGCCCACACCAGCGGATGTGGTTCCGCGCCCGCGGGACGCTGCCCGCCGACCCGCTCTACCACGTCTGCGCGGTCACGTACGCGTCCGACCTGCGGCTGATCACGACGACTCTGCTCCCGCACCGGTCGACGGACGGCCGGACGATCTCGCTGGCCAGTCTCGATCACGCCATGTGGTTCCACCGTCCGTTCCGCGCGGACGAGTGGCTGCTCTACATCCAGGACAGCCCGTCGGCGGCGGGCTCCCGGGGCTTCGCCCGCGGCGAGATATACACCGCCGACGGCCGGCTCGTCGTCTCGGTCGCGCAGGAAGGCCTGATGCGCGTCCACTCCTGACAGTGAGGATGTAGGCGAGCCCCGCCGACCCACCGGCCCGGCGACCCACCGGCCCGGCGACCAGGGCAGACCTTGATCTGGCCATGACGGATCAGCTCATGGCGGTGGGGCCGCCACAGCAACCGGGTGACCGGGCAGCTTGCTCCCCCGCCTGAGCGCACGGTGGGCACCCGGCGTCGGCCAACGGCCAGTGGCTCCCCGGCCACGTTTTCCGTGCTCTTCCGTGCTCTTTCGTGCTCTTTCGTGCTCCTCCGTGCTCTGCCGTATTCGGCGTCACCAGGGCGTCAACGCCGCTGGTGGCCGGCTCCCGTGGGGTCGATGCTGCCGATGCGGCAATACGGCAATCGGCGCGATCCGGGGAGTTCATGGTGCCAGCGCTCGCGGGTGACAGCCCGGGTATCCGGCGTGTCGCGTCTGTTCCCGGGACATCCCGGTCAGGGCCTGCGGCGAAACCCGACGCCGGTGTCACCATCGGCACTCAGGCACCCGGGCACCCGGGGCACTCGGATTCCTGGGCACCGGGTATCCGGCATCCGGACGGCCGGGCGTGGTGGGGTTGCCGTCACCCGAGGGGAGCGCCGCAGCCCGGTCGGTCCCCCGCGGTGGCAGCGGGACGTGACAGAAGGAGCAGGCAGTGCGTGACCTGGTTTTCATCTTTCTGATCATCGTGATGTTCGCGGTGCTGGGGCTCGTCGTACGAGGGGTGGAACGGCTGTGACCGCCGAGAACCTGACCGGGCTCGTCCTGGTGACCGCTCTGGTGGTCTTCCTCGTGGTCGCCCTGCTTTTCCCGGAGAAGTTCTGACTTTCCCCGAAGAAATTCGGACCCGCCGGACCAGCGACGCGCCACGGCCCGCCCGGCCACGGACCGCGCGATCGTTGCCACGATTGTGTTTCCTCCGAGCCCGGGCTTCCGGTCGACAAGGGGTCACTGAATGAACACCACGACGGCGGGAGTCGTCTTCGCCGCCTCGCTCGCCGTCGCCCTCGGCCTGACCTACCGGCCGTTCGGCGACTACCTGGCCCGGGTGTACACCTCCGAGCGTCACCTGCGGGCCGAAAAAATGACTTATCGGCTGGTCGGCGTCGATCCGGACACGGACCAGCGATGGAGCATCCACCTGCGCGCTGTGCTCGCGTTCTCATGCGTGTCAGCGCTCTTCCTGTACGTTTTTCTCCGCCTACAGGGCCGGCTGCCGTTCAACCTCGGTTTCGACGGGATGGCGCCGGGACAGGCATTCAACACCGCGGCCAGCTTCGTCACGAACACCAACTGGCAGTCCTACGCCGGCGAGTCGACGCTCGGGTACCTCGCGCAGATGGCGGGTCTGGCGGTGCAGAACTTCGCCAGCGCCGCGGTCGGCATCTCGGTGGCGATCGCCCTGGTCCGCGGGTTCTCCCGCAGCCATACCGACCGGCTCGGCAACTTCTGGGTGGACCTGGTCCGCACCGTCGTCCGCGTTCTGCTGCCGATTTCCGTCATCGGCGCGGTCGTCCTGGTCGCCGGTGGTGTCGTGCAGAACTTCCACGGTGTCCGGACGGTGTCGACCATCGTCGGCGGCGGCCAGGCCATAACCGGCGGCCCGGTGGCCAGCCAGGAGATCATCAAGGAGCTCGGCACCAACGGCGGCGGTTTCTACAACGCCAACTCCGCCCATCCGTTCGAAAATCCGACGGTCTGGACAAACTGGCTACAGATATATCTTCTGCTGGCGATCCCGTTCGCTCTGCCGAGAGCTTTCGGAAAAATGGTCGGTGACACCCGCCAGGGTCTCGCGATCGTCTCCGTCATGGCCGTTCTGGCGATAACCGGGGTGTTTCTTGTCAACGGTTTCCAACTGGCCCACCACGGTACGGTCCCGACCGCTGTCGGCGCCGCGACCGAAGGCGTCGAAACCCGTTTCGGGGTGTCGGGCTCGGCCACCTTCGCAGCCGCCACCACGCTGACGTCCACCGGCGCGGTGAACTCCGCACACGACTCTTACACCAGTCTCGGCGGCGCCGTCCTGCTGCTGAACATGATGCTCGGGGAGATCGCCCCGGGCGGCGCCGGGTCGGGGCTGTACGGAATGCTGGTCGTCGCCGTGCTCGCGGTGTTCGTCGGCGGTCTGATGATCGGGCGAACGCCCGAGTACCTGGGCAAGAAAATCGCCGCGCGGGAGGTGAAGTTCGCCGCGCTCTACATTCTCACCACGCCGGCGCTGGCCCTCGGCGTCACAGCGGTGGCCATGGCGCTGCCCGGCGAACGGGCGAACATGCTGAACTCCGGCGCGCACGGGCTGTCCGAGGTGCTGTACGCGGCCACCTCGGTGGCGAACAACAACGGCTCGGCGTTCGCCGGCCTCACGGCGAACACGGCCTGGTGGAACACGGTGCTGGGGATCTCCATGCTGCTCGCCCGGTTCCTGCCGGTGGTGTTCGTCCTGGGCCTGGCCGGCAGCCTCGCCCGGCAGAGGACGGCCCCCGTGTCGAGCGGGACGCTGCCCACCCACCGGCCGTTGTTCGTCGGCCTCGTCACCGGTGTCGCGTTCGTCGTCGTCGCCCTGACCTACTTCCCGGCCATCGCCCTCGGGCCGTTCGCGGAAGGCCTGCACTGACATGCCCACGACCGCCGCGCACGACAACCCCGCCGGCCCAGCGGGCAACCCCGGCTCCGGCCCCGGCTCCACCCACCCGCCCCGGCGGGCCTCCGGTGGCCTGCTCGACCCGCGGATGCTGCTGCGCTCCACCCCGCAGGCGCTGCGGAAACTGAACCCGGCCACGCTGTGGCGCAACCCGGTGATGCTCATCGTCGAGATCGGCGCCGCGTTCACCACTGTGCTCGCGGTTGCGGACCCCACCGTGTTCGCCTGGCTGATCGTCGGCTGGCTGTGGCTGACCGTGCTGTTCGCCAACCTCGCCGAGGCCGTCGCCGAAGGACGCGGGAAGGCGCAGGCCGCCGCGCTGCGCAGGGCCAAGACCGACACGATCGCCCGCCGGCTCGNATCGCCCGCCGGCTCGTCGACTGGGCACCCGGCCAGCCCGCCGAGACGGCCCGGACCGAGCGGGTACCCGCGCCGGACCTGCTGCGGGGCGATCGTGTGGTGGTGGAGGCCGGCGAGTTCATCCCCGGTGACGGCGACGTCGTCGAGGGCATCGCGAGCGTGGACGAGTCCGCCATCACCGGCGAGTCCGCGCCGGTGATCCGTGAGTCCGGGGGCGACCGGTCCGCGGTGACCGGCGGCACCCTGGTGCTGTCGGACCGGATCGTCGTCGAGATCACGCAGCGGCCCGGGGAGAGCTTCATCGACCGGATGATCGGCCTGGTGGAGGGCGCGAACCGGCAGAAGACCCCGAACGAGGTCGCGCTGAACATCCTGCTGGCCTCGCTGACCATCGTCTTCCTGCTCGCGGTCGTGAGCCTCCAGCCGCTGGCGATCTTCTCCCGGGCGCAGCAGCCCGGCATCCCCGACAACGCCGCCCTGGACGCCGACGGCGTCACCGGGATCGTGCTGGCGGCGCTGGTCGTCTGCCTGATTCCCACCACGATCGGCGCGCTGCTGTCGGCGATCGGCATCGCCGGCATGGACCGGCTGGTGCAGCGCAACGTGCTCGCGATGAGCGGCCGCGCGGTCGAGGCGGCCGGCGACGTCGACACCCTGCTGCTGGACAAGACCGGCACCATAACCCTTGGTAACCGGGAGGCGTGGGCGTTCATCCCGGTCGGAGGCGTGGACGAGCGTGCGCTCGCCGACGCCGCGCAGCTGTCCTCGCTCGCGGACGAGACGCCAGAGGGACGCTCGATCGTCGTCTTCGCCAAGACCACCTACGGCCTGCGGGAGCGGACCGCCGGCGAACTGCCCACCGCGACCTTTGTCCCGTTCACCGCGCAGACCCGGATGTCCGGTGTCGACCTGGCCACGCCCGGGCTCCGCGGCGGCGGCCGGCAGATCCGCAAGGGGTCGGCCAGCGCGGTGCTGGCCTGGGTCCGGGAGAGCGGCGGGAGCGCACCGCCCGACACCGACCACGTGGTGGACGGCATCTCCGCCTCCGGCGGGACGCCGCTGGTCGTCGCGGAGGTGCTCACCGCCGGCGCTGCGGACGGCGGCCGAACCGCCCGCGTCCTGGGCGTGGTCCAGCTCAGGGACATCGTGAAGGCGGGCATGCGGGAACGCTTCGACGAGATGCGCAGCATGGGCATCCGCACCATCATGATCACCGGCGACAACCCGCTGACCGCGCGGACCATCGCCGAGGAGGCCGGGGTGGACGACTTCCTCGCCGAGGCAACCCCCCAGGACAAGCTCGACCTGATCAGGCGCGAGCAGGCCGGCGGCAGGCTCGTCGCGATGACCGGGGACGGCACCAACGACGCCCCCGCGCTCGCCCAGGCCGACGTCGGCGTCGCCATGAACACCGGCACGTCGGCCGCGAAGGAGGCCGGCAACATGGTCGACCTGGACAGCAACCCGACGAAACTCATCGAGATCGTCGAGATCGGCAAGCAGCTGCTCATCACCCGCGGCGCCCTGACGACGTTCTCGATCGCCAACGACGTCGCCAAGTATTTCGCGATCATCCCGGCGCTGTTCGCCGCGGTGTATCCCGGGCTGGACACGTTCAACCTCATGCGGCTGCACAGCCCGCAGTCGGCGATCCTGTCCGCGGTCGTCTTCAACGCGCTGGTCATCATCGCGCTGATCCCGCTCGCCCTGCGCGGCGTCCGCTACACACCCGGCAACGCCATGGCGATGCTGCGGCGCAACCTCTGTGTCTACGGCCTCGGCGGCCTGGTCGTCCCGTTCGTCGGGATCAAACTCATCGATCTGGTCGTCCAGTTCCTCCCCGGAATCCGGTGATCGTCATGGCCTCCCCACGCCTGCCCGGCCCTGTCCGCCAGCTCCTCGCCGCACTGCGCATGCTGCTGGTGCTCACCGTGCTCGTCGGCGTCGCGTATCCCCTGGCCGTCACCGCGATCGCCCAGCTGCCCGGGCTGCGCCACCGGGCGGACGGCTCGCTCGTCCGGGCGGCCGACGGCACGGTCGTCGGCTCGTCAAGGATCGGCCAGCCGTTCACCGACGCCGCCGGCCGCCCGATCCCGACGTACTTCCAGCCCCGGCCGTCCGCCGCCGGTGCCGGCTACGACCCGACCGCGACCTCCGCGTCCAACCTGGGCCCCGAGGACGTCGTCGACATGTTCGACGATCCCGCCACACCCGGTGACGAGAGCCGGCGCAGCCTGCTCACCACCGTGTGCGGCCGCAGCAGGGCCGTCGGGCAGCTCGAAGGTGTCGACGGACGGCGCCCGTACTGCACCCCGGGCGGTGTCGGCGCCGTGCTGGCGGTATTCCACCGTGATCCGGGCTTCGCCGGGCCGGTCGTGCGGGTCGTCAGCGTGAACGAGCGGTGCCCGGCGCAACCGTTCGTCGCCACCTACGAAGGCGTGCGGGTCGAGTGCGCGACGCCCGGCGGCGACTACGCGGCGGGGCAACGCGTCCTCGTCCCCGGGCCGGGGCGCGGCCGGGACAATCCGGTGCCACCGGACGCGGTGACCGCCTCCGGCAGCGGCCTGGACCCGGACATCTCCCCCGCCTACGCCTACCTCCAGGTGAACAGGGTCGCAGGCGCCCGCGGGCTGACCCCGGCAACGGTCCGCCGACTGGTCGAGGATCATGTGCGCGGCCGTGCGCTCGGCTTCCTCGGTGAGCCCAGGGTCAACGTCGTCGAACTCAACCTCGCCCTGGACAGGCTCGGCACAGGCTGACCCGACCAGGCCTGCTGTTCCGCCGGTGCCTGCCGAGGCGAAACCCGCGGACCTCTCCTCACCCGTGCTGCCCCGCCTGAGACGGCCCGTGCCAGTCGTCCCGACTCGTTCCCGTAGCCCCGGCAGCCCTGACGAAGGGAGACTGCTCTGTGCTGGAGGCTGTATTTGCCAACGGAACCTCCGCGGAGGCGTCACCATGCTCCTGGCACCGGTCCTGGCACTGTCGCCGCTGTCGTTCCGGCCGCTGTGGGGTGCCTCGGCCGGCACCGGCGCGCGGGACGGTGCGGCATGACCCGCGTCCTGATCGTCGACGACGACACCCAGATTCTGCGCGCGTTGCGGATCACCCTGCACGCCCGAGGGTACGAAGTCATGACCGCGACATCGGGACGGCACGCGCTCGCCGCCACCACGTCCGGACGGCCCGACATCATCCTGCTCGACCTGGGCCTGCCCGACATGGACGGGGCCGAGGTCATCCACGCCCTGCGCAGCTGGACGACAACGCCCGTCATCGTCCTGTCCGGCCGTGCCGGCAGCACCGACAAGGTCGGCGCGCTCGACGCGGGCGCCGACGACTACGTCACCAAGCCTTTCCGCGTCGACGAACTCCTCGCCCGGCTACGCGCGGTGGCCAGGAGAACCTTGAGCGCAACAGAGGCTCCTCTGACAACGATCGGCGACTATACGATCGATCTGACCGCCCGACGGATCACCAGGCTGGCCGATCATCGGCGCGACCGTGCTTCCGCCGCGCCCGAGCCCGCTCCCCGTGCCACACGGCCGGCCGGGAAGGCCCGAGAGACCGCGGACCCCGAGCCACCGGCCAACCACGCCGACCGGCCTGAGGGTCTGGCCACCGTCCGCCTCAGCCCGACCGAATGGCACCTGCTCGAAGTACTGGTGCGCAACCCCGGAAAACTGCTCACCCACCGCCAACTCCTCCCTCGCACTGGCGGCCCCTCCCCGAAGGAACACAGCCACTACCTGCGCGAATACATGGGACGACTGCGCCGCAAGCTGGAGCCGAACCCGGCACGCCCCCGCCATTTCATCACCGAGCCCGGCATGGGCTACCGCTTCCAGCCATGACCAGCGCGGCCATGGCCCGTCCCGCCACCGCGGGCTTCCGGACAGCGCCTTCAGCGCCTTTACCAGCCGCGCCACCTACCGGCCGCCGCACCGCCTGACCGATCGCGGACAGCCCCGACCAGTCCGGACTGTCCTCCATGAGGCCGGCACCGGTCCGGCTCCGCGGATCGCGGGCAACCCGGCATGTTGCGGACCACGCCATACGTCACACGCAGAACCGGTTTGACACCTACTACACACAGCCCTACTTTGAAACAAATGATTGTTTACCTATCCGAGCCCACATCCGGCCCGCGACATCGGCAACCGGGCCAGCCAGTGGCGACGCCGACGAGAAGGGCACTCGCATGACCCAGTCCATCCCGGCGACCAAACTCGCCCCCACCGAGCCCGCCCCCACCGAGCCCGCGCAGGACGAGCCTGCCCAGGACGAACCTCAGTACCCCCTCGCCCCATCCGCGGTCGACGCCTCGGTGTACACGGATCAGGCGCGCTACCAGGGGGAACTCGACCGGATCCTGTCCCACGCCTGGTTCCCGGTGTTTCCGTCCGCCGACGTGCCAAAGCCCCGCGACTACGTCGTCTGGAACCAGCTCGGACAGTCAGTAGTGATCATCCGGCTTGACGACGGCTCGGTGTCGGCCTGGCACAACGTCTGCCAGCACCGCGGCGCGCTTCTCGTCGAAGGCTCCGGACGCTGCTCCAACGGACGGTTCACCTGCCCGTGGCACGGCTTCGTCTACGATCTTGAAGGCAGCGTCCGCCAGGTACCGCTGCGTGAGTCGTTCGACCCGGCACAGTTGGCCGGGCTGCGGGCGCCGGCGGTCAGGGTGGTCGAGTGGTCGGGCTGGATCTGGCTGACGCTCTCCGACACGCTCCCCGACCTGCTGGAGTACCTCGACACGATCGGCGAGGAGCTCGCCGGCTACCGGCTCGACCGGTTCGACACCCGGTTCCGCGTATCGGTCACGCTCACCGCGAACTGGAAAATCGTCGTCGACGCGTTCAACGAGACCTGGCACGTCCCGTTCACGCACAAGTCGACCCTCTCCGGGCTGGTTCTGTGGCGCGATGCCAGCCTGAAGATCAGCTCACCGCACTCCTGGATGACGCTGCCGATCCGCGGGTTCACCGACAAGGTCTCCAACAGCGATCATCGGCAGACCCATCTGTGCCACTATCTCGCGTTCCCGAACACGATCTTCAGCTGCTTCCCCAACCACCTGCAGATGTGGACCGCCTGGCCGGTTGCGCCGGACAAAACCGTCCTCAACGCCTACCAGCTCGTCGGGCCCACCCCGGACGGCCTGAGCGACGCGAAGTGGGAACAGCACAACGAGCGGGACTGGAAACACTTCCTCGACGTCCTCGCGGAGGACTCCGAGGTCATCAACAACTTCGCGGCGCTGGCCCGGTCGAAGGGATTCCGCCGCAACATCTTCAACACCGCCGAGAGCAGACTGACCGCCTTTCACGACGAAGTCGCCAAACGTCTTCGCTGATCAGGAGAAAGAAATGATCACAATCAGGGTCGATCGGGACGTCTGCCAGGGCTACGGCAACTGCGTCCTCGCGGATCCGGAGATCTTCGACGTGGACGACGACGGACTGGTGGTGCTGTCGCGGGCCACCGTCGCCGACGAGCGGCTGCCCGCCGTCCGCCGCGCGGAGTACGACTGCCCGAGCAAGGCCATTCACTTCACCGAATAGGCCGGTGCCCGTGGCACCGCGTCCCCGTTCACCGGTGGCTTCAGGCCGGATTTTCAACCCGTTCGCTGTTTTCCGTCGCACCGGGTCGTATCCGCCCCGCACCGCTTCTCCGACCGGTGGACTGTTTCTCCCGCTTGGGAGACGAGGTGCGGGGACGCAGGCGTGGCGACCCTCGCAACGGCCTGGACCGGACCGGGCGGATCCCGGTCCGGTCACTGACACGCCGCCTGTTGTCCGCTGGACGTACGAAGGATCCGGGCTAGAGTCCCATCTCCTTGGCAATGATGCTGCGCTGGATTTCGCTCGCGCCGCCACCGACCATCGCGTGCTTGGCCTCACGGAAATAGCGTTCCATGTCGAACTCCGGAAGCTGCGCGTATCCACCCAGCGCCTGCATGCCGTTGAACGAGGTCCTGAAGGCGACGTCGGCGGCGAACACCTTCGCCATCGACACCTCTTTCAGAGCGCGCTCACCGCGCGCCATCTTCGTCGCGGCGTTGTAGACCAGCAGCCGCGCGGCCTCCACCTCGCACTCGTTCTCCGCCATCCGGTGCTTGAGGACCTGGAACGACGACAGCGGCCGGCCGAACTGGGTGCGGTTCCTGGTATAGGTGACGGTGTCGTCGAGCGCTGTGCGGGCGTTTCCCACGTAGGAGGCCGCCAGGCTCAGACGCTCGTACTCCAGGTGTTCGCCGATGTAGCCCCAGCCGTTGTTCACCTCACCGATCAGGTTTCCGGCGGGGACGTGGACATCCGTGAAGAAGATCTCCGTGGTGCCGAGGCTACGGCGGACGATCGTGTTCAGCTTGCGTATGTCGACGCCGGGCGCGGTGTTCGGCACCAGGATCAGGCTGAGGCCTCGGTGCCGCTCGGGGCTGGTGCGCGCGAGGACGGTGATGACGGTGTCCGGCAGGTGCGCTCCGGAGCAGAAGACCTTGTTCCCGTTGAGCACCCAGTGATCGTTGTCGAGGACGGCCCGCGTCTGCACCGCCGCCGCGTCCGAGCCGGCCCCCGGTTCGGTGATCGAGACGCTGAACTTCGTCCTGCCGGCGAGGAAGCCTGGCAGGTACTGCTCGCGCTGCTCGGCCGTGCCGTGGTTGGCGATGTTCGTCGCGGTGAACATGGAGGTCATCACGCACGCGGCAAAGTCGAGGCTGAACTTCGCCATGGCCTCACAGAAGATCGCGTACATCACCGGGTCGGCGTCGAGCCCGCCCTGCTCCTCGGGGATGAGCAGCCCCAACCAGCCCCTGTCCGCAATCTTCTGGTAAGCCTCGTCGGGAAACTCCCGGGACTCGTCGTGCTTGCGGATGTACTCCCGCCCTACCTCGCGCTCCATGAACGTGTGCAGTGTGTCTCTCCACAGCTGCTGTTCCTCGGTGAGTCTGAAGTCCATCCCTGCACCCTCCGTCAGCACCGCGGGCCCATATCTGTCTGTTGACCACGTTAATCGACCATGCTAGAAAAAAACAAGTGATTGTTTTTGAGCTCTGACCTGGGAGATCGATACAGTCACCGGCCCACCACAGGCATTGGAGACGCCCCATGACCGGTGTGCTCACATGACGCTCGATCAGACCTACCGCGGCCTGCGGGTACTCGACCTCAGCGAGAACATCGCGGGCCCGCTCGCCTGCCTGATCCTTGCCGATCTCGGCGCCGACGTCGTCAAGGTCGAACGTCCGGGCAGCGGAGAGGCCACCCGCAGCCTGCCGCCACGCTGGGGACCGGAGAGCACGGTGTTTCTCACCGTGAATCGAAACAAACGCAGTGTCGCCCTGGACATCGGCACCCCGGCCGGCCGCGACGCGGTGCTGCGGATCGCGGCCAGCACCGACGTCGTCGTCGAATCGTTCCGGCCCGGGGTCGCGGACCGGCTCGGGCTCGGCTTCGACGACTTCCGCCGGGTCAGCCCCCGCGTCGTGCACTGCTCGATCAGCGCCTTCGGTGAGGGCCCGCTCGGGCACGACCGTCCCGGGTACGACGCGATCGTGCAGGCCTTCACCGGCATCATGGAGATGACCGGTGACGCCGACGGCCGCCCGGCCCGCGCCGCGCCGTCCGTCGTGGACGTCTCCACCGGGCTCTGGGCGATCACATCGATCCAGGCCGCGCTCGCCCGTCGCACCGACGGGAGCGAGGCCCAGCAGCTGGAGATCACCCTGGTCGACAGCGGGTTCTTCCTGCTCTGCCACCAGGTCATGGGATTCCTCGGAACCGGTGGGTTCCCCGGCCGTCTCGGCTCGGCCGCCCCGAGCACCGCTCCCTACCAGGCCTTCCGCACCGCGGACGGCGCGATCATGATTGCCGCCGCGACGGACCGGCTGTTCGAGCGGCTCTGCACGGCCCTCGACCTTCCCGTACTCCGGGACGACCCACGCTTTCGTACCGTCGCCGACCGGGTGCGTGCGCGCGACGCCCTGACAGCTGCCATCGAGGAGCGGCTGGGCACCGCGCCGTCCGAGCACTGGCTCGAGCGGATCTCCGCCGCCGGCGTTCCGGCGGGGCCGGTCAACGACCTGGCCGCCGCCCTGGCACATCCGGTCACCCGCGAGCGCGCCCTCGTCCGCGATGCCGAGCCCCTCGGCGACGCGCTGCGCACAAGCGGGCTCAGGCAGCTCCGGCTGCCGATCGACACCGACGGCTCATGCGCGATGCGCGAACCGCCCGCGCTCGGCCAGCACACCGCGGAGGTACTCGCCGAGGTGGGCATGCCCCCCGACAAGATTCTCAATCTTGCCCCCGACTCGATGACGGAAGCGACGGTGTCGCCACTATGACCGGCTCAACCACAACGACCGGCTCGAGCGCTGCCCAGCGTCGTGACGCTCTGGAGGCGCGCTACCCCCGCTGGATACCCCGCACGACCGCCCAGCTTCTCGATCTCTTAGCCACCGAACATCCTCAGCGGCCACTCGTTCTCGGCGACACCAGGTCCTACAGTTACGGCGACATCGCCGACTGGTCGAGACGGCTGGCCGCCGGGCTGATGGCGATCGGGATCCGGCCGGGCGATCACGTCGCCGTGGACATGGCGAACCTGCCCGAGGTCGTGGCCCTGAAGTTCGCGGTGGCCCGGGTCGGGGCGGTGTCGGTATCGATCAACTTCCGGCTGCGGCACGAGGAACTGAGCTACGTGCTGCGCCAGTCCGACAGCGTCGTCCTGATCACGATGGACCGCTTCCGCGACCTGGACTACCTCGACGCCCTGGACCGGATCGCCCCGGGCTGGGAGAGCGGGGCGGGCGGCAGCTCGCTGCCCCAGCTGCGGCACGTGTTCGTGCTCGGCACGGACGGCGAGCCGGCCCGC
>NZ_JWIO01000005.1:20787-21432 GCF_001017755.1 Protofrankia coriariae
GAGCCGGCCCGCGGCCGGCCGCTGAGCGAGCTCGTGGAGCTCGGCCGTGGGATCAGCGAGGAGGATGTGCGGTCACGCACCGTGGCAGCCGATCCCGACGCCGTCTCCGACCTGCTGTACACCTCGGGCACCACCGGTGCGGCCAAGGGCGTGATGCTCCAGCACGACGCCGTCCTGCGGACCGCGTACGCCAGCGCCTACACCCGCGCCTTCGAGGACGGCCGGCGGATCCTGTTCGCGCTGCCGATCTACCACGTCTTCGGCTACGTCGAGGGCCTGATCGCGGCGCTGTTCGTCGGCGGGGCGATCTGCCCGCACGCGACGTTCGACGCCCAGCAGACCCTGCGGGACATCGCCCGCCACCGTATCGACGAGCTGATCTGCGTCCCGGCGATGACCAGTATGGTGCTCGACGCGGCACGGACCGGCGACCACGACCTGTCGTCGCTGCGGACGATGTTCTCCTCCGGGGCCGCGCACTCCGCCAGCATGTGGGCCGACATGCTCGAGGTGCTGGGAGTCGATGAGATCTTCACCGCGTACGGTCAGACCGAGACCACGGCGTCGACGACGTGTACCCGGCCGGGCGATCCTCTCGACCGGCTGGCGAACACGAACGGGACCACCAAGCCGGCGGGTGTCGCC
>NZ_JWIO01000005.1:21439-40685 GCF_001017755.1 Protofrankia coriariae
GCGGGTGTCGCCGGTGCCGCCGATCTCGGTGGCACGCTCGCCGTCTACCGGACGGTGCACTCCGAGACCGGTGCGGACATCCCGGCCGGCGAGGTGGGCGAGCTGGTGGTCCGCGGCCCGATCGTCACCCACGGCTACTACAACAAGCCCGCGGAGACCGTGGCGCTGTTCACTCCCGACGGGTGGATGCGCACGGGCGACCTCGGCCGCATCGACGAGCAGGGCTATCTGATACTGACCGGCCGCAAGAAGGAGTCCTATCGCTGCGGCGGGGAGCTGGTGCTGCCCGGCGAGGTGGAACGGGTGCTCACCGACCACCCGGGCGTGGCAGCCGCGCACGTCGTCGGGATCCCGCACGCACGGATGGGTGAGGTCGGGTGCGCCTGGATCGTGCCCGGCCCGGGGCGGCCCACGCCGGACGAACTCGTCGCCTACTGCTCGAGCAGGCTTGCGCGCTTCAAGGTCCCCGACGCGGTGCTGTTCATCGAAGAGGACGAGATCCCGGTGACGGCCACCGGCCGGGTGCAGAAGTTCATGCTGGCGGAGCGGGCGGTGGCCCTGCTGGCCCAGACCGCACAGGCAGATCAGGCTGCACAGACCGCGCCTGACGCTGCCCGGCCGGCCCCGGTGGGGTCGGTGTGAGCGACCCACGGATCGTCATCGTGGGCGGCGGGCTGGCAGCCGTCCGCACCGCCCAGAGCGTGCGTGACCTGGGCCACCGCGGCGAGGTGCGCATCCTCTCCGCCGAGACGGAGCCGCCCTACGACCGTCCCCCGCTGTCCAAGGAGTACCTGCTCGACGCGCTGCCGGACGATGCCATCCGTCTTCTCGGCCCGTCCGACTACCGCGCTCTGGGGATCGAGCTTGAGCTCGGCCGGCCCGTCATCGCGCTGGACACCGTGGCCCACACGGTGGCTGTCGCTGGCGGGCCGGTGGTCCCCTACGACCGGCTTGTGATCGCCACCGGCGCCCAGGCGCGGCCGCTGGACGCTGTCACCGGCCGCACGGCGGCGTTCGCGCTGCGCACCGCCGCCGACGCCCGCAGGCTGGCGGCCGTGCTGCGCGACGGGCGGCGGATCGCGGTGATCGGCGGTGGGTTCATCGGCCTGGAGGTCGCCGCGACGGCGCGCGCGCGAGGCTGCGCGGTGACGGTGATCGAGGCCCAGCCCGCGCCGCTGCTGGGCGCGGTGGGCCCGCTGGTCGCGGACTGGCTGCAGGCGCGGCACAGGGCACACGGCGTCGAGTTCCGCTGCGGGGTGACCGTCGCCGCCGCGGGGGCCGCGCCGGACGGCGGCGAACGGCTCAGGCTCTCCGACGGGTCGGTGCTCGACGCGGATGCCGTCGTTGTCGGCGTGGGGGTCGTACGCGATGTCGGCTGGCTCGCCGAGGCCGGTCTGGAAGTCGCCGACGGCCTCGTGTGCGACCTGGCCGGGCGGACGGACGCGCCGGACGTGTTCGGCGCGGGAGACGTCGTCTGTCATCGCACCGAGCACGGCCTCGTCCCCGTCGGGCACTGGACCGCCGCGGGAAACAGCGCCCGGCGCGCCGCGCACACGCTGCTCGGCCTGCCCGCTCCGAACCTGCTCGACGACGGGTTCTTCTGGTCGGATCAGCTCGGGCTGCGGCTACAGTTCGCCGGCCGGGCCGACGCCGGCAGCGAGTTCGTCGTGGTGGCGGGTGACATGGCCGCCGACTCGTTCGTCGGGCACTTTCTCGCCGAGGGCCGGGTCAGCGGTGTGTTCGCCGTCAACAACCCTCGCCAGTTCCTGCGTAGCCGCAAGGAGCTGCGCGCGGCCCAGGAATCCACCACCGTCAGGGAGGTCCTCCGATGACCGTCGCCCACGAGCTCGACGCCGCCGCCCGCCAGGAAATCATCGAGCTGTACGCGCAGTACACGCACGCCTTCGACGACAACAGCCCGGAGGACCTCGCGGACCTGTTCACCGACGACGGGATCTTCGTACGCGACGACGCTGAGCCGGTGCACGGCCGGGCCGCGCTGGCGGAGCTGGTCCGCGGCGTTGCGGCCCGGGGAGCGGGCAGCCGGCATCTCGTTTCCTCGGTGGTTGTGGAGCCTTCGGCCACCGGCGCCTCGGGCAGCGCGTACGTGCAGGTCATAAGCATCGACGCGGACGCGGTACGGCTCGTCGTCATCGGCCGCTATCACGACGAGTTCGCTCGTTCCGAGGGCCGCTGGCGGTTCCGTTCGCGCCGCTTCACGTCGTTCACCAGCGCCGGGCTGACGGGCGCGACCATCGCGGCCGCGGCGGAAGCGGGCTGATCCGACGGGCCTGACAACAGACCTGCCACCGTCTGCCGAACCAGCGGGACGGCGTCGAGGAAGCGCCGGGGCAGCTCAGTCGAGGAAGATCGACAGCCGGAGGCGCGTTCGGGCACGGCGCCTCCGGCGCACAGGTCGGATACCCAACGTGCCGCGCACGCCATGCGACGGATGCGGGCTGAAGAGCCGGCGTTCACCCGTAGAAGACGGTCAGCCACGTATCGGAACCGGCCCGCTCGACATACAGTAAACGCTACGAAACCACGATGGTCGCCACGAGCGCAACCTGTCGGAGGGGGGATCCTGTCGTTCGCGATCGTCATCCCCTGCGAGGGACAGATCGGCGAAACAATTGTTTGTTGAATAGGTCACATCATCGGTACCAAATGACCGTTTTGACTGTTTGTGAAACGGACAAGACGGACAATTTTTCCAGTTCTCCGGCGATATTGGATCGACGCGACCGTACGATCGGATCTGGATCAGGACTTCGGGGAGGCGCACGGGTGGCTAAGCAGCGGGAACTACGGGTGACCAGGCAGCGGGAACGCGGCACTCGAGCGGCATCGGGGCCCGTGTCGGCCGAGCTCATCGAGCGGGAGGCCATCCGCCTGTTCGGCGAGAGGACGTATCCGGTCGTCGGGATGCGGGACATCAGCGACGCGGTCGGAATCCTGCCCGGCAGCCTGTACGTCCACATAAACAGCAAGGAAGACCTGCTGATCAAAATTGTCGAACGGGGCATCCGAAGCTATCTGGACGCCATCGCGCCGATAGCGGAATCAGAACAGTCCGCAACGATTCGACTGCGAAAAGCGATCAAAGCGCACATGCTGGTCCTCGCGACCGCCCTCGAGCAGACGCGGGTGAGCTTCCACCAGTGGACCTACCTGAGCTCCGAGCACAAAGAACGCGTCATCCTGATGCGGCAGCGCTACGAGGAGCTCTTCAGCAGAATCCTGAACGACGGCATCAGCTCCGGAGAGTTCCGGGACCTCAGCAATCCCCGCATCGCCGTGCTCGCCCTGATAGGCATGCTGAACTCGGCGACGGAGTGGTACTCCCCCACCGGCCCGCTCAGCCCCGAGGCGCTCAGCGAGGTCCTCGCCGACAACGCTCTGATCGGACTACAGAAATGACCGCCCGCCGGCATCACCCCGATCCGGAGAACTGTTCGCGCAGCTGCCGCTTGAGGACCTTGCCGTAGGCGTTGCGCGGGAGCGACTCCACCCACACCACCCGCTTCGGCACCCGGTAGCCGGCCAGCCTCGTCCGGCATGCGGCCAGCACCGCGTCGCTGTCACGGCTGTCGTTCGCCGACACCAGTACGGCGGTCACCGCCTCGCCCCAGATCCGGTGTGGCAGCCCGATCACGGCCGCGTCCTTCACCCCCGGCAGATCGACAAGCACGTCCTCCACTTCACGGGCATAGACGTTCGACCCACCGGTTACGATCATGTCCTTCTTCCGGTCGACGATGTACAGATAGCCGTCGCCGTCGAGGTAGCCGATGTCGCCGGTGTGCAGCCAGCCGCCGGCCATCGTCCGCGCGGTGTCCGCGGGGCGGCCCCAGTACCCGCTCATGGTCTGGGGAGCGCGCGCCACGATCTCCCCGGCCGCACCGTCGGGCAGGGTCGCCCCCGCGTCGTCGACGATGCGCAGCTCGACCCCGGGAAGCACCCGCCCCGCCGAACGGACCAGCGGCGAATCAAGATTCCCCAGCGCGTGCAGATGGTCCTTCTGGTCGAGAACCGTGAAGAACATCGGTGATTCCATCTGGGCAAACGACTGGATCAGACGCCCGGCGAAGACCTCCGTCGCCTCCCGCATGGTCTCCGGGTCGATCGGGGAGCCCGCGTAGTAGAGCCGGCGCAACGAGGCCGGAACCGTCCAGTCCGGCGGCCGCGCGTCCAGCAACATTCTGATCATCGATGGCACCATGAACATCCCGGTGACGCCGTGCTCGGTGAGCAGGCGCAGGGCACGCCCGGCGTCGTAGGAGTGGCACAGCAGACTGTGGCCGCCGAGCAGCAGCGTGGGCAGGAGCAGGAAGCCCGCCCCGTGCGTCAGGGGAGCAACGTGCAGCGTGACCTCGTCGTCGCCGAGCCCGAGCACCCGCACCGCGGTCTCGGCGATGCTGAGCCAGGAACGGTGACTGAGGACGACCGCTTTCGGTGAGCCGGTCGTGCCGCTGGTGTACATCAGGCTCGCGGGGTCACCATCGGCCCGCGCGACCGGCCGCGCAAGCGGTTCGGCGCGGGCGGCCAGCGCCGTCAGCCCGGAATCCGCGTCGTCCCGCGCGTCGGCGTACACGATCGTCAGCCCGGGCAGCCGCGACGGATCCGGGAGCCGGTCGCTGAACTCGCTGGTGGTCACCAGCACCCGGCTTCCCGAGTCGGTCAGCATGTGCAGGTAGTCCGCGGGCGTCAGCCGGACGTTGAGGGGGACGGCGACCAGCCCGCCCGCCGTGGCACCGAGATACGCCTGGACGTACGCGTGGCTGTTGTGGAGCAGCAGCGCGACCCGGTCGCCGGGCTCAAGACCGAGCCCGAGCAGTCCGCCGGCCACCGCGGCGACGCGTTCGACCAGCTGCGCGTAGGTCGACGTGGTGGCACCGACGGCATCGTCGAGATCGGTCAGGCAGGGCCGGTCGGGATGCCGCCGGGCGGCATCCCAGAGGACCTGGGCCGCCGTGATCTGATCGCCGTCAGCCATAGCGATGAGACTAGGAAACACGGCACGTCCGGGGATATGGAGAATCCATGAAAAACGGGGACCAGTATTAGGAGCCTTCTCCAAGATCGAGGTGGTGCCGATGCCTGACGCCAGTGGCAGTCTGCTGGTCACGACCGCGCAGCGGCTTCGCCAACGCACCGACGATCTGGTCGAACGACAGCTGAGCGCGCTTCGGACGCTGCGTTCCTACGACCGGGTGCCCGACGACGACCTTCGCCGGTCGTGCCGACGCAACGTCGCCCGGGTCGTCGCGGTCCTCGAGCGGCGCGACCAGCTACCTTCGGAGATCGAGGAGGACGAGCGGGCCTCCGGCCAGCGCAGGGCGTTACAGGGCATCCCTTCCGAGGACGTCGTCGAGGCATACCGCAGGGTGCTCAGTGTGCTGCGCGACGCGTTCATCGAGGAGGCGGTGGCGGCCGGGGCCGACCCGTGGGCCGTGCTCACCGGGGCCCGGCAGCTGTGGGACCTCACGGACCGCTTCAGCAGCGTCCTGGTTTCCGCGCGCCAGCAGGTGGAGATCGACGCCGCCCGTCGCGACGAGCGCCACCGGATGGCGTTTCTGCACCGCATCCTCACCGGCGGAGTCGACCCCGCCGAGCTTGTCGAGGGCGGCGCGATACACGGCATCCTGCCCGACCGGGAGTACTGGGTGCTGCGCTGCCGGCAGCGCCCGGACGGGGTGCAGCGACTGATCCGGCAGCTGGAGTCGGCCGGCATCGGCGCGGGCTTCCGGCCGCTGATCACCATGTTCGACGACGACGTGGTGGGGATCAGCGCGATCCGCCCCGTCCCGTACGACGACGCCGTGATCGCGGTTGCCGGGCCGGTGACGCTCACCGGTGTCCCGCAGGCGTTCGCCGAGGCCACCCGGGTGCTCAATGTCGCCGTGCGCTACCGCCGTACCGGTGTCGTGGACAGCTCCTCGCTGTCGGTACGGGCCGCGGTCGAGCAGCAGGGCGAACTCGGCGAACAGCTGTTCCGTCGTTACATCACCCGCCTGAGCGGCCGGAGCGGAAGCGCGTCGGCCGAGATACTCGAGACCGTGCAGAGCTACCTGCGCGAACGTCGGTCGGTGGCAGCGGTCGCACGGGCACTGTCGATCCACGAAAACACGGTGCGTTACCGACTGGAGCGATATCAGACGATCACCGGCGCCGACCTCGCCGACACGGACGCCCTCGTCGAGGTCTGGTGGGCGCTGGAGTACGCCAGCATCCGGCCGACGGGCCCCGGCGCGTAGGCCGCGTCCGAGGGTCGCTCGGTTGACGGGCGGGCACCACCATGGAAACCTTGCAACAAACAGTTGTTTGTATCGGAGGGCGACAATGATCGACGGAGCCGTCGTGGTGGATGCCGTGGTGCATCCCTACAACCTCGCCCCGGCGAACCAGAACCCCAAGGCCCGCGATCAGCTCGAGGCGGTCTATGGCGCGCACGTCCTCGCGACCGACCAGAACCGTCCCGAGTACCTGCTCACCCACGACGAGTTCTTCTCCGACTTCCCCTTCGAGGCGATCGCCGACTCGCTGTTCGTCGAGAGCCCGGTCGACCTCGCGGTCATCCACGCGCTGCCCAACCTCGGATTCGCCCGCGGCCACGTGACCGCGCCCGAACGCGCCGCGGCGTTCCGGGACCGCTACCCCGACCGGTTCCGGCTGTTCGCCACGGTCGACACCCCGATCACCGACGCCGCCATCACCCAGCTGGAACAGCAGGTCACCCAGTTCGGTGTCGACGGGCTGAAGCTGTATCCCGCCTTCTTCTACGACGATGTCGGCAGGGGCTGGCGGCTCGACGACGCCGACTACGCCACCCCGCTACTGGAAGCCGCCCGCGACCTCGGCATCCGCAACGTCGCGGTGCACAAGGCACTGTGGCTGCCACCCGCCCCGCGCAGCGCCTTCAGCCTCGACGACCTGAATCTCCCGCTGGAACGGTTCCCCGACATCAACTTCCACGTGGTGCACGCGGGCGCGGCCTTCCTCGAGGAGACCGCGACACTGCTGCGCCGGCACCGCAACCTCTACGCGACCCTCGAGTCCGTGTTCGCCTACGTGGTGGTCAGGCCGCTCGTGTTCGCCAGGATCCTCGGCACCCTGCTGCGGGCCTGCGGCGCCGACCAGCTGCTGTTCGGCAGCGGCTCCAACCTCTCCCACCCGGCTCCGCTGCTGGCCGCGTTCGACGGTTATGAGCTGCCGGACGACCTGGTGGCCGAGCACGGCTATCCCCAGTTGACCGCCGAGGACCGCCGCAGGATCCTCGGCGGGAACGCGCTGCGCCTGCTCGGCCTCGAGGCAGCCACCGTTACCAGCCGCGTCGCGGACGACGAGTTCGCCCGCGAGCGCCTGCGCGGCGTGGCCCGGCCCTGGGGACAGCTACGCACGGGCACGACAGCGGTACGAGGATGAGCCGCCGGGCAGGGCGTGCGCACAGTCGTCCTCCGAGGAACGGGGACGACGGCGCGGCGCGGAGCCGACGGAGCGGATCGGGGGTCCTGTGAACCGCACGGAGACGGCGGCACCCGCCGAGGAGCGGATCCGCGAGGCGCTGCGCTCGGTCCCCGAGCCGTGCGGCCTGCTCATGCGTACGCCGATCGACATCTGCGAGATGGGGCTGGTCGACGAGATCGAGTGCCGCGCGGGGAACGTGCGGGTGGTGCTCGTCCTCACCGACACCTCCTGTGTGCACTTCTCCGGCCTGAAGCGTTACATCACCGATGTCCTGACCGCGCTCCCCGGCGTCGAGTCCGTCGAGGTCACGGTGTCGACGACCCAGCTGTGGACGCCGGACCGCCGGCAATCGGCACCGGGCTCGCCGCACCCGCCCTGAAAACGGACCGCCCGACGACGCACCGCGCACCGCCGGCCGGCGCGGCCGCAGCCGGGAGGCCCCGTGCTCCGCTCCGTACGGGATCCGGGTTCACGGAACACCTCGCTTGTGGGCACGCGGCACCCCTGCTAATGTTGAACAAACAATTGTTTCGGAAAGGGTAAAAATCATGGCATATATCACCCCGCTATTGGACGACTACGCGAAGAAATACCAGAACATCCGCCTCGAACGCAAAGACGGAATCTTAGAACTGACCGTCCACAGCGAGGGAAAGAGCCTGGTGTGGACGTCCAATGCCCACGACGAGCTGGCCTACTGCTTCGCCGACGTCGCCTGCGATCCCGAGAACAAGGTTGTCATCATCACCGGCGCCGGCGACTCGTTCTGCTCGGAGATCGACTTCTCGAGTTTCAGCCTCTCGACCGCGATCGACTGGTCGCAGATAATCTTCGAGGGCCAGCGGCTGCTGAACAACCTGCTCGACATCGAGGTTCCGGTGATAGCCGCTATCAACGGCCCGGCCACCATCCATCCGGAGATACCGGTCCTGTCCGACATCACGATCGCCGCGGACACCACCACGTTCCGGGACTCCCCGCATTTCCCGTCGGGCATCGTCCCCGGTGACGGGGCGCACGTGACATGGACGCACGTGCTCGGGCCGCAGCGCGGCCGCTACTTCCTGCTCACCGGCCAGGAGCTCGACGCCCACCAGGCGCTGGACTACGGCGTGGTCAACGAGGTGCTCCCGGCCGAGCAGGTCCTCCCCCGCGCGCGCGAGATCGCCGAGAACATCGCGGCCAAGCCACCGCTGGCCCGCCGCTACACCCGGGTGGCGCTGACCCGCGAGCTCAAGCGGCTCATGCACGAACAACTCAGCCTGGGCCTCGTCCACGAGGCGCTCGCCGCGCTGTCGCTATGAGCAGCACGACGCTCTCCGGTTTCAACCGTCTCAGGCGGTACTTCGAGGACTTCGCCGTCGGGGATGCCGTGCGCACCCCCGGCCGCACCGTCGACATCGGAGACATCACCACCTTCGCCGGTCTGACCGGGGACCACTACCCGTTGCACGTCGACGAGGAGTACGGCCGCACCACCCGCTTCGGCGGCCGTATCGCGCACGGCCCGCTCACCTTCGGCTTCGCGGTGGGGCTCGTCGCGCTCTCGGGCTTCCTCGGCGAAGCGATCGTGGCCTTCCTGGAGTGCCAGCACCTGCGTGCGCTGGCGCCTGTGCATCCGGGCGACACGCTCCAGGTGCACGCGAAGGTCGTCGAGAGCGAGACCGGCAACAACGCCAGATACGGGACGCTGCGCCTCGACTACAGCGTCATCAACCAGAAGGACGAGGAGGTCATGCAGTTCCGCATGGTCCTGCTCGCCCGCCGCCGGCCACCCGTGGAGAACAACGGTGCCTGACAGTGATCCCGCTTCCGATGCCGCGCCGAGCGCCCTTCCCGACCGCGGCTCGCCGGAGGAGGCCGTTTTCGTCGGTCTCGGTGAACTGCCGTCCGGGCGGTACCCGGACCGCCCGTTCATGGGGCAGCTCGTGCATGCCGCGGTCGCCGCGGTCCGCGACGCCGGGCTCACCGTGCCCGACATCGACACCATCCTGCTGATCCCGTGCCTGCACTCCTTCGCGGACCAGGCTGATCTGATCTTCTCACGGCTCGTCGAGGAACTGGGGCTGCACGGGCGGGCCAAGAGCAGCTTCATGCTGCACTCCGGCGGATCCACCAGCGACAACACGATCCGTTCCGCCGCGGGGCTGATCGCCAGCGGGCACGCGCGCAACATCCTGATCGTGCAGTCCGAGAAGTGGGGCTCCGCGCCGGTCGGCGAGATGATCGACATGCTCACCGCCAACGGCATCCCCCGCGAGTGGGAGAAGCTCTCCGGGCTGACGTTCAACGCCGTGGGAGCACTCATCACATGTCGTTACATGGCCGCGAGCGGCTCCACCGCGGCGGACATGGCGTCGGTCTGCGTGGCGCTGCGCGAGTGGTCCCGGCTGAACCCCAACGCGATGTACAGGGACAGGACGCTCACCGTCGACCAGGTACTGAACTCGAAGATGGTGACCGACCCGCTGCACGCACTCGAGTGCCCCATGCTGGCCGACGGGGCCGTCGCGTTCGTCATGACCAGTGCCGAGAACGCCCGCCGCGCCGGTAGGGACGCATGGGTGCGCATCGCCGGATCCGGCGGCTGCGTCTCCCACTACAGCATCGGCCAGGAGGCCGACCTCGCCGTGCTCGGCTGGGCGAAGGCCGGGGTGGACGCGTACGAGCAGGCCGGCTGGGGCCCGTCGGACGCGGATCTCGCCGAGGTCTACGACTCCTACGCCGCAGTGCTCACCAGCGGCCTCGAAGGGCTCGGGCTCGCGCCGAAGCACGAGGCGGCCCGGATGTTCGCCAGCGGCGAGTTCTCACCGGGCGGACGGCTGCCGGTCAACACCAACGGCGGGCTGCTGTCCGCCGGNGGGCTGCTGTCCGCCGGCCACACCGGGGTCGGCGGCGGCAGCGCGCTGCTGGCGGAAGGGGTACGCCAACTGCTCGGCAGGGCAGGCCCCGAACGCCAGGTAGCCGACGCCACCCGGGCGGTCTGCGGCGGCACCGGCGGGACCTACATGGACAGCCAGGTACTGCTGCTGGAGGGGGTGACCCGGTGACCGAGACCGGCATGGAAGCGCTCACGGATCCGTATTACGAGGCCCTGAAACGCGGTGAACTCGTCGTCCAGCACTGTAAGGCGTGCAATCACAACATCATGTACCCCCGTCATCTCTGCCCGTTCTGTTACGAAACAGACCTGAGCTGGGTCCCGTCGTCCGGCAGGGGTGTGCTGCACAGCTTCGCGGTACAGCGGTTGGGGCCGCCCAGCGGATTCGAGAACGACCTTCCCTACGCGGTCGGTGTCGTCAAACTCGACGACGGTGTTCAGCTGCTCGGCCGGCTGTGGCCCGACCCCGACGGCGAGTGGAGCGGCTATTCCTGTGACGGCCGGGTCGAGTTCCACGGCGCGGACGCCGCCGAAATCGCGCGCCGGCCCGTTCCCTGGTTCCGCCGGGCCGACTGAGAATCCGGGATTTCCGCCCGCCCCGTGCCGGTCCGCGGCGGTCCGGAAACCGCGGGCCGGTATTTCGCCGGCGCGGACGTTGGACAGAACCGGCGACGCTGACCGGCAGGGCTGACCGGCCAGCCTGACCGGCGAGAAAGGGTGCGCTCATCATGGGCAAGGTACGGATCATCGGTGTCGGTATGATCCGCTTCGGACGGGATGTGCACCGCGGTGAGCGGGCCATGGTCGAGGAGGTCGTCGATCTCGCGCTGAAGGATGCGGGGATCACCGCGTCCGACGTGCAGCGCGTCTTCTCCGGCAACGCGGCCGCGGGCCTGGTGTCCGGGCAGGAGATGATCCGCGGGCAGGTGGCGCTGCAGGGCACCGACCTGGCCGGGGTTCCCCTGGTCAACGTCGAGAACGCCTGCGCGTCCAGCAGTTCGGCCGCCAACCTGGCGTTCGAGGCCATCCTGTCCGGTCGCTGCGACGTGGCGCTGGTCATCGGTGTCGAGAAGCTCTCGCACACCGAGAGGTCCCGGGCCTTCGACGCCCTGCAGGGAGCCACCGACGTGTCGGCCGTCTCCCCCGCGACGGACGGGCCGGCCACGAACTCCGTGTTCGTCGACGTCTACGCCCAGGAGGCCAGGAAGTACCTGGCCGAGTACGGCGCGACGGTCGCCGATCTCGCCGCGGTCGCGGTCAAGAACCGTCGGCACGCCTCGCTCAACCCGCTGGCCCAGTTCCAGAAGCCGCAGACCGTCGAGGAGGTGCTGGCCGGGCGCGTGATCGTCGACCCGCTGACCCTGCCGATGTGCTCTCCGACGACGGACGGAGCCGCCGCCGTCGTGCTGTGCTCGGACAGCTACGCCCAGCGGCTGGATCGGGCCGGGTGCGAGATACGCGCGACCCGCCTCGCCGCCGGTGCCGGGCCCGGCTCGCAGCCGGTGGCCGTCGCCGTGGGCGCGGCGTTCGACGACGCCGGCCTCGGGCCCGACGACCTCGACGTGCTCGAGCTGCACGACGCCGCCGCGCCCGCGGAGATCCTCCAGTACGCCGACATCGGCCTGTGCGCGCCCGGCGAGGGGCACCTGCTCGTGCGCTCCGGCGCCACCGCCATCGGGGGGCGGCTGCCGGTGAACGTCAGCGGCGGGCTGCTCAGCCGCGGGCATCCCATCGGGGCGACGGGCTGCGCGCAGCTCGTCGAGATCTACGACCAGCTCACCGGACGGGCCGGCGGCCGGCAGGTCGAGGGGGCCCGGGTGGGCATGGCTGTGAACGCCGGCGGCTGGCTGGCGGGTACCTACGCGGCCGCGGTCGCGACCATCCTTGAGAAGGCGGCCTGACAATGGGCAAGCGAGTCGATCTGGAGACCCTTTTCCACGAACGGGTGGCCGACGGGGTCGTGGTGGTGACACTCAATCGTCCGGAGCGCGGCAACGGCGTCGTGCCGGAGCTCGTCCGCGACCTGCTGGCGGCGCTGACGACGCTCGAGGCCGACCGCACGGTGCGCTGCCTGGTCCTCACCGGTGCCGGCCGGCAGTTCTCCGCCGGCGCCGACCTGAAGGCGATGCGGGAGTACATCGACCACCGGCTCGCCGTCGAGCAGGAGCCCTACAACGCCCGGGTGCTCTTCCCGGTCACCCAGCGGGTCGTCGCCTCGCGGCTGCCGACGATAGCGGCGATCAACGGCGGCGCCACTGCGGGCGGGCTCGATCTCGCCCTGGCCTGCGACCTGCGGATCGCCTCGACAGCGGCCAGGCTGGGCGAGACCTACATCAACATCGGGCTGCCGCCCGGCAACGGCGGGACGTGGTTCCTGCCCAGGCTCCTCGGCTCCGGCCTCGCGGCCGAACTGGCCCTGACCGGCGAGCTGCTCGACGCCGCCCGCGCGCTCGAGATCGGGCTGGTCAACCGGGTGGTCGAGCCCGACGAGCTGATCCCGGCCGCCGTCGAGCTGGCCTCGAAGATCGCGGCGAAGTCCTGGCGGGCCGTCGAGGCGACCAAGCAGGCGCTGCGCTCGACCTGGCAGGTCGATCTCGCCACCGCGATGACGACCAGCTACTGGAGTGTGGCGGCGCTGCACCACGGCCCCGACCTGTCCGAGGGCATCGACGCCTTCCTGCAGCGCCGTCCGCCCGTCTTCAACCGCCCGGCCAGCCCCTGACGGAAACACCCGCGCCAACTGCCCACGCACACGGCGAGGCGGTTTGGAACCGGCCTGAAATCCCAGATCACCCGCTGGGAGGAGCGGCGGGGACCGGGTGCTGGACGGACCAGGCGGCAGGCAGGGTCAGAACCATCGTGAGCCCGCCGCCGGGGGTGTCGTCGGTGACGAGGGAGCCGCCCATGGCCTCGGCCAGTCCGCGGGAGAGAGCGAGGCCGAGCCCGACGCCGGTGGTGTTGTCCCGGTCGCCGAGGCGCTGGAACGGCTGGAAGACCCGGTCCCGGTTCTCCGCCGGGATACCAGGCCCACGGTCGATGACCCGCAGCTCGACCCTGTCCTCCAGCGCGCTCGCGGTGATGACGGGATGGGTCCCCGCCGGGGAGTGGCGCAGGGCGTTGGCGGCGAGGTTGACCACGATCCGCTCCAGCAGCGTGGGGTCGGCGTAGATGTCGGGCAGGCCGTCCGGCACCTGGATCTCCACCGTCCGCCCGGGCGGCCCGAGCTCGTCGAGGGCGTGCGGGACGACGTCGTCGAGACCGGTCTGGCGGGGGAAGACGCTGAGCACGCCGGCCTGCAGCCGGCTCATGTCCAGCAGGTTGTCGACGAGCCGGGTGAGCCGGTCCATGGACTCGTCGGCGGTGGCCAGCAGCTCCGCCTGTTCGTCCGGCGTCCAGGTGACGTCCCGGCTGCGCAGGCTCGTGACGGCCGCCCGGGCCGAGGCCAGCGGTGAGCGCAGGTCGTGGCTGACCGCGGCCAGCAGGGCGGTGCGCACCCGGTCCGCCTCGGCCAGCGGCCCGGCTTCGGCGGCGGCCTCGGCGAGCCGGCGCTGCTCAAGGGCGAGCGCGGCCTGCACGGCGAACGCGGCGAGTATCCGGCGATCCGCGGCCGGCAGTGGGCGTCCGCGTAGCACCAGGGCGAGGTTGTCGCCGACCGGCACGTCCACGTCGCCCTCCTCGGGGCGCGTGCACGGGTCGAGGCCCACGCTGTGGACGGCACGCCAGCCACGGCCGCCCGGGAGCAGCGGCCTGTCAGCGTCCGCGGCGGTGGCTGTCCGCGCGGCACCCGCTCCCCCGCCGCTCCGCGCGTTCTGCCCGTTCCGCGCGTTTCGCGTGTTTCGCTCGTTCTGCTCGTTCCGCGTGCCGGGCCCGCTCTGCCTGCTGTCGTCCGTGCGCTCGAGGAGGGTCGCGGCCGTCATCCCGAACGTCTCCCGGACCCGTTCGAGCAGGGCCGGCAGCGCGTCCTCACCACGCAGGACGCTGCCGGCGAGCACCGACAGGGTGGCGGCCTCGGCGGAGGCCCGCACCGCCTGGGTGTACCGGCGGGCGGCAAGGTCGACCACCCTGCTGACCATGATCCCAACGAGGACGAAGGCGACCAGCGCAAAGACATTGTTACGTTCCGCTATCGTCCAGCGGTGGTGGGCGGCGAAGAAGTAGTAGTTCAGTAGCAGAGAGCTGGCGACCGCGGTGAGCAGCGCCGGCCAGAACCCGCCCACCAGCGCGGTGACCACCACCGCCAGCAGGTAGACAAGGACGTCGGTGGTCACGTTGAGCGAGCCCCGGGAGTTCGCGAGCCCGATCGTCAGCAGCGGCAGGACGATCGCGGCCATCGCGGTCGCGATCAGCCGGCGCCGGGGCCGCAGCCCGTGGGCGCGGCGCGGCAGGCGCCATCCCCGGCCGGCCTCCTCGTGGGTGACCATGTGGACGTCGATCGACCCGGACAGTTTCGTGGTGGTGACGCCGATCCCGGGGCTGAGCACCTGGGCGAAGCGTCCCCGCCGACTGGCCCCGAGCACCAGCTGGGTGGCATTCTCCGCGCGGGCGAAGTCCAGCAGCGCGGCCGGGACGTCGTCGCCGATGACGTGGTGGTAGGTACCGCCGAGGTCTTCCACCAGCGCCCGCTGGCGGGCCAGCGCCCGGGGGTTCGCCCCGGTCAGCCCGTCGGAGCGGGCGACGTGCACCGCGAGCAGGTCGGCGCCCTTGCCGCGGTCGGCGATCCGGACCGCCCGGCGGATCAGCGTGTCGCCCTCGGGCCCGCCGGNTGTCGCCCTCGGGCCCGCCGGTGAGGGCGACAACGACCCGCTCCCGGGTCTCCCAGGTGCCGGATATCCCGTGTTCGGCCCGGTACCGGTCGAGCTGTTCGTCAACCTTGTCCGCTACCCACAGTAACGCGAGCTCCCGCAGTGCGGTGAGGTTGCCCACCCGGAAGTAGTTCGACAGCGCCGCGTCGATCTTCTCGGGGGCGTAGATGTTGCCGTGGGCCATCCGCCGGCGCAGCGCCTCCGGCGCCATGTCGACCAGTTCCACCTGATCTGCCTGGCGGACGACATCATCGGGCACCGTCTCCCGTTGCGCCACCCCGGTGATCGTCTCGACCACGTCGTTGAGCGACTCCATGTGCTGGATGTTGACGTTGGAGATGACGTCGATGCCCGCGTCGAGGAGCTCCTGGACATCCTGCCAGCGCTTCGCGTTACGGCTGCCGGGGACGTTGGTGTGCGCGAGTTCGTCGACGACCGCGACCGCGGGCCGGCGCGCGAGCACGGCGTCGACGTCCATCTCGGTGAACGTCGAGCCACGGTAGGAGATCTCCTGGCGCGGGACGACCTCCAGCCCGTCGAGCAGTGCGGCTGTCCTGGGACGGCCATGGGTCTCGACGAAGCCGACGACCACGTCGGTGCCCCGGTCCCGACGCCGGTGCGCCTCGTCAAGGGCGGCGAACGTCTTGCCCACGCCCGGCGCCGCACCGAGGTAGACCCGCAGGGTTCCCCGACTCACGACGTCCATCGTGCGCCGTCCTCCCCATCGTGGCCATACCCGCGCCAGACCCCGTACCGGCGGCGGGCGGGCACCGGTACGGAATCAGGCGGGCCGGCCAGGGTGTGGGGCGAGGCCGGCCGGAACACGTCCCGCGGCTCCGAGCACAAAAATTATGATGTACCGCCCTTTGCTACTTTGACATTTCAAATTAATACGTTAGACGTTTCAATGACCTGGAACGGTTCATACGGTTACACCAGCAGCATTGGCGATCGGAAGCAGCCGAAGCAGTGAAGAAAGTTAGGTGAGCTGCGTTATAAACGGACCCAACGGACGAACGGGCGATTACCGTATCGGCCATGGCGCCAGCGGGACTTTCCTGGCAGACGCTGCACGATGTCGGTGCCCTCGCATTGGTCGACACCGATTCGCAACGAGCTGCCGCGGTCGTACGACCATGCACCCCTGAACTCGACATCACCGACATCGTGGAAGCCGAACGCCTGGTCCAGGCGTGGGTGAACGCGACCACCCGCCAGGAGGCGGAGGCGGCCCTGGCCACCTGCCTGCGGGTCGACGCCGTGCGCCTCCTGCAGTCGCTGGGCTGGTTGCTGGCGATGTGGGCGGTGACCCTGCATCTGCGAACCGGTGAACAGCCCCACATGGTCATCCGGTCGTTGACCTACCGCGGGGTGTGGCGCGGCGCGCAGGCACCCCTTTCCGAACAGGTGTGGGAGTCGCTCAGTGAGCGGATCCGCGTCGGCGCGCTGGCCGCGCTGACCGGGGACGCCGAAATCGCCAACGCGTTCCGGCAGGCGGTCCAGCGGCCCGTGGGCATCGCCGAGGTGCTGTTGCACCACGCCCTGGTGGTGATGGACGATCTCGCCCGCAGCATGCACGCCATCGGTGTCGACCCGACCAACCTCGCCCAGACCCTGGCCGTGTACACGGCGCAGCCGTCCGCCCTGCAACCCCCCTCCTTCCGTCCGTTGAAATGAGCACCTGAAATGGGAGCACCGCGGTTGACGTGAGCGGTGCGGTGGCCACGTGCCCGGGCCGTCCGGCCCGGGCCCACCCGGAGACGGTCATCTCCCGACAGCAATGACCATCTCCGGGTGGAAGCGCTGCCCGGCAGAAGCGCCACGGCGGCACGGGCCGGCTTCGGCGCTGCCCGGCGCCGGGGCATCCCGACCGCCCGGGGCATCCCGACCGCCCGGGGCATGTGGTGTCGAGGCCGATGGTGGGTATCGTGTCGCCAGGCCGCCTGCCGACGATGCCGTTGGCAGCGCTGATGTGGCGGTACCGATGGCAGTGCCGACCGGAGTGGCAGTGCCGACCGGGCGTCCTCTGGTGGCGGTCAGCGGTCGACGGTTCGGTCCGTGGGCGGGTTACCCGCAGGCGTACGTTTCCCTACCATCCACGGCCGTCCGCGTGGACGACACAGAGCATCCATGATCTTTGTCGCAGGCGGCCCGGGCTTCAGGCCGGGCGGTTCGGACACCCCGCAGGTTCCATGCGACAGTTGGATGTCCGGTGCGGCACGCATGGGAGCGGGTGGATGAGTGGAGCGGCAGGTGGGCCCGTGGGAACCAGCCAGGGACCAGCGGGAACCAGGCGGGGAGCGGGCGCGTTCCCCGCTCACCACGGTGACGCCGCAACTGTCCACCGGACGCACCTGCCCGGTCACGATCACCGACGAGAGCACCACCGGACCGGAGAGCTGACGGTGACCACCTTGTCCGACCCGCCCACGGCCGGCTCCCCACCCACCCGTTCCGCGCCCATCGGTTCAGCGCCCATCGGTTCCGCGCCCATCGGCTCAGCGCCCATCGGCTCCTCGCCCGCCGGCTCCGTGCCCGCCGCTGCCGCCGGGGTGACGCAGCCAACCGGGACGCCGCGGGCCCGGCAGCGGCTGCGCACGGTGGAGATCGTCGAGGCCGCGCTCCTGGTCGATCTGGTGATCGCGATCTGTCTGGTCACGCGCTTTCTTCCCTTCGGCTGGCTGCTCACGATCGTCGCGACGGTTCCCGCGGCGACGCTTGCCGCCCGATGGCGGCTGCGGGCGGCCTGGACGGCGATGGTCGCGGCGCTGGCGGTGGCCGTCCTCATCGGCGGCACCGGCTTCGCGATCACGATCACGTCCTGCATGATGATCGGCACGCTGCTGGGCATCGCGCACCGCCGCCGCTGGGGTCTTGTGCGCACCACGGCGGTCGGTCTCGTCACGCTGTGGGCGCCGGTGGCGCTCGGCATGAACGCGCTGTTCTGCGTGCTCACCGATCTACGGGCGCTGGTGCTCGCCGAAATCGTCAACAGCTGGGACGGGGCCCGCAGCAGCCTCGTCCGCGTCGGTGTCGACCCGGACAGTCCGGGTCTGGGTACCGCGGACGCGCTCGTCCGGTGGGGCGCGGTGCACTGGTGGGTGCTGCTGCCGATCGCGCTGCTGGCCAACACCGCCGGCAATGTGCTCGCCGCGGCCGTGGTCACCCGCCCGGTGCTGCGCCGGCTCGCCGTCGGCGCGCCGGAAGCCCGGTCCGACCACCCGAACGCGCCCATATGGGCGCCGGCAGCGGCGTCGGCGCGCCGGAAGCCGGCAGGTCAGGGGCATCCGGAACCGCCGCCGGTGGAGCAGTCGCCACATCCGCTGCCCGTCCGCCTGGAATCCGTCACCTACCGCTACCCTCATGTGACGCGGGATGCGCTGCGGGACGTGTCGCTGACGATCCGGCCGGCCGAGTTCGTGGCTATCGTCGGCGGCAACGGTTCGGGGAAGTCGACGCTCGCCCGGATCATCAGCGGCTGGCATCCCACCGATGGGCAGGTACTGCGGCCCGGCGACTGCGCGCTGGGCCGCACCGGCGGCACCGCCATGATCTTCCAACGGCCGGAGTCACAGGTCCTGGGAGTCCGGGTCCGCGACGACGTCGTCTGGGGCCTGCCCGACGGCGGCGCCACGGTCGACGTGGAGACCCTGCTGGAGCGGGTCGGGCTCGCGAACGTCGCCGACCGCGAAACCGCCACGCTCTCCGGTGGGCAGCTCCAACGGCTGGCGGTCGCGGCCGCGCTCGCGCGGGCACCCCGGCTGCTCGTCTCCGACGAGTCCACCGCCATGGTGGACGCCGAAGGCCGTGACCAGCTCACCGACCTGCTGGCGCGGCTGCCCGACGAGGAGGGGGTCGCGGTCGTCCATGTGACCCACCACCCGGCGGAGGCACGGCGGGCGCACCGCCGGATCGTCCTCGACGCCGGCCGGCTGACCTCGGTGGGCGCTCCGACGGGCGGTATACCGTGCGTCTCTCCCTGGCGCCCGCCGCGGGCCCGGCCGCTGCGGTCCGTCTCGGCAGCCCTCCCGTCGCCCACCCTGTCGGTCGGTCTGCCGGCCGACAGACCGACCGACAGACCGGCCGGCTCGGCGTC
>NZ_JWIO01000005.1:40691-59888 GCF_001017755.1 Protofrankia coriariae
ACCGGCCGGCTCGGCGTCCGGCCCCGCTGGCAGACCGACCGCACCCGGCGCGCCTGCCACACCCGACACGCCAGACGCGCCCGTCACATCCGATATGCCCGCCGTGTCCGCCATGGACGATGCGCCCAGCGCGGGCGGCACGTCCACCGTGGCCGACGCGCCCGGCAGGCCGGAGGACCGGGCTGCGGGCCAGGCTCTCCCACTGGATCCGGCCACCGTCATCCCCGCCCCACCGGCTCCGCCGACCGCCGCCGTTCCGCCGCTGGCCGCCGCTGTTCCGCCGGCTGTCTCCACGCCGCCGACTCCGCCGAACACCCCGGCTTCACCGACCGGGCCGGACAGGCCAGTCGTGTCCGTCGCACCGGTGGCATCGGTCGCATCGGTGGCACCGGTCGTACCCGCCGGGCAGCAGCCCGCGCGGCCAGCCGCGCTGGTCCGCCTCGACGGGGTGGGACAGGTCTACTCGCCCCGGTCACCGTGGGCCCGCCGGGCGCTGCGCGACGTCTCCTTCTGTCTGGACAGCGGTGAGGCGGTGCTGGTCCGCGGCCGCAACGGCTCGGGCAAGTCGACGCTGGCCGCCGTCCTCGCCGGTCTGCTGGCCCCCTCGGAGGGCGCGGCCTACCTCGCCGGCCGGCCGCTGACCGCCTGCCCCGGCGAGATCGGGTTTGCCGTGCAGCACTCCCGGCTGCAGCTGTTGGCGCCCACCGTGGGCGCTGACGTGTGCGCGGCGGCCGGCGTGGACGCGGCCGCCNGGCCGCCGCCGACGAGGCCCTGGCCGCGGTCGGGCTCGACCCGGAGCTCTTCCGGGACCGGCGGGTGGAGGACCTCTCCGGCGGGCAGATGCGCCGGGCCGCGCTCGCCGGGCTGATCGCCTGCCGGCCTCGGCTGATGATCCTCGACGAGCCGCTGGCGGGCCTGGACGCCTCGTCCAGCCGGATTCTGATCGACGTCCTGGTGAATCTGCGAATCCGGACCGGCCTGACGCTGGTGGTGGTCTCCCACGACTTCGACGACATGGCCTGTCTCACCGAACGGATGCTCGTCCTGGACGGCGGACGACTGGTACATGACGGACCGTTCACCGACAGCATCACCGACGGCACGCTGTGCCGCCCGCTCGCTCCGCTGCCTCATCCGCGGCCGGCAGGGGCTGGCGCGGAGGGCTGCCTCCTCGACGACGACCTCAATGACGGCACTTTTAGTAATCATGATGATGCTTTCCGCATCCAGGATAGCGCTGCCCAGGTCAGCGCCAGCGGTACCGGCAACAGCGGTACAGACAACAGCGGTACAGACAGTGGCGGTAGCGGCGACGGGCATGTAGACGATGCCGGGCGCCCGGGTCGCGTACCAGCACGGGGACCGGCGGCCGCGGCCCCGCAACCGCCATCGGGCAGCTCGGGAAACAGGAGCGCGCGCGGCCTGGCCGACCGCTGCCGTGGCCGGTTCTTCCAGCGGCGGCCGGCCAGACACGGACGCCGTACCGAGCCGAACCTGTTGCGCTACATCCCCGGTGACACCCCGGTGCACCGCCTGTGGGCCGGCACGAAACTGATCATCATGGCGCTGCTCGGCGTGCTGGTCGCCGTGCGGCCGTCCTGGCCGGTGATCGGAATGATCGTGGGATTCGTCGGCCTCTCCATGATCGTCGCCCGGATCCCGGTCGGTGCGGCCCCGCGCCTGCCCCGCTGGTTCTGGTACGGCCTGCTGATCGGCGTGCTGCTCACCGCCCAGTCGCACGCGGCACCGTTCGTCACCGTCGGTGGTGTGCGGCTGTCCATCGGCGGCATGCTGGACTGGCTGCGGCTGACGTCGGCGTCCATGACGATGTTCGCCGCGGCCGCGCTGCTGGGGTGGACCACACCGCTGTCGGAGCTGGCGCCCGCCCTGGGCCGGCTGCTGGCGCCGTTGCGCAGGCTGCGGCTGCCGATCGACGAGTGGGTCGCGACGGTGGCGCTGTCCATCCGCTGCCTGCCGCTGCTCGTGGACGAGATCCGCATGCTGCTCGCGGTCCGGCGGTTGCGGGTCGGAGCGCGGCCACCTCGTCGCCGGCTGCCGGGCCTGCTCGCGGCGTTGCCGCTGCACGCGCGATCGATCACCGAGCTGCTGTGCACGGCGATCGTCACCTGCCTGCGCCGGGCCGCGGAGATGACAGAGGCGATCGCCGCCCGTGGCGGGTTCGGCGCGGTCGCGCACCAGCCGGCGCGCCCGCGGCGGGTGGACGCAGCGGCGCTCGCGGCCCTGGCCGGGCTGGCCGTGGCGGCCTTCCTGGTGTAACTCCGCCCCGCTGTGGCCCCACGCGCGTCCTGGCCGGCGGGATCCTTTCCCACCAGGCCGGGCAGGCCTGCCGTCAGCCGAGACCGCCGCCGTCAGCCGGGGCAGGCCCTGCTGTCAGCCGAGAAAGCTGTTGAGACCGGCCTCGTGGGTCTGTGGATCCGCGTCGGACGTCCCGGCCAGCAGCTCCGTCAACGGGCGGGGCGGCCCGAGGTGGAAGCCCTGCGCGTAGTCCACCCCGAGGTCACGCAGGGCCGGCGCCAGCGACTCCCGGTCAATGCTCTCGGCGATGGTGTACATGCCCAGGCAGCGGGCGACGCGGACCACCGCGTCCACCAGCACCGCGTCGGCCGGGGAGGTGTCGACGTGCCGCAGGAAGTCGCCGTCTATCTTGACGTTGGTGAAGGGCAGGTTCCGCAGGTAGACGAACGATCCCAGCCCGACCCCGAAGTCGTCCAGGGTGAACCGGCAGCCCGCGCCGGTGAGGGTTTCGGCGAGCTGGCGCACCGCGTCCGCGGCGGCGACCGCCACGCTCTCGGCGATCTCGATACCGAGCTGGGACGGGTCGACCCGGGCCGCACGCAGCTCGGACAGGACGAAGTCGGCGAAGCCTGCGTCCTCGACCGACCGGCCGGAGATGTTCACGTGCAGGCGCAGCCGCTCCCCCCGGGCGGCGACGGAGGCGAGCGCGGCCACCGTCTGCTGCACCACCCAGCGGTCCAGGCTCAGGACCAGGTCGCTGTGCGCGAGCACGCTCATGAACTCGGCCGGGCCGATCTCGGGATGCTGGCCGTCGTGCAGCCGCAGCAGCACCTCGTATCCCTGCACCTCGTGCGAGGCCAGGTCCACGATGGGCTGCACCTGAAGGGTCAGCAGGCCGGCGTCGAGGGCGTCCCGGACCCGTTGCACCATCAGGGCACGGCGGGTGAGGTACTCGTGCCGTTCCGCGGTGAACAGCTTGGCGCAGTTGCGGCCGGCCTCCTTGGCCTCGGTCAGGGCGAGCCCGGCATGGGCGAGCGCGGTGTCGCAGTCGCCCACGGCCGACAGCGGCACGACGCCGACACTGACCGTCACCCGTACCGCGAAACCGTCCACCATGATCGTATGTCGGGCGACCTGCTCACGCAGGGTGTCCGCGACGGCCAGCGCCTCCAGCCCGTCGCCGCTGTGCAGGACCACCGCGAACTCGTCGTCACCGAGCCTGCCAATGGCGGCGGCCGGGAGCGTCTCCGCCAGGCGCTGGGCGACCGAGCGCATCACCGTGTCGCCGACCGAGTGGCCGCGCAGGTCATTGACGATCTTGAAGTTGTCGACGTCGACCAGCAGCAGCGCGCCGGTGCGGTCGACCCCGGCGGCCAGCCGCTCGGTCAGCAGGGCTGTCACCGCCCGCCGGTTGAGCACCTCGGTGAGCGGCTCGCGCACGGACACGTGGGCGAGCTCGTGGCGTATCCGGACCAGCTCGGTGACATCGTGGGCCGTACCCATGATCCGGATCGGCGTGCCGGAGTCGCCGGTGAGGACGTCCCCCCGCCATTCCAGCACGCACTCGGTCACCCGGTCGGCCAGATACATACGAGGGGTGACCTCGACCGGGGTGACGGTGGTGATCGCCTGGTCGAACGCGTCCTCGACCGTCGCCCGGTCGTCGGGGTGCACCAACAGCCGGAAGGCGTCGTAGTCGATCCGGGTGTCCGTCGGATAGCCGAGCATGGCCAGCAGCTCGTCGGACCACTCCATCTCGTTGGTGACGAGGTCCCACTCCCAGATACCGGTACGGGCGATCGTCTCGACATGGCGCAGCCACCGCTCGCGCAGCCGCAGCGTCTCCTCCTCGTGGCGCCGCCCCGTGACATCAGTGATCTCGTAGAGGACGAAACCGTCGGCAATCGTCTGCCCGAACCCGGCGGGACGGCCGCCGATCAGGGTCCGGGCCCGAACCTCCAACCAGTGGGTGGTGCCGTCCGGCGCCTGCCACTGGGCCTGCCGGGACCCGGCGTCGGGGACGACCCCGGTCAGCGGCAGCCCGGCCTCGGCAACCGCCACGCGGGCGGAGTACACCGGATCGGCGTCCGGCTCACCCCACGGGTACCCGCCGTCCGCCGTGCCCGCCGGCCCCACGCCACTGTGCTCGGTGGCGTCAGCGCTGTCGCGCCCGACGTGATCACGCGTGGTATCGGCGACATCGTCGTACGCGGCACCACCGCCGGTGGCCACCAGATCGAGCAGGGCTCGGTTCGCCCAGACCACACGACTGTCGGACGTTACCACCAGTAGCCCAGCGGATACCACGTCAGCCACGGAGCCGGCCATGCTAGCGACCAACGGATCTCCTCGCGCCTGTCAGCCCGGTGCACATCTCGGCTGGTCACGCTATCTTCATGGATCGCATGGCCTTTCCGATCGCATGGCGAGTGTAGCGGCAGGCAGGTGCGTACAGAACGTCAGGCCGTGGTAGCGGGTGTGTCTTCCGACGCCCGGGAACTCCTGGCATCCAGCGGCACGAAAAACCATGATCGCATCATCCGCGACTCATTCGGCCCATCGACAACCGCGGGCCGCCGACAGCGCGCAAAGTCATGATCGCGCCGCCTTCGACCCGCGGTGGTGGTTGCGTCGGCAGCGGCGTCAGTCGTGGATCTGCTGGGCGAGATAGTGCGCCTCGCCGAGCTGGGAGACCAGTTCGAGCTGGGCATCCAGCCAGTCGATGTGCTCCTCCTCGGAGGTGAGAATGTCCTCCAGGAGGACAGCGGATCCGACGTCGTCACGCGAGCGGGTCAGGACGATCCCCTCCCGCAGCAGGCCGCATGCCTCGATCTCGTGCGAACGGTCGGAATTGAGCTGCTCGACAGCGGTTTCGCCGACACGAAGCGTATTCAGCCGCTGGAGGTTGGGCAGCCCACCCAGGTACAGCACGCGATGCACCAGCCTGTCGGCGTGGCGCATCTCGTCGATCGACTCGTCGTAGGTATGCTTGCCCAACCGTCGGTAACCCCAGTTGAGCTGCATCCGAGAGTGCAGGAAGTACTGATTGACGGCCGTCAGCTCATTCGTGAGGACGCGGTTGAGCAGTTCGACAATCTCCGGATCGCCCCTCACATGAAACCTCCGCTATGTCAGCCCGATGACACAACCGGACAGCCACGGCGGTAATCCGTCAACAGTTCCTCGATCTCGTTGAGGCATCCACCGCAGCCGGTGCCCGCGGCACAGACGTCACCCACCTCGCCTGTGTCGCACGCGCCCGACTCAATCACGCCGCGCAACGTCCGCTCGGAGACAGCAAAGCACGAACAGACCAGCACCGCACCTCACCACGCTCTGGAGAGAGCACCCCGTCCCATATTCCGGAACCGGCAGCTCGCGGCTGCCGCATACGGTCGGATCAATGACAGCGAGTGCTCGTGGCTAAGTTAAACCTTCCCTAATAAAGACCTGGCACAAGAGTCCCACAGAGACAGATCGGAGGCAAGCAGGGGCGAGTGAGCACCACGTCACCAGCCGACCACAACGGGCCGATCACGGCCATGGCGGAGCCGGCCTGACATACGGACCCGCCCGACACCGCCGAAAACAACGGCCACCCACCGCGGAACACGATTCTCCGAGAGACGCGGATCACACCCGACAGCAGACCCGATCAGGCATCCGGATACGGTATTGCAGTACGGTACGGTCTCGTTTCGTGAAGGGGGGCACAATGTGCTGTGGACCAACCAGGTAGGCCCATATTGTCCGATATCGCCCACCATTATCCAATATGGGCCGAAGATTCGACGATCGGGTCAGTGACGAGCATAACCGCTTCTCTCCGCGCACGATCGGCCCGTTATCCGTGACGACGGCCGACGCCCAGCCCACGCTGCCCGCGACCAGCGCCACGGCCGACACCCGGCCCACAGCCGGCGCACCGTCCGCGACCGGTGGGGCACGACGAGGGCGTCGCGCCCTCGGCACCGCCGGCTACGCGGCCACCCAGACCGTCCTGCTCGGCCTGTTATTCATGGTCTACCGTTTCGGTCGGCACATCGTCGACGGCCATCAGGCCGAAGCGCTGTCGCACGGGATCGCGGTCTGGAACATGGAACGGTGTCTGCGCCTGCCTGACGAGGCAGCCGTCCAGCAGTTGGTCCTGCAGTCCCACTACGCGACGATCCTGATCAACGAGTTCTACTACGCGATCCACTTCCCCGCGGCCATCGCGTTGCTCGTCTGGGTCTTCGTCCGACACCGCTTCGTCTGGCCCAGGGTCCGCAATGTGATCATCATCGCGACAGGCATGGCCCTGGTGATCCACATCCTGTATCCGCTCGCCCCACCGCGCCTGCTGCCCATGGCGATGACGGGTCTGATCGACACCGGCGCGATATTCGGCCCGTCGCCCTACGCCCAGGGCGACGGTTTCGCGAACGAGTACGCGGCCATGCCGAGCCTGCACATCGGCTGGGCCATCATCGAGGCATGGGTCGTGGTCACCGTCCTGCACAGCCGATGGCGTTATCTCGCCATCGCCCAGCCCGTGGCCACCACCGCGGTCGTCGTGGCCACGGCCAACCACTACTGGGTGGACGGCGTCGTCGGCGGCCTGCTCGTCCTGCTGGCGGTGCAGGTCACCAGGCTGGCCCTGCAGGCCCGGATAGTCGCCGTGATGCGCCCGATGGTGACCCGCCGCTCAGACACCTGCGGATCACAGTAACCGTCCTGACCGCTCCCGGCCGACCCGCCCTGCCCTGTCCCTGCCCACGGGACAGCGGCGGCTGACGGGCAGGGCCCAGGACAAGGAGCCAGAGATCCAGAAGCCAGAGATCCCGGTCGGGCAAAGGCCAGAGCAGCCGGACAAAGGCCAGGTCGCCAGACAAAGGCCAGGCCATCCGGCCGGCTCATCGGGGCGGGTCTGTGGGAGCTACGGAACGAGAGCGGAGATCTCCACCCGGCGGTTGGCGGCGCGCCCGGCCTCGGTGGCATTCGTCTCCACCGGATGCTCCGAGGCGAACCCGGCGGCCCGCAGATGGTCCGCGGACACGCCCTGGTCGGCCAGGTAGGCGGCGGCGGCCCGCGCCCGTGCCAGGGACAACGTCTCGTTGAGGACACGCGGCCCCCGTGCGTCGGCGTGCCCCGCCAGCAGCACGCTGAGCTCGCTCTCCCGTAGCACCGCCGCGATCCGGTCGAGGTGGACGCGGTCGGCCTCGGTCAGTTCCGAACTGTCCGTCGCGAAGGTGATCCGTCCCGTGGCGACGACGCTGGCGAGACGACCGGCCACCGATTGCGGCGTGGTCGCACCGGCCGCCGGTTGCGGTGCGCTCGCGTCGGTCACCGACCGCGGCGTGGTCGCGCCGGCCGCCGGCGCTGTCGCGGCCCCGCCGGCCGCCGGGAGGGCCGGGGTGACCGACCGGACGGTGAGACGGTTGTCGACGGTGGCGGCCGGCAGCGTCCTACGAGCCTCGGCGAGGACGGTCGCGCCAAGCCGGGTCGCCTCCCCTGCGTCCGCCACGCTCCCCTCCAGCACCACCGAGGAACCAGCGATCGTCACCTTGTGCTCGCCGGCGACCGTCGTGAGCGTACGGGCCAGGTCCGCGAGAGCGGTGACCGGCGGCGCGGCCACAGCGGGGTCGACCGTCACCTTCCCGGTCAGCGTGCCGGCGCTCGCCGCCGCGGCCGCGCCGAGCACCTGCTCACGGGCGACCCGGTCGGGCACGGTAGCGGTGACGGTGAGCGAGTCACCGTCGACCGCGATCACAAAGGGCCTGGCGGCGGCGGGAAGCAGTGCCGGCGCGATGTGGATGTCGCTGCCCAACGAGGCCGTCCGCGCCCCGGACACCCTCGCCACCGCCTGACGGGCCGCCTCGGCGTCCGTGAGGCTGGGGAACGTGCCGTGCACGGTGGCGTCCCGGCCGTCGAAGCTCACCTGCGCACCGTCCTGGCCGTGCGAGCGCACCGCCAGGACGGCCCGGTCGGCAAGCTCGTCCTCGATGGGCTCACGCCGCAGCCCGAACGCCAGCAACGCCAGCAACAGCCAGGCGACGACGAGGGACACGGAGAACACAACCGGACGGGGCCGCTTCAGCGCGACGATCTGGGCCAAGGACATCGACTGGTCTCCGCACGGACTCTGGCTGGACGGCTTTGCTGGCTGGGACTGCTGACCGGGAACTGCCGGCCGGAACATCAGGGGGACATCAGGGGGACATCGTGGCCGGTGGCATCAGGGCCGTGGACATTGCATCACGGCCGGGGACATCGTGATCAGAAACATCGTGGTGATTGGGAACATCATGGCCGGGGGCATCGTGACCGAAGCCGTCTTCGGGACGCGCCAACGCCAGCGCCAGCGGAGGAACGACCCAACGGCAGTCAACGGGAGCATGCGAAACAGCTCACCACTGGTCAACTCTCGCACACCGACGCACCTGTGATCCGTACCGGGTCGCCGCCTATCCCCGGGGTGGCCACACCAGCGCCGGGCGCGCGGGAACACCGGCGCGGACGATCGCGGCCGGCTGGGGCAGGTGCGGCTGCTGCCGGGGACACCGGTCAGCCGCCCCGCCAGCCGGCTCGTCGGCCTGTTCCTCCTGCTCCTCCTTCTGCTCCTGCTGTTCGGCCTGCGCCGCCTGCGCCGCCTGTGCTTCCTGGCCTTCCTGGCCTTCCTGGCCGTCGCCCCGGTCGGCCGGACGGCCAGCGGGCTGATCGCCGTGGCCGGTCGGACGTCCGGAGGACCGCCGCTGCCCGTGCGCAAGCCGCATCACGACGGCAGCCGCCACGGCCCCGAGGCCGAGCGCGAACCAGCCTCCCAGCACGTCCAGCACGTAGTGGTTGGCGGTGGCCATCACCACGAAGATGGTCGCGCCCGGGTAGAGGACGCCGAGCACCCTGGTCACACGGTGCCGGGCCAGCCGGGCGATGTTCCAGCCGCACCACAGCGCCCAGGCGCAGTGCAGGGACGGCATGGCGGCGAACTGGTTGGTGATGCCGCCGAGCCCCTTGGGTGCGGCGCTGGAGTCACCGGCCCACCAACCCCAGTTGTGGAACGACGCCATCGTGTCGATGAAACCGGCGCTGGGAAGCAGGCGCGGCGGCGCCGTGGGAACCAGGAAGAAGCCGGTAAGGCTGATCACGGTGGTGCATACGATCGTCCACCGGGCCGCCAGGTAACTGCGGGCTCGTTTGCGGTAGAGCCAGACGAGGACGGCCGGCGTGACGATGAAGTGGAGCGTCGCGTAGTAGTAGCAACACGCTACGGCAAGGGCGGGGACGCCCTGCAGCCAGTGGTTGAGCCCGAGCTCGATGTCGAGGTGCAGGTCGGCCTGGATGCGCATGATGTCCCAGCCAACGGCGAGCGCGTTGTGGACGGAACCGCCCGCCACGGACCGGGTGGCGGTGTAGGTGTAGTAGAAGACAACGATCATGACCACTTCGACCCACACCACCGGCAGACCGTCCGACCTGCGGCGTATATGGACCATCCGTGCCCTCCGGTTCCGATCCGGCCCACCGAGTGGTCCGGCCGTCACGTCCGGGCGCATCTCGGGCGACCGCCCTCGACTTCAGCCATCCCCTCGACGTCGACCGTCACCGCGTGTGCCGGTCTCCGTCACCGACGCCGGTCGCCCGTAACGGCCGGCCAACGATCTGTACCGGACCGCCTACCAGGACGGCATCCGCCCCGACACCCACAGCCTCTTGGCCGACGACGTCGAACCCTTCCCCGTTACCCGCCCACCACCCGATCCGACTATCCGATCTCGGTTACCCGATCTCGGCCCGCCTTCTGACCGAGGCTACATCCTTCCGCCGACAAGAAGACCGCGTTACCCCACCCACCTGGCACAACCAGTGACCAGTCGCCCGACGAGCCGCGCGGGCCACGCGGCCGATCCGTGCGGGGAGACGGAGGTGTGGCCTGTCACGTCCGTAGTCACCGCGGGTGACATTTTCCCGCGACGGGTAGGACAGGATCGACGCCATGGGAACAGATCTTGCGATGACCCTGGGCACCCAGGAGACCGCCAACCTGGAGTTCAAGCGGGAGAGCAGGGATCACAACGCCATCCGTGAGGCGATCTGCGCCCTGACCAACGATCTTCCGGGGGTGGGCGGCGGATACCTGATCATTGGCGTCGACAGGTCCGGTAAACCGGCCAGGGAGATCGATACTTCGGATCAGGCGCTGCTCGGGCCCACCAGCATCCGGGACGAGGGAAGAATCCTCGACCGGCCTTTCTCGGATGTCATCATGCAGCCGACGATGCGCCTGGACCGCCCTGTCAAGGCGTATCAGCGGTGGCTTGACCGTATTTCTCAGGTCTTCGCGTCGGACGTGCTGGATGAACCGCCGGAAAACATAAATCTAAAATCATATGAAATTGCAACGCTACGCAACTACAAGAGCCTGATGCCGCTCTCGCATGACGCCCGCAAACCGATGTTCGATCTGCGGGCCGCGGACGGCGCGTTCGGCAGTACGCAGACGCTCGTCAGCCGATGTCACCGTGACTTCCGATCGCTCGCCGAAGAACTTCTACAGCGGCTGGAGTCGGTGCCCCTGGAGGCCTGAGCCCGATACCTGGCACACCCGGGGAGCAGCATGCTCCCACCGGTTTCCGCCGGCCCTCCCAGCATGCCCGACCTGTTTGGGATCCACCAGGGCGGACCACGCTCCAAGCGGCCGGATCGTCTCACGGGTTCGGTGCCGACGGTCCTCCGATAGCGAATTCCAATCCTGCGATCGGCGGTCCCCGTACACCTGTCGTGTCCGGTCGTGGCAGCTTACGATTCGGGGAGGCCCGGCTCAAGAAACCTCAGCTCCAGCACCCAGGAGGGGCGGTCGAGAATGGTCGGCGTACGGCCCGCGACCCATGTTCCCGAGTCCGATTCCGAGACCGTCGGCTCCACTCCTCGCAAGAAGACGATCAGTAGTCCTTATCTGCACCGCCTACAGCGCCGCCATTTTCTGCTGTTCGACGTCCTGCCGATTGCCGGTACCGCCGCCGCCCTCGCGTTTCTCACGGTGCACCCGATCGGTGTCACCGAAATCGCCCTGCTCTTTTCCATGTGGGTCGTGACCGGGCTGGGCGTCACCGTCGGTTATCACCGGCTGTTCACGCATCGCACCTTCAAGGCCGCACCGTCCGTCGTGGCCGTGCTCGCGGTCCTCGGCTCGATGGCCGGCCAGGGCGGTGTGGTGTCCTGGGTCGCCCTGCACCGGCGACACCACGAGTGCAGTGACCGTGAGGGAGACCCGCACTCCCCGAATCTCGCCGGCGGTGGTCTGAAAGGCCGGCTACGCGGCCTGGCCCACTCCCATTTCCTGTGGATGCGTCGCCACGAGTACCCGAACGTCGTCCACTACGCGCCTGATCTGATCAGGAATCGTGCGCTGGTCCGGGTCGCCCGCCTCTACTACTACTGGGTCGCGCTCGGGCTCGCGCTCCCCGCGCTCGTCGGCGGCCTCGTCTACCAGAGCTGGGCCGGAGCGGTCAGCGGTCTCTTCTGGGGCGGCCTGGTGCGGATGTTCGTCCTGGAACACATCATCTGGGCGATCAACTCCTTCCTGCACATGTTCGGCACCCACCCGTACGAGTCCAGGGAGAACAGCAGGAACGGCGGGATCTTTGCCCTGCTGACCTTTGGTGAGTCGTGGCACAACAACCATCATGCCTTTCCCGAATCGTCTTCTTTCGGGCTGAGCTGGTACCGTCTCGACCCGGGCTACTGGCTCATAAAAATTCTTTCTCTCGGTGGTCTCGCATGGGACGTCAAGCGCCCGTCCGAAGAGCGGATGAAAGCAAGCCGTATATCCAGGAACGGCAAGCCCGCCCCCAGTACCACGGCATAAGGAGCGAGCACGTTGAAGCCGAGCAAGGAAGCGATTGCCGACTGGTGCCAGCAGTATGTCGCGCATCTCCTCGAGGTACCGGTGGACGCGGTGGACCCGGACGCGGACTTCGACCGGCTGGGTGTCGACTCCGCCCTCGCCGTCTCCCTGCTGATCGAGGTCGAGGAACGCTACGGCGTCGACCTGGCGCCCGAGGCGCTGTTCGAGAACCCGAGCATCAACGCGGTCGCCGGGTATCTGTATGAGCAGAGCCAACAGCGCGTGGCGTAGTCATGACCATACCAGTCGAATCAGTCTACGTCGGCCGGACGGCCGGGGCGGCGGCTGCCATCCGCCACCACTACGACGTCGGAAACGCGTTCTACAGCCTCTGGCTGGACCGCTCGCTGACCTATTCGTGCGCGCTTCGGGACGGCCCGGACGACACCCTCGAAAGCGCGCAGGAAAGGAAGCTGCGGTTTCACCTGGACGCGGTGCGGGCCGACCGGGCCCGCACCGTGCTGGACATCGGCTGCGGCTGGGGCGCGGTCCTGCGGCGGCTGGCGGAGGAACACCGGGTTCAGCACTCCGTCGGTCTCACCCTCAGCGAGGAGCAGGCGTCCTTCGTCCGCTCCCAGGGATATCCGGGTGTGGAGGTGCGTACGGAGAACTGGCTGCACTACGAGCCGGACGCCGCTTTCGACGGAATCGTATCCATCGGTGCGTTCGAACACTTTGCCCGGCCCACCGACTCGCCAACCGAGAAGATCAGTCTGTACCGGGAGTTCTTCACCCGCTGCCGCGGCTGGCTGAACCGGGACGGTGTGCTGTCGCTGCAGACGATCGCATACGCGAACATGTCCCGCGCGGACGCGAACGGGTTCATCCAGCAGGAGATATTTCCCGACGCTGATCTACCGACACTCGCGGAGATCACGGCCGCCGCCGAGGGAGTTTTCGAGATACGGTCGGTGAGCAACGGGCGGCTCGACTACGCCTGGACATGTGAGGAGTGGGCCCGCCGGCTGCGCCTGCGCCGCGACGAAGCCGTCCAGCTCGTCGGGCCGGAGGTGGTCGCCCGGTACGAGCGCTATCTGAAGCTGTCCGCCCTCGGCTTCCGAATGGGCAAGATCTGCCTGTTCAGAATTGTCCTTCATCCCTTCCGGAGCGGATACTTCGACAGCCGTGAGGTGCGGGCGGGATGACGGTGGAGACACCTGGCGCGACGGCTGCCGCCGCCATCGGGCCGACGCCGGCGGCAGTCCGGTTCAACCCCTTCAGCGCCGAGTTCCGGAGCTCCCCCTACCCGCTCTATCAGCAGCTTCGCGACACCCGGCCCATCCACCGGGCGCTGGGCATGTGGGTGCTCACGCGGCACACCGACGTGCGCGGCGTCCTGCACGACCGTACCTTCAGCGCCGGGCTCATACCTGAACTGATCAGCCGGCAGGCGAGCCGGCTGTCGCAGGACAACGTGGCGCGAATCGAGCGGCTGGGCAGAAAGTCGCTCGTCTTCACCGACAACCCGGACCACGCCCGGCTGCGCGGACTGGTGAACCGGGTGTTCACGGCACCGGAAATAGCCAGGATCCGTCCCCGTGTCTCGCGGGCTGTCGAGTACCTGATCCAGCGGGCCTGGGACGACGGTGGCATGGACGCCATCGCCGACTTCGCCGCGCCGCTGCCGGTCACGGTCATGTGCGACTGGATGCTGCTTCCGGACAGCCTGCGTGCACACGTCGGCCAGTGGACGCACGACATCCGCTTCCTGCTCGAGCCGGGGCTTATGAAGGCCACGGACTTCACCCGGGTGTGTGATGTCGTCGAAATGTTTGCGCAGGCCCTGGACGACGTGATTGCCGAACGCCGGTCCCGGCCGGGCAACGACCTGATAAGCCAGTTGCTCGCCGCGCGGACCGCCGGTGGCGACAGGCTCAGCGACGAAGAACTCGTCTTCGTGTGCATCATGTGCTTTGTCGCCGGCAACGAGACCACGAAATCCCTGATCGGGAACGGTCTGCTCGCACTGCTCCAGCATCCGGCGCAGGACGCTCTCCTGCGCCGCCGGCCGGAGCTTGCGCCAGAAGCCGTCGAGGAGGCGTTGCGCTACGACAGCCCGCTGCAGATGACCAAACGCCTCGCGACGCGCGAGGTCGACATCGGCGGGAAACGGGTGCGGGAAGGCGATCAGATTCTCCTGTGTCTCGGCGCCGCGAACCGCGATCCCGCGGTGTTCGCCCGGCCGGACGAGTTCGACATCACCCGTGACGCGAAGGGGCATCTCGCCTTCGGCCACGGAATGCACGGCTGCCTGGGCGGGCTGCTGGCCCGGCTGCAGGCGGAGGTTGCCTTCGAACACCTGTACCGACGCGCCGAACGCCTGGAACCGCTGGCAGAGCAGCTCCAGTGGCAGGAGCACAGTTTCATCGTCCGCGGCCTGACAAGTCTCCCGGTCGCGCCGAGAAGCATCGTCTGAATCGCCGGGACGCCGGGGTGAGCCCGATCGGGATCCGCTCGCGGACAGGGGAAGGAAAATGACGCGGCAGAAAATGTTGCTTCCGGATGTCCTGCGCACCCGCGCCGCCTTCGAGCCGACCGGCAGAGCGTATGTCTTTCTGGACGAGTACGAGAAAGAAAAAGAAGTTCTGACGTATGGCGAGCTGCATGCGCGAGCGCTCGCCGTGGCCGGCTGGCTGAGCCTGTGCTGCGGTGCCGGCGACCGGGCACTGCTGGTTTTCCCACCAGGCCTGGATTTCATCGTCGCATATTTCGGGTGTCTCTATGCGCAGGTCGTCGCGGTACCCGTCAACCCGCCGCGCAAGCAGCAGGTGCAGGACACGACCCTGCGCATCGTGCGGGACTGCGAGCCTTCCGCGGTACTCACCGTCAACGCCATGATCGAGAGCACCCGATCCGCACTGGAGCCGGTCCACACGGTCCCGCACTGGCTTCCGGTCGACCGGATCACCGACGCTGCGGAGACGGGCTTCGACCCGTCGCCCTGCTCGGCGGACTCCATCGCCTTCCTGCAGTACACGTCAGGTTCCACATCCGACCCGAAGGGGGTCGTGGTCTCCCACGGAAACCTTGCCGCGAACCAGGAGATGATACGTCGGGCATTCGGCCATGACCGGAACTCGACGTTCGTCGGCTGGGCGCCGCTCTTCCACGACCAAGGGCTGATCGGGAACGTCCTGCAGCCCCTCTGGATCGGGGCGACCAGCATCCTCATGTCACCGATGGCGTTCATCCGGTGGCCACTTCTGTGGCTGTCGGCTATTTCTCGGTACCGTGCCCACACCAGCGGTGGGCCGAACTTCGCGTTTGACGCCTGCGTCACGCGGGCCGCCAGGGGAGACATCCCGGAGCTTGACCTGAGCTGCTGGAAGGTCGCGTTCAACGGCGCCGAACCCATTCGGCCCGAAACACTGCGGCGGTTCGCCGAGACCTTCGCGTCCTATGGATTCAGCGAGAAGACGCTCTACCCGTGCTACGGGCTGGCCGAGGCGACCCTGCTGGTGACCGGCAGCCAGAAGGGCCGCGGCCCGCGCACCATCGAGGCGGACGCCGACGCGCTCGGTGACAGGCGCTATGCCGAGGCGTCCAACGGCCACACCCGGACCCTCGCGGGCTCCGGGCTCATCCTCCCGGAAGAAACGCTCCGGATCGTGGACCCCGAAACGAAACGCCCGTGCCCGGCGGATCGGGTGGGAGAAATCTGGGTCGCCGGGGAGCATGTGGCACAGGGCTACTGGCGGCGCCCGCAGGCGACCACCGACACGTTCCGGGCCACATGTGACGGTGAGCCCGGCCGTACCTACCTGCGTACCGGCGATCTCGGCCTGGTGGTCGACGGCGAGTTGTACGTGGTGGGCAGGCTGAAGGACCTCGTGATCATTCGGGGACGGAACTACTACCCGCAGGACATCGAACACACCGTCCAGTCGTCACACGACGCGCTGAGATCCGGCGGGTGTGCCGCGTTCTCGGTTCCCGGCCCCGACGGGGAGAAACTCGTCGTCGTGCAGGAAATCAGGGGCGACCAGCGGCGGAAGGCGGACGTGCGGGACGTCACCGCGTCGATCCGGGCGGCGGTGGTACGGGAGCACGATCTTTCCCTGGGTGACCTGGTGCTGACCCTGCCCGGCCGGCTGCAGAAGACCAGCAGCGGAAAGATCATGCGGGCCGCCGCCAGAAAACGCTATCTGGAGGCCGGCTTCGATGCCTGGACGCCGGCGGCACCGTCAGCCGCCTGAATGATTCGCCCGAAGGACGCACCTGAAGAACTCTCCCGAAGAACTCGTCGACCAGCGGGGAGCAATCTGGACATGGCAGTGCTGGAAGCGCCGAACCCCGCCTTCGAACAGTTCGTGCGGGATACCGTTCTGAACATGCCGGCCGCGCGGCACCTGGGTTTCGAGTTCGGCCGGATAGCGCCGGGGAACGTCGAGATCATTCAGCCGTACCGGGAAGAGCTCACGCAGCACGACGGCTTCGTCCAGGGCGGTGTGCTCGGCTCGCTGGCGGACTTCGCCGCCGGCTGCGCCGCCGGCACGTTGCTGCCACCCGGATGGGTGAACATGACCATCGACTACACCGTCAAAATTCTGGCTCCGGCGAAGGGTGAGAAACTTGTCGCGCGTGGTCGGGTCATCAAGGCAGGCCCTGTCATGACCGTCGCCGCAGCCGACGTCTATTCGGCCGACGGGGCCGAGGAGACACTGTGCGCCACCGCTTTCGTGACCATGCGTAATATCAGGGCGGCCAGATCATGATGACACGAGAAAGCTCCGAGGAAGCGTTCGTCTTCAACCCGTTCGCCGACGGTTTTACCAACGATCCCTATCCCTACTATGCGGAACTGCGTGACGCCGCGCCCGCCCACGAGCACCCGCTCGGCTTCTGGATCCTGTCCAGGTACGAGGACGTGTCGAAACTGCAGAGATCAGGGCACTCCGTCGACGAGCGGTATCTGACACGCCTACCGCGGTGGAAGAGCGACTCCAGGACGCTCGGCAAGGAGAACCGGCTGATGCGCGGGCTGGCCGTTCTGGACCAGGACCCACCGAACCACACGAGACTTCGCGGCCTTGTCTCCAGAGCCTTCACCCGGCGTGCCGTCGACGCGCTGGAACCGCGGATCGCGACGCTTGTCGACAGGGCGCTGGACCGGATCGCCGAGGCGGGCCGCGCGGACCTCGTCGCCGAACTCGCCTTCCCGCTCCCCTTCACGGTGATCTCGGAGATGCTGGGTATTCCGGTGGTGGAGCACACCCGTATCCGCGCGCTCACCGGAACGCTGGTGCGCGCGCTCGAGCCGCTCGCCGACCCGGGCCTGCAGGCCGAGATCCGGGCGGCCAACCACGAGCTGACGGGAATCGTCCGCGAACTGACCGACTGGAAACGGGACAACCCCGGCGACGACCTGATCAGCGCGCTTCTCGCCGCCGAGCACGACGGCGACATGCTCGGCGGGGACGAACTGGTCGCCCAGGTCATGTTTCTCTACATCGCGGGCCACGAAAGCACGGTGAACCTGCTCGCGGGCGGAATTCTCGCGCTCCTTCGCCACCCCGGCCAGTTGCGGCTGCTGCGGGAGGATCCCAGGCTCGCAGCCAACGCCGTGGAGGAGATCCTCCGCTATGACACCCCGGTACACCTGATGCGGCGGATAACCGTCGAGCCTCTTCCCGCGCACGGCGAGGAGATCCCGGCTGGGGCGTGGGTGGTGGCCTGCCTGGCCGCGGCCAACCGGGATCCGCGGTTCTGGGGGGCGGACGCCGACGAGCTCCGGCTGGACCGGCCGAACGCGCACCAGAACGTCTCGTTCGGCGCCGGTATACACCACTGCCTCGGCGCGGCGCTGGCCCGGCTGGAGGCCCGGGTCACCTTCACCCGGTTCGCCCGGCGCTTCCCCTCGCCCGCCGTCGAGGAGGTCCGTTGGAATGGTCGGATCAACGTCCGTGGCCCCGCGAAATTGTTGATATCCGTGCGGTAGCGAGTACCCCGACGTTCGCGGTCAGGGCCGGTCGGCCGTGGCGAGGAACTTCGCCAGCAGGCTGGTGATCGTCGCGGGCTGTTCCAGGCTGCTGCTGTGCCCGCAGTTCGCGACGATCTGCAACTGGGCCCCTGGAATACGAGCGGCGATATGCTCCGACTTCTCCACCGGGGTAGCCCTGTCGTCGGCGCCGACGACAACAAGGGTGGGCACCGTGATCCCGGTGATCTCCCGCTCCACCGACGCGCGGCTGACCACCCCGAGCACCGCCTTACGTATGGCGGCGCGCTTGTTGCGGCTGAGCCGGCCGACCCACTCGTCGATCGTGGCCACGCTGGCCGTGTCGGCGAGGAAGGCGGGGCCGAACATGTGCGAGCTGACCTTGCCCAGAATCGGTCTGATGCCGAACAGACACAGCAGCAACGCCAACTGTTTGTACTCGCGGACTTTGCTCTGCTCCTCAGCCCCGGCGCTGGTGTCCAGCAGTGTCAGCGAACGCAACAGCTCACCATGACGGGCCGCGATGCGCTGCCCGACGAAACCACCCATGGACAGCCCCACCCAGTGCACCGGCGCGACCCCGAGTTCCCGGATCAGCGCGACCGCGTCGCCGGTGAGGGTATCCATGTCGTAGCCGTCGGCGGCAGCCGGGGTATCACCCTGCCCACGCCAGTCGACCGCCACACAACGATAACGCTCGCGCAGGGCCGTAATCTGTGAGCGAAACATCCAGCCACCGAACAACAGGCCATGCCCGAAAACAATGGTCGGCGCGTCCGGCAACCCCGCCGGCACCCCGGTGTCACTGTAGGAAATCGTCACGCCATGGACATCGATAGTCGGCACGCTTCCCTCGTCTCCGCCGACGGCCAGCAGCTCAATCCCAGTGTAGTGGATACGTCCTGTCCGGCGATGAGACCATGCGATGGCCAACAGGATAATCCGAGCCGAACGCGCTCCGGCCGCCCTACAAACTCACGGTATTCAGGGCGGCCGAAAAATCCCCGCGCCGCGAAGATGACGCCGGCACGTCCGAGACGGTGACACACGGCTCGACATTCGTTTCGCCGGCCCGGAACGTTCGGAACCGTCCTGTGCCACGGCAGGTCTGGACCCG
>NZ_JWIO01000005.1:59900-76836 GCF_001017755.1 Protofrankia coriariae
CAGGTCTGGACCCGCCGCGGACAACAGCCCATCATGATCGTGGCGACATGCCCGTGAGCGGCTCGTCCAGTGGGCGCAGCGGTGTTGTGCCCGGTACCCGCCCCTTACGTCCAGGACGTTGGCAATCCGGGGGCGGTCCAGCGCCGAAGTACTGGTGACAGCGTCACAGTCGGAGGTGCTCATGCGCGTCGTGGCACGCGGCGATCAGTCCCTGGCGCCGCATCCTGGCACCCTGGAGTCGTTGTTCGACCGCGTCGCACGTGGCCGATCAGCAGGCGTTCGAGAGCCTCTATACCGCGGTGGCCGGGCCTGTCATGGGCCTGCTGCGCGCGCTGGTACGGGATCCGGCCCAGTCGGAGGAGGTCGCCCAGGAGGTGCTCATCGAGGTGTGGCGGTGCGCGGCCCGCTTCGACGCGCGGCAGGGCAGCGCCATGGCGTGGATCATGACGTTGGCCCACCGCCGCGCGGTGGACCGGGTGCGCTCGGCGCAGGCGGCGGCGGACCGTGAGCGCAGGGCCGGGGCGCGCGATCGCGGCCAGGCGTTCGACGAGGTCAGCGAGCAGGTCGAGCGCCGTCTGGAGCGTGCGCAGGTGCGACGCTGTCTGGAGCATCTGACCGATCTGCAGCGGGAGTCGGTGATGCCGGTCGGCCTCCGAGACATGGAAGGGGGATCGCTCGGAACCGGATAGCCGGGCCACGTCTTTATGATCGTGACTTTTCCCAGTAACGGCCCGGGATGCAATCCCACCTCCCGGGCCGTTACTGGGATCGCCGGAGAGCGCGGGGACGCCCGCCACGCCGACACATGATTCGCCGCTGTCTGGCCCCCTGCGGCCCGACCCGTTCCCGTCATCGTCCGCTGTCGGACAGTGCCAGGGCAGTGGCCGGCAGCGGTTTGCGGTGAAATCCTGTCGGTGTGATCGGTGACGGGGGCGATGACGGGTTCGAGTGGGATTTTTTTGTCTCGTACACGCAGGCGGATCGGGGCTGGGCGGAGTGGGTGGCCTGGGAGTTGGAGGCCGCCGGGTTCCGGGTGTTGATCCAGGCGTGGCACATGGTCGCGGGGATGTCCTGGTCGCAGCGGATGGCCGAGGGGATGAACCGGTCGGCCCGGACGGTGGCGGTGCTCTCCCCGGCGTATGTGGCCTCGCAGGCGTGCGGGGCTGAATGGCAGGCGGCGTGGCGGGCTGATCTGGTGGGGGTGCGGCGGCGGTTGCTGCCGGTGCGGGTGGCCGCGTTCGATCCGCCGGCGCCGTTTGACGGGATTGTGTACACCGATCTGGTCGGGGTGGCCGCGCAGGTGGCGGTGGGCCGGTTGGCGGCGGCGGTGGACGCGGTGCGGACCGGTGAGGCGCGGCCGACCGCGCCCCCGGTGTTTCCCGGCGGGTCGGGGAGCCTGGAAAGTAGCGGGTCGGAGGGGGTGGAGGGTCGCCGGCCGCGGTTTCCGGGGGTGGCGCCGGCGGTGTGGTCGGTGGACTGGCCGCGTAACCGGTGGTTTACCGGCCGGGATGTGGAGCTGTCGCTGCTGCGGGAGCGGCTGGCCGGTGGGGGGACGGCGGTGGCGCTCCCGGTGGCGGTGCACGGGCTGGGTGGGGTGGGGAAGACCCAGTTGGCGGTGGAGTACGCCTACCGGCACGCCCGCGACTACGACCTGGTGTGGTGGGTGCCGGCGGAGGAGCCGGCGGTGGCGGTCGCGTCGTTGGCGCGGCTGGCGGAGCGCTGCGGGGTCGCGGTGGCGGGGGCGGCGGAGGAGTCCGCCCGGGCGGTGGTGGGCCTGCTGGCTGCGGGCCGCCGGTACCGGCGCTGGCTACTGGTGCTGGACAACGCCGGCAAGCCGGCTGATCCGTTCGGGGTGCTGGCGGCGGCGGTGAGTGGCGGGCATGTTCTGATCACGTCACGGGACAGCCGGTGGTCCCGGCTGGTCAACACTGTGGAGGTCGACGTGCTGCCCCGGCCGGAAGCGGTCGGGCTGCTGCGGGCCCGCGTCCCCACGATCAGCGAGGTGGACGCGGCACGGATCGCCGCCGCGGTCGGGGACCTGCCACTGGCGCTGGAACAGGCCGGAGCGTGGCTGGCGGAAACCGGGATGGCGCCCGCAGACTATGCCGATCTTCTTGTCGACCAGCTACGGACGCGCACGGCCAGGAGAGGGCCGGACGGGCCGCCGGCCGGGGCCAGCGGACCCCGGCGGGTGCTCCTGACCAAGGGTGCGCCGGACGGTGTGCAGCCGGTCGCGGCAACGTGGACGGTCACACTGCACGGCGTGGACGACCCGGCGGTGGTGATGCTGGCCCGGCTGTGGGCGCACTTCGGCCCGGAACCGATCCCGGCCGATCTCGTCCGTCCCGAGACCGCCGGACTGCTGCCCGAACCGTTACGGGAGGTAGCGGCCGATCAGCTGCGGCTGCCGGAGACCGCCGGCTGGCTGGCGCGGCTGGCGGTCGTCCGGCATGTCGACGGCACGGTGGTCATGCACCGGCTGGTGCAGGCCGTGCTCCGCGACGACACCCCCGCCGCGCTGCGGCCCCGGTTGCGTACGGCCGTGCACCGGCTGCTGGCCGCCGGGCATCCGCNNCTGGCCGCCGGGCATCCGCCGCACCGGAACCGTCCTGACAGCTGGCCCCGCTACGCCCGAATCCACCCCCATGCCGTCGCGACCGGCCTCGTGGAGGACGATCACCCGGACAGCCGCATCATGATCATTCGCCTGGTCCGCTACCTGCGGGCACGCGGCGACTACCCGGGCAGCCACAGCCTGGGACGCGACGCCCACACCCGCTGGTCGTCCGTCCTCGGCGAGGACCACCCGCACACGATCGCCGCTCTGGGCAGCCTCGCGCGCACGGTGCGGGCGCAGGGCAACTACGCCGAGGCCCGGGCCATGTTCGACGACGTGCTCACTCGGCGCCGCCGCATCCTCGGCGAGGAACACCCCGACACGATCACCGCCGCGCGTAACATCGCTTTCACGGTACGAATGCAGGGCGACTACGCCGAAGCACAGTCGATGTTCGACAACGTGCTCACCCGATCGCGCCGCATCCTCGGCGAGGACCACCCGCATACGATCACCGCCGCGCACGAACTCGCGTTCACGGTACGGGTACAGGGCGACTACGCCGAAGCCCGGAGCATGTTCGACGACGTGCTCACCCGGCGCCGCCGCATCCTCGGCGAGGACCACCCCGACACGATCACCGCCGCGGCCAATCTCGCGTTCACGATGAGGCTGCTGGGCGACTATGCCAGGGCGTGGACGATGTTCAACGACGTGCTCGCCCGGCGGCGCCAGGTCCTCGGCGAGGAGCATCCGGACACGATCACCGCCGCGGCCAATCTCGCGGGCCTGTTGCGGGTGCGGGGCAAGCACGGCGCGGCACAGGCCGGCATCGAAGACGTACTCACCCGACGGCGACGAATTCTTGGCGAGGAGCACCCAGACACGATTACCGCCGTGCACGACCTCGCCGTCACGCTACGGACGCAAGGCCACCACGCCGAGGCACGGACGATGCTCGACGACGTACTCGCCCGGCGCCGGCGCGATCTCGGTGAGGACCACCCCGACACAATCACCGCCGCCCACAACCTCGCGTTGACGGTACGAGCACAGGGCGACTACGCCGAAGCACGAACGATGCTCGACGACGTGCTCGCCCGATCACAACGCATCCTCGGCGAGAACCACCCGGACACGGTCACCGCCATACGCAACATCGCAGTCACGTTACGGCTACAGGGCCGCTACACCGAGGCCCGGACAAGGTTCGATGACGTCCTCGCCCGGCGCCGGCGGATACTCGGCGAGGACCACCCTGACACGATCACCGCCTCGCGTAACCTCGCGGCCGTCCTGCGTATACAGGCCGACCAGATCAGAACACGCACAACGCCCGGCGACACACTCACCGGCCCGAAGCCGCATGCCCCCGAGCCCTCGGCCTGAACCAGGACCGGCGGCCTTCCTCCCTCCCCCATCACACCCCGTGCACCGCGCTCCGGACGCCATTCCGTGGGGTAGTAATGTCGGTGCGGTGAGTTTCCGGTTGGCGGCCGCCAACAGAGTGAGACGGGTCGGGAAAGGTACGGGTCGGGAAAGGTAACGGCCTTTTCCTCTTCCAAGGCGGGAGGCCGCCGTCCCGTGTCCCGTCCAGGCGGGCGGTGGTCATGCGCCGAATTCCGCCGCCTCACCGCTCGATCGGCCCCGGCGGGCGGAAGACCCGGCCGATGACCCGGTCACGAGGCTTGGACACCCGCGACGGATGTCGTCGACGGTGCGACCGAACCGCGGCGGCCCCGGATTCTCCATCTCCGGGCGGTCGCCGAACACAACACAAGCGCGGACGGGACGGGAGTGTCGCGCCGGCGGCAGCCGTCATGCGCCACCGCTGACGCGCCGGACGGGGATCAGGGGGTGCTCCCGGGCGGCACGGGACGAGGGCGGGTGGGCCGTTGCCCGGGCCCCGCCGGGGTAAGTGACACGCGGTGCACAAAAAAAGAACCGGTGTGTAAAAGGTACTGGCGCCGCCACGGGGCCTTCTCTACTCTTGAATCGTCGGTTGACAGCATGGCAGGGCGGCCCGGGGGGTGACATGCGGCGCGCACGGAAATGTTGCACTGAAGGCGCCCGCGCCGCGACAGGATCTTCTCCACGATAGTCCGCGCGCCGCTTTTTCTGAAATTTTGCCAGCGACTTTTCCCGACGGGCCGGCGTGTCGTTCCGGCCCAGTTTCCGACGACCTGCGGGGGCCACAATGTCAGTGGAGGAGGTACCGTCCGAGCTGCGGGCCGCCGTCGCGGCCCGGGTGGCGGACAGAAGCGAACAGCGCCAAGGAAAAATCGCGGTCCTGCGGGAGCGGGGTGGAATCGCGCGGGCGGACGAGCCGGCCCGGGNGGCGGACGAGCCGGCCCGGGTGGCGACCCGGATCGACCGGCTGGCCCGTTTCTACCCGGATGTGCGGCCGGTCAGCCCGGCCGCGGTGGCCGCCGGGGAACCAGCCGCCACCGCGGCGGCAAGCGCCGTCCTGGAACGGATCCTGGCAACGAACGACCTGCTCGGGGTCGGTTACCTGGAAGGCGGTGTCGCCGCCGCGCGGTCGGTCGGCCGGGTCGTCATCCGGGACGGGCGGGGCCGGCTGGCCGGCTACGGCACCGGCAGCCTGGTCTCCCCGGAGCTGCTGCTGACCAATCATCACGTGCTCCCCGACGCCCGGACGGCCGGGTTCAGCGGTGTCGAATTCGACTATCAGGACGCGCCCGACGGCCGGCCGCTGGCACCCGTCCCCTTCGCGCTGGACCCGGCCCGGTTCTTCATCGCCGACCAGCGGCTGGACTTCGCGCTGGTCGCGGTGCGGGCCGCCCCGGCGGAGCTGGCCCGGTTCGGGTTCAACCGGCTGTTCGAAGGGGAGGGCAAAGCCATCGTCGGGGATTTCGTCACGATCATCCAGCATCCCGGCGGGGGGAAGAAGCAGGTCGCGCTGCGGGAGAACCGGATCGTGGACCTGCTCGACCTGTTCCTGCACTACGAGACGGACACCGAACCCGGATCGTCCGGTTCGCCGGTCTTCAACGACCAGTGGGAGATCGTCGCGCTGCACCATGCCGCCGTCCAGGCGCCGGACCACAGGGAACTCGGCGGCTTTGTCAACGAGGGGATCCGGATCAGCCGGCTGCTGGCCTTCCTCCGCTCCCAGCCCCTTCCGCCGGAGCAGCAGGCCCTCCTCGACCGGATCTCCGCCGACCCGGCAGCCCCGGCAGCTCCGGCCAGCCCGCCCACGGCCGTCGCCCCGCCAGAGCGGGCTCCCGAGACCGTCGGTGGCGGGCCTCGGCTCGCGCTCACGGTCCCGTTCGACATCCGGCTGCGCGGCGACCTGGTCAGCCCCGGCCCGCCCGCCTCCACCGGCGAGGACACAGCCCGGACCGGCCCGGACCATGCTGTCTTCCGCGGCTACGCACCAGACGGCCACGGCCCCGAAGGCGACCCGGGCACACCGTGGCCGGAGGTCACGTCGCGCTCCTGACCTGTTCGGCCCGGGCCCGGTGGGCGGGTGAGGGGCGTCCGCTACCGCGTCAGCCCGCCGCTCCTCACCCGCTGAGCACCAGGAACGCCGCGGTCAGGGTGAGCGCGACGGCGGACAGGCCCGGCAGGCGGCGGCCGACACGGGTCAGTTCCTCGGCGGAGACGACCACGGTCAACGCGATCATCCAGACGACGGCGCCGTGCTCGACGACGGCCATGAGAACCATCAGCGGCCAGCAGGAGAGCACGCATCGTCTGCCGTGCAGGAACGCGAACCGCGCGCACGCGACGTCCGCCCGCCGTCCGACCGGCGGCAGCGGCACGGTGCGCCGGCACTGGGCCAGGCTCCGGCGCTTGATCCCGCTGGCCTGCCAGAGCGCCGCGGCCGCGAGCGCGGCCAGCAGCAGTGCCCGGCCGCCGACGCCGGCGACGTCGGTGGCCGCGCGCACGCCGAGCAGGGCCACGAGGCCGAACAGGGCCCAGACCGCGATGTAGGTGGCGACGAAGACGGTCATCGCCCGGGCCCGCCGCTCCCGGATGCTGTTGAGGGCGACGTGGCGGGTGGCCGGCAGCGCCACCGGCAGCATCATCGCCACCGACATGACCGTCCAGACCGACAGCGCGGCGGGCAGGCCGTCCAGCAGCGTGCTCCACCCGCCGCGTCCGCCGGCACCGCCGCCCACGGCGGCGGCGTGTCCATGCGCCGGCCCGTGGTGGGCCGCCGGGTGGTGGCCTGGGCCGTGCCCGCTCAGCAGCACGCCGCTCAGCAGCACGGCCCAGGCCACCACGACGACCAGCGCGAACGGCCACTCGGGCCGCCAGCGCAGGGCGACGGCGGCCCGGCGCCGGTATTCCCGTAGCTGTCCCTGTCCGGGAGGGCTGAGCACGGCCGGCCCGGCCGTCAGGCCACGAACAGGCTCACGCGACCGATCCGGACCGGTGGGGTCACGGGCGCGGCCTCGGGCTCGACGGCCGCCACGCCCGGCGGCGGGAGCACCCGGATCGGCTCGAACGTCACCACCACGGATCCCGGGTCCCACTCGCCGCGCTCCCGCAGCACCCGCACCTGCTCGGTCGCGTCGAAGACATGGCCGAACCCGCTGTCGCCGTGCGCCCGCTCCGGGTCGGCGGCGGCCGCGACACCGAAGAGCGAGACGTTGCCGATGTGCAGGCGCTCGCTGTCCGCGGCGTCCGGCCTGCCCAGGTAGACGGCGTAGGCGAGGCCCGGGTCGCGCTCGGCCTCGACGTCGTCGACGCTGATCAGCACCTGGCCGCTGTCGCCACCGCCGGCCACGACGCCCCTGGTGCTCTCCGGGACGGTCAGCCGCGCCGTGGCGGTGGCACCGGTGAGCACCAGTGTTTCCTCCGTGGCCCCGCCGAGCTCGGGCGGGCCGCTGGGCGGTGACGGGGGAACCGCCACTTCGATCACCTTCCGCTCGGGTGTCGCGGGCGCGTCGTCGTAGACATAACCGAGCTGTGTCGCGGTGTCAACGACGTCCGCTCCGGTCAGGGTCACCTGGGCGCCGGTCTCGTCGTGGAAGACGAAGGACTGGGTCAGCCACGCCGCCTCCGTCGGGTTCGCCCGGCCGCCCCCCCGCGCGAGCCAGACGTTCCACAGCCGGTCGATGTTGGCGTGGTGCAGCCAGAAGATCGGGTCGAGGGCGGCGCAGTTGGGGTCGGTCATGAGCGCGGCCCCGCAGGGGGTGGCGCTGGTGGCGGAACCACCGATCGTCGGGTGCAGGACGTTGTGCGGAGTCGACTCCAGAGCTCCGAGGGCGCTGCCGAAATGAGCCGGCCCGGTCCGTCCGCCGCCGAAACTCGGCTGGCCGGGCAGCGCCGAGAAGTTCGTCCGGGCCAGCGCGGCAGCGCTCGTCGTCGCGGCCGGCGGTATCTGCCCGCCGGCCACCAGGGCCGCGTCACGGCCGGGGGCCGGCACGAACAGCGGGTTGGCCGTCCCGTCGGGCAGTGTCGGCGTCCGGAAGGCGGGCGGCAGCGTGTTGCCCGGGAAAGGACGGTCGTAGTTCCAGTACGGCAGCGCGAAGTCGGCCGGACCGCCCGCGTCGAGCACGACTTTACGGACGATACGCTCGAAATAGTACAGATATATGCGGTGCCAGGGGAGGAAGAACCAGCTCCGGTGCTGGCATTCGTTCCAGTTCGCCCCGGGCGGCGGCGTGCGGTACGAGCCGTGGATCGCCGCCTGGTAGGTCAGGCTGGTGGGGTCGGACGCGGGTCGTGCCCGCAGCACCTGAACCGCCTTGGCATAGGCAAGGGTGATCGGGTCGAAGGGGCTGTCCGCCTGCAGCGACCAGGCTTCCCGCCGCACGAGAACGGCCGGTGCCGGCGCGTCCCACCACTGGTGCCACAACGCGCTGTCGGTGCCCGCGGCGAAGGCGTCGACGCGGTTCGGCCCCCACGAGACGGCGGCCGGGGCGGAGGTCAGCGTGCCACCGAGGCTCTCCCAGTCACCCCAGCCGTTGTCGTACCACCGGTGCCACAGCGCACTGTCGGTGCCGGCGGCGAACACGTCGATGCGGCCCGGGCCCCACGAGACCGCGGCGGGTGACGACGTGAGCGTGCCGCCGAGACTCTCCCATTCGCTCCAGCCGTTGTCATACCACCGGTGCCACAGTGCGCTGTCGGTCCCCCGCGCGAACACGTCGAGCCGCCCCGCGGCCCACGAGGACACCGCCGGCCCGGAGGTGAGCGTGCCGCCGAGGCTCTCCCATTCGCTCCAGCCGTTGTCATACCACCGGTGCCACAGTGCGCTGTCGGTCCCCCGCGCGAACACGTCGATGCGGCCGGAGGCCCAGGAGACCGCGGCCGGTTCGGAGGTCAGGACGCCGCCTAGGCTCTCCCATTCGCTCCAGCCGTTGTCATACCACCGGTGCCACAGTGCGCTGTCGGTCCCCCGCGCGAACACGTCGAGCCGCCCCGAACCCCACGACGCGGCCCCGGGGCCGGACGTCAGTACTCCTCCGAGGCTTTCCCACGTCTGCCAGGCCATGGTTTTCCCTTCCCCCGTCCACGGATGTCAAGAAAATGCTTCGCCGCCCCGCGTTCAGAGAACAATGGCGGCCGGCAACCCGGCGGACCATGCGGGGAACATATTCTGACGACGCGCAAACAATATTGTGGACGCTGCGCCCACCCCCGCCCCGGTACGCTGGCAGCTATTTATAGCACGGGGGTGGACGCAGACAACAGGTACAGGTCCAAACGCCACGGAATTAAGATTTCCGATCTTCTTTGGGGGTGACACGGCGGTGCGCCGGCCTGTATGGCCGGCCGTGGCCATGGGCCAGCGATGCTGGCATGGCAGGCTGCCGTGCCGGTTGATGGCTGCCGGCAGCGTGCCTTCATCCGCTGGTGATGCGTCGCGTCGCCCCGGCGACCGGAGAAACCGAAATCATGCCCGTGCCGTGCGGAGCCACGCGGCATCAACATACCGCCGTGCGCCCTGTCCGCCCAGCTCAGAAGCGGTGGGGTGGATAAGCCGGCCGGTACGCCAGGAGATGCGACGGCCAGGGCCCCGGCCTGCGCAATTCCCCCGTTTCAGCGCCCTGAGCTGGGTACATACTTCTCGGCACCTTCCGGCGTTCGCCCGCTCATGGTGCTGCCAACGATTGCTGTCGGGCATGACGCCAGATGATCGACACGGCGACAGCGTCGCCTCATTCCACAAGTCCGGGAAGTCTGTGGCGTGGCCATCGCCGGCCTGCCCCGGAGGGGACCGTCAGAAGATCTTCCGGCAGCTGCCGACGCCGGGGCCTCCACCTGCGGAAATGGCTCGCTGGCGCTGGGTATTACACCGTTACTCAGGCATTCTCCATCCTCGGCCCCGACCACCCCGACACCCTGACCACCCGTGGCAACCTCGCCTACACCTACCGGACGGCGGGGCGGGTGACGGAGGCCATCGGCCTGTACGAGCAGACCCTTACCGACCGGCTGCGCATCCTCGGCCCCGACCACCCCGACACCCTGACCACCCGCAACAACCTCGCCAGCGCCTACCAGACGGCGGGGCGGCTGGGCGAGGCGATCGGCCTGTTCGAGCAGACCCTCACCGACCGGCTGCGCGTCCTCGGCCCCGACCATCCGCAGGTCGTCACGATCAGGAGGAACCTGGCCGCCGCCACCGGTGTCGCGGAACGTCCGGGATGGATCAGGAGACTTCTCAGACGGTGACCACAGGTGGTCTCGTAGCTGGCAGGCCGAGGGGCCGGTCAGCTTCGTCCGCCCCGCTCGGACAGGTCGTCGCGAGTGCTGTCGAACGCGCCGATGAAGGGCAGGCGCCCTGCGCATCAGCCCGATCGGGGCTCGTCGTCCGTTTCGGGCCGCGGGCGGGCGCGGGCGGTGAACCGTCCTGGTCACCGGTGCCTTTTCAGCTGGGCGTCGCAAGCGCCGGGCCGTCGGCTCCGTGCTCGGCGCTCCCCCGGGCCAGGTACGGGCCATGATCACGGGATACTGCTGTCCGCCCAGCTCAGGGGCGGTGGGGCGGATGAGTCGACCTATACGCCGGGTTCTGTGGGCCGGGGCCGTGAGACGGCTCCGGCTGGCGGTCATCCATCTCGGGCTGCCGTTGCCGACAGCCTCCAGCGGTCCACCCGCAGGCTCGGGCGGGCAGCCCTCGAACGCCTGCGCAGCCCCGGAGCCCGAAAGCTCCGGAACCTTTTGACCTTGCTCCGGGTGGGGTTTACCTAGCCGCCCGGGTCACCCCGGGCGCTGGTGCGCTCTTACCGCACCGTTTCACCCTTACCGGCGTCCGAGGACGCCGGCGGTCTGTTTTCTGTGGCACTGTCCCGCGGGTCACCCCGGGTGGGTGTTACCCACCACCCCGCCCTGTGGAGCCCGGACGTTCCTCGGCGGCTCCGCGTGAGCGGAACCGACGCGACCGCCTGGCCGACTCATCCGTGACCGTCAGCATATGACACCACAGACGCCCCGGCTCACCCCGACGGTCCGCGGCGGGGATACTGCGTGCCAGAACAACATCAGATGCCAGGACGGGCACCGGCCGTCACCGCACCTGGCAACCTGACGCGGCTGTCAACGGGGTCGTCCGGGGCTGACCCGACAACAACAGGCCGAACGAACACGCCGGTTCGGAAGAACACATCGCCCGAAAGAACGCACCATCATCTGGAAGAGCACGACACCACCTGGAAGACGAGGGACGGGACAGGCTGTGACAACGCCCGGGGAACCCACCAAAAAGATCGACTACACCCGTCCGGTGACGCCGCCATCCGCCGGCGCGGCGACAGCCGGTGGCGGCCCGGTCGCGCCCGCTCCGCCCGGCCCCGGATCCGTTCCGCCGCCCGCCGGGCCCACGCCGCCGCCTGCCGGGCCCGCGCCGGCCGGCGGGCGTCGCGGCGTCAGCTATGTCGTCTATGCCGTCACCGTCCTCGTCCTGCTGCTCGCGATCGCCGTGATCGTGTTCGTCGTGCGCAACGACCAGCGGGTGAACGTGTGGCTGTTCGGCTCCATCCATAACACCTCGCTCGCGGGCGCGCTCGCCGCGTCGGCGGCGGCCGGCCTGGTGATCGGGCTGCTGGTCGGCCTGATCACCCAGGTCAAGGTCCGCCGGGAACTGCGCCAGTACCGCCGCGGCAGGCACCCGGCCCAGCAGTCCCAGACCCCCTGACCTGGCCTGACAGGTCGGCCCCTCCAACCGGGCTGTCGGATGTCCATGCCTGCCAGCAGACCGCGTCCCAGCGTGACCGCAATCTGACACATCGGAAATCAACTCCGGTAGCCAGTCAGAAAGAGCAGGTGCGGTCACCACGTCCAGCCGGGTTCAGTCGGCCATCTTCGCCGGGCGGAACTCCCTATGGATCTTCCCGCGGCCAGAACCGGTTCCCGATGCGGGCGACCAAACGGGTACGCTCCGTATAAAAGGCTGTTGCTTTCCGCGGAGAAATGAGGCTATCGGGGTGGTCTCGGCGCGTGTGGAGCGGCGGCGCAGGGCACAGATCGTGCGGTACTGGCGTGCCGTCGAGATGTTCAGCCCCCAGCAGGTCGGCAAGGTCTCGCCCGGCAACCGGATGTACCCGGTCGACGGCGGTCGGCCGCTGCCGTGGGAGCGGAGGCATCCGCTGCGGGCAGTACCCCTGGCCGAGGGAACGGTGTGGCAGCACACGGTGTACTGCGGGATCTACCGCATCGCCGCGGTGCGGGATGTGCTGCTGGAGGTCTTCGGCGAGAACGAAGAGGACCACGATGCGCGCATCGACGGAGACAGCGCGCTACTCGCCTTCCAGGCCACCGACGAAGGGCGGATCATCCATGACTCGATCACCTTCTCCGCGTGTGCCTGGGCGGTCGGACGAGCGCGTAGTCCGGGGCCGAGAAAGGACGGATGGCTCGACGGCTTCGACGACGAGGCCAAAGCCTGTGAGCAGATCGTCCTCGACGTCGGGGATGGCAGGCTGGAGGTCGTGGAACGCGCGGCCGGGCGGCTGAAGCCGTTCGCCGGGCTGTTCTGCGAGATCGCGCTCGGCGCGGCGGGCGGTGCGGTTGCGCCACTGGTCGCGCCGCTGCTGGGTGACGCGGCCGCGGGGGCGCTGGTCGGTGCCGCGGAGGCCGGGGCGCAGCATGCGCTGGATGATCATATGGACGGCGCCGCGGGAGACCGGCGTGCGGAAGGCGACGAGCCCCCGAGGCTCGGTGACAAGCCGTTGACGGTGCCGGACCTGTCCGCCGTCACCCGATGGCTGTCAGAACGCTTCGGTGTCACCGCCGATCTGGCGCCCATGGCCATCCGCGTCCAGAGCCGGCAGGTCTCCGTCAAACGTGCCGACAATGCGGCGGGCACGGACTTTCTCAACAGCTTCATCGCGGCCGACCTGGCGCTCGTGGCCGACAGACTGTCCGAATCCGAGCCCGGGAAGGCACTGCGCGACTATCTGACGGCGGCCACCGCCATTCCCACCAACCATCGCGTCGACCTACGGCGTAACCCCGACGCCGTGCTCGCCGGTGTGCGGCCGGAGCGATTCCCGCTGGGCCGCTGGCCCGCGAAGACGGAACATCCCCTGGTGCTCAGCCAGCAGTTCTCCGTCAACGCCATCCTGGCGCACCTTGCCGACAGCGAAGGCGTCTACGCCGTCAACGGGCCGCCGGGCACCGGCAAGACCACCCAGCTACGTGACCTCATCGCGGCCGTGCTCGTGCTACGCACCCAGCGTCTCGCCGAGCTTACCCGGCCAGCGGATGCCTTCACCGGCCAGACTCATCGGTGGACCACGGCCGACCTGCACCGGTCGGTGTGCGCACCGATCAGCACGCTGACCGGCTTCGAGATCGTCGTCGCATCGGCGAACAACGGCGCCGTGGAGAACGTGTCCAAACAGCTCCCCGAGATGGATGCCGTCGACGAGGCCTGGCGTGGCGAGGCATCGTACTTCCCCGAGCAGGGCCGGCTCATCCTCGACGGCGCCGAGGCCTGGGGCACGCTCGCCGCCTCGCTGGGCAGGAAAAGCAACCGCCAGGACTTCCGCAACACCTACTGGTTCGGGACCCTGCGGGAAAGGCGCCAGGCCGCCATCACCCCCGGCCGGACCCACACCGCCCCGGTGAGACAGCCCTCCGGCCAGGGCATGCGTGACCTGCTGAAGCACCTGGCGGCAACCCAGCGGCCAGATGCCAGCGCCTGGCGGGCAGCCGTGAACCGCTTCCGCGAGGCGGAACGCACCGTCCTCGAGCTGCGCGACGAACGGCAGCGGGCCGCGCGGGCGCTGCGCGACCTGAGCGATGCGGAGCAGGCCGCCCGGACCGCTCACGACGCAGCCCGTGACGCTGAGCAACACCACCGTGCGACGCTCGCGCCGCTTGCCCAGGCATACCAGACGCTGGCCACACTGGAACGCGACGTACAACGCTGGGCCGAGCGGCGGACCGAACACCAACACAGCCGACCAGGCTTCGTCCAGGGCCTGTTCACCCTGGGTGGCGCGCAACGCGACTGGCGTGCGGAACACCAGGCCCTCACCGAGGCCCACCGTGCCGCCGAGGCCACCCATGACGAGCAGGCCAGAACGGTCACCGTCCACAAGCAGGCGCAGCTGACTGCCGACGCCGAGGCAAGGGCCGCACGGGAGGAAGCCTGGCTTGCGGAACGCCGCCGCGACGCGCTTCGGGAGACGGTGGACGCGGCCCGAGCGGTCTGGGGCCCGCATGTACCCGCCCACGACCCGGAGGCGAACGGTGCCAGCGGTGAGGATGCTGCCGACCGCGAGCTCGGCTCGCCGTGGTCCGACCCTGAGTTCACCGCCGCCCGCACCCGGCTGTTCCTCGCCGCCATGGACTTGCACCGTGCCTTCATCGAAGGCGCCGCCGACCGGATACGCAAGAATCTCGACGCGGCTATGGACGTCCTGTGCGGCAACGCGCCGAAGACCATCCCACCCGGCGCCGTACTAGCCGCCTGGCAGAACCTCTTCCTCGCCGTCCCCGTCGTCTCCACGACCTTCGCCTCCCTCGACCGGATGTTCGCCGGTCTCGGGCAGGACGCGCTCGGCTGGCTTCTGGTCGACGAGGCGGGCCAGGCGACGGCGCAGATGCCGGTCGGCGCGCTCTGGCGAGCCAGGCGCGCCGTCATCGTGGGCGATCCGCTGCAGTTGGAGCCAGTCGTCACCCTGCCCCACACCGCCCAGCAGGCACTGCGTCGCACCTACGGGGTCGACGAGGAGTGGTCGTCGTCACAGGCCTCCGCACAGCGCGTCGCCGACAGGCTGAACCGCTACGGCACCTTCCTGCCCGCGCCGGACGGGTCGGACACCGAGCACGTCTGGGTCGGCTCGCCACTGCGCGTACACCGCCGCTGCGACCAGCCGATGTTCTCCATCAGCAACGACATCGCCTACGGCGGGCTGATGGTGCACGGCGTCAGACGAGGCGAGTACGGCATCGCACGCCGCAGCGTGTGGTGGGACGTACCCGCCGGGACGAGCGCCCAGGGCAAGTGGCACCCCGCCGAGGCGGACGCCGCCAACGTCATCGTCCACCGCCTCGTCGACCAGGGACTGGATCCGGCGGTGGACCTGTTCGTCGTCAGCCCGTTCCGTGACGTCGTCGCCGGGCTGCGGGGCAGCCTGTGCCGGGTGGTGAACCGGGACCATGTCGGTACGGTCCACACCACGCAGGGCAAGGAAGCCGACGTCGTCCTGATCGTCCTCGGCGCGGGCGGCCCCCACCCGGGCCCGCGATCCTGGGCGGCCAGCAGCCCGAACCTGCTCAACGTCGCCGTCAGCCGAGCGAGAAGGCGGCTGTTCGTCATAGGTGACCATGCTGCCTGGAGCACGCACCGCTACTTCGACGCGCTGGCACGTCACCTCGACCGCCTCACCGACGACGAGCAGGCTGCCATGCGCCGCACCGCGCCCGCATCCCTCCCCACGCCCTGCCGGTGCGCACGGACACCGTGAAAGAGCGGACGAGAGCCCGGGGTGGTACAGCCCGGTGAGTTACCGGCTACTGGCCTGGCTCGACCAGGTGGGCGGCGTGGATGCCGTCGTTGAAGCTGCGCAGCACGGCCGGGCCGTCCGAGTACCAGTCGATCGTGGAGATCGACACCAGGTCGAGGTGGAGCCGGTAGAGGACCGCGGGCGAGGCGTCCAGCGCCAGCAGCGCGAGAGTCTTGATCGGGGTCACGTGCGAGACGATCAGGATCCGACTGCCCGGATGCGCGGCCAGGATGCGGTCCCGGGCGGCGGTGACCCGCCGGATCGTGGCGAGGATGCTCTCCCCGCCGGGCGGGGCGACCGACGGGTCGGCCAGCCAGGCGTTCAGCTCGTCCGGGAAGCGCTGGCGGACCTCGCCGAAGGTCAGGGTCTCCCAGGTCCCGAAGTCGGTCTCGCGCAGGTCGTCGTCGATCAGATAGTCACGGCCGAGGGCGTCCGCGGTCTGCCGGGCCCGTTTCAGCGGCGAGCAGTACACCGCGTCGAAGGGGACGTCGCGCAGCCGTCCCGCCACGGCGAGTGCCTGCGCCTGGCCGATATCGGTCAGGGTCGCGTCCACCGTGCCGCTGAACCGCTTCTCCACCGACATCGGGGTCTGCCCGTGCCGTAGCAGCACGGTGGTGGTGGGTGGCGTGGGCGGGGCCATCCAGCCCGACAGCCGGTGGGTGGTCGGTGCCTCGTGCGGGACGGGCTCCGGCGACTGGGGCTCGGGCGGCTCCCAGGTGCGGCCCTGCGCGGCGGCGTCCATGGCCTCGTTCGCCAGCCGGTCGGCGTGGGCGTTGCGCTCCCGCGGGATCCAGGTGTAGCGGACCCGCGGGAACTCCCGCGCGACGTCGGCGGCCTGCGTCGCCAGCGGCCGCATGGCCGGATGTTTGATCTTCCAGCGCCCGCTCATCTGCTCGACGACGAGCTTGGAGTCCATCCGGACCTCGACGTCGGCGTCCGGGGCAAGGTCGGCCGCGGCGCGCAGCCCGGCGATCAGGCCCTGGTACTCGGCGACGTTGTTGGTCGCCCGGCCGATCGCGCCCGCCCGCTCGGCCAGGACCGCACCGGTGTCGGCGTCGCGGACGAGCGCCCCGTACCCCGCCGGGCCCGGATTGCCCCGTGACCCGCCGTCGGCCTCGACGACGAGCCGGCGTGCCGGACGGTCACTCATGGTCGACTCCTATCCGCTCGCCGGCGCGCGGGCCCGGTCCCGTCCACCGGACCGGGCCCGTCCACGGGGCTGGTTCCCTCCGCTGGCCCGGCCATGCCCACCGGGACGACTCGGCTCACAGGCCTGATTCCGTGGTCCGGACGAGGATGCGCCGGCATTCCTCACAACGCACGACGGCGTCCACGGGAGCCGCCGCGACCTCGCGCAGGTCACCGCCGGAGAGCTCCAGGTGGCATCCTTCGCAGCGGCGCCGGACGAGCCTGGCCGCCCCCACTCCGGCGGACGAGGCTCGCAGCC
>NZ_JWIO01000005.1:76843-104156 GCF_001017755.1 Protofrankia coriariae
ACGAGGCTCGCAGCCGCTCGTACAGGGCCACCAGGTCGGCGGGCAGGGTCGGGACGATGGCCTCCCGCTCGGCACGGCGGGCCGCCACCTCGTTGTCGATCTCGGCCAGCGCCGCGTCCCGGCTGGCCACGGACGTCGCCCGCTCGGCGTTGACCCGCTCCTGATCCGCCCTGATCACCCCGGCTCGGGCCTCCAGCCCCTCGGCGGTCTCCATGAGCTCGAGCAGTTCGTCTTCGAGGACGCCCTGTCGGCGGGCCAGCGAGGCGATCTCCGCCTGCAGGTTCTCCAGCTCACGGGCGTTGGTGATCTGCCCGGAGTCCAGACGCCTACGGTCCCGGGCGGCCCGGGAGCGCACCAGGTCGACCTCGGTTTCCAGTTTCTGTTGCGACCGGCCCAGATCCCGCACCTGGGTGGAGACCCGGACCAGATCGTCGTTGAGGGCGGCAAGCTGCGCGTCCAGCTTGTCGATCTCGGCATGCTCGGGCAGGTTGCGCCGGCGTGCGGCGAGCCGGTCAAGGCTGGAGTCGATCGCCTGTACGTCCAACAGACGAAGCTGGGTCGCTGGATCGGCCTTCATGTGCTCCTCACTGTGCTCCGCGGCTGTGCTCCGTGGGTGTTGTTCCCGGCAGCGTTCCCGGCAGCATCCGTCACCGCTGGTCCCGGCCCTGGTCACGATCGTCAACCTGGCCCTGGCCCTGGCCGTAGCCCTGGCCCGCCGCTCGGTCGGGATCCGGCCCGGTCGGCCACGGCGAGGCCGCGTGCCAGCGCCACGGGTCCGTCACCAGGGCGGAGACCGTGGTGTTCACCGTACGGCCTCGGGCGGCCAGACCGACACGCAACCGGGCGGAGGCGATGTGCAGCCACGGCCATTCGCTGGCCCAGTGCGCCACGTCCACGAGCGCCACGTCGTGGGCAGCCACGGCGTCGAGGACGTGGTGGTGACGTCCGTCGGCGGTCACCAGCGCGTCGGCGCCGGCACGCGCGGCCGCACCGATCAGTTCGCCGCCGGAGCCACCGCAGACCGCGATCCGGCGCACCGGGCGGTCCGGGTCGCCGGTGGCACGCACCCCACCGGCGGTGGCGGGCAGCGCGGCGGCCACCCGCGCGCAGAAGACATGCAGCGGCTCGGCCCGGGGCAGCTCACCGACCCGGCCGAGGCCACCGTTGCCGGACCGGGCCGGGCCGGGCGGTGGCTCTTCTCCCAGCTCTCCCGGCTCTCCCGGCCGCGCTGGCGGCCCGGCCGGCTTCTCCGGCCGCTCCGGTGGCCCGTCGAGCGGTTCGACGGCGGTGAGCCCGAGCGCGTCCGCGAGCGCGTCGCTCACCCCCGGGCAGGCCACATCGGCATTCGTGTGGGCGGTGAACAGCGCCACCCCACCACGGATGGCGGTGGCCACGACCCGACCGCCCGCGCTCGTCTCGGCCACCCCGTGCACCCCCCGCAGGAACAGTGGATGGTGGGTGACCAGCAGTTGCGCACCCTGCTCGACAGCCTCCCGGACGACCTCGACGACGGGGTCGACGGCGAACAGAACATGCTGAACCGGCATGTTCGGGTCACCGACGGCGAGCCCCACCGCGTCCCACGACTGCGCCCAGGACGGCGGATAGCACCGCTCCAGTTCGGCGACGCACTCGGCCACGCTGGGCTGCTGCCGGCGGGCGTCGGCCGGTAGTCCCGACGATCCAGGCTGTGACCCGGGCGCCCCCAACACCCCCGACACCACCGATACCCACGACGATCCGGGCAGTGGTCCGGGCAGCGGTCCAAGCGGTGATCCGACCGGCGTTCCGGGCTGCCTTTCGCGATGGTCGCCCAGGTCCGGACGCGCAGGAGGATGTGATGCTGCCACCGTCCGGACACTACCGGGCCGTGATCGGCGCGGCCGCGCCGGCAGGTCCACCGCGAGGCAGCGGGCACCGGCCGGCCGTCGCGCCGTACCGTGGCCCCTGTGGCAGACGGATCCAAACCGCACATGCACGTTTGTTCAGGCAGACTCAGGTCGAAGGAGGCGCAATCGTGACATATGCGCCTGCGGAGGCACCCAGCGCCCACCCAAGGACGTGATTCCGACATGGCGGATGTATCCGTGACGTTCACGATTGCCGGCGACGCCGAGGTCGTACTGAACCTTCCGACCACGCAGGCCGTACGGCTGATCGAGATGCTCATGCACAACGCGGCGGAGGCCCTGGCCGCACAGGCCCGCGGCGGCCAGTCGGGCCAGCCGGGGCAGCAGACCGGAGCGGGGCAGCATCTCCAGCCCAGCATGCCGGGCTCCGTGGGCTGGGGCGACCCGCAGCACCGGGGCGAGCCACCACCCTCGACTCCACTGCGTCGCCCACTGTAACCGGCCGCTGTAACCGGTCATCCCGAGCGGCTGGTCACTTTTTGTAACTACTTCCGACCGCCGCCCGGCACCCGGTCACCCCCGGCAGAGCCCATCCCGGCCCCGGCCCCGACGATCTCGGGTCCGGGGCCGGGGCTGTTCCGGATCCGGCAGCCATCCGATTTCCGGCCCATTCCGAATCCATCCGGTACGCGGATCTCGGCGCTCGAACCCCTGACGCGGATCTTTGCTGCGCGAATACGACATCGGGCTGGACATCCGCACACTTTTCCCAAACACGACACAATTCTAGATCAACAAGGTACAACTCCGCACAGTTCATCCGCACCGCTCATCCACCAGAAGGGATACGGATCATCCATGGCGGGGGACATACCAGCCGAACAGATCATCGTGGCACATGCGTACGCGCAGGCGAGCACGGCACGTGACGACGGCTCGGACCCAGTCGACCAGCCGCCACCGACCAACGAGTCCGCGCGGGTGCTCCACTGCTACGGCCGGGTCAGCATCGTCAGCCCCGCCACGGTCGCCCCGGACTCCTCTCCCGGGCCGGGCGCCTCCGGCGCCACCGCCGTCGACCCCGCCCATCTCGACGGGCTCGAACGTCTGGGCCTGGCCGCCTTCCAGTTACGCGCCAGTACCGACTACCAGCGGGCCAAACAGGACCGCGCGAGATCCGACGAGCTGTGGGACTGGGACCGGCCGTGCACCGACGTCCCACCGCCGCGAGGCTCCTCCGGGCAGGCCCCGGACGGCGGTGGCGGCGGCGTCCCGCGACAGCCTCGCTCCCCCACCGACTCGCCATCCCCCACCAGCCTGGGCACGAGCGGCGCCCCCGTGCTCACCGCCGCCGCCGTCCCCGCCGACGGACAGCTCGGCCAGCCAGGCGGCGGAGGCGGCACCGGCGGGCCCACCAGCGCCTTCATGGAGGGCAGCATCGCGATCGGCGTGATCATCGTGGAAGGGCCGAGCGCCGATCTGCAGTTCACCGCCGCGGAACGCACCAAGACCGTCGCCGAGATCCAGAACGGCCTGTCCTGGTACGCCACCGTCAACCCGGCGGCAGAGCTCACCTTCAGCTACGACATCAAGGTCGTCCGGATCTCCACTCCCCCGGACCCCGCCGCGGCCGACCTGGAAGCACGCTGGCGGGACCCGGCCATGAGCCAGCTCGGCTACCAGCCGAACTTCGACGGAGTCTACGACTACGTCGACGACCTGCGCGCCAGGCACGTCACACGATGGTCCTACTGTGCGTTCGTCACCAAATACCCGCTGCAGTACTTCGCCTACAGCTCCATCGGCGGGCCCCGGCTCGTCCTGTCCTACGACAACGACGGATGGGGTCCGGACAACCTCGACCGGGTCTTCGCCCACGAGACAGGCCACATCTTCGGCTGTCCCGACGAGTACGCCGCCAGCGGATGCAACTGCGGTGGGACATGGGGCCGGTTCGCCACCCCGAACGGCAACTGCGACGGCTGCGCACCGGACAGCGTCAACTGCCTGATGCGGTCGAACAGCTTCGAGCTGTGCCGCTACACCCCCAGCCACGTCGGCTGGGGCCGCGGGGTCGGTGGCAATCCCGTCCTGGTGCAGAGCAGCTTCGGGCACACCGGCAACTTCGAACTGGTGGTGCCGTCGGCGTTCGCCGGGATGACACACCTGTGGCGGGACAACGACGCTCCCGGTTTCCCCTGGCGGGAACCGACACAGGTGGCACAGGGCAACGGTCGGATCGACGCGCTCACAATGATCCAGAGCAGGCTGGCGACACCGGGGGCGTTGGAAGCGCTCGCCCGGGTCGGGAAGTCGCTGCTGTTCCTCTGGCGTGACAGCGGGCCCGCCCTGCGCTGGCAGTCCCCCACCCGGATAACCGACGGTGTCGCCGGGACACCGTCACTGATCCACAGCAGGCTGGGCCGGCGCGGCACGTTCGAGGTGCTGGCGCCCGCCGCCGACGTCGGCCTGCTCTACCTCTCGCGCAACAACGACGTCGCCGGTTTCCCCTGGAGCCAGCCCGTCGTCGTGGCGGCGAACCTCGGCCATGTCGACGCGGTCAGCCTCATCCAGGGAAACTTCGACAACGGCAACCTGGAAGCCGTCGCGCTGGCAGGCGGTCGGCTGGCCCACATTTACCGTACCCAGGACGGCGTGTGGCGGACCTCGACGGTGTTCGCCGAAGGCGTCACCGGAAATCCGGTGCTGATCCAGAGCGGGTTCGGCCGGATCGGCAACTTCGAGGTGCTCGTGCCGTCGGCCAGCGGCGGTCTGGTCCACCTGTGGCGGAACAACGACGCGGCCGGCTTTCCCTGGAGCGGCCCGACCAGGTTCGCCACCGAACTCGGCCACGTCGACGCGGTCACCATGATCCAGAGCTCGTTCGGCAAGCATCTGGAGGTGGTGGCGAGAGTCGGCGACCGGCTGTACGCGATGGCCCGCACGTCGGACACCTTCCAGTGGCTGCCACCCGGGAAGATCTTCTAGCGGTCGTTTCCCGGATCCAGGTCGTACGTCGGCGTTCCGCCGCATGATGTCAGCGGCGGAACGCCAACTGGTACAGGAGGCCGAGCACGGTCAGTCCCGTGACAACCACGGACGCGACGCCGGGCGAGACGATCAGTATCGCGACACAGCCGCCGGTTCCGAGGATCACAGCAAGCCCCCGGTGGGAGGTGACGATCGCGTCGGCGATGAGCCGATGGCGATGAGCCGATACAACGGATCCAGCATCCGTCGCTTCTCGCTCTCCGCCGCAGGAGTACCGGCGTACGCGCTGGTCAGCGGACGACCGATCGACCGGGCGAGAACACGCGACATCATGTGCTTCGGCTCGGGACCCCCGCCTGAAACCTTCCGAAACATGCCTGTCCGTACGTAACGATAGCTCCCCTGACTCGGGTGGGCTGGCTGGTCGTCGCGGGTGGTCGCGGGACGCTCGTCGTACGTGACACGGGGCCCGGGCCGCCGACCGCGTCCTTTCCGAGCCGGCCCTCTCCGGCCCCGCATCCGCGGCCGGGCCGGCGACCCGCGGAGGCGCCGTGCTCACCGGTTCTCGCACCGGTCATGTGGGTGGCCCGGGAGGCAGTCGGCCGGTGTCGGTGGCGTCCCAGGGCAGTCCCTCCGCGGAACGTTGCTTACCAGCCAGGCGCGCGAGCCATCCATCCACGAAGAGATGCTCACTCGCGGTGAGCGTCTCACGCAGGCCCGCCGGAACCGCTTCGAGGAACACTCCGGCAACACCGGGAAGCCGGATCAACGCGTCCGCCTGGGTCTTCGACGCGGCGACCAGGGCCAGACGAGGTGGTAGGACCGCCGTGACCTGCGCGATCTCTCGCAGAGCGGTGAGGACCGTCTGGTAGCGATCGCTCCCGTCGGGTCCCTTCTCCTCCGCGGGGCCGGCCACATCACCGTGCTTGCCAGGGCCGACTGGACCGTTAAGATCATCAGAACCGTGGACTGCCGGATCCAGCCTGACTGTCCGTGACGCGATGACGACCAGCAACTCCGGTGTGGGTTCGACCACGGCCTCGACCTCCTGACCCAAGCGAACAGGGCGTCGTCCAGCTTTGCCAGCCCACCGTCACCGCATGAGCATTCTGACCGAGCGGACAGAGCATCATCGTTGTCCATACCAACCGAACACAAGGCCACCAGGTGCGTCCGGAGCGACGGACAGCGCTGTGCGCCGGCCCCAGCCCACTCGCGAGCGCCTCTGGCGAAACCGGAACCGCGCCTCCCGTAGCAACCCTGTAGCAACCCGATAGGAACCGTGGCATGGCGTCCAGCGGGGACTGTTCACATCTGTTCGCCGCGTGGCATCTCGCGGCGTGGCATCACGAAGAGCGACAACCAGCTCAGCACCGACAGCACCAGCAGCGACACGGCGGGCAGGACGAGCAGGAAGCCAGACGAACGCAACCGGAACTCGACAAGTTGGATGACCAAGCTGCTGGCACCCTCGGGCAACTGCGAGACGGCTCGCGCCGACCGCAGCACATGCCCGATCCAACTCGCCAGCAGGGAGCCGCCGATCCCGCCCAGAGCCAGTCCCACGGGGACCGGCCAGCCGCTGTCACGGCCCCGCCAGAAGCCGAGGAGCCCCCCGATCAGACCGGCGACAACGCAGATCACGGCGAAGTACACGTCGACACCGGCCTGAGCATCGAAAACGATCTCACTGCCAGCCAGTACCGCCCGAACGTTCAGGCGCGGGGCCGTCAACGCCCACAACAGCCCGACAGGCAGGCCGAAGGCAGCCATGACGAGCGCGCACAGCAGGCCGGTGAAAAGCCCGGACCTGCCCACAGCCCAGAAACGACGCCGAGGCTCCTCGAGCATCGGCCAACCGTCCGCCACGACGCCATCGGGCTGGTCATGCTGGCCTGGCCGCGGTGAGCGGGGATGCCCGGCACCGGACTGCTGCGCCTCAGACTGCTGCGCCTCAGGGAGGCCCCGCAACTGCGCGTTGTGATGCGCGCCGTCAACGGTCCTGTCAGCGTTCGCGTAACTGTCATGCCAGGCTGTTGCTGATGGATAGCGACCGGATGGGCGTCGGCCCGCGCGGCTGAGAATCCACCGCAACGGCCTAACGCGGGGCGTTACCGGCACGTCGCAGCGCGATACTGGCCGCCAGCAGCGTGACGAACGCCACCAGCGCGCACACCAGCAGATCGACGGTGACCATGCCCCAGTTGACCGACGGCCGGAAGGCGCCGGCCAGCACATCCACCGCGTATGTGCTGGGTAGCAGGTCACGCAGCACGTCGATCCCGAGCGGCAACCGGTCCGCCGGGATGATCCCGAGGAACAGCACGACGCTCATACCGACCTGTCCGGCGACCGTCGCAAGTTCCTGGCGGGGAGCGAGCAGCCCGATGACCGCGCCGATTCCAGCGAGAGACGCACCGGCCATGACAGCCACCGGCAGCAGCAGCCACAGGCCCGACAGAGGCAGACCGTACAGCAGCGAGCCCACCACAGCCGTAATAATCATCCCTGGTACCGCGAACGACGCGTAGGAAGCGGCCGTGCCAAGCACCACGGCGCTGCCCGGGACGGGCAGAGTCAGGTAGTAGTCCAGCGCCCCGGCCGCGCGCAGCGCCCCGAAGCGCTGCGCGAGAAGGTTCAGCGCGACGAAGGCCACCACCAGCACGGTCGAGCCCGCCACCACCTGCTCGCTGGTCGTCTCGTTGCCAACATCGACCACTCCGCGTAGCAGCAGCATGATCCCGAGCGACTGGAACGCGGCGACGAACAGCAGAGGCACTCGGGCCACCCGGGCCCGGGCGAGCTGGCCGACGTAGACGGCGCCGAGCGCGGCCCCGAAGGGGGTGCTCGGCGGCAGCGGCACGGGCGTGTCAGCCGCCGCCACGGCCCGGGAAAAGCCGCCGACGGACCGGTCGAGGGTATCGGCCGTCCGTTCGACGATCGAGACGGTCTCGGTGGGCGGGCCGGCCGCCTCGACGGCCCGGCCGGCGATCTGCCCGGCCGCGTCGTAAGCTGCGGCGGCGGTCACAGGATAACCGTGCTCATGTGCGCTCCAGGGTGCGGGATGCTCCGCCAAGGGCGAGATAGACGTCCTCCAGGGACGGCGTGGCCAGCGTGAAGTCGTCGAGGGCGGCGAAGGCGGGGCCGCTGGTCAGCCGCGCGAGCGCGTCTCGGGCGGCGGCCGCGTCCATGCGCGTGGTCCAGCGACGGCCACTGATCTCGGCCTGCCGGGCGAGACGGGCGATCGTCGGGTCGTGGGCGGGCGGATCGCAGCGCCAGACAAGGTCCAGCCGAACGTCGTTGCTCACCGACGCCTTGAGCCGTCCGGGGGTGTCACAGGCGATCACCCGACCAGCGTCGAGGACCGCGACCCGGTCGAGCACCGTCTCCGCCTCCAGGACGTTGTGGGTGACCAGCACCACGGTGACGCCCGCGGCGGCCCGGCGGCGTTCGAGCGCCGACCACACCGCGCGTCGGGCGGTCGGGTCCAGGCCGGTGGTCGGCTCGTCCAGGACGAGCACCATACGGTCGCCGACCAGGGTGCAGGCGACGGAGGCGAGCCTGCGCTGACCGCCGGAAAGTTGCCGCATCGGCCGGGCCACGACCGGGGCGAGGCCGAGTTCGTCGACGACGGCGTCACGGGCCGCCCGCGCCGCGCCACGACCGAGGCCACGCAGTCGCGCGGTGGTCTCCACCGCGCGACCCACCGGCAGATCCTCCAGGGCCATGTCGTGCTGGCCGAGATAGGCCGCCAGCCGCGGCGGGATGTCGGGACGGGCGACGACGTCCCACCCGAACATCGTGATGGACCCGGCGTCCGGCCGGATCAGCCCCATGAGCTGACGCAGCAGCGTGGTCTTACCAGCGCCATTCGGCCCGAGGACACCGAAGACCTCGCCGCGTCCGACATCAAGATCGATGTTGGAGGTGGCGAGTACGGCATGCTCACCCGCGCCGTGCCGGCGGGTGAGCCCACGCACGACGTAGCTCAGCACGCGGCCCATTGTCGCAGCCCGCGGGCGTGGAGTCGGCCTGAGGGCTGGTGAGGGCCACCTCCTCGGCCGGATATTCACCAGCCGGCCGTCACCCGGGCCACCGCTTCGGTACCCGGGCCGCTGCCCGCGGCCAGCGCCTGGTTCGCTGCGCGTGTCAGTCCCTGGGCTCACTTCAGGACCGTTACCCGGGTCACTTCAGGGCCGGTTTCCGGATCGTTTCAGATCCGTGACCGGCCGGGGTGAGGGGAACGCGCCGCGCGGTCTGCCGGCCGGGCCCACTTCAGGTCGGTAACCGGGCCCACCCGGCAGCCATGCCCGCTTCAGCGACCGGACCTGCTTCAGTGACCAGGCCTGCTCAGCGACCGGACCTGCTCAGCGACCGGACCTGCGGTGACGGGCCCGCACCGAGCCGAGTATCCACAGCGCCTCGACCCCGTCCCGCCAGGTCAGCTTCTTGCCCTGCGCCCGGGTGCGGGCCTTGTAGCTGATCGGTACCTCGAACGGCCGGATGCCGCGGGAAAGCAGCTTCGCGGTCACCTCGGCCTCCATGCCGAAGCCGGCGGAGCGGACGTCCAGCTCGCGGTACAGGCTGACCGGCAGCAGCTTGAAGCAGGTCTCCAGATCGCTGATGTAGCTGTTGAAAAGAACGTTCGCGGCCAGCGTCACCAGCTTGTTGCCCACCACGTACCAGAACGAGAACGCGGTGTTGCCGCTGAACGTCCGTGAGCCGAAGACGACGTCGGCCTCGCCGGCGAGGACCGGTTCCAGCAGCGCCGGGATCTCCTCGGGAGCGTATTCCAGATCGGCGTCGCAGATGACGAGGTAGTCACCGCTGGCACGATCGCTCGCGGTCCGCACGGCGGCACCCTTGCCCCGGTTCACCGACTGGTGCACGACGACCAGCCGGGGGTCGTCGAGGGAGTCGAGGATGGAACGGGTTCCGTCCAGGCTGCCGTCGTTGACCACGACGAGTTCGATCTCACAGCGGTAGCCGACCTCGAGCACCCGCTTGACGGCAGCCGCAAGCGTGGCCTCTTCGTTGAAAACCGGCATCAGGATGGAAAGCTTCACATCGACGCACATTACGAGATGATCACCCGCTGGCCGTTGACGACCACCGTCGGATGGCGCCAGGCAGCGGGTTCGACGAGCGGATCCATGGGCAGCCCCACGACGGCGGCGTGCCCGCCCACCTCGACACGCCCGGACGGCCGGCGGCCGTCGAGCCCGGCCGCCCGGGCCGCCACGGACGTTGCGGCGCGCAGCGCGCCGAGGCGGCCGAGCCCGGCATAGGCGAGCCGGTCGAGCTCCCGCGGGTCGACCCCGGGCGGCCGGCTGCCCGTGCCCCCCGCGTCGGTGCCGTAGACCAGGGTGACCCCGGCCCGGTGGAGCAACGCCGCGTTACGCCCGGGCGCCGGGCCGAACCCGGCATGGCACTGCAACGTCGAGACCACCGGCACGCCCGCGGCGGCGATCCGCTCGATCGTCCGTGGCGGCAGGGGCTCCACCGGGACGTGGGCGAGTTCGTCCACGCCCGCCCGCAGCGCCATCTCGACGGCGTCGACGCTCAGCGCGTGCGCTGTTACCGGAAGACCTGCCGCATGGGCGGCCTCGACCATGACCGCGAGCTCGGCCGGAGGCAACGGCGGCCAGTTCGGACGCTTCCCACGCCCGGTATCCGCGCTGGTCGCGGCGTCCCCGACATATACCTTGATCAGATCGACGCCGTCCGCGACGAGCCCGGCGACGAGCCCGCGGGCCGCGGCCGGGCTTTCGACGACGACCACCGCGTCGCCGCGGCGGGCATGCCAGCTCTGCGCCTTTCGCCCCGCTCCCTGCCGGCCCACCTCCTGCTGGCCCGCTCCCTGCCAGTTCAACCCGCGCCAGTTCAGCCCGTTCAGCCCGTGCCAGCCCAGTCCATGCTGACCCAAACCGTGCCAATCTGGTCCGTGACGGCGCGGCCCGTAATAATCCGAGACGTGCCGGCCCGGCGGATACTGGTCTGACAGGTGCTGATCTGACAGGTGCTGGTCTGTCGCGTCGCGGTTCCATCCGTGACGGCCTGGCAGGTGGCGGCCCAGCGTGTGGCGGCTCGTCGCGATCCGGCCAGCGGTGCCGCGACGGGCGGATCGCGACGAGTTGGGGGACCGGGCATCCAGCCGGTCGGCCGCGGCACCCTGGGCAGGGCCGACGGACTCCCCGAAGCGGTCCGCACGATCCGGACGCGGCCTTTGCCTCGGCGTGCCCACCACCCGGGGGCCTGTGCCGGCAACCATGATCGGCGCGGCGAACCGCCAGTGGGTGAGCCGCTCGATCGACGAACCGAGGTCACGCACGGCCACGACACCGGAACGCAGTTCGTCGTACCCGGGCGTGGCGGTGGCCGGCAGGTGCACGTGGGCGTCGACGACACCCGGTCCGATCCAGGCACAGTCGATCATGCGTAGGCCGTCCGGCAGCGCCACCTGGTCACGCGGCCCGACAGCGGCCACCCGGCCGTCCACACCGACCACCACGACACCGTCGAAGGTGGTGTCGGCGACGCCGTTCCAGATCAGGCCCCGCAGGCCCACGCCCCGCCCGACCTCGTAACGGACTGGCGCTCGTCCCACCGTCAGGGCACGCGCCGCCCGCAACGGCACCACGGCCAGTACGGACAGGCACCCCGACGGCGTGTCGCCGCGCCTCACCGTGCCCTCGGCGGCGGCACCCGCGGCGGCGACCGGCGGAGATCAGACCGGCGGAGATCAGAATCTCGGAGATCAGACCGCACTGCTCATCCACACCACGATGTCGAGGATGCGCAGCGGTGTCAGCGGCGGCCCGTTACGGGGGACGAGCGCGGACAGCCGGTGGAACTCGTCGGCGTTCTCCTTCAGGTCGTACTGCATGGCGCGAACCAGCAGCTGCATGTACTCACGCCAGGAACGCCCGTCCCGGGGAGACGGCGGGATGCAGCGCTCGTGCTGGTAGAAGATCCTGACCTTGGAGTCGAACAGCGGCACCAGCGCCGGTCGCTTGCGGTGCAGCACCTTTGCGATCAACGACCCCTTGACGTCGCGGTCGGAGACATCCGGATCGTCCAGGGGGTCGTACAGGGCCGCGACAAGATCAAGGGTGATCTCGTCGGCCTCGATCAGTTCGATGCCGGGTGGGAGCTTGTCGAGCCCGCGCTGCAGCAACGGCGTCAGCGCCGTCAACGTGTGCATCCGGTCGACGTCCACCTGGACGCCGAGCAGGCAGGGCGCGAGCAGATCGCCGGTGCACAGCAGGTCGGAGTCACCGTTGGTGGTGAGCCCGTCATAGTACGGATAGGCGTAACGCAGGCCACGCTTACGTGGCCCGAGGTACTCCTCAAGCAGGCTCTCCGCGTCGAAGACCTCCCGGGTGCCCATCGCCAGCCTCACCGCAGGGGCTCCTCACAGTTGTCTCGGAGTTTCACAGTGTCTCGAAGTCTCACAGCCATCCCGAAATCGTCGTCGCGTCCCGAAATCGTCGTCGACGGTCACGCCATCTCATCACGTGACGACGAGCAGCGGCGATCACGAGCTGTGACGACTTTCACATCACCGGCCGCCAGCCCCGTCGCCTGCGCCCATCCTCCTCCGCAGTCACCGCGATTCGGAAGCGACCCACCCGCACGGACCACCAGGACATACATTCGTTACCGTGAGGAGCACACCCCAGGGCTGATCGCAGGCGGCGGCGCGGTCGCTGACACACGCCCGTTACGGTGCCGACCAGATCCCGGACGGTTGGATCCCGCGCTGTCCGCACACATAGCCATGGGAAGACGAGAGCGGCACCGCCGTCGGCACCCGTGCCCAGCTCTGACCGGATGCTCCGAAAACCGGGAGGCTCCGGAAGCACCGACGGACAGCCGGCATCGATCATGCCGGGGGTGGCCCGTCCCGGTCAGTGGCTGCCGACGCTGGCTTCCGCCTCCCATTTCTTCCACGCGGTGTCCCAGTGCTCGGCCGCACCCGCCTGGGCGGGGACGTTCACGGCCGGCCGGTCACCGGGCTGCTGTTCGGACTGCTGTCCGAACAGCTGTCCGAGCGCGGTGATCCGGCGGACCTCCTGACCGCTCTCCTCGTGCTCCGCCCGGTCGCGCGCGTGGATCCTGACCAGCTCGTGCAGCCGGAACCACACGTCACCGGCTGGCCCGGTGCCGGCGATGTCGAGCATCTGGGCGTCGATCAGACGGTCGAGGATTCCTTCGGCCGTCTGCCGATCGGTCCCCAGCACCTGTTCGACGACCCGGCTGGAGAAGACCGAGCAGCCGAGCAACCCCAGCCGGCGCAGCAACTGCCGCGCCTGCGGATCGATCCGCTGGTAGGACAGGTCGAAGCTGCCGCGGACCTCCAGGGCGCCGTGGCGCAGCTCGGCTATCCGGCGCCGCTCGTCGACCAGCCTGGACACCAGGCCGGAAATCTTCCAGTGGGGATGCGCCACCAGCCTGGCCGCGGCAACGCGAACAGCCAGCGGCAGGTAGCCGCACAGGCGTACCAGCTCACGGGCGGCCACGGGGTCGGCCAGCGCCCGGTCGTCGCCGACGATGCGGGCCAGCATCCGGATCGCGCTCCCGACCTCGAGCACGTTCAGGTGCAGTCGGGTGCAGGGAAGCGCGGCCAGCCGCGCCCGGCTGGTGATCAGTACCCCACAGCTGCCCGACCCCGGCAGCAGCGGCTCGATCTGGCTCTCGTCGGCGGCACCGTCGAGTACCACCAGGACCCGTCGGTCGGCAAGCAGACTGCGGTACAGCTCCGCGCGTGCGTCGAGGCCAAGCGGAATCTCGCTGTCCGCGACGCCCAGCGCGCGCAGGAACCGGGCGAGCGCGTCGCTGGGATCGACCGGACTGCGCTGTTGACCATGCAGGTCCACGTAGAGCTGACCGTCGTCGAAGTGCTCTCGTAACCGGTGCGCGACGTGGACCGCCAGGACCGTCTTGCCCAGCCCGCCCATGCCGAGCACCGCCGCGACGGGCATCGACGGAGGGGAGCCGGCGGCGGTCAGCCGCTGGCACAGCAGCTCCGCCTCCTCGTCCCGGCCCGTGAGGTCTCCGACGGCGGCGGGCAGCAGGCACGGCGGCCGTGGTGGCTGCGCGGCCTGCGGGTCGTCGCCCTCCGGCGGCTCCACCGCGTCCGGCCGTGACCCGGCCGGTGCGGCCGGCCCGGCTGGCGCGGCCGGCCCGACCGGCCCGGCTGGTGCGGCGGCCTCGAGAGTGCCCCGCAGGATCGCCTCGTGCAGCCGCCGTAGCCGTGCGCCGGGTTCGACCCCGAGTTCGTCGGCGATCCGCCGGCGTACCCGCGCGTAGCACTCCAGCGCCTCGGCGCCACGGCCGGCGTGCCAGAGCGCCCGGATGAGCTGGCAGCTCAGCGGCTCGAACAGTTCGTTCTCGGCAAGTGCCTCCTGCAGCTCGTCGATCACCCGGTCGGCGCGGCCCAGCCCTATCTCAAGATCGGCCCGCTCCGCGAGCACGCCAAGCCGCTGCGGGACCAGCCTTTCCCGGACCCGCGCGACCCAGTCCCCCGGCAGGCCGGCCAGGGGTTCTCCCCGCCACAGGTCCGCGGCCTGTCTGAGCAGGTGGCACGCCTGCTCCGGGTTGTTGTCGGCCACCGCCCGGGCCCGCTCCGCCAGACAACGGTGCCGATTCAGATCGAGCAGGGTGGGGTCGGCGTCGAGCAGATAGCCGCCCCGCTGCCGGACCAGCTCGACCTTCCCCCCCTCCACCTGGCGGGTACACACGAGTATCCGCCGCAAACGCGTGACATACGTGTACAGCGCATTTCGCACCTCGGCCGGAGGTGAGCCTCCCCACACCCGGTCGATGAGAAGATCCTGAGGCACCGGTCGCCCAAGATCCGCCAGCAGGACGGCAAGCACCGTTCGCTGCTTCGCCGACCCAAGATCTACATGAATACCAGCCACTCGTAGCTCGAGTGGGCCCAACATAAGAAGTTCAACCACTCCATGCCCCCCATGGCCCTGACATTCCCCTGAGGAGCATTAAATACTGATAAATAGTTGACAGTAAAGACTGTCCAGCACTTGACACGGGTCGGTCGCTACGGATCCATACGTACGGGTATGGCGGTGCGGCCGGTGCGGTGAATGCCGGCCGGCCTACTTCGGAGCGCGGCAGCCGCCATCCCGACCCCACAGCAACGTCATCCCCATGCCCGATCCCCTGTGCCCGCCGGCCCTGCGGAGAGGCACGGCCGGGCGGGGTCGGGCCGGGAGGCGGACGGCACCGCGGCGGGCCCTGGGGCACCGCCCGGCGGGCCCCACTCCGGGACGCACCTCCTCCTCGCGCCTGGCGGCGGCTCTGGGGGACGGCTACTGCCGGGCGGGACCCGCCGCCACCACGGGACGCGGTTGATCATTTATGGTGACAGGCTCGTACCAGCTGGTTGTCCCCCATAGCCGACAACGACCGTTCTCCGCACCTGATACCGCTTCCCCCGGCCAGGCGGTTGCCATCCGTCGTCATCCGCCCGTTGTCATCCGCGTTCAGCGATGCGCCTCCGAGCCAGCGGATCTTTCTCCGTGCCGGGCGACGGTCGCGCGGGCCGCGGTGGCGGCCGCGCGGGCCGGAGCCCGGCACGGACGCGCTCACACCTTCGGCCGGGACCACCGCAGGTTCATGCCGAGTTCCTTGAGCAGGTCGAGCTCGAGGTCGATCGCCCAGCGTTCGATGATCAGGCCGTTCTTGAGCCGGAACACCACGACACCGCCGAAGCTCACGCTCCGGCCGGTGGGAGGAATTCCGAGCACCTCACCGGTGTGGGTACCCGCCCAGGTGTTGTGCGCCGCCACCTTGTCCCCGTGGGCACTCATGTCCTCGACCGTCACGTGCAGGTCCGGAAACGCGGTGCGCAGCCCGCCGATCGAATGCTTGACCCCGGCCCGGCCCGCCGGCGCGCCCGGGAAAGGGGCATGGTCGAGATAGTCTTCCGCATATATCTCGTCGACCACGTCGAAGTCGCCCTTGCTGGCGATTTCGTCGAACACCCGACGGATGATTACCTTGTTCTCCTCGCGCGACATCTCTCGCTCCTTTTCGTCCTGTGCCGGTCGCCCCCGCGCCGGCCCGTGTCGTTTTGTCCCGGTCGGCGGCATGTACACCGGCAGACACCCCCGCCGGTGGCGTTCCGCGGTCTCCCCGTTCCACCCCGTGTCATTTTGTTCCTGTTTTGCGTTGTTTTGTTTCTTCGATGGGCCGGGCGCTGGACGGGGGCATTCCCGTCGGTCACGTTCCGCGCCGGCCCGGCACGGGCCCCGGCCGGCCGGAAATCGTCGGGCACCGTGACACACACGGCCGCGTGGCACGCCTCAGCCGAACGTCCCGGCAAGGCCGACCGTCCCGGCAGGGAGGCACGACTCAGCCGGCCGCCGCGGCGAAGAAGGGCACCGGTCGCGGACGTTCCAGCACTGACGCGCCGGTGAGCATCTCGGCGGTCTGGACGCCCGAACTGATCACTGACAGGACGCCTCCCCCGGGCTGCGTCCAGTGCCCGGAAAGATACAGTCCCTCGACGGGGGTCCGGTGCGGCAGCCGGTCGGTGGTGGTCTGGTCGGGTGCGTGTTCCCAGCCGTAGATGGCGCCGCGCAGGTTCAGGGTGTAGCGCTCCATCGTCCGCGGCGTGCCGCCTTCGGCCAGCACCGCCCTGCCCCCGATGCCCGGGATCAGTTCCCCGAGCTTGTCCATGATCAGACGCTCGTATCGCGGCTTGCTGTGGCGCCACGATGCCACCGCGTCATATGGAAGCAGTGCCACAGCGGTGACCAGATGCATTCCGTCCCGAGACAGCGACGGATCGCTCAGCGTCGGGACGCTCACCGTCAGTGCGGGTACCGCACCCGTGAGCATCCCCGCATAGGTGGCGTCGTGCTCCCATCCGTCGAAGACGAAGGTCTCGTGCGCCATGCCCTCCCCGCCGAGATCCATGTCGGTGGCCAGGTACAGCACCGCCGCCGACAGGGAACAGCGCATCGAGCGCAGCAGCGCGAGATAGCCTCCGTCGACGTTCTCGGTACCGACGAGTTCCTCGCAGGTCTGCAACGGATCGGCATTGGAGACGACGGCCTTCGCGGTGACCCGCTGGCCGTTGTCGAGCACGACCCCGGTCACCCTGCCCCGCTCGACGAGAATCCGCCGCGCGGTCGTGCGCACCATCACCTCCCCACCATTGCCGGTCACGCTGGCACCGAACGCGTCCACCAGCCGTTGAAAGCTGCCCGCGCAGTAGTACGCGCCGAACTCCAGGTATGTCGTGAGCATGAGTGACCACACGTCGAAGGCCAGGACCGACGGCGGTACCCCCAGATACGGCCACAGCGCCGTCAGTGCCGTTTTAAGCCGTGCGTCGCGCAGGTGCTCGTCGAGCACGTCGGAAACGGTTGCCTGACGGTACCGGTGCAGCAACGGAAAATCACTGTCGTGTAGTTCGGCGGTCGGCAGGTCGGCGGGCAGTCGCTGCACCTCGCGGGTGAGCAGCGTCGACAGGCGCTGCATCCGGCGCAGCCCCGTCCGCTCCGCGGGAAAACGCGCCACGTGCGCGTCCAGGAAATCGGGGCCGGCTGGGACGTCGAGCTGGAAACCGGGAAGGACCACCCGGTAGAAGGGATCCAGCCGGTGGAACTCAAGGCGGTCGGCAACACCCAGCAGATCCAGCAGCACCGGCATGATTCCCGGATTTCCCACGGTGACCGGCGGGCCGCCCGCGACCAGGTGCACCGCGGAGTCGAAACGGTGTCGACGGCGGGTGAACGCATGCGCGTAACCACCGATCCGGTCATGGCGTTCGACCACCAGCACCCGGCGGCCCCAGCGGGCGAGCAGCGCGGCGGCGGTCAGGCCGCCGAGCCCGCTACCGATCACGACGACGTCGTAGGAGTCGCGCTCGGCATCCTGGCGGACGCTCATCGTGGCTCGGCCTGTCCGTTCACACCCGTGGCTGCCAGCCCGACGGCTGACAGGTCCGTGGCTGACAGATCGGCGCCCGGCCGGTCGCCCCCTGGCCAGGGGGCGCTCCAGGTGAGCGAGAGCCCGGCGTACAGCCACCTGCTGGTCTCGATCGCCAGCAGCAGCACCTGGTCGCCGGGCCGGATCCGCCCGGAAGTCCAGGCGTCATCCAGCGCCAGGGGCACGGCGGCGGAGCCGGTCGCCCCGACGTCGGTCAGGTTCTCCACGATCCTGCCCGCGAGCAGCTTGCAGTCCTCGGCGGACAGCCCCGCGGCTTCGAGCTCGCCGTTGAAGTAGCCGGCGTTGCCCTCGGGCACGACGCACGCGTCGACCTCCCGCAGGCTCAGACCGCTGCGGCGCAGCAGCTCGTCCAGGGCGGTGACGAACACACGCGGCCCGAAGCTGGCCGACTCGACCACGTCGAGGCGCAGGTCGACCGGACGCCGGCCGCGCATCTGCTCGGCCACGGGAGCGTGGGTACCACCGCCGATGATCTGCATGCCGGGCTTGCGGTCCCCGCCCATGCAGGCGTTGACGCTGGCATGGAAGCTCGCCGGCTCCCCCGGCCCGGCGGGCTCGGCGCGCAGCACCATCGCCCCCGCCCCGTCACCGAAGTTGTAGATGGCGATCCGGTCCCGCAGCCGGACGGCGTCCGGGCGGCGGCCCAGGAAGATCGGGGCGAGCACCGGTGACGTCGCCTCGCTGCCGATGACCACCGCGGTCCGCGCGGAGCCGTCGGCCAGCTGACGGCGGGCGATGTCGAGCGCGTGCATCGCCCCCGCGCACCCGGACCGGACCTCCACGACCGCGCACCGGGCCAGGCCGAGACGTTCCTGCACGAAGGTGACCGCCGCGGGCAGCGGGTACTCCGGGGAGGACGTCGACATCACCAGCAGGTCGACGTCACCGGGCTCGAGCCCGGCGCGGTCGAGCGCCTGCCGGGCCGCGGCCGTGGCCATCTCGCTGTTGTTCACCAGGTGCTCGCCGGTGCCCGGATCGATCATCCAGTGGCGGCGGCGCACCTGGAGACCGTCGAGCACGTCGTCCGGCAACGGGCCGCACAACCGCTCCAGGTCGTCGTTGGACAGCGGTTCGCCGGGCAGGTAGCCGCCGGTGCTCACAATCCGGACATGGTGGCTGGTCATCACCGCTCCTTCCGGGAGCCCGCGGCGCCCGCGGCATCGAAAACATGATCGTTGACTTCCGGGCCGGCGTGATCGCCGTGCCCCGGGCCAGCCAGGACGAGGCTGACGTGCGTGCCGCCGAGGGAGGAGCTGTTCACCAGGACGGGGCCGGCGGCCCCGCCGGCCTCCCACCCCGCCACGGCGAGGACCGCCGACAGGTGCGCGCCCGCCCCGACCGGCTCGCCCNCGCCCAGGCTGCGCTTGGGCGTCTCGACGCGGGGCCCGGCCGGGCCGAACACCCGGCCGAGAGCGGCCCGCTCCGGCCGGTCGACAGCCCGGATCCCGGCGGCGTTGGCCCAGACCGCGGACAGGGCGCCCGGCTCGACACCGGCCGCCGCCANACGGGCGTCCCAGCGGCCCACGCCCCGGGCGTCCGAGGCGATACCGTGCCCGGAGACCACCGCGCGGATCCGGGCGCTGCGTGCCCGGGCCACCGACAGCCGCTCCAGCACCAGCGCGAAACCGGCCTCCGCCAGCGTGTACGCACCGCCGGCGCCGGCGAACAGAGGGGTCCGGCGGTACGCGTTCACCACGGCCGGCGGCAGCACGTCGACGGCGGGGCAGACGATCGCGTCCGCCGCACCGGCGCGCAGCAGGTCGGCGGCGACGCACAGGGCGGCCGCGCCGGCCGCGTGCATGGCGGTCACCGTCGAGGTGACCCCGGTCAGCCCCAGCAGCATCGCCACCTGGCCGGCCGCGGCGTTGTACACGGTGTTGGGGAACACCGCGGGGTTCGCCGCCGCCGGGCCCTCGGTCAGCAGCGGCGTGGTGAAACGCTCCATGCTCTCCATCGGCCCCAGGCCGGTGCCCAGGATGACGCCGATCCCGGTCGCGGGCCGCGCGACGTCGGCGAGCCCGGCATCGGCGAGGGCGTCCTGGCAGGACGCGACGGCCAGCAGCCCGAGCCGGTCCAGCCGCCGCCGCTGGCGCGCGGGCAGGTAGGCCGCCGGGTCGAACTCGACGTGGCCGACACCGATGTGGCCGGCAGCCTGGCTGGCATCCGCGCCGCTGGCGCTCCCGGCGGCCTGGTAGGCCTCCCACAGCTCGGCCACGCTCGTGCCGGCGGGCGTCAGCGCGGCCAGCCCGGTGATCACAACCGGTTCCCGCTCCTGCCCCCGCTGCCGGTCCCGGTCCTGGCCGGCCGGCGCGGCGGTCCGCCGGCCAGGACGGCCGAAGACGACCGAGGCGTTGGCGCCGGCGAACGCGAAGTTGTTGGACACCGCGACGTCCATGGCCAGCGGTCGGGCCTCGTTCGGCACGACGTCGAGCCCGCACTGGGGGTCGACGCCGGTGAACCCGGCGGTCGGCGGGGCGACCTGCTCGTCGAGGGCGAGGATCGTGACAATGCTCTCGACCGCCCCCGCAGCTCCGAGCAGGTGGCCCACCATCGACTTGGTGCTGCTGAGCGCGACCGTCCCGGCCGCCTCCCCGAGGGCCGCGCGGATCGCGTTGCTCTCGGCCGGGTCGTTCTTGGGTGTGCCGGTGCCGTGGCCGTTGACGTACCCGACCTCGTCGGCGGCGACGCCCGCGCGGGAGAGCGCGGCGGTGATCGCCCGGGCGGCGCCCGCCCCCTGCGGATGCGGCGCGGTCGGGTGGTACCCGTCCGCCGAGAAGCCGTAGCCGAGGACCTCGGCGAACACGCGGGCACCGGCCGCCCGCGCGATGTCGGCGCGGACCAGGACGAGCATGCCGGCACCCTCGCCGAGGGACAGCCCGTCGCGGTCCTTCGAGTACGGCGCGGCCGGTCCCACCGCGAGCGACTCCAGGCTGTTGAAACCGGCGAAGACCACGTCGGAGAAGGCGTCGGTGCCGCCGACGAGGACGGCGTCCGCCTGGCCGGTGACGATCAGTTCGGTGGCGTGGGCGATCGCGTGCGCCCCGGAGGCGCACGCGGTGTTGACCGACAGCACCGGCCCGCGCAGGCCGAAGGCGGCGCCGAGCGCCTCGGCGATCGCCTGCGGGGAGACCACCAGGGTGTGCCGCCAGTCCGGTGTCCGGCCTTCGAGTTCGTCGCGCAGGGCCCGCTCGCCGCTGACCAGCCCGCCGTTGCAGCTACCGAGCACGACGCCCCACCGCCGCGCGGGCAGCAGCGTGCCCGGTGCGCCCGCAGCCCCGGCAGCGCCCCCGGCGCCAGCGGCGGTGCCGACACCGGTGACGCTGGTAGTACCGACGCCGGTAGTACCGACGCCGGTGGTGTCGACACCGATGCCACACGCGGCCATCGCCTCCTCGGCCGCGACGAGGGCGAAGTCCAGCGCTGGCTCTCTGCTGACCTCCAGTGGCCACGGGTGGGCGGGGATGGCCGGTTCCTGCACCTCCCCGCCGAGGGCGGTGCGGTAGCCGTCCATCGGCAGGTTCTTCACCGGACGGATCGCTACCTGGCCCGCCCGGACTCCCTCCCACAGTTTCGCCACGCCGACGCCCTGCGCCGTCACCGCTCCCAGACCGGTGACGACCACCCGATCGGCGTCACCGGCGGTCTGTGTCACCTCTGCCATGTCGGGCTCCTCTCCGTCGCTGTCGGAACGGCTGTTGGAACGGCTGTCGGAACGAAAATCGCTACTGGCACGAAGACCGATACCGGGATCGCCGTGCCGCGGAGCGCTGCCCGGACGAGGACCGCCGGGCGGCGCCGGCGGGGTCATGCCGCCCTGCCCAGGACGGGGCCCGGTCATGCCGCCCTGCCCAGGGCGAGCGCCACCTGCTGGCCCGCCAGGCCGCGGGCGAGCGCGAGCGCACCGGTCAGCCGGGCCTCGCGGGGCTGGCCGGGTATCCAGTCGAGGTCGCAGCCCGGGTCGGGATCGTCGAGGTTGGCCGTGGCCGGGGCCACGCCCGCGTCCAGCGCCAGCGCGGCGATCGCCGCGTTCAGCGCCCCGGCCCCGGCGACGAGATGCCCGGTCTGCGGCTTGACGCTGCTCGCCCACACGCTGTCGGCGTGGGCCGCGAGCGACCGGCGGATCGCCTGGGTCTCGCTGAGGTCCCCGAGCGTGGTCGCGCAGCCGTGCGAGGCGATATAGGAGACGTCCTCGGCGGGCATGTCCGCGTCCCGCAGCGCCGCCGTGATCGCGCGGACCAGCCCGCGGCCGTTCGGGTCGGGCGTGACGACCATGCCGCCGTCGTTACCGGCGCCCACCCCGCGTATCTCGGCGTAGCAGCGGGCACCCCGGGCCAGCGCGGCCTCGCGCTCCTCCAGGACGAGGAAGGCGGCGCCGTCGCCGAAGACCGATCCGCTGCGGGTCCGGTCGTAGGGCCGGCAGGCCGCCGCACCCAGCTCGTTGCGGGACGACAGCACGCCGAGCCCGTCCATCTTCGACATCGACCACCAGGAGGTCGGGTCGTCGAACCCGCCGGCGAGCGCCAGATCGGCCTCGCCGCGCCGTACCGCGCGCGCCGCGCGTCCCACCGCGCTCGCCCCCGCCTCGGCCGTGCCCGCGAAGTAGGCGTTGGGGCCGAGGAAGCCGTACGCCTCGGAGATGTAGAACAGCGACGCCGCCTGCAGCCCCTCGACGTAGAACAGCGGTGTCAGCGTGGAGGACGCGACCCGTCCGAGTCGGTGGTAGTCGGCGCGGCCGTCGTCGGCGCGGGCGGCCAGCGCCCCGGCCACCACCCCCTCCGGCCGGGAGAGCTCCTTGTTGCCGCCGACGAAGAGACCGGCCCGCTCGCCGAAGGGCCGCTGGTCCTCCAGGCCGGCGTCACGCAGCGCGAGGACGGCGCCGACCATCGCGATCTCGTCGTTGGGGGTCATCTTGCGCAGCGTCCGGCGGCTGACGTACCGCCTGGGGTCGAAGTCCACCAGTTGGGCGCCCAGCTGGGTGCGCAGTGACGACGGGTCGTACCCGCGCAGGGGCGCCACGCCGCCGCGGCCCGCCAGTATCCCGTCCCAGGTGTCCTGGACGCCCTCACCGAGTGCTGTGAGCAGCCCGATCCCGGTGATCACGACTTTTCTCGCATGCTGCCCGCTCATACCGTCGCCGCCAGCATCGATGGTTCCCGCAGCAGGTCCAGCGCCCGGGCGGAGGCGACGGGACGCCCGTCGACGGTGACCGAGGCGGTGCACCGGGCGGTCTGCTGACCGCGGTCGAGGACCCGCACGGTGATCTCCGCCTGGTCGCCGGGCCGGACGAAGTGGCGGAAGCGCACCACCCGCGCCCCGGACAGCCGCCAGCGTTCCCCCGGCGCGGCCAGGACCACCCCGGCCAGAGCCACCATGCTCTCGAAGAGCAGCATGCCCGGCAGTACGGGGAAGCGCGGGAAGTGGCTGTCGAAGACGTCCAGCGTCCCAGGGACGTTACGGATAGCTACCGCCTGCCGGCCGTGTTCAAGCTGGACGAGCCGGTCGAAGGCTGTCGGCAGCGGTTCCGAGCCGATGTCGGCGCCGGTCATGATTCCTCCTTGGGGGTGCCGACCACCAGGCAGGTGTTGGTCCCGCCGAACGCGAACGCGTTGACCATGACGCCCGACACCGGCATCGGCCGGGCCACCAGCGGGACGTAGTCGAGGTCGAGCCTGGGATCCGCGGTGTCGAGGTTCACCGTCGGCGGGACGACCGAGTGCTGAATGGCACCGAGCGCGGCGAGCAGGTTCAGCGCGGCGCTGGCCGAGGTGAGATGGCCGGTCATCGACTTCGGCGAGCTCACCACGAGGCGGTGGGCGTCGGCGCCGAACACCTCCTTGATCGCCGTTGTCTCGGAGGCGTCGTTGCCCGGGGTGCCCGTCCCGTGCGCGACGACGTAGTCGATGCCGGCGGGTCCGAGCCCGGACTCGGCCAGCGCCTGGGCCATCACCTGGATGGCGCCGCGGCCGTCCGGCGGCGAGTCGGTGATCCGGTAGGCGTTCAGGGTCGAGCTGTAGCCGAGGAGCTCGGCGAGGATCGGCGCCCCGCGCGCCCTGGCCGCGGACAGCTCCTCCAGCACGACGACGACCGCGCCCTCCCCGATGACGAAGCCCGACCGGTCTGCGTCGAACGGGCGCGAGGCCCGCGTCGGGTCGTCGTTGTAACGGTCGGTCAGCGCGCCGAGCAGGCTGAAGCCCAGCAGGTCCATCCAGGTGGTCAGGGCGTCGAAACCGCCGGCGAGCATGAGCGTCGCGTCACCGTCCTGGATGTGCCGGAACGCCTCCCCGATGGCGTGCCCCGACCCGGAGCAGGCGGTGCTGACGCTGACCATCGGCCCGGTGCAGGCGGCCAGCCGCGCTATCGCGGCGACCGGCACGTTCTGGTCACGCAGCAGCACGTCGCCGGGCGGATGCCGGAAGATCTCCCGGTTGTCGGTGCGTTCCCGCAGGTAGCCGATGTCCACGACCTGCTGGAGCTCCGGGCGTCCGACGCTGCCGCCCATCGCGACGCCACACTCGTCGGGGTCGTAGGTGGCGGGGGTGACCTTGGCTTCGCGCAACGCCTCCGCCGCCGCCGCCAGCCCGAACCCGCCGGCCCGCGACAGGTGCCGCCAGCCGGTGGCCTCGGGAACGAGATCGCGCAGGTTGAAGTCCCGGACCTGACCGCCGATGCGGACCGAGAACGTCGAGGTGTCGAAGGTGGTCAGCCGGCCCACCCCGCTGCGGCCGGCGACGAGGTTCGTCCAGGTGGTGGCCGCGTCGTTGCCGACCGGGGTGACCGCGCCGAGCCCGGTGATCGCCACGCGCCTCACGGTGCGCTCACCGCCCCGGTCAGCTGGTCAGCCATCCGGGCCGTGGCGACCGGGTCGTCCAGCCGCTCGGCGTCGATGAGGGCACACATGATGGACGTCGCGGTGAGCACGGTGCGCTCGCCGACGCTGACCGTCCCGTCCAGGACGGCGACCTCGTCCGAGATCGACACGACCGTGCCGTCGAGCAGCAGCACGTCACCCGGTGTGACATCACCGAGGAACGACACCTCGCCCACGGACAGCAGCGCGGCCCGTTTACGGTGCCCGCTGCTCATCATCACCAGCCAGGTGCCCGCCTGGCAGAGGGCCTCGAGCACCAGCGGCGGCGGCATGACCGGCCCGGTGAGGCCGGCCCGCCAGAACTGCTCCGTGCCGGACGTCACCTTGCGCCCGACGATCCGCCGGTTCGACTCCCAGGAGTCGATCCGGTCAACGAGATGAAAGCGCATCGGCCGCGCCTGCCTTCCTGTCGGTTCACGCGCCTGTCGGCTGCCGGCCCGCCCGCCCGCGGGGAGCGCGGTCATGTTCCCTCCGCGCCGCCGGCGAGCCCGGACTGCCGGGGCCCCCGAAGTCCCGGGTGCTTCAGTCGGGACGGCCGGTGCCGAGCACGGCCGCGGCCCCGCCGTCCACGCGCAGCAGTTCCCCGGTCATGTACTCGGCGTCGGGCCCGGCGACGAAGGCCACCACCCGGGCGACCTGTTCGGGGGTGGCGAACTCCCGCAGGGGGATGCGCCGTTTGATGGCCTTCCCGCCGTCCCTGGCCAGCAGCCCGCCGACAAGATCGGTGGGGACGAAGCCCGGGAGCACGGCGTTGACCCGCACCTTGAAGCGGGCCAGCTCCAGCGCGCAGTTGCGGGTGAAGGCGTTGATCGCCCCCTTGGACGCCGCGTACGCGGACTCGCCGGTCCAGGCCCGCTCGCCCATCACCGAGGAGATGTTGATGATGGCGCCGGCGCGTTCCGCCATGAAGTGGCCCATCACGGCCTGTGTGCAGTTGAAGACCCCGCCGAAGTTGACCCGCATGACCTCGAGCCAGTCCGCCGGCGCCATGGTGTAGATCAGTCCGTCCCGGGTGATCCCCGCGTTGTTCACGAGGATGTGCAGCCCGCCCAGCTCGGCGCGGGCCCGCTCCACCAGCGTGCCGGCCTGCTCGGGGTCCGCGACGTCGGCGGCGAGCGCGACGGCCTTCCCACCGGCCTTCTCGATCTCCTCGACGACGGCCTGCGCCTCGTCGACGCGGGACCGGTAGTTCACGGCGACGTGCGCGCCGTCGTCCGCGAGAGCCAGGGCGATCGCGCGGCCGATGCCGCGGGACGCCCCCGTGACAAGGGCGACCTGCCCTGCCAGCTTTGTCACGTCGCTTCCCTTCCTGTCGTTGCGGCCGGCCGGCCACGTCGGCCGGTGTCGCTGGTCGTCGATCGGTGCCGTCGATCCGTACCGCCGGCCGGCGCCGCGGGNNNGGCGCCGCGGGTCGGTGCCGCCGGTGGGCGTGGGTGTTCGCCGCCGGTGTTCGTTGCCGCCGGTCCGTTACCGGTGCTCGCCGCCGGTGCGTCGACGGGTGCGCGACAGGGCGCGGCGCGCGGCCCCGCCGGGGTCATCCCCCGCCGTGGTCACCCGGACGGAGTGACCACGGCGGAATCCCGTTGCCGGAGCCTCCAGATGCCGAGCCCTGCCACCGGAACCCGGTGCCGGAGCGCTCAGGCGCTCACCGTGACCGTGGCGCGCAGGACCGCCAGGTCGACGAGATTCTGCACGGTGAACAGGCTCATCACCTGGTCGGCCGGGAGCTTTCCGGCCAGTTCCTCGGCGTCGATCTGCGGCATGACCTTCTTCAGCTGGGCCAGGCCGACCGGGGTGATGATCTCGTTCTCGTCGCCGAACTCCGAGTCCGGGATACCGCCCTGGATGTGGTTGCCTATGTCGGCCGCCTGGATCTTCACGCCGGTCTTCCGCTCGATACGGAAAAGGATGTCCAGCAGGTCGATCGATTCCGCGCCGAGATCCCCGATCAGGGTGGACGACGGGGAGACCTCGGTCTCGTCCAGGCCGAGGGCGTCGGCGACGGCCTCCTGGACAGCGGTGGAGAAGGCGGCGGTGTCGGTCATGGGACTGTCCTTCCTTTCACTCGGATCGCGCAGCGGATCGAGATGCGCTGGCAGCTGTGACACAGTGCGGGTCGATACAGTCGAAAATGGTCATAACAGGTATGTATCGACATGAAATTTTTAGTTGAACGAACCGGGCCTTTCGGGCCTCGGCCTCCCGCGGAGCCAGAACGTCGGTCAGGCCGGGCGGATCCGTTCCGGGCCGGTCGGAAATTCGTGATCCAGGAGCGTCGAATCGCGGCACCGGGGAGACACCCGGTCGCGATGGCAGTGCCTTTCTCGTTTCCCGCCCGGTCCCCTGGCCGCGGAACACCGTGATCGGGGAGGGAACACCGGCCTGCCACAGCCGGTGTGCTATGCGGGGACCGCCGGCCGCGGCGCGCCCTGGCCGGCGGTGGCGAGCAGCGCGTCGATCGCCTGGGGACGGGCGGTCCCCAGCGCCCGGACGTCCGGAACGATCCGCTTGGCGAATCCCGTCAGGACCCGGCCCGGCCCGACTTCGACGAGCAGGTTGTGACCGTCCGCCACGGCCCGTCGCACGGTGTCGACCCATCTGACCGGCTCGACGAGCTGCC
>NZ_JWIO01000005.1:104163-105379 GCF_001017755.1 Protofrankia coriariae
CCGGCTCGACGAGCTGCCGCCGCAGCAGCAGACGCACCTCCTCCGCCCGTCGGACGTAGCCGCCGGTGACCGCGCTGAGCACCGGCAGCTGCGGTTCGGCGAACACGTGCCGGTCGAGCTCGGCGCCGAACTCGGCCTCGATGTCGCGCATCAGGGAGCAGTGGAAGGGCGCGCCGACATCGAGCCGCACGATCCGTTCCGCGCCGGCCCGCGCCGCCAGCGTCTCGATGTGCGCGACCGCCTCCGTCAGGCCCGAGACGACCGTCTGCCCGGGGTCGTTGTAGTTGGCGATCTCCACGACGCCGGTGCCGGTGACGTCCCGGCACAACGCCTCGACCCGCTCGGCCGGCAGCCCGATGACCGCCGCCATCGCGCCCGGGGTACGGCTGCCGACCTCGGCCATGAGCTCGCCGCGGCGGCGCACCAGGCGCAGCACGGACTGCGCGTCGAGCACCCCGGCGGCGGCGAGCGCCGCGTACTCGCCGAGGCTGTGTCCCGCGACGCCGGACGCCTCGAAACCACCGGCCCGCAGCACCTCGAGCACGGCCAGGCTGGTCGCGGCGATCGCGGGCTGGGTCACGTCCGTGCGGCGCAGCTCCTCCGCCGAGCCCGACACGCACAGCTTCGTCAGCGGGAGGCCGAGGACGTCGTCCGCCATTGCGAAGATCCGGCCCGCGGTGTCCGGGTAGCGCCTGACGAGGTCAGCCGCCATGCCGGGCCGCTGGGAGCCCTGCCCGGGGAACATGGCCAGACAACGGGTGCCCGGTACGCGCTCCCCCGCAGCCCCGCCCGCGGTCTGCCCCGCCCCGAAGGCCGGTGCCTGTGGGACCTGCGCGCCGAGGGCTTCCGCACGGGCAACTTCCGCACGGGAAACTTTCGTGTCGGAAGCTTTCGCGTCGGGGCGGTGGACCGTGGCTGTACCGGGGATCCGGGTCATCTCGGGGTTCTCCCTTCCGATCGGTTGGCGGGTGCGCCGTGGAGGCCGGGCGCGGACGGCCCGGGTACCACGCGCGGGCCGGGCCCCCAGGCACCGGGCACCGTGCGCGCCACGACAGGCTGCTCGTTGGACCACGGCCGCTGCCGGCTCGCGGGCCTGGCCGGGACCGGCGGCACGGCGGCGGCCGTCACCACCCGCAGCGCGATCAGCACGGCGGCGAGCTCCTCGCTGGTGGGGTGGCCCCGGGTCACGGCGATCGTCGCGGCCGCCGGCCCGTCC
>NZ_JWIO01000005.1:105399-132675 GCF_001017755.1 Protofrankia coriariae
GCGGGACACCGACCGCTCCCGCCGGCGGGATCCGGACCGCGGACGGTCCCGAGCGCAGGCTCTGCGGACTCTGTGGCACCGTCACTCCTTCCTGCTCCAGTCCCTGGTCCCGCCGGTTTCGCTGTCGGTTGCGGTGGCGCTTCGCCGTCGGTTTCGTCGTCTGTTTCGCTGTTGCCTGCGCCGTCTCGCCTGTTGCTGCGTCGTCCCGCCGTCCCACCGGACGGCTGTCTCGCCGGCCGGCCAGGGCGCGTGCTCCGGGCCGCGGCCTCGCGATCGCCCTCTCGGGACGGCGTCCGCAGCCGGCTCCCCGGTTCGGCCGGCTTTCCCGGCCGATGCCTCGAGACGGCTTCGCAGTGGAATCCGCCGAGGGGCAACGCCGCCGGTCGTTCGGCGTCCCATCGGCGGCGCGGACGTCTACAGCGGCTCGTTGGGGTGTTTGCGAATCTGCTGTACGTGCCGCTTGGTCCGCAGAAAGGCCAGCCCACGGACGATCATCCGGCGGGTGTCGGCCGGGTCGATGACGTCGTCGACATGACCCCGCTCGGCGGCGGCATAGGGATGCAGCAGCGCATCGCTGTACTTCTTCGTGAGTTCCGCGCGCAGCTGGTCGGGGTCGTCCGCCGCCGCCAGCTCCTTGCGAAATATGATGTTCGCGGCCCCGTCCGCGCCCATGACCGCGGTCTGGTTGACCGGCCACGCGAACGACAGGTCGGAGCCGATCGATTTGGAGTCCATGACGATGTAGGCGCCGCCGAACGCCTTGCGAAGAATAACCTGAATCCGCGGCACGGTCGCCTCGCAATAGGCGTACAAAAGCTTGGCGCCCCGACGGATGATGGCATTGTGTTCCTGGTCGACCCCGGGCAGGAAACCAGGTACGTCGACCAGCGTGACCAGCGGAATATTGTACGCGTCACACATGCGGACGAATCGCGCCGCTTTCTCCGAGGCGTCGATGTCGAGCACGCCGGCCAGCACCATCGGCTGGTTTCCCACTATCCCGACGACCCGCCCGTCGAACCGGGCCAGGACGCACACGATGTTGCGGGCCCAGTGCGCCTGCACCTCCAGGTACTCGCCGTCGTCCACGATCTCCTCGATGACGGCCCGGATGTCGTACGGCGTCCGCTCGTTCGGCGGCACGATCCGCAGCAGCTCCGGGCACCGGCGGTCGGGGTCGTCGGACGACGCGACCACCGGCGGTGCCTCGTTGTTGTTCGACGGCAGGAAGGAGAGCAGGTAGCGGACCTCGTCCAGACAGGTCTCCTCGTCGTCGGCGAGGAAACTCGCGACACCGGTGCGTTCGGCGTGGACCTGCGCTCCGCCGAGTTCGGCCTGGGAGACGTCCTCACCGGTCACCGAGCGCACGACGTCCGGCCCGGTGATGAACATGTTCGCGGTGTCGCGGGTCATGAAGATGAAGTCCGTCAGTGCCGGGGAGTACACCGCGCCACCGGCGCAGGACCCAAGAACGACACTGATCTGGGGGACGACCCCGGAAAGACGGACGTTACGTGCGAAAAGCCCACCGAAACCGGCGAGCGCCGCGACGCCCTCCTGGATCCGCGCGCCACCGCCGTCGTTGAGGCCGATGACCGGCGCGCCGATCGACTCGGCCAGGTCCAGCACCTGGTGGATCTTTGCCGCGAACGTCTCGCCGAGCGCGCCGCCGCGGACCCGGGCGTCATGCGCGAAGACAACCACGCTGCGACCGTCCACCGTGCCGAATCCGGTGACCACCCCGTCGCCGGAGGGGTGGGAACGCTCCATTCCGAAACCGGTGGCCCGGTGCTGGGCGAACAGATCGAGTTCGGTGAAGGAATCCGCGTCCAGCAGCTGCTCGATGCGTTCGCGGGCGGTGAGCTTGCCGCGGGCGTGATGCCGCCGGGTGGCTTCCGGATCGTCTCCCTGTTCGGCGAGCAGCCGCCGCCGGGCAAGAAGCGCGGTGTGCTGCTCGAGGGTCAGCGGCTCGCTTTCCCGGGCTGCCTCCGACGAAATCCCGTCGGAGTCCCGGGAGATCGGCCGCCGGTTTCCCTGGTCGGGGATGAGCTGGTTGGGAAGGGCCCAGTACGCCGCGGGTTCGACAGTGCTTTCTTCGCCGTCCGGACTGTTGCGCAGGACTGAAACCACCAGCGATCCCTCCTTCTGGTAACCCGGTGGCCCGGGCCTCCCGACGTCGCGGAAGAAACGTGACCTCGCGGCCTCCGATCTTCCCGGGTGGCCGCTGTACCGAGCTTGGACGATCGCACTGGGAAAAATTCTTGAGAGATCCTTGAATCGAGCCGACTTGCCCCATGCAAGTGATATTGATCACAAGCGCGAGTATCAGCTGTCGCGATACGGACATGATTAGCCCGTCGCGTGGAATCGTATTCGTACGGAGCGTACGCGACGGCAGGCCGAAATGTCGCCGGCCGGACAGCGGCCATATCGCGTACATTGCTGTCCGAAATATTGTGGCTGTTACCCTCGCGCACCCGCCTCGCCCCGGCCGGGCCACGCGTGCCGGCATCGACACGCACCACGGCCGCCGGTCCGGCCCCGGCGGCCGTCGACGGCCCGCTCCGGTCGACGGAGCGTGGTGGCGGAGCGCACGGCAGCAGCCTGGTGCCAGGCGAGGCACCGGCACGGCACCCGGCCCGGATACGGCTGGCAGCACGGCACACCTGCCGCGGCCGGGCCACCGCACAACAGCGGCCCGGCCGCAACGGGGCACGCCAGCGGTATGGGCAACGAGCACACCAGCGGCCCCCGGTACGAAGCCCGGGCCCGGCCCCAGGTACGAAGCCCGGGCCCGGGCACGGGCCCGACAAGCCTGGGCAACGGGCATGCCGGCGGCCCGACGTCAGCGGCGCGCCAGAACAGCGTCCGGCCCGGACGCCGTGTCACCGCTCAGCGTCGCGACATCCGTCGCCGCGATATCCGTGTCCTCATGGGCGCACCAGAACAGCGTCCGGCTCGGACGCTGTGAGCGTGACCCTGCCCGACCAGGTCAGCGACCCGGGCGCGGGCAGCCCGTCGGCATCCAGCATGATCGCCCGTTCGACGCCGGTGACCGTCACCGTCGAGCCCGGGTCGACCACACCAGCCGGGGCCCGCAACACCTCGAGCGTGGCGATGTCGGCGAGCTTCGTGCCCGGGGGCAACTCCACCGCGGTGGCGACCGCGCCGTCCTGCTGCACGGACCAACCGGAGATCATGTGGTCCGATCGGTAGAGGACGTCCGGATCACCCGCGAGCCGGACCCCGACCGTGGTGCCGACCCAGGCCAGTGCCGGCGCGACCGAGGCGACCGAGACGGCCGGAACGGACGTGGTCTTGCGGATCACGACGTACAGGTAGTTCCGCAGGTCGGACAGTGCGGGTGTGTACGCGGACGCCACCGGCTCGATCTTCTCCTCGCGGCGCGCCTCGGCCGCGGACAGCTGGTAGGTCCACCCCGCGGCGTCCATCATCTGTTCCCGCGCCTCGCCCGCGGCAAGCTCGTGATCGGCGGCGAGGAAGAACCGCATACCGCCAGCGCCACCTCCGGCTCCGGCTCCGGCTCCGGCGATCACGGCACACACCATGTTGTTGCCCGTGCACGTCCGCAGCACGGGATGGCCGTTCTCGTAGCGGCCGGTGAACGGCAGCGTCACATGGTTGGGGCCCTGATAGACCGCCGACCCCGGCACCACGGACCCGGCCGCGTCGAGCTCGACCCGGTACACCCACTCGATGTCGGTCTGGCGTCCCCAGCGTGCCTGCAGGTACCCGGGATCGTCACCGGTGCCGCCGTCCTCGTTGCTGAACATGACGCTGTACTCCAGCACCGTGTGGCCCGGCCGGCCGGCCACCGGCGCCTGGGTGTGCCAGGCGAGCAGCGGGGTGTCGGTGTGGTTGTTCTGGAAGAGCCCACCGAACTCTGGCAGTGACCGTCCGTAGAGGATCGGAGCGTACACGAGCGGATCCGGCGCTCCGGGCGTCCTGGGTGCCACCGCCGACACCGACAGCTCATCGATCACCACCGTCTGCGCGCCGGCGCTGGACGCCTGCCCGTCCAGGGTGATCGTGAGGGTGTGGGCGCCGGCCCGCAGCCGCCCGAGCTGGACCTGCCTGATGATCGGATGCGCGGCGGGCACGACGAGGTCGGTCGCGGGCACACCGTCCACTGCGATCGCGAGCACCGCGGACTCCGCGCCCGGGACCGCCCAGTCGACCCCGGGGGCCCGGGCGGTGACCTCCGCCACCCCCTCGCCGTCATGCCGTGCCTGGACGGCCAACGAGTACGAGGCGCTCCCGCGCGCCAGCGTGACCGGTGTCTGCGCGACGGCGTCGGAGCCGGCGTCGAGAGCACGGTGGTCAGCGGAGCTGATGTCGAGAGCACGGTCAGCCCGGGCTGCGACGTCGGCGGCACCGGCCCCCGCGGCGGCTTCGACAGCCCTGACAGCCCCACTACCCGGGTCAAGGCCGGCGGTGCCGGTATCCGGGCGGGCGGCGCCGGATCTCGCCGCGGCGGTGTCGGCGACCTGGGTGGCATGGGCCGCCCGGGCGGCCCCGTCGGCTACCCCGCCCCCGCCGGCGGCGTCATGCTCCGGCGTATCCGCGATCAGGACGGCGACGAGGAGCGCGAGAACGGCCCGTGCCCACCACGTCCGCGCCACCGTCGTCACCGTTACCGCCGTCGTCACCGCGTCACCGCTGCTCAGCCACCTTCACCGCTGCTCACGTCGCCCGCCCGGCCACCGTTCACCGCTGTTCGGGTCAACCACTGCTGCCAGCCACTGTCCAGGTCGCCACTGTCCAGATCGCGCCACTGCTCAGGTCACCACTGTTCGGGGCGCAGCGGCACGAACACGGCTGGCCCAGCGGGGGCGTCCGCCGCCGCGACGTCCACCAGCCGGACCGGCTCGGTGTCGGCGAGGGCTGCCAGCCGCCACGCCGGGGCGGCCACGACCGCCCCGTACAGGCAGGCGCAGGAGTCACGGAGCGCCACCGCCTCGTCCGCGGCACGCTCCCGGGCGTCGGCGTCACCGATGCCACCCGCATCGGCGGTACCCACATCGACAGCGGCCACGTCGGCCACGTCGGCGGTGCCGGCCTGGGCGGCCGCGGCGTCGGCGTCGGCGGCGCGTGCGAAGGCGGTCCGGATGTCGGCGAGCGGGTCACGGACGTCCGCGGACAGTGCCGTGCCGTCAGGGGGAACCCGGAAGAACACGCGCACGGTCCGCAGGTCCCGGAGCAGGTCGAGGGCCTGCTCCGGCGTTCGGTACCCCGGAAAACTGACGACCCCGTAGGTGTCGGGGTGGCGGCCGGGCGGCTCATCCCGCCGGGCCGCGGCGGCCAGCCGTGTCCGCGCCGCCGTCAGGTAGCCCGCCACCGCCTCCCGCTGTCCCAGGCCCACCAGGATGGCGGCCGCCGGCATCTCCTCGACCCGCGTGGGGACCGCGATCGGAGCGGGGACGGGGACCGGGCCCGCGACCATGGGCGAGGCGGTGGCAGCGTCGGCGCCAGGGACGACATCGGGGGCGGTGTCGGTGACAGGGGCTCCCGACAGTGCGCGGGCCGACCCGGCGACCGGATCCACCTGCTGTCTCAGCGCGGGTACCGCCATCCGCGGCAAGTCGAGCTGCCCAAGATCACGTCCGCCGGCCGGGCCGCGCGCCAAGGCCGCGATCGCGCTCACCCCGATCACCGAAACTACGCCCAGCACTGTCATTCGCACGCTCCGTTCGATGACGGAGCGGCCACGAAGGCCCCGCCGGGCCAGGCCACCAGCGGCGGTCGTGTCAGCTGTGTCAGCTGTGCCGGCCGAGCCGACAGCGGCAGCCATGCCGGCTGAGCCACCAGCGGCAGCCATGCCGGCCGGGCCGGCAGCGGCGGCTGTGTCCCGCGGCTCGGCGGTCCCACGCCACGCCGCGCTTCGCCCAGCGGCCACGACAACTCGGCTTGCGGTAGCGTTGCCGACCGGGTCACGTCCATCACCGTACGGTGTAACCCTGTCGCTGCGCGACCTGGTGGACGTGTCATCGTCACCACCATCACCGCTGGCCGGATCATCCGTGCGTACACCCGGCGCGGCCAGGCTGCCCAGCAGCACCCGGCTGCCCGGCAACCCATGGACGTCCAGGGCGACAGTTCGCAGACGCGAGGCCCGGGCGGTGAACCCGTCCAGGATCCGGCCCGCGACCGGCAACACGCGTTCGTCCAGACGGTCGAGGCCAACGAGCGCACGCCGTGCCGCGCCCACCACGGCCCGTCCCGCCCGCGGCTTCCCCGCATGGTCGGTGGCCCCACCCCCAGCCATGATCGCGATCGGGGCGCTGGCCCCGTCCTGGCCTTCGGCAGCCGTCCGGCCCGTCGTTTCGACCCCGCCCCTGGCCACTGCCCGGACCCTGGTGAACCGGGCTCTGGCGCACCGGCGTCGCACCGCCCGGAACACGACCGTCGGACGACCGGTGACAGTCACGACTGCCGCCGAAGAACGGCTACCGCCTCCGCGAGATCAGGTGGGTCGGGGCTGGTGAACGTCACCTTCCGCCCATCCGCGGGATGGGCGAAGGACAGCTGAGCGGCATGCAGCCACTGCCGGGCCAGCCCGAGCCGGCCGGCGAGAACCGGATCAGCGCCGTAGGCGAGATCGCCGACGCAGGGATGCCGCAACGCCGACATGTGCACCCGGATCTGATGGGTCCGCCCGGTCTCCAGACGCACCGACAGCAGCGACGCGGCTCGGAAAGCCTCTTCGGTGTCATAGTGGGTGACGCTGGGTTTTCCACCCGCCACCACGGCAAACAGGCCGGACTTACGCGGGTGACGGTCGATCGGCGCGTCCACCGTGCCGCTGGACGGATCAGGATGCCCCTGCACCAGAGCACGGTAGATCTTTTCGACCTCGCGGTCCCGGAAAGCCCGTTTCAACGCGGTGTAGGCACGCTCACTTTTCGCGACGACCATGATGCCCGTCGTGCCGACGTCGAGACGGTGGACAACGCCCTGGCGCTCCGCGGCACCACTGGTCGCGACGCGGTAGCCCGCGGCGGCAAGCCCACCGATCACGGTCGGGCCGGCGAAGCCGGGCGCTGGGTGGGCGGCCACCCCGACCGGCTTGCTGACCACCACGATGTCGTCATCGTCATGGATCACCTGTAGGCCGGGCACCGGCTCGGCCGCCACCCGGACCGGATTCGGCGGGGGCGGCAGCCGCACGTCGAGCCACTCCCCGGCGCCGACCCGGTCGGAGCGGCCGCGTACGGTTCCGTCCACGCTGGCCTGGCCGTCGTCGACGAGCTGGGCCGCGGCCGTCCGGGACAGCCCGAACATCCGCGCGATCACCGCGTCCAGGCGCAGCCCGTCCAGCCCGTCGGGAACCGGGAGCGCACGCCTGTCCCCCACATCGCCCCCTGCCACGGCCACCTGGCCGGTTTCGCCGCCGGCCGCGTCACCGGCTTCGTTACCGGCCGTATTGCCGGTTGCGTTACTGTCCATCGCGGTCGTCGATGTCCGTCGCGTGCCGGCCGTCGGGGCCCGCCGGCCCGTCCGGATTCGGCTGGCCGTCCCGCGGGGCGGGCTGGCTGTCCAGAGCGGTACCGAAGGCCGCCAGGATGACCGCGACCACCCCACCGATCACGATCGCCGAGTCGGCGATGTTGAACACCGGCCAGTTGTGCAGGTGGATCCAGTCCACGACGTGCCCGCGCAGCGGCGCCGGCGCGCGGAAGATCCGATCGCTGAGGTTGCCCAGGGCCCCACCGAGCAGCAGGCCGAGCACGACCGCCCACGACAGCGACGTCAGCGTTCGGGCGGTGCGGACGATGATCACGACAACCACCAGGGCGACGATGCTGAACAGTACGGTCGCGCCACCAGCGATACTGAACGCGGCCCCCGGGTTACGCGTCAGCCGTAGGTCGAGTACGCCGGGAAGCAGCTCGATCGGTGCCCGGTCCGACAGGCTCGCCACAGCGGCGATCTTCGTGACCACGTCGATGGCGAGGATCACAAGACCGGCACCGGCCACCGTGGCCACCGCGCGTGGCGACCGGCACACCCGATACGGCTCGCCGCCNCCCGCTGATGTGACTCTCCTCATGGGCCGACGACACGTCGAAATCCGGACCAGCAGGATCATCCAGGTCCGGGATGGACTTCCCGTTTTCCACCTCGGCCGTCACATCCCACCGATCCCGCCCGTGGACGCCCTCTCCCACACCTGCCCCACTCTACGGGCAGCGCCTTCATGCCCGGAACGCACCATGACCGTCGCCCTCGCGCCACCCCGCGCGCACCTGCCGTGGGCGGAGACCCCGGCCGTAGCCGGCCGTAGGTGGAAACCGTCATCCCCACAGCGATTTCTACCTACGGCTTCCACAGCTGTAGGTGGAAATCGCTGCTGCCACAGCGGTTTTCACCTACGGGCCGGCGGCCGGGCCAGGCGGCCACCCGGGCCGGCCGAGGTGGTCGGCCCGGGATCCCAGCTCCGGATGCCGGGGGCCCACCGAATGCTCCGTCCCATCCACTACGCTTGGTACAGCGGACGGCGTTGACGGGACGAGTAGCGGCGGGCGCAGCCAGGGACGACCGCCCTCAGGACGGCGTCCAGCGAGCCGGGGACGGTGCGAGCCCGGCGGCCAGCGCGCTGCGAAGATCACCCCTGAGCCGCCGGGAGAACAGGGCCCGCGCCCCCAGTAGATCCGGCACCGCGCGCGACGAGTGGTCTGTCCGGGCCGCCACACCGGCGTCCCGGGAGGCAAGGAGGGTGGTACCGCGGTGCCACCGCGCCCCGGCGAACGCCGGGTACCGCGGGGTGTCGTCCCTCCGTTGGAGCCCGAACCCGACGGAGATCTGCCCATGCCGACCCGACCCACCGAGCCGAACCAACCCACCGAGCACACCCCGTCCACCCTGTCCACCCAGCTCACCGGGCATGCCCCAGCCGCCCGGCCAGCCGGGCACGCCCAGCCCGCGCCGGTGTTCCCGCCGCTGCCGACCCAGGTCGACCTGCCCGCCCTCGAACGCGACATGCTCCAGCGCTGGAAGGACCTGAAGGTCTTCGAGCGCTCCCTGGACGCGACCGCCAACGGCCCGCAGTGGGTCTTCTACGAGGGTCCCCCGACCGCCAACGGCAGGCCGGGCGCCCATCATGTCGAGGCGCGCGTCTTCAAGGACCTCTTCCCTCGCTTCCGCACGATGCGCGGCTTCCACGTCCCGCGCCGCGCTGGCTGGGACTGTCACGGCCTGCCCGTCGAACTCGCCGTGGAAAAGGAGCTGGGCTTCACCAGCAAGAGCGACATCGAGGACTTCGGCATCGCCGAGTTCAACGCCCGCTGCCGCGAGTCGGTGCTGCGCCACGTCGCCGACTTCTCCCGGATGACCGAGCGGATGGCCTACTGGTGCGATCTGGACAACGCCTACCGCACCATGGACACCCCCTACATCGAGAGCGTCTGGTGGTCGCTCAGGCAGATCTTCGACAGGGGGCTGCTCGTCGAGGACCACCGGGTCACCCCGTACTGCCCGCGTGACGAGACACCTCTGTCCGACCACGAGGTCTCCCAGGGGTACGAGGACGTGGTCGACCCGTCGGTGTACGTCCGCTTCCCGGTGACCTCCGGGCCGCTCGCCGAGGCGGGGGTGAGCCTGCTGGTCTGGACGACCACCCCGTGGACGCTGGTGTCGAACACCGCGGTCGCCGTGCATCCGGACGTCACCTACGTGGTCGCCAGGACCTCCGCCGGCGGGCGCGAAGGCGAGCTGGTGCTGGTGGCCGAGCCGCTGCTCGCCGCCGCGGTGGGCCCGGACGCCGAGATCGTCCAGACGGTCCGCGGCGCGCAGCTGGCGGGGGTGACCTATGCCCGCCCGTTCGAGCTGCTGCCGGCGGCGGACTTCGCCGCCCCGGCCACGGCCACCGGCCATGCCGCCGGCCGGGCTGCCGGCCAGGCCGCGGTGACGGCGGCGGCCGCGCACTCGGTGGTCCTCGCCGACTATGTCACCACGACCGACGGCACCGGGCTGGTCCACCAGGCCCCGGCCTTCGGCGCCGAGGACCTCGCCGTCGCCCGTGCCCACGGGCTGCCCGTGGTCAACCCGGTGGGCCGTGACGGCCGGTTCGTCGCCGGCGTCCCGCTGGTCGGCGGGCTGTTCTTCAAGGACGCGGACGCACCTCTCGTCGACGACCTGCGTTCCCGCGGGGTGCTGTGGCGGGCCGAGGACTACGCCCACAGCTACCCGCACTGCTGGCGCTGCCACACCCCGTTGATCTACTACCCGCTGCCGTCCTGGTACATCCGGACGACCGCGATCGCCGACCGGCTGCTGGCGGAGAACGAGCGCACCGACTGGCACCCCCCGAGGATCAAGCACGGCCGTTACGGGGAGTGGCTACGGGGCAATGTCGACTGGGCGCTGTCGCGTAACCGCTACTGGGGCACGCCGCTGCCGATCTGGCGCTGCACCGCCGACCCCGCGCATCTGACCTGTGTCGGATCGCTGCTGGAGCTGTCCTCCCTGGCCGGGCGTGACCTGTCCGGGCTCGACCCGCACCGGCCGTTCGTCGACGAGGTCACGATCGCCTGCCCGGACTGCTCGGCGGTGGCGCGCAGGGTCCCGGACGTGATCGACGTCTGGTACGACAGCGGGGCGATGCCGTTCGCCCAGTGGGGCGCGCCGCACCGCAACCGCGAGGAGTTCGCGGCCCAGTACCCGGCGCAGTACATCTGCGAGGCCATCGACCAGACCCGCGGCTGGTTCTACACCCTGATGGCCATCGGGACGCTGGTGTTCGACCGCTCGTCGTACGAGACCGTGCTCTGTCTCGGCCTTCTCCTCGACTCCGAGGGCCGCAAGATGAGCAAGCATCTGGGCAACGTCCTCGACCCGTTCGAGCTGTTCGAACGGCACGGCGCGGACGCGGTGCGCTGGCTGATGCTCGCGGCCGGCTCGCCGTGGTCGGACCGCCGGGTCGGCCACGAGGCGCTTGAGGACATCGTCCGCAAGGTGCTGCTGACCTATTGGAACACCGCGTCGTTCTTCGTCCTGTACGCGAACGCCGCGGGCTGGGCGCCGGGACATACGCCCGCCACCGAGCCACAGGCCCGGCCGGTGCTCGACCGGTGGGCGCTGTCCGAACTGAACGCCACGATCATCGAGGTCACCGAGGCGCTGGACGGGTTCGACGCACTGCGCGCCGGGCGCCGCCTGACCCGCTTCATCGACGAGCTGTCCAACTGGTATGTGCGCCGCTCCCGGCGGCGGTTCTGGGAGGCCGACCCGGACGCTCTGGAGACCCTCTACACCTGCCTGGACGGCCTGACCCGGCTGCTGGCCCCCTTCATCCCGTTCCTCACCGACACGCTGTGGTCGAAGCTGGCCGCCGGTGTGCGGGCGGACGCCCCGGACTCGGTCCACCTCGCCGACTGGCCGACCCCGCGGCCCGACCTCGTGGACGCGCCGCTCGCCGACCGGATGGACCTGGTGCGGCGGGTGGTGGAGCTCGGCCGGGCGGCCCGGGCGGGCAGCGGTGTGCGGACCCGCCAGCCGCTGGCCCGCGCTGTGGTGGCCGCCCCCGAGTTCGCCGGGCTCTCCGCGGACCTGCGCGCCCAGATCGCCGAGGAGCTCAACGTCATCACCGTCGAGGCCGCGGCCGCCGATGTGGTCGACGTCACCGTGAAACCGAACTTCCGGGCGTTGGGCCGCCGGTTCGGCAAGCGGACCCCACTGGTCGCGGCGGCCGTCGCCNCCGCGGGCCGGCCGGTGGACGGACGGCTCACCGTCGAGGTGGACGGCGAACGGATCGAGCTCGCCGGTGACGATCTCATCATCTCCGAGACCCCGCGGCAGGGATGGGCCGTGACCTCGGAGTCGGGGCTGTCCGTGGCCCTCGACCTGGAGATCACCCCCGAGCTGCGGCGGGCNGCGGGCCGGTGTCGCCCGGGATGTGGTGCGGGTCCTGCAGGAGGCCCGCAAGGCCGCCGGTCTGGACATCACCGACCGGGTCGACGTCCGCTGGACGGCGGACACGCCGCAGACCGCCCAGGCCCTGCGGGAGCACGCGTCCGCCGTGGCCGCCGAGGTCCTTGCCGTGACGTTCGCCGAGGGCGCCGGCCCCACCGGCCAGCAGGCGGGCCAGAACACGGAGCAGAACACGGACGAGGCCGGCCAGCACACGCCGGATCTCGGGCTGACATTCTGGCTGCGACCGGCGGCGGGCACGGCGGGCACAGCCGGCTGACAGGTCGCGGGCAGGAGCCGTGGGCAGGCTTCGCCGGGAGTGTTTCAGGCCGGGAGACTCAGTGGGTGTCCCGGCCTGCCGGTGGGCGTCGGGACGGCCTGCGCGCCCCCAGCGGCAGCAGTGCCGCCGCCAGCAGGCCGATCACGATCGAGGCATAGACGAAACCGGTACTGCCCAGGACTCCCGCGCCCAGCAGCGCGGCCGACAGCAGGACAAGAACACCGCTGAGGACGGTCATGGCCGGACGGTGGTCATGGCTGACATCACCGGAACGAATTTCGCGGACCGGACATTGTGGACCCGGAGGTTCACATGACCGGTACACCGGGATGATGGATGCATCCAGCGCCTTTTCCGATATTTTCTAATATTTTCTGACGATCCTGTCGGTTCCCGGCGGCCCGTCACAGCTCCTGGCCAGGCTGCTACCGATGAGACGACGAGAAATGCGACGTCCCCCGGCCTGAAAAACTGGCGTCCGCGCGGGCGGAACGGGCAACCGGTGTCCAGAAGCCGATTTTCCCCTCGGTGGCCGGCCCCCCTGGTGACAACCCGGCTGGTGGCGGCACGGAAACACCGGCTCCGCGGGACAGGCCCACCGGGGAGTGGTCCACAAGGTAGCGGTCCGCCAGTCGCTGGTCCGCCAGGGGGCGGTCCATGACACCGTGGCCGGGCATCCCGTCGGCGACGACGCGGCAGGTGGTGTCGTCAGGGTACCGGCCCCCCGCACAGGTGAGGATCTACCAGGCGGGCCTGCACACCCGATGGCCTGAGTCAGGCTGGCAGGACCCCGGCAACGTCGATACCCCAGGATCTGGGGAACTCCGGGCCCTGGAAACCGCCAGGGCCGGGGAAGCCCAGGAGCCTGCGGCCCCCTGGACACACCCTGCAACCGGGCGCGCGCTGCCACACCGCGGCACCGCCTGGGCCTGCGGGCTCCTAGAAGTCCTGCAACCCGGAAGGGTCCCGACGGGCGGCTGCCTCCACGTCGGGTGCGCGTACCCCACCGTTGTCGTTCCCGCGTGCCATCGCGCCCGCGCCCAGGGGCGAAGCGGTCGGGAAGGGCGAGGACTGGGCGGATGCCCCTGCCGGCGAGTTGGCGCTGATCCCGACCGGCGGAGGCGGCGGAGGCGGGGAACCGGTGCCGGGGTTCAGCGGCGGACGGGACGGCCCACCGGACCCGACGGCCGGCTGTGTCGGCATGCCGTCCAGGTCGCGCAACTGCATCTCCAGGTAGGCGCGCAGCCTGGTCCGGTACTCGCGCTCGAAGGCCCGCAGCTGTTCGACCTGGCCTTCCAGGCGACGCTTGTCGTCCTCCAGGCCACCGAGCTGTTCGGCGACGTGCGCGCGGGCCTCACCGATGATGCGGTCGGCATCGGCGCGGGCTTCGCGGCGGGCCCGCTCCGACTCGTTACGGGCCTCTCGCAGTGCCTCGTCCGCGGTGCGCTGGGCGAGCACGAGGGTACGGGCCACGCGCTGTTCGATCTCGGCGTCCAGCTGGCTGTTGCCGGTGCGGGCCGGGGCCGCGCCCGCCGGGGACACGGCCGGGATGACCGTGGTCGCCGCCGCCGGCTGCGCGGCGGGACGTTCGCGGGCCGCCGCCTGCGCGGCCTGCACCGCCTGGGCTGCCTGTGCCTGCGCCTGCGCAACCTGGCGCCGGGTTTCCTCCAGCTGCCTGCGCAGCTGCTGGTTTTCCTCCAGCACCTGAGCGGGTACACCGGAACCACCGCCGCCCGTGCGGCGGGCTTCGTCAAGTTGCCGGCGTAGGTCGGTGTTCTCGTCCAACAGGCGGGTGAGCTCGCTCTCGACGTCGTCGAGGAAAGCGTCAACCTCGTCCTCGTTGTAGCCGGTGCGGAACCGGGTTGGACTGAAGACCTTGTTCTGTACGTCCTGCGGTGTCAGAGCCACGTCGCCTCCTCATGATGCGGCATCGCCGTTCCCCGGAGAGGGCGGTCCAGCGGCAGTCTGCCGCGCGCATTCGCCACGTGCGCGACTTCGTCACAGCCCATCTGCGAGTCTCCGCAAGACCCAGATCACAACTAAGATCAATAAGAATCCGAGGTCAAATGCCACGTTACCGACCCGAAGGGGTGGGACGAACCGCCGCACGAATCTCAGCGGGGGATCGGTGACGGTGTACACGGACTCAAAGACTAGTACGAGGACTCCAGTGGGACGAAAAGTACGGCTCAGGGAGACCACTAGATCTATCACTACGCGAGCGAACAGCAACAGTAGGTAGACCAGCAGGAGTGCGGAGATCACGTCACCCAGTGTGCTGATGGCGAGCTCTCCTGTACCTGCGGGGACCTGCGTCCGGCGACAGCTGAAATATGATCATGACTGGTTGTAGAAGCCACCCTCACGGATGCGCCGCTTGTCGGTCTCGGTGACCTCGACGTTGTGCGGCGAGAGCAGGAACACCTTGTTGGTGACCTTCTCGATCGATCCGCGCAGGCCGAACACCAAGCCGGCGGCGAAGTCGACCAGCCGCTTGGCGTCAACATCATCCATCTCGGTCAGATTCATGATAACCGGAGTCCCGTCGCGGAACTCCTCGCCTATCTGCCGCGCCTCATTGTAGCTTCGCGGTTGCAGAGTGGTGATCCGGTACGCTGATGGCTCCTCGATCGCCGACGGTCGGCGCATCGGCACCGGACCGGCTGGCCGGAGCTGTTCCACCGGGGGACGTCGCGGCATCGCAGGCGGCTCCTCACGCGCATCTATCCGACGGACCGACCGCTCGGCGGGCACAGGCTCACCGACATCGCGACGATCGTCACGACCGGCGTCGTCGTACTCGTCTTCCTCGAGGTAGCTTTCATCCTCCTCGGCCAGACCGAGGTAGACCATCGCCCTGCGCGCCACACCCATGAGCGCGACTCTAAGGGACAGCGCGCCGTGGACCGAACAAAGCCGTCCCGATGCGAAGGTGTGTCGCGCCTTCGGCCACCGCGTCGGGGAAGTCCGCCGACATGCCGGCGCTGATCACCGACGCCTCCGGGTGCTCTCGACGAAGCATCCGCGAAACCTCACGCAGCCGCGCGAAGGCCGGCCGGGCCGGCAGACCACGCGGCGCGACCCCCATCACCCCGGCGAGGACAAGGCCGCGACTGGCGGCTACGATCTCGCCGAGAGCGAGGACGTCGGCTGGGCGGGCACCACCGCGACCGGTGTCGCACCCGGGCGGGTCCAGCGACACCTGGAGGCACACGACGATCTCCCGGTCGTGCGCGAGAGCCCCGGCGGCCAGCGCGTTCACCAGTGGCACCCGGTCGACCGACTGCACCCAGCCGGCCCACCGGGCCACCGGGCGGGCCTTGTTGCGCTGGAGCTGGCCGACAAAATGCCAACAGGGCCATGATCCGGAGGACGATCCGGGGCCGGCTGCCGGCGTGGCCGCCGGATCCGGCCGAGGCGGCTGGCCGTCGTCCCCCTCGGGGGCGGTCTGCGGTGCCGATGGCCGCCACGCGGACGAAACCTCGCTGTCAAGTTCGCGACAGGACTCGTGGGCGGCGAGGTACTTTGTCACAGCCGCCACCTTCGCCCGGGCCTCCTGTTCGCGGTTCTCCGCGAAATGCGTGACGCCGGACCCGGCGAGCAGGACGACGTCCGACGCCGGCCAGTTCTTGCTCACTGCGATGAGGGTGAGCTCGTCGGCCTGGCGCCCCGCCGCGGTGGCCGCCGCGGCGATCCGCGCACGGACGTCTGCGAGGTTGCGCCACAGCTCCTCGCGCCGCCGCGCGGCGGCCGGCCCGCTCACCGCCGGCCCGCCCGCTGCCGGTGCCGCCGTCACCGGGCCCACCCGTACCGTGGCGCCGCCCGTCCGCCGGCCGGTCCCGCCCGCCACGGGCCGGCCTTCTCACGGCCGTGCGACAGGACGGCCAGGACGGGCCGCGGGTCGTTCCCGACGCGTCTCCCGCCACGCTTCCCAACGAACTTCTCAGCGATCTTCCAGACATACCGCTCGACGTACTGCTCGACGTACCGCTCGACGAACATGGCCGCCACCTGGATCCGGACGGGTACCGGCACCGAAGTTATTTGAGGAAGTCGGGGACGTCGAGTTCGTCATCGTCGTCCGCGACCGGCCGGACCGGCCGGCGAGGTGCCGCGTAGCTCGGCCGGGGCGCCTCCCTGGGCTCCTTGTACGGCGGGTGACCCTGGTCGGCTCCGGCGTCGGTCCCCTCCCGCCGGGACGGGGCCGGTCCGTCATGGTTGTAGTCCCGGTTGTCGGCGCCGCCAGCCGTCTGGCCGGGAGCGGCCGCGCGGGGCTGGGCTGCCGGCTGGGGCGAGGAACGGGCCGCGGACACCGCGCTGTGCGGGGCCGCCGCCGTCGCGGGGACGGACCTGGACTGCGCGGCCGCGGCGGCGAAGGGCGAGGCCGGGGCGGTCGTGGCGGACGCCGCGGGCGGCGTGGCCGCCGCGGGGGTGACCGTGGACGTGGATCCCGATGTGCCCGAGGCCGTGCCGCCCTGCGCGGCGGTGGAGTTCCCCGTGCTGGCGGGTGGGCTGGCGGGGCCGCGGCGGGTGCCGGGCAGGAACGCCTTGGGCCGCTGCGGGATGGTGTCGAAGCCCGCGGCGATGACCGTCACCCGGACCTCGTCACCGAGCGCGTCGTCGATCACCGCGCCGAAAATGATGTTCGCTTCGGGGTGGGCTGCGTCGGCGACCAGCTCGGCGGCGGCGTTGATCTCGAACAGGCCGAGGTCGGAACCACCGGAGATGTTCAGCAGGACGCCCTGGGCGCCGTCCATGCTCGCTTCCAGCAGGGGCGAGGCGATGGCCTGCTCGGCCGCGACGATGGCCCGGTCGTCGCCGCGGGCCCGCCCGATACCCATCAGGGCGCTGCCCGCGTGTGACATGACGGTCTTGACGTCGGCGAAGTCGAGGTTGATCAGGCCGGGGGTGGTGATGAGGTCGGTGATGCCCTGCACACCGGAGAGCAGCACCTGGTCGGCGCTGCGGAACGCGTCCAGCACGCTGATGTCACGGTCGGTCATCGCCAGCAGCCGGTCGTTCGGGATGACGATGAGGGTGTCGACCTCGTTGCGCAACGCGTCGATCCCGGCTTCGGCCTGGGTGGCGCGGCGGCGTCCCTCGAAGGTGAACGGACGGGTGACGACACCGATCGTCAGGGCGCCCAGGGACCGGGCGACGTTGGCCACCACCGGCGCGCCGCCGGTGCCCGTGCCACCGCCCTCCCCGGCTGTGACGAACACCATGTCGGCGCCCTTGAGGACTTCCTCGATCTCTTCCCGGTGGTCCTCGGCCGCCTGCCGGCCGACCTCCGGATCCGCGCCGGCGCCGAGGCCGCGGGTGAGTTCACGGCCGACGTCGAGCTTGACGTCGGCGTCGCTCATGAGCAGAGCCTGGGCGTCGGTGTTGATCGCGATGAACTCGACGCCCTTGAGACCGACCTCGATCATGCGGTTGACGGCGTTCACACCGCCACCGCCGATCCCGACGACCTTTATCACCGCCAGGTAGTTCTGTGGAGCTGCCATGCGGTGTCGGTCCTCCAGCGGCATCGATGGGCGGACGGGGGGCGTGCCCCAGCCGGCCGGCGCGGCAGGGAAGGCTGCACCGAGCGGATGGAACGGGTAACGATCGGTGAGCTTCAACCTTCACCGTCAGCTAGACAGTTAATGTTATGTCAACTTCCGACCGTGGACCGGACAGTAGGGAGGACCAACCCGGGGGTCAAGGACGCACTCGGCGCGTCACGTCACACCTTTCCCGTCCGTTCGGTCACATCATCCGCCACACCCGGGATGAGCGCTCCGGCCGGCCCGGCCCGGGATCGTCCGAATCCCCCGGAATCGGGACCGGCCCGGCCGTGGTCCCCGCGGTCCCCACGGGTCCCACGGGCCGCTTCACGGCCGCACATCGAGGCGTTCGGCCGACCTGCCGGGAGGATGATGACTGATAGCATCCGTCCGATTACCCGAAGAAAGTGAGCCACGATCGCCCGTCGACCGTGAGCAAACCGCGACGTCCGGTAATCCTCCGCGACGCTTCCGGACATGGGCGACCCGTTGTCGCGTGCACGACCCTGGCAGGTGTTTTGATATCCCTGTGCGGGCTTCCCCGCCGGGTTTCACCCGTGAGTATCCAGTGGACCAAAGACATCATGATCATGGTTTCTCCGTCTCGTCGGAGAGCCCGGGGAACCGAGGGGTGCGATGTGGCCGTCACCGACACCTCCGGGGCTGCCGACCAGCGGTGCGGCACGGACGAGGCCGCCGTGGAACCCGGACCGCGGATACGCCTGGTCACCCCCGGCTCCCTCGTCGACCAGAACATGCTGACCGACCCGCTGTCGGGCGAACCGTCCGCCACGGGCACGGTGACGCTGCTGTTCACCGACATCGAGGGCTCGACCCGGCTGGTACGCCGGCACGGTGAGCGCTACGGCGACATCCTGGCCGCCTGCCAGCGCCTGCAACGGCAGGCCTTCGCCGCCAACAACGGCCGGGAGATCGACACCCAGGGCGACTCGTTCTTCGTCGCATTCCGCACCTCCAAGGACGCCGTGGCGGCGGCGGTCGCCGCCCAGCGCGCGCTGGCGGCGCACCAGTGGCCGGCCGGCGCCCGGGTCCGCGTCCGGATGGGCCTCCACACCACCGAGCCGACCGCGTGGACCGGCCGGTTCGTCGGGCTTGGGGTAAACCGGGCGGCCCGGCTGTGCGCCGCCGGGCACGGCGGGCAGATCCTGCTGTCGGAGATCACCCACTCGCTCGTCGAGGACGCCCTGCCCGACGGCCTCGACATGCGCTACCTCGGCGAGCACTGGCTGAAGGACTTCGACCAGACCCAGCGGATCTGGCAGCTGGTCGTGCCCGACCTGCAGAACGCCTTCCCGCCGCTGCGAGCCCCCGACGCGTCCGCCTCGGCCGGGATGTGCGACGAGACGGTCGCCGGCGCCGCCGCTGACGACGACGCCGACAGCGACGGCGAGCATTCCGCCGGCTCCCACCTCGGCTGGCTGGCCAGCATGGCGGACGCCGCCTTCGTCGGCCGGGTGGCCGAGCTGCGGGCCCTGCGGGAGAGCTGGGAGCGGGCCCGCTCCGGGCACCGGGTACTCGCCCTGGTCAGCGGGGAGCCCGGCATCGGGAAGACCACGCTGGCCGCCCGGATCGCCCGGATCGCGCTCGACGACGGCGGACTGGTGCTCTACGGCCGCTGGGACGAGGACGTCCTCGCCCCCTACCAGGCCTACCGGGAGGCGTTGAGCGAATACTCCCGCACCTGCCCGCGGTCCGTGCTGCGCGCCGAGTTCAGCGAGCACGCCGACGAGATCTCCCGGCTGTTCCCCGAGGTCGCCAAACGCATCGGCGTCGGCGGCACCCCGCTGCCGGGCAACGCCGAGGCCGAACGGTTCCGCCTGTTCGAGGCCATCGACGGCTGGCTGGCCACGATGGCCGCCCGCCGCCCCGTGCTGACCGTCCTCGACGACCTGCAGTGGGCGGACCGCTCCTCCCTGCTGTTGTTACAGCACATCACGCGGGCGCTGCGGGCCACCCCGCTGCTCGTGGTGGCCACCTACCGCAGCACCGACCACGGGGAGCTCAGCGACTTCCTGCCCCGACTGGTCCGGGACGTCGACTGCCGACGGATCACCGTCGACGGCCTCGACGACGACGAGACCGTGGCACTGCTCGGGCGGATCACCGGCGACGGGCTGTCCGGGCCCGACCTCGCGCTGGCCCGCGAACTGCGGGCGGACACCGCGGGCAACCCGTTCTTCCTCACGGAGATGATGCGCCACCTGGTGGACATGGGGACGCTGTTCCCCACTCCTCTCCCGGCATCCGGCCGGGCCCCGTCAGTGGACCCGGTGGACCCGGTGGACCTGTCGACGGACCTGCCAGCCCCACCGGCACCGCCGAACCCGCTGCCGGCCCCGCTGACCCCCACGGAGCCCCTTCAGCCGGACCGGCCGCTGCCGGCACACCTGGCGGACCTGTCGGGGCCGCCGCTCCCGTCCCAGATCGAGATCCCCGAGACCGTGCGGGATCTGGTGCGCTGGCGGCTGAGCCGGCTGTCCCGGGAGTGCGCCGCCGCGCTGGACGTCGCCTCCGTGATCGGCCACGAGTTCGACGTGGACATCCTCAGCACCGCGACCAGGATCGACGAGATGCGCCTGCTCGACCTCCTCGACGAGGCGCAGCAGGCCGGTCTGGTGCACGAGGACCACGACCAGCCCGCCCGGTACGTCTTCTCGCACTCGGTCGTACGCCGGTTCCTGCGGGACAACCTGGGTGTCACCCGCTCCGCCCGGCTGCACCGCCGGATCGGGGACGCCTTCCAGGACCGCCAGGCCAGCGCCCACGCCGAGCTCGCACACCACTACTGGGCGTCCGCGGACCCGGCCGTCGCCGACCGGGCCGTCCACTACGCGCGGCTCGCCGGCGACCGGGCCCTGGCGGAGGCCGCCTTCGACGGCGCGGTGCTGCACTACCGCCGCGCGCTGGACGTGCTGGACCGCAACGGCGGCGGGCTGCGCGCCGAACTGCTGCTCGCCCTGGGCGACGCCCACGGACGGGCCGAGGAGTACCCGGCCCGGGACGCCCGTTTCCTCGAGGCGGCCGCCGCCGCCCGTAGCAGTGACTCCACCGATCTGTTCACCCGCGCCGCCTTCGGCTACGGCGGTGTGCTGCCCCCGGCGGTCAGCCCCGACCCGCGGGGCCGGGCGCTGCTGGAGGAGGCGCTGCAGCGTCTGGGCACCGCCGACAGCCCGGCCCGGGCCAGGGCCCTGGGTCGGCTCGCCCACTGGATACACCACGAGCGCCCGTACGCCGAACGGGTCGCCCTCTGCCGGGAGGCGATCGCCATGGCCCGGCGGGTGCGGGACCTCGCCACCCTGGCCACCGTGCTGCGCCACCGCTGCTGGGCGCTGGACGGCCCCCGCGACGTCGACGAGCAGCTTGTCGACGCCGCCGAGATCCTGCGGCTGGGCGAGGAGCTCGGCAACCACGAACTGCTCCTGGACGGACTGCGGATCAAGATGTCCGCGCGGTTCCGGCGAGGGGAGTTCGAGCTGGCCGCCGACACCGCCGCCACCCTCACCGACCTCGCCCGCGAACTGCGCCATCCCGAGTTCCTGCGGATCGCGACCATGTGGAACGTGGTCGTCGCCACCATCGAGGGACGCTACGGGCACGCCCAACGGCTGGCCGGTGAGCTGCAGGCCCACCTGCGCCAGCTCGGCCACTCGCAGACCGACCTGATCCCCATCGGCCAGGCGCTCCCGATGCTGTGGCTGCAGGGACGCCTCGCCGACGCCCGCTCGCTCATCGACGACATCGCCACCCTCCAGTCACACATCCAGATCTGGCCGGCGATGCGGGCCTGGCTGGGCGCGGAGTCCGGCGCCGACGGCCAGGTCCGTCAGCTGCTGGGCCGGCTCTCCCCGGACGCGCCGGCCAGGCTGGACGAGAACTACTCGTGGTGGGCCACCATCGTCGCGTTCGTCCAGGCGGTGACCGCGGTCGGGGACCAGGAGTGGGCGGGCCGGCTCTACGACCTCGTCCTCCCCTTCGCCCGGCACAACGCCACCCTGGGTCTGGCTGGTTTCCTCGGCGCGGTCACCCACCACCTCGGGGTGCTCGCCGGGACGCTCGGCCGCTGGGACGCCGCCTGCGCGCACTTCGAGGCGGCTCTGGAGCGGCACCAGACGATGGGCTCCGTGCCGTTCGTCGCGCTCACCCAGACGGAGTACGCGCTCGTGCTGACCGCCCGGGGCTGCGACGGCGACCGGGAACGCGCCGAGGGCCTGCGCGCGGCCGCGCTGCGGACCGCCGCCGACCTCGACCTGAAAGCGATACGCACCCGCGCGGACCGGCAGATACCGCCAGGAGCCTGACCCGGTCACCGCCGCGACGGGCCGGGTCACCGTGACAGCTCGACCTCGGCGGAGGCCGTCAGAACCCCGGCGGATGCTTCCAGGTGCTGGAGGATGAGCGGGTAGACGTCCCGGTCGGCGTTCTGGCCGATGACCGCGTCCAGGTGCGCGTAACCGGGCAGGATGCTGCGGCTGTATAGCTCCGGGCCGTTGGCGTCACGCAGCCAGCGCAGGGTCCGCGCGCTCCCCTCCGGCAGGAAGATGTAGTTCTCCGTCCCCTGCAGGAGGTGGATGGGCAGCCGCAGGAACCGCGGATCACGGGTGTAGACGTCGCCGCCCGCGGCGTCGACGGCCCGGCCCGCCCGCATCATCGACGCCAGGTGCCGCAGCGAGGCGATGTTGCCGACGCCGAACATGCCGTGCAGCGCCTCGTGGGTGGCCTGGTTGAGCTGGGCGTGCCGGTGGGTGCAGCCGAAGATGGCGTTGATCCAGCGGCACAGCGCCTGGCCGCACCGCTCCGACGGGGCCATCGGCAGCGCGCGTAACGCCAGGTCGACGGCGGCGTTCGGCAGGGTGAACCGGCGGGCCGGCCGAACCAGCCTGAGACCGGCGGCGGTGAGCAGCTCACTGACACGCAGGGCGATCTTGAGCCTGTTCAGTCGTGACGTGACCAGATGCAGCGGAAACTGGGCGCAGACCACCGAGCGGACGTCGGGCAGCAGGCCCGCCGCCAGCGCCATCAGCAGCGACCCGGAGCCCACACAGTGCCCGTACGCCTGGACGTCGGCTGCCCCGGTCACCCGCCGAACCTCCGCGACCGCGGTCGGCCAGTCCTCGGTGGCGATGGCGTCGATGGTGAACTGGGTGGTCGATGACGGCAGGTCGATGGACGCACGGTAGTCGAACAGCCAGACGTCGTAGCCGTGCTCGACCAGGAACTCGGTCAGGTTCGTGCGGATCGCGTCGGTGACGAAGGCTCCGGTGGACATGGCGAACCCGGCGGCGAGCAGCACCGGCCCCTTCTCCCCGCCCCGGTAGCGGATCAGGCGCAGCCAGCCGTCGGCGCCCACCTCGGCGCCCTCGTGCCAGCGACCGCCCTCGCCGCACCAGCGAACCTCGGGCTCCGGCAGGCGCAGCGCCCGCCGCCTGGGGCCGGCCGGCCGGTGGGCCGTGGCGGCGGGGAAGCGCCGGGCCTCGTCCAGCGGGCCGCCGTAGATCCGCCGCAGGTGCCTGGCGAGCAGCTTCAGGGCGGCCAGCTCGTACTCCCGGCGGCGGCCGGCGTCGGTGACACCGCGCACCTCGATCGCCCACGGCGCCCGGACCCGCCGGGCCAGGCGAAGCGCCCGCAGCGGGCCGCGCCACGCGGACCTGGCGCGGCCCGCCCCGAGTGTCCGCCCGTCGTCCGTGCGCAGCGTCAGGTTGAGGGTGGTCGTGTCGGACCACGCGTCGAGCCCCGGATGATCGTGCAGTACCTTGAAGCCCTCGAGGATGTAGCGTCCACCGTCGTCGGCGACGAGCAGCAGACGGTACCGCGCGTGCCAGGTCTCGACCCGATCGGGGTCGGGTTCGCGGAGGACGCACTCGCCGTCCTCGATCGTCAGCGCCGTGCTCGACAGGATCGGCACCCGCACGCTTCCCGACGGGCGGCCCGGCGTGCTCTGGTCACGCAGCAGCGCGTCGGCGTCGTCGAAGTCGACCGTGAGATCGATGCGGACCGACGTCCGCGCGGAGCGACCCCGGGCGAATCCGGCCCGGAAGTCGTCGGTCACCCTGGTCGAGAAATAACCTCTCAACCGCTCACGGAAACGCAGTGCCGCCAGGTCACGGGACGGAAATGAGGCAACATCCGGCTCAGAAGGTGGGATCTCCGGTCTGGAGACAATGCTCATCGCTCCCCCGTCGCTGTATGCCCGGCGTCGATGTCGCCGACCGGTGACGGGCTGGTCGGTCGCCATACCGCCGGCGGGCCACCATGCTTCGCAGAGCACATTCCCACGACCAATTGAGCCACGTCACTATCGGTTGCCTGACAGCCCCCGCGCCATCTCTTCGCCGGCCGCCCCAACCATGCCGACGATAATCACCGACAGGGGCACGGTCTGCCCCTGGGACTCGACTTACGTCCAGAGGTTGCGAGCGCTCACCCACCGGCGGCTACCGGCACCGAGCCGGCCCTACGGCGACCCGGTACGTCCCATCAGAGGTCGATCATCTGGGCCAGGACGGTGCGCACCTCGGCGATCTGTTCGGCGTCCAGCCGGTGGAGCGGGCCGCGGCCGGTCAGCCGGCCGGCCGAGACCGTCCGGACCTGCTCGGTTATCACCCAGCCGGCACGCTTGCCGGGGATGTCGATCCGGACCCGGTGAATCCAGCCGGGCCGCTCCCGCGTGGTCAACGGCAGGACGCTGACGAGCGCGCCACCGGTCAGCGCCAGGTGAAAACGCGAGGACACCACCAGGGCCGGACGCCGGCCGGCCTGCTCACGCCCCTCGGTGGGGTCGAAGTCGAGCCACCACACCTCCCAGGGCGCGACGCCCACCCTCACACGCTCTCGTCCCACACCTCGTCGGCATCCCACGCCGCGTCGGCGACCGGGGCGTCCACCGCGCTCCACGCCCGTCCCTCGGCCAGATACTCGGCCCAGCCCCCCGGATCCTGCGCGCGGAAACGGTCCATCGCGGCGACGGCCTTGCGCTGCCAGTGTTCGTCCAGCAGCCGACGCACGGTCTCGTCGGCGCTGGCGCCGCCGAAGTCCTCGGCTGCGACCCGAAGCACCCGCTCCCTGGTCTCGGGACTCACCCGCATCATGGTCGTCACATCATCAAGTTTACGCCACCGTAAACCCGACGGTGGCCCACAGGGGAACCCTGTCCGGTCGTGAAACGCGACGCTGACACGCGCCAGCGGGGTTGCACCACGTCGCCGTCCCGGCCAACCGGGATACGACCGGCCTCGGGACTCGGCGGTTGGGCCCCGCATCAGAGGCGCACCGCGCCGCTCCGGCCCAGTTCACCGATTTGCCGATCGTGTCGTCTTTTCAGGTGCCACGCTGGACACGACGGCCAAGCCGGGCGGTCGGCCGGCATACTGGGCCGCGCCAGCGGCCGGCTTCCCGGCTGCTGGCGTTCGTAAAGGCCAGCCGAGTACATTTGCCAACAATTCCGGCCGATTTCGCGAAAGGCGTGATGGGGGCATCGGCAGTGATGTCGCCTGATGGTGGTGTGGAACGCGCACGGGAGCGAAGCAGGAGATGATCCTCAGACTGAGTGTGCACGACCCCGACGCGGGTACCCGGCGCGACGTCGAGATATCGGCCGCTCCCGAGACCGAGGTCGGCTCCGTGCTCGACGCGCTGCCGCTGGTCGACGGCCGCCGCTGCTTCGTCGGCGACCAGCCGCTCGACCGCGCCGGGAGCGTTGCCGAAAGCCCCCTGGTGCACGGCGCGACGATCGGTATCGGCGCTCCGGGCCCCTGGCCGCGCGCCGTCCAACGTGGTGTCGCCGGTGCTCTACGGGTGTGGGACGGTCACGACGCGGGCCTGATCGTGTGGCTCGCGCCAGGCCGCCACCTGCTGGGACGGGATCCAGCGAGGTCATGACCAGCGGTGCCCGGCTGCTGCTCACACCCACCTCACCAGTGGTGGCGCGCGAACACGGCTTCAAACTGGAACCCGACCAGTTCTTCGCCACCCCACCCGGCCGCGGCCACCTCGCCACCGCCCGCACCACCACCCTGATCCACCTCGCCCGGTAGCCGTCCGTCACTGAGAATGAATGGCCCCGGTTCGACGGAGACCACGGCTGCTCCAGTCCTCGGAGGACGCGGCTACCTACGCGGGGTGCCCGTTCCGCGGGAGAGATCTCCACGCTGCCAGAAGATCTTCTGGGCCGATGGAACGGGCGGGAACACCGGCGGCAGCACTCGTCCGGCTGATGGCGAGAAGTTCGGTCGACGTGTCAAAGCCCGGCACCGCGGTGACATCACGCACCAGCGCGGCATAGTCGTGCTGGTCGAATGGCTGCGTCGACTGCCATTTGATACTGCCGGCAAAGATTATGCGGTTCGCAGCCCCCTCCCGGTCAGCGCCGACCACGTCGATCTCGGGGTTGTTCTGCCGGTTCCACCAGCCACCGACGGCCTCCGCCTCGGGCCAACCGAGTTCCGGCGCCATACGCAGCAGAGTCTCCCGAATCAGCGGTTCCACCGCCCGGCCACGCCAGGCATACCAAGATCGTTTAACCCGCCGCAGCAGCAGATCCCCTCGCCCCCGTTCCACGAGCGGCAGGCCGGCTGCGAGATAGGCGAGATAGAAGCGGAGATATGGGTCGGCCACCCGATAACGGCGCTCCTTCTCGGCCGGCCTGGTCGAAAGCGGGGTGTCGACAGCAACCACACGTTTGGCTTCGAGCAGGCGCAGTGCGTTCGTCAGCGAACTCGCCGCCATCGGCTCGGCTCCGGCGGACGCCGCCGCGCGAACGCCGCTCCACGTACGTTCGCCGTTACCGATAGCGGCCAGCACCGTGCGGGCCTGGATATGCCCTGGGAACTCGGCGGCGAGTGACCGTTCTCCCGAGACCAGCAGTGCGGACGTCGGGTCGGCGAGCGAGACAGCGAGGAAGCTCTCGACCGACTGGCCTGACCCCCATTCCTGGCATATCAGCGGCAGGCCGCCGGTAACCAGGTACGCGTCGATGGCTCCGGCAGCCGGCAGGCCGACCATGGCGCCGACTTCGGCCGGATTCAGCGGTGGCAGCACCATCACCGTGCCCCGCTGGTGGAAGGGCCGCCGGTAGTCGTCGAGACGCTCCATCATCGCCAGGTCCGAACCGATCAGGATCAGGAGGACCGGCTTGCGCGAGAGCTGCGTGTCCCAGGCCGTCTGCAGCGCCCCTTCCAGCGCCGGGTCGGTTTCGATCAGCCACGGCATCTCGTCGATGACCACGATGCTCGGCGTGTCGGCGGGCAACGCCGCGGCCAGCTGACGGAACGACGCCGCCCAGGTCGGCAGAACCGTGCCGGACTCGAAGAGATCCCGACCGGGAAGGTCGGACTCGAGCACTGCCGCGGCGAACGCCGCCCGCTCGGCGGCGGGATCGGCGCCCTGACTCGCCTGGAAGAACACGAACGGGACGCGTGCCCGCTCACAGAACACCTCCACCAGCCGCGACTTGCCGACCCGGCGCCGGCCCCGCAGCAGCACCGCCACCCCCGGCAGGTCCCG
>NZ_JWIO01000005.1:132698-134712 GCF_001017755.1 Protofrankia coriariae
CACCCGCCCGAGCAGCGCCTCAAGCCGAGCAAGCTCCGCGGACCGCCCGACGAACCCACCCCCCACCACGCCTACTCCTCTCGCCCGAACTACAGTCCATTGTAGTTCATGGTGATGAAGTTACCCTCGATCACGCACCGCACAAGCAAGATGGCCAAGGTCCACCAAAGCGAACCAGCCGTAGACCGCACATCGCCCACAACCGAACACGGCGGCCCACGAACACGGCTTCAACCTGGAGCCCGATCAGCTCTTCGCCACCCCACCCGGCCGCAGCCACCCCACCACCACCCTGATCCATCTGGCCCGGTAATCGGCAACGATGACCCTATCGACCCCAGCCCTCAATCACCGGAGCCCAGGGGACAGATAAGCGGAAACAGAGACGATTGATGCCGCTTCCGCCGAAATGTTTATTGTCGTCGACCCCGATGATGCGGCCACTCTGACCGCATCGCCTTGCCTCTCCAATGAAAGATTGACGGAAGACTCATGACTCCATCCACGCAACGACAGATCTCGGATACCAATAAGCATCAATTGGATCTGTACGACATTGAGCCCCTGGTTGAGCCATTTTTTGGGTGGATGCGTGGGGTACTCCGGAAGATCGAATCTTAGAACCACTCGTGGACCGTCGCGATGTAGAGAGATCTCATGTAGCACGACCGATTCCAGCGGAGGGGTTCTGTCGTCGTAGATCGCCTGAATGCTGCGAGGATCATCGAGAACATCTGGCCAACTTGCCATCGTGCCTACCTTACAAATGGATAGTGATCATCTGTTCCCGGCACATGTCCGGACCTGGTATTTTCCGGAGGCCTGACGTTAAAATGCGGACCCCGATCACCTATTCCGCCTTCGCCAAACCGGTGGCCAGCAGAGTGATCCTGAATAATGACCTTACTGCCATCGGGACGTACGTACGTGTACTCCCTCGTCATGACAGGGCGTCCGTTCTCTCCGAGAACGCGGTGCCCGTTTCTATCGCTCATCGGGACACGGCTAACTTCTTCTGGGTGTCGTGATCGCGGTATTCCCAGATCCCCTTTTGCCTTGTTAAGCGCACCGCTCCTCCCTAGCGGGCTGTCACCGGTATACGGGGCGAGGCCGAGAGGGTCGAGCCAGGACAGGGGGTTGGGGACGTAGGTGTGGGGGTTGGGGGCGGGGGNNGGGGGTGAGGCCGAGGGGGTCGTTGGAGTCGTAGCGGGCGGTTTCGGGGTCGTAGTAGCGGAAGTAGTTGTAGTGGGCGCCGCTTTCCTGGTCGTGGTACTGGCCGGGGAAGCGTAGCGGGCAGTCGACGACACCATCGGCGGGCTGTGGGCTGGCGCCCCAGAGGGTGGTTCGGTTGCGCCAGGCCAGGTTGCCGTCCGGGCCGATCAGCTCGGTGGGGGTGCCGACGAGGTCGGTGACGATGGCGTGGAACCGGGCGTCGAACCATGCCTGGTCCGCGCCGTCGGATGGGCGGCGTTCGGACTGGGTGAGGGGGCGGAAGCTGCCGGGCTCCCAGTCCCAGGTGGTGACACGGGCTGGCAGGTCGGCCTCGGTGACGTGGCTCTGCTCGGCGAGTACGGCGCCGTCCCAGGTGAAGTCGACTCGCCCGACAACCCCACCGGCATCGCCGGTGCCGTTGTCGGTGACACGCTGCTTGGCGATGCGGCGGCCGAAAGGGTCGTACAGGTAGTGCCAGCGCTGGCCGTCCGGTGTGGTCACGGCGGTGAGGCAGTCGTCGGCGTCCCAGGTATAACGCCAGGTGCGCGGCTTCGCCGACAGTCGCTTGTGCTGGCGCAGGGTCACCCGTCCCTGGCTGTCGTGCTCGTAACGGACGCTGCCCGCGCGGCGGATCAGCGTGCCGGCGTACTCACGTCCGCCCTGCGCGGCCTCGTGCTCCTTGTCGCGCCCGTCGCGTTGCGCAGGCACTGGCCAGGACGCGTCGGTGATGTTGCCCGCGGCGTCGTAGGCGTAGCGCTCGGACCAGTTCGCCCCGTGGACGGCGGTGACCCGCCGCGCCGGG
>NZ_JWIO01000005.1:134723-174404 GCF_001017755.1 Protofrankia coriariae
CGGTGACCCGCCGCGCCGGGTCGAGGTCGAACCGGCGCAGGCCTGCGAGCATGTCGTCGATCTCGGTGACGTAGCCGTCCAGGCTGTAGCTGTAGTCGCGGCGCTGGAGCACCCGTGCCTGCCGCGTCGTCCCCGGCGCATCCACGCGGGCTGTTCCCGGCCCGCCAGCGGTCACGGTCTGTGACAGCAGTTGATCGTTGACGTCCCAGGCCTGCGTCAGCACGACACCGGTGTCCAGGCTGCGCCGTACCTCCCGACCGGCTTCGTCGTGGGTGAAGCGCAGGGTCCGGCCGGCGGTGTGCAGGGACAGCGGCAGGTCGTTCGGGCCGTACTCCCAGACGCTGGCCGCCCCGGACGGGGTCACCCTCCGTACCCGCCGGCCGAGCACGTCATAGGCCGAGATGAGCGTACGGCCGTTGCAGGTCTCGGCCAGCACCCGGCCGAGGGCGTCCCGCTGGAACGTACAGTCGGTGTCGGGGTTCGTCGCCCGTGTCACCCGTCCCGCCGCGTCGTAGGTGAACGTCGTCACACCGCTCGCACTGTGCTTCTCGATCACGTTACCAAGCGGGTCGCGGGTGAAGCGCACGGTCTGCCCCGCACCGTTGGTGCGTTCGACGAGCTGGCCGGCGGCGTCATACCCGTAGGCCAGCGCCCGCCCGTTGAAGTCGGTCTCCCCGACGAGGTTTCCCGCCGGATCGTAGTCGTACCGCCAGACCAGGCCCTGCGGGTTGGTGACCGCGACCAGCCGCAGCTCGGTGTCGTAGGAGAACTCCAGCCGCGCCCCGTCCGGGCCGGTCCGCGCCGCCGGCAGGTCGAAGTGCGTGACCTCGGTGCGGGTCACCAGCCCGGCCACGTCCACGTGCTCGACGAGATTGCCCTCCCCGTCGTGTGTCCAGCGTTCGGTGGCCCCGTCCGGCCGGGTGTGCCAGGCCAGTCTGCCTTCGACCGTCCAGCCGAACCGGGCCACCTCACCGATCGGGCCGGTCACCGCGACCACTCGGCCGAAGGCGTCCCGCTCGTAGACGGTGACCGCGCCGAGCGGGTCGGTCACCGCGACAGGCAGGCCGGCGGCGTCGGTCTCGACCCGCCGGGTGTGCCCGAGCGCGTCGGTGACGGCCGTGAGCCGGCCGCGGTCGTCGTAGGCGAGCACCGTCCGGGCACCGGCCGGGTCGACCACGGCGGTCAGGTTGCCGCGGTCGTCGTAGGAGCGTTCCCAGCGGGCGCCGTCCGGTTCCACGAGGGTCACCGGCAGCCGCAGATCGTTCCACCGCGCGGTTGTTCGACCACGATCCGGCCTGACGATTTCCGTCAGGTTGCCGGCGGCGTCATAGGTGTAGCGGACGGTACGGCCCAACGGGTCGGTCTCGGTGAGCTTGCGGTCGTACCTGTCCCAGGTGTAGCGGCTGATGTTGCCGAGCGGGTCGGTGACCGACTCGACCTGCAACGCCTCGTTGCGACGGTAGATCGTCGCGTGGCCCAGCGAGTCGACGACGGTGGTCGTGCGCCGCTCGGTGTCGTACCGTAGCTGGCCGGTCAGGCAGCCGCCGCTGCCCACCGTGGCCACACACCGGCCGGAGGCATCGTAGGCATACAGGTATTCGGTGGCGTTGCGGTCCGTCCAGCGCAGTATGCGACCGTCGTCGTCGTAGTCGTAGCGCAGCGGCTGGCCCGAGGAGTTGACGACCTCGGCAAGGTCACCGGCCTCGGTGTAGCCGAACCGCACCAGCACGGTCGCGGACCCGTCGTCATCGTTGCTGCCGGGATCGTTGCCGCCGCTGTCCCCGCCGAGCAGGGCCAGCGCGACGACCCGGTGTCGCCAGGTGTCCACCCGGATCCGGTAACCGCCGGAATGGGCGATCTCGACGGGAGCGCCATCCCCGTCGTAAACGAAATCAATGCGGTTGCCGTTGCGGTCGCTCAACGCGCTCAGCGGCCACTGGACGGGTCCGCCGGCCGCCCGCTGCCCACCGGACGGTCGTGGCTCGCCGGCTGCCCCGTGCGGCGGGGTGAGCGGGGTGAGGGGGGTGAAATGCCAGGTCCGCCCCTGCCACGGATCGCTGATCACGTATGTCCCGTCCGCGCCGCGGGTCAGGGGCCAGCGCGGCCCCTCCACCGGCAACACCGGCCCGTCGGCGTCCGCGACCGCCGCGTACACCAGGGTCATGCCGTCCGCGGTGGCGAAATAGACCCCGTTGTCGTCCACCTCGATCCGCTGGTCGAGGGTGGACGCCCACGAACGGCCGAACCAGCTGCCCAACCGGTAGGAGGAGACGTGCGTCCGGGACAGCGGCAACGGTAGTACGCCGGGCAGCTCCGCGTCGGTCTGGGTCAGCACCATGTCACCGGTCGCGACGTCGATCGGGTCCAGTCGGACCAGGCGCTTGACGGCCTCGACCCCGTTCGCCCGCGGGTTGGAAAGCCCCCACCTGGCTACCGACATCATGTTGCGCCCACGGGCGGCCAGCGCCGTGCCGGCGCCGCGCAGCGCGGCGCCGACGAGCTTCACCCCCTGGCCGTGCGTGACCCCGCGCGCCAGACCGGCGGCGGCACGCGCCAGCCCGGCGGCACTGGTAACGCCCCGCGCGCCCGGGATGAGACCAAGGGCGTCCAGACCGAGCTGGCCCAACGACGCCTGGCCACGCGCGTACTTCATCAGCGTGTCGGCAAAGACGGTGGCGCCGGCCACCAGGGCGATCCCGACGAGCGCGAGCCCGATCGGCCCGGAGACGAACAACGCGACCACACCGGCGACCATGGCGACGTCACGGCACAGCTCCACGAAGCTGTCCCAGGACCGGAACGGCGCGGACACGGCGTTCCACATCTTCTCGTACCACGGCTTGTTCTTGATCCCGCTGCCGGCCAGCGCGTCCTCGATCTCGCGGGCACAGGTGTGCGCCGCGTTCCCGCGCAGCTCGGCGGCGTCATCGGCCAGCCGCCGGGCCCGCAGCCGGTCGGCGCTGGCCACCTGCCCCTGCTGCGCGGCCGCCCGCACCTGCACGGCAAGATCGGGAGACTCCCAGCCCACCGTCGCGGAACTGATCGAGCCGTCGCTGAGCTCGGCCCGCGGCCACAACGCCACCTCCCGGTCGGGCGGCAGCAGCGTCCGGACCTGACGCAACGCCGCCTGGTAGCGGCCGTGAGCGTCCAGGCCCTGCCGCAGCGCGCCACCCGCGCGTGTCTTCGCCTCGGTCAGAGTCGTCGCATAGGTGGACAGCGCGTCGCCGCAGCCGCGGTAGGCACGGGCGAGCTTGGCCAGCTCGTCGGGCAGTTCAGCGAGCGCCTCGGTGAACCGGGGGGCGTAGTCACCGGCCATCCGCAGATCACCGCCGTTGGCCGCGATCGCACGCAGGCGGGTGGTGGAGCTCTCGGCTCGCTCGGCCTGCTCCCGTAGCCGGGTGGCCAGGGCCCGCACCGCTTCTGGGTCGCCCGGGGTCGGATCACCGTCCAGCTCCAGGACGCCCCAGTCACTCACCGCTGTTCTCCTTCACTCACCTACCGACAGTAGTGATCATGGCTGTATGCGGGCCGCGCGGATCTCACGCCCGCGCCCTGCGCGGCGGCTTGCCGAACACGGGCCTGCCGGTGATCTCCGGAGCCGGCCGTCCGGGTGGCCGGGTGGCCGCGGGGCAGGCCGCCCGACGGCCGGTCATCCGGGGCGGGTCATCCGGGACGAGCCACAGCCGTGGGTCAGCCGCCCGTGGACTGGCTGAGCACGGAATCGAGCTGCTGATGCTCTGTGACCGCCTTGTTGAGGAAAGCACTCATGCCCTCCAGCCCGGCAATGGCGTTTCTTGTACCGGTGTTCCACTGGTCGTAGGACTGCTGGAACTTCCCGGACGCCTGGTCGGTGATGAAACCACTGCTTACCAGGCTGTCAATCAGGCTTTTGAGCTGGGCCAGCTGGGACTCCATCTCGTGCTGGCCACCTGTGAGCCTGGACGCGGCGTTCTGCAGCGCTCCGTAGTCGACGTGGACGTTGGCCATGGCGTACTCCCTTTCTTCAGACGGATCCGGGCGACCGACGGAACCGCTCCGGAACTGCTGGGATGAACGTGAACTACTGGGAAGAACTCGTGGCGAACAACTGGTCCGGACGATCCCGCGACCAGGCCAGCGTGTCGCTGATGGCGTCGAACAGGTCGAACAGGTCGTCGGCGATGTCGACATGTGGACTGCTCAGAACGACGTTGAGCACCCCGCGGTCGCCGGGCACCGGGACGAGCGTCTGCATGACAACGCTGTCGATCGGCACCCCGTCCGGCTCGGCCCGCTCGACCCCGCGAACACGCACGGCCCGGCCGGCCGGTATCTCGACAATCGCCACAGTGCGCCATGGGAATCCCCGGTCCGTCGGTGCCACGGCGGTAACATGCCCCGCGATCGCGTCCACCGTGTTGTCCACGGCATTCGGCGCGCCATCGGTATGGAACACCATCACGCTCGCCACCAGGCCGCCGGAACCTTCCACCAGCTCGGCCGCCGCCGCGCAGTAGACAGCTCCCTGCCGCTCGGCCCGCTCGGCGACCTCCCGCAGCAGCCTGAGCAGCGCCGACCGCTGCTGCCGCAACTGCGGAACGTGCGCGATACGGGCGTCGACGAGCCGTGCGAGATCACCGGTCCGGGTGGCCCGCCACACATCGAACTCGAACCAGGAGCGGGGAACCCGGAGCGTGAACCACGACGGGACACCGGTGGCCGTCACGCCCATCACATGCCACCCGCAGCCACCGGCGAGGCGGACACCACGGCGGCAGGAACCTCGGGTGAAGCCGGCTCCAACGCACCGGCCAGAGCGGAATCCACCTCGGACACTCCCTCGGCCAGCCCGCGCAGCAGGCCGGATGCCCGCTCCAACAACTCGTCCATCAACTCACGACTGTCGGATGAATGACTCACGAAATGGTCCAGCGCAGTCTCCACCTCCCGCGAGCCGGTCACACCGTGTAGACCGTCGAAGGCGGCACCAAGAGAGGCAAGAGTGCTACGAATATCGGCCAGGTCGCTGGAGACCTGGCGGGCGACATCGGGATCACACCCGAAGACACTCGCCATCATGTCACCACCCTTACTCCGGCTATGCACGCCCACCATGACCTGGCTGGGTGGCGTCTTCGGTGCCTCTCAGCAGACATGGCCGGCGACGGTGAAGCCACCGTCCGAAGAGACACCTGAAAGGCTAGACAGCACTCTACCAAGAAGCAATAAGGACAGTCTGTAACGACCAAAGGCCGTGCGATCACAGATCTTTTCACGTGGCCGGCGGCCGCGGAGCCACTGGAAAAACAACTCATGTGTGTCACGTCCCCGCGGCGCTCCCCTCGCGTACGTCGCCGAAGCGCGTCACGGCTTACCATATCCAACGGGAGGCATACGCCGCGGCGGACGGATTCGTGCGAAACATACCGGGGGCGATGTGGGGAGGACTCGGGAGAGCCAGGATGCGGCGCGGGTGCCGCCGGGCCCGGCCATCGAGGGGTACCGGGATTTCCGCCGAGTCGCGATCGGCGGGTTCAGCACCGTCTACACCGCCTACCAGGAACGTTTCGCGCGAACGGTAGCCGTGAAGGTCCTGAGCGCCGACGTCGGGGACGCGGCCGCGCTGCGCCGGTTCACCCGCGAGTGCCAGGCGTCCGGCCGCCTGTCCCACCTCCCCGAGATCATCACCGTGTACGACGCGGGCGCCACCACCGACGACCAGCCGTTCATCGCGATGCAGTACTTCCCACGGGGATCGCTGGTCGACCGGATGCGCGACAACAACCAGCCGAACCAGCCGAACCAGCCGAACCGGCTGTCAGCGCCGGAAACCGTCGGGGTAGGTGTGTCCGTCGCCCGGGCACTGGCCGCGGCGCACCGCGCCGACATCACCCATCGTGACATCAAGCCGGGGAATCTCCTGGTCTCCGACGATGGCGGGGCAGTACTGAGCGATATCCACGGACCCGTGGCCGGGCCCGTGGATGCGGTATCGGCGAACCCGGATTCGGCGCGGCAGCCGACATCGCCCGCCGCGCCGACAGCACCGGCTCCCAGGGAGCCGGCAAACCCACCGCCCCGGACAGGCAGTGGCCCGGCTCCCCTGCCCGCCCCGTCCCAGGTTCCCTCCTCTGCCCGGCCCTCGCCGCAGCCGGCTCCCGTCCGCGGCTGCTCGGCGCGCGGCGAGGCGATCACCGACTACGCCGGACGGGCCTTCTCGACCCGCTACTACTGCAGCACCTACGTGGCTTCGGCCGTCTACGCCAACGTCCGTTCCGACCAGGCGTCGGAGACTCTCGATGACAGCGGGTACATGGCCGCGGCCGCGAGCGTGTGGGCGCTGTGCCAGTACCAGGGCCGCCCGAACCCGGTCATCCAGGGCAACACCAACACCTGGTGGCTGTACACCCAGGGTGACAACGGGCGTGCCAACACCCATGGATACACCGCCGCCTGGGGGTATCTGCCGGCGACCGCGGTGTCCCAGGGCGAGCAGGACGAGCCTGTCCCCGGCGTACCGCTCTGTCCGTCGTACTTCTGACCATCCGACGATCATCCAGCAATGACCTGATCCGGCCTCCGCCGGCCGGCCGCCCGGACGACCCTCGGACGGTGTGGCGACCGGCCTTCGTGACGGCTGGCCTCCCGAATCGGGGTCGGGTCCCCGCTCGGCTGGGTACGACAGTCGACGTGCGTGGCGCGACAGCCACTCCTCAAGGAGGTCGTACATGCCCCTGCCCAGATGGATTGCCTCGGCCAACCGCCGGGCCACCAACCGTGTCACCGGCCCCGCCGCGACCCGGCTGCCCGGTTTCGGCGTCATCGTGCACAGGGGACGCCAGTCGGGCCGCGAGTACCGGACTCCGGTCAACGTGTTCGGCTCCGACGGCGGTTACGTCGTCGCGCTGACCTACGGCAGCGACTCGGACTGGGTGCGCAACGTGCTGGCCGCCGGAGGCTGCGTGCTGGAGCACCGTAACCACCGGGAGGAACTCGGCTCGCCGCACATCGTCCACGACGACAGCCGCAGCCAGGTACCCGCCCCGCTGCGGCCCGTGCTCGGCGCCATCGGCGTCTCGGACTTCCTGACCCTGCGCCCCCAGCCCGCGCCGCCGCAGCCCTCCGCCGAGGAGGACGTGACGATCTGAATCCGGCAGCCGGGAGACCAGCGGCCAGGAGGCTACATACAGTTATAGGACTACCGCTTGAAGTGCCGTGAGGAGGTGCGGGCCGGTTTCGGTGATCGTTCCGGCGCCGAGAGTCAGCAGCAGGACGCCGTCCGGGGTGTTCAGTCGGCTCGTCGAGAGGTCGGTGGCGAGCCGGTCGGTCAGCTCGTCCCAGGGCACGTAGTACGCGGCCTGGGGTATGGAGATCTTTTTGACCAGGTCGCCGGCGTGCAGGCCGAGCGTGTCGTGCTCGCGGGCGGCGTAGATGTCGGTGACGTACACCCGGTCGGCGTCGGCGAACGCGTCGGCGAAGTCGTCCAGCAGGGCCGCCAGCCGGCTGAAGGTGTGCGGCTGCACAGCCACCCACACCTCGCGCGCACCGGCCCGCTGGCGGGCGGCGGCCAGCGTGGCGCGGATCTCGGTCGGATGATGGGCGTAGTCGTCGATCACCTCCAGCGGGCCCCGGCGGTCCGTCGCCGCAGCCGTGCCAACCAGCGTGAACCGGCGGTCCGCGCCGGTGAAGGCCGCCAGCGTCGCCAGCGCGCTCTCCACCTCGACACCCAGCTCGGTGGCGACCGCAAGCACCGCCAGCGCGTTGCGGACGGTGTGGGCGCCGGGCAGCGCGAGCGTGAGCGTCCCGACGTCGTCACCGTCGTGGCGCACGGTCGCCCGCTGGCCCCCGTCGGGGGTGGTACGCAGGTTCACCGCCTGCCACGACCGGCCCGGTTGCAGCCCGTAGTCGATGACCCTTGCCCGCCCGCCACCGGCCGTGTCCCCCGGCCCGGCATCAGAGCCGGACTTGGAGCCGGAGCCGGGGGCGGGGGCTGCCGGCAGCGCCGCAAGCACCGCCTGTACGCCGGGATCGTCCCCGCACACCACGAGCGTCCCGCCGGGGCGGACCCGGGCGGCGAACGCGGTGAAGGCGCGCCGCACGGACGCCTCGTCGGGGAAGAGGTCGGGATGCTCCCACTCGACGTTGGTGATGACGGTGAGCGCCGGGTCGAGACCGGCGAACGCGCCTCCGTACTCGTCGGCCTCCAGGACGAACACCCGCCCGGCGCCGACCAGCGCGTTGCCGCCGAGCTGCGCCACCTCGGCGCCGATCACCGCGGTCGGGTCCACTCCGGCGGCGCGCAGCACCAGGGTGAGCATCGCCGACGTGGTGCTCTTGCCGTGCGAGCCCGCCACCGCGACAAGATCGTAGCCGGCGGTCAGCTCGGGTAGCCACTGGCTGCGCCGGCGGACCGGCAGGCCCCGGTGGCGAGCGGCCAGCAGCTCAGGATGATCGTCGGGAAACGCGCTGGACGCGACGACGACGTCCACCCCGTGGAGCTCCGCGTCCAGCGCGGCCGGGTCGGTGACAGCACCCACTCGTATCCGGGCGCCGGCGGCACGCAGCGCGTCCAGGCGAGGGGCGTCCTGCGCGTCGCTGCCGCTGACCGTCCCGCCGCGGGCGAGATGGACGTGGGCGAGCGCGGACAGGCCCGATCCCGCGATCCCCAGGAAGTGGACGTGCTGCAAGCTCTCACCGGTCACGACAGGCAGTGAACACCACGCCGCGACCGGACCGCCACGCGGCCGGCTCCGCTGACCAGGCCAGGCAGTCGAGCGACCAGGCCGAACGATCAGGTGGCAGCGAACGAAATCAGCGAGCGTGGCCAGCGAGCGAGGTCAGCGGGCGTGGGAGGCCCGTTCGGCGAGGACGCGCAGCAGCTCGCCGCCGAGAAGCGTCACATCGCCGGCACCGACCGTCAGCACCAGATCGCCCGGACGGGTGAACGCCGCAACCTGGTCCGCCGCGGCCGACCAGGACGGCTCGTAGACGACCCGGCCGGCCGGCAGTGGCACCTGCGCGGCGACGCTCGCGCCGCTGACCCCGGGGATCTGCTGCTCCCCCGCGCCGAAGACGTCCATGACCACGACCGCGTCGGCGAGGCCGAGAGCGGCGCCGAACTCGGCGGCGAAGGCCGCCGTCCGACTGTAGAGATGCGGCTGAAAGGCCACCACCACGCTGCCGCCGTCGACGATGTCGCGCGCGGCCCGCAACACGGAGACGACCTTGGTCGGATGGTTGGCATAGTCGTCGATCACTCGGATGCCGCCCGCGGTGCCCTTGGTCTCGAAACGGCGACGGGCCCCGGCGAACCCGGCCAGCCCCTCCAGCAGGCCGGCGGCGGGCAGGCCGAGCTCCAGCCCGGCGGCGAGCGCCCCGGCGGCGTTGTGCAGGTTGTGCCGGCCGGGCACCCGCAGGCTCAGCTCGCCCAGGCGCCGCCCGCGGACGACCACCTCACAGGTCGAGCCGGCAGCGGAGACCATCGGCAGCTCCACCCGGACGTGGGCGTCCACCGATTCGCCGTAGGTGGTGACCCGCGGGACCTTTCCGCCGTCGCGCTCCCGCTCCCGCAGGGCCGCGACCAGTCGGGCGGCGCCCGGATCGTCCGCGCAGGCCACCACGAAACCGTTCGGGTCGACCCCGTCGAGGAACCGGGCGAAGGCGGCCTCGACGTCCTCGGGCCGCTGGTAGTAGTCGAGATGGTCGGCTTCGACGTTGGTGACGATCGCGCCGGAGGGCGCCAGGAGCAGGAAACCGCCGTCGCTCTCGTCCGCCTCGGCGACGAAGATCTCGCCGGTGCCGGCGTGCGCGTTGGAGCCGGCCTCGTTGATGTCGCTGCCGATGACGAACGACGGGTCGGCGCCGCAGGCCTGCAACGCGACAGTGACCATCAGGCTGGTCGTCGTCTTCCCGTGGGTGCCGGCGACGGCCAGCCCACGCGTCCCGCGCATCAGCGCCGCGAGCGCGGCGGACCGGGAGACGACGCGCAGGCCGCGCCTGCGGGCCGCCTCGACCTCGGGGTTCCCGTCCGGGATCGCCTGGGAGACGATCAGGGTACGGGCATCGCCGAGATGGGCTGGATCGTGACCGACCGTCACCACAGCGCCGAGCGCCCGCAACGCGGCCAGCCGGCGGGTGTCCCTGGCGTCGCTGCCGGACACCGACGCGCCGCGCCGCATCAGCAGCCGCGCCAGCCCGCTCATGCCGGCGCCGCCGATCCCGACGATATGGACGCGGTCGAACTCGTCCGGTAGGGCCGGAGCTGTCACAGTGACATCTTGCCCCATCCGCCGTCCGAGACCAGGTCTTTGGGAGGCCGCGCGTGGCGCGGCGGCGTCTTCAGGCAGGCCGCGCGTGGCGCGGCGGGTCTTCAACGGGCCGCGTGGCGCGGCGGCTGCCGCCGGCGGGACGCCGCAGCCTCCCGGATCATCGCGACGATCGCGTTCGCGGCGTCGGGATGCCCGGACCCGGCGCAGGCGGCCGACATCTTCGCCAGCCGCTCGGCGGAGGTCAGCACGGGCAGCAGTTCCGTACGGATCCACTGCGCGGACAGGTCGGCGTCGTCCACGATGAGGCCGCCGCCGGCCTCCACCGTCGGCAGGGCGTTACGCCGCTGCTCGCCGTTGCCGTGTGGGAGCGGGACGTAACCGGCGGGCAGGCCCACCGCGGCCAGCTCCGCGCAGGTCATCGCGCCGGAGCGGCACAACGCCATGTCCGCGGCCGCGTAGGCCGACGCCATGTGGTCCAGGTACGGCCGGACGACGTAGGGCGCGGGCAGCCGTGCCGGCAGCTCCGCGAGCACCGTGTCGGCGTTCTTCGGCCCGGCCGCGTGCAGGACCTGCACCCCGCTCGACGTGATCTCCCCGGCCACCGAGACGGTCACGTCGTTGAGCCGGCGGGCCCCCTGGGAACCGCCGAAGACCAGCAGCGTCGGCAGGTCGGGGTCGAGGCCGTAACCGGCCCGCGCGGCCCGGGCCGCCGCCGGGGAACGGTCCAGGCTCAGGATCTCCGGGCGCAGCGGGATGCCGGTCAGCCGCCCGCCACGCAGCGGCGTGTTCGGGTAGGACACCGCGACATAGGAGGTGAACCTGGCACCGATCCGGTTGGCCACGCCCGGCAGCGGGTTCGCCTCGTGCACGACGATCGGGATGCCCGCCCGGCGCGCGGCCAGGTAGGCGGGGACGGAGACATACCCGCCGAAGCCCACGACCACGTCCGCGCGCACCTGGGCGAGCGCCGCCGACGCCTGGCTGACCGCCCCGGCCAGCCGTCCGGGCACGGTGAGCAGGGACGGCGTGGGCCTGCGCGGCAGCGGCACCTTCGACACCGTCGCGAGCTCGTAGCCGCGGGCCGGCACCAGCCGGGCCTCCAGCCCGGACGCCGTCCCCAGCAGGGTCAGACGCAGCCGGGGGTCGGCGGCGCGCAGGGCGTCCGCGACGGCCAGCGCCGGTTCGACATGACCCGCCGTGCCACCGCCGGCGAGTACCACACTCCTCAGCATCGCCCACGACGATGGCACATCCTGGCCGCGGGCCGCTCCCCGGGTGCCGTCACCGGCCCCGCCCGTCCCGGTGGCGCCGCTGGGGACCCCGCTGGGAACTGGCGGAAAGGGCATGTCAACGCCGTATTTCAACTTTGTCTACCTGCCTGGTCGGGCATGGACGCCGCGTCCGCAACGATGGTGCACTGCAACTAAATGTCCGGCGTGCCCGCAGCCGCGCGCCGACCGCCCGGACGGGAAGGGAACCCATGACGAGCGTGAGCGCACCGACCCCGCACCAGGCCGAGGCGGCGGAGACAGCCACGGCGGCGGGGGCGGCCACGGTGGCGGGGACGGCCGAGGCGCCCGGGATACCGGCGCAGGCCGCCGCGCCGCGGGGCCTGGTCCTCGGCGTCCAGTTGCCCCTGCCGTGGGGGATCCCCGTCCGGCGGGCGCTCGACGACGCGCTCGGCGGTGAGCCCGGCATCGAGATCGTCGATGTTCCCGCGACGGGGATCCGGACCGCCGGCCGCGGGTCCTGCTGATCGGGCCGGGCCTGCGCGCCGAGCGGCCGCCGGCCTGGTTCGGCGAGGTCGAGTGGGTGCACACCGTCTCCGCCGGGATCGACAGCTACCCGTCCTGGCTGCTGTCGGCACCTGTGGTGACCTGCTCCCGCGGCCTGCACGCCACGCAGATCAGCGAGTGGGTGGTGACCGCGCTGCTCACCGGGGCCAGGCAGAGCTCCTGGGTCACCGCGCCGGTCACCTTCCCCCGGCCGACGCCGGGCGCCCTGCTCGCCGGTTCGACGCTGGGGATCGTCGGCTTCGGGGAGATCGGGCATGCGGTGGCCCGCCGCGCGCTCGCGCTCGAGGTCGACGTGGTGGCGCTGCGACGGCGGGACCGGCCGAGCCCTGTGGACGGCGTCCGGCTGCTGCCCGACCTCGCCGGCCTGCTGGCGGTGAGCGACGCCGTGCTGCTCAGCGCCGCGGCCACCCCCGAAACCCACCATCTCATCAACGAGACGACGTTGCGCCAGGTGAAGCCCGGCGTGCACCTACTGAACATCGCCCGGGGCACCCTCATCGACCAGGAGGCGCTGCGGACCGCCCTCGACGACGGCCGGGTCCGCCTGGCCAGCCTCGACGTGACCGGCCCGGAGCCCCTGCCGGCCGACCACTGGCTGTTCGCCCACCCCCAGGTACGGATCAGCCCACACATCTCAGGCTGGGCCCCCGACCTGGAACGGGCCATCGCCCGACGGTTCCACGAGAACCTGCTGCGCTACCGCTCCGGCCAGCCCCTGATCGGCCTCGTCGACCCCACAGTGGGGTACTGAGGAGAGTACCGAGGACCCGCCCCAACCGGCCGTCCCGGGCACACGGGCGCATGGCACAACCGGTGGGTGCGCGCATGAGCATGATCGCGCCCGTGGCCCGTAGACGGGCAGGGCGGCCCCGCGGCCGTGGGTCAGCGGCCGAGGGCGGCGGTGGCGGCGTCGGCCAGGCGGCGGGCGCAGGCAAGCCGACGGAGCACCAGCGGGCGGGTCACCAGCGGGCGGAGACCCGCGGATCGTCCTCACGGCGGACGTCCGCGCGGTAACCGCCATGGGGCGGCTGCTGGGCGTGGAGACGCCGCCGCCAGTGGTCGGTGCCGGCACGGTCCCGCGCGTCGCGCCGGGCCGCCGCCCGGGAGCTGATCAACGCGGCGGCCGCCGGCTCNCGCGGCGGCCGCCGGCTCGTTGCGGGCGAACGACAGCAGCATGCCCACCGTGAGCATCGTCGGGACCAGCGCGGAGCCCCCGAAGGACACCAGCGGCAGCGGAATGCCGGTGATCGGCAACAGCCCCACCACGGCCCCCATGTTGACCACCGCCTGGCCGATGATCCAGCCGGTGGCCGCCGCGGCGGCAAGCTGGGTGAACGGGTCGGTGCTGCGGTGGGCGACCCGGATGCCGGCGAACCCGAGCACGGCGAAGAGCATGATGACGACCAGCGTGCCGAGCAGGCCCAGTTCCTCCCCGATGATGGCGAGGATGAAGTCGGTGTGGGCATTGGGCAGCAGCCCCGGCCACTTCTCCCGGGAGGCGCCGAGGCCCTCTCCCCACCAGCCTCCGGAGGCCAGCGCGTACAGGCCCTGCACCGCCTGGAAGCCGGTGTCGTGGGCGTCCGCGAAGGGATCGCGATAGGACATCAGCCGTTCCAGCCGGTACGGCTCCCGGACGGCCAGGATGGTTCCGACCAGCAGGATCGCCCCGCTGAGCGCGGCGAACACCCGCAGCGGCGTCCCGACCACCCACAGCAGGGTGAGCAGGACGGTCAGCACCACGATCGTCGTGCCCATGTCCGGCTCAAGCATGATCAGAACGGAGATCAGCAGCGCGCCGGGAACGAGCGGCACCAGCAGGTGCTTCCAGTCCCCCAGCAGCCTGCGTTTGCGTACCAGCAGATCGGCGCCCCACAGGACGAGAGCGAGTTTCGCGATCTCACTGGGCTGTAGCGTGTACGGCCCGAACTCGATCCACCGCTGGGCACCGTTGAGCGACTTACCGAGTGGTGTCAGCACGACCAACAACAACAACAGGGAAACGACCATCGTGGGATAGGCCAGCAGCCGGAACACCCGGACCGGCAACCGGCTGCCGAGCACCAGCAGGGGCAGGCCGATACCCACCCAGGTCGCCTGGCGGGCAAACACCGCGTATGGGGAGCCCAGTTCCTCGAAGGCACGCACGCTGGAGGCGGAAAGCACCATGATCAGGCCGAACAGCAACAGCAGTCCGGCGGAGAACAGCAGCAGGTAGTAGGACGCCAGCGGCCGGGCCAGCAGCGGCACCCGGGCGTCGTCACCGCCGCCCGTGCCCGGCCGGGAAACACCGGGCCGGGGCGGACTCGTCGTCACCAGACCGGTCATGCCACTCACCCCGACACCCTCCCCGGCACCATCCCGGCACGTCCTTTCGCTCTCGCCCCCGACGAATCCCCGGAGCACCGGGACGAACGCGCTCCGGCGCGAAACACCGTTACGCCTTCCACCGAATAGTCCATGCCGGAGGCCCTTTCGACACCGACCATCGCGGGCGTGTCGGGCATCAACCGACGGAACCACCGGACGTACCGAACAACAATCAACCCTGCGCAGTCGCCCGGATATGCGAAGCAGCAGATCATCACAACGGTGATACGTGTTGTCGTAACCGGCCCACCGACCCGTCCCGCCGTCGGGCCAGCTACGACGAAGAGATCACGAGGAAGAGCCTGAGCCATGGCCCGAGACCCCGTACTGGAAACACTGCGTGATGCGATAGGCGACACGCGCGTGCTGACCGACCCCGACATCGTCGCCGGCTACGTCGGAGACTGGACCGGGCGCTTCGTCGGCCGGACGGCCGCCGTCGTCCGGCCGGTGAGCACCGCCGGGGTGGCCGCGGTCGTGGAGATCTGCGCCCGGTACGGGACCCCGCTGGTGCCCCAGGGCGGCAACACCGGGCTCGTCGGCGGCGGGGTGCCCACCCGCGGGGAGATCGTGCTGAGCCTGCGCGGGCTCAGCGACACCCTGTCGGTCGACACGGCGGCCGCGCAGGCCACCGTCGGCGCGGGCGTGCTGGTCAGCAGCCTGCACCGGGCGGCGTCCGCCGCCGGCCTCGCCTACGGCGTGGACCTCGCCAGCAGGGACAGCGCCACGGTCGGCGGCACCGTCGCGACGAACGCCGGCGGCCTGCGCGTCCTGCGTCACGGGGACACCAGGACCCAGCTGCTCGGCGTGGAGGCCGTCCTGGGTGACGGCAGCGTCGTCTCCCATCTCGCCGGCCTGCCCAGGGACAACACCGGCTACCATCTGCCGTCCCTGCTCGCGGGCAGCGAAGGGACGCTCGGCGTGGTCACGGCGGTGCGGGTCCGGCTGGTACCGGCCACCCGGGCGCGGGCGGTCGGGCTGCTCGGCTTCGCCTCGGTGGAGCGGGCCGTGACCGCGGCCTCCCAGCTGCGCAACGGCCTGCCCGCGCTCGCGGCCGCCGAGCTGATGCTCTCCCCCGGCCTGGAGCTGGTGATCCACGCCTGCCATCTGTCCCGGCCGCTGCGGGGCCAGCACCCGGCCTACCTGCTGGTCGAGATCGCGGACGAGACCGGCGTCTACGCGGGGGGCGGCGTCACCGCCGGCGGCATCCCCGGCAGCACTGTCGGGGATGCCGGTGCCGGGAGTGTCGGTATCGGTGGTGGCAGCCTGGTCGGGCGGGCCACCGTGCTGGAGACGCTGGCGGACGCCGTCGCCAGCCTGCCGGGGGTCCAGGACCCGTCCCTGGCGGGCGACGCGCGCGGCTGCCGCGCCCTGTGGGCCTACCGGGAACGGCACACCGAATCGATCAACACCTTTGGCACGCCCATCAAGATGGACGTGACCCTGCCGCTGGACGTCCTGCCCTCGTTCGTCGAGACGGTCCCGGCCACCGTCGCGGGAATCGCACCCGAGGCGAGGACCTGGCTGTTCGGTCACGTCGCCGAGGGCAACGTGCACGTCAATGTCACCGGCACCGGCACCGGTAGCGGCGGCAGGAGCAGGGGCAGGAGCACCGGCGGGGACGCCGAGGATCGGCGGATCGAGGACGCCGTGTTCGGGCTCGTCGCCGACAACGGCGGCAGTATCAGCACGGAGCACGGGATCGGCACCGCGAAACGCCGCTGGCTGCCGCTGAACCGCTCACCCAGCGAGATCGCCGCGTTCCGCCGTCTCAAACAGGCTCTCGACCCCGCCGGCATCCTCAACCCGAACGTCCTTCTGCCGGAGGCACCCTGACCGGCCGGCGGCATCCTGACCGGCCGGCGGACCCGACCAGCCCGCGGACGCCGGGACGGGCCCGGCCGCGCCGGAACAAAGCCGGCCAGGACACGGCCGTGTCGGCACTCGGCCGTGTGCCGACACTCGGCCGTGCCTGCGCTCGGAGGGATGAGCACGGGCACGAAACCCGGCTGAGCGGGACGAGGTGACGCCGGGGGGCCGTCAGCCGACGTCGACGTCCTTGAGCAGGTCCGCGGCCGCCAGGAAGAACGACCGGATCTCCTGGAGGTAGTCACGGGAGCCGAAAGCCTTCGTCGGCGTGACCGAGGCCGCGGCGTCGACCCCGGCCACCGTGACACCGCACCGGGCCGGCCGGCCGAGCGCCCTGATCGCGACAAGCTGCTGGTAGGGCACGTAGATCTGGGTGGTGACGGCGACCACGTGGTCGCGTGGTGTCAGCGGGCTCCTGGTGCGCCAATAGGTCAGCTGGTCGAACGTGTTCGCCCGGCGGGCGTCCGGGTCGGCCGACGGCGCGACCACGACCGTCACGTCCGCGACCGCCCCGCCCGGCCAGCGTAGCCAGGCGGTGGCCGTCCGCTCCTCGCCGTCCCCGCCGTCCGGGAGCCTGCCGTCGATCTCCGGCAGCCCTCGCAGCTCCCAGGTGGCGCGGGCCGCGGCGACCACGGCGTCCGCCTCGGTCGTCATCCGGCGTCCCGGCAGCAGCCATTCGGTCAGGCCCAGCGCGTCCGCCTGACTCCGCTCGGCGGTGGAGAGATCACGGGCGGCCGTGGTGACAACGACATCCCCGGGACGGGGCTCGCCGCGCTGGAACGACCGGGCGCGGTGCAGGCGGTTGACATTGGCCCGCACCGCGCCGGCGAGAACGACCAGGCGCGACGCGTCCGCGAGCGGCGGCTCGGTCGCGTCGACCATGCCGAGCGCCCGCGCGGCGGCGACGGCCAACTCCCCGGGGATGAGCCGGTCCCCGACGACCGCGGCGTCACTCTCGATCGCGCCACGCTCCCGGTTCCGGCGGAAGTCCCAGTCCACGCAGCGCTGACAGAGCTCGCCCAGCAGCCGACGCGGGTCGGCGGAACCAGCCCAGCCCCATCCGGACGCCTTCGCCAGCGCCTGGACCGGCTCACCGGACAGCCACGCCCACAGGCTCTCCAGCAGGACGGCGTCGGGGACACCGCCGGCCGGCCACCTCGGGACGTCGACCGGGTCGAAGGCCGGTGAAGCATCGCGCCGCACGGCACGCCTCCCCCTCGTGGCGGGGCCGTCCACGCTCACGCCGGGGTCATACGCACGCGGACGGGCCCTGAAACGGTCCCTGTAGGGCTGCTGTCCCGGTACGTTACGCCCCGCCGCACATCACGCCCCGCCGGCAGCCGCTCCCCGGCGGATCTTCCCACCGGAGGCCGTGGCCCGCGAACACGTGGCCCGAACGTCGTGACCGTTGGTAGAAGTGGCGGGTCGGCAGCGTGACACGAGACCGGCAGCGTGACACGAAGCGGACGTGTCGTAAGTGAGCACGCTGTCGCCGCGCCACAACCAGGTTGATGATCGCGGGGATACGGACGTTAGAATGGAATATTCCCGTGTTCCGCATTCTTACCGTATGCCCGCCGGTAACGGGCACCGACCCGCCGGCCCGGCCATGACGGTGCTACGATCCGGTTCAGGTGAACAAATGCGGGCCGAAGGAGGCGGAACGGCGGACACAATCCTCGACGCCCGCCCGGTCGGACGCAGGCCACCTCGAGCCGGAAACGACTGGTTCGTCGGCAGCACCACCGGACGTCGTTCAACCGGACATCGTTCAGAGAAATCATAACCTCCACGCTTCCGTCCAAGGATTTCCACAGCATTCTCCAGGCTGTCCCCGGAATCGGAAGAGAAGGTTCTTACAACCCTGGGACAACGACCGCCAAGGTCGGGAATCGAGGCCGGGAACAATGTCCACGAGCACGGCCGAAGCGCACTTCCAGCGGACCGCCCCAGGTCTGCGGGTGCTGCGCTGGCCGGCCCTGAACGGACACGGCGTGGACGCTTTCGTCACGACCCGTGACGGCGGGGTGTCCACCGGCCGCTACGCGTCGCTGAACCTCGGCCTGCACGTCGGGGACGACGACGCGGCCGTGCTGGCGAACCGGGCGAAGGTGGCCGACGCCCTCGGCGCGGAGCTGGACGACTTCGTGTTCTGCGAGCAGGCCCACCGCCGCAACGTGGTCGTCGTCACCGACGAGCACCGCGGCCGGGGCGCCCGCTCGGCCGCGGACGCGATACCGGCGACCGACGCGCTCGTGACCACCGTTCCCGGTGTCATCCTCGTCGTCATGGTGGCCGACTGCGTCCCGCTCGTCCTGCACGACCCGGTGGCCGGCGTCCTGGCCTGCGTGCACGCCGGCTGGGGCGGGACCGTCCGCGGGGTCACCCCCGCCGCCGTGACGGCCATGCGCCAGCTCGGCAGCGAACCGCGCGACATCGTCGCCTGTGTCGGGCCGGCCATCCACCCCGACCGCTACCAGGTCGGTGCGGACGTCGTCGACGCGGCCCGCGCCGCCTTCGGCGACCAGCTCGACACGGTGGTGCGACCCGACGGCACCGGCCGATGGACCTTCGACCTGTGGCGGGCCAACACCCTGCAACTGGTCGCCGCGGGCGTGCCGGCGGGCCAGGTGCACGTCACCGCCCTCGACACCGGCCCGGACAGCCCGTTCTTCAGCCACCGGGCCGGCGGCCCGTGCGGCCGGTTCGCCGCCGTGGCCCGGCTGCGCGAAAAGGACCAGCCGCACGAAAAGGACCAGCCGTGACGGCATCACCTCCGCGCGGGGAGAGCTTCCGCTACGTCGGCTACGACATCGACGTGTCCCGTAACCGGCTGGTGTGCCGCTACCGGCTGGACGGGCGGGACTTCCGCGAGGAGATCACTTTTCCCGACGGCGGCGCCTGGGACGAGCCGGCGGCCGCCGAGACGGCCCGGCTGATCTTCCTGCTGGCCGCGGTCTCCTACTACAAGTCCGCCGCCCCGCCGGTGGTCGACCTCGGTGACACCGCGGTGACGGACACCGAACGCGCGTTCCTCCGCGAGTTCTACCTGGACGGCCTGGGCGAGTTCGCCTACCGCAACAACCTCGACCTCTCCGGCCTGCGGATCGTCGGCCCCCGGTTGGAACGGACGGCGCCGGTGGCGTTCAGCCCCCGCGACGGCCGGCCGCTGGTGCCCTTCGGCGGCGGAGTGGACTCCATCGTCACCGCCGAACTCCTCCGGCCGCTGGCGAAGGACCCGGCGCTGTTCGTGGTCAACCGGCCCGGGGACCGTTTCGACGCCATCGAACGGCCCGCCCGCGTCACCGGTTTCCCGGTCGTGCGGGCGGAACGGCTCATCGACCCCCAGCTGTTGCGCTCGGCGGAGCTCGGTTTTCTCAACGGGCACGTCCCGGTCACCGGAATCCTCTCGGCGATCGCGCTCCTGGCGGCCGTCCTGGACGGGCGGGACGCCGTGGTGATGTCCAACGAATGGTCCGCGTCGGTGGGCACCGTCGAGGTCGACGGCCGATCCGTCAACCACCAGTATTCCAAGAGCGAGGGGTTCGAGAACTCCCTGCGCTCGGTGCTGGCGGAAACACTGGCCGGCGGGCCGGACTACTTCTCGCTGCTGCGCCCGTTCACCGAGCTGTGGATCGCCCGCCGGTTCGCCGCGCTGCCGCAGTACTTCGACCATTTCCGCAGCTGCAACCGCGCTTTCCACATCGACCCGGCACAGCGGCTGGACAGGTGGTGCGGCCGCTGCGACAAATGCTGTTTCATCGACCTGGTCCTCGCTCCCTTCATGGCCGAACCGGCGCTGCGACGGGTGTTCGACGGCCGTGAGCCGCTGGCCGACGTGACGCTGCTGGGCCGCTTCCGCACCCTGCTGGGGCTGTCCGCGGACAACAAGCCCTGGGAGTGCGTCGGTGACGTCACCGAGTGCCGGGCCGCCACCGCGCTGGCCGCCCCGCGTCACGACCGGGCCGGCTCCGCCGTGCTGGCCGCGCTCGGCCCCCTGCCCAAGGAGCCCGCGCTCGAGGAACTGCTCGTCCCCCATGGCCGCCACTTCGTCCCGGACCGGTATGCGCCCGACGATCTCCTGGTCTGACCTGCACGGCCGCGCGGTCGGCATCTACGGCCTGGGACGCGAGGGCGAGGCCAACCTGCGGGCCTGCCTCGCCCGGGGAGTCGACCCGGTGCTCGTCGACGACGCCCCCGGCCGGGCCCACGTCGAGGGCCGGCCGCTGCTGGCAACCGCCGCCGGCGGGTTCGACGCACTCACCCACTGTGACATCGTCGTCAAGACGCCGGGGATCTCCCGTTACGGCGAGACCGTGCGGGCCCTTCAGCGGCGCGGCATCCCGGTGGTGGGCGGGGTGGGCCTGTGGCTCGCCGAAGCCGACCGGTCGAAGGTGCTGTGCGTGACCGGCACCAAGGGCAAGAGCACGACCTCGGCGATCGCCGGGCACCTGCTGACCCGCCTCGGCTACCGCTGCCTGGTCGCGGGCAACATCGGCCTGCCGCCGCACGACCCACAGGCCGGCGACGAGTACGACTTCTGGGTCGTCGAGATCTCCAGTTACCAGGCGACCGACCTGGCGTGCTCCCCGCCGGTGGTCGCGCTGACCTCCCTGCATCCCGACCATCTGCCCTGGCATCGCGACGATCCCGAGACGTACTACCGCGACAAGCTGTCCGCCTGCTCGCAGCCCGGCGCCGAGCTGACCGTCGCCAACGGCGACAGCGACCTGATCCGCGCCCACCGGCACCTCCTCGGCCCGAAGGTGCACTGGGTGCACGCCGACGACGGCACCACCTGCTCCGCCGACATCGCCGGCCCGGCTGTCCCCGTTGGCTCTGCCGGCTTTGCCGGCCCCCTTGGTACTGCCGGTGCTGACGCCGCCGGTGACGCCGGTGACTGGACCCGCCCACTGGGGCTGCTCGGCCGGCACAACCGGCGCAACGCGGTGATCGTCAGGGCCTGCCTGCGGGCGCTCGGCGTGCCCGAGGCGGACGACGACGACGCCCTACGGGCCGCCGCGGCGGGCTTCGNCGCGGCGGGCTTCGCCGGCCTGGACAGCCGACTGAAGATGATCGGCTCGGTGGACGGGGTCAGCTTCGTCGACGACAGCCTGTCGACGAACGTCCTGCCGACACTGGCGGCCGTGGACGCCTTCGACGACCGCCGGGTCGCACTCATCGTCGGCGGCTACAGCCGCGGCATCGACTACCGCCCGCTCGCCGTCGGCCTGCGCGACCGCACCCTGGACACGTTCGTCCTCACCGTGCCGGACAACGGCCCGGACATCCGCCGCCAGGTCACCCAGACCGGCGCCGGCCCGCACGTCACCGTGGTGGACACGCCCGATCTCGCCACCGCCGTCGCCGAGGGCTACCGCTGGGCGAAACCCGACGGCGTCGTCCTGCTCTCACCGGCGGCGGCGNAGCTTCGGCCGCTTCCGCGACTACCGCGACCGCGGCGCCGCCTTCGCCCTCGCCATGCACAACTGCCACGCCACCTGACACCGGGTCACCTGACGTTCTGAAGGACGCCGACGTTCTGAAGGACGCGGTGGCCGCGTGCTGGTCGTGCGGTACTGGCTGTGCGCGGCACTGGTTATGCGCCCGCCGACACCAGGCCGTAACCGGCCGCTTCCTTGAGCAGTTCCTTCTCTTTCGGGTGGAGCACCCCCGCGNCAGCGTCGCCAGCTTGACGGTGGCGGGATCGACATTGTCGGGATCGGCATCGTCGGGCTTGGGAGTCGCGGCGAGGAACAGCCGCCGCAGACCGAAGATCTTCTCAAGCAGATCCATGGACTTCAGGCAGTCGTCGCTGTCGGTGTGGGCAGGGGCGAGGTCCGACCGTTCCCGCAGGGAGTCCGCGACGAGGACGCTCGCCTGACGGAGCAGGTCCAGGCGGGTCGCGGTGCCGACCCCGACCACCGGGGCGTCGTCATTCCCAGCGTTCTTCCGCCGGGGGTCGACACCGGCGAGTGCGCCGTAGTAGAGCGCCAGACCACGCCCCGACGTGCACGCCGCGATCGACGAGATGACGACCCCGTGGAACCGCTCGAGCCGCATCTCCCGAAGCCGGGAGTATCCCTCGTACGCGGCGTGGAACCAGTGGTGCGCGTTGGCGCCACCGGTCAGTTTGCCCAGCCGCACGTATGTCCCGAGCATGTTGAACTCGGCCCTGTCGATCTCGGGATCGTTCAGGCGCCTGCGTTCGTCCAGCGAGCGTTGCAGGAGCTCCATGGCCTCGGCCAACGCCGGCTCCTCGGGCGCACCGTCCTTGCCGGCCTTCTTCCGCAGCAGCAGGCCACGCATCGCCATCGCCCGGGCGGCCCGGATCCTGCCCTCGACGGTGCTGTCGGTGCTCGCCAACCGCTCGGCCTCACTGGCAAAGGCAAGGCCCTCATCGAACTCGTCCAGCGTGGCCTTGCTGTTCTGGTTGGCCCAGCGGGCCCGGCCGTAGAGGCATTCAGCCACCAGCGGGGCGTCCCGGGCCGGGTCGAAATACCCACCGGCCTCGGCGTAGAGCTCCGATGCCTCCTCGACCATGGAACGCAGCTCAAGAACACGCGCGACACCGTGCAGGACCAGACCGTGACGGTGTGGCTCCAGTCCCGCGAGCGAATCCGGCTGGGCGGCGGACGCGTACAGGTCGCTGACCGTGGAGTTGTCCGCGAGGCGCGTGAGCAGTTGCCAGCCGGGGCCGGTGCTCGCCAGCGCGGCCCAGCCGGGCAGCCCGGCGGACGCGCCCTGGGTCATCACATGACGTTCTTTCTGAATCTCCGCGCGTAACAGCCGGTGCATCTGCACGGTGGTGACGCGGTTCTGGGTACGGGTGGCGAGCAGGCCGATGTCCCGCAGGGTGTCCAGTGGGGCGCTGTCGTCCAGCCCGAGGGCGGCGGCGAGATCGTCCAGGGGCAGGAGCACCGGTGGCGCCCATGCCACGGCGTGCGCGGCGTCGAGCGCGGCCTGGTCATCGGCCAGGATGCCGGCGGCCAGCCGCCAGACAACAGCCGGGCCGCTCTCCTGCGTGCCCGTCTGCCCCGGGCCCGCAAGCGGCTGCCAGGCGCCGGCTGCCTCCAGCCGCCGCAGCGCCTCGTAGATCAGCGGCCTGCCCTGGGTCACCCGCCGGAGCCGCTCCGGCAGATCGGCCATGTCCGTGGACTTCAGCGGCTCGACGACGATCGGCTCGACCCCCGGGAAGAAGGTGCCCCAAGCCGTGTTCGTGGTCGTCACGATCAGTGTCTGGCCGGGCTTGACGGTCCGCGGCAGAAAATCCCGGATCTTCTCCGGAGGCCCGTCGGCGTTGTCGATGACGACAACCCAGGGCGCGTCGCTGTCCTCCAGCCGCCGCAGCGCCGCCAGGGCGTACGGCTCATGGTCGGCGTCGTCCGTCACAGGGCCGACACGCGACATCTGCTCCAGCTCCGCCCGGGCCAGTTCGGCGCGCAGCGACAGCCGGTCACTCGCGTTCAGAAACCACCCGTACCCGGCGTCGGCGCCGCGAGCCCGCTCGTAGGCCAGCAGGGATTTCCCCATACCCTGTTCCCCGCACAGCACAATGCGTCCCTGACCGCGCTCGAGGTCTTCCCGGACGCCCGCCCGGCTGGCATAGTCCGAAGGGGCCTGCTCCAGCACCGGCAGCCGCGCGTAGATGGCCGGACTCTGCGCGTCCTGGGGCTTACCGAGCGGGTTACGCGCATGTGGTGACGACGGAATATCCAGCAGCAGCGTCGTCTCATATCCCTTGCCGAGCTCGTCGTGTCCACCGTGGACCGCCTCGTCGAAAGGCGCCGGCTGCTCATCGTCGTGCTCGATAGCCACTCTCACCACGTCCACCGGTATGAGCCATGCCGGCAGCCGGGCCCCGGGCCGCAACTCCAGCACCCCGTCCTCCGCCCCGGAACGGGGCCGGACGATATTCCGGAAATCTGCGCTCTGGCGCAGGTGGCTCTTGTCCAGCGGTCTCCTGACGTCGGCCAGAAGAACGGCGTGCCTGGCCTGTCCCCAGGCGAGCAGCGCGACGACCGGCCGGACCTGCGCCCGTAGCAGCAGCCCCGCGAGCATGAGCACGAGATCGAGGCAGGTGCCCTTCTCCCGGCGGACACGGGCCGGATAGCGGATGCGCTGCCAGCCTGCGTGCAGGCCGCTCCAGGCGTCGAAGCCATAGCGCAGCCTCATCGCGGCAAGCACGTTATAGGCATCTCGGACCACCTCGCGGCCGGCTGCCTCCACGAGATCGGGATTCGTTTCGTTGAAGGCGAGCCCGCCCGGTACTCCGAGGTCATCGAAGGACGCGGGATTCACGTAGCGGGCCAGCGCCGCCGTATCCGCCGTGTCCCAGTCCGGCCAGGGCCGCGCCGCATACTGATCATCTCCGGGGTTTTCCCCCGACCCCCCATACGTCATAACGCGATCGTAACGACATGCATACGACATACCGCGGCATGGTCGTACGCAGCCGAATCGGACGACGCCGCATGACTACGATCGATATCCAGTCGGCTGCTCCTCATGCGGCGTGGCGGGAGCGGCAGCCCGATCGTTCCACGGCCGCTCGACCATCCGGCAGCATCCTCGGCCAGCCCCCGGTCACGTCGTCCAGAGGGCTCGGTCACGTCGCCCAGAGGGCTGGAGCCGTGCAGCTTGGCCGGCGGCCGGCCACGGTCACGCGTCAGGGCCAACGATCCTTGTTGTCAGTCCAGTCGTAACAGGAGTAAGTATGGGCATATGGGGGAAACGTCCAGTGATGATCGAATTCGGGACCAGATCCGGCAGGCACTCGACAACCTGCTGGCCCAGAAGCTGCCATCGGCTGGCTGGGAGCAGGTACGGTCGGCGATCGCCGATATCAGGGAGAGACTCGCATCCGGTGACCTCGACCTCGAAAAGGTGCGCAGCGCCGTTCAAAGCCTGCCTGCCCCCGGTCCGGTGCTGGCGAAAAAACTCCAGGACCGGCCACTCGAGGAGCCCGTCGACGAATACACTCGGGAAAGAATCGGCGAGCTGAAGCATCGCGTGCGTGATCCGAGCGGCGAGCAACCAGCCGACGATGAATGACCTCCCAGCTCTGACCGATCATGAGCTGGTCGTTCACCTGTTCGCCCCCGCCGAGGGGACAACCGGTATTGGCGCCTACCGCGAACTGCGACGCATCTGGTCAGCATGCACAGGCGAACTGGCTATGCACAAGGAGATCACGGCAACCCTTCCCACCGCTCCTCCCATCGATCCGGACCTGCTGACGGAAGGCCCGATCGCCGCCTGCGAGGCGGCTGGCGATGGCGTCATCCAGGCAATTTTCCGTCGCGAGCGCGACACCTTCTGCCTTTCACTGGTCCTGGATCCGGCGAATCCGGTGTCCTGGGCGGATCTGGACCGTCGGTGGTCGCGGATCGTGGCCGGCTCCGCGGATTCCCTGTCCGACACGGAAGATTTCCTGTTCGGCGAGGCCCGGCTGTACCTGGCACAGTCCCATCGGATACCCGCCGACGTCCACCATGCATCCCCTGGCTGCGTGCCCCCCGGCGACACCGCCGGCGGGACAGGCCTCGGCGGGATGAGCCGGGAGCTCGCCGCGGCGGTGCGTGCCGCGATGCCTGGCGATGTCGCCGGGCCGTGGTGGCGCGACGGCGTGCTCGTACCGACCGGTTTCGCCGTCTGGGAAGCGGTCGAACGACGCAGCCCGGACGCCGACGCGCGGGCCGTTCGCCGAATCGCGGCGGTCGCGGCCCATGGTGACGGGGACGCGCTGAGCGAGTGGACATGGACCCCTGGCGGTCTCCGGCTTCCCGCGTTTCCCCGCTATCTTCTACATGCCGCGAGAATCCGCTACCAGATTCGGGTCTGGTCGGTGGAACAGCCGGAACTGCGTCGCATCCGCCGGGAGACGGACGAGGTCATATCGGATCTTCTTCGCCGGCTCGGCACCGGCACCGGTGACGGTAGCGGTGACGTTGACGAGGTATCGGACGCCGAGCTGTTCGACGGTTTACAACGGCTGACCCGTCTCGAGCTCAACGACGCCGGGCTGACCCTCGGATCGACCCGGCTGCGGGAAATCCGCCGTACGGTCGAGATCGCGCGTGCGAACATGGCGAAACGGCTGCCGTGGACCGCCGCGGCGGCGGGCGGCCTGTTCGCCGACGACCGTGAGCTGGCCTCCTGGTTCGACGAGCAGCTCGACGACGACAGCAGCTATGCCGAAGCGACGCGGGAACGCGCCCGCGTCGTCAGCACGATCGTCGAACGGGTAATCCGGCGGCGCCAGCAGCAACGGTCCGGGGAACTCCAGGACATGGAGGACACCCTGTACCAGCGGCAGGAATGGTTCACCCGGGTGCAGACGATGGCTATCGGCGTGGTCGGCATGGTACTCACCGCCGTGCAGACGTTCGGTTATCAGCTCCCGCTTCCAGGGCCCACACAGGCCCCGATGATCGTCCTTCTCGGCGCGGTCACACTCCTGTTGTCGTCGGTCGTCTTCCGGTACCGGCATCCGTCCCGCCACCCGGACCCGTCCCACTCCCCGGAGCGCAGCCGGATGGCGAGCCTGGGATGGCTTGAACCGGTCGCGGTCGGCTGCTCAGGGGCGGCCGGGGTGTGGCTCGCCATTTCCTGGATCTCCTACGATCTGGGCTCCCTCGCCTCGCCCGCGTGGACAGCCGGCCCGGCCGGTGGCGCCTTCGCCCTGTGCACGGCGGGCGCAGCCTGCTTCGCCCGGCGGCGGGCCACCACCACGCCGTGAAAGCGGCGGCCCACGGGACAGCAGACCGGTTATTGATCGTCATGGTGCGGGCGGCCCACGGCACGAGCGGCCCACGGCGTCCGCGCCTGACCGTCCGGACTGACTGGCCGGACCGGTTGGCGACGGCCTGCGGGCCCACCCGGAGAGCCGGGAGAGCAGCAGCCGTTAGATGGCAAAATGTCCGAATAGCGAGTTATACTCGTACACATGTTCGATTCCACAGTGGCCGCTGTCGCCACCGAGGCCACCGCGGCCGTGCCCGCCACCGCCACCGGCGCCCAGGCGCACGCGGTGCAGACACGGGTCCTCGCCCGGGGCGGGCGGGGCAGCCACAGCCTGTTCCGCCAGGCCCTGCGCCGCGCCGTCCTCGCGGTGGATCCCGACGGCTCCCACCGCCGGCACACCCACGCCCGCGAAGAACAACGGGTCTGGATCCAGCCGGCCGAGAACGGCATGACCGAACTGGGCGCGCTGCTACCCGCCGTCGACGCCCAGGCCATCTACCAGCGCCTGGACACCCTCGCCCGCGCCGCCGCCGACGGGCCGGACGGGCCGGACGGGCCGGACGGGCCGGACGGGCCGGACGGGCCGGACGGGCCGGACGGGCCGGACGGGCCGGACGGGCCGGACGGGCCGGACGGGCCGGACGGGCCGGACGGGCCGGACGGGCCGGACGGGCCGGACGGGCCGGACGGGCCGGACGGGCCGGACGGGCCGGACGGGCCGGACGGGCCGGACGGGCCGGACGGGCCGGACGGGCCGGACGGGCCGGACGGGCCGGACGGGCCGGACGGGCCGGACGGGCCGGACGGGCCGGACGGGCCGGACGGGCCGGACGGGCCGGACGGGCCGGACGGGCCGGACGGGCCGGACGGGCCGGACGGGCCGGACGGGCCGGACGGGCCGGACGGGCCGGACGGGCCGGACGGGCCGGACGGGCCGGACGGGCCGGACGGGCCGGCGAGGATGGACGGGCCGGACGGGCCGGCGAGGATGGACGCCCGCCGCGCCGACGCCCTCATCGACATCCTCCTCGGCCACGACCGCGGCACCGACATCTCCGTCGAGGTCGGGGTACTCGTCTCCGCCGCCACCCTCGCCGACGTGCGTGACACCCCCGGCGAGCTGGCCGGCTACGGGCCGATCCCCGCCGCCACCGCCCACGACCTGGCAGCGGACGCGACCTGGCAGCGGATCCTGACCGACCCCGCCGCGGGCCACCGGCCGATCGAGGTCAGCCGCCGGTTCCCCGCGCCGGAACTGGCCCGGCTGCTACGCACCCATACGCACCCGGGAACGGACCTGCCGGTTCCCCGGCTGCCGTAAACCCGCCCGGTCCTGCGACCTCGACCACATCCAGCCGCACAGCACCGGCGGCCCCACCAGCGAGGCAAACCTGCTCGCCCTCTGCCGACGCCACCACCGAGCGAAACACGACGGCGGATGGACAGTACACCGCACCAACACCAACAGCGACGCCAACGCCAACAGCGACAGCGACGGCGACGGCGACGCGGTGGTCTGGACCGCCCCGACCGGCCGGACCTACCTCAGCGTGCCCGAACCCTGGAACGACCCCATCCCACCCACACCCCCAGCGTCCACAACCGCCCCTGCCCCCACAGCCACGCCCACGCCCACGCCTGCGCCTGCGATCACGCCCACGCCTGCGTCCACGACCACAAAGGACGGAGGGAGCGTCAAATTTGCAATATAACGAAATGTGATTAAATGACTACTTTCGTCTGGCGGGCGGAACGAGGCCAGCGTGCTGTCTTGGGCCTCGGTCCATCGCCTTTCTGGGGAAATGATTGGACGGCGCGTTTGCCCGCGGCGATTGTGGGCGGCATGCGGCAGGAGGAGATCTGGGGTGTCGATACCGCCCGGCGATATGACACGCCGGGCATCGGCATGTTCGCGCCCGAGGTGCTGGGGCCGGCCGTGGACCGTCTGGCCGCACTCGCGGGCGACGGACGGGCGCTGGAGTTCGCCATCGGCACCGGCCGCGTGGCCGTCCCGCTCGCCGAGCGGGGGGTGCCCGTCACCGGGATCGAACTGTCACGTCCAATGGTCGACCGCCTGCGCGCGAAGGCGGGCGAAGCGGCGATACCGGTCGTTCTCGGTGACATGGCCACCACGGTCGTCCCGGGCGAGTACACGCTCGTCTACCTCGTCTACAACACGATCTCCAACCTGCTCACCCAGGCCGAGCAGGTCGCCTGCTTCCGCAACGCCGCCCGCCATCTCACGCCCGGTAGCCGGTTCGTGATCGAACTGTGGGTGCCCGAGCTGCGCAGGCTTCCCCCGGGCCAGCAGGCGGTGGTCTGGGATGTCGCGCCCGACCACATCGCCCTGGACACCTACGACGTTCTGCGCCAGCACGTCGTCTCGCACCACGTCAGACCTGACGGGAGCGGGCAGGCTCGGCTGACCCGCAGCCGGCACCGCTACATATGGCCGGCCGAACTCGATCTCATGGCCGAGCTGGCCGGGTTCGAGCTGGAGGCCAGGCATGCCGACTGGGGCGGGGCCGAGTTCACCGCCGAATCCCGGTCCCACGTATCCGTCTACCGCCTGCCGTCTCCGGCGGGACACCGGATCCGGTCGCGGCGATTTGACCGCGGCGACGGCACCGCGCTCACCGCACCCAACGCCCAGCGCACCCAACGCCCAGCGTCATGAGTGCGCTTCCCACGCGGGCATCTGCGTCTCGACCGTGAAATGCTCTCCTTCGGAGACCGACCACCCTCTTCGAGAACCAGGAGCCAGTCAGGAATGAGCCACATCACCATCGTCGAGAACTTCTTCAAGCGCTGGAGTGTCAGCTACGACGAGCTGACCGCCTCGTTCACCGACACGTTCACCGCCGAAACGCCATGGCTCGCCGCCCCCGTCGTCCCCGAAACCCACGGCCCGGCGGAGGCCATCGCCTTACTTGAGCAGTTCCGGGCCGGGTACAACCTGGCGACCATACAGGTCCACATAAAGCGGATCGGGCAGACCGGCGACGTCGTCTGGACCGAACGGGTCGACGACGTCAAGGATGCCGACGGCAATCTCGTCGTCTCCATCCCCGTCGCCGGTGTCCTGACACTCAACGACGACGGAAAGATCACCAGCTACCGCGACTACTGCGACCTCCAGGAGCTACAGGCGAAGGCCGCCGCCTGACCGCTACCTGGCACCATCTGAATACCATCTGGATACCACCTGAATACCACGGTGGCGGTGGCCCGTTTACGGTTGCTGCCGCCGACCGGTAGTCCGTCACCGCACAGAAAACGGCCGCCGCCGTTCTGTCGAGCCCGTGCGTGAACTCGACAGAACGACGGCGGCTGCGCGCGGCCACAGTCGGCACGATGGCGCCAGCGACCCACGTGGGGACAACAAACTCCTGTTTTCTTCCGTCTTCGGGAAACATTTTTCCGCTGTCGACGGCGCCAGTGGTCCGTGTTTGTACGACTGGGCCACCGGACCCTCGAAATTGTGTCTGCGCAGGTCAGCGAGGGTGCGTCCGACCAGCTGTCCGTCCTTCCTTCAGGGTGACGGGTCATGCTATTCTACCGGGGTTCTACTGGGGAAACGACGATTCCGGCCGCTGATGATATCACGTGAAAGGAGCGCCTGTATGGGCACTGCGGAGACTGATCTGGTCAGTGCCACCACGGGAGCGGGATACGAGGAAACCATATTCAAGGTGGACGAGGAGGTCCTGGGTCTGGGGCTGACGGGCGTCTATTTTGTCATGGGAAATCTTCGCAACAGGAAGAGCGACGAGCGGTTCGACGCGCTGCTGGCCGACACCCTCGCCGGTCTTCCGAGCTTTCGGTCCAACGAGGATTTCAGGAGCGATCCGGTCCTCGCCGGATTCCGTGACCTGCACACCGCGGTCGGGCGGTCGAACCGGGAGAACGTCGCGTCGCCGGAGAACCTGCTGCGCCTGATCCGCAGGACCGGGACGTTGCCCAGGATCAGTCTTCTCGTCGACATCTACAACCTGGTCTCGCTGCGGACCCGCCTGGCGCTTGGCGCGCACGACCTGACGGCCGTGGACGGGGACATCCGCCTCACGCTCACGACCGGTACGGAGCGGTTCGTACCGCTGGGCGCGACGGAGCCCAGGCCGGTCCCCGCCGGCGAGTACGGCTACATCGACGGCGCCGACGAGATCATCTGCCGGATGGAGACGCGGCAGGTCGAGAAGACCAAGGTGGTGCTCGACACCACCGAGTGCTTCTACATCGTCCAGGGAAACCGGGCCACCGACGCCGACTACGTGTGGGACGCGGCCAACGAGCTGATCGCGCTCACAAAGGAGTTCTGCGGCGGCGACGAGAGAATTCTCTTCGGGCCCTGACCGGGCGGCCGGCCCTGACCGGGCGGACGCGGAGCGCGCTCGCTTCTGTTCCAGGGCCCAGGCCTCGTCCTCGCCTTTCCTATACTGTTTCCGCCTCGTTTCTGCTCCTCATTTTGTCGAGACCTGGCGGACGAACCGGCCGATCTCGTCGACGGCCTGCTGGCCCTCGGGGAGGATGCTGGCGAACAGCGTCCAGATGTGGGTCTGGTCCTGGCCGACGATCAGCCGCGCGTCCACGCCGGCGGCGGTCGCCTTTGCGACGACCCGGACGGCGTCATCATGGAGTACCTCGTCGGTGCCGACCAGGAGCAGCAGCGGAGGTATTCCGGAGTAGTCGCCGAAGAGGGGGGAGAGGTACGGGTTGTCCACCGCGGCGTCACCGCGGTAGAGCGCGCCGAGGCCGTCGAGCGTCTCGCGGGAGGCGATGGGGTCGACGTGCGCGCGGGTGTCCATGGACTCGCCGGAGAGCGTGTAGTCGGCGACCGGGGAGACCGCGACCCCGCCGGCCGGCAGCGGGTCACCGGCGTCGCGCAGGGCCAGCAGCGTGGCCAGGGCCAGCCCGCCGCCGGCGGAGTCGCCACCGACCACGATCCGCTCGGGCGCGGTGCCCTGGGCGAGTAACCAGCGGTAGGCGCCGGTGGCGTCGTCCAGCGCAGCCGGGTAGGGATGCTCGGGCGCGAGCCGGTAGTCGACCATCAGCACCCGGGCTCCGGCCGCGAGCGACACGGCGGCGCCGAACGAGCGGTAGCCGTGGGCCGAGCCGAAGATGTAGCCGCCGCTGTGGGTCCACAGCACGGTCGATCCCGCCGGTCCCGGGTCGACGTCCGGGTGGGTGATCACGAGTGCTGGGATCCCGCCGGCGTCGACCTTCTCGACCAGCGTGCCCGCCGGCACCGGGAAGGTCGCGCACAGCTCCTCGAAGCTGGCCCGGTACTCGGGAATGCCAGCCGGTGGCGCGAGCGCGGCCACCAGATTCGTCCAGTGCTTGCGAACCAGTTCGTTCCCGGGGCTTGGCATGGCCCACCTCCGACACAGTCGACCGCGCCCGGCCGCCGGGCTCCCGTTGCGGCCGTGACACTCGCTATCGGCGAGGGAGTCCATCCAAGCAAGGCCTCCAACCCATGTCAACAGTGTGCTGACAAGAATCATCAACGCAGTGATGACCGGATGTGGGGCAGCGGTCTAACCTCGTGATGTGAATCAGCATGCGCAGGAGCTGCCCGACAGCGCCATCGGTCGCCGGCGCGCCGCGGCCGTGGGGGGCGCCCGGGAGAACTATCACGACCGGCGTACCGGAATCGTCAACGCGGCGATCGAGCTGTTCCGGGAGCGGGGCTTCCGCCAGACGAACCTGGCGGACATCGCCGAGGCGGTGGGCACCGAGCGCGCCACGCTGTACTACTACTTCGCCAGCAAGGAAGAGATCCTCAACGAGGCGGTCACGCCCGTCGTCCTGCGCAACACCGGGATCGCCGAGGAGATCCGGGACTCCGCCGACCCGGCTCCCGAGAAGCTGCGGAAGCTGGTCACCGGCCTGCTGGTCTCCTACGCCGAGCACTACCCGCTGCTGTACCTGTACCTGGAGGAGAACCTCTCGCACGTCGCCAAGAGCCAGCAGGCCTGGGCGGCGGAGATGCGCTCGGTGAACCGCCGCTACGTAGCCGCGGTCGAGGCGGTCATCCGCGACGGTATCGCGGCGGGCACCCTGCGCCCGGTGGCGGACCCCCGGATACTGGCCAACGGGCTCATGGGGATGGTCAGCTGGACCCACCGCTGGTTCAACCCCCGGCAGTCGGCGACCGACGCGCGCAGCATCGGGCAGGCCTACGCGGACCTGCTGCTGGGCGGCCTGGCCGCCCACGACACCACCGCCGCCGGCGCCCCGGCCTGGCTCGTCGGCGCGCACCCCGACGTCGCGCGGGTGACGGCGCGGCTGCGGGCCGCCCAGGTGGCGTCCTACCACACGCTGACCGTGCCGCAGGCCCGGGCCGTGCTGGAGCGGGTGACCGCCATGCAGGCGCCGGAGGTGCCCGTCGCGGAGGTCCGGGACGTGCTCGTGCCGGGCGCCGCCGGCCAGCTGCCGGCCCGGGTGTACCACCCCGCCCCCACCCGCCGGCTGCCGCTCGTGGTGTACGTGCACGGCGGCGGCTGGGTGCTGGGCGGCATCGAGCCGGCGGACCGGCCGTGCCGCCGGCTGGCGGTGGCCAGCGACTGCGTCGTCGTCTCGGTCGAGTACCGGCGGGCGCCCGAGACCCAGTTCCCCGGCCCGCTGGAGGACTGCGTGCGCGCGGTGCGCTGGCTGGCGGACAACCCACAGGCCGTCGGGGCCGACGCCGAGCACCTGGTGCTGCTCGGCGACAGCGCGGGCGGCAACCTCGTCGCGGCCACCGCCCTGTGCCTGCGCGACGGGGGCGGCCCCCGGGCCGACCGGCAGATCCTGCTCTACCCGTGCCTGGCACCGGCCCGGACGAGCACCTTCGCCTCCTACGAGCGATACGCCGACGGCCCGTTGATGACCCGGGCCGAGATGGAGTGGTTCTGGGACCACTACCTGCCCTCGGAGGCCGACGGGGAGGACCCGAGGGCCGCCCCGCTGCGGGCCGTGGACCTCTCCGGGCTGCCGCCGGCCACCGTCGTCGTCGCCGAACTCGACCCGCTGCGGGACGAGGGGCTGGCCTACGCCGACCGGCTGCGGGCGGCCGGCGTACCGACCGAGGTCACGGTGTACCAGGGTGCGGCGCACGGGTTCTGGTGGCTGGACGGGGAGATGCGGCAGGCGAGCGAGCTGACCGAGCAGCTTGCCCGCCGACTGCGCGCCGGACGGGAGTGACAGCCTCCCGCCGGCCCGCGGCGACGAGCCTCCCGCCGGCCTGCGGCGATGAGCTGCCTGCCGGCCTGCGGCGACGAGCCTCCCGCTGGCCCGCGCGTGCCGGCCAGGGGGCTGGCCAGCCGGTGCGCGCGGGCCGGCGGGAGGTCGACCAGGCCAGGGAGTTCAGGCCGAGGAGTTCACCCCTGGTCGGTGGCTGTCTGGATGCCGGCCGTGGCCGGCTGCCTGCCCTGCTGAAAGCTGTCCTGCTGGGAATGTCCCTGCTGGGAGCCATCCTGGTGGAAGCCGTCCGGCTGAGAGCTGTCCGGGTGGGGGCTGTCCGGGTGGGGGCGCAGCATGAAACCGTCGTAGCCGCCTGCGACCACCCGCTGCAGAATCCGCCGGTAGCCGCGTACCCCGCCGGAGTAGGGCATGAAGACCCGCGGCTTGCCGGGTATCTCGTCGCCGTTGTAGTACGACCGGGCCCGGGGGTAGAGGGTTTCCTGGGCACGGGCGTTGACGTGCTCCACCCACTTCCGCTCGGCCTCGGGCGTGGCCTCGGCCTCGGCCAGCCCGTGCTCGCGCAGATAGCCGAGGAGCCCGGCGATCCAGTCGACGTGCTCCTCGGTGGACAGCAGCACGTTGCTCAGCAGCGACGGGCTGCCGGGCCCGCAGATGATGAACATGTTGGGGAAGCCGGCCGTGCCGAGCCCGAGATGGGTCACCGGGCCCGCCGCCCACTTCTGCCGTAACGTCTGCCCGCCACGGCCGATGATCTCGGGTCGTAGCAGCGCGCCGGTCAGCGCGTCGAAGCCGGTGGCGAAGACCAGGATGTCCAGCTCATGGTGGCCGGCGGCGGTGCGCAGGCCGGTCTCGGTGAACCGTTCGACGGGGTGCTCGCTGATGTCCACCAGCTCGACGTTGTCCCGGTTGAACGTCTCGAAGTAGCCGCTGTCCACCGAGGGCCGCTTGGTGCCGAAGGGAAAGCCACGTGGCGTCAGCTTCTCCCGGGTCTCCGGATCCCGGACCGCCTGCGCGATCTTCTCCCGGATGAAGTCGGCCGCGGTCTGGTTGGCCCGCTCGTCCAGCAGGATGTCGTGGTAGGCCAGCACGAAGCCGAAGCCCAGCCGCTTCCACGCGGCCTCGTAGTGCGTCCGTCGCCGCTCGGGGTCGACGTCCAGCGCGGACTGTTTGTTGGGCACGAAACCCAGGCCGCTCGGGGAGTTGCGGGCCGCCTCGCGGCGCTGCCGGTAGTGCGCCTTGACCTCGGCGTCCCGCTCGTCGCTGATCGGCGCGTTGGCGGCGGGGATGCTGAAGTTCGGGGTGCGCTGGAAGACCGTGAGATGCGCGGCCTGCCGGGCCACCACCGGGATCAGCTGCATCCCCGAGGAGCCGGTGCCGATGACCCCGACCCGCTGGCCGGCGAAGTCGACCTCCTCGTGCGGCCAGTGCGCGGTGTGCAGCACCCGCCCCCGGAACGCCTCCTGGCCGGGCAGTTCGGGGCGCTTGCTCACCGACAGCTGGCCGGTGGCCATCACCAGGAACCGGGTCTGCCAGCGCCGCCCGCTCTCGGTGCGCACCGACCACCGGGCGGTGCCTTCGTCGTAGGCCGCTCTGGTCATGCGTTGGTTGAGATGGATGTCGCGGCGCAGGTCGAACCGGTCGGCCACGTGGTTGATGTAGCGCAGGATCTCCGGCTGGGTGGCGTACCGCTCGCTCCAGCGCCACTCCTGCTCCAGTTCCGGGGAGAAGGCGTAGGAGTAGTCGTAACTTTCGACGTCGCAGCGCGCGCCGGGGTAGCGGTTGAAGTACCAGACCCCGCCGATGTCGGGGCCGGCCTCCAGCACCGCGACCGACAGACCCGTCCCGCGCAGCGTGTGCAGGGCTCGCAGGCCGGCGAACCCGGCCCCGACCACGACGACGTCGACGTCGTGGTCGGGGCCGACGGCGTTGCCGTGGCTGTCGGCGTTGCCATGGCCGACGACGTTGACAGGGCCGGCGCCAGTGCCAGGGTCAGGGTCAGGACCGGAGCCGTCAGGACCGGCGTGGCCGGCGGCGTCCCGCGCGTCAGTCATCGATGATCTCCTCCTCGGGGACGCGATCCGACGGTCGCCGTGCACGTCAACATAGTGTTGATTCTCGTGATGTCGCCACCTAGAATCAACGCACGTTGAAAACCTCGTCGGGTTGTGAGGCGGCGTTCTCCGACCGGCCTGTGGATCCGAGGTGCCCGTGAAGCTGGAGACGTTGATCTACGAGAAGTCGGGGCGGATCGCAACCCTGACCCTGAACCGCCCCGACCGGGGGAACGCGCTCTCCCGCAAGCTGCGCGACGAACTCGACCTCGTGCTTGACGACCTCGACAGCGACGACGACACTCGGGTCCTGGTGGTCAGGAGCAACGGCAAGAACTTCTGCACGGGCTACGACCTCACCGAGTGGGGCTACCTGTGGGGCACCGGGGAGCCGTCCCGGCCGGAGGACGCCCGGCCGCACCGGCGCAACCCGATCTTCTCCCGCCGGGAGTTCCACGAGTCCCGTGAGCGCTGGCTGCGGCTGTGGCGCATCCGCCAGGCCACCATCGGCGTGGTGCGCGGGGCCTGCGTGGCCGGCGGGCTCGACCTGGCCGGCGTGCTCGACATCGTGTTCTGCGCCGAGGACGCCACGTTCGGTCAGCCCGAGGCGCGCACCATGGGCGAGATCCACGTTTTCGGCATGTGGCCGATCCACCTGGGCATGCGCCGGACGAAGGAGTGGCTGTTCACCGGGGACTCGATGACCGGCGTCGAGGCCGCCGAGCTGGGCCTGGCCAACCGGGCGGTGCCCGCCGACGAGGTGGAGGCGGTGGCCATGACCTACGCCGAGCGCATCTCGCACGTGCCGCTGGAGATGCTCTACGCGCACAAGGAGTCGACGAACCGCTGGTGGGACGCGATGGGCATCACCGCCGCCATCGCGGCGGCGAACGACGCCGACGCGATGGCGATCGCCGGCCCGGCCATGGCCGACTTCGAGCGGATCCAGCGCGCGCGCGGCGTGCGGGCCGCCGTGGAGGACCGGGACGAACCGTTCTCCCATCACCGGACCTACTGGGAGGCCTACCAGGCATCCAGGGTGGCCAGGGCGCCGAGCGCGGACGGGCAGGCGCACAACGGCCACCGGGAGGCCAGGCCGGCTTTCCCCACCACCGGATCCTGATCCTGTTAGGGGCGGATCATGCTGCTCCCCACGGTGTCTTCCTCTTCTTCTTCCTCTTCTTCCTCGTCTTCCTCGGGGCTTTCCCCAGCGCCTTCCGCGGTGCCTTTCTCGGGGCTCCCCGCGGGGCTGCCCTCGGTGGCGGGGCGCCAGGCGGCGTTGGAGGCGCGCTTCCCCCGGTGGCCGTCGCACCGGCTCGAGCGGATGCTGGACGCGGCCGCCGAGGAGTTCCCGGACCGGCCCTACGTGATCACCGACGAGCGCCGCTGGACCTACCAGGAGATCCGGCAGTGGTCGGTCCGGGTGGCGCGCGGCCTGGTCGAGGCCGGGGTGCGCCCCGGCGACCACGTGGCGATGGTGATGGCCAACTTCCCGGAGTTCGTCGCGGCGAAGTACGGCATCGCGCGGGCCGGCGCGGTGTGCGTGCCGGTCAACTTCCTCAACCGGCGCGACGAGCTGGGCTACGTGCTCGGCCAGTCCGACGCGGTCGCCCTGATCACCATGGACCGGTTCCGTGACCTGGACTACCTGGGCATGCTCGACGAGCTGGCACCCGGCTGGGAGCGCGCCGGCGGCGGTGAACGGCTGCCCACGCTGCGCACCGTGGTGGTGTTCCCGACCAGCCCGGACGGTGGCCGCCCGGGCGCGCGCACCTTCGACGAACTGGCCGCCACCGCCGAGGGATGGGAGCCGGTCACCGGGGTGGCCGCGGACACCCCCGCCGACGTGTTCTACACCTCCGGGACGACCGGCCAGCCCAAGGGGGTGCTGCTCACCCACGACATGCTGCTGCGCACGGCGTACGGCAGCGCGTTCGGGCGGGCGTTCGCCGACGGCCACCGCATCGTCTTCTCGCTGCCGATGTACCACGTGTTCGGCTATGTCGAGGGGATGCTCTCGGTGCTGTTCGTCGGCGGCGCGATCGCCCCGCGGCTGTCCTTCGACGCGGCGGACACACTGCGCGCGATCGAGCGGCACCGGGCCACCGACGGGCTGCTCATCCCCCTGATGAGCATGGCCGTGCTCGACGAGCTGGCGACCGCCGAGGCCGCCGGTCGGGCGTACGGCATCTCCTCGCTGACCTCGCTGCTCGCCTCCGGGGGCGTGCCTCCAGCCGGCCTGTGGGACCGGATCGAGACGGCGTTCACCAGCGCCGGGATCGAGGTCACCACGGGCTACGGCATGAGCGAGACCACCGCCTCGACCACGGTCACCCGGCCTGACGACCCGCCGGAGAAACGGCTGCTCACCAACGGCCGATTACGTGACGTCGGCGTCGCGGGCGACCCGGCGCTGGGCGGGCGGCTGGTGGAGTACCGCGTCGTGGACTCGCGGACCCGCGCCGAGGTGGCCGTCGGCGAGGTCGGCGAGTTACTCGCCCGCGGCCCCGGGGTCACCATCGGCTACTACCGCAAGCCCGCGGAGACCGCCGAGGCGTTCGCCGACGGCGACGGGTGGCTGCGCTCCGGGGACCTCGGCCGGATCGACGCCGACGGCTACCTCACCCTGGTCGGCCGGGTGAAGGAGACCTACCGCTGCGGCGGCGAGCAGGTGATGCCCAGGGAGGTCGAGGACGTCCTGACCAGCCATCCGTCCGTGGCGCAGGCGTACGTCGTGCCGCTGCCCGACGAGCGGATGGGCGAGGTCGGGGTGGCCTGGATCGTCCCGAAGGCCAGTGCGGCGTACGGGCCTCTCGAACAGTCCGGCCCGGCGGAACAGTCTGGCCCGGCCGAACAGTCCGGCCCGGCGGAACAGTCTGGCCCGGCCGAACAGCCCGGCTTGGCGGAGCAGCCCGGCTCGGCCGGACAGTCCAGCCCGGTCGAACAGTCCAGCCCGGTCGAACAGCCCGGCCTGGTGGAACAGTCCGGCCCGCTCGATCTGGCGGAGATCGTCGAGTACTGTGCGGCCCGGCTGGCCCGGTTCAAGGTGCCCCGGCACGTGCTGCCGCTCGCCGCCGCCGACGTCCCGACCACGCCGAGCGGGCGGCCGCGGAAGTTCCTGCTCGCCCGCCGCGCCGCCGAACAGCTGCTGGGGGACGCCGCCGGACAGCAGCTGGGGGAGCGGTGACCGGGCGGGTGGCGCTGGTCACCGGCGCCGCCCGGGGCATCGGGGCCAGCGTCGCCCGGCGGCTGGCCGAGGACGGCCACGACGTTGCGGTGCTCGACCTCGACGAGAACGCCTGCGCGCGGACCCTCGCGGACGTGCGGGCGGCCGGCCGGCGCGGCGTCGCGGTCGGCGCGGACGTCAGCGACGAGGCCGCCGTCCGGGCGGCGGTGGCGAAGGTCGCCGCCGAGCTCGGCGGG
>NZ_JWIO01000005.1:174411-179801 GCF_001017755.1 Protofrankia coriariae
CGCCGCCGAGCTCGGCGGGCCGACGGTGCTGGTCAACAACGCCGGCCTGCTGCGCGCCGGCCTCTTCCACAAGCTCGACCTGGCCACCTGGCGGACGATCCTGGACGTGAACCTGACCGGCGCGTTCCTGCTGAGCCAGGCCGTGCACGGCCACATGACCGAGGCCGGCTGGGGGCGGATCATCAACCTGTCCAGCATCGGGGCGCTGGGCCACCGGGGGCAGGCCAGCTACTCGGCGGCCAAGGCCGGCATCCAGGGGCTCACCAAGACCCTGGCCCTGGAGCTCGGCCGGTTCGGCATCACCGTCAACGCCGTCGCGCCGGGGTTCACCGTCACCGCCATGACCCGCTCGATCGCCGAACGGATCAACGTCCCGTTCGAGGACATGCAGGCCGAGATGGCCGCCGGCATCCCGGTCGGCCGGGCGGGGACGCCGGACGACATCGCGCACGCGGTGGCCTTCTTCGCCGACGAACGCTCGGGCTTCGTCTCCGGCCAGGTGCTGTACGTGGCCGGTGGGCCGGTCGACTGACACCCGTTGACACCCAGGGGAGAACCTGTGCATCTGTTCGATCTCACCGGCAAGGTCGCCGTGGTCACCGGGGGTACCCGGGGCATCGGGCTGATGATGGCCCGCGGGCTGCTGGAGGCCGGCGGGAAAGTGTACGTGTCCTCACGCAAACCGGAGGCCGGCGAGCGGGCGGTCGACGAGCTCTCACGGTTCGGGCCGGTCGAGTCGCTGCCGGCCGACCTCTCCGGGGAAGCGGAGTGCCGCCGGCTGGCCGAGGAGCTCGCGGCCCGGGAGGCGCACGTGCACATCTTGGTCAACAACGCCGGCGCGACCTGGGGCGCGCCGCTGGAGACGTACCCGGCCGCGGCGTGGGACAAGGTTCTCGACCTCAACCTCAAGGCGCCGTTCTTCCTCACCCGCGCGTTCCTGCCGCTGCTGGAGAAGGCCGCCACCGCCGAGGATCCGGCCAGGGTCATCAACGTGGGCAGCATCGACGGGCTGCGGGTGCCGGATCTCGCCACCTACGCCTACTCGGCCAGCAAGGCGGGCCTGCACCAGCTCACCCGGGTGCTGGCCCGCGAGCTCGGGCCCCGGCACATCACCGTCAACGCGGTCGCTCCCGGCCCGTTCCCGTCCAGGATGATGGCCGCGATCCTGGCCGAGTCCGGCGACAGGTTCGCGGCCTCCTCGCCGCTCGGGCGCATCGGGACCCCCGAGGACATGGCCGGCGTCGCCGTCTACCTGGCCGCGCGCTCCGGCGCCTGGGTCACCGGGGCCGTGATCCCGGTGGACGGCGGAATCTGGACCACCGCCTGACCTCTGTCTGACCCCGCCTGCCCCGGCCAGCGCACTGATTCTCAGGATTCCTGGAAGGAGATTCACCGCCGTGCCTCCCCAAGAAGCAGCTTTACCATCGTCCGGCGTGTACCCGGACCTCGACGTCGTCGTGATCGGAGCGGGATTCAGCGGCCTGCGCATGCTGTACGAGGCGCGCAGCCGCGGTCTGACCGCGCGCGTGCTCGAGGCCGCGTCCGACGTCGGCGGGACCTGGTACTTCAACCGCTATCCCGGGGCCCGGACCGACAGCGAGAGCTGGGCCTACTGCTTCGGGTTCGACAAGAGGCTGCAGGAGGACTGGGACTGGCCGGAGCGTTATCCGAGCCAGCCGCAGGTGCTCAGCTACCTGCGCCACGTCGCCGACCGGTTCGACCTGCGCCGCGACATCCAGTTCGACACCCGGGTGCGTTCGGCCGTGTTCGACGAGGAGCACGACGTCTGGGTCGTCACCACCGAGCGTGGCGAACGGCTGGTCAGCCGCCATCTGGTCAGCGCCTCGGGGCTGCTGTCCGTCCCCTACGAGCCGCCGTTCCCCCGATTATCGTCCTTCCGGGGCGAGTGGTACATGACCGCGCGCTGGCCGCACGAACCGGTGGACTTCGCCGGCAAGCGGGTCGCGGTGATCGGTACCGGCGCGAGCGGCGTCCAGCTCATCCCGATCGTCGCCGCGACCGCCGCCCGGCTGACGGTCTTCCAGCGCACGGCCAACTACATACTGCCCGCGCGCAACTACGTGCTGCACGACGCCCAGCGCCAGGCCATCAAGGCCAACTACGACGCGATCTGGGAGCAGGTGAGACGGCAGGCGATGGGCATGCCGATGAACCCGGCCAACCGGGTCCTCGGCGACGTCAGCCCGGAGGAACACCAGCGAATTCTGGAGGCCGGCTGGGAGGAGGGCGGGTTCCGCTACTTCCTGGAGACCTTCGACGACATCTTCGTCAACCCGGAGTCCAACGCGCTGGCTGCGGAGTTCGTCCGCAACAAGATCCGCACGATCGTCAGGGATCCGGCCACCGCCGAACTGCTGTGCCCGAAGCCCGACCATCCGCTCGGCGCCAAGCGGCCGCCGCTGGGGCACTTCTACTACGAGACGTTCAACCGGGACAACGTCGAGCTGGTGGACGTCAGCGGCAACGCCGTGGACGACATCACGCCCACCGGCGTGCGGCTGGCCGACGGCACCGAGTACGAGGCCGACGTCATCGTGTTCGCCATGGGCTTCGACGCGATGACCGGCTCGCTGACCAGCGTCGACGTCCGCGGCAGGGGCGGGGTGACGATCGCGGAGAAGTGGCGGGGTGGGCCCCGCACCCATCTGGCGCTCACCGTCGACGAGTTCCCGAACTTCTTCATGATCGCCGGTCCGCAGATCCCGTTCGCGAACGCGCCGGTCATGATCGAGCCGGCCGCCGAGTGGATCGGGGAGGCCATCTCCTACACGCGCGAGCACGGCCACACCCGCATCGAGCCCACCGCGCAGGCCGTCACGGCCTACAACGAGCAGTGCGAGACGTTCTTCAACGCGACCGTGTTCCCCGCCGGGGAGAAGATCCGCTCCTGGTTCGTCGGCGCGAACATCCCGGGCAAGCCGCACGGCGTGGCGCTGTACTTCGGCGGCTACCCGAACTACATCCGGGAAGTACGGCAGGAGGCCGAGGAGGGCTTTACCCACTACCGGTTCTCGGCCGTCCGGGACGCCCGGCCGTCCGTGGGCGTGGCGGGCAGCTGAGGGGGCGGAGATGACCACAACACCCACAGGTGTCGGAATCTGGAACATGGGGCTCCGGTTCGGCGGGGAGGAGCAGGCCGTCGAGGCCGCGGTGGCCGCCGAGGAACTCGGGTACACGGCCGTCTGGCTGCCGGACCTGGGCGGTGGCGGCCTGTTCGAACGGCTCACCGCGCTGCTGGCGGCCACCAGCCGGATCACGGTGGCCACCGGGATCCTCAACATCTGGATGCACGAGCCCGCGACCGTCGCCGAACGGTACGCCAAACTGACCGGGACGTACGGCGACCGGCTGCTGATCGGTCTCGGGGTCAGCCACGCGCCGATCGTCGACCAGGCTGCGGCCGGCCGCTACCGCCGGCCGCTGGCCAGGATGACCGAGTTCCTGGACGGTCTCGACGCCGCGTCTCCCGCGGTGCCGGCGCACTCCCGGGTGCTCGCGGCGCTGGGGCCCAGGATGCTGCGGCTGGCGGGCGAGCGCGCGCACGGCGCCCACCCGTATCTCGTGCCGCTGGAGCACGTGGCGACCGCGCGTGCGGCGCTCGGCCCGGAGAAGTTCCTCGCACCCGAACTCGCCGTGGTGCTGGAGACCGACCCGGACCGAGCCCGGCAGATCGCCCGTACCGGGCTGGGCATGTACTTCGACCTGCCGAACTACATGAACAACCTGAGGCGGTACGGGTTCACCGACGACGATCTCGCCGCGCCGGGCAGCGACCGTCTCATCGACGCCCTGGTGGCCTGGGGCGACGAGGAGACGATCGCCGCCCGGGTGGCCGCATACCGCGACGCCGGCGCCGACCACGTCGCGGTCCAGGTCCTGATCGGCGAGCACACCGCCGCCGCGACCTTCCCGATCGAGCAGTGGCGCCGCCTGGCGCCGGTGCTGACCGGCTAGACGGGGCCGCCGGGCCGACGGCTCCTACCGCCCCGGGGCGGTAGGGAGCGCGTCATGCCCAGGCAGAGAAGCGTCATGTCCGCCGTGCAGGGAGGATGTCGTGCTGGTCGGCCCGGCCGGGGATGTCGTCCTGGCCGCGCGCGATCTCGTCGCCGGGCACGGCGGGCGGCGAATCCTGGACCGGCTCTCAGCCGAGGTCGCCCGCGACGAGTGCCTGTCGGTCATCGGCCCGTCCGGGATCGGCAAGACCCTCCTGTTGCGCTGCCTCGCCGGACTGCACCGTCGAACCGGGGGAGAGGTCATCCTGGACGGCGTGCCGCTCGCGCCCACCGTCCGTGAACGGCACGCGGAGCAGTTACGGCGCGTGCAACTGGTGCCGCAGAACCCGCACGACTCGCTCAATCCGCGCCACACCGTCGCTCAGATCTGAACCGCCCCGGGTTCGGTGGAGACCGGTCCGTTTGAGAGGATCGAGTCGTGCCCGCTCCCAGGAAGTATCCCGATGAGCTCCGTGAACGTTCCGTCCGGCTCGTGCTGCAGATGCGTCGTGAGCAGCCGGCGGAGGCGTCGCGTGCGATCTCGACGGTCGCGAAACGGCTGGATGTGCATCCGGCGACGCTGCGGCTGTGGGTGAATCAGGCTGAGGTCGACCAGGGTACTCGTCCGGGAACCACCACACCGGATGCCGCGCGTATCGCCGAGCTGGAACGTGAAGTTCGTGAGCTGAAGCGCGCGAACGAGATCCTGAAAGCGGCGTCGGCTTTTTTTGCGCGGGAGCTCGACCCGCGGCTGCCTCGGTAGTCGCCTTCATCGACAAGCACAAGGAAGACCTCGGCGGGGTCGAGCCGATCTGCGACGTGTTGCAGGTTGCCCCGTCGACGTACTACGCCGCGAAGAAACGGCTGCCGTCGGCGCGTTCACTGCGCGACGCCGAACTCCTCGCCGAGATCGAGCGGGTGTGGAAGGAGAACTACGAGGTGTACGGTGCGCGCAAGGTGTGGCGGGTGTTGAACCGGGAGGGGATCACGGTGGCCCGGTGCACGGTGGAGCGTCTGATGCGGGCCGCCGGGCTGACCGGGGCGCTACGCGGCGGGGCCAGGCCCCGCACGACCCGCGCCGATCCTGCCGCGGCCAGGCCGGCGGACCTGGTGGACCGGCAGTTCACCGCGGACCGGCCGAACGCCTTGTGGGTTGCCGACTTCACCTATGTCCCGACGTGGGCGGGCATGGTGTACGTGGCGTTCGTGGTTGACGTCTACTCCCGGAAGATTGTCGGGTGGCGGCTCGATACCACCATGCGCACCGACCTTCCTCTCGACGCGCTGGAGATGGCGATCTGGGGCTGCAAAGACGAGCCGCTGAACGGTCTTGTGCACCATTCCGACAGGGGTTCGCAGTACCAATGCCGCTAAGAT
>NZ_JWIO01000058.1:0-13610 GCF_001017755.1 Protofrankia coriariae
CATTTGACTTGACATCTACCGCGCTGCCGGCTGCTCTCGGCCGTCCGGCGGACAGAACCTGGCATCGGGGGCGTTCCTGTGCTGCTTGACAACGTTCAAAACAAATATAGATTTGACGAAAAATCTGTGACGGCCGTCACTCCCCTCACCTGCGGCCGGCTCAGCGCTGTGAGTAGGCGACCGGCACCATCGGTCCAGGTAAGAGGAGCTCAATGTCCCACGTGTCCACGCCCGCACCGCTCTCGCGGCGCGGCATCCTGCGTCCGGCAGCAGCAGTTGTTGCTGCCGCGACCTTTTTAGTTCTCGCCTTGGTCGGATGCTCCAGCTCCGACGACGCAGGCAAGGACGTCGTCACCCCGACCACGGCGGGAAGGGGCTCCGCCGTGCTGGCGGCAGCCCAGGCAGAGGTGGCGAGGCTGCTGCGGACCCCGACGTCCGTTGGAGTGACCGAGCCGTTGAAGAGCGCTCCGGCCAAGGGAGGCACGCTCGTCTTTCTCTCTTGCGAGAACGGTCTGTGCCAGGTGCTCGCCAAGGGTATGGGCGAGGCTGCGAAGGTTGCGGGTCTCGAATACAAGAACCAGCCGATCAAGCTTGCGGACCCGGCGACGCTTATCGCTGGCATGCAGCAGGCTCTTGAGATGAACCCGAAGCCGGTGGGCGTGGCCTTCGCCGGCATACCGGAGGCCGTCTGGGGGAGTCAGATCCCTGCGTTCCAGAGGGCCGGCGTGCCGCTCATCCCGATCGCTGTCGGTGAGACGACAGCGAACCCGATCGTCCCCGCAGGATCGCTTGACGGGCCCGCCGACGCTCGAGCTCAGGCGAGCGCGATCGCGAACTTCTTCATCGCGGACTCGCAGGGACAGGGCAAGTCGCTGATCGTGAACGTCCCGGACGTGGGCTCGCTCAAGATTGCGACAGACCAGTATGTGTCCACGATCAAGTCGGGATGCCCGGACTGCTCGGTGGGGACGGTAGACGTAACGCTGGCCCAGGTGAGCAGCGGACAGGTGGTGCCGGCGGTCGTGTCCGCGCTGCAGCGCAACCGGGACGTGAAGTATGTGGTCACAGTGCAGGGCGAGTTCACACAGGGCCTGCAGGCGGCGGTGAAGGCGGCAGGTCTTCCCGACGTCCAGCTGCTCGGTATCAACCCGGCCAAGTTCAACCAGCAGGAGCTGCAGACCGGCGAGGCGAAGGCCTTCACGCTCCTGCCCTTCAACATCATGGCCTGGAAGGCCGTGGATGTCGCGCTGCGCTATGCGCAGGGCATGTCCGTGGAACCGGGTAACGGTGCGCTTCCGCTGCAGCTGCTCACCAAGGAGACGCTGGGAAGCCCGCAGGACTCGATCGACCGGCCCGAGGACTACAGGCAGCAGTTCGAGAAACTGTGGAAAACAGGGTGACTCCTCGCGAGCTGGTGGAGCGGGCCGACGGAGCTGGTCCGCTCCCACCCAGCCTCCTCACACGCGGCCTCAGCAAGAGCTTCGGCCTGACACGCGCGCTCACCGGTGTCGACCTACGGGTCGACGCCGGCACCGTGCACGCCTTGCTGGGGGAGAACGGCTCGGGGAAGTCCACGCTCATCAAGACGCTCTCCGGCTACCACCATCCCGATCCGGGCGGCAGCGTGGAAGTCGGCGGTCAGCCGCTGCAGGCCGGCGTTGCCTCCTCTGCCTACGACCTCGGCTGCCGCTTCGTGCACCAGGATCTCGGCCTCGTGGACACCTGCAGCGTGGCGGACAACGTCGCACTGACCACGGGGTTCCCCACGCGCTGCGGTGCAGTGCGTCGCAAGGCCCTGCGGCGGCGCACGGAAGAGGCGCTTCAGCGTCTGGGCCTGGCGCTGGACCCCGATACGCTCGTGGGCGGACTAGCTGCCGCCGAGCGTACCGGGGTGGCTGTCGCAAGGGCCCTCGCGGACGCCGACAGGACCAGCGTGCGCCTGCTGGTCCTCGACGAACCAACGGCCACCTTGCCGGACACCGAGGTCAAACAGCTGCTGGCGGTGGTGCGGGCAGTGGCTGCGAGCGGCGTCGGTGTCCTGTATGTCACTCACCACCTGGACGAGGTGTTCGAGGTTGCCGATGACGTCAGCGTCCTGCGCGACGGCCGCAAGGTCGTGACCACCAAAGCAAGGGCCCTCACCAGGCGCGAGTTGGTGGAACATCTGGTGGGCGGCGAGCTGGAGGAGGTGAGCGCGGCGTCAGACTCGCTGCCCACGGCGCACGCAGCTCCCGTGCTGCGTGTTCAGGATCTGTCGGCGGGCCCGCTGGTGACCGCGAACTTCACCGTCCGTCCGGGAGAGGTGGTCGGTGTCGCCGGTCTCACGGGTTCTGGGCGGGAGACGCTGCTCCCGGCGATCTTCGGCGCCATCCCGCGAAGCAGCGGCCGGGTCCAGATCGGCGATGTGATCCTGGCTCCCGGACGACCAGACCGCGCGATCGCCGCGGGGCTCACGCTGCTGCCGGCCGATCGCGTTCGGCTGGGCGGCGTCATGTCGATGTCGGCACGCGAAAACCTGACCCTGCCAGCCCTCCGGGCCCTCTGGCGCGCCCCGCGCTTACGGCGGCGACTCGAAGTCGCCCAGGCCCGAACGTGGTTCGAGCGGCTCGACGTCCGCCCGCGCGGCGCGGTGGACGCTCCCCTCGGGTCGTTCAGCGGTGGCAACCAGCAGAAGGTGCTGTTCGGCAAGTGGCTCAGATGTGCCCCTCGGGTTCTCTTACTCGACGAGCCCACACAGGGTGTCGACATCGGCGCGAAGGCCGAGATCCATCGTCAGATCCTCTCGGCCGTGGAGGCGGGGGCGGCGGCTGTCGTGAGCTCCTCGGACTATGACGAGCTGGTTGCCCTGTGCCGTCGCGTCATGGTGCTCCGCGACGGACGGTTTGTGGCCGAGTTGTCGAATGGCGCGCTGACCGTGGCCGAAGTGGCCCGCGAGGCGTTGGGCTCCGAGGACCGGGCGGCATGAGCGCCTCGCCGCCCGCGCGTCCTCGACCAGGCCTGGGCTTCGACCGTTTCTCCGGCCTGTACCTGTGGGCGCTCATCATCATCGTCTTCGGTATCTGGGTGCCAGACCTGTTTCTCACGATGGGCACCCTGCACTCGGTGGCCGCGCAACAGGCAATCGCGGCCATTGTGGCTCTCGCCGTCCTGGTGCCGCTCGCCGCGGGAGCCTACGATCTCTCCGTCGGTGCGACCGTCAACCTCGCGACCATCATCGTGACCGTCCTGCAGGCGGACAAGGGCTGGTCCATGTGGCCGGCCATCGGTGTCACGGTTGTCGCCTGCTTCGTCATCGGCGCCGTCAACGGCTTCGTGGTCGTGGTGCTGCGCGTCAACTCCTTCATCGCCACCCTGGGGGCAGCCTCGATCATCGCGGCACTTCAGTCAATCGTCTCTGGTCAGAGACAACCGCTTCCGCCCACGAGCCGAGCCTGGAGCGACCTCACCCAACGCGAGGTGCTCGGCTTTCAGATCGTCGTCCTGTACATGCTCGTGGTGGCCATCATCCTGTGGCTGGTGCTGTCGCAGACCCCGGTGGGACGCTATATCTACGCCGTCGGCGGGAACGCTGAGGCGGCTCGGCTGTCCGGCGTGCGGACGGGGACCTGGACGTGGTTCTCCCTCACGACGAGCGCGACGCTGTGCGGGATTGCGGGTGTCCTGTACGCATCCTTGTCAGGGCCGTCGCTGACGTTCGGCGGAGCGCTGCTGCTGCCAGCGTTCGCCGCAGTCTTCCTGGGGTCGACGCAGCTGTATCCGGGCCGCTTCAACGTGTGGGGGACGCTCATCGCCCTCTACGCCCTGGCCACCGGCATCAAAGGTCTGCAGCTCGTCACCGGCGTGCAGTGGCTGGCAGACCTCTTCAACGGTGTGGCCGTCATCACGGCCGTCGCCTTCGCGGTGTGGCGCCAGAGGAAGGCGCGCTCGAAGCGCGATGCGACAGCCTCCCGGCGGAGCAAGGGAACGGGAGGCGCGGAAGTGGATGTTGGAGGTGTGACTCCGGCGTCCGGTCAGCAACCTGCGGCCGTGCGCTAGCTGTTCGCGCGAACCGGTGCCAGGACAGCTACCGGGAGAGCGGCGACGAGAGGAATACAACCATGACTATGGAACCGGCTGTCGAGCAGTGGGATCCGCTCCACAGCCGCAGCGCGCCCCAGGCTTTCTGGAGCACCTCGAACTTCGGTGAGGCAATGCCGGGCGTGATGACGCCGCTGGGATGGACGTTCTGGGGCCCGACGGCGGAGCGCGCCACCCGGGCGGCGTTCGGAAGCATGGGTGCGCTGACACGAAAGGAAAGGGGTTTCCCCGCCGACGAGCGGGACCGTGTGTGCAACGTCTTCTACGGCCGGGTGGCAGGCCGGGTGGACTTCCTGGTCGGGATCGGAGATCGAATCCCCGGCACCTCGGGTGCGGCAGTGGCCGAGCAGGTGGTGGGTGCCATGCCGCCGGAGCTGGCGAGCAGCCCGAGCCGTCGCCGGTGGCCGGTCATCGCCGTACGTTTTCCCTACAGTTTCGCGCTTATCGGACACAGGGTGTGCAGAGCGAACGCCGAGACGCAGCAGTGGTGGCTGGAGAACATCGGCAAGACGAAAAACCTCTCTCGTGCCGAGGCCACCAGGCAGTTCCGTGAGGCCGCACGGCGTTTCGACCGCAACGTGACCGCACAGGGCATCCACGTCTTGTGCGCTGTACAGCCGGTCTATGAGCAGCTCCGACGACTTGTGGAAGGTGCTGGTGCCGGAGAGGTGACGTCATTCATGAGCGGGTACGGTGCGCACGCGGAGAGCGCGATCGTGACCGACATGTGGGCCGCGTCCCGGGACCGCATGACCATCGAGGAGGTCGTGCGGCGACACGGTTTCCACGGCCCCCGTGAAGGCGAGATCTCGGGGCATGTGTGGCGGGAGGACGACACCGCATTATGCAAACTCCTGGAAGGTTACCGCGTGCTGGACGAGAGCGCGGATCCCACACGCGCCGAAGAGGAGAAGCGACGGGCCCGCGAGGCGCTCGAGCGCAAACTTCTGGCATCGTTGCCACGACACCGTCGCCCGAGCGCGCGTCTTGTCCTCCGTCTGGCGGCTAACGTCATCCCGCTGCGGGGAGTCGGCAAGGCCGCGTTTCTGCAGTCTCTCGACATGGCGCGTGCGGCTGCGCGACGCATCGGGGAGCATCTCGTCGACGAGGGCCTGCTCGGCGATGTCGAGGACGTCTTCTACCTGACGACAGACGAGATCGTCGCTCCTCCACGCGATGCCCGCGAGCTGGTGGCCCGACGGCGTGAGCGTCGCGCCTACTATGAGACCCTGCGAATCCCGCCCGCGTGGCTGGGGCAACCGAGCGCCCTCGACGGACCTGGGACAGGGGACGCCACGCCGATCGTTGACGTGCTCGAGGGTGTCGGTGCCAGTCCTGGCATTGTCGATGGGCTGGTGCGCGTCGTAGGCGACTCCGATAACACCGCCGTCGAGCCGGGGGAGATCCTGGTCTCCCCGACGACCGATCCCAGCTGGGCCTCGATCATGTTCGTGTCCGGGGGCCTGGTCGTGGACATCGGGGGAGCCCTCAGCCACGCCGCGATCGTTGCGCGAGAGCTGGGCATCCCATGCGTGGTCAACACCAGGGTCGGGTCCCGGGTCCTGCGGACAGGTGATCTCGTGCGGGTGGACGGCACATCGGGTCGCGTCAGGGTTCTCAGACGCGCCGGTGCCTGACCGACGACAGGCGGGCCTCGACGTGCCTTGTCCTGATACCTAATCAATGTTAGATTCTGATTGGTGGTACGACCTTCGGAGGGACGGCTGATGGGAACACTCGACGGGCGGGTGGCGATTGTGACGGGTGCTGGCCGCGGGATCGGCGGCTCCGTCGCGCGGCTGTTCGCGCGGGAGGGCGCGGCTGTCGTGGTAAACGACATCGGTGCTTCTCTGAACGGCCTGGAAAAGGACGGGAGCCCGGGCGAGGATCTTGTCAGGGAGATCCAGAACGACGGGGGTACCGCCAAGCTGAATGGTGCGGACATCTCGGACCACGAGGCTGCCCGTGATCTCGTCGAGTCGACCATCGAGGAGTTCGGCAAGCTCGACGTGCTCGTGAACGTGGCGGGCATCCTGCGTGACCGGATGATCTTTAATATGGCCGAGGAAGAGTGGGACGCTGTCATCCGGGTCCATCTCAAGGGGCACTTCAACACGATCCGCCCGGCCGCTTCCTACTGGCGACAGCTCGGTGACGCGGCGGCCAACCACCGAATCATCAACTACACCTCTCGGGCGGGCCTGCACGGCGCTCCGGGCCAGCCCAACTACTCAGCCGCGAAGATGGGCATCGTGGGACTCACCTACTCGTGCGCCGTGGCCCTGAAGAAGTACGGTGTCACGACGAACGCGATCTCACCGGCGGCTGCGACGCGCATGACGGACACGGCCAAGAAGTCGGGAGTCGATGGGCCGGACAGCGACAAGTTGTCCCCGGACAACATCGCCCCCATCGCGGCCTGGCTGGCTTCGGAACAGTCGGCATGGTGCAACGGTCACGTCATTCACGCGCGAGGTCTTGAGGTGTCCCTGTACAGCGACCCACGGCCACTGGTCACCGTACGCGCAGAGGGCGAGGCCTGGGATCTGTCCACGATCGGCAAGCAGGTGGAACAGGCGTTCCGACCGATCACGGACGCCGCGCCGGCGAATCCCTTCGTCTGACCGGCTGTGACCATCCGACGCAAGGCCTTTATCGCTGGGGCCTACGAGCATCCTGGACGAGAGCTGCCCGACAGGTCCATCGCGCAGATCCATGCGGAGGTGGCTCTCGGGGCACTGGCTGACGCCGGTCTGACGCTGGCCGACGTCGACGGCTACTTCACCGGAGGGGACGCGCCAGGACTGGGCGGCCTTGCCATGGCGGACTACCTCGGTCTCGCGGTGCGCTACATGGACTCCTCCGACATGGGTGGCTCGGTCTACCTCAGTCACGTCGGGCATGCTGCCGCCGCGATCGCCACCGGGAAGTGCAGCGTCGCCCTCATCACCCTTGGCGGCCGACCGCGCACCACGGCGTTGCGCGCACCCGGTCAGCTGATGGGTGCTCCGCCCGAGGCGGCCTTCGAACCTGTCTTCGGTATGAACGTCAGCGCGGTCTACGCGCTTGCCGCGGCGCGCCACATCCACGAGTACGGTACGACCAGCGAGCAGCTGGCCGAGATCAAAGTGGCCGCCTCATTGCATGCGCAGCACAACGAGCGTGCACTGCTACGCAAGGTCGTCACCGTCGAGGACGTCGTGAACAGCCCGATGGTGAGCAGCCCGCTGCACCGGCTCGACTGCTGCGTCGTCACCGACGGGGGCGGCGCCCTCGTTCTCGTCAACGAGGACATCGCGAAGAGCCTGGACCGGCACTGCGTCGCTGTTCTGGGGCATGGGGAGGCCATCGAGCACACGAAGGGCGGCTGGCAGGACGTGACGGTTACCGGAGGAGTCCGTTCCGGTCGCGATGCCTTCGAAGAGGCCGGCGTCAGCCGCAGTAACATCGACTACGTCGGGCTGTACGACTCGTTCACGATCACAGTCCTGCTGGCGCTCGAGGACCTCGGTTTCTGCGACAAGGGCGAAGGCGGCAAGTTTGTGCTCGGCGGAACCCTGCAGGCGCCGTTCGGCAAACTGCCCTTCAATACCGATGGTGGTTCGCTCTGCAATAATCACCCCGCCAACCGAGGCGGCATGACGAAGATGATCGAAGCGGTCCGCCAGTTGCGCGGAGAGGCACATTCCGCCGTGCAGGTGCCTGACTGCGAAATCGCCTTGGCGCACGGTACGGGCGGCTGGCTGTCCACGCGCATGGGCAATGCCACCGTCATTCTCGGCAGGGAGGATGCATGACAACAGGCGCGGAGCTGCCAGCTCCGGTACCGGAAGTGCAGCCGGAGACAGCAGCGTTCTGGGAGGCGACCTCTCGTGGTGTGCTGCTCGTCCAGCGCTGCACGGCCTGCGGCACGTCCGTGTGGTACCCGCGTTTCCTGTGCTCGAACTGCCACAGTAGCGAGCTGAAACAGGTCGAGGCTTCCGGTCGGGCAACGGTGTACAGCTTCACGCTGACGACCCGGGGGATTCTCGAGTACAAGGATTGCGGTCCCTACGTGCTCGCCCTCGTCGAGCTCGAGGAGGGCCCGAAGATGCTCACCAACATCGTGGAGTGCGACCCTGAGACCCTCAGCATCGGGCAGTCCGTACAGGTGGTGTTTCACGACACGGGAGCTGGTTCGGCGTTGCCGCGTTTTCGTCCGGCGGCTTGACGATGGGGCAGCGCTTCCCAGTGGAGGAAGGCCATGTCATGGCCTTCGCCCGTGCGGTTGGAGAACCGATGCCCTCGCCTGGACGGGTCGTTCCTCCCACTTTCACGGCGACCTCGATCCAGCATGATCCCGAGCATATGCGAGGCATGCGTCCCACGGGTGCGCTGGCTGTCGCTCCTGTGGGCGGCGGTAAGCTTCTCCACGCCGAGCAGCATTTCGAGTACTTGCTGCCAGTTCATCTTGGCGATGTTCTCGAGGTGACAGAGGAGTACGGCAGGCGTTGGACCAGGAGCAGCAAGCGTGGAGGCGAGCTGTTGTTCACCGAGCTCGTGAAGGAGTTGCGCAACCAGCACGGCGCGGTTGTCGTGCGGTCGCGGATGGTGCTGGTCGAAACCCCGCCGACGTCAGCGAGCGTTGATGAGCGTCCTGCCTGAGGTCGGCCAGATCCACAGCATGGTCGTGTGCGACGAAGTGACGAGAACGCAGATCGTGCAGTACGCCGGGGTGTCTGGCGATTTCAGCCCGTTGCACACTGACGAACCGGCGGCCAGGTCCGCGGGTAAAGCGTCGATCATGGGGCACGGGATGATGACGATGGCTTTGAGCAGCCGAGTTGTCACCTCGTGGTTTGGTATCGAGTCGCTGCGCACGTTCAGCGCCCGATTCACGGCGCCCGTGTGGCCGGGGGACCGGCTGACCACCACGGCCACCATCGCAGCGGTCGATATTCACGGTTCCTGCGCTCGGGTACAGATCACCCTGAAGACGACCAACGACGATGGCCGGCTGGTGCTGCACGGCGACGCTGCTGTGGCGATTGACTTCGGTTCAAAACCGAAGTAGAAAACAGAAATGGTCACACCATGGGAGCATCCGCACGCCACGGCAGTGCACAACCTCATGCGGGCCTTCACCGAACGCGACCGCCCTACGATCGAGGCGCTCCTGGCGCCTGGCTGTGTGTGGCGGGTCCCGGGACACAATGCGCTCGCCGGTGAGTATGCCGGACGGGCGGAAGTCATGGGCCTGTTCGGCATGATGCGGCGGATCCTGACCCAGCCGGCCACCTTCGAAGTGATTGACATCGCGATGAGTGGCGACCGAGTGATCGTTTTTCAGTACGGCGTCATCACGATCGGTGATCGCGTCCTGCGCATGAAGGAGCGCCTCATCTACCGTTTCGAAGCGGACTTGATCGCCGAGGTGGACGAGTTCCAGTACGACCAAGCGGCCTTCGATGCCGTCTTCGCCGTCGGCCTGACCGCGGGGAGTGGTCCTACGTGAAGGCCCTGCCACACCGCACCCCCCGTGAGGCCCTTGCACGGGTGCCCAACGGGAGTCACCTGGTGTCGGCTCCTGGCATGGGCGCCCCGACGACGCTGCTCGACGCCTTGAGTGAGGTAGCGCCCGGACGCGACTGGACGCTGTCATCGGGACTGCTCCTCAGCGGTTACCCGTTCGTCGACGCCGTGACAGCGGGGGAGATGACCTATCGCACCTGGCACGTCATGCCTCCGATCCGCGATCTGGTCGCCGAAGGGGTCATCGGCTACGTCCCCGCTCGGGCCTCGCGTCTTGCGGCCCTGCTCGAGCGCTGGCGCGTCGGAGTTGCCCTCGTGCGGGTAAGCCCACCGGACGCTCGAGGTCATTGCTCGCTCGGGCCCTCTGTCAGCTATGGGCTGTCGGCGCTGCATACAGCACAGACCTTGATTGCTGAGGTCGATGCCAGCGTGCCCCGGACTCACGGTGAGTCACGTGTGCATGTGTCGATCTTCGATTCGCTCGTCGAGTCCGTAACGCCGTTGCCGACCTATACCTCCGCGAAGCCGGACGAAATCTCCACGGTGATCGCCAGAAACGTCCTGCAGCTGCTTCCCGGGAACCCCACGCTCCAGATCGGCATCGGCGCCATCCCCGAAACGCTCGTGCGTTCCCTGGCATCGGCTGATCTGGGCAGTGTGCGTTTCGTCGGCATGGCGACAGACGAAATGGTGGACCTCTTCGCGGCAGGGATGCTCAGCGCCGGTGATGTGGTGCCCACCCCCGCCGTGCTGAGCCCCGACATGATGGGCACGCAGAAGCTGCTCCGGTTCAGCGACGACAATCCTGCCATCGGGATGTATCCGTCGTCGGTCTCGCATGACGCCGCCCGGCTGGGAGAGATCGAGCGCTTCGTGTCCATCAACACGGCGGTCGAGGTGGACCTGGCCGGGAACGTCAACAGCGAGACCGTTAATGGTCGCCAGATCTCCGGCGCGGGAGGAAGCCTCGACTATGTGGACACCGCCACGCGGTCGCTCGGCGGCATGCGTATTATTGCCCTCCCATCCGCCTCTTCCGGAGGAAAGGTGTCGCGGATCGCGGCATCGGTTCGGACGGTCACCATCCCGCGCACGATGGTCGACGTGGTCGTGACCGAGTACGGGGTGGCTCGACTGGACGGCCGGACCACGCGCGAGCGGGGAGAGGCCCTCATCGCAATCGCGCACCCCGACCACCGTAGTGCACTCCGAGAGGCGGCCCGCTGGTGACCACCCACGTGCGGCGAGGCCGCTACCTCGACGAGCTTGTGGTCGGCGACGTGTATTCGCATCGTCCGGGACGCACCGTCACCGACACCGACAACGTACTCTTTACGACCCTCACTATGAATACTCAGAGCCTCCACCTGGACGCCGACTATGCTTCGCGCACCGAATTCGGCAGGGTCCTTGTGAACAGCCTCTTCACGATGTCCACCGTCGTCGGTCTGAGCGTCGGTGACCTCACGGAGGGTACGACAGTGGCCAACCTCGGCTTCAGCGAGATCGTCTTTCCGGCCCCGGTATTCATCGGAGACACACTGTTCGCGGAGACCGAGGTCGTCTCTGTCCGGGAGTCGTCCTCTCGTCGGGGGCAGGGTGTCGTCGAGTTCGAGCATCGGGGCCTCAACCAGAGGGGCAAACTCGTCTGCCGCGCCCGTCGCACGGCACTCATGCTGGCGGCGCCCACTGGGTGAGAACCACGGCCAGACGCGTTGACGTATTCGAATCTGAAGAAGATTATGTACGCGAGCGTCACCGAGACGTTGTTGGCCGCTCGCGGCCGAGACAGCAGGACGGGGAGCAGGCATGACGGACGAGACCTACGACTACGTTGTTGTCGGTGGTGGTTCTGCTGGCACCGTCGTCGCCAGTCGCCTTGCGGAAGGGGGCGCACACGTTCTGCTCCTCGAAGCCGGCAAGAACGATCGCCGTCGTCTGGAAATTCTGATCCCCGCTGGCGTCGCGGTTGCCTATGAAAAGCACAACTGGAAGTATCCCGCCGAGCCGGACCCTTCCCGAGGCAATCGCCCAGAGGCATGGATGGCGGGCAAGGTGATGGGCGGAGGCGGCTCGATCAACTCCTGCGTCTACGTCCGCGGCAACCGAGCCGATTACGACGGCTGGGCCGAGCTGGGCTGCAAGGGGTGGGACTACGCGTCCGTGCTGCCGGCCTTCAAGCGTATCGAGACCTGGGAAGGGGGCGAGAATTCCTTCCGCGGTGACAGCGGCCCTGTCTCCGTAATCACGCAATGCAACCGAGGTCAGGCCAACATGGCCTTCATCAAGGCGGCCAAACAGGCCGGGTACCCCGAGACCGCGGACTACAATGGCGAGAAGCAGGACGGTGTAGCTCTGGCTCAGGTCAACCACCGCCGGGGCACCCGCTCCTCGTCCTCGCGAGAGTACATCAAGCGTATCGCTCCGAAGGATCGGCTGACTGTGCGCACGCAGGCTACGGTGGCGCGCGTTCTGCTTGAGGGCAAGATTGCCGTCGGTGTGGAGTACAAGCACAAGGGCGAGGTAAGGCAGGCCCGCGCCCGACAGGAGGTCGTACTCAGCGCTGGCACCATGGCGACGCCGAAGTTACTTATGCTCTCAGGTATCGGACCCTCTGCGCACCTGCGTGAGCACCGCATCGACCTCGTGCGCAACCTCCCCGGCGTCGGCTCGAACCTGCACGAACATGCCTACCTCATGCAGCGTTACCACGCGAAGATCCATACTTTCAACAAGCCGAGGATCGGCGACATACTCGGAGGCCTTAAGGATTACGTTCTGCACGGCACCGGCGTGCTCGCGCTCACGATGGTCCAGGTCCAGGTCATGGCCAAGACAGACCCTTCGCTGCCGGCACCGGACGTGCAGCTGCAGTTCACTCCCATCGCTATCACGCGCAACGTCGACGAAAATGGCATGTTCAACGTTCAGCCTGCCAAGCAGGAGGGCTTTCTCGCCTCTTCGACCTTCACTCACACCCGGTACCGTGGTCGAGTCAGCCTGCGCAGCGCGGACCCGACGGAGCCGCCCCGGATCGAGATGCAGCTCCTCGGGCACCCTGACGATCTTCGTGACACGCTGAGGGGTCTGCGACTGGTTCAAGAGGTGATGGAGCAACCGGCTATGAAGGAGATCACCGCGGGACGCTTCGCTCCTGAGTCGGAGTGCCGGACGGATGCGGACTGGGAGGCGTACGCGCGTGGCAATGTCGTCCCGTCCTACCACCCGGTAGGCAGTTGCAAGATGGGTATTGACGACGACGCTGTGGTCGACCCCGAGCTGCGAGTGCACGGTATTGACAGGCTGCGCGTGATCGACGCCTCAGTCATGCCGAAGGTGACCACAGGCAATACCAACGCGCCATCCATGATGATTGGTGAGCGCGGGGCAGATTTCCTGCTCGGCCGTTCGTGACCCTTACTGCCTGACGCTGGTTCGAGCGATCCCAGTCTCCCGGCACGGCGCCGTGTCGGTACGGTTTCGTCGAGAGTTGTGCCGAGATGTCCGGACTGAGATGTCGCGGCTCGGGCGTGCCAACTGGCGACAGGGTCGTGTGCTGTAGACACCGATCAGTGAGTGACCGGCTGCGAGCCCCAGACCGCGAGCACACAGCCGGCCGACTCGGCCGCGCTTCGGCCGCTTCAGTCATTTCGGTCCGAAGCGCTGGGCTCCATCGATGCGGATGGTCTCGCCGTTGATGTAATCGTTGCCGACGAGGAATGACACCAGGTCCGCGTATTCGTCGGCGCGTCCCATACGCTTGGGGAAGGGAACGGACTTCCCCCAGGTCTCGTGCGCGGCCTCTTCGTCCAGCTGAAAGGCAGGCGTGAAGAAGGTGCCGGGAGCGATGGTCACCACCCGGATCCCCACAGCAGCGAGGTCGCGTGCCGCGACCAGCCCCAGCCCGACAACGCCACCCTTGGCCGCGCTGTAGTCGCTCTGCCCGATCTGGCCTTCGAATGCCGCGATGCTGGCCGTGTTGACGATGAGACCCCGCGCACCGGAGTCGAGCGGCTCGAGCG
>NZ_JWIO01000058.1:13618-20656 GCF_001017755.1 Protofrankia coriariae
CCGGAGTCGAGCGGCTCGAGCGCCGCCATGGCCGCTGCGGCCTGCCGGAGAAGGTTGAATGTCCCTGACAGGTAGATGCGGATCGTCCGATCGAAAAGCTCCTGCGGTATGGGTGCGCCACTTCTGTCCAGGATGCGCTGCTGGGCAACGGGTCCGGCGTGCGCGCAAACGGAGACGCGCAGTTGCCCAAGCTCCGATGCAGCTGCGATGGCCTGCGCCACGGACTCTTCGTCCGTGACATCGGTTCGTACGAAGACAGCGGCCTCGTCAAGGTCCTGAGCGAGTGCCTTCCCTCGCTCTTCCGCGAGGTCGGCGATCACGACCCGCGCGCCGTCGGCTACCAGCCGACGTACCGTCGCCTCGCCGAGACCGCCGGCTCCCCCGGAAACGAGCGCTGCCTTGCCACGGATCTCCATTGATGTCCTCTCGTCGATGGTGGTCTAGCGGGCCAGCCAGATCGGCGAGCGCTTCTCTGCGAAGGCTCGTGGGCCCTCTTTGGCGTCTTCCGACAGCGCCAGTACCGCGAACTCCCGCTCGGTGAGCGCCCAGAGGCTGTCCTCATCGTGCCGGGCGCCGTCCTCGGCGCCGTAGGCGATCCTCTTGCTGGCCTGGACAGCGAGCGGGGCATTGGCGGCGATCTGCGCCGCTAGGTCCATCGCGGCATCAAGGGCCTTGCCGGCTGGCACTACGCGGTTGATCAGACCCCAGCGCGACGCGTCTGCGGCACTCATCGGTTCACCCGTGAGGAGCAGTTCGAGGGCGACGCGGTGAGGAAGCTGTCGGATCAGGCGGAACGCACCTCCCGCTCCGGCGACCAACCCTCGCTTCACTTCGGGGAGCCCGATCGTCGCCGTCTCGACGGCGACGACGAGGTCGCATGACAGCGCGAGTTCGGTCCCGCCACCGAGTGCGGCGCCGTTGACCGCGGCTATGGTGGGCTTGGACGTGAAGTGGTTGGCGAAACCGGCGATGCTCCAATGCTCCCTGCCGACCGGCAGGATGCGCTCGCCACGCATGATTGCCTTGAGGTCGGCGCCCGCGCTGAAGGCCTGGTCGCCCGCTCCGGTGAGCACGATCACGCGGATGCTCGGATCACTGTCTGCAGCCGCCACCGCGTTTCCCACCAGCAGGCAGACATCGTGGTCGACAGCGTTGCGAGCATCGGGGCGGTTGAGCGTGATTACGACGACATGATCGTGGCTGGAGACCAGCACTTTGCTGGGGTCGCTCACCTCGGGCATCGTGTGCTCCTCACAGCAGTTCGAAGATAGTCGCGTTGGCTTGACCGCCGCCCTCACACATGGTCTGCAAGCCGTAGCGGATGCGGTTGTCGCGCATGTGGTGCAGCAGTGTGGTCGCGATCCGGGCGCCGGACCCGCCGACCGGATGCCCGAGCGCGATCGCGCCTCCGCGGGGGTTCACGATCGCGCTGTCCGCTCCGATCTCGGCCAGCCAGGCCAACGGCACCGAAGCGAAAGCTTCGTTGACCTCGAAAGCACCGATGTCATCCACCTTGAGGTGCGCACGCTTCAGCGCCTTGCGGGTGGCCGGGATCGGCCCCGTCAACATGATGATCGGATCGTCACCGATCACGACTGACGTGTGAACGCGCGCCAGTGGTTCCCAGCCGTGGTGGCGAGCGATCTCGCTGGTGGTCACGAGCAGGGCGGCCGCACCGTCGGTGATCTGGGAAGCGTTGCCTGCTGTGACCGCGCCGTCATCCTTGAACGCCGTCTTGAGCGCTGCCAGGCTCTCAAGCGTTCCACCGCGGCGGATGCCCTCATCCCGCTCCAGACCATCTACCACCACGACCTCCCTGTCGAACGCCCCGGAATCCAGGGCAGCGGCGGCCCGGGCGTGGGACTCAAGCGCGTATCGGTCGAGGTCATTGCGACTGAATCCCCATCGCTCGGCGATGATCTCCGCTCCGAGGCCCTGATGCGGGGTGGTGCCGAAGCGTTTCTGCCAGCCCGCACCGCCGTACGGATCTCCTCCGACGGTGAACGCCAGACCCATGGGGATGCGCGACATGGACTCCACACCACCGGCAACGGCCACGTCGTAGTGGCCGGCGATCACCCCAGCGGCGGCAAAGCTGAGCGCTTGTTGCGAGCTCCCGCAGGCGCGGTCGACCGTCACGCCGGGCACGTGCTCGGGCCAACCTGCCGACAGCGCGGCTGTGCGGGCGATGTCTCCGGTTTGCTCGCCGACCTGCCCGACGCACCCCCAGACCACGTCATCGACGAGGGCGGGGTCTAGATCGGTGCGCCTGGCGAGTTCGCGCAGCACTGCAGCGCTGAGGTCTGCCGGATGCACATCGGCCAGTCCGCCTCCGCGCTTACCCAGCGGCGTACGGACAGCTTCGACGACGACGGCGTCTCGCATACGGCTCCTTGCGGCGTGGGCCTTCGACTGTGGGCTTGTACTGGAGACAAATCTAAACCATAGTTGAATCGAAGTTGCAAGATCTGCGGATGACCGAAAGGGGCGAGGTGATGGGCGAAGATCTCGGGGCCGTCGTCGCCGCAGGCCCTGTCGGCATCCACGCTGGGGACGCCCTCCTGTTCCGGTGGGGTGCGCCGGTCGAACTTGACTTCGTCGACCACCCGCTCACCCCCTCCGGCCTGCTGGCGACGTTCTTGTGCGCAGCGGTGATCGGAGTGATGGCGGTGGCATTCGTGACCGCGCTGGCACAACAGGTTCTTCATCCTCGGGCCGTGGGCCAAAGCTGGGAGTCTGCCGCGGTGTTCACCGTCGTCGCACGGCGCTGGGAGCCCTGGGAACCGGCGAGGTGCCGATGGGACAGATGCCGGGGCTTGCTGATGATCTGGACGGCGCGCTCGGCCTGCTCGTGTCGGCCGGACTCGGACCGGCCGGCACCACCGCACCGCGCTGGCGGTGCCGGCCGACCAGGCCCACCCGAATAACCACACCGATCAAAAATAACCATTCCAGCCGCCGCACCAGTCATTGGACTAACTCGGATTACATACCAATGAACGTATCGGGATAACGCCATCATCCTCACGGAGAAGGACTGTCATGACAACACAGGTACAAGAGCAGACCGCGAAGGGACCTGTACTGATCGAGGTCCGCTGCCCCGCGGACGGACGGCTTGTCGCATCGGTCCCGGACGAGGGTCCGGAAGGCGTCGCCGTGGCCGCAAAGAGATTACGAGAGGCGCAGCCGGCGTGGGAGGACCTGGGCCCTGATGGCCGCGCCAAGTACATGTTTCGCTTCCTCGACTGGATCCTCGACAACGAGAAGCACCTCGTCGGCCTCATGCAGGAGGAGACCGGCAAGTCCTGGGGCGACGCGGGTCTCGAGGTCGCTATGGCGGTGGACCTCATCAATTACTATGGCAAGCATGCCAAGAAATTTCTCGCCGACCGTAAGGTAAAATCCTGGGGTGCTGTCGGTATGACGAAGAATTTAAGGGTCTTCGCCCGTCCGTACCAGCTCGTCGGAATGCTCACCCCCTGGAACGGGCCCCTGGGCGGCCCCATGCTCGACGGTGTACCCGCGCTCATGGCCGGTTGCGCGGTCCTGTTCAAGCCATCGGAGTTCACGCCTCTGACCTGGGCGGAAGCAACCCGTGGTTGGCTTGAGGAGGTGAACGCCCCCCCAGTCCTCGCGAGCATCACAGGTGGGCCTGAGACCGGAGCGGCGGTCGTGGAGGCAGTCGACATGGTCGCCTTCACCGGCTCCACCAGGACCGGCCGCAAGATCGCGGCAAGGGCTGGGGACCGTCTCATACCCTGCAGCCTCGAGCTCGGCGGCAAGGATGCGATGATCGTGCTCTCCGACGCCGACCTTGAACGTGCCACCAGCGCGGCCGCTTGGGGCGCGATGTGGAACTCCGGTCAGATCTGTATCTCGGTCGAGCGCTGCTACGTCGAAGAGCCCGTGTACGACGTGTTCGTCGAAAAGGTGACACAGAAAGTCAAGGAGCTGCGTCAGGGCATGGACCCCGATGGTAGCTATCAGACCGATATCGGCTCGATGGAGAATGCCAACCAGTTGGCCATCGTTGAGAGCCATGTCGCTGACGCCGTGCGCAAGGGAGCCAAAGTGCTCACGGGTGGCAAGCGTGCGGTTACCGGTTTGTTCTTCGAGCCGACCGTTCTCGTCGACGTCGACCACTCGATGCAGTGCATGCGGGACGAGACCTTTGGCCCAACCCTGCCGATCATGAAGGTGGCGAACGAAAAAGAGGCCATCCAGCTCGCGAATGACTCGCCTTACGGGCTGTCATCGAGCGTCTGGAGCAAGGACCGCAAGCACGCCGACCGCGTTGCGCGACAGATCGAGGCTGGCGCCGTCAATATCAACAATGTCATGATCAGTACGTTTCAGCTGCCTCTGCCTATGAGCGGTTGGAAAACCTCCGGTGTCGGAACACGTTCGGGTGGAGCTACTGGCATCCTCAAGTACTGCCGCCAACAATCCGTGGTCTCCGAGAAAATCCATCTGAAGTCGGAGCCGCACTGGTATCCCTATAGGCAGAAGAGTAGCGAGCTGCAGGCCAGGATGGTTCGCCTGCTCGGAGCCCACGACTGGCAGCGGCGACTAGGACGCACACCGAAGCGATGAGTCTTCTCAATAAGTGACTTGAAGTGCCAGTAGTATAGCGGTATGTGACAGTGGGCTCGTGGATGCCTCTGCGCTCACCTTCGCTGGCTAGCGTGACCGTGCAGTACGGTTCAGGACGGATTCCAAACCGTCGGTGGTTTTCTCCTCGGCAAAATGCTGCATCAAAGGCGGTTTCAGACGTGAATGCGTTGACTCAGAGAGTGTGTGCGTGGAGTGGCTTTCTGTTCGCCCTGCTGTTCTTTCTCGGATTTGGCGTCATAGCCAGATACATCCCACCACCGCTCCCGTCGAACGGCCCCGAGGCCGTCGCGACCATGTATCGTGATCATGCTAACCGCATCCGCTCAGGCATGATTCTAAGCATGTTCGGTCTCTGTTTCTGGGTACCCTTTGTTGCGGCTATCTCCGTTCAGCTCAAGCGGATCGAAGGTAGCCATACGCCGCTTACCTACGCGCAGCTTGGACTGGGTGCGACACTTCCTGTCGCGTTCTTTCCCCCGCTGTACTACTTCCTCTCTGCATCCTTCCGCCCTGAGCGCTCGCCCGAGTCGATCCAGATGCTCAATGACATGGGTTGGCTGCCGTTCACCGGGATCATCTATGCAATCTTCGTCCAGAATCTAGTCATCGGTATCGCTGTGCTCCGTGACAAGCGAGCTGAGCCGATCTTCCCCCGGTGGTATGGCTACTTCAACATCTGGTGCGCGCTGTTGTACTGCCCGGCAAGCCTGGACGTCTTCGCCAAAACCGGCCCGATCGCCTGGAACGGGTTGCTCACCTGGTGGCTTTCGCTGGTGGCTTTCTTCCTGTGGCTGGTCGTTACGATCGTGGTGATATTGAAGGCAATAACCAGCCAGCAGAAGGAGCATGCCTCACGGCGCACGGCCGACTTCGATCTTGAGCGGGCTGGTGCGTCGCCAAGTTTAATCATCTCCGCGGAGACGGTGGCTCTCAAGGACCAGGTACAGGTGCTCGCCGCTGAGCTCGCGGAGCTCCGTGAAAGCCTGTCGTCCCGGTACCCGTGAGCGGGGTCAACCATCCGGATGTGTGGGTGTTCAGCCGGCTGAGCCGGTGCCCCGATCATCCGACACGTCGAGACCACCATCGAGATCATCGACGAGTTCGCCGCCCGCGGATTCGACAGATCCGACCGGCTGATCTCGACGTTGGCGAACATCGCCGAGGCCAGCCGGGCACCGGCGAGCCCGACCAGCGTCAGCCGGCACTGCTCGATCTCGAGCCGTTCCAGCCGCCGGCCCGCCGCGTCGACCCCGTCGAACAGCCGGCCCTGGTAGTCGGCCCTGGTAGGCAGTGTCATCCTCCAGGGAGGAGATCGGGGCGAGCTGGGCCGGGAACCTCGGCGCCCGCGGCCCCGGCCTGGCGACTCCCAGAGATCGCATAGGCACTTGAGCAGTTTAGACGAGTAAGTCCGAAGTCTGGGCTCGCGGTGACCGGGCATAGGGAGAGAGCTTCAAGGCCCTGCTCGACCACCACAGCGAGGCCCGATGGCTGCGCCACGCCCGGGCGCATCTGGTCGGGGGCCCCTGCCTGCCCGGCCGGCCCGGCTACAACAAGCGGCTGACGTCGGCGTTGCCGCTGGTCAAGACCTCGGCGCCTGGGGAGGGCCCCAGTCATCGGCGTCGTCGGTGAAATCGGCATGGGGCTCGAAGCCGAGGCTCCGGACGTATCCCACGGCGCCGAAGACAATGTCCGCGGAGAGTTCGATCGGCACGTCTTGCCATCCAGCGAGGTAGGCAGCGAAGTACGTGGGCAGGACTGGGATAACTCGACGTCGGTCCTGATATCAGGGCCGACATTCACCAGGTACCCGCACGCCGACACTCTGTTCCAGCGATGCTTGCGGGCGACCAGCACGCTAACGAGCAAACCAGCGTCAACGTCGTCGACCACCACGCACGCCAGTGGGCAGGAACAACGAGCAGAGGGCACGGTGGCGGGGCAGCCCATTCTCCTCGGCGGCAAGACGCTCCGCGGATCACGCGGTTGCGCGGCCGATGCATGGCACCTGCTCGCCACCCTCGACCACGACCGGGGTCCCGTGTTCGGCCAGGACGACGTGGAAGCCAAGACCAACGAGATACCCCAGCTCCTCGTCCTGCGCGTTCGGCGAGGGTGACGTCGTGGACCTTGTCATGATCTGCTGAACAGCAACTTACCAGAACGCTGCAGGCCGTCCGGCGGATTCTCCCGCATGCCGTTCCTTTGGCCATGCTTGACTCTAATTCGAATTAGGTATAGGAAAAGTAGAGGCAAAAAGTCTACTGCCAGAAGCGGCGCGGTACGGCCAACGAACGCCAACGCCGCAGGGTGCGGTCCAGTGGAACCTCGAGGGGAGCTGTCCGCATGACGAACCTTCCCGATGCCGTCGAGGCGATTCGTGCGTTCACCGCCGAACCGGCCCCCCTCTGTGTCAGTCTCGGG
>NZ_JWIO01000060.1:0-8388 GCF_001017755.1 Protofrankia coriariae
ACGTATCGGGCCACAGCACTAGGAAGAGAGACGAGCCTCCACCGCAACCTACGTTCACTGGTCGAGAGGTTCTGACACGACCGGCTCGCCCGCTCTGATGGCTCATCGCACGGGTGGCCCGCGGAGCGGCGAAACCATCGCGCGCTACCGCGACAACCTCCACGTCCAAGGCCGCGAACCAACAACCTTTCGTCAACTACTTGCCCTACCCGGCGAGCTCTATTGTGGCCCGCCCAAGGGCAGCACCAGCACCATCGCCTTCGACCGAGGCTGGTGCCCAGCGACTGGCCGGNGCCGGTCACGCCCTCCAACGATCCGGCCACTGCTGGTGATCAGGTCTCTGTTTCGGCTGTCGGCGTCGTGGTGCGGCGGTGCGCGAGGGCGAGTGCCGCGCCGGCCGCGAGGAGGATCGCGAGTGCTGCGTAGCCGTAGGTGAGGGTGGCGAGCGAGGCGACGGCGGCGACGAGTAGGGGTCCTCCGGCGTCGCCGAGTTCGCGGCCGACTTCGGCGCTGCCCATGGTCTGTCCCAGCCGGGCGGCAGGGGTGCTCGCGGCTAGCGCGGCGAAGCCCAGGGGTGTGATCAGGCCGGTGCCCACGCCGATCAGGGTCGCGCTCGCGAGTACTCCGGCCCGGTCCGGCAGCGTCGCGCAGGCCACCCCGGTGGCAGTGATCGCCAGGCCGGCGGTCAGGCCGGACCGAGTCGTGAGGCGCCCCTCGTCCAGGGCACGGCCGGCCTGGGGTTGCACGAGTGTCGCGCAGGCGGCGAGCAGGGACACGGCCGCGCCGGTGGTGACTGTCCCCAGCCCGGCGGCTCGGCCCGAGACGGGCAGGAAGCCCACGCCGACGGACAGGGCGGCGGTCGCCGCGGCCAGCGCGCCGGTCGGGGCCAGAAAGACCGGATCGGCGAGCCTGCGGGCCAGGTCCAGCACCGTCTGCCGGGCTTTGGGCAGGGGCGGCACGACCGGGACGGCGAGCGCCGCCCACCCGGCGACCGCCGCGCCGAGTAGCGCCAGCACGGCGAACAGCAGCCGCAGACCGCCGGCCCAGACCAGCACTCCGCCGAGCAGCGGGCCGAGGGTGTAGCCGATCGACTTGTAGAACCCGTAGGAGCCGAAGGCCCGGCCGTGTTTCGCGGCCGGGTTGAGCCGGGCGACCAGCGCGGACGCCGACGGCTGAGGGGCTGTCATCCCGACCGACAAACGACGGTGGCAGTCGTTCGGGTGGGTCGCGGAGTATGCCGGGCGAGGAAATCGCAGGCCAACATGCCACGGGCCTGAGCACGCAGGAACTGCGACCAGCTCGATCCGGCGAGGAACGCGCGCAAGGCTACCCTTTGCTTCTACCGTAACAATCCTGACTCGGCTAAATCAATGGCCGCTTGACGTTCCGATCAGTCGGCCATGAGTTGCATATAGATGCTCTCACCGTCGACGCACTCGTAACGAGCGACCGGTTCCAAGGAGTCGTCTGCCATCGCCCTTAGCTCGGCGAGATTTACCAAGCGCACAAGCGGTGTCGTCATAGAGACTCTGCCAATGTCAATTTGGTGAATGCCACAGGTAACACCGAAGCCTGGCATCTCCGCTCTCACGCGAGTCTCGACGAGAGGCCCTGCGACCTCCAGGAAACCGGCAAGATGCCCCGACTTGATGGTTGCCGTGATCGCAGTGTTCCCGGTCGCTACCGGATTGCCGGACAAAAGCCTCGCGGCGGCCACTAGATCGAGGGCATCACGATAGGTTAGATCGTCGGGTATCGGGAAGATCTGCCCACAGTGATTCTGTAGTTTCTCCAGAGCCACTACCATGTCGGCGCAGAGTTTGGCCTCGGCAAGGAACTGCGACATACCAATGGCGTGTCGGACCACACTCTGATCGTCGATCCGCAATTCAATCTGGTCTTCCCCATTGGCGCGACCAAAAATCTCGAACGCTGGACGTATCGCGTAGAGAAATTTCCCCGCAACCCCTCGCCATGTGATTCGGGCGGATGCGCCTCCGCCCTGCTCTTTGCGATCAATGGTGAGGTCTACCTCAATGCTCCTCGTGGTGTCGCACCCCTTCAGGCGCACCCCTCTGCGCCCACTCGTGTGTTGGTCCACTTGGAGAGGAAGGCGGCCCTTGATCCTACCAGAAGGTGTCACGATGACCAGCTGGAAGGTCAGGTTTTCACCAACCGTGCGGTCGAGAGAAGTGATCCGCAGACGCTCTAACGGACTGGCGGTCTCAAACATTTCCCGGCTGGCAGGCGAAGCCAAGACCTCGAAGTTTGCCACATAGCGACCATCAATCTCGACGTCGTCGCCATAGTCGAGCGCGTCAGCCAGTCGACGCTGTACCTCCGTAGCGAGACTATCGCCGACAGGAAAGCTGAAGGTTGCACGCAGTTGGAGAGGATCGAGTGCCGCAGCCCCCGGGAATCGCTCATTGTAGGTGACTGTAACGCCCTCCGGTGCGGTAGCGAAGTCCGCTCGCCAGTAGGGTGAAAGTTCTTGGGAGCGACTCGATACAACATTAATTCGAGCAATTGAGTCTGCAATAGTCGACGGAACTTGCTGTTCGCGTTCGAACTCTTGGGCGCGCCGGAGCAGCTCGTACTCCTCGCCCTCGACAAGGCGGCGAAGGTACTCTCTCTTCCCGAACTCGACGTTGAGCCAATCTATGCCCCACCACTCCAGGTGGATCGTTGGATATTGCTTACTCAACTGATCGAACCACTGCTCCTCACTGGGCGAGTGAGCCAATGGAAGAATGAGGATCCAGCGAGCCGGATTATGCTCCGAGGCCTGCTTGAGTGAACGCTCGATGTTCCTCTTCTGGCTGCGCTTGAGGCGCTCACCCGCGAAAGACTTGATCTCGAATATGACAAGACCCTCAGTCGAATCCCAGCGAAGATCACGACCGTCGTCACCGCCGCGGCCATCGATCGGCCTGGCGCCTGGGTACAGCTCGACGACCAAAGCCTTGATGGCCTGTTCGATCGTATTCGGATCTTTTTGCGCCCACTGGATGAAGCTCATCCAAACCCTTCCGCTGTACCGCCTGAGTGGCGCCAACGTCGCGCTGCATGGGCTGGAGCCTGATCGCCCTCACGCCGGCGGACCGCCGCGACGAGCCGTGTCGTCAGCAGATCACAAGCCTACGAGATCTACTGTCGAGGGCCGGCTCGCGCAGCCGCGGACCTAGCGCGGCCCGGGTGCTGCACGGCCGCGCCGCTTGATCCGGGCTTGCCGGCCACTCGTCCTGCACCGCCTCGGCGTTCATCGCGGTACGTGCGACGCGTGGAGCCAGCGCGATTCAGGCCGTGGCTGAGCCTGGCCCTGAGCACGGTCTCCGCGCCCCCCGCATCGTCGCCCCACAGACTCCGATGTCACTCACAGCAGCTGCACGAGGGCCGTCGAGCAAGGACCATCTTTCCGTACGAACCAGACGATCAGGCCATCTACCTGCCCTTTTCGACGACATCCGAACAGTCCAACTAATAGGTCAAACCTATTGACCCAGGTCAGAGGCTAGCTACGGAGCGTGGTGGACCATGTGTATCAGCATCCGAACCGATCGATCTTGGTTGCTGGCCCTGAAATCACTGTCCGACCGGTCGCCGCACGTGCCCGGAGCAGGGACGATGCTCGGTGACCGCGTCGACCAGAACATCGTCTACCGAGTAGAACAAGCGTTCCGAACGCCGGGCGGTTCCGCCTACTTCCAGGCCGCCTGGTGATCGTGACCGCTGGGCACTGTGGTCACGTCGACTTTCCTGTGATCGAGGGGATGGCGGCCGGTCGATACCCCTCGCAGCCAGTGCCGACCGTCCCATCGTCAATCTTCCCCGTTCTCCGATCTTGGGGCGCCAGTCGCGACCGCCAAATGTAACCGCCGCACGCCAAATGTAACTCCGCCGTGGTTACATTTGGGTGTGCCGCGTGACGTGAGCCAGATGATCTCCTTCCTGCGCGCCGCCGGAGGCGACACCACCGAGGTGGAGGTCAAGTCTGCCGCCGGCGGGTTACCCGCCTCGTTGACCTCGACGCTGAGCGCGTTGGCGAACCAGCCCGGAGGCGGGACCATCATCCTGGGGCTCGATGAGCGGGCCGGGTTCCGCCCAGTCGAGCTCAGCGACCCGCAGATACTCAAGCAGGGCCTGGCTGCCAGGGCCCGGGCATTCACTCCGCCGGTCCGTCTCACGATCGACGACGGGGATGTCGACGGCGCTGCGGTCGTGGTTGCGCAGGTCCACGAGTGCGACCGGTCGACCAAGCCCTGTCGCGTCACCGCGACCGGCACGGCGTACCTACGTGGCTACGACGGCGACTACGCCCTGTCTGACGTGGAGGAACAGGGGTTTCTGGCCGCTCGCCAGCCACCGCTGTTCGACCGTTCACCTGTCGAGGACGCCACCGTCGACGACCTGGACACCGAACTCGTCGATGCTTTCCTCCTCGCCGTCCGCGAGCGCGACCCGACCGGACTCGGCCGTTTTCCCGACGATACCGAGCTCCTGCGCCGGGCTGGGGTCACGATGGATGGCGGGCAGCCGACCGTCGCGGGACTGCTCGCTCTCGGGGTCCATCCCCAACAGTGGTTCCCTCGCTACGTCATCCAGGCCGCCGCGCAGCCCTTGCCCACCGACTCCCCTGCGACGCGGGCCCGCAACCAGGTCACCATCAGCGGGCCGGTGCCGCGGATGCTTGATGCAGCGCTGCTCTGGGCCCGACGCACTTTCGACACCGCCATCGTCGCCGAGATGGACGGCAGCGTTCGTGACCGTCCGATCTATCCACTCGTCGCCTTCCGTGAGTTGGTCGCCAACGCACTGATCCACCGCGATCTCGACCACTGGTCCGCCGGGCTGGCCGTCGAAGTGCGGCTGCTGCGGGACCGCCTGGTAGTGGCCAGCCCCGGCGGCCTGTACGGCATCACCGTCGACCGGCTCGGACGCGACGCCGTGACCTCCGCCCGCAACGCCAGACTGGTCGCGATCTGCCAGCATGTTCGCTCCCCGCAGACCGGAGCTCGGGTCATCGAAGCCCTCGCCAGCGGGATTCCCACCGTCACCGAAGCCCTCGCCGACCATGGCCTGCCGCCAGCCCACTACGTGGACAGCGGCATCCGGTTCACTGTCGTCATCCACCAGTTCACGACCGCCCCACCCGTGGTGACCACCGAACCCGCGCTCGGTGCCACAGAGCGTCGCGTCCACCAGGCCCTGACCCACCAGGGAAGAACGGTCAGCGAGCTTGCTGAGGAGCTCGGACTGTCCGCTCCGAACATCCGCAAGGCGCTGCGGAGCCTGCGCGGCCGCGGGTTGGTCCGTCAACTCGGCGGCAGAGGCAAAGCCACCACCTACCAGCGGACGGACTCATAGCCGACCGATCCTCACCCGCCAACCACTACCCGCCTTGAACCATGCCTGACCCATCCGCACGTTCCGAGCCACCGACCTACGGCCGAGTCCTCCGCCACCCAACCTTGCGGAAGAACCCAGGTCAGCTCAATCGACATCCCAGGCTTCCCAGGAGACCACCCAGTCGGCGGGCCGTCGGGAGGGTGCTTCGCCGCCGGCGGTAAGGAACTCGCTGACGGCCTCCGCCGCCACGCGGGCGTGCGCCGATGCGTGCTGGTCGTATATCTCGCGGCATTCCGCGTAGATCGTGCTCTCGCGACAGAAGATCTTGGTCCCGTGACCGGTCCTCGTGCGCACCAGTTTCCGGATCCGCTTCCGCAGCTCCGTCTGCTGGTCGCCCGGAACGCCGTGCACCTCCGCGAATCCCTGATCGCAGACGACATCAGCCGCGAGCTGCGCGACCAACGAAAGTCTTTGGTCCGCGTGCGGCATCGGGTAAAAGCGGTCGATCAGCGCGAGACAGCGGCGGCAGGTCGGCGCGAAGGCCACCCCGCCGTCCTTCCTCAGCGGGCCGCCCTCCCCGCCGACCATCACTGCCCCACACTCTGCCGCACGCTGTGGTCTCGGCCCAGCGGGGTGCCAGGAGCTCGTCCCGGGCATAGTGGGTGGCCGTGGGCGAGAGCCACGGTCTCGACGGGTCGAAATAGAAGTCGTGGACCGCGCCCCGGCCAGAGACGCCGAGTCCGCCGCGCGGGCGAGATGAATCCACCTCACCGCCGCTGGTCACGGTGAGAAGCATCGGTGCCCCGCCCACGTCGACCGCGTTGACGCCGAATCCCGGTGCGGCCATACATCCATTGTCCACCGTGCGGAAGGATGCAGGCCGCGACAGACAGGGCGGCGGCCATTCGCCGTTTATCGGTCCTGTGGTCAGCCGGCGGGTCGGGCGCCAGTAGGCGGTCAGCCCTTGACGGCCGCAGTGACGGCGTCGGCCAGGCTGGTCGTGGCCCGGCCGATCAGGCGATTCGGGTCGCGGCGGTCGCTGTCGACCTCGCCTTGGGCGATCGCGGCGTCGGAGGCCGCGAGGATGTCGGCGAACATCTCGGGAACGCCAAAGCCGACCAGCGCCTTCGCAAACTCGGCCGGGGGAAGGTCCTGGTAGGCGATTTCCTCGCCCGTCTGGCGGGACACCTCGGCGGCAAGCGCGGTCATCGTGAACGGTTCGTCCCCGGCCAGCTCGTACAGCGCCCCGATGTGCCCACCACCGGTGAGGACAGCCGCCGCCGTGACGAGGCAGCAGGCACACTCGACCGGTGACGCTGGTCAGCCAACCGCGAAGGTTGGCTACGTAGTCCGTTTCTTCAAGAAACTGTGTAGGCTGCGTGTCATGCGTCGGGTCAGCTTCGAGGACAGGGCCTGCTCCGTCGCACGGTGCCTCGAGGTGGTCGGCGACTGGTGGACGATGCTGATCGTCCGGGACCTGACGTTCGGCGTGACGCGCTTCGACGACATCCAGCGCCGGCTCGGCGTCGCCCGCAACGTGCTCACGCAGCGGCTGGAGCACCTCGTGCGCCATGAGGTGGTCGAGCGGGTCCCCTATCAGGACCATCCGGCCCGGTACGACTACCGCCTCACCGAGAAGGGCCGCGACCTGTGGCAGGTCCTGACGGCGATGCGCCAGTGGGGTGACCGGTGGGCCGCCACCGGCGGACCGCCGGTGGAGATGGTCCATCTTGACTGCGGGCACGTCGCGACGGCGGTGCCGCACTGCTCCGAATGCGGGGCCGAGCTGCGGGTCTCGAACATGCGCGCGGTGCCTGGCCCGGGCGGAGTCGACCCGGCGATGGTCCCGCCCGCTCGCGACAGCTGAGTCCGTGTCAGGCGCCGGCCGGCGCCGCAGTCTCCTCCGGTCATGCAGGACTCCGCCCCGCATGACCGGCTGATCGGCGTGGCCCCCAGGCGCCCCCTCCCGGGACACCCGCGGGCGTTAGTCGGTTCGGGTAGTGGGTGAAGAAGCCGAGGGTGTTGTGGGTCTTGGTCTGGTGGGGGCCGATGAGATCGACACCGTGACGGCACAGGAAGCGGCGGGTGCCCGAGCGTCGCGTCACGCACGGTCGGCATGCTCCCCCGCTCGCCGACGACGTCCAGCACCACGCGGCAGAGCGGTCCAGGCCCTCGAGGCTGGCGCATCGCGTGCCCTCGACACGAGTCAGTTGCTTCATAAGACTCGCTTCGCTAGAGTTAGTTTTATGTTGAAACTTACTATCGAGCCGGGTCGGACGTCGTGAACATCGAGGGCGCCGTCGCACTCGTCACCGGTGCCAACCGAGGGATCGGCAAGGCGTTCACCAGCGCGCTCGTCGAGCGTGGCGCCAAGACCGTGTACGCCGGCGCCCGTGACCCACGCACCGTCGGCGGACCGGGCGTCGTCCCGATCGAACTGGACGTGACGAACCCCGCGGCCATCGCGGCCGCGGCCCGGACATGCGCGGACGTAACGCTGCTGGTCAACAACGCCGGGGTGGTGCGCGGCGGGCCACTGGTCGGTGCGCCAGGCCTTGACGGCGCCCGCGAGGAGATCGAGGTCAACTACTTCGGCACCCTCGCGGTGACCCGTGCGTTCGCCCCAGTCCTCGCGGCGAACGGCGGCGGCGTGATCGTCAACATGCTCTCGGTGCTGTCCTTCCTCAGCTTTCCCGCGATCGGCTCGTACTGCGCTTCCAAGGCAGCGGCCTGGTCGCTGACCAACGGCGTCCGCGTCGAGCTCGCCGAGCAGGGCACGCTGGTCGTCGCCGTGCACGCCGGCTACGTCGACACCGATATGGCGGCCCGGGTCACCGGCCCGAAGCTGGCGCCCGCCGTGGTCGTCGCCCACGCGCTCGACGCCGTCGAGGCAGGCACGGAAGAGGTGCTGGTCGACCCGGTCAGCCAGCAGACCAAACAGGCACTTCCCCGCGACCTCGAGCTGCTCTACCCGGACGTACGCAGCCAGTGGGCCAACCACCCACTGCGCGCCGCCACCGCTGCCACCGGCTCGGCCGAACC
>NZ_JWIO01000060.1:8397-20603 GCF_001017755.1 Protofrankia coriariae
CCGGCTCGGCCGAACCAGCCGCCTGACCGAAGGGACCCACCGTGATCACCCTTGTCATCGGGGCGACCGGCCGGGTCGCCGGCCACCTGACCCATCTACTCCGGAAGGACCACGTCCCGGTCAGAGCGCTGGTCCGTAACCGGGAGAAGGTGGTGGCGAGCTTCGTCGACTCAGGCGGGAACTCCACCGAGTTCGAGATCGTCGATGGAGCCTTCGATGATCCGGCCGTGCTGCGGCGCGCCTTCGAGGGCGTCGAGGCGGCGTTCCTCGCGCTCGGCACCAGCCAGTGGCAGGCAGCAGGAGCGGCTCACCGGGAAGCCGCCGCGGCCGATCGATGACTTCATCCACGCCCACCAAACGCTGTTCACCGCGGCCAACGGGGCCGCCCCATCGGCCACATTCAGGACGACATGTTCAAGACGGACCGAACCAGGACGCTCCGCAGGCCTCGAGCCGGCGCTGAGGACCCGGGACGAGTGACGCCTTCCGGCCCGAGTTCGATGCTCGCCGTGAGCTGTCCCGGGTTTGCTGGAGGCCGGGGTCGTTGGGTCACACCAGACGAGCCTCCGCCAGCGCTGTCGCGTCTGCGGTCGCGCGGCACACCGAGGCCCGGGACGCCGCGTTGATCAGACTGCTTGGGCGAGTTCGGTGAACGCCGCTGAAATCACTGTCCGACCGGTCGCTACCCGGGCCCTGGCTAGGGACGATGCCCGTGACCGCGCCGACCGTTGCATCATCTATTGAATCGAACGCGCGTTCCGCAGGTCCGGCGGTTTCGGACGCTTCGGCCCGTCTCGTGACCGTGATCGTCGGTACCGTAGCCGCGTTGACGAGCCGGGTTAGGTCACTACGGAGCCGATGTTGTCCTCGCATCGAGTGCAGCGAGAAGGTGCTCGCCGAATGCTGGGACGCCGTGGGTATGCAGGTAGGTAGCGATGTCGTAGGCGGTCAGCGTGGGGCCGGATCTGCCGGTCCTGGCCGCGATGGCACGAACGGCCGTGACGACGAGGTCTGGGTGGATGTCGAGCTCGTCGAGGAGGAAGTCGTCGAGGGACTGGCGGGTCAGGCGTGCGGGCAGCGCAGCGGGGGGAAAGTCCGCGAGGTTGTCGGTGACGATCACGTCGGCTCGGCCGGCCACGGCGGCGGCGACCACGTGTCGGTCGTCGGGGTCGGGGAGTTCGATGGTCGGCACGAGCCGTTCCCAGCCGGTCACGGGCGCGTCCGGGAAGGCGATCCTCATCTGCCGGAAGAGGCGGGTGAGGTAGGCGTCGGTCTCTTCTGCCGAGATTCCGCGCTTACCGAGCAGTGTGTGCAGGGTCCGTTCGAGCTCGTCCAGGATCTCGCTCGACCAGAGCGGCCGGTAGGCACCGGTGCTGGCGATCTCAAGCAGCACGTCGCGGGCTCTGCTGGGCACCAGGACGCAGGTGTCGAGCAGCGCGGAGAACATCTGGTCAGCCTTCGGCTTTACTGCGGGCGGCTTTCAGCGCCGCCCGGGTCTCGTCGGGGCTGACGTCGTAGAGCCCGAGACGCTCGGTATCGGCGACCATGTCGGCGAAGGCGAGATCGGCGGCGTGGCGTTGGCGGCGGCGGTACTCGAGGAGGTCGTCGAGGCGAACCTTGCGGTGGCGGCTGGGCTTCTCGAACGGGATGGCGCCGTTCTCCAGCAGCCGGACCAGTGTGGTGCGGGAGATACGGAGCAGATCCGCGGCTTCCTGGGTGGACATCGTCAGATGGTGCGGTGCCACCGTGACGGCCAGGCCCGCATTCATCGCCGCGGCGACCTGCAGGAGGACATCGAACATCGGCTGGGGGAGCTCGACGCTGTGCCCGTCCGGGCCGGTGAGCCGAGGCCGAGGATCGGCGGTCCGCCGGCCGCGGNNTCGGCGGTCCGCCGGCCGCGGTCGCGGAGCGCGGCCAGGAAGTCGATGATCTCGCCGGTGTCCTCGTCCGGCAGGTAGGTCTCGTCGTGGAGCGGCTCGGGTCCGGCGGGCGCGGTCATGAACGGCCTCCAAGACGATCGGAACGATCGACATCCTCGTTTCGCTCGATTCTACGCCGGCCGCTTGCTGGCAGCTGCCCGCTGACGGACACCGCGCCCCACCGCTCCATCGCGCACGTGCCGAGGATGTGCTCCACTGGCAGAATCACCAACGCCCGATCTCCGCCGAGTCCCTACGCAAACGACTCCACGTCGGCGCCGGCACCGCCCGGACCCTGGTCGCCCAGCTACGCAGCGGCCCTCACAGCAAGCTCGACAGCCAGCCGCTCGAGGCAGCTGAGCCATAGCCCAGCCCCGCCAGACTGCTGGTGCGTCTCGCGATGGTCCCGGACCAGGCTCGCCCGCCGGCCGNNNACCAGGCTCGCCCGCCGGCCGAGCCAACCGCCGAACGACGGATGTGGGCGTACTACTCGACCGGGCGGGCCAAGGGCCGCACGCCGACCGGCACGGACCTGGACCGGATCGCGGGCACGAACAACTACGGCCGGAAGGTCCCTCCCAGAGCGGGACGGAACCCGACGAGCTGGGACTGCTGCCAAGCAAGCGGTTCGCGCGACGACAAGATGGTCGTTCCAACGGGACTCGAACCGGTCATCCACGTCCTGGCCAGCATCGATCCAGCGATCAGAGTTCAACGAGATAGATCGTAAATCGCATTACCGCAGGTAAAAGGCATGATCAGATGTTCGGTGGACCTAACGCACCACGATAAGAACCGTTTGATCTTGGTGCAGGGTCCCGAGATCACTGTCCGACCGGTCTCCATAAGGCTCTCGACCAGGGGCGATGCCCAGTGAGTCTCCGGCCGACGACATCATCCGCCGAGTCGAACACATGTTCCTCAGGTCTGGCGGGTCCGGACGCTGCGGCCCGTCCGGTGAGCGCGATCGTGGGCGCGGTCGAGCTGAAATCCGGATGGGGCACGCCGGTCGCCGCTCATCCGCCGGTGATTTCCTGACGCCAGGTGTGGAAGAAGTGGCGTAGCCGCTCGGCGGCCGGGTGGGGCAGTCCCAGATCGTCGTCGGTGAACCGGCCGATGGTTCGATCATGTCGGCGAACACCTGCAGGTCGAAGCCGCCGTCCTGGGTTTGGGCGAGGTGGACGAGTTCCTCCTTGGTGAAGACGTTCGCCAGGTCGTGCACGTCGGTGAAATCGCGTGCCTCGGCTCGGCCGAACAGTGCGAGGGTCTTGCGGGCCGCCAGGTCATGGGCGCTGAGTGTCGGGCCGAGTTCGGTGAGGGTGGGTGGTTCGTCCGGCGGGCTGTCGACGCCGAGATCCACGATCAATGCCTCGCTGCCTGCCTCGACGACAAGTCTGGCGAAACTGCCTGTGAGCTGGACCCGTCGGGTGGCCCAGCCCTGCGAAGCCACCGCGCGTTCGAACGCCGCTGCCGTGTCGGGGATCGATGCCGTGGGCGGGAGGGCGGTGAACAGATCGACGTCGCGGGTCTCGCGGTCGACGAGATAACGTGCGATGAGCGCGGCACCGCCCGCGACCGCGAAGCCCGCGCTCTCGGGCAGCCCGAAGAAGATCCGCGCAACCGCCCGCTGCAACGACGTGATCACCGCAGGGCGGCCCGTTCCCAGGCGCGCCGGATCCGGGCGGGAAGGACCAGCTCCGGCCAGGCGTCGACGAGCAGCGCCCCGTCGATGTAGGCGAGGATTTCTTCCGCCGTCCCTTCGCGCAGGACGATCTCGTACAGCCGGTGGCGCTGCCGACGGTCTGTGAGGTCGTAGGTCCGATCGGGGTCGGACCAGTTCAGATGGACGGGCAGGCGCACCCGTGCCAACGCCTGCCGGATCGGGAGCCGAGGCAGCCGATCCGGCACCGTGAACGGCCGTCCCCGCCCGTCCACCACGACCTCGAACGAGGGCACCGGCACCGCGTCGAGCCGGAAGCCCGCCGCCGCCAGCAGCCGCGTCGCGGTCTCCAACGTCGGTGACTTCACCCCATGCTCATAGGCCGCCAACGTCGGCCGCGACGTGCGCGCCCGCCGCGCAAGCTCAGCCCCGGACAGACCCGCCTCCAGCCGCGCCGATTCGATCAGCCGGCCTGCCAGCAAGTTCGCCATTCTCCCTCCACCACGACGGCGACGCGTATCCGATGAGAGACGCTACTCGTCTTTCGATCCTTTCGCCGGCCGATTCGAGCGAACATCGGGCGCCGGGGCGTGCTGGTGGGCCTGACAGACCGCGCAAGGTCGGCGATCATGACGGGCCGGCTCGTGGACCACGTGTACCAGCATCCGAACCGTTTGATCTTGGCTGCTGGCCCTGAAATCATGTCCGACCGGTCGCCACCCGAGCCCCGACCAGGGGCGATGCCCCGCGCCGTGTCCAGCGCGTCGGCGTTGAGGGCTGCGAACACCCGGCGGGCGGATGGCCGGAAGCGACGAGAACGGCCGGCGAATTCTTCCGGATTCGACCTCACACACCACACATCGTGTGCTAAAAATACCTGGGTCGCCATCCCTGCCGGTCACCTCTGCCTGCACGTTTTCTTTCTCGTCCGCGTTCACCGCACACGCCACAATGATCAAGAAAGTGACATTGTTTCTCCCCCGAACCGGAGGTCCGTCGTGGCCGCTGGACGTTCCCGCCCCTCGGGCCGGCAAAACAGACCAGCGTGCGGGAGATCCGCGCCCCGATCGAAACGGCCACGCGGCCGCTCGCAGCCTCGCAGCACCCGGAGTCTCAGTCGGCGCGAGCGGAAGAACCTCCACGTGGCAGCCTATCTTGCGATTGCCTCCGGCGGGCTGGCGCTGGGGATCGGAGTGGCCTGGCCCTGGGTATTCGCCGCAATGTTCGTCATCTCGTTCCTGCTTGCGTTTCGATGGCCGACACTCTGCCGCGCCTATCGCACAGATGGCGGCATCTGCGAGATGTGGGTGAACGGCTGGCTCACCGGGTGCAACAGCCACGCCCCGGTCAAGCGCCGGGATCTACGCGCGGTGATGTGGCCGCCGAACGAGGTGTCTCCCTTTCATCGTGCCGCGCTGGCGATGCGCATCCCGCCGCGGGAGAGCGAGGTGCAGGCCGTTCTCGACGGCGCGCCCCGCCGAATCACGATGCGAAACCTCACCGTCTCCTCGCTCCTCGTCCTCAGCGGGCTGATGGTCCTGGTAGGCGCAGCCGTCGGGTCGCAGTGACCATCCGGAGCCGACAGTGGATATGAGCGACGTCCTCGCGGCGATGGGCAGACCGGGCGTGGTGGCAACACTGTCGGAGCCAAGCGAGCAGGCCGCTATTGCGGAGACGGCAGCGAAGCTGGCCACAACCAAGCCGCTGTATCTCTACCGCCAGGATCCCAGCCTGGTACGGGTCCGGCCCTGGGTGCGGACGAGCCCGATGAACGTGCTGCGCGAGCTCGGTGTCGCGACCACCTTCTACCCCGACGGGCCCTTCTCCGACATGGCGCGGCACTGGGCGCAGGTCCGCTACTGCGGCGCCCTCACCACCCGTACCCGTGGGGTGAGCACGCTCCCACAGCTGGCGATCGGTGACACCAGCCGCGTGGTGCACCACCACAAGACCGCGCAGTCCGAGCACCTGGGCATCGGGTTCGCGATGGTCGTCGCCCGGGCGGTGCTGAACAGCCGCCACCCCGGATTCCGGTTCCAGGCGATGGACGCGGAGGTAGCGCTGGCCGACGGGTCCGCCCTGGGTCACTCAGTGCGCTCCGCCGGCTCCAGTCTCGGCAGACCCGACTACATCCTGCTCGGCACCCAACTGCGAGCAGGTCGCTTTCACACCAAGATCTACCTGCTCGAATGCAAAGGCACGCATGGCGAAATGTCGAGGATCAGGGCGCAGCTCGCAAAGGCGAGCGTGCAGCTGTCAACCCTTCGGATCGACGGTCGCACACCCCCCGGACTCATGGTCGCCACGAAGCTGGACACGGCCGGAATATCCTGTCACGTCTTCGACCCTCCGGGCGACGAGAACCTCCTCTCCGGAGCGGCAGGTGAATTCGACGACATCGTGACGGAGGATCCGGAACCGTTCCTGTTCCCCCGGCGCCACCCCACCTATCTGGATGCCGACATCCACCGGTCCGGCGAGCAGCTCAGCGATGAGGAGATCGCACGCAGACGAGCCGAAGCCGGTTGGCGCTCCGAGGAGCTGCTCCGGCCGATCCGGGGTGCGGCCGACATCCTGGAGGTCCCGGCAGAGCGCCGACGGTGGTTGCTGCAGATGCTCGCACGGAGTTCCGCCTTCACGTCTCTGCTGTACGCCGGTGACAGAGCCGGCGCGGACACCTACTTTCCGGCCTGGCTGCGGCCTGAACCGCCGACATCGGGTCAGCTGCCGCTCGACGATGATGTCTCACCCCCGCCGGATTTCACCAGCATCCGGTCCTCCTTCCGGCTTGGGCCCGACCTTGAGTTCTTCGGCATCAGCCACCGCATGCCCCTTCCCGACGGCAGGGTTCTCGTCGTCCGGCGCGGAGTGGAGCAGCAGCTGTACGGCCTGCTTAGCGAGCACCGGCTGGCCCGTTCCTTTCGGCGTGCGCGGGATGTCGTGGGCCGCTGGCGCACACGCAGCGGACGGCAGAACCTGCCGGCCGATGTCGGCGCCGACGGCACGGGCATCCTCATGGAGGTCCTCGACCGATGAAGATCCTCCCGGAGCCGCACCGAAGGGAGGTGTTGAGGTTCGGCGAGCCTGCGCTTACGGCATAAGTCCACTGCCTGCAGTGTCTACGGCGAAGGCCATGGCGATGTCATGGACGATGACGCCGGACCGGACCGTCTGCGCCGTGAATTGTCGACCCTGTTTCCTCTCGCTCGCCACCTCCAACAATCTCAGGTCCGGCCTGGAGCTTTTGCCAGCCGAGGTGGGGTCTGGACGACGGGGACCGTCTGCTGGCGCGCGAGTCACCCCGTAAGTGAAACCGGAAACGAGGTGACCATGAACATCTATGCCCGTCGTGTGAAGACGCATACCAGGCCACGGCCATCCAGCGTGGTACCAGCGAAGCGGTCTCCCTGGCAGGAAGGCCGAACCCGGTGAAGGGCTCGGTGTTCAAGCGGTGCGGGTGCCGTGATCCGCAGTCTGGCCAGAAGATCGGCCGTAGCTGTCCCAGGCTGGAGCGGTCGGATCACGGTGCCTGGTGGTTCCTGCACGACGTGCCACCTGGCCAGAACGGCCGTCGACGACGAACGATGGGTGGCTCCTTCCCGACCCGTGGGATCGCTGAAACCGAATTGGCCAAGTCACTGGCCCGACTACATACCGGTGGACACACCGAGACCGACCGGGAACTGACCGTCGCCCAGTATCTGGACGACTGGTTGGACGGGAAGGTCAAGCTGCGGCCCTCGACCCGCCGGTCATACGAAAGCCATATCCGGCTGTACCTGAAGCCGGGCCTGGGTCATCTTCGGCTTACTGACCTGCGTGACCATCATGTGGAGCAGCTCTACGCGGCGATGCGGCAGATTGGTCACAAATCGAAGGAACACAAACCCTCGCCCCTGCTGCGGCGTCTTCTCGAAGTGCGCCAGGAGAGCCCAGACCGCCGACGTCCCATGAGCCCGGCCCGGATTCGTCGGGTGCATGCGACCACGATGAGCGCGTTCAACAACGCCGTGAAACGCCGGAAGATCCCGCACAATCCGGCACAGTACGTCGAACTGGCCTCCGGACGCGCCCCGAAACCACTGGTATGGACCACCGGCCGCATCACAACCTGGCAGAAAACGGGACGACGACCATCCCCGGTAATGGTGTGGACACCCGCACAGGCCGGAGCCTTCCTTGACTTCGCCGCGGCGGACCGACTTTACCCCCTGTGGCATCTGATCGCCTACCGCGGCCCCCGCCGAGGCGAGGCCGTCGCCCTGGGATGGGCCGAAGTCGACCTCGACGCCGGTTCGGCCTACGTCCTGGACAACCTGCCAGACCCCGCCGACTTCAACGAGGACGAATGGGGTGACCCGAAAAGCAACGCCGGGTTCCGTCCCATCAGCCTCGACAACCGCACCGTCGCCGTCCTGCTCGCGTGGCGCGCGACTCAGAACGCCGAGCGTCTCGCCTACGGACCGGACTGGGTCGACTGCGGTCGGGTGTTCACCCACGAGGATGGCCGTCGGTTGAACCCGAACGGGGTATCACAACGGTTCGACCGGCTCATCGCCCGGTTCAACACCATCCGGCAGGAACACCAGGAGAAGAACCGGGACACCGCGTTTCTGGCGCGACGGCACCGTATGCCCGCCGCCGCCATCGAGACCGCACTCACGTTCGGACCGCTGCCACCCATCCGACTACACGACCTTCGCCATACCGCGGCCAGCCTTACCTACCGGGCAACACGCGATCTCAAGCTGGTCTCGGAACTACTTGGACACGCCAGCATCCAGTTCACCAGCGACGTCTACACGACAATCTTCGAGGAAGTTGACCGAGACGCTGCGGAGGCGGTCGCAGACCTGGTCCCCCGCACCCACCACACGCCTCTCCCCGGATCACCGACCGCTGCGGCCGATGATGACCTTGATGCCGACGAGACGGTCGAACACGACCAGAAAGAAAAATAACCAGCCGCAGTCACAGCCTGCCCCGGAAGCCAGCCAGTCAGAGCAGTTCGGAGTGTCGTGAGGCTGCTTCGACGCGTATCTGGTCGAGGAATGCAGTGGTGATGCGTTCCTCGACCAGTTCGTCGCCGGTACTGTCGCCGTCAGGATCATCCACCCCGCTGAGGGCGACAATGTCGGATTCGATGTCGGCGTAGTCGCGATAGAGCAGCCAGCAGCCGTGGATTCCCGCGATCAGGTCTTCAAGAAGATCCGTAGCGGGCCGGGTCGGGTCCAGCGGCGTAAGCCGACGGGGCATCAGCGCCTCCCGGAGTTCCTCTGCCTGCTCACCGAACGCCTCCGCCCGGGCATACGCACTTTCCACAGCTGCGAGCAGCACGTCGAGGTCGGGAATCCCTCCCTCAGCGACGACCATGGCTTCGGCAATCAGCTGAAGTACAGCGAGGCGGGCTGTCTGCCCGGCGGTGATGTGTTCCAGGACGACGGTGGGACTTTCGTGGGGAAGCGCCTCGATATTGTCCGCCTCAACGAGGACCTGGGTGGGATCAAGTCCGGTCTGGCGTGCCGTGACCGTGGCGGCGACGTGCAGCCAGTGAGCGGCTGCGACCGCGGCGGCGGTGGGCTCCACCTCGGTGAACAAACGACTGTCCCCGAAGGGATTGTCAGCCAGGAGCACGTCGGCGGCAGCGACCTGGAGGGGGGAGGCGTCGGCGCGGGTCAGGGCGATGGCCTGGCGGGCCCGTCCGGAGAGATCACCGCGTTCAGCCTGCTCGACGGCGTCGAGCTCCGCGGAGACATCAGCGAGAATCTGTTCGGCGAGGTTCTGGTTCCCGATCGCGTGGAGGGCGCGCCCGACGCGGTGTGCAGCTTCTTCGACGATCACATAGGACTGCAGCAGGGTGCCGTTGTGAGGTAGGTGAGGGCGCCGGATCACGGCGAGCACACTGGCGAATGCTGTGCGGTCGCTGGCGCGACGCCAGCCTTCGCTGCCGACACGCAGACTCGGTGTGGCACTGGCCGGATGGGTGTAGGTACGCCACGCCGCCGCAGCCAGGAAGGTCAACTGTTCGGCCAACCGGAAGGCGTCGCGCTCGACAACGGCCGTGGGGAGCGTGGCGACGGTTGCGGCCAGATCCCCGGTTCCAGTAGCTCAGGAGACGAGGAGGGCACGCTGGCCAGGGTCGTAGGCATACCGGCTCATCGCAGACCTCTCCTCCCGCCGTCGCCAGGCTGCCGCACATCGGGTGCGCCAGGGAAGCCACAACAGCCCCGGGATGCGGACATGCCGTCGATCATCAGTTTTTACAGTCCGTAACCACAACCGAAAGAGCGACATGTAGTTGCCGTCGCAACGTCACCACCATGTCACCACCAGAACATCTCATAGCTCTTAATGGCGATCTATGTGGCCTGTTCGCGCAGGTCACGGGGGTGGACCATGTGTACCAGCATCCGAACCGATTGATCTTGGTTGCTGGCCCTGAAATCACTGTCCGGCCGGTCGCTACCCGGGCCCTGACCAGGGATGATGCCGAGTGAATTCCAGGCCGGCAACATCGACAAGCGGATCGAACAGGCGTTCCGTCGACCTGGCGGTTCCGGAGACTCCGGCCCGTCTGGTGACGGTCATCGTCGGGATTGTTGTCGCGTTGACGTTCTTGTTCGGCTTCGGCAATGTACTTGCCCTCGGCCTGCGTCTTGGCGTCCCGATCTGGGTGGCACCGTTGGTCGCCCCGGCCGTGGACCTGTCGGTAGTCGCGCTCTTGCTCGGCACGCGGCACCTCGCCGTGCACGGCGGCCCGGCAAACGTTTTGCGATCAGCGCGACGTCTTCTCATCTTCACGAGCATGGTAACGCTCGCCCTCAACGTGGCGGAACCCCTTCTGGCCGGGCACTACGGAAAGGCCACGTTCGACGCCGTCGGCCCGCTGCTGCTGATCGGCTGGTCGGAGGTCGGCCCGGGACTCCTTCAGGCCATGCGCCCAGCCCGGTCTGATATAATGCTGGATGGTGCACCTGCGGGCCGTGGCGCGCACGGCTTCGTGGCAGCCGAACCCCACGCGCAGCGAGAACGGCCTGCTACCACCGAGATGCGACCGGCGCGAAAGGGCACGCTCCAGACCGATAGCATGGCACGCGATCAGGATCTGCTCCATCGGGCCTGGGCCGAAGACGTGCTGCACTGGCAGCAGTACCAGCGCCCGATCTCCGCGGAAACACTGCGCAAGCGCCTCCATGTCGGTACTCCCACCGCGCGCAAACTGGTCGCGCAGCTACGCAGCGACATCCACAGCCAGATCGAAAACGTCTCCAGCCGCCTCGACGGTATGCCCCAACCGGCCACGTGATCGACGGGCAGGCCCCGATCCCGTGCTCACCGCGCGAGCCTCGTGATCTCGGTGGGCGCGGGATCGCAGCCGAGGACAACGGTCCGACGACCGGCGTGGATCACCGCGGAACTCCACCGCCTCAGGTCCGAAGGTACGACGATGCGGGAGCCGTGATCTGGACAGGTCACTGGGCGGCCCAGCGGAATCCGTCAACCTGATGGTGGATGCGCTGACGCGGTGGCCGAACTTGAGAAGCTCGCCTCGGATCCTCTTGTAACCCGTGGTCAGCGTTCGACATTTCTGACCACCACATCCGCAATCACGCGCACCGTGTCTGGACTCACGTCAGCGATGACAGCGAGTGGCAGACGGGGTCCAGTCGCCAATGCCGAGAGCTTTCCCGAGAAGCCTCGCCGCTGCCGCCGTACGGTTGCCGGCCGGGGGCGAGCGCAGCCGCCACGCCCGCCAGTGCCTGGACCTGGGTGGAGGGGTCGCGCGACCTGTTCGGCACGGTCGTGTTGCCGGCTTGGGCGAGGGCGCCGGTCACGTGTCGGTGCGGGCCGAGGTGCGGACGGCGCGGTAGGCCAGCGATTGGATCGCTCTGAGCAGCGCGGCGAAGTCTTCGACCGGTTCCCGGGGGTCGACCAGCAACGCGAAGTCCTCCTCCCAGCCACGCATCTGCCGGCGCAGATCTTCGGCCTCGCGCGAGTTGTCGAGTTGGCTAGAGATCTCCTCGATCAGATTGAGGACATCTTCGCGGCGGGCGGAACCGCGGCGCGTCCGAACAAAGTCGCGTTTGATTCGATTGATCCTGCTCGAAATTTTCTCGACACTTTCAGCCCGTTCCGCGTCCCGTTGTGCTTTGGCAAGCGCTGTGAGTAGAATCCGGAAGTTTTCATGGGCCACCTTGATGTCGTCAGGAGCGGCAGTGAGCCCGGGCATTTTGCCGGCGAGAACGTCGATGACCGCCCGAGAGAAGGCCACTTTGTCCAGATGGAAGCTGGGTGTTCCGGTTCGCGCGCCGATGGCCGATTCGAGGTACTTCAGCGTTCCCCGGTTCGGCGAGGTCTTGACCGCGTCGTCGTAGACCTGCGACTGATCGAGCTGAAGGGCGACGACGTCCACGGTGGGTACGAACTCTTGGCAGTAGACGTGTGCAGCGGCGACCGCGACGCCGAACGGGATGATGTCTTCGATTCCGGCGACGCCCAGAGGATTCGGGGTCGTGAGATCGGCGAGGTCATTCTGACCGAGTTGCAAGATGAGATCACTCTTGATCAGATTTGGGCCGTACGCTCCGCCGGCTTGCAGGGCCTTACGGTAGATGTCAAGTCAAATG
>NZ_JWIO01000061.1:0-3314 GCF_001017755.1 Protofrankia coriariae
CCTACGGGGGGTGGCGGCGCAGCCAGCAGGTCGGCCTGTTCGGTCTGTCGTCCGCGCAGACCCTGGGGCTGCTGGCCACCCTCGCCCTGCTGATGATCGTGGCGGCGTTCTCCCCGCTGGCTGCCGGGATCCTGCTGCTGCCCGCTGCCGTGGCCGGTGGGGGGATGTGGGCGCGGTGGGACGGCATCCCGCTGGTACACCTGCTCGTCCAGCAGGCCCGGTGGGCGGCGGCGCGCCGCGCCGGCTACGACCGGCTCGACGCCGCCCTCGCGGTCGAACATCCCCAGGCGTGGACCCTGCCCGGGGTGCTGGCGCCTACCACGCTGGTGTCCGCCGACGACGGTGCCGGCGGGGACTACGGGCTGGTGTGGGATCGCCGCAGCGGGCTGGTGACCGCGACCCTGGCCGTGGCCCCGGCCTCGACCTGGCTGGCGGACCCCGTCGACGCCGACGGCTGGGTGGCCAACTGGGGTGGCTGGCTGGCCGGTCTCGGTTACGTTCCCGCGATCCGCTGGGTCGCGGTCACCGTCACCACCGCCCCCGATCCCGGCTCCACCCTGGCCGACAGCGTCGCCGCCCGCCTCGCCGCGGACGCCCCGCCGTTGGCCACCGAGCTGATGGGCGAGCTCGTCGCGGCCGCCCCGGCCGCGGCCGCCGACGTCGACACCTACGTGTCGCTCACGTTCGATCCGCGGCTGGCGCCGTCCCGGCCGGCGGATCTGCCCGCGACCGCGGCCGAGTTCGGTCATACCCTGACCGGGCTGGAGTCCTCCCTCGGCACCTGCGGGGTGGCGGTGCTGGGCCGGGCCAGCGCGGCGATGATCGTCGGGGTGGTACGCACCGCCTACGACCCGCACGCCCGCGGAGAGATCAACCGGATGCTCGCCGGTGACAGCCCGGACCTGCTGAACTGGGCGGAGGCCGGCCCGGTCACCGCGGTGGAGTCCCGCGGCCAGTACGACCACGACGGGGCGTGCTCGGTGTCGTGGTCGTGGCGGGAGGCCCCCCGCNNCGGGAGGCCCCCCGCCAGCAGGTCCCCGCGCACGTGCTGGCCCGGCTGATCGCCCCGGGCCGGTGGCCACGACGGGTCACCCTGCTCTACCGGCCACTCTCGGCCGGGGACGCCGCCCGCGTGCTGGAACGGGAGGTCACCGCCGCCTCGTTCCGGGCGACCTACCGGGCCCAGACCGGCCGGGACGCCACCGCCCGGGACACCGCCGACGCCCAGCGCGCCCACCGCGCCGCCGCCGAGGAAGCTCTCGGCGCCGGCGTCACCCTGATGTCCCTGTACGTGACCACGACCGTGCTCGACGCCGCCGAGCTGCCGGTGGCGGTGGCGGACGTGGAGTCCCGCGCCGACGAGTCCAAGATCCGGCTGCGGCGGATGTACGGCAGCCAGGCCGCCGGGTTCGCCACCACTCTGCCGTGCGGGATCTGCCCACCGGTGCTCTCCCGCCGCTGGCCCCACTGACCCAGGAGATCGGGATGTCACCACGTCACGCCACCCGGAAGCAGACCCTCACCGCGCCCCCACCACCCCCCGCCCCGCCGTCACCGGCCCCCGGCGCCGTAGTCACCGCGGCGGATGCCGGCCCGGTCGCCCCGGCCTGGGGCTGGAAAACCCCCGGCGCGGGCCGCGCCGCCCACGTCGAACAGACCATCGAATACCAGGGCACCACCGTGCAGGTCTGCGGGCTGTACCCGTTCGTCGCCGGCGGCGGCTCCCCGGCCCTCGGCGTCCCGATCGGCCGGCACCTGCTGTGGGGCGAGGTCGTCTGCCTCGACCCGCTGCTGTGGGCGGACGCCGGCCTGGTCACCAACCCGGGCATGTTCCTGCTCGGCCAGCCCGGCACCGGCAAGACCGCCCTGGCCCACCGGCTGATCACCGGCATGGCCGCGTTCGGCACCCGCACCCTCATCCTCGGGGACACCAAACCGGACTACACCCGGCACGTGGAAGCCCTCGGCGGGCAGGTCATCCGCGTCGGCCGCGGCCTCGACCGGATCAACCCGCTGGACGCCGGCCCGCTCGGGCAGGCATGGGACCGCCTGCCCGCCGAGCAGGCCGCGGCTCTGCGCTGGGAGGTCCGCGGCCGCCGGCTGTCCCTGCTGCTCGCCCTGGCCTCCCTGGTGCGCGGCAGCCGCATCGGCAACGCCGAAGAAGTCATCCTCGGCCGGGCCGTCGACCTGCTCGCAGACCGCCACCGCGGCCGGCCCGCCCCGACCGTGCCCGACGTCCTGCATATGATCGAATCCGGGCCGGACGAGCTGCGCGCCGCCGCCCGCGCCCCCAGCCCGCAGGCGTACGCCACCCGCGTCGACGAGCTCGTGCCCACCCTGGCGCTGCTGACCGAGGGATCACTGGCAGGGGTGTTCGACGGACCCACCAGCACCTCCATCGATCTCGACGCCCCCGCCGTCTCCGTCGACATCTCCCGGGTGGGCGCCGCCGGAGACACCCTGCTGTCCGCCGCGCTGCTGTGCACCTGGGCCTACGGATTCGGGGTCGTTGACGCCGCCGCCGCCCTCGCCGACGTGCACCTGGCGCCCCGCCGCCACCATCTGGCCGTCATGGACGAGCTGTGGCGGGCGCTGCGCGGCGCCCCCGGGCTGGTCGAGCACGCCGACGCCCTGACCCGGCTCAACCGGGCCAAGGGCATCGCGTCGCTGATGGTGACCCACTCACTGGCCGACCTGGACGCGCTGCCGACGGAGGAGGACCGGGCCAAGGCACGAGGGTTCGTGGACCGCTCCGCGATCCTGATCTGCGCGGGGCTGCCGCCCCGCGAACTCGACCGAGTCCATCAGATCGCCCCGCTGACCGTCCCGGAACGGGCCCTGGTCGCCTCCTGGTCGGCGCCGGACTCCTGGCAGCCCGGTGCCCGCCACCCCGGCCGCGGCAAATACCTGATCAAAACCGGGGGGCGGCTGGGTATCCCCGTGCAGATGACCCTGCGGCCCCGGGAAGCCGACCTGTACGACTCCGATCAGGCGATCCGCCGGTGAGCTCCCCTCACGGCCCCCGCGGCGGCCAGCTCCTCGCCCCCTGGCTCGCCGTCGGCGCGCTGTGGACGCTGGTCGCCGCCGGCTGGCTGATCTGGGCCGCGGCCCGCCTGGCCGCCGCCCTCGGCGGCGGGCACGTGCCCGGCTTCGGCAGCCGGTTCCTCGCCGCGCTGGCCGCCGCCGACACCGCCACCACCTGGCCCGGGGTACCCGCCGGCTGGCTGGCCGTCACCTTCACCCTCACCGCCGCACTCACCGCCGCCGCCGTGACCGGCGTGATCCTGCTGGTACGGCGGCTGCGGCCCCGCCGG
>NZ_JWIO01000061.1:3321-17003 GCF_001017755.1 Protofrankia coriariae
CCCCGCCGGCAGCCCGGCGGCTGGGCGCTGGCCGGACCGTCACTGGCCACCACCCGCGACCTGGCGACCCTCACCCCCGCCGGCGCGGCCGCCCGGGCCCGCGCGCTGCGCCCCTCCCTGGCCCCGCTGCCCCGGCTGTCCGAAACGGACCGGGGCTGGCCGATCGGGGACCTGACCCCTGGCGGCACCCCGCTGTACGGCTCGGACGAGGACGTCGCGGTCGCGGTCATGGCCCCCCGCGCCGGCAAGACCACCGCGCTGGCCGTCCCGGTCATCCTCGACGCCCCCGGCGCGGTCGTCGCCACCGCGAACAAGGCCGACCTGTGGGCCACCACCGCCGCCCTGCGCGCCCAACGGGGCACGGTGTGGGTGTTCGATCCCCAGCAGATCGCCTACACCCCACCCACCTGGTGGTGGAACCCCCTGACCGCCGTGCGCGGGGTCGAGGACGCAGACCGGCTCGCCTCCCACTTCCTCCAGGAGATCCGCGGCGGGCAGGCATCCCGGGACTTCTGGGCCGCGGCCGCCGGAGACCTGCTCGCCAGCCTGCTGCTGGCCGCCGCCACCAGCGGCCGCAGCCTGATCGACGTCTACGAATGGCTCAACGACTCCGCCAGCCCCCGGCCCGCCGACCTCCTCGACGACCACGGCTACCGGGCAGTGGCCGCCGGCCTGCGCGGACGCCAGGCCGGCGCCCCGGAAACCCGCGAAGGCGTCTACGAAACCGCTCGGGCCGCCGCCCGTTGCCTGCGCAACGACCAGATCCTCACTTGGGTCACCCCACCCGCCGACCGCCACACAAAAGGCAGAAAAAGGGCGCTGTTCGACGTCGACCGTTTCGCCGCCAGCAGCGACACGTTGTACCTGCTGTCCAAGGACGACGAAGGCGCGGCATCACCGCTGGTCGCGGCGTTCACCGACCAGGTCATGCGCGCCGCGGTCCGCCGCGCCGAAGCCGCCGGCGGCCGCCTCGATCCCCCCATGCGGATCATGCTCGACGAGGCCGCGAACATCTGCAAAATCGCCGACCTGCCCCGGCTGTACTCCCACCTGGGCTCCCGCGGCCTGGTCACCATCACGATCCTGCAGTCCTACCGGCAAGGCGTCGGAGTATGGGGAGAACAGGGCATGGACGCCCTGTGGTCCGCCGCCACCATCAAACTCGTCGGCGCCGGCATCGACGACCCCAAACACGCCGAAGACCTCTCCCGGCTCGTCGGCGAACACGACATCGAAATCTCCTCGGTGTCACACAGCCGCGGCGGCCCGTCCACCCAGGTTTCGCTGCGCCGCCAGCGGATCCTCGACGCCGCCGACATCCGCGCCATGCCCAAGGGCACTGCCCTACTACTCGCCACCGGCATCCGCGCGGCCGCGGTCCGCCTACGCCCCTGGTACACCGGCCCACACGCCACCGCGATCACCACCACATCCGCGCAGGCCATGGCCACCCTCACCGCCCACGCCACCCCCACCGCACCCGGCCCCGTCAGCGAGATGGGAATGGAGACGACGCCATGACCAACCCCACCACCGGGCTGACTGGCGCATTGGCGGACCTGGCCGCCCGGCTCAGCTCCCTGGAAACCCTGCTGGCCGACCTCGACGCCCGCACTACCGCCACAGACCCTGTTACTGCTCTCCCGGCGGTCAGCGACAGCAGCCAGGACCAGGAGGAGCCCCTGGAACCGGCGTTCGCCGGCGTCACCGACTGGGTCGAGCAGTACTTCCGGGTGGCCTACCCCCGCTCAACCGGCGGGGAGTTCCGCTGGTGCGCCCAATGGTGGGACCACCTCGAAGCCGTCATCCGCCTCGAAGCGCTCTGGCGGGCCTGGGAACACGCCCGCACCGATCCCAACACCGGCATCGCCACCTGGCACACCACCCTGCTCGACCCCCAACTGGCAGTCCTGTGCGGACCCTCCGGACCGTTCCGCGCCTGCCGCCCCGACCGCCACGAACCCGACCGCCCCCTACCCGTCACCCCCACCCCACCCGGCCACTTCAACCCTGCGGCGAGCGGCGAGGACAGCTGACATGCCATACGGCACCGCCCTCCGGGCTACCGGCCGTCCACCTGGCTCCGCTGAGACTGATCCTCATCTCTATCATCTGTATGCCAACGGCCCAGACTTCGGGATTTCCGAGAGATGAATAGATCGTCGGGACGTTCCTGGCCCGGATGCCCCAGTCTGAAGAAAGCTGAAGAAGGGATCTTCGTCATGCTCTGGCCCGCCCTCCAGGTGCTCTCCCACGGAGAGCTGACAGCCGACCAGCTACGGCGGCTGCTCGACACGCTCCGGCTCGAAGAAGCCCCCCGCACCGAAGGCCCCGGGACGGCGGGGAGCATCGCGCACCGCTCCTTCACCGACGACACGGGCACCCGCCTCGTCTTGGAGCTCGCCCGCACCAGCGAGTCCGGCTGGGCGCTCGCCCTCTTCTTCGATGGTGAACCACCTTCTACCGACACCATCGAAGGTCACCGGGTGCTGCTCCGCGACGCCGTCGAACGGCTCGGCCTCACGCTCATCGAGATCACCCCCGCTACCACCGCCGACGAGGTCCTCGTCGTGCCTCCACCGCCGCCCGGCATCCCCGAGTCCACCATCGGTGTCTCCTGGGATCTCCCGTACGACAACCTGGACCAGATGTGGCCACACGTTGGCCTGCGCAAGGACGCCCCCCGGGAAGTGAAGGAGGTCAAGCTACGCGAGGTGATGCGCACCCCGGTCTGGTCCGCCGCCCCCCCGATCCTCCGCCGCCAAGCCGAGGCCTTCCTCCGCGACATCTGACCCCCGCCTGAGCGGGACCGGCCTAGCGACGCCCCGCCTGGACCGGACTGGCGTGGAGATGAGGCGGGGCATAGAGCAGCGAAGAATCGAGAAGACCGAGAACTCACCGCTACTCACCGACAAACGTCTGGTCCAGCAACTCCTTGGCCAGGTCCGTGGCGAGGCGCGCCAGCTCATCGCCACTCTGGCCGGGACCGAACGCGGCCCCCGGGGAAAGCCGGGCGGCCAGCTCCTTCAACAGGCTGGCGACGATCATCGCGCGTAGCTCCGTGATGACCACGTTACGGGACAGTTCGCCGGGTAGCCGCTCATCCAGGCCCCGGTCTCCGGCGAGTCGCCGCCGCAGGTCCGCCGCCCGTTGCGGAAGAGGAATCGGTTCCGCCTGCCGGCCCACATACAGCCTCGCCGCGAGCGAATGCTCGAACGGATCAAGCGCTCCGCGCTCCGTATCGGACTGCCGCGGCGTGTCGCCGCTCAACACAGCACGCAAATTCCGGAGTGCGACATCGACTCGCGCCGATGGGTTCTCCGCGTCCGACATCGCGTCGAGCACCCCGATCGCGGCGTTCCTTAGCCGCGTGTACTCGGCCCGGATCACGTCATCCTGCAACATCGCTCCTCATCTTCCCCAGCCTGTCATGGATGCCCATCCGCGGCCCCGACGCCCGTGCCGCTCTCCGCTCCCTTCAACAACGCAAAAACAACAAAGGCATAGATTGTCGTATGTACGCCATTAGATAATTTTTCTCTCTAAATATCATGATAGCTGAATTTTTAGTGATATCCTCGAGTCTCCCCCTGGTCGAGGTCACCGGCTTCACTGCCCGCAGCCAGCAAGGAGGGCACTCGTGTCTTCGCGGTCGCGCACATCAGAGACGAGACCCACCCCTACCTCGATCTGTACCCCTGCCACGAGCAGAACTCCATCGACACGACCTGGCACAACGGTCTGGTGACCGTGGACGGCGAGCTGATCAACCGCTATACCGGCCGCTGCGTTGGCTGCGGCGCCATGGGGGAGTTCCTGTTCGGCCTGCCCGTGCGGACGGTTATCCCGCACTGCGGGAGCTGCGGCGTTGCACTGGACGTTCTGCAGCGGTCCCATGCCGACGGCGGCCGTGACACCGGCCCCGCAAGTGGACGCGACACCCGACCTGGCCGCCGGTTCTCCATCTGGCCAGGGACGACCGTCACCTCTCCCGAGATCGCCGGCACTGCATACGTCGTCACTGATCCTCGGCCAGTGTCGCTGGAGATCGCCCGGGCCGGCGCTGAGGAAGATCTGCGCCTGTCGGATTTCGACCAAGACGTAACCGCCCTTGAGTGGGTAGCGGACGGCACGGTGCTGCGGGTGGAGACGCGGGCGTTCGGGCCGCAGCACTTCCGTCCCGTGGAGGAGACCCCCGCACCCGGCTACATGGGGGAGACGGAGGTGCGCTCCGGCACCGCCGAGGACCCGCACCTGGTACGGCTGGCACGGACGGACATGCTTGCGCGCACCTGGCTCCACGAGATCACGGACATGATGCAGGAGCTCGCCACCGTCCAGGAGGGCTCGGAGCAGGGCGTCGTGCCCGAGCACCTGGTCCCGGAGGAGGCCCCGAGGAGCGACCAGTGCGTGCTTGCCCGCATGCGCGAGTACGCGTGGCTGTCGCGCAAGTGGGAGGCGGCCCGTTCCGACGAGGAGCGGTCCCGCTGGAAGGTCGAGCTCGCGGGCACCGCCAGGGACATCGAGCCCCGGGGACACACCCCGCCCTCGCCGCCCTGGGCGGGCGCTGCCACGCAACCTGGCGCCGCCACGCAGCCTGGCCCCACGAGTAGCGAGGCGCTGCGCGCGCGGTACGTCGATGCCGCGGACGAGGAGCTGCGGGCCGCCTACGTCCAGGAGCGCGAGCAGCTGCTCCACGACTACCAGCGACGCCTGGCCGAGGCGCACCCCGCCGACCGTGAGGCGGTCTGGCAGGAGTTCGTCGAGGAGTGGGCGCAGCTGGCCCGGCGGCACGACGCCGGCCGGTTCAGCCTGCGCATCCTCGCCTACTGCACCGAATGGGACCCCCACAGGGGCGGCATCGTGGCCGTCAACCAGAAGCTCGTCGAAGGGCTCGCGGCCGCCGGCCACGAGCTCTTCGTCCGCGTCGGGCACGAGGTGCCGCCGGACGCCTCCGGCGACCGCATCCACCTCATCGGGCCCCGGCGGTATGACCCCAACCGCGGCGAGCAGGAACAGCTTGTGTACGACGGCGAGGACCTGCCGTCCGACGTGGACGCCATTATCGGACACAGCCGCTACTCCGGCCCCGAGGTGCTGCAGGTGCGCAACGAGCTGTACCCGGACACGCCGTTCGTCCAGGTGATCCACATGGTGACCGGCGCGCTCGCCCGGGTGGCGAACCGGCCGGACCTGGAGGTGGAGTTCGAGGGCATCGAACGCCGCATGGTCGCCGCCGCCGACATGGTCGCGGCGGTTGGCCCGGTGCTGGAGAACGAGGCCCAGCGGCTCGCCGCCACCAACCCGGGCGATCACGTCCCTGCCGTCCACCAGATCATCCCTGGAGTGCCCTTCAAGGAGCAGCAGCTACTGCCCTGGGACGGGGAGCGGACGCGCCACGTGCTGCTCGTCGGCCGCGCCGACGCCCCGCAGAAGGGGGCCCACCACGCCGCGCTCATGGTCCGCCGACTGCTGGAGGAGGGTATTGACGTCCAGCTCACCGTGCGCGGCGCCGCTCAGGAGACCGTGGAGGAAGTGAAGGAACGGCTGTCCAACATCGCCGGCCGGGAGGTTGTGGTCAAGCCGTTCTCGATCGATCGGAACGAGATCCTGGCCGACATGCGGCAGGCCGACGTGATGGTCATGCCCTCGCAGGCGGAGGGCTTTGGGCTGGTCGGACTGGAGGCCGCGGGCGCGGGGTTGCCCGTCCTCCTGCCCACTACGAGCGGCGTTGGGGCCTTCTTCGGCGACCCGGGCTGCTTCCCGCCCGAGATCACCCGGCTCAGCCTGGTCGAGCAGGGCTTCGAGGACCAGGTGGACGTTCCGCGCTGGACCGACAAGCTGCGGGAGATCCTGCTCGACATTCCCACGGCGCGGGAGAACGCGCTCACCCTGCAACGGCTCCTGCACGAGGCCAACACGACGTGGGTGGGCGCGGCCGAATCCCTGGCCGCCGCGATCCAGGCGATGCCGGATCGCAGCGCGCCGCGCCCCCAGGCGCCCGCGCTGCCCGCGATGGCGGGGGACGGCTGGGTGAACTGCGCCCAGGGCCACGCGCACTGGGGCCGGTTCGGCGCCGCCGGGCTGCTGCCCATATACCGCGCCGCGGACGGCCAGGTGGACGTGCTCATGCATTATCGGGGAGCGGACACCGACCAGGGGGGAACCTGGGCGCTGCTCGGAGGCGCGCGCGACAGCCACGAGTCCGCGGCGGAAGCCGCCATCCGCGAGACCGCCGAAGAGAGCGACCTCGATCCCGCCCACGTCCGCGTCGAGCGGGTCATCCGGGACGACCACGGCGGCTGGTCGTACGACACCGTGATCGTCTCGGTCGACCGGCGGGTGCCGGTCCGGCCGGTCGAGGGTGAGTCCGTGGCGCTGGCCTGGGTCCCGCTCTCCGAGGTCCAGAACATGAACCTTCACCCCGGCTTCGCCACGAACTGGCCGAGCGTCCAGGCTGAACTCGACGCCGTGCTGAACGGCGAGCCGTCCACCACCGCCGCCACGCCCCCCACCAGCGCGCTCCCGCTGCCCGCGCACCCGGTCACCGGCGCGCGCGTGGTCGCCAGGGGGACGCTCGGCCATGGTGATGGCATCGCGAACAGGGAGCTGGTCACGTTCGACGACGGCACCCGGGCCGTCTATGAGAAGTACGCACGGACCGAGGACGCAAGGGTCAAGGTGCTCGACGCGTACGTCGGCCGGGCGGTGGGCGCCCGCGTCCCGCTGTCGCACCCGGTGGGGCTCCGCGAGGTCTACACCGACCACATGCCTGGTGAGCCGACCTTCGCTCGCTATCAGAACCTGACCGAACTGGCGGACCGGGGGGTGGCCGCGACCCGCGACGGCGTGTTCCTCGGCCTGCACTATGCGCTGACCGCCACCCACAGCGTCACTGTCGACCAGCTCGTCCTCGGGGCATGGCAGAGCCTGATCGCGATCGGCGACAGCGCCGCGTCGCATGGTCCCCTCCCGGACGCCGCGAACCCGTTCGTCCGCACCTTTTACCGGCAGATCGAGCCGCACGTGTTCTCCTGGGTGGACAACCCGATCCCCCCGGGCGACATCGCGATCATGCGGCGGCAGCTCGACAGCCTGCGCCCCCTCTTCGAGCAGCTCGGTCGGCCTGACCTGCACGACGTGGTTATGGAGCGGTTCGGCCAGGTCGCGGAGCACGCGACCGGAACCGATCCGCTGCTGCCCAGACCGCCTGGTGACCACGTCACGCTGCCCGAGTCGACGCCCGAGCCGCGCTACCCTCTGCCCCCGCCGCCGGGCTCGCAGGAGCGGATCGACCATCAGCGAATCGGCGAGGCGCTGCTGACCGACGACGGTCGTATCACCGACACTAGCCAGGCCAAGACCATCGCCATCCAGGCCATCGCCGCGCGGATGCGGTCTTCGACGCCCGAGCTCGTCCTCGCGGCGTTCGGCCTGGTCGTCGGCACCAACATGGGGCACCGCCTGGGCGACGGCCGCTACGTCCTCGTGCCGCACCACGAGCAGTACCCCTCGATCGGGGCCGACGTCCTCCGCGTCGACGAACTCGACCTGGCCAACCCCCGACACCGCCCGAACAAGGTGGTGCGCATGGACGACCCGCGCGCCGAAACCCTGGTCCGCTGGATCGCGGTCAGCGAGGTGATGGGGGCCTGGTCGTACGGCTCCAACAACAACGTGCGCGTGCTGGCGCTGCAGGAGGCCGCCAAGGAGGAGTTCGGCCTCACCAGGGTGCTGGAGTGGCAGACAAACCCGAAGGTGCGCGACGCTGTAAGCCGGGAACTCGCTTACAATCGTAACGCACTGCGGGATTTCCTGCGTACCCAGTACGAGCTGACCCAGGAGGTCCTCGCCAGCCGCGGCATCACCGAAGTGATCGCCTATCGGGCACTGACCTGGCAAGAGGGATCGGTACAGCCAGAGTGGGCCGGCCTGAACGTCGGCGACACTTTCGAAGCGCGCCACCGGCCGCTGGCAAGCTGGGCGGCGGACCGCCAGATCGTCGCCGATTGGCTGGAGAAACGCGGCGGCCGCGCCGTGATCCTGGCCGACCGCAAGCCCGCGCGGGACATCCTGTCCATCCCCACAACCGGCATCGGCTTCTTCGCGCAGAAGGAGTTGGTCACGCTGCCGGGCGACCGCCTAGTCACGCTGGATGGCGTCTTCACCGGCAAGGCCCCGGCGGCTGCCGCGGAGCAGACCGCGGCGAGCAACGTCACCATCGGCGTCCCCGTCCTGGACGACGCCGCGGAAACCCTGGCAGACGATGCGGCGACAACACTGGCGAACGCCGGCGAGGCGCCGGAGAGCCCGGCGAACGACACGGCAGAAAGGCCGACGCCGGTTCTCCAGGAAGCCGGCGACCGATGGCGGCCCCTCACGATCACGACCCCGCTCGACCCCGCCGACCCGCTCGACAGCCGGATCATCCGGATCCTCGACGGCGAGGAGGAGTTCCCAAGCTGGTGGCCGCGGGACGACTCCGGCTACGCCATCACCAAGCGCGACCTGGACTTCCTCGGCATCAACCCGGTCCAGGTCAAGTGGATGCTTACTGGCGAGGCGCCCATGGGCATGACCCCGGCGCTCTACCAGCGGTTCGGTACGGAGATTCTGGAGGCGCTGCGGCGCGACGGTATCGAACCGTCCCAGGTCGACATCCGCCTCAAGGGGACCGGCGCCGTCTTCTTCGCCGGAATCCACAAGACGCTGCCGCGCGAGGAGGACCTGGTCGGCAGCCCGGAGGCGACGCGGCGCTTGCGGGAGTGGTTCGGCGACAGCCAGGACCGTCCCCTGCGCCGCCCGTACGACTCCATGTGGCGCCTCGGCCTGGAACCGGTGCCCAGCGACGTCGACCTCGACATCAACAGCACCGCCGTGGTTCGGGCCGCCCGTGCGCACTGGAGGGCCCATCACTCCGACCGGTACCCGGGCGATTTCATGGGCGGCCACGGATACCTTGACAAGCAGACGGTGATGGGCGCCTTTTCGGCGCTGGCCGAGTGGGCAAACAGGTGGGAAGGGGAGTTGGGCAGGCCGCTGTCCCTGGGCGTCTTCGAGTCCAGCGGACCATTCGACGCGTCCCTGCTCGGCCGCGCCCTCTCCTCCCACTTCCGCGACACCGACTGGATCATCCACCGCCCCGACACCCCCATGGCCTGGCGTACCCCCAGATCCAAGATCGCCGTCTCGCTCAATTCACAAGGGGCCGCGCTTGAGTCGTCATCCCCGACCGCTCCTGCAACTATTACTGCGCTTGCCTTTCCCCGCAGTCTCCGGAACAACCCCAGCCGTACTGATTCAGATTCTTCCCCGCAGCCCCGTCCTCCCTCCAAAATGCAGCGCAACGATCCCAGCCGCGGACGATAAGGCGTGCTGTAACGGACGGCGATATTCAGTTTCCCCCACAGGTCGCGGGTTCGCGGGACAGATTCAGGGATGCAATAGCTGTCTACGAAGTGCTGTCACCAGGCCGTCGTCAACGCCGAGTTGCTCAGCGGCATAGCCATACACCGACCCGTACCGCGTAATCAGGTCGGCTAGGAAGAGCCGCATGATCTCAGCAGGGGCGCGGCCGTAGGCGGGCCACCTGAGAGTCAGGTCGGGGTAATCAGCGTTCCATTCAGCGACCAGGCGTTCGGTGGCTAGATCGGTCAAGGTAAAATCGGCGACGATGTCGTCCTCGTGCACCCCGAGCAGAGCAAGAACCAGCACGGCCAGCAGGCCGGTGCGATCTTTGCCGGAGTGGCAGTGAAAGACCAGCGGAGCGGTGCTGTCGGCAATGATATTCAATGCACGCCGCAACTCCTTGACGCCGTCGTGGGCGACTTCGGTGTACCTGTCGGCCAGGAAACGGGCGGGCTCGACGTCCGAGTCCAGGCCTGCCTGATTATACGGCTGATGCTCGATACTCAGGTTGTGGTAGGACAGCCCCTGATAGTGCGGGACGCGTCCACTGCGTTTGATCTCCCAGGGATACCGAAGGTCGATTACGGTACGGATATCTAGAGCGAGGAAGCGATCCCAGTCCTGGCCCCGCAGCTTACCCAGCGAGTCGGAACGAAACAGCCGGCCCCAGCGCACCGTGCGGCCATCAGCGGCCCAGTAGCCACCCAGATCCCGGAAGTTGTGCAGACGCTCAAACGCAATATGTCTCCTCACATGGGTCACCTTACGACGACCCGCACTGACCGCCGCTGTTCTCCCAGCTCCCACGTCCTCCTTTCCTGCCTCCCGCACCCTCGACCAGGTCGGTGATCCCCGTCTTCCGGCGTCGCCGAGGCATCCCGCTCCCGGGTGGCCGCCAGGCCGCCCACGCTGGCCGCGTGCCGCTTGGCGGGGCGTCGCTACGACCGTTTGACCCCGCCCGGTTCCAGGCGGATCGGGTTGCTCCAGGCGCGTCCTCCGGTCCTGTCCTCGACGGTGACCCGGCAGTATCCGCATTGTTCGAACATCGCGACGGGCAGGGAGCCCTTCGTCAGCGATTCTCCCTCGATCACCTGTGCGCCCGGAGCGCCTCCGGTGACCAGTATTTTGCGCACCGGTGAGCAGCTCACCGTGACCATGCCGTCGTGGAACTGGATGTCGTGTAGGTCGGGTCCGGTGCTCGAGTAGTAGTGGCCGGCCTTGAGGGCCGCGAGGAGCGCTTCCGGGGTGAGGGTGTCGGCGCGTACCTGGACCCAGGCCGCACAGCCCGGCGGGTCCTGGGGCTGGAAGTGCGCGTCGTCGGCGGCGTAGGCGCCGAGCCGGTGCCCCCGGTTGAGCAGGATGTCGGTCAGATGCCAGCTGTCGCCCCGGTCCTCGCGGGCCGAGAGCGCGTTGTGGACCTCGACCGCGTGGGCTGCGTCCAGGCTTTCGGCGTCGGCGAGGGTGAGCAGCGAAGCCGCGGGGTGGGCCATGCCGATGAACGCGCCCGCGGCCCGGGCCCGGCGGGCCAGGTGCGGTCCGCTCTCGCCGGGCTCGGGAGGCGGGAAGCCGAGTGGCAGCCCTACGGCGACGATGTGCCACTCCGAGGAGAACTCGGTGCGCGGGGCATGCAGCTCCGCGCCCAACAGCGTGGTGAATCCGGGGGCGCGCAACGGCCGGGTGTCTGTCAGCGGGAATCCGTACCTGGCCCGGAAGTGATCGGTGATGGCCAGGAAGTCATAGCCGGCCTCCCGGTAGCGGCGCCCGATCTCCGCCGGCGGCAGTGCCCCGTCGGACCGGTCGGAGTGGGTGTGGAGGTTGCCCCGCCAGAAGCGGCCGGGCCGGTGGAACGGCAGGTCGATCACGGGTACTCCCTGGACTACGGGCAGCCGGCCGGTTGCCGAGGCTTCCCGCTCCCGGGCGGCCGTCAGGCCGTCCGGGCTGGCCGTCTGCCGCTTGGGGTGGGGCGTCGCCGGACGGTCCTGCCGCATCCACGTTCGATCGTATCCGTTTTTTCCGTGTTCACGAAGTCGGTGGGTCGCTGACAGGTATTGCCCACTTGACTGGTTGGGATGGTCATGGTGCCGTTGATGGTGTATGGAGAACAGTTCTCCTGGTCACCCGGATACACATCGACCTCATGCGGATGACCTGCGGGCGCTGTCACCGCGGCTGATCGGCTGCCGCCTGTACGGCCCCGTCTGCGCAGGCCCGGCGGTTCACCGTCAGCAAGCACCACGCGTTCCACCGTCTCCCATGTGCCTCCCGCCGTGCCCGAGTCACATGGTCATTTACGCGGGCCGCCGCCGGACACGGGGGTTCGTGGCACAGGTCCTGATCCGCCGCGCTTCACTCACCCTTCCGCGGAGGACCCTCGTGAGAAAATCGCCGACCCGGACAATGCCGATTCAGCCGACAGCGCCGGTTCAGACGGTCATGCCGATTCGGACGACCGGAACAGCCGGGATGACGGCCGCGTCCGCCGAGCATCCGGTGCGGGCGCTGCTGACTCGACGCGGCCTGCTGGCCGGTACCGGCGCCGGCGGGCTTGCCGCGCTCCTCGCGGCGTGCGGCGGTTCGACGGGTGACGCGGACGCCGCCGACTCCTCGGCGTCCTCGGCCGCGGGCGGGAAGCGGGGAGGCGCCGTCACCCTGAGTGCTCCGCCGCCGCCGACCGCGCTGGATCCGGTGACGATGTACGACGGCACCGCGATCGCCCTGGTCCAGCTCGTCGCCGGCTACCTGATCTGGCTGGACTCCGACTTCCAGCTGCAGCCCCGGCTGGCGACCGCGTGGACGTCGTCGGAGACGGGCCGGACCTGGTCGTTCACCATCCGCCAGGGAGCCGTCTTCTCCGACGGCACACCTTTGGACGCGGCCACGGTGAAGGCGTCGTTCGACCGTCTGCTCGATCCCGCGAACAAGTCCGCGGCGCTGTCGGCGTTCGACACGGTGCTCAAGGCCGGCGGTGTCTCGCTGGCGGGCTCCGACACGGTCGTGTTCCGCCTCGAGCGGCCGTTCTCGGAGTTTCCCTACCTGGTGTCCGCCGGCAACTACAATGCGCTCATCCTGAAGCCGGACTACCAGGTGGGCACGTTCGCCCAGAAGGCGATCGGCACAGGCCCGTTCCTGCTGAACTCCTATGACAGCGGCACGGGCGCGTCGTTCACCCGCAACCCGAGGTACTGGGATTCCGGGAAGCCGTATCTCGACGGCGTCCGGGTGGCTTTCTACAAGGACGAGCAGGCCGATCTGCTCGCGTTGCAGAGCGGCGCCGTCGACGGGCAGATCCTGTCGGACGCCGGCCTGGTGGGCCCGGTCGCGGGCGGCGGCTCCATCGCCGTCGACAAGGTGAACAGCACCGGCCTGACCGCGTTCACGCTGCGCGTCGACAGGCCGCCGTTCACGCGGAAGGAGGTCCGCCAGGCGGTCGCGTACGCCCTGGACCGGCCGGGTGTGCTGACCAGCGTGCACAACGGGGTCGGTGTCCTGGGCAACGACCATCTCTTCGCGCCATCGTTCGCCAGCGCGCCGACCGATCTCCAGCAGCGTGCCAGGGACGAGGCGAAGGTCAGGTCGCTGCTGGCCGCCGCGGGCGTGGACAACCTGCGTTTCACTCTCAGCTTCGACCCGCCGAACAGGTCCTACGCGCTGGTCATCCAGGACCAGCTCAAGCAGGTCGGAATCACCGTGGACCTCGACCAGCAGACCTCCGGGGCGTTCTACGGGGGCGACCAGAACACCGACACCCCGTGGCTGTTCACGACCGCGAACCTGGTCGACTGGGCGGGCCGGCCCACGGCGAGCCAGTTCATCATCCCGATGGTGAAGAGCCAGGGGTGTGGAACGGCTCCAAATACGCCAACCCGGTCGTGGACGCGGCGGCCACCGCCTACGACGCGGCCACCGACCCGGCCGAACGGAAGAAAAAGGCGGAAATCATCGCGCGGGCGCTCAACGAGGACGTGCCGGTCATCGTCAGCGTGTGGAACGGTGCGGTCCGCGCCTACCGGACCGACCGGATCAAAGGACTGCGGGCGCACCCGTCGGCGTTCCTGGACCTGACGACCGTGATCAGGGCCTGATCGGGTGTGGCGCGTTTCCTGGTCAGACGGCTGCTGACGATCCCGGTCACGCTGCTGGCGGTCAGCCTGCTGGTGTTCGTCGCGACCGAGCTGATCCCCGGTGACGTCGCCCGGGCCGTGCTCGGCCGGGAGGCGAGCCAGGCGTCCGTGGACGCGCTGCGCCACCAGCTGCGGCTGGACCAGCCGCTGCCC
>NZ_JWIO01000061.1:17009-19713 GCF_001017755.1 Protofrankia coriariae
GGCTGGACCAGCCGCTGCCCAGCCGGTACCTGCACTGGCTGGGCGGGTTCGTCACCGGTGACTGGAGACAGTCCTACACGCTCGGGGTGGCGGTCCGGCCACTGACGAATGCGCGGCTCGGGCACGGTCACCGACCTTGCCGGCCGGGTCCAGCTCGGCCCTCGCCTCCTGCCGCTGCGGACCGCCCGGCTGTCCGGCGGGCAGAAACAGCGGGTGGCCATCGGCCGGGCCTTCGCCGGCGAACCCGAACTGGTCGTCTGCGACGAACCGGTGTCAGCGCTGGACGTGAGCGTTCAGGCCGCTGTGCTGGAGCTGCTGGCGGCCGCGCGGGACACCGGCGGGGTCTCCTACCTGTTCATCTCCCACGACCTGGCCGTCGTGGGCTACCTGGCGGACCGGTTGGCCGTCCTGTACCAGGGGCAGATTGCCGAGGTCGGTCCCACCTCCGCCGTGCTGTCCGGCCCGCACCATCCGTACACCGACAGCCTGGCCGGGGACGGTGTGCCGGGCCAGGTGTCTGGCCGTCCGGATTCGGTGGGGCGGGCCGGCTGCCGGNNNGGGCGGGCCGGCTGCCGGTTCGCCTGGACCTGCCCCCACCGGCTGGACGGCCTGTGTGACCGGGTGGCTCCTCCCGTCCGGCTGCTGTCCGGGCCGGTCGGAGCGCCTGCGCACACGGTCCGTTGCCACCTCGAGCCGTCTGATCTGCCCAGGGCTGCGTCGACACCGCTCGCCGGGTCAGGTACGCGGGTTACGCGGGTACTGCCAGCCACGGCAGGAGAGAGCGTGACCTCCGGACGCCCTGTCGCCGCGGAGACGTCGGCGAGCCCGGCACCGGCACCAGCACAACGACATCGACAAACGGAAAGGGAGTCCGGACATGAGCGGCACGACATCGACCGGAACATCAACCGGCTCCATCGCGACCGAGACAGGTGAGCGGGATCCTTTCTCGCCGCGGCCGCGCGACCTGCGCCCCGTGCGGACCGAGCCGAACGGCCGGCGGATCCGGGTGCTCTTCAACGGGCAGGTGATCGCGGACAGCACCCGGACGCTGTACGTCTTCGAGACCGGGCACCTGCCGGTGTACTACTTCCCGCGCGCGGACGTCCGATTCGACCTGCTCACCCCCACTGACCACCACACGCGCTGCCCGCGCAAGGGCGACGCGTCCTACTTCACCATCACCGTCGGTGATCGCAGCGCCGAGAACGCGGTCTGGGCCTACCCGGATCCGATCCCCGACGTGGCCGAGCTCGCCGACCACGTCGCCTTCTACTGGGACAGGGCCGACGCCTGGTACGAGGAGGACGAGGAGGTCTTCGTCCACCCCCGCGACCCCTACAAGCGTGTCGACGCGCTGCCCTCGTCGCGGCACATCGAGGTCCGCGTCGGCGGCGAGCTGTTGGCCGACACCCACCATCCGACCCTGCTCTTCGAGACCGGGCTGCCGATCCGTTACTACCTGCCCAAGCTCGACGTGCGATGGGACCGGCTGACACCGGCACCGACCCGCACCCGCTGCCCGTACAAGGGCGAAGCGCGGTACTGGTCCTACGAGGGACCGGACGGTACGCGGATCGACGACATCGCGTGGAGCTACGCCGAATCCATTCCAGAGATCCCGAAGATCGCTGCTCTTGTCGCGTTCTTGAACGAGCGGGTCGACCTGACCGTGGACGGTGTCCGCCAGCCGCGCCCCAGCACGCCCTGGTCCTGACCGGCGTATCGGCCCCGTACTTCACATATCTGTCCGTATTTGTTCGCATCTGTCCATATCTATTGATATTCATCCCACGGTCCGTTCGCGCCTTGTCCTGACAATTCGCTCCCGATCTCGACATCCCGGCACCGCAATCCCCGAGACATCCCCGGAGGGACATCCGCCATGAGCGACACGATTCCCGTCATCGACTTTCAGGCGGCCCTCGCCGAGGACGCCCCCGCCGACCTGCTGATGCGGATCCGCGACGCGGCCGAGAGCATCGGACTAATCCAGGTGGTCAACCACGGCGTCCCGCTGGAACTGATCGAGGACTTCGAGCGGCGGATCGGGCGCATCCTGCGGCTGCCCCATGCCGAAAAGGCCTCGCTCGCCAGCCCCACCGGGCATCCCTACCGCGGCTGGCGCCAGTGGCCCGACGACTTCGGCCGCCTGGAGCTCGAGCGGTACTCGATCGCCCAGTTCGACAACCCGGCCGATGCCACCGCGGCCGGAGTCGGCCGGCGCTGGCTCGGGCTCCACGAGGACGCCAACGTCTGGCCGCCGCAGGACCCCGACCTGCGCGAGGTCGCCTTCGCCTACACCGACGCGGCCATCGGCCTGGCCCGCCGCGCGCTGGGCCTGTACGAGCGCATCCTCGGCCTGCCCGCCGGCAGCTTCCCGCACGACGAGCCCCCCTACACCAGCTTCGTCGTCAACGACTACCCGACCTGGACCTACCCGGACACCGCCTCCGACGAGGACAAGCTCCTGCTGCTGGAACACACGGACACCTCGGCCGTGACGATCCTGCACCAGAGCGGCGACTACGCCGGGCTGCAGGCGCAGCTACCCGACGGAAGCTGGATCCCGGTGCCTGTCGTGCCCGGAGCGCTACAGCTGTTCTCGGGGACGATCCTCACCCGCTGGACCAACGGCCGGCTACGTCCCGTCCGCCACCGGGTCGTGGCGGGCGGCACGGTGAGGGAGTGTCTCGTGATCAGT
>NZ_JWIO01000062.1:0-3869 GCF_001017755.1 Protofrankia coriariae
CACCGATCTTGAAACAGTCCCCGGCCAGCCGGCGGCATCGAGTGCTGGGATGTCCGGACACGGGTGTGGGCAGGGCGAAGGGGTCCGCGTGGTGGCGGGTTGTGCCATGCTGGGTGGGCGACGGCAGTGGAGGAAGCCGGTGGGAATCCGGCGCGGTCCCGCCACCGTAACCGGGGAGCGAACCCTCACCGTGTGTCACGGACGTGTAGGCGTCCGGAAGGCCGAGGGGGAGCACTGATCCGGGAGCCGGGATACTTCGGCCGTTCGCACCGTTACCGAGGGCGAGGAAACCCGAGGGAGGACCGCGGCATGCCCGTTCACGCCCGTCAGCCGGTGCCCGGCGCACGGTCGGGAGCACGATGACGGCCTACCCGCTGTCCGCGGTGGTGGGTATGGACGACCTGCGGCTCGCCCTCGTCCTCAACGCTGTGTCACCGGCCATCGGCGGGGTGCTCGTCCGGGGAGAGAAGGGCACCGCCAAGTCGACGGCGGTGCGGGGGCTCACCGCCATGCTCCCGCCCCTGCGGGTGGTGGCCGACTGCCGGTTCGCCTGCGACCCGGCCGCCGGTGACGCCGACTGCCCGGACGGCCCGCATCCACCCGAGGCTCCCGCTGTGACCCGGGCGGTGCGGATGGTGGAGCTGCCGGTCGGCGCCTCCGAGGACAGGGTGACCGGGTCGATCGATCTCGACCGGGCGCTCACCGAAGGCGTCACGGCGCTGCGCCCCGGGCTGCTGGCCGTAGCCCACCGCGGCCTGCTCTACGTCGACGAGGTCAACCTCCTGCACGATCATCTTGTCGACCTGCTGCTGGACGCGGCCGCGCTCGGTGTCGCCCACGTCGAACGCGATGGGGTGTCGGTCCGCCACGCAGCCCGGTTCCTGCTGGTCGGGACGATGAACCCGGAGGAGGGCGAGCTGCGCCCGCAACTGCTGGACCGGTTCGGGCTGACCGTCGAGGTCGCCGCCAGCCGGGACCCGCGCGTGCGGGCCGAGGTGGTGCGCCGCCGACTGGCCTACGACGCCGACCCACAGGCCTTCGCCGCCGCCTGGGCGGAGCAGGACGCCGCCCTCGCCGCCCGGATCGCCGCCGCCCGTGACCGCCTGCCCGCCGTGGAGCTCTCCGAGACGGCGTTGCGCCAGGTAACCGCGGTCTGCGCCGCCTTCGACGTGGACGGGATGCGCGCGGACGTGGTCACCGCCCGCACCGCGATCGCGCTGGCCGCCTGGGAGGGCCGCGAGCGCGTCACCGCCGACGACATCCGCCGCGCCGCCCGCCTGGCACTGCCGCACCGGCGCCGCCGAGGCCCGTTCGACGCCCCCGGCCTGGACGAGGACACCCTCGCCGACGCCCTGGAAAAAGCGGGGGAGCCGTCTACGGACCCGGACGGACCGCCGCCGGCCGGCGGCGGNCCGGCCGGCGGCGGTGGTGGCGCCGGCCACGGCGACGCCGCTGCCGACAGCCATGACGGGCATGCCGGTGACGGGCCACCGCCCACGCCGGCCGGCGACCTGCCGACCCCGCGCCCGGCGGAATCGGAGCCCCTGCACCGGGCGGAAACGCAACGAACGGCAACAGACGCGGCGGCGGAACCGCGGCCCGCCAGCGGGCCGACCACCGCGTCCGAGCACAGCGGGTACGAGCAGCCCGACCCGTCGCGCGGGCAGACCGACACCGCCGACGTCCGTCCCGCCGGCCCGCCCGGCCCGACCTTCCGCCCCCGCCGCCTGGAGATCCCCGACGTCGGTACCGGTCTCGGCGCCGCCGGGCGGCGCTCCCGGGCCCGCACCCGTCACGGCGCGGTGGTCACCGACTCACCGGAGGCCGCCGGCCTGCACCTGCCGGCGACCCTGCGGGCGGCCGCGCCCTGGCAGCGGGTCCGCGGACGCCGCGGCCCGGGGCTGCTGCTGCGCCCGTCCGACCGGCGCGGCGCCGTCCGGGAGGGACGCGAGGGCAACCTGGTGCTGTTCGTGGTGGACGCCAGCGGCTCCATGGCCGCCCGCGCCCGGATGCGCACGGTCACCACCGCCGTGCTCTCTCTGCTCCTGGACGCCTACCAGCGCCGCGACCGGATCGGAATGATCACCTTCCGGGGTGCCGGCGCCGAGGTCGTCCTGCCGCCGACGTCGAGCGTGGAGGTGGGTGCGGCCCGGCTGCGTTCCCTGCCGACCGGCGGACGCACCCCGCTCGCCNNNGGCGGACGCACCCCGCTCGCCGCCGGACTCACCCGCGCCGGGCAGGTGCTGGCCGCCGAACGCCGGCGTGACCCCGACCGGCGCGCGCTGCTGGTCGTCGTCACCGACGGGCGGTGCACCACCGGCCCGGATCCGGCCGCCGCCGCGCACGCGCTGGCCCGCGCCGGGGTGGCCAGCGTCGTCGTCGACTGCGAGAGCGGATACGTCCGCCTGGGCCTGGCCGGGCGGCTGGCCACCGCCCTCGGTGGCACGACCGTTCCGCTGGCCGCCCTGTCGGCGGCCGGCCCGGCGGTCGCCACCGGCCCCACGGTCCCCGCCGGTCCCGTGCGTCCGATACGGCCGGCGGGATCGGGCTCCGTCCGGTTTGGCGGGCCCGCCGGGCCGACCGTTGGGCCGACAACAGCTTCCACCCAGCCCGGGAAGGTGGCCTGAGGGATGCCGCAGGGACAGCCGGCCGTGATACCCGACGACGGCCTGACCACCCGGGCCCGCCGGGACCGCCCGCTGCTGATCGTCCACACCGGTGACGGCAAGGGGAAGTCGACCGCGGCGTTCGGGCTGGCCCTGCGCGGCTGGGCGCAGGGCTGGCCGGTCGGGGTGTTCCAGTTCGTCAAGTCCGCGAAGTGGCGGATCGGGGAGGAACGGGCGCTGCGCACGCTGACCGCCACCGGGGAGGGCGGCACGGTCGCCTGGCACAAGATGGGCGAGGGCTGGAGCTGGGTGCAGCGCCGCATCGACCCGGACGCCCAGCCCGCCGACGCCGCGCGCGAGGGCTGGGAACAGATCCGCCGGGACCTGGCCGCGCAGACCTACCGGCTCTACGTCCTCGACGAGCTGACCTACCCGCTGAAGTGGGGCTGGCTCGACGTGGCCGAGGTCGTCGAGACGCTGCTCACCCGGCCCGGGCGCCAGCACGTCGTCATCACCGGCCGCGCCGCGCCACCACAGCTGCTCGACGCCGCCGACCTGGTGACCGAGATGACCAAGGTGAAGCACCCGATGGACGCCGGCCAGAAGGGCCAGCGGGGGATCGAATGGTGAGCGGCCCCGGCATCGTCCTGCCCCGGCTGCTGATCGCGGCCCCGGCCAGCGGCGCGGGCAAGACCACCGTGGCGACCGGGCTGATGGCCGCCCTGACCGCCCGCGGCCTGCGGGTCTCCCCGCACAAGGTCGGCCCGGACTACATCGACCCGAGCTACCACGCCCTGGCCACCGGACGCCCCGGGCGCAACCTCGACGCCGTGCTCTGCGGCGAGGAGCGCATCGGCCCCCTGTTCGCCCACGGCGCCCACGGCGCCGACATCGCCGTCGTCGAAGGGGTGATGGGCCTGTTCGACGGGGTGTCGGTGCCGCGGCCCGGCCAGCCCGCGGACTTCGCCTCCGCCGCCCATGTGGCCCGGCTGACCGCCACCCCGGTCGTGCTGGTCGTGGACGCGTCCGCCGCGGGCCGCTCGGCCGCGGCCGTGGTGCACGGCTTCGCCACCTGGGATCGGCGGGTGCGCCTGGCCGGTGTCGTCTTCAACCGGGTCGGCTCGGCCGGCCACGAGAGCCTGCTGCGGGACGCCGTCGCCGGCCTGCGCATCCCCGTGCTGGGGGTGCTGCGCCGGGACGACACCGCCGCGGTGCCCTCGCGGCATCTCGGGCTGGTGCCGGCGGCCGAGCGGGCGCCGGCCG
>NZ_JWIO01000062.1:3888-7396 GCF_001017755.1 Protofrankia coriariae
CGCCGGCCGCGGCCGAGGCGGTCCGGGCGCTGGGGGCGCTGGTCGCCGCCTCCTGCGATCTCGACGCCGTGCTCGAGCTGGCCCGCTCGGCCCCGCCGCTGGACGTCCGCCCCTGGACGCCGTCGGACGCCGTGGCCGAGGCTGCCGCTACGGCGTCCGGCCAGGCGTCCGCGCGGGCAGCGTCCGTGGCCGAGGCGACGGCCAGGCGCAGCGGGCCCGCCAGCCGGCGGCCGGTGCGGATCGCTGTCGCGGGCGGGTCCGCGTTCACGTTCGGTTATGCCGAGCAGGTCGAGCTGCTGCGCGCCGCCGGGGCCGAGGTCGTCACCGTCGACCCGCTGCGTGACGAAAAACTTCCGGACGGCACCGACGGGCTGGTGATCGGCGGCGGGTTCCCCGAGGAGCACGCCGCCGCGCTCGCGGCCAACGCACCGCTGCGGGCCGAGGTGGTCGCGCTGGCGCGCCGGGGTGCGCCGATCGTCGCCGAGTGTGCCGGCCTGCTCTACCTGGCCCGCTCCCTCGACGGGCATCCCATGTGCGGGATCCTCGACGCGGACACGGCGATGGGGCCACGTCTCACTCTCGGTTACCGCCAGGCGGTAGCTGTCTGCGACAACCCGGTCGTCACCGCCGGTACCGGGGTGACCGCGCACGAGTTCCACCACACGTCGGTCGTCACCGCCGCCACCGTTCCCGCCGGGGACGTGCCCCGGTCGGCCTGGCGGGTCGACGACCGGACGGAGGGTTTCGTACACGGCAACGTGCACGCCTCCTACCTGCACCTGCACTGGGCCGGCGTGCCCGGGGCGGCCCGCCGGTTCGTCGCCACGGCCCGCGGAGCAAGATCGCCCGGACCGTCCGCGGCAGATGTTTCGGCTCCCGCGGCAGCCGCCNCGCGGCAGCCGCCGCCGCTCCCAGCGCGGGACGGCCCGCGGGAGGAGCGCGATGAGCGGCGGGAACGTCGAGGACGGTGAGGAGACCGAGGGCGGTGAGGGCGGCGGCACCGTGCCGGTCCGCGGCCGGCTGGTCGGCGTCGGTGTCGGCCCCGGTGACCCGGATCTGGTGACGGTCCGGGCCGTACGGACGCTGGAGCGGGCCGACGTCGTGTTCGTCCCGGTCAGCGAGGGGCTACCGCCGCCGGGCCGGGCCGAGGCGACCGTGCGCGCGCACGTCACCCACGACCGGATCCGCCAGGTGGCGTTCCGGATGACCGGCGACGCCGACTACGACGCCCCGGCGGTCACCGTCAGCCAGGCCCTGCGCGAGCATCCCACGGGCAGTGTGGCGTTCGCGACGATCGGTGATCCGAACGTCTACTCGACCTTCACCACGCTGGCAGCCCGGGTCCGGGCACTGTTACCGGAGGTCACCATCGAGACCGTCCCCGGCATCATGGCCATGCAGGATCTTGCCGCCCGCTCCGGCACGGTGCTGGCAGTGGGCACCGAGACCGTGGCGCTGCTGCCGCTGACCGCCGGGGTGGACGCCTACCGCCGGGCGGTGGCCAACCACGACACCGTGATCGCCTACAAGGGCGGGCGCGCGTTGCCGCAGGTCCTCGACGTGCTGGCCGAGGCCGACCGGCTGGCCGGCACGCACGGCGCGGCCATCTACGGCGCCTGCACGGGCCTGCCCGAGGAGGACATCCGCCTCGCCGCCGACCTGCCCCGCGACCAGCCTGGCCCCTACCTGTCCACGGTGATCTCGACGCGGCGCCGGCAGTGGCCGGCATGACCGCCCGCCCGCCCGGGCGGGTCACGTTCGTCGGAGCCGGCCCCGGGGCCGCGGACCTGCTCACCCTGCGCGCCGTCCGGGCGATCGGCGAGGCGGACGTGGTCATCTGGGCGTCCTCGCTGGTGCACCCGGACGTGCTCACCCATGCCCGCAGCGACGCCGAGATCGTCGACTCGGCCGGGCTGCCGCTGGAAGGCGTACACGAGATCTACCGGCGGGCCGCGGGCAGCGGGCTCGCGGTGGCCCGCATCCACTCCGGTGACCCGGCGCTGTGGGGGGCGCTGCAGGAACAGTTGGAGATCTGCGCCGAACTGGGGCTGGCCACCGACATCGTCCCCGGGGTCAGCAGCTTCACCGCGGCCGCCGCGGCCGTCGGGCGCGAGCTGACCGTCCCGCAGGTGGCCCAGTCGGTGATCCTGACCCGGCTTGCCGGCGGGAAGACCCCGATGCCGCCCGGGGAGGAGGTGGCCCGGTTCGCCGCGCACGGCACGACCATGGCGCTGTTCCTCTCGGCGGCCCGCTCCGGCCAGTTGCAGGCCGAGCTCACCGCCGGCGGCTACCCACCGGAGACACCCTGCGTGGTCGCCTACCGGGTGAGCTGGCCGGACGAGCTGATTGTGCGATGCGCACTCGCCGACCTTGCCGCCACGATCCGTGAGCACAAGCTGTGGAAGCACACGCTGGTGCTGGTCGGCCCCGCCCTCGCCGCCGGCGGGACCCGCTCACACCTGTACCACCCCGGCCACTTCCACGGGTTCCGCCGGGCCGACCGGGCCGCTCGCACCACGCTGCGGACGACCCTGGGCGACTCCCGGCCCTCCTCTGTCCGTGACATTCCTGCCCGTGACTGGCCCTCATCCGACTCACCGACGGATGCCCGCGGAACCGGGCCAGCATGATCATCTTCATTGGGGTGTCCCGCGCAGACCGCCACGAAACCGTCCCGGGTGAGGCCGTACGGCTGGCAGCAATCGACAGGAACGGCCGTCCGCTGGGGAGAACGCGTCGGTGCGCATCGCAATGAACAATCATGATGACGGATGGTCACGATGACGGACGCCAGGCTGTCGGGCCGGTCGGGCATCGGCCTGGTCGCGGTGACCGCCGCCGGCCGCGCGGCCGCCCGGGATCTGCAACGGGCCTGGCCGGACGCCCGCCACTACGACGGCACGGCCCGCGAGGCGCTCACCGCCGCCGTCACCGAATGCGCCGGGGTGGTCTGCTTCCTCGCGACCGGCGCGACCGTCCGGCTGCTGGCCGGCGGCCCGCACGCCGGCGGCCTGCTCACCGGCAAGGACAGCGACCCGGGGGTGGTCTGCGTGGACGAGGCGCGCCGGTGGGCGGTCGCCCTCGTCGGCGGGCACGCCGGCGGAGCCAACGACCTTGCCGAACGGGTCGCCGCCACGCTCGGCGCGACCGCCGTCGTGACCACCGCCAGTGACGCCGCCGCGGTCCCCGCCCTCGACTCCTTCGGCGCCGACATCGGCCTGCGCGTCGAGCCCGGATCACGGCTCGCCACCGTGGGCACGGCGCTGCTCGCCGAGGAGCCCGTGACCCTGTACACGGACGCGGTCTGGCCGCTGCCGCCGTTGCCGGGAACGGTCCGGCCCGCCGATCTCACCGATCTCACCGGCCGGGCCGGACCCGCCGATCACCCCGTTCCCGCTGGTCCAGGCGCCCTCGGTGGCGCCGATGAACCCGACGGGAGCAGTGCGCCGGCCGCGTCGCCGGCCGGACCGGCCACGTCGGTTCCGCCGGATCGGCCGGCGGCGCCCGC
>NZ_JWIO01000062.1:7440-17877 GCF_001017755.1 Protofrankia coriariae
GGGGCGCGCCCGCCGACGAGGTCGTCGACCTCGTCGAACGCGCGCTGGCCGAAGCCGGGCTGTCACCGCTGGCCGTGCGTCACCTCGCCACCGTCGAGGCCAAACGGGACGAGGCCGGCATCGTCGCCGCCGCCCGCGCGTTCGGCTGGCCGCTGGTCGTGCACCCGGCCGCGGCGCTCGCGGCCGTCGACGTCCCGCATCCCTCCGAGGTGGTGCGGGCCGCGGTCGGCACGCCGAGCGTCGCCGAGGCGGCGAGTCTGCTCGGCCCCGACGGGGGCGGCACATCCACTGGCACCGCCGAGCTCGTCGTGCCCAAACAGGTGAGCGCGCACGCCACGGTGGCGGTGGCCCGGCACCGTCCCCGCGGCCGGCTGGCCATCGTCGGCCTCGGCCCGGGCGACCGGGACCTGCTCACCCCACGCGCCGCCCGCGAACTCGCCCGCGCCAGCGTGATCGTCGGCCTGGACCAGTACCTCGACTCCGTCCGCGACCTGATCCGGCCGGGCGCACGCGTGCTCGCCAGCGGCCTCGGAGCGGAGGAGGCACGCGCCGGCGCGGCCGTGGATGCCGCCCGCGCCGGCCACGCGGTCGCGCTCGTCGGCAGCGGGGACGCCGGCGTCTACGCGATGGGCAGCCCGGCGCTGGAACGGGCCGACGGATCCTTCGACGTGGTGGGCGTCCCGGGGGTGACCGCGGCGCTGTCCGCCGCGGCGCTGCTCGGCGCGCCGCTCGGCCACGACCACATGATGATCAGCCTGTCGGATCTGCACACCCCCTGGGACGTGATCGAACAGCGGGTCCGGGCGGCGGCGCGGGCCGACGTCGCCGTCGCGTTCTACAACCCGCGCAGCAAAGCGCGGACCTGGCAGTTGCCGCGGGCGTTGACGTTGCTGGCCGCCCACCGTCCGCTGTCGACCCCGGTGGGTATCGTCACCGACGCCTTCCGCCCGGCCCAGCAGGTCACCGTCGCCACGATCGGGGAGCTGACCGCCACCCCGGCGCCACGGCTGGAGCTGGTCGGCATGACGACGACGGTGGTCGTCGGCAGCACCCATACCCGTGTCGTGGCCGGGCACGTCGTCACCTCGAGGGGGTACCGGTGGAGCTGACCGACCAGGCCCGTGCCGCGCGCGGTATGAGGGGCTGAATCCGTGACCATGGAACGTAGCGCGCGGGCCCTGCCCTTCAGTGCGGGGTTGGCATATTTACGCTGGGTGCCGTTGCCTCTCGATGTACTGGTGTACGAGGGACAGGGGTGCCCCGTCGACGGAGCCGGCGAAGTACGACGGGGACCAGAAGTGCCCGCGCATCGAGTGCTGGTTCACCCGCTCGGTGAACTCCGTGCGCAGGCGGCGGGCCGACACCCCCTTGATGCTGTTCACCAGTGCCGATACCGAGATCTTCGGCGGGTAGTGGACAAGCAGGTGGACGTGGTCGTCTTCCCCGTTGAACTCGGCGAGGGTGGCGCCGAAGTCGTCGCACACCTCGCTCATGATCTGCCGGCAGCGGTCCAGCATCGCGGTGTCGAGCACGCCATGCCGGTACTTCGTCACGAAGACCAAGTGGACGTGAAGCGCGGAAACCACATGCCTGCCACGCCTGTAGCTGTCATCCTGTGCCATAGGCCAAGTATGATGGTAGACGTGCCCACCGTCCGTTACCGCTACCGCGCCTACCCCACACCGGGGCAGGCGCAGGCGTTGGCGCGGGCGTTCGGCTGCGCCCGGGTCGTCTACAACAACGCGATCCGCACCCGGGATGCCGCTCACGCGGCCGGGGAGAAGATCTCCGACACCGAGGTGCAGCGACGGGTTGTCACCCTCGCCAGGCAGGCCCCCGAACGGGTGTGGCTGGCAGAGGTGTCCTCGGTGGTGCTGGTGCAGGCATGCCAGGACGCCCGGCGGGCGTTCCGGAACTGGTTCGACTCGCTGTCCGGGAAACGGAAGGGCCGGGAGGTCGGGCATCCCCGGTTCCGGTCACGCAAGGACCGCCGGCAGTCGATTCGCCTCACCCGTAACGGGTTCACGGCTACCTCCCGGGGTGTGCGGGTGGCGAAGGTCGGAGACGTCGCGCTTGTCTGGTCTCGGGAGCTGCCGTCGGTTCCGTCGTCGGCCACGGTGATCCGGGAGGCCGACGGCCGGTACTACGTGTCGTTCGTCGTCGACGTCACCGGCACCGCGTATCCGCCGACAGACTCCGAGATCGGGATCGATCTCGGGTTGGATCGGCTGGCGACACTGTCCACGGGTGAGGTGGTCGCGAATCCGCGTCACCTCCGGTCGCGTCAACGTGGACTGGCCCGCGCGCAGCGGGCCCTTGCCCGGAAGAAGAAGGGTTCGGTGAACCGTCGTCTGGCGGTGCGGGTGTGGACGTGCCCGGCCTGCGGTATCGTCCACGATCGTGATCTGAACGCGGCCCGGAACGTTCTGTTCGAGGGCCAGCGGATCGTCGCCGCCGGGCGGGCGGAGACGGAAAACGCCTGTGGAGCCGGCGTAAGACCACCGCGTGCGGTGGCTGTCGGCGGTGAAGCAGGAACCCATCGAGGTGTCACGTGAGTGGCACGGTAGGTATCCCCGCCGTTCACAGCGGGGAGGACGTCAAGGACCCAGGCACAGGATCGGACGCAGACCTGAACAGGGCTGCGGTCGCCTCCGTGGCCACGGGCGCGGCCACCGATGGAGCCCCGGAGGCGGCCACGAACAGTGGCCCGGACGGCGGTCCGTCCGCGCCCGCGCTGTTGATCGTCGGGCATGGGACCCGCAGCGCGGCCGGGGTGGCGCAGTTCCAGGAGTTCGTCGAACGGGTCCGTGAACGGGCCGACGGGACGCCGGTGGACGGCGGGTTCATCGAGCTGTCCCGCCCGCCGGTGGCCGACGCGGTGGCCCGCCTCGTCGACGCCGGCCACCGGCGGCTCGCGGTGGTACCGCTGACCCTGGTCTCCGCCGGGCACGCCAAGGGCGACATCCCCGGCGCGCTCGCCCGCGAACGCGCCCGCCATCCCGGTCTGCGCTACACCTACGGACGCCCGCTCGGCCCGCATCCGACGTTGCTGACGGCGCTCGACGAGCGGATCGACGCGGTCTATCCGCACGCCGAGCGGGCGAAGGTGATTGTGCTGCTGGTCAGCCGGGGATCCACCGACCCGGACGCCAACGCCGAGATCGCCAAGGTGGCCCGGCTGCTGTGGGAGGGACGCGGGTTTGCCGGTGTCGAACCGGCCTTCATCAGCCTGGCCGAGCCGGGTGTGCCGGCCGGCCTGGAGCGCTGCCGCCGGCTGGGGGCGTCCCGGATCGTGGTGGCGCCCTACTTCCTGTTCACCGGCGTCCTGCCGGAGCGGGTGGTCAGTCAGGCCGCCGGCTGGGCCGCCGAGCATCCGGACGTCGACGTGCGCTGCGCGGGCCTGCTCGGCGACAGCGACGCCCTGGTGGACCTGGTGTTCGAGCGCTTCGCCGAGGCGCTGGCCGGGGACATCCGGATGAACTGCGACACCTGTCTGTACAGGATCGCGCTGCCCGGCTTCGAGCACCGGGTGGCCGCCCCCCAGGCCCCGCACGACCATCCGGACGATCCCGCGCATCCCCACGGACACCACCACCACGATCACCACGACGACCGCGGCCACAGCCATGACCACGGTCAGGTCGGTGATGGCCACGGTCACGGCCATGGTCATCACCGGCATGTATCCCGGACGCCCTGAACGGCCGGGCCGTACCCGACCCGGCCACGGCCCGGCCGGGGTCGTTCGCGGCTACCGCACCCGGCGGTCGACGAGGACCTGTGCGGGCACGGGCGGATCGTAGGTGGTCACCACCACGTCCCAGCTACGCCGGGCGGACGCGTTCAGGTTGATGTCACGCCGGGTGGGCAGCCGCAGGATATGGAAGTCGCCGCCGAACAGCTCGCGCACGAACGGCGTGTCGCTGTTGGTCATGGTGACGAAACCCCCCCGGTCCGCGGCGCGGCGCATCGCGTCACGGAGTCGCACATGGTCGTCCGCCCCGAACTGGCCGGCGGTGTACCGTTTGAAATCGGCCCAGCCACCGAGTGGTACGTACGGCGGGTCGCAGTACACCCAGTCACCCGTTTCGGCGTCGTCGATCGCCTGCTCGAAGTCGGCCACTCTGACAACGGCGCCGCTCAGCGCCTTGGCGGCCCGCAGAAATATCGTCCGGCTGTAGTAGGGACGGTCGTAGGCGCCGTACGGCGTGTTGAACTCGTTGCGACGGTTCACCCGCCACAGCCCCCGGAAACTCGTCTTGTTGAGGTAGACGACCCGGGCGGCCCGGTCGAGGTCACTGAGATCCTGGGGACGCTGCCGGCGCACGTGTTCGAAGTGTTCGGGCGTGTTGGGCATCTCGTCGAGCCGCGCCATGACCGACTCCGGATCCTCGGCGACGACCCGGAAACAGACGACGAGCTCCTCGTTCGCGTCGGAGAGAACGGCGCGGCCGGGCCCCAGTTCGAAGAACACCGCGCCGCTACCGAGAAAGGGCTCCCGGTACGAGCCGGTGAACTCCGGCGCCAGCCCCACGAGTGCGCTCGCGTACCGGCTCTTGCCACCGGCCCACTTCAGGAACGACTTCTCGCCGGGGACCCGACCGGTAGCCCGTGGGCTCGTCGACTGCACCCGTCAAAGCTACAAGTCCCGTGGACGGGAACCGGCAGCCACCGTTTTCGCCCACGCCCGAATGCCGCCGCGGACACCGCTTCAGGCCGTCAGATCAGAGCGTCAGGTCAGCGGGAGCTGGGACGGGGAGACGGTCAGCGGGAATGGCTCGGTGACCGTCAGAACCTCGTCACCGTGGACCGTGCCGGTCTCGACGTAGCCGGTGCCGGTGAGCGCGAGGGTGGTGATCGAGGGGGCGTCGGCGTCGACGATCCAGTAGTGGGGGACACCGAGACGGGCGTAGACGTCGCGTTTGAGTAGCCGGTCGATGCCCAGGCTGCTGGGGGAGAGAACCTCGACGACCAGCACCGGGACAGCCAGGTAGCGTTCGCCACGCACGAGGTCGTCGCGGCGGACCACGCACACGTCCGGCTGGACGCTGGTGTGTCGCCCCTTGCGCACATCCGGCGTCGGCCCGAAGACGACCAGGCCGTCGGGGCATCTGCCGCGAAGCGCCACCGCGAGCTCCAGGCAGGCGTGCTGATGTTCCCAGCGGGGCGCCGGGCTCACCAGGAGCACCCCGTCCACCAGCTCGTAGCGCCGACCGTCGTCGGGCATCTCCTCCAGATCGTCGACGGTGAACCCGTCGTCCCGAATCGGAAGATCCTCGTAGGCGACTGCCATGACCACCATGATGAGCTCCTCTCGGTCACAACGCCAGACTGATCGCCATGCACCCTCCGCACCAGACCGTACAACGATCTGTGGATAGCCTATTGTTGTCCACAGGTGGTCCCTACTGTCAGCTATGAAATACTGTCAGCTATGACACCAGTCATGAAACGAGGAGGGAACGCACGCGTCTCGCCGAGCGGGACGGGTGTATCCGGGGCGTTCACCGATCGTGGCGACGCCATATCGCCCCGGGGCGCCGCGCAACGGCGACACTCCCGGGGCCGGCAGGCGTACAGGGCGCGTTCAGGGCGTCGTGACCTCACGGGTCACCCGCGAGTCCCACGGACACCAGTGGCCCCCGGGGAGGAACGCCCCGCCCGCCTCATCCAGGTGCTCCTCGACATAGTCCATGTTGGCGTCACACACTTCGATCGCCAGGTCGAAGAACGAGATGCTGTCCGGATCGAGATGGAAGCTGTACTTCGGGTTGTAGGGCTTCCCCTGCTTCCTGATCCTCCCTATGACGTGCACCCTCTGCTTCTCCACGCCAGAAATGATGTTGCGGGCATGGGCGATCTTTTCGGGGTCCGTGAGCTCGAAGATGAACTCCTGCCCCGGCTGCTCCGTGAACGCGAAGTAGGCCATGGAAAACTCCTGTTCGTCCTGACGGCATGAATAAACCGAAATAAACCGAATGGCCTGTCACAGCACCGCCCGGCCGGTTGGCCGAGCCGATGACGACAGGCACGCGTCGCGACCGTCGACAATCCCCGCAGGCACCGTGAGGGCGGTCTCTGTCTCGTGCCCAAGCGGCCCAGACGACTCGTCGACCGAGCCCTGGGTACGCCTTTCTCCAGTGGCTACGGAAAATTTCCGTCGAGTCGCTCTGTCAGCCCGGCAGTGTGGTCCCGGATTCCGGGATCGCCGGAATCCATATTGTGCGGTGTGTTGTGCCACCGTGGTCGAATCCCGGGGCGGACCGATCGTCGCGGTTGTTGTCGTGGCCAGCGCGACCGGATTCATCAACGGATCGGATTTGTCCTGACGAAAACCATCCAACGGTCACTGCGTCGATATCCGGTCCCGAGCGGCCGGAGCTTCGCCTCCCCCTTCCCACTACTGCTGCGAAGCAGATGTGTCGACCGCCCCGAAGAGCTGACGTGACAGACCGTACTACACCGGATTCATACTCGCCAACGAATCGGGCTGGAAGGGCGCCGGAAAGGAGAACAGCGTCAGGGCGGACCGATTCCGGCTGGCCGGCCGCGGTCATGGAAACGTCCAGCTTGATACATTTTTATACTTAAAGTAACTGGATAATTTCTATCAGTACGCAGGGCTGATGGATTCGACTACGATGCCGTCCGTCATCGCACGCATCCCCACGGTGCGCGCCGCGGCTCCCTCGGAAGCACCGCGCCACGCGAGCCGAACGGACCAGAGGAGCGGCATTGTCCGAACAGCAGGACGCTCAGGCGGAGCGGGCCATCGGCAGGCTGACCATCGCCGACCCGCTGACCTCCGAGCCGGTCACCCCCGTCCCGGTGCCGAAGCCCGACCGGGAGTGGAAACTGCGCAACGGCTTCGCCTGGGTCTACTACGGCAAGGGCAGCCCCGGCATCACACGGCCGGTGCTCATGGCTGACGGCTTCAACCTGGGCCGGAGCAACCTGGAATGGCTCTACCAGGGCCTCGAGGCGGACTTCCCGCTCATCAGCACCCTGCGCGACCGGGGCAGAACCGTCATCCTGCTCGGCACTGATCCGCCCGCCCGACGACCACGGCGAGGCGCACACCCTTCCCTGCCGGCGTGCGCCCCGCCGCCGTCCGCCGGCGCCCTCAGCGGACGCGAGACGAAATAGCTATACTTCTAGCCATGTCGATCGTGGAACAGATGCCGCTGGCAGAGGTGAAGAACAGGCTCTCGGAGGTGGTGGACAGCGTCGAACGTGAGCACGGCCGTGTTGTGATCACCAGGCACGGCAGACCTGCCGCGATTGTCATCAGTGTCGACGACCTGGAGTCACTGGAGGAAACCCTCGACGTCATGGCCAGCACCCGTCTGATGGCCGACATCCGGGAAGCCCTCGACGATCTCGAGGACGCGGGGGCGACCGTCCTGAGCAAGGAGGACGCGCTCCGCCTCGCCACCGGCCGGTGAGCGCCCCCTACGAGATCGCCTTCACCGCGCCCGCGCGGCGTGCCATGCGCCGTCTGCCCGAGAAAGTTGCCACCGCCGTCGTCGAGTTCCTGTACGGATCACTGGCGGCCAGCCCGCACCATGTGGGCAAGCCGCTCCAGCTTCAACTCGCCGGTCTGTACAGCGCGCGACGCGGTGACTACCGCGTCATTTATCGCATCAACACCGACGACCACCATGTCGACATCGTCGCCATTGAGCACCGCGCCGACGTCTACCGGCCGCGAGGGTAGACATGTCCCACCGTTCAGGGGGAGGTGGCGAGGCGGAGGCGGTCGCGGTGGCGGGCGAGCAGCCGGTCGGCGAGGGCGTCGGCGAGTTCTATGTCGTCCAGTGACGCCCGGGTGCGCTCCTGGACGTCGAGGAGCGCGGCGAGCAGCTCCGCGGACAGGCGGGTCCGGTCGGCCACCCGGGCCACGCTCGGCGGCAGCGGCCGGGGGGACGGCGGCCGTGACCCGGAGGCCGGCGTGCGGGGCACACGGGCGACGGGGACTCCGGTGACAGGAACACCAGAGACGCCGGAAACGCCAGAGACGCCGGTGTCGGTACCCCGCCTCCAGCGGTGCTGCGGGTGCGGGCGGCGGGGCCGGTTGCGCAGGTCCATGCATCCACTAACGGCCCCGGGCGTCCCCGAATCAACCCTTGACATCAGGGCTGCCCGGCAGGCCCCCGGTTACCCACAGGTGATCCCCAGCGGCGCGGTGGATATCCACCGCGCCATGAACAGAGCTATCCACATTTTCAGGAGTGTGTGACCGTTCTCACATCCGATGAGACGGTTGCGAGCGGATCATCCGGCGGGGGTGGACGTACCGGTTGCGTCGCCTGCAGCGCCAGCGCCACCCACGTCGGTACCGCCGGCACCCCCGCTGCCGTCAGGCTCCCGCGACTCCCGTGACGCGCCCGTCGCCGCCGTCAGCCCCTGGGAGCCCGAGAGGCCCGTCACGCCGGCGGATCCGCGCCGCGCCGCGGCCTGCCACGGCGACACCGCACCAGCGGTTCCCACCGGCTCGGTGGCCTCCCAGACCTGCCGCCAGCGCGCCTTCCGGGCGGACCGCGCGGCCCGGGCCGGCACCGCCGGGCGCTCCCGCGCCGCGCGCAGCGAATCCCACCAGGACGTGGCGTCCTCGTCGATCAGCCGGGACACCTCGGCGAAGATACGGCCGGTGAAGGAACGCAGGTCGCTGTCGGCGGGATACAGCGGCCGGCCGAACCGCACCGACACCCCCGGCCGGCCCGGAACCGTCCAGGCCCGGCCCCGCGGCATCGCACCGAAACTGCCGCGGATGCCCACCGGCACCACCGGCACCCCACAGGTGATCGCCAGATGCGCCGCGCCGAACCGGAAGCGAGCGAGCTGACCGTCCTTCGACCTGGTCCCCTCCGGGAAGATGACCAGATTCCAGCCGCCGGCAAGCAGGTCGGCGGGTGCGCTCGACGGCGCCCCGCCCCGGCGTTCGATCGGCACGGTCGCGAACAGGAAGGCCGTGCCCAGACCTCGCCACCAGCTGTCGAAGAAGTAGTCGGCGGCGGCGGCCACCGCCGTGTGGTCCCGGATGTCCCGCGGCAGCGCGCACAGCAGCAGCGGCGCGTCCAGATGGCTGGAATGGTTCGACACGAAGACCGCGGGCGTGCGCAGCCCCTCGATCGCGTCCAGCCCGGCCACCGACAGGGACAGGTTCGCGTCCAGCATGGGCCGCATCCCGAACTCCAGCGCGGCGACCCGGGCCGCCCGCATCGCCGGCGTGCGCGCCCACGACGTGGGGAACTCCCGGGCCCGCGGCGCCGGCTGGTACGGCTGCGCCGAGGCGGGCACCGGTGGGCGCGACGCCCACCGCCAGCCGCGTGCCATCTCACGCAGCCCGATCCCGGCCGGGCGCTGCCGGCCGCCCGGCGCCGTCACCGCACGTCCGCGATGGCGTGCGGCGGGGAGTGCAGGTAGGTCAGGGACGGGTTGCGCCCCACCGTGGACGAGATCATCTCAAGCGCGTCGGCCAGCGTGGACGCGGCCCGGAAACCCATCCGCGCGCAGGCCGCCCGGTCACCGCCGACCCACACCACGTCCCCGAGATGGTCCAGAGCGTGCGCGCCCCAGTACCACATGTAGAACGGGTGCACACCGTGGTAGGCGTGGGACGTCCGGTACAGGTGGATGTACCAGGGGTCGGTGGCGTACTGCTTCTCGAAGGTCGCCTCGATCGTCGCCGGGTCGGTGGACTCGGCGAGCACCTCCTCGAAGAAGTCCACATACGACGGATGGTGCAGCTGGGAGAACTCCGGCGTCACCGGATGGTAGAGGATCATCGCGCCGCCGCGGCGCACCAGCGGCCGGCCCCGGTACATGTTGAAGAAGTACCCCAGGCCCAGGCACATCGCGAGGATCGGGTTCATCACCGAGTTGACGTTGTACGGCCCGAGATACGGCAGGCCGACAACGAGCACGTCGCTCTGCCCGTCGACCTCGACGAGCTGCTGGCGGTGCACGTTGGCGAGGGTCTTCGCGTGCACGGCCTCGGTCTCACCGGCGTGCACCCCGGTCACCCCGTAGTCCGCGACCAGGTCCTGGAAGATCCGGCGGCGAGGACGCGTCGGCATGGTGGCCAGCCCCCGCGACAGCCCGAACGCCATCGCCTGGTCGCGCACGGACCACTCCCACTCCCGTTTGGTGAGGAATCCGTACCGGGCCGGGAACGCGGCGTTGTTCACCGTCGTCTCCACCGTGAAGATCTTCAGGTGGTCGGCGAGCAGCCGGCCCATACGCCACGCCGAGGAGTGCATGGCCGAACGGGTGTGGTCCATGAACGACCGCGAGTGCACCATCGTGTGGCTGTTGTGATGGTGGCGCAGGCTGTTGTACGACGCCAGCCCGATCGGCACCGACTTGTGCCCACCGTCCATCGCCACCAGGTTGACGTTGACGTAGACCAGCAGGTCCGACTCGGCGGCCCGCCGG
>NZ_JWIO01000062.1:17887-18912 GCF_001017755.1 Protofrankia coriariae
GGCGGCCCGCCGGTTGATCTCGACGTCCTCGCCGTTCTCGGTCAGGCCGACGTGCAGCAGGTTGTCCCTGTCCTCGGCGTCGTGGTTGTAGAGGTTGTCCGGCCAGAACGAACGGAACACCCGCTCCCCGACAGCCCGCTCGATCTCGGCGGCGGTCATCCGGCGGTGCAGGGCGTTCGCCACGATGAGCACCACGTCGTCGACCCCGGCCTCGGCCGCGAGCGTCAGCACCTGCTCGATCACCCGCTGGCGGATGTCGGGCCGGCGCATCGGCGGCAGCGGGATCGACAGGTCGTCGAAGGCGATCGTCAGCCGCATCCCCGGCCGCAGCAGCGCCCGCAGCGGCTCGCTGTTCTCCGGCTCGGCCAACGCCCGGCTGATCGCCGCGTCGACGTCTGCCAGCGCCGGCAGCGACTCCGGCGGGTAGAGCACCCGGGTACCCAGCGGAAAACGTTCCAGCCCGAACCCCTCACCCTGGTGGACGAGCAGCGGAGGAGTCCGCTCATCGACTTCGAGCACGAACCCCGGTCTCACCTGTGCGATCCCCTCACGCGTGGTTTCAGCCGAACGGCACTGGGTTGTCGTCGGCGTCCTGGAATAAGCGTCCCAGCAGAGGCCACAGTGCCTGCGGGCAGGCCCCGTCCGCCTCTTCTGTGCCCTGTCACGTTCCGTGCCCCGTCACGGCGTCATCAGGTCGAAGGCAACCTTGACCGCTCCCAGCCGTCCGGCGGCCAGCGCATGGTCCAGCGCGTCCCGCCAGCGGTCCAGCGGATAGGTGGCCGACAGGATCCCGTCCAGCGGCGCGGACGCGGCGAGCTCGAGGGCCCGGTCGAAGTCCGACCGCTCCCGTGGCCGCCCGTTCACCTGCCCGTTCACCTGGTTGTCCGGCCGGACGGCCGGATGGGCGGCCGTGCCGGCGGACGAGGCGTAGGCGCCCACCAGCTCCAGCTCGCGGAACCACAGCGGGGTCAGGTCCACCGACCCGGTGGGCACCCCCGACAGCACCACCCGCCCGCCCGCCCGGG
>NZ_JWIO01000062.1:18986-19381 GCF_001017755.1 Protofrankia coriariae
CCCCGCCGACGGCGGACGCCGGTGGCAGGACCTCGTCCGCGCCGAAGAGCCGGGCCAGCTCCACCTGCCGGCGGTGCTTGGCGACCACGGTCACCGTGCCGGCCCGGGTGTAGGCGCGCAGCGCCAGCAGCGTGAACAGCCCCACCGCGCCCGCACCGATGACCAGCACCCGGTCGCCGTCGGCGGGAGCGGCCCGCAACGCGGTGTGCACGGCGCAGGCCAGCGGCTCGACCAGCACCGCCCGCTCGTCCGGCAGGTCCGCCGGCACCGGGTACAGCTGCGAGCGGTGCGCGACCAGCGCCCCGCTCCATCCGCCGCCGGTGTCCGAGCAGAAGCCGGTCTGCAGACCGGGGGAGACATGCCCGGAGGTCACCCGGTCGCAACGGCTGGTGTGC
>NZ_JWIO01000062.1:19390-19688 GCF_001017755.1 Protofrankia coriariae
CTGGTGTGCCCGCCGGCACAGCCGGTGCACGCGGGCAGCCCCCGGGCGGCACAGCCGAGCACCGGGTCGACGACCACCCGGGAACCCGCCGGCAGCTCCGTCCCATTACTCAAAGTGACATCCGTCTGTGTGTCGGCCACGATCTCGTGCCCGGGCACGAACGGCATCGACACCAGGGAGGCGAAGTAGAACGACGACCGCCCGGTGACGGTGGCCAGATCCGACCCGCAGATCCCCGACAGCCGTGGCCGGATCGTCACCCAGTCCGGCCCGGGACGCGACGGCGTCGGCCGGTCCC
>NZ_JWIO01000064.1 GCF_001017755.1 Protofrankia coriariae
TGACGCCGGCGGGCTGGGTGCCGCCGACGAGACCGGCCCACCCCAGTGGACCCTGAACACCCTCACCGAGGCCGCCCGGGCCGAGGGCATCCAGATCCAGCGCAGTCAGGNTGCGCCGGCGGCACACCCGCTCCTGGGCGGCAAGCCAGGACCCCGACTTCGCCCCAAAAGGGCGGCGGTCGTCGAGCTCTACACCCACCCGCCGGCGCACACCACGGTGATCTGCGCCGACGAGCTGGGGCCGGTGATCCCGCGCACGTTCCCGCCGGCACCGGGCTGGTCAGCCGACGGCCACCGCATCAAGGCACCCCTGGAGTACTCCCGGGGCAGCGAGAAGACCTGGGTCTTCGGCGGCCTGCGCATCCGCGACGGCCAGGAGGTCACTGCTGCACCCCCTCGCGTAACAGCGACGGCTGGATACAGCTGTTGACCCTCATCGCCCAGGCCAATCCCCGCGGCCCGATCCGGGTGGTCACCGACAACCTGTCCACCCATACCAGGGGGAGGTACGGGTCGATGCACAGTGCGATCGGGGCGATCGTGATGATGTGACGGTATGGGGGGACAGCGAGCGCGCGGTACCGGCACGGCATGGGTGGCGGTGGGGCTCGCCGTCCTGGCGGTGGCGGTCACCGTCGTGGTGTGGAGGACGTGGGACGACGCGCTCTCCGCCGGGGTCACCGGCGGGATCGGCCTGGCGGTGACCGTGGCCGGGGGATGGGTGGCCTGGGCCGCCTACCGGAAGCCCCCGGATCTGGACCTGGCTACCGTTGCCGACCAGATCGCCGATGCCGTGTTCAAGCAGTGGGACGGCGAGCTCAGACGGCGGCAGATCGGTGATCCGCATCCGCTGCCGGTGGCCTGGGATCCGGCGGATGCGGCGTTGACCGAGGAGTGGTCGTCGATCCGGCAGCAGGCCGCGAGTGGGGCCTGGCCCCCCGAAGCGCCTGAAAGACCGTGGGCGACCGGCCCGGCGCAGCTCGCCGGTCGCGACAAGAAAATCATCGACGTCCTCGACCGGATACCGACCGGCCGGCTGGTCATACTCGGCGAGCCGGGTGCGGGTAAGACGGTCCTGGCTGTCCGGCTGTTGCTGGCTCTGCTCGCCCGCCGTGCCCCGGGCGGTCCGGTGCCCGTGCTGCTGTCGCTGGCGTCGTGGAACCCCGCCGACCAGGACCTGGCCGCATGGCTGGAGGCCAGCCTCATCCGCAACCATTCCGGGCTGGAGGCTCCCGCTCCGGACGCCACCGGCGAGGACCGTAACCGGGCGCGGGCGCTGCTGGACCGCCGGTTGCTCCTGCCGATCCTCGACGGTCTCGACGAGCTTCCTCCGGCGCTGCGCGCCACCGCGCTCGCGAAGATCAGCGAGATGCTGCCGGACGGGCAGGGCCTGGTCCTGACCTGCCGGAAACAGGCGTTCCGCTGGGCGGTCCGTCCCTCCTATTGGGGTGGGGCCGAAAGCAAACTGAAAGGCGCCGCCGCGGTCGTGCTGCGTCCCCTCACGCCGGACGATGTCGCCGACTATTTCCGGAAGGCCCCAGGGGGGCCGGTGGTTACCGCCCGCTGGGACGAGGTCGTGGCGTCCTTCACCGCTACCTCGCCACCGCCGGTGGCGCGGGTTCTGACGACACCGCTGATGGCCAGTCTGGCGCACACCGTCTACAACCCGCGGCGCGGCGAGTCCCTGCGGGGCGTGCCCGAACCGGTCGATCTTCTCGACCCGGCCCGTTTCCCCACCGTCGCCAAGGTACGGGAGCATCTGCTCGACGAGTTCATCCCGGCCGCCTACCGTCCGCACCCGCACCGCGGGGCACAGCGGCGGCTGCGATTCCTTGCCCGCCACCTGGAGGAGCACCTGCACGGCACGCCGGACCTCGCCTGGTGGCAACTGCCGGCGGCCGCACCGCGGCCGTTCTTCGACCTCACGGTCCGAATCGCCTTCGGACTCACGTTCGGGCTCGCGATGGGATGCTTGGCCAGGCTCATGTTCGGACCCCAGATCGCCCCCGAGCTCGGGGTCATAGCCGGGCTCGTGGCCGGGGACAGGTTCGCGCGCGTGTGCGGCCCACGGGCGGAACCGTCCCGTGGAGTGCGCTGGCAACCGAACCCGACCGGATTCCGGATCGGACGCGTGGGCGGGCTCGCATACGGGCTCGGATACGGTCTCACCGCCGGATTCGCGTACGGGCCGGTGGCCGGGCTCGCGTGCGGGCTCGCGGCCGGGCTCGCATACGGGCTCACGGTCGGGTTCACGTTCGGGCTCACCGGGGCGGCAGCCGATCTGCGGACGGCGGCGAGCCCGCAGGCGGTCCTGGAACGAGACCGTCGGGCCTTCCGCATTCTCGGGTTCACGCAGGGGCTCTCGGGCACGGTCACGTACGGGCTCGGCGGCGGGCTCATGATCCTGCTCGTGGGCGGGTATGCAGACGGCGGGCTCACGGTCGCGCTCGTGTTCGTCCTCGCCGGCGGGTTCATGGGAGTGCTCACCGGCGGGCTGTCTCAGGCGGTATGGGGATGGTTCGCGCTGGCTCGCCTGCGCCTGGCGGCGTCCGGCCAGGTGTCGTGGCGGTTCATGGGCTTCCTGGCGGACGCGCATGAGCGGGGCGTCCTGCGTCAGGTGGGGGCCGTCTACCAGTTCCGCCATGTCGAACTGCAACGCCGCCTGGCCCGCTGAACCTGAATGCACGCGCGACCAAGAGGAGCAGGGCCACCGCCGTTTCTCGTGGTCCTTCCCGCCTTCACGCGCCAGCTCCCACGCAAAAACCACCCCCGCTCGCGGCAATACCCACCTCTCGAACTCCGCCCGCATCACCCGCGCTGGCACCGCCGCCGGCGTCCGGCTGATCCGAGCTTGGTTACTGCCCGTGAAGAAGTCCAGCAGCCGCACGTTCTTGATCTCGCAGTCCCCGTACTCCATCTCCACCGTCAGCCCGCGGGTTGGCTGCTCCATATCAATCTTGGCGCTCAACCAAGTTACGAAACAACCTTTAGCGATCCGAGTCGGAAGACCTACGATCAAGATTCGCCAGTGTGTGCGAATGCAACGGTACTGCATGAACGTGTCGTGGTAAGGCTGAGCTTCAGCGTCGTGACCGATGTGGTCGAGCAGCGCCGTGATATGATCAAGCTGGAAGGGATTGTTAAATACTGTGGGTAACGTACGCGATTGCTTGTTGCTCGAGAAAACGATGGGTTCTGTGTGCTCATTGTGGGTGCGGACGTTGCGGACGTTGCGGAACTGTCTGACGGTCAATAGCACCCTCCGGCATCTGCGGTCGCTGCGACCTGCGCGTTCGGGCATTCTTTGATATCGGTAGATATGTTCCGACATGTGTTTCTGGGGTCTTTTAATCTGCGGGTTCAGGGTTCGATCCCCTGGCGGCCCACCGCATAGCGTGATGGACGTCCAGCCTGTGGTGGTCTCGTCTTTTTGATTCTTTAAGGAAGATCGTTAGAGGATTGCGGGCTCAACGCGGACTCAAATCTCACGATCTTATTCGTCGGATGATCGTGCGGGCTCAGTACCTTGATTCATTTTGATGACGTAGCGTGACTAACGCCCTGCCTGGGCTCGCCCGCCGGGAAATCGACAAACTCCGATGCCGGGACTGGCGGACGGGCGGGACGTCAACGCATTATTTGATCATGTCTGGCTGGACGTCGAGACGGCGGACCTCGCCAAAGCAACAGACCCTGGTCTGCGACCCCCAAGAACTATTCGATCTTAATCGAAGGCCCTGGGATCACCATCCGTCCGGTCGCGCTGCAGCTGCTGACCAGGGATGATGCCAGTGAGCGCTGGTCCAACTGTCCTGTGGTCGCAGTCGAACATGAGTTCCGTAAACCTGGTAGTTCCCGCACCCGCGGTCCGGTTGGTGACGGTGACCGGGGCGGGGCATCCTCCCTGTCAGGCGGCGAAGCCGCCGTCTACGGCTATTGCGGTGCCGGTGATGTAGCGGGCCGCGTCGCTGGCGAGGTGAGCGACTGTCGTGGCGATCTCCTCGGCGGTGCCGTAGCGGCCGAGTGCGGTGAGGCTGCGCTGGAAGGCGGCGGTGGGGCTCCCTTCGGGATTCATGTCGGTGTGGATCGGGCCGGGGTGGACCACGGTTGCGGTGATGCCGCGCGGGCCGAGGTCGCGGGCCAGGCCCTTGGTCAGGCCGGTCAGAGCGGCCTTGCTCATGGAGTACAGGGTCGTGCCGGGGCCGGGAACACGTTCAGCCAGGCAGGTGCCGATGGTGATGATTCGGCCGCCCTCGGTCATGTGCCGGGCCGCCGCCTGGGCGGCCAGGAATGCCGCGCGGACATTGACCGCAAGTGTTCGGTCCACCTGGTCCAGAGTGGTCTCATCCAGGGGGCCGGCGGCGAAGATGGCCGCGTTGTTGACCAGGATGTCGATGCGGCCCAGTTCGCCCACGGTGCGCGCGACCGCGCCGGTCACCGCCTCGGGGTCGGCGTTGTCGGCCTGGATGACCAGCACGCGGCCCCCGTCGGCCTCGATCTGCCTGGCGACCCGCTGGGCGGCGTCAGCGTCGCGTAGGTAGGTGAGGGCGACTGCCGCGCCCGTGCGGGCAAGCCGCCGGGCGATCGCCGCTCCGATGCCTCGGCTGCCCCCGGTCACCAGCGCCACCTTGCCCGCAAGCTCTGTCATGTCTGCCACCTTATTTCTATGTCGATCGACACAGAAATACCTACCAGGACGCGCGTGTGGGGGTCAAGATATATTTAACGATCAATACAGAATTGAGGTGGGTGATGGGCAGGCGCGGACGGCCACGTGGCTTCGACCGGGACGTCACCCTGCGGCGGGCGATGGTGACGTTCTGGGAGCGGGGCTACGAGGGCACGTCGATGAGCGATCTCACCGCCGCGATGGGCATCGCCTCGCCGAGCATCTACGCCTGCTTCGGCAGCAAGGAGCAGCTCTTCCGGGAGGCCGTGGAGCTCTACGGCGCCACCGAGGGCGACAAGGTGTGGCGCGCGCTCGACGAGGCGCCCACCGCCCGCGAGGCGGTGCGCCAGATGTTACGCAGCAACGCCGACTCTTTCGCCGACCCTGCGACACCGCCCGGCTGCATGATCGTCCTCGCCGCCGCCGGCACGACCAAGAACGACGACGTGCGCGCGTTCCTTGCCGAGCGACGCCGGAACATGCACGAAGCGATCCACGCCCGACTGCGCCGCGGGGTCGCCGACGGCGACCTGTCCGCGGACGCCGACACCAACGCCATGGCAGCGCTGTACACCACCGTCCTGCAGGGCCTGTCTCTACAGGCCCGGGACGGCGCCCCTCACGACACCCTGGAAGCAATCATCGACGGCGCGATGGCCGCCTGGGACGGCCTGACCTAGACGAGTAAGATCGCGGCCGCCAGCGCGAGGATCCGCTGGGCGACGCGGATCCCGACGCCCTCGCAGCTGCGTCCGCTGTGGTGTTCCAGGTCAAGCTGCCCTTTGAGGGTGTCGTTGACCGACTCGATGAGCTGGCGGACCAGCCCAGGGTTCGGACTTACATACTCGTCTAGTCGGTCAGGAGCAGGTTGTGGAGTTTGTCGGGGTCGAGGATCAGGTCGATCGTGGCGATACGTTCCTCGATCACGGTGATGCCGGCGACCGCGATGACGCCGGCCGATGTTCGAGCGACGATCCCGGCGGTGCCGTTGACCAGAGCCGGCTGGCAGTGCCGCGCGAAGCGTGGGCCCTGGGCGGCGACCTGCCGTGCGACGTCCGCGGCACCGGTGAGCAGGGCGGGCACGGGCCGGGTACGTGAGCCGGTGTCAACGCGGAACACGACGTCGGGATCCAGCACCGCAACGAGGGCGTCGAAGTCGCCGGCGCGGGATGCCGCCAGAAACGCGGCCACGACCCTACGCTGTGTGGCGATGTCGGCGTCCGGGACGGTCGGGCTGCCCTGCACCCGGCGTCGGGCGCGGCTGGCGAGCTGACGGGCCGCGGCGGGTGTCCGCTCGAGCATCGAGGCGATCTCCTCGAACGGTATGGCGAACATGTCGTGCAGGACGAACGCGAGCCGTTCGGACGGGGTGAGCGTTTCGAGCACGACGAGCAGGGCCAGGCCGACGGAGTCGGCGAGCAGCGTCTGCTGTTCCGGGTCGTCGCTGTCGTCGACGTTGACGATCGGCTCGGGTAGCCAGGTGCCGACGGAGTCCTCCCGGCGGGCCTGGCGGGCACGCAGCATGTCGATGCACACCCGTCCCACGACTGTCGTCAGCCAGCCACCGAGGTTGCCGATCGAACCGTCGTCGGAGCGGCTCAGACGCAGCCACGCCTCCTGGACCGCGTCCTCGGCCTCACTGCGCGAACCGAGCATGCGGTAGGCGACCGCGTGCAACTGTGGGCGCTGTCGCTCGAACTGCTCGGCCTGCCACGTCGCATTGTCCACGGATCACCGCTCCTTCGATCGAACCCCTCCTGAGCAATGACGAATCCGGCACCGCCGATGTGACGGGGCCGGCCGCACCGGCCCGGCCGACCGGTCCCGGGTCCTGAACGTCGTCGGCAGCGGCGCCCACGGGGTGACGAGGGTAACAGTCACATCCGCCCATCGGGATCCGACAGAGAGATGACAGTCGAACGCGGCTGACTCCGAGCCGGCGGCCACGGCGGCCGCACATGGGAGGGATCTTGAATTGGACGCAGTCGCCAGTGGCGCAGGGGTCGAACGCCTGATCAGAATTTCCTCGCTGATCGGCGGACTTGCCGGGAACCCCGGTGTCCTGGTCGGCGCGCGGCTCGTGCAGGGTCTCGGCGTCGCGCTGATGCTGCCGGCGGCACTGTCGATCCTGACGACGACGTTCACGGAAGGCACCGGCCGCCACAAGGCGCTGGGAGTCCGGTCCGGGGCGGGGTCGGCGGTCTCGCGTCCGCCGTCGGGGTGTTTCTCCCGACATGCCGCCGGACGATCGTCAGGGGTCGCATGTCGGTAACCGACACCTTCAAGATCAATCAGGACTGGCGGCAGCGCGATCCCCTGACCAGCCAACTACCCGTTCGGAGCGCAGATGACCAATAATACGAACGCCGAGAACAACCGTACGTCGCCACCGGCCGGCACGGTCGACTTCACCATGATGTATGTGGCACACGCCGCTTTCACCCGTGACCTGCAGCGCCTGCGGCTCGCATGCGAACGTGGCCACCTCCGGACGCCGGCAGCACGCGCGCGTTGGGCGGCGTTCACCAGGCAGCTCCACATCCACCACCAGGTCGAGGACGCCATCTTGTGGCCCCTGCTGCGCGACAAGGCGCTTCGGCCTGACGAGATCACCGTTCTCGACGCGATGGAGGCCGAGCACTCGCAGATCGGGCCGCATCTCGAACACATCGACGACGCCCTCGTATCGGACAACACGGCAGGACTCGTCAGGAGGATCGACGCCTTCACCACGAGTCTGACCGCCCACATGCGGCACGAGGAAAACAAAGCCCTGCCACTGGTGGAGACGTATCTCGGCCCTGACGGATGGGCGGCGTTCACCACGACGATTCGTAAAACGCAGGGCCTGCGTGGGGGCGCGGAATTCCTCCCGTGGCTGCTCGACGGTACATCCGAGGGAACACAGGCCAAAATTCTCGGGATGCTGCCGCCGCCCGCCAGGTTCCTCTACCACCGGATATGGGCGCCCAAGTACTACCGCACCGCGGGTACCACCGCATGAACGGATCATTCGGAAGGAGCGTAACCATGAGGATCGTCGTTTTCGGCGCCAACGGGCCGACCGGCCGGCTGCTGACCGGACAGGCGCTGGCCGCCGGTCAGCACGTCGCCGCGGTGACCAGGCGACCGGCGGAATTCCCGATCACGCATGAACAGCTCGACGTCGTGGAGGCCGACGCGCATGACGCGCGGGCCGTCGACCGAGCTGTCGAAGGAGCCGACGTCGTACTCTCGGCGCTCGGTGTGCCGTTCACCCGCAAGCCGGTCACCATCTACAGCGACGGCATCCGTAACATCACAGCCGCGATGGCGCGGCACGGGGTCAAGCGCGTGGTCGTGGTGAGCTCGAGCGCCGCCGAGCCGCACCATCATGCGGACGGCGGTTTCCTGCTGAACCGTGTCTTCCAGCCGTTGATCACAGCGACGATCGGAAAGACGACCTACGCCGACATGCGCCGTATGGAGGAATTCCTGCGCGGCGGCGACCTGGACTGGACGATCATGCGTCCCTCGGGCCTTTTCGATGCGCCCGGTGTGACGAGCTACGAGCTTCGCGAGGACCAGGCGCCGGGTGTCTTCACCAGCCGCACCGACCTTGCCGCGAGCCTGCTCGAACAGGCGACCGATACCCGGTTCGTGCGCAGGGCTGCCGCGGTGACAACCTCCGAAGGCGCCCCCACACTGTTCCAGCTGCTGCGCCGGGAGGCACTCAAACGGGACTGACATCCGGTGCGGACGGCGGGCTCGCGGTGGCGATGCGGAGAACCGTAGGCAGCCGGGTGGGTTGTCTACGCGCCTGTCACAGAAGGCCGGCCAGCAATACTTCTCCGCGGCCTTGTCGCTGCCGGCAAGCCGCACCGGCACCGCGAGCTGCGGTGGTGACGCCGCTCCTCGCGATCGCATGAGAGCCGTGTCTTATCTCTCAAATCGACTCGTCTCCCGTGGATGTTGAGCGACGTGATCGTGTGGGCTTCTCCCGAGCAAGAACCGTCGGTTTCATTCTCTATACATGAGCACATTGTCGCAGGTCAGCGCATTGATAAATGCGATCATGTAATCTGTTGTTCATGGCTCACAGGACCACGTATCGATCTGGAGTGCATCCCGACTTGCGCGGTACGAGACCCCGACCGGGACCTCATCCGCACCGCGCATCTTCTGGAATCCACTATGCTGGACTTTGTCCTGCAAGCCCTCGACCGACTGGACAGTTGGAGACCAGGCTTCATGCGGAAACGTTTACGTTTGTTGACCCTTGTCGTCCTCTCGTCGATTGCGCTCGTCCCGCTGATGGCCGGGCAGGCAGAGGCCGCTGGCAACATCACGAGCACCGTTGGCTCCTTCGATCCCTATGCCCATTCGGAGGCCCTCTTCCAGTGGGGTGGTACGAACCGCCTCACCGCGGTCACGCTGAAGGGGGCCGACGATGGATGCGACGGTTATAAGATCGGCGTCCGGCTGGTGACCGTCCCCAACCGCGGCGCCAAGCACTACTGGCCCTGGCACGGCTACACGACCGGCTGTGGCACGACCTACACCTACAACACGTACGCCGTCGATTCGAACGGAATCCAGTACGCCACCGTGGAACTCGGCGTTTTCAAGGGCGGCACACTGATAGGCACCCGGGAAGCGCCCATCTCCAGGAGGCCGAGCGCCTGAAACGACAGATCGACTGGTCGCCGGGTAGATCCGCTATCGGCGGTGTAACCGCGAAGCCCCCGGTGGTTGGGCCCGTTCGGGGGCTCGTTCTTGAGGCTGGTATCCGGTGGCCCGGGAGCGTACTAGCGTCCGCCCGGTTCCGTGCGGCCGGGCGAATGCGATCTCCGCGTCTCCTGAAGGGCTGATGAAGTGCGGCATCCTCGTTCTTTCTGATCGATACATGACGTAGCACAGGTATCACGAATTTCACCGGCACGTGGGAAGGGTGGGTTAACGGTTCCGGGCACGGAAGGTACGCCGATAGGCGGCCGGTGAGACGCCGACGGAGGTGCGGAAATGCTGTCGGAGGGAGATGTCGGTACCGAACCCGGCCTGTCGGGCGACGAGGTCGATCGGCAGGTCGCTGTTTTCGAGAAGGTGCCGGGCGTGTTCCAGTCGCTGTCCGGTCAGCCATTGGCCGGGGGTCAGGCCGACTTCGTCGCGGAACCGCCGGGTGAAGGTGCGTACGCTCATGCTCGCGTGGGCGGCGAGTTCGGCCAGGGACAGCGGTTCCGACAGGCGTTCGAGTACCCAGGCGCGGGTGGGAGCGGTACTGGCGGCCGATGGTGGCGGGACGGGACGTTCGATGTACTGGGCCTGTCCTCCGTCACGCCACGGCGGCACGACGCAGCGGCGGGCCGCGCGGTTGGCGACCTCGCTGCCGTGGTCGCGGCGAACGAGGTGCAGGCACAGATCGATGCCGGAGGCGGCACCCGCTGAGGTGAGCACGTCGCCGTCGTCCACGAACAGCACGTCGGGGTCGACCTTCACCCGGGGGAACATCCGCTGGAAGCGGTCGGCCTCCAGCCAGTGGGTGGTGGCCGGGCGTCCGTCGAGCAGGCCCGCGGCGGCCAGGAGGTACGAGGCCGTGCAGATCGACACGATGCGTGTACCCGTCGGGATGCGGGTAAGCGTGCCGGCTACCGGCTCGGGCAACTGTCCGGCTGGGCCGATCTCGAGTGGATGGACGGGTGGGATGACGACGGTGTCCACCGCCGCCAGGACCTCGGCTGTGTGGTCGACGGCGATGCTGAACCCCGCGTCGGTGCGGACCGGCCGGCCGTCGACGGTGCAGACGACCACCTCGTAGAGCGGTTCACCGGCCGGCCCGACGGCGGCGGTGAAGATCCGCGCTGGAATGCCGAGTTCGAACGGGATGACTCCGTCCAGGGCGAGCACAGCGACCCGATGCATGGCCAGATCCTATCGGATGGTGTCTCACGGGCCACTTCCGGCGGATCAGGTGCCGGGTCATCCTGGCGTGGTGGTTCGGCTCCCCGCGTAGGGGTGGCGGAGACGGGGGCGTGTCGACGTTTCCGTTGGTTGTCCTGATTCTCCTGGAAGGAACGCTGCATGAAGTCGATCGTGTATGAGCGGGTCGGGGGATCCGATGTGCTGCGGCTGGTGGAGCGGGTGGAGCCCGAGCCGGGGCCGGGTCAGGTCCGTGTCCGCGTCGCCGTCTCGGGGGTGAACCCGACGGACTGGAAGGTGCGCCGGGGAGCGCTGGGTTCGTCGCTCCCGCCGACAGGTCAGGTTCCCAACCAGGATGGCGCCGGCACCGTCGACGCGGTCGGCGAGGGAGTCGATCCCGCGCGGGTGGGACAACGTGTGTGGATCTGGGAAGCGGCCTGGCAACGAGCTGACGGCACCGCGCAGGAGGCGATAGTGCTGCCTGCGCGCCAGGCGGTGCCGCTGCCCCCGGCTGCCTCGTTCGACCTCGGGGCGAGCCTCGGCATCCCGGCCCTGACCGCGCATCGTGCCCTCACCGTCCACCCGGACGGTCCGTCCGTCCTCGGACCGTCGGCGCTGGCCGGCCGGACCGTGCTCGTCGCCGGCGGCGCGGGAGCGGTCGGGCACGCCGCGATCGAGCTGGCGCGCTGGGCCGGGGCGAACGTCGTCTCCACCGTCAGTTCTCCGCGGAAGGCGGCGTTGGCCTCCGCGGCCGGCGCGCACCATGTCGTCAACTACCGCACGCCGGACGCGGCCGAAGCGATACGCAAGACCGCCCCCGACGGCGTCGACATGGTGGTCGAAGTGGACCCCGTCGTGAACGCCGAGCTCAACCAGCAGGTCATAGCCCCGAACGGGGTTGTCGCCATCTACGCCGACACCAGCGGCTCGCAGCTGACCGTTCCCCTCAGGGCGCACATGTTCGCCAACACCCGCCTGCAGTTCGTGCTCGTCTACACGATGCCCGACGCGGCGAAGCGCCAGGCCATCGGGGACGTGAGCGCCGCCGTGGCCGCCGGCGCCCTGCGGGCCGGCGAAGACGCCGGGCTGCCGGTGCAACGCTTCCCGCTGACCGAGACGGCCGCCGCGCACGACGCGGTCGAGGGCGGCGCGGTCGGGAAGGTACTCATCGACGTCCGACATGACGGACGGTCGAAGCCACCGGCCTCGCGGTAATCGCCGAACAGGAGCCGCGTTACCGCAACGCGGACAGTTCGGCCCTGTCCGCGTCGTGGTGCCCTTCAGGAACCGTGAACTCGTGGAACGAGGAGCAGCGCTGATGACCGGCCAGGCGACGACAGAGCACTCGGACGGGAAAGGGATGCCGGCGTTGCCCGCAAGCGCCCGCCGGCTGTTCGCATCGGACCGGGAGGCAACCGTCGTGACGATCGACCCTGACGGTACGCCGCAGGCCTCGCTGGTGTGGATGGCCCTCGACAGAGGCAGCCTCGTCTTCGGCGTGGAGGAGCATCGCCGGAAAGTGCGCAACCTGCGCCGGGACCCGCGAGTGACAGTCATCATCCACGACAACGAGCGAACCGCCGACGGAGTCGCGGACGGCCTCACCCAGTACCTCACCGTGCGGGGCCGAGCGACCCTCCTCGGCCCAGGGATCCCGGACGAGCTCACCGCGCTCATGGACACCCTGGCCCGGCGCTATCTCGGCACCGACGTCTACCCCTTCGGGAACCGCGGCTCCGAAACGGGAATGATCGTGCGGATCGCGGTCGAGCGGATCGGCGGCGTCGGCCCGTGGGTGGACTGACACGGCACTGTTGCACTCGTCGATTACCAGCAATCTTGGATATGGATCTTCCCGTCGGCAGGAACTCCTACAACCAAATCACGGAGGCTTCAGACACCCCGGAACGGCTCAATGTTCCGACACGTGTTTTAGTCCGCGGGTTCCGGGTTCGGGCCCCTGGCGGCCCACCATGCAACGTGACGAGCTATCTGAGCCGCATGTACAGGTCCGACTTGTCGGTCGTGCCGGGTCGTGGGTTGGTGAGGTGGCGGACGGGCAGCGGCCGGATCGCCCGGCCGCCCGAGCCGGGCTGCGGGCGTGAGCGCAGGCGCGGGCCACCGCGGGACCGATGCGGTCTGGCGCGCTGACCACTGACGTCACCGGGCGCCACCGCCGGGGCGGTCAGGACGGGCGCCACCGGCCGGGGCCGGCTGCCCTGCGCAGCGCCTGGTCCAGCGCGGGCACGGTGACCCGCAGCCGATCCAGCTCACAGAAGGTCAGCGCACCCGTGGTTTTGTTGATCATGGGCGCCTTCGTCCGGTTCCGGTAGGGGAAAGCCACCTCGTCCCGGGCGAGAGCCAACTGCAGGCGCCGACTGCCCGGGTCGACCCACGCCTGTTTCACGTCCGTCCAGCTCAGCCGGTAGGTCTGGTCGTCGCGTTGGAGGGTCAGCCCGCCGGCATCGAGCTCGAGATAGTCGGGATTCGACGGATCCTCGAAGAAGAGCACGACGCAGGCGATGGCGATGAGCGTGGCGATGCCGCCGACGATCACGCCGATGACGTCGAGCCACCAGGCGTATCCGACGACGAACGCCGCCACGAGCCACGGCGCGGCGGCCACCGCGAGCAGGAACACCGCGGCAGCGAGATAGCTGGCCTGGGGCTTGCCGGGAAAACTCTCGCCGAAGTTCATCAGGCAACCGAGCAGGCCCAGCAGCCCGAACCCACTGACCAGCACCCCGATGGCCAGCATCCACCAGGGAAAACCGACCGCGAAGACGGCCACCAGCCACGGCGCCGCGCCAAGCGCCGTCAGGATGACGCCGCCGCCGAGGTCGTCATAGTTCGGTTTGAAACCGGTCCGGAAACCGTCCTCGTCGGAGTCCCCGCCGGCTGCCGTGCCACCGCCGGCCCTGCCGGGGAAGGAGCGGTGGGCTGGTGGGGAGTCGGGCCGCCGCGGCCGCGGCGCCGGTTGCTCGGCTGGCTCCGCCTCGTCCGGTAGCCCGGTGGGCGGCCTGAACGCTGTTCGCCCCGCCGCCGGAGTCGACCGCGCCCCGACCCGGGCCAGCCGGCGGCGCGCGTCCGACTCGGACATGCGCTCGCCCGGATCCTTGACCAGTAACCCGAGCACGACGGCGACCAGATTGCCGTCGGTCCGCATCACCGGCGGGTCCTCGTACAGCACGGCGTGCATCGTCGCCGGCCAGTTGGACCGCTCGAACGGACGGCGGCCCTCGGCCGCGTGGTAGAGCGTGGCACCCAGGGAGAACAGGTCGCTGGCCGGCAGCAGGCGCTCCCCCGCGAACCGCTCCGGCGCCATGTACGCCGGCGTGCCCGGGGCGAACCCGCTCTGGGTGATCGTGGGATCCGAGTCGTGCAGGGCCAGCCCGAAGTCGATGAGCACGACCCGGCCGTCCGGGGTCAGCAGGATGTTCGCCGGCTTGACGTCCCGGTGGGTGACGCCCAGATGATGCGCGGCGGTCAACGCGTCCAGCACGGCCAGCCCGATCCGGGCCACCTCCGGCGCGGGCAGTGCCCCGGTCCGGACGGCGTCGGCGAGCGTCCGCGCCGACGGCACCAGCTCCATGATGATCCACGGCATGCCGTCGTCCACGACCACATCCAGGATTGTCACGATGTGCGGGTTGTGCCGCAGCTTGGCGATGTTCTTCGCCTCCCGCTGTGCCCGGCCGATCCAGCGCTCCCGTTCGACGGCTGTGGCGCCGGACGGCACGTTCAGCTCCTTGACCGCGACCTCGACGCTCAACACCTCGTCCACCGCCCGCCAGACGGTGCCCATCCCACCGGCGCCGAGGGACTCGACCAACCGATACCGTCCGGCGACCAGCGAGCCCGTGCGCCTGGTCAAGAATCTTCCCCCCGTTCGTCGCGAACACGGATTGTTACGGCATTCTCACCGAAAATTCGCGCATGAATATCGTAGGTGAGAGCGGATCGCGGCCAGTGGTGTACTCCCGCCACCGCATCGGTGACGGAGCACCGCCAATCACCGGGCCGATCGCGTGATCGTCGCCAGAACCGACTCCACCCGCGTAGCCAGCGCGCACCCCGCCTCCGTCGGTCGTCATGTGACGGTCGTGCATGCGGCCAGGGTGCCGCGGTCGGCCACTGGTCGTGTGCTCTCGGGGCCGCCGGCCTCCTCGAGCCGCTTTACCCGCGGAACACGCGCGGGCCGGGGATTCGGAGAAACCCGCGATGGGTATGGGCGTTCTCGCGTTGCGGCGTGCGGTTGTCGGTCCTGCCCTCGCGTTCGGTCGCGGCGCGGTGATGTCACCGATTTGTCTGGCCCGCTGCCATCCACACAGCTGACGATCCACCCGACATACCGCGTAGGGTCGAGTGTGGCCGACACCTTGCGCAGCGCGGACACCAGTTGGGTGCGGCATGGGTTGGGAGGTGACGTTCATGTCGGATTCGCTGGACCTGGGCGGGCCGCTGACGCCGCCCGCGGCCGGGGCCGCCGTGACAGGAGCCGCTGGCGGCGCGCTCGAGCTCTCCCCGCCGACGCCCGTTCCGGTTGTCGCCGACGATCGGGTGGACAGCATGATTCCGCTCGACGAAGCGACCCGGGCGGAGCTGCGCAGGAGGGCTGTGGCGTTCGCCGACGACCTCGCCGCGCAGGACCCGAGAAGCCCGGCGTTCCAGGACAAGATCAACGATATCGCGTCGATGGGCCAGCGGGAGATCGTCGCGAGTGCCCGGACGTCCAACCGGATGCTCGAGCGTCCGGCGGCGGCGCTGCGCAGCACCCGCGGTGGCCGTGGCGGTGATGCCCAGGCGCGAGTCACCAGCACGCTCGTCGAACTACGCCAGACGGTGACCGAGCTCGACCCGGCGAGGGCCGATCTGAAGGGTGCCCGCAGGTTACTCGGCGTGGTGCCGTTCGGCACCAAGATCTCCAACTACTTTCAGCGCTACCAGTCGGCGCAGAAGCAGCTCGACGCCATTATCAGGGCGCTCGACTCCGGCCAGGACGAACTGCGCAAGGACAACGCCGCCATCGAGCAGGAAAAGGCGGAGCTCTGGGTCGCGATGGGCAAGCTCACCGAGTACGCGACTCTTGCGAAGGCGCTCGACAACGCGGTCTCGGCGAAGATCGATCGGCTGCGGGCCGCGGATCCGGGGACCGCTGACGCGCTTACCTCGGATGCGCTGTTCCCCATCCGCCAGCGTCAGCAGGATCTGCTCACCCAGCTGGCGGTGAGCGTGCAGGGCTATCTCGCCCTCGACCTCGTCCGCAAGAACAACCTCGAGCTCATCAAGGGCGTCGACCGGGCGCAGACGACGACCGTCGCCGCACTGCGCACGGCGGTGATCGTCGCTCAGGCGCTGGCGAACCAGAAGCTCGTGCTCGACCAGATCAACGCGCTGAACGCCACGACGAACAATATGATCATGTCGACCAGTGAACTGCTGCGCCAGCAGTCGGGCCAGCTCCAGGAGCAGGCGTCGTCCAGCACGGTCAGCGTCGAGGCCCTGCAGAAGGCATTCGACAACATCTTCGCGACGATGGACGCCATCGACACGTACAGGGCGAAGGCGGTCGAGAGCATGGCGGCGACCGTCACCGCTCTCGAGACCCAGGTGGGACGCTCGAAGTCGTACCTGGAGCGGGCCCGCGCCAGCGAGGGCTGAGCGACGCTCGTCATACGATCGGCACGGACAGGAGGTGCCGTGTTCTTCCGACGGCGTTCCCGCACCGCTGAGGAACCCAGGAACCAGGCAGCCTCGGCGGCCGGTTCCGAGCCGCGGGACACGGCCGACGTCGTCCGCGAGGTCCAGCAGCTGCAACGGGAGCTTGCCGGGATCGTCGCGAGGGCGAACACGGACGGAGGACGGCTGCCGCCCGGAGCCGTGCCGACCGTGCGCGACATTGATGACGTCCTGCGGCCGTTACTGAGCTACATCGAGGTCCAGTCTGCGAGTGAGGAGGAGATGAGGCATCTCACCGCCATAATCCACGAGTACCTCCCGCAGGCTCTCGGCGACTTCACCGCGTTGCCGGTCCAGTACACCGAACGCCCCGGTGTCACGGGCACCACGCCCGCCGAGGACCTGATCCGCCAGCTCCAGCTGCTCGACGAAGGCGCCAACGAGCTACAGGACCTCGTCTACACCGGAGACGCCGCCAAGCTGGCGATCCAGGCGCGTTTCCTGGACGCCAAGTTCCGCCGTTCGGACCTCGATTCATGACTGTCATCCTGCCCAGGGGCGGGAACGTGCTGCTGTCGGACGAGGCACCCGGTATCGAGCGGGTGGGCATCGGCCTCGGCTGGAGCGGCGGGTCCGGCTCGGCCGCCGTCGAGCTGGACGGTTTTGTCGTCCTCGACAACGGCGGTGCGACGTCATCCCAGGTGCTCCTGGCCCATCAGGTGCCGAACCCGACGGAACGGGTCGGCGCTTCCCCGCCGCCGCGCCCGCTCGTCGGTGACGTGGAGAAACTTGTTGTCACGCTGGCCGCCGTGCCGGCCGAGGTCAGCCACCTGCAGTTCGGAATGGCGATCTACGACGCGGCCGGGCGCGGGCAGACGTTCCGGTTGGTGCGCCACGCCTACATTCGAGTCCTGAACCACGCCGACAATGTCGAGATCGCCCGCTACAGCCTGGATCCGGGAATCGGGCTGGAGACGGCAATGATCTTCGGTGAGATCTACCGTCACCTGAGGGGATGGAAGTTCCGGGCCGTTGGACAGGGCTACGTTACCGGTCTTCCGGGACTCGCCGGAGCCGACGGAGGGGACATCGCGACGGCGCATCCCAGCAGGGCGGCCGCCTTTCTCACGCGGGCCTCGCCGGCCCGGACCCGGCGGAACGTGGCCGCGCATCTGCACCCGCCGCGCACCGACCCACCCAGGGTGCCCCCGGTGATCGTGCCCTCGTCGCCCCCACGCCCGCAGCCCCCGCATGCACCGCCCGCCGAGCGGGACCCTGCCGTGGCACGGCTGCCCACACCGCCGACCAGGCCCGCGCCCCCGACCAGACCCGCGCCCCCGGCCGGACCTGCGGCACCGGCCACGCCCGTGCCGGCAGCTACCCGTTCGCTGCTCGACCTCAGCGGGCCCGACGAGGCCACCGCGGCAGCCGTGGCCCGTGCGACGGCCACCCGTGCCTCGGCACGGCCGTCATCCACCCGCATCAACTACGGCGAGCATTCTTCGCGTCACAAGCAGCGTATGGAACATGTCACCGTGCTCGATGACGATCATCCAGCCACTGCCTGGACGGAAGAGAAACGTGGCTCGGGCACCATGACCGTGACTCTGCAGTGGGCGCTGCTGAAGACCCAGACGGGACTGCCCCGCCCGAGCAACATCCACCTCGGCTGTCTCTGGCAGGCGAACGATGCGGCGGCTGGCCTCATGCAGGACCTCGGCGACACCGTCAGCGCCCCTGGGCACGCGGCTCCCCGCCAGGTGTTGCGGCTCGGCCGCCGCGACGAGCTGGAAGGGCAAACGATCTTTGTTGACCTGGGTGCGCTCCTGACGTTCAGGCGCTTCTTCGTTTTCGCCTACGGGCTGCACACCGGGCCGGAGTGGTCCCTGCTGCGACCGGTGCTCACCGTCGCAGCCCGGACCGGCGAGCAACTCACAATCCGCCTGGGTGACGCGCCACCGAGAGCTCGGATCTGTGTCGTCGCGTCGTTCCACGTCGCGCAGGACGACGTGATCATCCGGCGGGAGAACGACTTTCTCGAGGGAGCCCAGGCCGACGTCGCCGTGCGTTACGGCTGGTCACTGGAGTGGAGTCCAGGCGGGGAAACTCTGCGCGACGTTCCGTAGCGACATCGCCGGCCGACGACGGTCTCCGGCACCGAACGGCGCGTCCCGTGCCGGGAGAGGCTGTGATCCTGTCACGCGCTGCCGGACGGCTTCGCGGACGCGTCGTCCCGCGCGATGACGCCGATGTCCGCCTGGTCGGTGAAGAGCCCGTCGATGCCGGCTTTCAGGTACCTCACCTGCTCGTCGATCGCCCGGCCGAAGTCGTTGGGACTGGTACCCCGCCGGTAGTCCGCTGGCAGGAAGCTGTTCTCCGCCCGGAAGGTGTAGGGATGCACCACCAGCCCCGCGGCGTGCGCGTCGGCGACCAGTGCGGTCGGTGTGCCCAGCGTGCCGTCCGCGGCCCACGGGATGACCTGTGTCTTCTCCGGTCCGATGCCGTTCGCGTAGCTTGCGATCTGCCGCAGCCCGGCCGGCGTCGACAGGTCCGCGTAGGTCCGCGGGTCACCGGCGTCGACCAGGTCGAACGGGGCGCCGGTGGCACTGAGCAACTGCACCAGGGCGGTGCGCAGACCGAGCCCGCGCAACTGACCCAGGTTCTTCGTCTCGAACGACTGCACGAACACCGGGGCGCTCTGGTTGTTCAGGCCATGCCTGCGCAGGGCGTCCACGAGCCGCTGCTCCAACGGCAGACCGGCCTTCTGGAAATACGTCGGATGCTTGGTCTCCGGGTAGACTCCGATTTCACGACCGAGTTCGCGGGAAAGTCGCTGGCGCAGTTCCAGCACTTCGGTGAACGTCGGGATCTCGAACCGGCCGTCATATATCGTGTTCTCCTGCCGAACGGCTGGCAGCCGCTCCTTGGCGCGCAGCGTTTTCAGCTCGGCAAGTGTGAAGTCCTCCGTGAACCAGCCGGTGGTCGGTACACCGTCCAGTATCTTGGTCGCTCTGCGGGAGGCGAACTCCGGGTGGTCGGCGACGTTGGTGGTGCCGCCGATTTCCGGCTCGTGTCGGCAGACCAGGACGCCGTCCCTGGTGGGCACAAGATCTGGCTCCACGAAGTCGGCGCCCAGCCGGGCGGCCAGTTCGTACGAGGCCAGGGTGTGCTCCGGGCGGTAGCCCGACGCGCCGCGATGCCCGATCACCAGCGTCCGCTGGCGCCTGTTGCCACCGGAGCCGGCGGACGCCACACCTACCGAGGCGGCCGAAGCCGTCGACAGGACGGTGGTGGTGGCGAGCGGGGCCACAACAATACCNTCGACAGGACGGTGGTGGTGGCGAGCGGGGCCACAACAATACCCGCAATCACGGAGCGGCGGTCCACGTATCAATGCCGCTAAGATAAGAAC
>NZ_JWIO01000065.1:0-7182 GCF_001017755.1 Protofrankia coriariae
CGCCGAGGGACCAGCATGTCGGGCCGGTCAGGGACCGCACCCGCGACCTGGGCCGGTGGGCAACCGGACGCTGGTCAGTAGTTTGTCCCGACTTACCCGATCACGGATCCACGTAGTTGACCCGGTTGTCGGCGGGGTGTGGCGCGAGGACGATCGCGGCAGGTTGGTTTCGGCACGATCGATGTCGTGTCCGGCCCGTCAGTGGCGGCGGAACTCTCGACGCGGAGGCTGGTGGAACTTCCTGTGATTCCATGTGTCGAACGAAGTCGCATCCAGGTCCGGGCCTGACAGTCCGATGACTGTGACTGTCGACTGCGCTGAGCCTGTCAGCTCTCATCGTTTCGAGGACGACGTCGCCTTCACCGGCATTGGACGCTCCCGCCATGACCGACGACTTCGTCGGCCATGGTCGGTGCTGGCTGCCGAGGCATGCCATGCGGCAGTTTCGGATGCCGGCCTGTCGAGAGCCGATATCGATGGAGTGTGCGTGTACGGCGGTTCGTCCGGGTTACCCGGTTTGTCCACCGGCGGAGTCCGGGGAGTGGAGCAGGTACTGGGATTGCGACCCGTGTGGCACTGTGGCGCGCGCGACGTCCCCGGCCGGACGGGTCCGATCGTGAGCGCGATGCTCGCGGTTTCCGCAGGTCTGTGCCGTCATGTCCTGTGCCTCACCGTACCGGGTGGCGGGGGAAGCCGCGCCGGTACGTGGCCCGCTCCGACGGCCGACGGTTCTCAGCAGGGGTGTTCGGCCGAGGCGTCGTCCTCGCTGCGCCGTGTCGCGCTGGCAGCTTCGGAATACCTCGCGGCCTTTGGCCACGGCAGGGAGGCGCTGGGGTGGGTGGCGGTCGCCGCACGGCGTCACGCCGCCCGCAACTCTGATGCCGTGTGCCGTACGCCGCTCGCGATGGACCGCTATCTTGCGGCGAGGATGGTCGCCTCCCCGCTGGGATGGTTCGACTGCGCCGTGCCATGTGACGCCGCGATCGCGCTGGTGGTCTCGGCAACCGATGTCCGCGGTCACCGGCCACACCCACCGGTGTGGATCGACGCGGTCGGAACAAGGCGGATCGCGGCCGAGGAAACGGACCTCGGTCTCGCGGGCTACCGGCTTGACGCCGAGGTGCCGGCAGCACATCTGTGGAGCCGCGCATCCGTGGTTCGGCAGGACGTGGACTTTGTCGCGCTCGACGACACGTTCACCTTCAACGCCCTTTGTTGGCTGGAGGCCCTCGGGTTCTGCGCTCCGGGCGAGGCAGCCGAATTTGTGCGCGACGGCACCCGGATCGGTCCAGGCGGTATATTGCCCCTCAATCCACACGGCGGGGAGCTTACGGCGGGTCGCAGCAACGGCTATGGAGGCCTCTACGAGGCGGTCCTTCAGCTGCGCGGAGAAGCCGAGGGGCGACAGATACCGAATGCGCGTGCGGCCGTTGTCTCGAGCGGGGCGGCGGGTCCGGGGGCCGCGATGGTTCTGGTCTCGGACAGCCACCCGTCGCGATCGACCAGGAATCAGGTCACATGTGACCGACCGACCGTTCAGAGGCCGCGGACGGCCGGCCCGGCACGAGCAGCCACGGAAGGAGGGTGTCGCGATGGAGCGGAACATCTTCACCGACGATCACCACGCCTTCCGTGAGCTGGCTCGGACGTTCGTGCGGCGCGAGGTCGAGCCCTGTCACGAGCGGTGGGAGCAGGACGGGCAGGTCAGCAGGGACGTGTGGCTGGCCGCCGGAAAGGCGGGCCTGCTCGGGATCGATGTGCCCGAGGAGTACGGCGGTGGCGGCGTCGAGGACTTCCGGTACAACGCGATCCTGGACGAGGAACTGATCAGAGCCGGCGCCAGCGGGCCGGGTATACCGCTGCAGAACGACGTGGTCGCACCGTATCTGCTGCGGCTGGCCAGCGACGAGCAGAAGCGCCGCTGGCTGCCCGGCTTCTGCTCCGGTGAACTGATCACCGCCATCGCGATGACCGAGCCGGGCACCGGCAGTGACCTGCAGGGCATCCAGACCACCGCGGTGCGGGACGGCCCTGGCAGTGCCGCGGACTTAATCGTCAACGGGGCGAAGACCTTCATCACCAACGGCATCCTGTCCGACCTGGTCATCGTGGTGGTCAGGACCGACCCGGAAGCCGGAAGCCGAGGGTTCAGCCTGCTGGTGGTGGAGCGCGGCATGCCCGGCTTCGAGCGCGGTCGGCGGCTGAAGAAGGTCGGTATGAAGGCCCAGGACACCGCCGAGCTGTTCTTCGCTGACGTGCGGGTGCCGGCGGCGAACGTGCTCGGCGAGCTCGGTCAGGGGTTTGTCTACCTGATGCAGAACCTGCCCCAGGAGCGGCTGTCGATCGCGGTGAGCAGCACGGCTGGGGTGGAACGGGCGCTGGAGATCACCGTCCGGTACGTTCAGGACCGGTACGCGTTCGGCAGGCCGATCTCGTCGTTGCAGCACACCCGGTTCGAACTGGCCGAAATCGCCACCGAGGCCCAACTGGCCCGGACGTTCACCGACCGCTGCATCGCCGAGCACGTGGCCGGCAACCTGTCGGCCACTGATGCCGCGATGGCCAAGTGGTGGAGTTCCGACCTGTTCAGGCGCGCCGTCGACCGGTGTGTGCAACTGCACGGTGGCTACGGCTACATGCTGGAGTACCCGATCGCCCGGGCCTTCGTGGACGCCCGCGTCCATTCGATCCTCGGCGGCACCAACGAGATCATGAAAGAGATCATCGGACGGGGCCTGCTCGACTGAATCCGTACCCGGTCCACGGCTCACGGACGTCTCCGAGTCCGGGGAGTTACCGCCCCGTCATGGTTTCTCCGCACGAAGCAGGCGCGGACCCACTGCCGCCGCCAGGGTCGGCATGCGTACTTTCCACGGTGGAGAACCGTGTGGTGATACGTAGTTTCTCCGGTTGTTCGCGCTGTTGGCCACGCGCGACAATACCACCCATGTTTACGAGAGGGCGGGTTCGCCGGAAGTGCTTCGAGCAACTTCGTACGACAACCGTGAGGAATCGAGATGAATAGGAGAACCGAGAATCGACTGAATCTTGTGATCGCATGGTGCGGTCCTGCCTTCGTACTCGGGTACATCATTTTCTGGGCAGTCTTCGGGCACAACGTCCCGCCACCCAACATGATGGGCCTGAGCGGCGAGGAGCTTGTTGCCAGGTACTACGGACCGCACCACCAGTCCATCGCCATCGGCATGGCGGTGTCCATGAGCGTTGCCTTTCTCTACCTGCCCTGGTGCTGTCTGCTCAGTGGCGTCATCAACGACAGTGAACGCGGGCCCAACGTGCTGAGCAGGATGGAGCTGGCCGGTGGAGCGCTGACGGCCTGGTCACTTGGCTTCTGCCCCGGCCTGTGGCTGCTCAACGCGATACTCGTACACGATCTCGATCCGAGCGTGATCAAGGCGTTTCACGTTTTCGGCTGGTTCACCTACGACATGACCTACGGCATCACCACGGTGCAGTGCGTCGGCGTCGGCCTGTGGACGGTTCTCAACAAGAAGCAGAAAATATTTCCCGCCTGGGCCGGCTGGGCGACGATTGCGGTCGGAAGTATCTTCGTCACACTGGTGGTTCTTCCCTGGATCAAGGAGGGACCGTTCACCGTGGCGGGCACCTGGAACTTCTTCGTGATCTTCAGTTCGTGGCTGTTCGCCTTCTTTGCCCTGTACAGCTTCTTCCTGATCAGGGAAATGTCGAGGAGAAAGTCGGAGTTCGAAGAACCGGCGCCGACCGGTGAACTGACGCCGACCACAGATCCCGGCATCCCGGTACGGGCCTGAAACAGGCGACCCGCCCCTGGCCGGACGGAGACGGACAGCAGGCCGTGTGGACGAGGTCCGGCATGGCCTGCTGTCCCCGAGGTGCTGGTGCCGACAGGAGAACGGAGCACATATCCGCGATCAGCACCACCGGGAGCGTCTGGACCGAGCGGAGGCCGCGTGGAAGAGGGCAACACCGACGAGCGAGAAGGCGTCGCGAGGAGGAACACCAGACCTGCCACGGGAAGCGAAGGCATCTGGATCTTCGTCCTCATGGACATGATCGTCTTCGCTCTGATATTCCTGGTATTCACCAGTGAACGGGTGCGACAGTACGAGGTGTACCGGGAGTCACATCAGCACCTCAACGTGGTGTTCGGTTTCGCCAACACGCTGATCCTGCTCACCAGCTCACTTTTTGTGGTACAGGCGGTGCAGGCCGCACGGCGGTTGGACGCCAGGCAGGTCTCCTCGCGCCTGACCGCGGCCCTGCTCCTGGGCCTGGCATTCTGCGCGGACAAGGCCGTCGAGTACTCCGTCACGATCGGGTCCGGGATCGGGATCGCGACAAGCTCGTTCTTCACCTTCTATTTTGCGATCACCTTCATCCATCTCGCGCACGTGCTGGCGGGCATGTCCTTCATGTTTTTCTTCCAGCGGAACCGCGACCGGCTCGCCAGCGACGTCGGGTACCTGGCCGGCCTCGAGAACGTCGGCGTCTTCTGGCATTTCGTGGATCTTCTGTGGATCTTCATCTACTCGCTGCTGTATCTCACATGAGGGGTGAGGGGTGCCGAATGAACAGCGCCGACTCCGCGGTGGCGGTGTGGTGGGTGCTGGCCGCGCTGACGACCGGATCCTTCGTCGTGATCGAGGGAGGTCTGGTCACCTCGATCGCCGCGGTGCTGGTCATCGTCATGACCGCCTACAAGGTCAGGCTGATCATTCTGCATTTCATCGAGGCGAGACACGGTCCCGCGATCTGGCGACTGCTGTATCTGACATGGGCCTTTGTCATGGCCACGATCATCGTGGTGGGGCACTATACGGCCATAATCGTCTCCTGCAGCTCGGACTGCTTTTCCTGAAGGGTCGGGACGACGACGGCATCGCTCCGGAGCGCCGGCTGCTTTCCGGGGCGTACCGTTTCCGGGTCTCCGCGTCGGACGGCACCGGACACGTCAATGGACACATCAATGTGAAGAAACGCTGTGGCATGGTTTTCGTTCGCCGTGTCGACGGCCGGGACAATCGGAGGACAGAATGAATCGTCTGGTGGGCAGGGTCGCCATCGTGACCGGCGGAGTCCAGGGAATCGGGAGGGCCGTCGCCCTTCGATGCGCCGCCGAGGGCGCCAGGGTGGTGACCGCCGACCTGCAGGAGTCGGAAGCAACCGCCAAGGAAATCATCGCGAACGGCGGGGAGGCCCTGCACGTCGTGATGGACGTGCGTGACCGGCACGACTGGAAACGACTTGTCGCCGAGACGGCGGAGAGCTTCGGACCGGTCGGCCTCCTCGCCAACGTGGCCGGAGTCACCAACACGTTTGGTGCCGACAACATCGTCGATCTCACCGACGAAGGCTGGAACCATGTGATCGACACCGACCTGCGAGGAGTGTGGCTCGGCCTGCAGGCCGTCATTCCGACGATGCTCGGGCAAGGGGGTGGCGCCATTGTCAACATCGCTTCGATGGCAGCGCTGAAGGGGCTGACCAACCTGGCGTCCTACTCCGCGGCCAAGGGCGGCGTGGTAAGCCTGACAAGGCAGGTCGCGATGGAGTACGGCGCCCAGGGAATCCGCTGCAACTGTATCTGTCCAGGCACCGTCGACACACCGATCCTGGCGAACATTCCTGACGACCTGCGGCGGAAGTTCGCGAGCTCGCACATCATCCACCGCCTCGGGGATCCGGCCGAAATCGCGGCCGCAACCGCGTTCTTCCTGTCCGGCGACTCGGCGTTCTGCACGGGTGGGATCCTGCCGGTGGACGGCGGCTGGAACAGCAAGGGAAATGACTGAGTCACCCGTGACGCCGCCGGTGGCCTGTTGTCGTCCTCGCTCTTCGACGGGTGACCAACGGCGTGGTTCCGGCGAAGTCACGTGCGCGTGCCGCGTCCGCGGTAACTACGACTGGCCGGGCCCCGACAGTCGTACGTAGCACGGATGACGTGAGCAGGCCGGGGCCGCAGAATATTTATATCAGTCGTCGAGAGAGGCACTGCTGACATGCATTTCGGACTGTTGTTGCTGCTGGCAAATGCCAGCTCTGGAAAGTCTGACAGCGAGCTGTGGAAGGAGGAGATGCGGCTCGGCGAGATCGCCGAAGACCTCGGCTACGACTCGGTGTGGGTTCCGGAGCATCATTTCGACAGGCCCTACTGTGTCTCCCCGGACCCGCTCCAGGCGTTGACATACCTCGCGGCACGCACCAGTCGGATCAGGCTGGGGACCGGGGCCATCATCCTGCCGTGGTGGCAGGGGCAGAACGACCCGCTCCGGCTGGCCGAACGTATCAGCATGCTGGACGCGCTGTCCGACGGCAGGCTGCTGCTGGGCATCGGGCGCGGACTCGCGCGTGACGAGTACGAGCGCTTCGGCGTCAGCATGGACGAGTCCCGCGAGCGCTTCACCGAGTCCGCCAGGATGATTCTCGACGGTCTTGAGAAGGGCTACATCGAACACGACGGAAAATATTTCAGGCAGGCCCGCGCGGATATCTTCCCGAAGCCCGAGAGGGGATTCCGGGACCGCCTGTTCAACATCGCCATGTCGCCGGCGTCCACCCTTGCGGCCGCTGACTTCGGCGGCACGATGATGTGCTTCAACTACCAGTACGAGATCGAGCAGCAGGCTGACCAGTTCAATACCTGGCGTGCGCGGTACCGGGAGAAGCAGGGCACCGAGCCGCCTCCTCCGGTACTCCTCGACTTCGCGTACTGCCACGAGGACCCGGACGTCGCGGACAAGACAATGCGACACCACCTCGCACCATTCTTCTCGGCCATGGTCGACCACTACGAGTTCGATGGTCAGCACTTTGGGCGGAGCAAGGGCTACGAGTCGTACCAGGAAGGCGCGGACCTGCTGCGGGATGCCGGCCGCGAGGCCGGGTTCGAGAAATTCTACGGGCTGCAGTGGAATGGCGCGCCCGAACAGATGATCGAACAGATGCGTCGTCGGATCGAGCTGATCGGAGACTTCCAGCAGATGTTGCTCGTCTCGTTCGGTGGAATGCCCCTGGAGACGGTACAGGCCAGCCTCAGGCTGATCGCCGAGGAAGTCATTCCCGAGGTCAACAGGATCGCGGAGTCCGCACGGGCCTGACCAGAGGTTCATGGTACGGCGCCGGCGAGCGGCCGCCAGCACGGTTTTTCCTGTGTTCGCGGCTGGCGGCCGCCGGACGAGT
>NZ_JWIO01000065.1:7187-8154 GCF_001017755.1 Protofrankia coriariae
CTGGCGGCCGCCGGACGAGTTCTGACGAGGGAGGCCAGCAAAGTGCGAGACGTGTCGTCGCCCTATTGGAACCCCGGACGTGAGCTGCGGGATCCCGCGGACCGGGACGCGTCGACCCTGGTTCAGCTTCGCCGGCAGCTTGCACGTGCGTACGAGCTTCCGTTCTATCGGCGCCACTGGGATGCCCACGGTTTCCACCCCGACCAGGTGCGCAGCTTCGACGACTTCACCAAGCGGTGCCCTGTCATCACCAAGAAGATGCTGGTCGACGACCAGGCCGAGCATCCACCGTTCGGCTCCTATCTGGGCATACCGCGCAACGACATCTACCGGATTCACGGCTCGAGCGGCACCTCGGGTGTGCCCACGATGTACGGCGTCGCGCGAAGCGACTGGGATCATGCCCGTGAGATCTTCGCGCTGACCCACTGGGCGTCGGGCGTCCGGCCCACCGACACGGTTCACTTCGCTTTTCCGTTCGGTATGTTCTTCGGCGGCTGGGCGATGTTGTACGCGGCCGAGTCGGTGGGAGCCACCGTGCTGCCGATGGGCGCCGCCGACACGCGCCGGCACATCGAGATGATCGACCGGATGGGCTGCACGGTGGTCGAGGCCACTCCGACGTACATGCTGCACATGGCCGAGGTGGCGCGGGAGATGGGGTACGACCCCGCCGCCTCGCCCCTGCGGCTGTTCCTCAGCGGCGGGGAGCCGGGTGGTTCGATTCCCTCGACGCGACGGCTCCTGCTGGAGACCTGGGGCCTGGAGACGGTCTGCGACGCGGGGACCTCGTCCGAGATGTTCCCGTTCGTGACGAATGCCGAATGCCGCGAGATGAACGGCATGCACGTCTACACCGACGAGGTCTGGACGGAGATCGTCCACCCCGACGACCCGGCGAGCCCGGTCCCGGAGGGTGAGATCGGCAATCTCGTCTACACGCATCTGTGGCGGGCCTCCCAGCCGA
>NZ_JWIO01000065.1:8165-9874 GCF_001017755.1 Protofrankia coriariae
GGGCCTCCCAGCCGATGATCAGGTTCGCCTCGAACGACCGCAGCTATCTGACCAGGGAGCCCTGTCCCTGTGGCCGGACCTACCCCCGGCTGCCGCGGGGACTGCTGGGCAGGGCGGACGACATGCTGGTGATTCGCGGCGCCAACATCTTCCCGTCGGGTATCGAGCACGCCCTGCGCGGCGTCGACGGGCTCGGCCCGGAGTTCCGGATCAGGGTCACCCGGCAGGGCAACCTGGACGAGATCGCCGTGGAGGCCGAGGTCGCCCCGGCCCATTCCGGCGGAGAGGAGGACCGTGCCCGGCTGAGGAGGCGCACGGAGGAGGAGCTCAGGCACCGCTGTCTCATTCGGATTCCGGTCACCCTTTTCGATCATGGAACGTTCGAGCGGGCGACATTGAAGTCCCGGCGGGTGATCGACGAGCGCCCGAACAGCCGACAGGGAGAACCGCGTGAGCACCCCACCAGATGAAGTGACAGATGACGTGACAGATGACGTGAACATTCTCAGTCCCGAGGCGATCCGCGACCCCTACCGGTACTTCGCGCGGGTCCGGGACGAACATCCGGTGCTGTGGGATCCCCGTTACAGGTCGTGGCTGCTGACCAGCCACGATGTGGTGTCGAAGGGCTTGCGGGACGCCCGTTTCTCCTCGGACCGCATCGCGCCGTTCATCGAGTACAAGCTCAGTGGCCCGGACACGGACCCGTTGGTTCGGCAGGCCTTCATCGTCCTGCGGAACTGGATGGTGTTCCAGGACGAGCCCAACCACCTGCGCCTGCGGGCGCTCGTGCGCCGGGCGTTCACCCAGAGGTCGGTTGCGCAGATGGCGGAACGCGTCCGGAGCCTGTCGAACGAGCTGCTGACGAACATCGACCTCAGCGGTGAGTTCGATCTGATCGAGAATTTCGCCTATCCGCTCCCGGCAATGGTCATCGCCGAAATGCTCGGTGTGCCGGTGGCCGACCGCGACCGGTTCAAGGAGTGGTCCGACGACATCGGGACGCTGGTGTCGGCGGGTCTCGACGATCCTGACCGGTATCGGCGATCCGCCCATGCCATGGACGAGCTGATCGCGTTCTTCCGCGATCTTCTCCGGCACTATACGAAACATCCCGCGGCAAACCTCATCACAGCCCTGATCCGAGCGCGGGAAGCCGACGACAGCCTGTCCGAGGCCGAGCTGATCGCGACGTGCACCCTGCTGCTGTTCGGCGGCCACGAGACCACCGCGAACCTCATCGCGAACTCGATACTGGCGCTGATACGGCATCCGGACCAGATGCGGGTGTTCCGCGAGGGCCGGGTCCCGGTCCGGGGCGCCGTCGAGGAGTTCCTCAGGTACGACGGCCCCGGCAAGGCGGTCGTCCGCGTTCTCGCCGAGGACGCCGACTTCGAGGGCGCGCGGATGCGCCGGGGGCAACGCGTGTTCATGCTGCTCGCGTCGGCGAACCACGACCCGGCCGTGTTCGACAGTCCCGACGTGCTGCGCCTCGACCGCACGTCGGCGAAACCGCACGTCGCTTTCGGTTTCGGCGCCCATTTCTGCCTGGGTGCCGCGCTGGCCCGGCTGGAGGCCTCGACCGCGCTCCCGATCGTCGTGCGGGCGCTGCCCGGCCTGCGGCTTGCCGACCGCGAGCTGACCTGGCAGCCGGTGTTCCTCACCCGCGGGCTCCGGGAGCTCTGGGTCACCGCCGGCGGGAGCCGGCC
>NZ_JWIO01000065.1:9880-19212 GCF_001017755.1 Protofrankia coriariae
CCGCCGGCGGGAGCCGGCCGTGACCTGCGCGCTGCCCGACGTGATCCCGGCCGAGCGCTCCGGCAGGCTCCCCGCGCTCGACGGGCTCTCGGGAGCGTTCTGGACCTCGGGCGCGGACGGACGGCTACGAGCAGGCTGGTGCGTGACGTGCTCACGGCTTCTGCACCCGTCCCACGAGCTGTGTCCGGCATGCGGTGACACCGAGATCGACAGCGTCCCGGTGTCCGGTGAGGCAACGGTGGTCGCCTACACCGTCAACCACCAGCGGTGGACCCCGCAGCTCCTGGCGCCGTACGTCATCGCGGTCGTGGCACTTGCCGAGGACCCACGGGTACGGCTCACGACGAACATCGTCGGCTGCGGGCATTCCGCCGTCCATGTCGGCATGCCCGTCCGAGCGCTGTTCCGACAGGTCGAGGACGTGTGGCTGCCGATCTTCGCCCCGACCGGTGGTGCGACACGGGACGGCCGGGTCCCGGAGCCGGAGCGGCTCGTCGCGCCGCCGCGGTCGAGNTCGTCGCGCCGCCGCGGTCGAGCCGGCGCTTCGAGCACCGGGCGGTGCTGTCGGGAATCGGGCGGTCCCCGTGCGGAAGGCGCCTTTCACAGTCCGGGCCGGAACTGGTACTGGCCGCCTGCCGCGCCGCTATCGACGACGCGGGGCTGTCGGCGGCCGAGATCGACGGGCTGTGCACCTATCCGGGTGCCTTCGGCGGGCCGGGCAGCGCCGACACGGCAACGGCGACGGTCGGGCGGGCTCTTTCGATCGATCCGGCCTGGTACAGCGGCGCGCACGAGGTGCCGGGGCAGACCGGTGCGGTGATCGAGGCCATGCTCGCGGTCGCGGCCGGGCTGTGCAGGCACGTGCTGTGCTGGTCCTCGGTCGGGACCCGGCAGCGCCCCGGCCTGTACCCGCCGGCCGCCGGGGGCCGGGTCCACGGCGAGGCCCAGTGGCAGGAGCCGTTCGGCGCGGTGTCCCCGGCCAACTGGGTGGCGCTGGCCGCGTCCCAGTACCTCACCCGCTACGGGGTCGGCCGGGAAGCGCTGTGCTGGGTGGCGGTGGCGTCGCGCCGGCACGCGCGGCGCAACCCGGACGCGCTGTACGCCGACCCGCTGGACGCGGATGCCTATTTCGCCGGCCGGACGATATCGACACCGTTCGGGATCTTCGACTGCGACGTGCCGTGCGACGCCGCCTACGCGGTGGTTGTCTCCGCGGCGGACACGGTGGCGGACCTGCGTCGACCAGCGGTTCGGGTCGACGCGGTCGGAACCCGGCTCACCGAGGTCCAGTCCTGGGACCAGGGAACGTTGACACACCAGCTGAACGTCTTCGGCCCGGCCGCTCATCTGTGGAGCCGCAGCGGCGTGTCCCGCGAGGACGTCGACCTGGCGAATCTCTACGACGGGTTCACCTTCAACGTCCTCTCCTGGATCGAGGCGCTCGGTTTCTGCGGGCCGGGAGAGGCGGGTGACTTCGTGTCGAGCGGTACCCGGATCGGGCCGGACGGCGACCTGCCGGTGAACCCGCACGGCGGGCAGCTCTCGTCCGGCCGGAGCAATGGCTACGGGCAGCTGTACGAGGCGGTGGTTCAGCTGCGGGGGGATGCCGGTCCTCGTCAGGTCGCGGGGGCGCAAGTCGCCGTCGTCACCTGCGGCGGCGGAATACCGGCGAACTGCATGCTGCTCACCGGCGAGCGTCGACGGTCCACCAGACGCAGGTCAGGAGTTCAACGATGATTGGCCCGGCTGACGATTTCCTGATCCACCAGACCCCGGATCCCGTGCGGTTCGTCGGTACCAGCGACCGGCGGTTCTACGATCGGCATTTCCTGACCGGCCACTCGCGGGACGGCAGCACGTTCTTTCTCCTGGGCATGGGCGCGTACCCCAACCTGGGGGTGATCGACGCCTTTGCCTCGGTCGCCACGAGGACCACCCAGTACACCACCCGCGCGTCCCGGGAACTCGGCACCGACCGGCTCGACACGTCGGCGGTCGGTCCGTTCACCCTTGAGGTCATCGAGGGGCTGCGTCGCCTGAGGTTTCGCGGCGAACCCCGCGGCCAGACCGTCGAACTCGATCTGGAGTGGCAGGCCGTGGCGGCCCCTGTCGAGGAGCCGCCCCTGTTCAGCCGCCTGCTCGGCCGGGTCGTGGAGCAGGGTACGCGCCTGATCCAGACAGGCACCTGGAACGGGTTCCTCACGGTCGACGGCTCACGTCTCGAGGTCGGCCCGGACACCTGGTGGGGTGCCCGGGACCGGTCGTGGGGTGTGCGCTCCATGGGCATGGAGCGGGAACCGGCCGGTCTCGCGCAGGCGCGCAGGCTGGGCCGGGACCGACCGCCGCTGTGGATCTGGTCACCCATGCAGTTCGAGGGCCGGACCGTCCACTTCAGCCTTTCCGAACACGCCGACGGCCGGCGCGAGATCGAGACCGTGCGGCAGGCGCCGTCGCTGGCCGACGGGGGCGAGGCGCTCGAGCTCGGTGTGCCAGAGCACGAGCTGAAGTTCGACCCGGGCACCCGTGAGCTGCTCGGGGGGTCCGTGTCCTTCCGCGACGTGGACGGGAGCCGGACCACGGTTGCCCTCACCCCGCTCCACCCCGGCGCCTACCTGCGGGCCGGCACCGGCTACGGCGGCCCGGACCCGTGGCGCCACGGTGCGTACCGGGGCCACAACTGGGTCGACTCGGTGTCCTTCGACCTCACCGACCCCGCGGTGACGATCGGAATCGGCCCGGCACACATGCTGTGCAGGATGGAGGCGAGCACCGGCGAGGTGGGATACGGCACGTTCGAGACCCAGGTGTACGGGGACTTCCCACGCTACGGGCTGTACTCGTGAGCACGGCGGTGTCGCACCGGTGTCCCTCGTCCTACGAAGCCGGGCTCGAGGTGTCGCTGCGTGAGTTCCTCGGCGCGCAGCTGGACCGCCAGGTCGACCTGACGGGCCTGCGCAGGCTCGCCGGCGGCACGGCGCACGAGACCTGGGCGTTCGACCTCCGGGACGGTGAGCGCCAGGAGCTCCACAAGCTCGTGCTGCGCAGGAGCATCGAGCGGGGCATGCTGGACGGCGACCTGCGCACGGAGTTCGACCTGCTCGCCACGCTGGACCGGCTCGCCGTACCGGTGCCCCGGCCACGGTGGTGCGTCACCGAGGACTCACCGCTGACCCAGCCATTCATGATCATCGATCGGGTGGACGGGACCGACATCCGCAAGCACCTGGCGGCCCACCCCGAGACCGACCGGCACCGCCTGGGCGTGGAACTGGTGCGCCTGCAGGCGAGGCTGCACCGGCTGGACTGGCAGGACTGTCCGCCGCCGCTGGCCAGGTCCGCGCGGGGCACGCTCCACGAGATCGAGAGGTGGGCCCGGGAGATCGACGCCTCGAGCGTCGACCCCGGCCCGCTGCTACGGGCGGCGACGGAGCTGCTGCGCGACCGCCCCCCGAGAACGTCGCGGCGGTGTCTCGTGCACGGCGACTTCAAGACGAACAACCTCCTGCTCGGCGCCGACGGCAACGTCACCGTGCTGGACTGGGAACTGGCACACCTCGGCGATCCGCTCGAGGACATCGCCTGGACGATGCTGTGGACCACCCGGTGGGATCTGGTGGGCGGCCTGTTGTCGGCCCAGGAGTACCTGGCCACCTACCAGGAGGAGACCGGCAACGCGGTCGACCCCGAGGCCCTGCTGTCCTGGCGGATCTTCGCGCTGGTCAAGCTGGCGGCCATCTTCCTGACCGGCGTCACGCGCGGCGGACCGCTGGCCAGCCCCACGCTGCGGCTGATGGGCCGCGGTCTTTACCACATCGAGGCGCAGCTCGCGGAACTGCTGCAGGCCGCCCTGCACGAGGCGCAACCGTCATGACGCTCGACGCTCTCTCGACGCTGTCCGGCATCCGCGCGTTTCTCACCGCGAAGATCGTTCCCGAGGTGCCCGGCGAGCTGGCCGGTGAGCTGCGCGCGGCGGTGAAACTGCTCGAGACGGCCGAGATCGAGCTCAACGACCGGCACCTGCTGCTGATTGCCGAGACCTGGGACCTCATCGCGTACTGCGAGCGGATCGGACGGCTGCTGGAGCTCGCGGACACCACCGACGGGTGCACCGAGCTGGCCGCTCGCGTCGTCGCGTCGGCCAGTCTGAACCTGACCGAGGTCGGTGAGCTGTGGCGGGACACCAGAGCCCTGAGCTCCGCGCGGCTGGTCGCCGTCCAGCGCTACGCGTCCGACCCGAGCACCTCCGAACCGGGACGGATGGCGGCGAGATACCTGCTCAGGCGCTTCTACTCCTGTCTGGGCGACCATGCCCGCAGGCGCCAGGCCTGGCAGGCGGTGTTCCCGCCCGCCGCGGGCGCGCCCACACCCCGTGCACACCCCGAAGGAGCCGATCAGTGACCACTGTGGACGTACCCACGCTGTGGGTGGACGGCCGACCGGTGCCCATCGACGAGACCATCCCGGTGGTCAACCCGGCGACCGGCGAGCGGGCCGCGGACTGCCCGGCCGGCTCCGTCGACCTGCTCGAGGCGGCCGTTGCCGCGGCCCGGAAGGCCGGCACCACCTGGAGTCGGGACCCGGCCCTGCGACGGGAGACCCTCGAGAACATCGCCCGGGTGATCACCGAGAACCGCGACCTGCTGGCCCGGACGATCAGTCTGGAGACCGGCGTACCGGTCCGGGACACCACACTCGAGGCAGCCGGCGCCGCCGCGTTCGCCAGCTACCGCGCGGCAACCCCGCCCGCCGTCGACCTGGTGCACGACGACGCGCGTCAACGGGTGCGCGTCCACCGCGCGCCGATCGGCATCGTCGGTGCCGTGATCCCGTGGAACGCACCACTGCTGATCTGCGCAGAGAAGATCAGCACAGCGTTCGCCGCCGGCAACACCGTGATCGTGAAGCCCTCACCGTTGGCGCCGCTGACAACCGTGCTGTTGGCGTCGCTGCTGGCCGACCACATCCCCTCGGGTGTGCTGAGCGTGCTCCCCGGCGACGACCGGCTGGGCGAGTCGCTCGTGACTCACCCGGCCATCGGAATGATCTCCTTTACCGGCAGCATCCAGACCGGCAGAGCGATCATGGCTGCCGCGGCGCCCCGGCTCAAGCGGCTCTCGCTGGAGCTGGGGGGCAACGACGCCGCGGTCGTGTTACCGGACGTCGACATCCCGAAGGTCGCCGCCAGGGTCTTCCAGGGCGCCTTCTACCGGGCCGGACAGGTGTGCGCCGCGATCAAGAGGCTCTACGTCCACCAGGACGTGTTCGAGCCGTTCGTCGAGGAGCTTGCCACGATCGCGGACTCCGTTGTGACCGGTGATCCGTTCGACCCCGAGGTGACGATGGGACCGCTCTCGAACCGCGCGCAGTTCGACCGGGTACGGGCACTGACCGAGGACGCGGTGGCCGCTGGTGGTTGCGTCGCCGCCGGCGGCCGGGTGGTGGAGGGACCCGGCTACTTCTACCGCCCGACAGTGGTGACCGCGGTGGGTCCCGAGACAGCGTTGGTCGCCGAGGAGCAGTTCGGCCCGGTGCTGCCGGTGCTGCCCTTCTCCGAGGTGGACGAGGCCGTCGCGACGGCCAACGACACCGACTTCGGCCTGGGCGGCTCGGTGTGGACGTCGGACGTGGAACGGGGAGAGCGGGTCGCGGCGTCGCTCGACGCGGGCTCCGTCTGGGTGAACCGGCACGGTCTCGTGTCGCCGGAGGTGCCGTTCGGCGGGACGAAGCAGAGCGGTGTGGGCCGTGCCAACGGCCAGATCGGTCTCGACCACTACAGCGAGCTGAAGACGATCAGCGTCTCGATCCCGTCCCGGAAATAACACTTACACCAAGGATTTGAGGTGACTGTCATGGAGAAGCTGCTCGAGGGCGGTTTGTTCTTCGAAGGGCTCCGCTGGCACGACGGGTCGTGGTACGTGTCCGACCTGTATGCCCACGAGGTGCTGCGGGTCAGCGTCGACGGGCGGGCCGAGCACGTCGCGACCGTGCCGAACCAGCCGTCCGGCTCGGGCTGGCTCCCGGACGGCTCGCTGCTCGTCGCTTCGATGACAGACCGCCGAATTCTGCGCCTGTCGCCGGCCGGAGTGGTGTCGGAGCATGCGGACCTGTCCGCGCTGTCTCCCCAGTACATCAACGACATGGTTGTGGACAGGTTCGGCCGGGCATACGTCGGCACCTTCGGCTTCGACCTGTTCGCCGGGGCGACGCCGGAGCCCGGTGACATCCTCCGCGTCGATCCGGACGGATCAGTGCACGTCGCGGCCCAGGACCTCCGATTCCCCAACGGGATGGTGGTCACGCCGGAGAACGACACGTTGATCGTGGCCGAAACTTTCGGCGGGCGATTCACCGCCTTCACCATCGACCAGGACGGCAGCCTCCGGGACCGGCGAGTATGGGGCCAGGTGGGCACGGAGCCCTCCTACGAGTCGATCGAGACCATCGTGCGGACCGACTTCGCTCCGGACGGCTGTGTGCTCGACGCCGAGGGGCACATCTGGGTGGCTGACGCACTCAACGGGCGCGCCTGCCGAGTCGCGCCCGGCGGAAAGGTCGTCGACGAGGTCCGCGCGCCCCACGGCCTCGGCCTGTACTCCTGCACCCTGGGCGGCGAAGACGGCCGAACCCTGCTGATCTGCACCGCGCCGAGCTTTGCCGAGCACGAGCGAAAGGCGGCCAAGGAAGGGGAGCTGTACGTGCACACGGTCGACGTTCCGCGCTCCGAAGGTAGACCGTGACCCGGCCCAGGCAGCATCCGGCACCCGCACCACGTCCCATCCCCATCCCCGTCATGTCCTGTCCTCGGTCACAAATTCACCTTCTGACGCCTCATCGGATCGTGTCTGCCAGGTTTTTGTCGACAGCGGACCGGGCCGGGACACCCGCATCCCCGGTCCGAGATCCCGCGACCGTCAGGGTACGTGGTTGACATGGCGTATCCTACGCCACTATGCTAAAAACAACCAATTGTTTTTTCAGCTGCGACCGTATTTGACCCCTACCCGCGAAGGCCGGGAAACGAAGTAGCAAAAACATTTCGAACAAATACGGAGAACCAGAGTTCGCAGTCGCGAGAAAACAACATGGACGTCCGGATCGGCGCGGATCGGGGTGAGCCGCCATGAGTGACACGCCAGCCGGCCCAGGACTGTTGGCCCGGTACGACGTCGTGCGGGTACTCAAGCGTTGCGCCGGAGCGGAGACACTGCTGGCGTCTGACCGCCGGACGGGCGTCCAGGTGGTTGTCAGGTCCGTTGAACTCGGGCCGTTGCCGGTCGAGAACCGGCGTCGTCTGACGCACGAGATATCACTGATCAGACGCCTGGGAGAGCCTGGCATCGCCACCGTGGTCGATACGCTCGAGGATACCGGGCACGTCTATCTGGTCAGGCCGTACGTCGACGGGATCTCGCTGCAACAGCGACTGACCGTCGACACCATGGGCGTCCTCGACTGCCTTACCGTCGCTCGCCAGGTACTGCGCTCGCTGGCTCGATTCCATGATCACGGCCTGGTTCACCGCGACGTCAGACCCGCCAACATAGTGGTCGACGATGGTTCCCCCGTGCGGGTGGCGACACTGGTCGACTTCGGTCTGGTGTCGAGCATCTTCCCGACCCCGGGGTCGCTCAACGATCCCGCGTCCTCGTCCCGCTACATGGCGCCCGAACTGGCTGGCATTCTGGACAGACCCGTCGACTGCCGGTCGGATCTGTATTCGACCGGTATCGTCCTCTTTGAATGCCTGGTGGGACACCCTCCGTTCGACGGGAGCGACGTCCGCGAAGTTCTTCGTCAGCAGCTGTCGACCGCCGTACCGTCGCTGCGCACGCTGGGCGTCTCGATACCGCAGGCGCTGGAAGAGATTCTGCGCAGGCTCCTGCGCAAGGATCCCGATGATCGCTATCGCTCGGCGTGGGCCGCTCTGGCGGATGTCGATCAGTTGGACAACGCCCTGCGCAGGGGAATCGCGGAGCCGGGCATCCCGGTCGGGGCTCATGACGCGCGGGAGAGCCTGACCGAGCCTCCGCTCACCGGGCGGGAGAGCGAGCTGGAGACACTGCACCAGTGGCTGGCGAAGGCTCGTCGCGGCGGCGCCGCCACGGTGGTCGTTCAGGCCAGCTCAGGTGGCGGCAAGACACGGGTACTCGACGAGTTCTGTCAACGCGCGGCCGCCGGGGGCGCCCGGGTCTTCCGTGGGCGGGGAATAGAACGCTCCGCCCAGCAGCCGCTGCACATGCTCGCCGGTATCGTCAGTGACCTGCTCAAGCAGGTGAGCGCCGAGCCCGGGTTCGGAGCCGACCTGGCCGAACGGCTGGCGGATGCGGCTGGTCCGCTGTGTGACGCGCTTCCGGAACTGGGTGACGTCCTCGGTGGCACCGGCGTGGGAACTCGGATACCGGAATCGCTCGCGCGGGCCCATCTCGTGGCAGCGCTCGTCTCGCTGTTGGACGCACTGGGCACCGCGGCACGCCCGGCCGTCGTCGTGGTCGACGACTGCCAGTGGGCTGACGAACTGACGCTGCGGCTGCTGGAGGCATGGGCGAACCACAACGTGGGAGACGGGCTCCCGCAGCGGCACGTGCTCGTGGTGGCGGCGATCAGACCAGAGGAGCCCGGACCACACCAGCGGCTGACGGAGGTCCCGGGGATCGAGTGCCTGCACCTTCCGCCCCTGAACCCGTGCCAGATCGGTCAGGTCGTCGAGTCGATGGCCGGCAGGGTGCCGGCGGACGCCACAGAGGTCGTGGTCGAACTGTCGCGTGGAAACCCGCTGATGATCTCGGCGGTGCTCCGCGGGCTGGTCGAGGTGAATGCCCTGACACCGAGCACTCACGGGTGGCGGTTCAATCCGGTCCCGGGCGGCTGGCAGGCCTCGCGCGAGACCGCGGGATTTCTCGCGCGACGCTTTGCGCTCCTGGCGGAGGCGACGCGCCGACTACTCGACGCGGGAGCCGTGCTGGGGCGTGAGTTCGACCTGGAGCTTGCCGCCCGGCTCGTCGGGCAACGGCAGGACGAAGCAGCCGAAGCGATCAGACAGGCCATTGATCGCAATCTGGCATGGGCCGGCCCCGAAGGGAGGTACTGTTTTGCGCACGACAGGCTGCGGGCGAGCCTCCTGGCCGGTCTCGACCCGATCGAGCTCACAGAGCTACATCGGCGGGCAGCCGAGGAGATCGAGCTCCGCGAGCCCGGACGGGCGTTCGATCTCGCCTACCATTTCGACGCCGCGGGCGAGCCTCGGCGAGCGTTCGCCTATGCCATCCAGTCCGCCGCAGCCGCCCGGGCGCGTCACGACTTCGAACTGGCGGAGCGGTAGATGTCAAGTCAAA
>NZ_JWIO01000068.1:0-17586 GCF_001017755.1 Protofrankia coriariae
ACTGATCACGAGACACTCCCGCACGGTGCTCTTCGGATGCGCGGCGAGGAACTCGCGGGTCCACCTGTCGAAGTGCCTGGCCCGGAGCGCAACGGCGGCCTGCTCACCGCGCCGCAGCCCGGTCCTGGTGAAGTCGAAATCGATCCGTCTGACGGTTTCCAGCGCCATCGTGTCGTGCAGGATGGAGCGGGGCGACTCGGCGTCGAGCGCCCTGCCGTACAACGTCGCGAGCAGCGTGGCCTTCTCACGGGTACGGGTCACCGGCCGGCCAGAAAAAGTCGGCCGGGCCAGCCAGACCAGCCAGCGGTCCGCTGGCGATCATTCCAGCCGCCAACCGGTGGACGACGGAGCCCGGCTGCCCGCCGTCCCCGAAGCCCTGGTTCACCCGGAAGCGGAAGCACGCCGATCAGCCGCAGCGGCGCGGGATCCAGACGGTCGCCTGTTCCTGAGCCACGAACACCTCGATTTCGTATCGAAAAATGTACTTATAAGTACAAATTATTGTACAGATAGAAAACATGTTAGCGACGAGGGAGTCCCCGCCACACGACACGGCGGAGGACTCCCCCAGCCAGCCGGGCGGACAGCCGGCGGGCCATCGGGCCATCGGGCCATCGGGCCATCGGGCCATCGGACAGTTGTCGGCACGGCCATGGGCGGGAAGCCCGGTTGCACCCGATCAGTGGCGTATCAAATGTGACGGCCGCCACATCCGGACGACGATTCGCAACCCTTCACTATTGACGCCGTTACTTTCCGGATTTTCTGCCAACATGTCCAATTTCCACACGAGGTGACGGACAGCCATTCGACGCGGAGTGGATCCGACCCGGCGGCCGGGCCGGATCCACTCCCGAATACAGATGATCTTCCAGGATCCGACATCGCCTCTGGACCCCCACCGTCCTGGACCCCACCGTTCTGTCGCCGAGAAGCTGGCCGTCCACCGCTGCCCGCACGCCCGCGGCCGGTGCGCCGGCAGGGAACCAGCGCTGCGCCCGATGGCTCCCGAGCACCAGGTCGGGAGCCATCACCCCGGCTGAAGCCACCCGCCCGGTTCCCGCCGCCGGGCTTTGACGACTGTCTGATCTCAGCGTACCTGCGGTAGCGGTTTTCATGGTCGTGAGGGCTTGTGAGGCCTGGGGTATCCATTGGCCGAATGGCGACGCCACCGGTTGCAACACTCCTCGACGATGTCGAACAGGGCGGTACGGGTCTCCGTGTGGGTGGCGAAACGGATGCGATCGGGAAGCTCGCATTCCAGAGCGACGAAGAACGGCCGGCGACCGCATTGTCGTAGCGGCCCCAACCGTTCCGACGGAACGGCACACACCATGCGCCACACACAGCGCAACGAATTCCCAAAGATGCCGGCGGCCCCGGTCGGAGTGGTATACGCCCCGCACGGGGCGGGCAGCGGTGCCGCCGGGGCCATACCCGGCGCGCCGGTGACCCGGTGGCTCTTCCGCTCGGCGGTGGGGACGTAGAAGACGTCCGCGGCCCGGACCCAGCTCGGACCCGGTTCGGCGCCGGTTCGGCGCGATCACGGCCAACCAGGCCAGGCAGCGGACAAGCGCCACGGGCCCGGAGCAGGGCCGGCCCGTCGATGCCGGTGGACCCCTACGGCCCAACCCTCCTCGTCCGCCGAGTGGCCTGCTTGCAGCCGCTTGCGGCCGCAAGCGGGCCGTCCGGGGCGTGCCGTGGGCCGTCCGAGGCGTGACGCGTGTCGCGGTGATCGTCGCGGCGACGGCGCAGCCGATCCGGGTAGGCCCGCCATCCGCCGGCGGAATTCGGACGTGTGCGTCGATTGTGATCCATGTGTGATGGTTGTGATCCCGACATCCGAACTCCCTCCCGGGATAGCCACTCCAAAGCATCAGAACACGGACCAAACGGATCAAATTTGTGCACCCCATGACGAACACGCCACCCAGCCACACCACACTCAAGATCAACAGTGAATCACTTGACAAACAAAGCCCTGGGGCGTCTGCCACTAAAACTGGACACAGCATTGCCATTTCGTTCTGGCCGCTGTAAGAACCGTTGTAAGACATGAACGAAGTGCGTGTGCGCGATCCACTCCGCGGCCGGGCCACGCAGACGTTGAACCGCGCCCAATCCAGGACGGCATCGATGATTCATTATGTCATCCGCAAGAGTTCACACCCCGACGACGGCCGCCCCGGCCCGGCGCTCGGCTACGGGCGATGACCGCCGCGGTCGACGAGCTGACGGAGGCGATCCGTCGCGGTCCGAAGGGCCCGCACGTAGGTGCGTTCTTCGACTTCGACGGGACCCTCATCGAGGGCTATTCCGCGCGGGCACTCTACGCCCGGCGGTTGCGCAGCTTCGAGGTCGGGCCGGACGAGCTGCTGCGGATCGCACTGGCCGCCGTGCGCGGGCCACTGGACGAGGCAGGCTTCACCTCGCTGTTGGAGACCGGTCTGCGCGGCTGGGCCGGACGCACCGAGGAGGAACTGCTCGCCCTCGGCCGGGAGCTGTTCGCGAGCGAGATCGCCGGTTCACTGTTCCACAGCGCCTGGCGACTGGTCCGGACGCATGTCAACCAGGGCCACACCGTGGTGATTGCCACGTCGGCGACCCGTCTGCAGGTCCAGCCGATGGCTGACGAGCTGGGAGTCGAGCACGTCCTGTGCACCGAACTGGAGCAGGAGGGCGGCGTCGTCACCGGGCATGTCGCCGGCCGCGCCCTGTGGGGCGACGGGAAGCTCGCCGCGGTGACCGCGTTCGCCGCCGGGCACGGCATCGACCTCACGGTCAGCCACGCGTACGCCAACGGCGACGAGGACGTGCCCTTTCTCGGCGCGGTCGGGTATCCGCACCCGGTGAACCCGCAGCCGATGCTGGCCACCGAGGCGCGACAGCGGGAATGGCCCGCACTGGAGTTCACCCGCAGGCACAACCAGCTCGACCCGCTGCCCGCCGTACGGACCGCGGCCATGTTCGGCACCCTGTTCGCCACGGCGGGGGCCGGGATCGTCGCGGGGGTGCTCACCCGCGACCGGCGCTACGGCGTCGACCTGATGACGTCGCTGTTCGGGGATGTCGCGTCCGCGGTGGGGAACATCCGCGTCGATGTCGTCGGCGAGCACAACGCGTGGTCGCACCGTCCGGCGGTGTTCCTCATCAACCACCAGAGCACGCTGGTCGACTTCGTGGTCACCTCCCGCGTGCTGCGACGGGGGTTCACCGCGGTGGCGAAGGCGGAGGTGCGGCGGATGCCGGTGGTGGGCACCCTGTTCGGCCTGGCCGGGGTCGCGTTCGTGGACCGGGGGAACTCGACGAAGGCGATCTCGGCGCTGGAACCGGCGGTCGAGATGCTGCGCTCCGGCACGTCGGTGGTCATCGCCCCGGAGGGCACCCGGTCGTTCACCCCGCGGGTGGGCCCGTTCAAGAAGGGCGCCTTCCACCTGGCCACCGCCGCCGGGGTGCCGATCGTGCCGATCGTCATCCGCAACGCAGGAGAGATCATGTGGCGTAACGCCCGGACGGCTCGGGAGGGCCGGATCGAGGTGGCTGTCCTGCCCCCGATCCCCACCGAGGGCTGGACCCGTACCGACATCGACGCGGCGGCCACCCATGTGCATGACCTCTACGTCGACACGTTGGATCACTGGCCGGGCACCGCCAGCGCGGAGCCTGCCGAGGACATAACCGGGAGCCCGCGATGATCCACGCCATCGAGACGGCCCGCGACCTGGTCGCCCGGCCCGGCCGGGCGAGCCTCAGCGACCCACGGGCGGGCGACCCTCCCGTGGTCACCGCGCTGCTCACCAGCCCGGGGTTCCTCAGCGCGCTCGACGGCCTGGCCAAGCGGCTCGGCAAGGACGAGCAGGCCGTGCGCGCGGAGGCGGCCGGTTACCTGCGCGAGATGTCCGCGGTGCACGACCCGGTGGTCGCCGGTACGTGGGAGCGTTTCGCGCGCTGGATGGTACGTGGGTACGACATCCTCGCCGACGACAACGCGCTCGCCGAACTGCGCAGGCTGGACCGGCGCCACTCGTTGATCTTCCTCATCTCGCACCGGTCGTACCTGGACGAGTTCGCCCTGCCTCCGCTGTTAGTGCGCGCCCGCCTCGACCCCCCCTACGGCCTGGCGGGCGCCAACCTGAACTTCTTCCCGCTCGGCACGATCGCCCGCCGGATCGGTATGGTCCACGTCCGGCGAGCCACGACGGACATCCCCGTCTACCGGCTCGCCCTGCGCTCCTACGTCGGACACATGGTGGCCGCGGGGGTCAACCTGATGTGGTCGATCGAGGGTGGACGGACACGGACCGGAAAGCTGCGTCCCCCACGCCACGGCCTCCTGCGCTATGTCAGCGACGCCCTGGAGTCGTCCGAGCTGGCGGACGCGCTCATCGTGCCGGTCTCCATCCTCTACGACCAGCTGCCGTTCCACGAGGTGGCGCGGATGGCCCAGGAGGCACGCGGCACTGCCAAGCAGCCGGAGGACCTGCGCTGGCTGATCGGGTATGCGCGCGGTCTGAAGACACGGCTCGGCGGCATCCACATCGACTTCGGCACGCCGATCCCGCTGCGTGAACGGCTTCAGGCCTACCGCGCCGACGGGGTGGAGGACGGGCAGCTCGTCGAGCGGGTCGCGCTGGAGGTGTGCCACCGCATCAACCGCACCACGCCGGTGACCGCGACCGCGGCCGTCTGTGTCGCCATGCTGGGTGCCGACCGGGCGCTGACGCTCGACGAGGTCTGCGCGACGGTGGCTCCGCTCGCCCGGTACCTGAGCAGGCGGGGGTGGCCGGTTGCCGCCGCGTCCGACCTGACCGACCGTTCGACGGTGCGGCGCACGCTGCAGGACCTCGTCAACTCGGGTGTGCTGACCTGCTTCGCCGGCGGGCCGGAGACGGTGTGGGGCATGGCCGCCGACCAGCATCTGGTGGCCGCGGTGTACCGCAACAGCGCCGTGCACGTGCTGCTCGTGCGGGCCATCGCCGAGCTGGCGCTGCTCTCCATCGCCCGGCACGGCGGTGGCACGCTGCGGGGGGCCTGGGAGGAGGCGCTGGAGCTGCGGGAGCTGCTCAAGTTCGACTTCTTCTTCGCCGCGCGCGCGGAGTTCGCCGAGGAGCTGTGGAGCGAAGTAGAGATCATGGCGGGCGGGACGCGCCCGAGCGAGGTCGGCCCGGCCGACGCCGAGCGGTGGCTGCGCGACGCGGCGCCGCTGGTGGCGCATCTGGTCCTGCGGCCGTTCATCGACGCCTACCGGGTGGTCGCCGAGCAACTGGTGCTCGCCGACGACGATGCCGATCTCGACGAGGACCGGTTCTTCGCCGACTGTCTGGACCTTGGCAGGCAGTGGGCGATGCAGCGCCGGGTGGCGAGCGAGGAGTCGGTGTCCGCGGAGATGTTCCGCACCGCGCTGAAGATGGCCCGCCACCGCGGTCTGCTCGAGCCCGGCGCGGACCCGCACGAGCTGGTGGCCCGACGGCGCGCGCTCGCGGTCCAGCTCGACCGCGTCCTGCACGCCGTGCAGGAGATCGCGACGTTGGGCACGACGTCCGCGGTGGTGCCGCCCGGGCCGCAGGCATCGCTGCGGAGCGTTCCCAACGGGGTGGTGCCCGGGCCGCAGGCATCGCTGCGGAGCGTTCCCGACGGGGTCGTTTCCGACGGGGTCGGAGGCTGACGTGGGATACGTACGCCGCAGAGCGCCGCGGATCGCCGTCGTCGGCGCCGGTTCCTGGGGTACCACGGTGGCCGCGATCCTGTCCCGGAGCGCGACGACCACGATCTGGGCCCGGTCGTCCGACGTGGTGAACGACATCGAGAAGAACCGGCGCAACAGCCGCTACACCGGCGACGCCGTCCTCCCCGACGAGCTGCACGCGACGAGCTCGCTGGAAGAGGCGGTGTCCGACGCGGACACGATCGTGATGGGGGTGCCCTCGCACGGGTTCAGCTCGATCCTGGAGCAGGCCGCGCCGTACGCGCGGCCGTGGGTGCCGGTGGTCAGCCTGGTCAAGGGGCTTGAGCAGGAAACCGACCGGCGGATGACCGAGATCGTCGCCGATGTCCTGCCCGGGCACCCCGCAGGTGTGCTCGCCGGGCCGAACATCGCGAAGGAGATCCTCGACGGCTACGCGGCCGCGGCGACACTCGCGATGCCGGACGTGAACACCGCCGCTCAGCTGGCCGACCTGTTCCGCACGTCCCGCTTCCGGGTCTACTCCACCACCGATGTCATCGGGGTCGAACTGTGCGGGCCGCTGAAGAACGTCTTCGCCATCGCCGCGGGCATGGGCGACGGCGCCGGAGCCGGCCACAACACCAAGGCGATGGTGATCACCCGGGCGGTGCGGGAGATGACGCTGCTCGGCGAGGCGCTGGGCGGCGAACCCGTCACGTTCTATGGTCTGGCGGGCACCGGAGACCTCATCGTGACCTGCACGAGTCCGCTCAGCCGTAACCGGCGTGTCGGCGAGGCGCTCGGCCGGGGGCAGACGATCAGTCAGGCTATGGCTGGGATGAAACAGGTGGCCGAGGGGGTGCGCAGCGCTAGCGTCGTCATGCGGCTCGCGGACAGGGCGGGCGTCGAGCTGCCGATCGCACGCGAGGTCGACGCCGTGGTCAACCACGGCTCGACCGCCCGCGACGCCTACCGCGGTCTGCTGAAACAGGCCCCCGGCCACGAGGTGCGGGGGACAAGCTGGTGAAGCTGAAGGGTGAGTCATGGTAAATGCGAAGTGGGGAATCGCGGCGGTCACGGGCGGTGCCGTCTCCGCGGCGGTGCTACGGCGCCGGCTGTCCCAGGCGGCGGTGCGTAACCAGGAGCCACCGCAGCTCCCCGCACCCCGGTACCGCGCCGGATCAGGCTCGCCCCTGCTGTTGCTGCACGGTGTCGGCGGTACGTGGCCCGCCTGGGACCCGGTGTTGCCGCTGCTGGAGCCGCATCACGACGTCCTCGCTCCGACCCTGCTGGGCCACGGCGGCGGGGAGCCGCTCCCGCCGGGGGNNNNGGGGAGCCGCTCCCGCCGGGGGTCCCGGTCACGCTCGACGTGCTCGTCGACGGGGTGGAGGCCGAGCTCGACCGGGCCGGCTGGGACCGCGTGCACGTCGTCGGCAACTCCCTCGGCGGCTGGATCGCCATCGAGTTGGCCCGCCGCGGCCGCGCCCGCTCACTGGTGCTGTTCAGCCCGGCCGGGGCGTGGACCTCACAATGCCGGATCGCCGCGGTGGCACTGGGTATCCGCCTGTCCGTGGCCACGCTGGCGCGGTACTCGGCGTACGCCGACCTGATCGCGGGCAACCCGTTGCTGCGCCACCTGCTCCTGGCGACGCAGGTGGCACACCCCGAGCGGGTCGACCCGCAGGCGGTGGCCCTGACCATCCGGGCCAGCGCCCACGCCCCCGCCGTCGACCCGCTCCTGCGCACCCTGCCGCACGCCCACCTCCAGCCGCTGCCCGCCGACCATGACTACCCGATACGGGTCGTGTGGGCGCAGCCGGACCGGGTCATCCCCTTCGAGTACTTCGGCGTGCCGATGCTGGAGCGGCTGCCGGGGGCCGAGCTGATCCAGCAGCCGGGCATCGGTCACGTCCCGATGTACGACGAGCCTGCCACGGTCGCCCGGCAGATCCTCGAGATCGCCGCCTCCGTGGACCAGACGAGACCGGAAACCGCTTCCGCGGACCAGACGCGGCCGCAAGCCGAGCCCAAGGGAGCAGCCCTATGACCGACCACAGCCCCCCGGCCATCGGCGCCGCCCGCTCGAGCTGGGGCGGCCCGGCGGACATGAGCTGGTGGGAAGCCCTGATGTGGCGCGCGGAGGGCGACCTGCGCACCCGCTCCTCCGGGGTCCTGGTCGAGATCCTCGACAGGGCCCCGGAGTGGGAACGCCTGCGCGCGGCCCACGATCGGCTCACGCTGCGGGTGCCCCGCTTACGCGAGCGGGTGATCGAGCCGCTGCTGCCGCTCGTTCCTCCGGCGTGGTCGCCGGACCCGCACTTCGACCTCGACTACCACCTCCAGCGGATCCGGGTGCCCGGCGACGGCTCCAACAGCGAGCTGTTCGAGATCGCCGCCGCCGCGGCGGCCCGGCCGCTCGACCCGAACCGGCCGCCGTGGGAGGCCACGCTCGTCACCGGCCTGCGTGACGGCCGCGCCGGTTACCTCCTGAAGCTGCACCACAGCCTGACCGACGGGCTCGGACTGGTCCAGCTGCTCAACCTCACCCACGGGCGCGGCCCCGAACGGGAGGAACCCGACTCAAGCCCGCTCCCGCCACCTCGGCCGGTGGAGACACCCATCTCGCTGCTGGCCGGGCGGCTGCCGGGCGTCCTGGCCGAGGCGGCGGGCTCGGCGGCCCGGGGTGCCGTGCGGACGCTCGGGCGGGTGGTTGCCGACCCGGTCGGCACGGCCGTCGACACCGTCCGCTTCGGGGCGTCGCTGCGCCGCGTGCTGACCCCGCCCGACGTCGAGCGGTCACCCGTGTTGAACAACGACGGCACCGGCTACCGGCTGATCGCCCACGACGTGCCGCTCGAACAGCTCAAAGCGGCGGGACGGGCCGCGGGCGGCACCGTCAACGACGCGTTCCTGGCCGCGCTGCTGGGCGCGTTCCGCCGGTTCCACGAGCACCACGACGTCTTCGTCGACCAGATACCGATCGGCATGCCGGTGAGCCTGCGCACCGACAACGACCCGATGGGCGGCAACCGGTTCGCCGGGGCCCGGTTCGCCGTCCCGGTGGGCGATCCCGACCCCCGGGTACGGATCGCCGCGATCCGCGCCGCCGTGGCGACGGCCCGCACCGAGCCCGCGATCGGGTTCCTCGACCTCATCGCGCCGGTGCTCGGCCGGCTCCCCCGCGCCCTGCTGATCGAGATCGCGGGCAGTATGACCACCGTGTCGGACCTGCAGGCCTCCAACCTCGCCGGCATCGGGCGCAGCCTCTACCTGGCAGGCTCCCGCGTGCTGCGGGTCTACCCGATGGGCCCACGGCCGGGAGTGGCCGCGATGGTGACCATGCTGTCCTACGAGGGCACGTGCTGCGTGGGGATCAACGCCAACCCCGACGTGATCGACGACGAGAAGGTCTTCGCGGCCTATCTGCGCGACGGCTTCGACGAGGTGCTGGATCTTGCTCGCGGGCTGTGACGGCCCGCGCGCGGTGACGCGGCGGATGCCGCCGACCCCGTCCGGTGTCGGCGGCATCCGCCGCGTCACCGCGCGGGCACGGCCTCCCGCACAAAGGCGACGACGTCGTCGAGAACCTCGTCCGAGTTCGTCTCGTTGAAGATCTCGTGCAGGGCTCCCGGGTACACCTTCTGCCGCAGGTTCGAACCGCCGATGCGCTCGAACGCCGCGCGGGTCTCGGCGAGCGGGGCCAGCGGGTCGAGCTCGCCGTGTATCCACAGCGTGGGCAGGTCCCCGAGGCCCGGGCCGGCCGCGATCGTGGCGACGACGTCCTTGAGGGTCTGCAGTGACTCACGGTGGAACGGGCCGTGGTAGACCAGCGGGTCCGCCGCGTAGGCCGCGCCGACCGCGGGATCGCGTGAGAGCGCGGCCGGGTCGAGCGGAACGTCCGGAATCGGGTCCAGGTCGAGCAGGGCGAAGATCGCCGGGTTGCCGCCGATCACCGGGCCGGAGAGCACCAGCGCGTCCACCGGGCCGACGGCGCGCTGCACGTACCGCACCGCGACGATGCCGCCCAGCGAATGGCCGATGAGGACCACCGGCAGGCCGGGGTGTTCCGCCGTGGCGTGCTTCGCGACCGTGCCCAGGTCGGTGACGATGTCCTCGAGCAGCTCGACGTGTGCCCGCTCGCCCTCGGAACGGCCGTGCCCGATGTGGTCGGGCGCGTACACCGCGCCGCCGGCATCGCTGAGCCTGCGCGCCACGTGGTCGTAGCGGCCCGCGTGCTCGCCGTACCCGTGGGCCAGCAGCGCGACGAACGACGGCTGCTGCGCGCTCCAGCGGTGCAGCGCGAGCGCGCCGTGGCTGCCCGCGAGGGTGGTGATCGTGCCAGGGCTGGTCATGCCGTTGCCTCCTCGCGGCGCGCGAGCTCGCGCGGCCGGAACCTCTGTCTCTTGCCGATGGCTGTCTGTCTCTTGCCGGTGGCTGTCATGGGTGGCTCGTCAACCAGCTCGCGCCGCTCGGGGAGCCTGTGGCTGCCGACCCGTCCGGCCAGCATCCGCGGCGATACGTCCGAGATTTGGCAGAGCCGCACACAGGGGTGACCCGCTGGCCACCCACTGGTTGATCACAGAACGATATAACCAGAAATCCGGTTGATCAAAAAGTGATAGAACCAAAAATTCAGAAGTCGGCTGGTTCGGCGCGGATGGTCCTGGCCCTCGTGGACTCTCGTGACGTTCGCGGGACGGAGGTCCTGGCTGACGACCGGGGCAGCCGTCAGCCAGGACCATCCATCCATGGCCGCTCAGCTCACCACGACCGCACCGTCACCGCGTTCGGCCCAACGCAGTAACCCGGCCCGCCCCTGCCAACCGGCGGTATCACGACGCATCAGATCGACCTATGTGCCACGGCATGTCAGGCGGACGAACAGGCGACCTGCCGCTGGTCAGCCGGTGAGCGGGGAGAACGGGATCCCGTCCGACACGGTCCACGCGGTCAGGGCGATGGCGGCGACGGCCAGCAGCGGTATGACCACCCGTTCCTCGGCCCTGCCGCCCGTCCGGGGGATCAGGGGGATCTCCATCCGCCGGCCGACCGGCCAGAGCAGGGGGCAGCCGCGCGGGGTCAGGCAGTCCCCGGCCAGATGGGCGAGGCATCCCAGTGCCACCGCGTAACCGGCGAAGCTCATGTCGAGATCGTGCATGAGGAAGACCGCGAGCCCGGCGACCACGCAGTCGATGACGGAGGACAGGCGCCCCTGCCGTTCGAAATCCAGCCCGAGACCGCGCAGCCCGAAGCCGACGAGGACGAACAGCGCGGCCCACCAGGCGTACTCGGCGTGGACGGCCAGCGTGCTCATGAGCGCGCCCATGGCGAGCGCGAACAGGATCGAGTGGGTGGCGTGCCGGTGGCCGCCGCTGGCCCGGCCGATCAGCTTGCACATCGTGTGGGTGACCGGCCCGAAGGTGTTGGCGATCCGGCCGCTGGGATGGTCGATGTCGGGCAGCAGCGCCGCGCCCGCGGACACCACCGCGCCGGCGGCCAGCTGGGCGGTGGACAGGGACCCGGTGTGTAAGCCCAGCAACCGCTGCGAGCCCAACCACTCCCCCCGGGACAGCGCGGGCGCGGCCGCCAACCAGACCACCGCCCCGCTCAGCACGTGCGTCCGCCCCATCATGAAACGTCAACCTCAGTGATCGGCACCGACGGACTATAAACCGTCCCCTCTCCGATCTTCACAACCCCCGGGCGGAACCGCGTTGCGGGCGGCTGCGCGGCGCCTCGCAGCGGCTCTGCTCCGTCATCTCACCTGCCCTTGACGGGATCGGCTTCATCGGTACAGTATTCGGGTAACTAACCGATGAACCAACTAGCCAATGAACCGTCCCACTGTCGAGAGCTGGAGGGTCGATGTGCTCGATGACGGAGCACCGCTGTTCACCCAGATCGCCGAACGGCTGGCCGACCAGATCGCCGATGGCGCCCTCGCGGAGGGCGAACGGGTGCCGTCGACCAACGAACTGGCCGCCTACCACCGGATCAATCCCGCCACCGCGGCCAAGGGCATCAACGTGCTGACCGACGACGGGCTGTTGGAGAAGCGCCGAGGGATCGGCATGTTCGTGGCGGCCGGCGCCCGTGAGCGGCTGCTCGCGGAACGCCGCAAGCGGTTCGCCGAACGCTACGTGCAGCCGCTGGTCGCCGAAGCGCACCGGCTCGAGTTCGACGCCGACGAACCGGTGACGCTGATCCGGGAAGCCAGCCACACCGAGGAAGGGATCAGACCATGACCGCGACGATCTCGGTGGCCGGTCTGACCCGCCGCTACCGCAACCACCTCGCCCTCGACGACGTCACGCTCACCGTCGAAGGGCCGTCCATCACCGGGCTGCTGGGCCTGCAACGGCGCTGACAAGACCACCCTGCTGCGCATCGTCGCCGCCCAGGCGTTCCCCTCGGCCGGGCAGGTTCTGGTGCTCGGTGCCAGCCCGATCGAGAATGACGCGGTTCATCCACACCGGCGGGCTGGTCACGATCTACGTCTGGGTGTTCATCGGCGGGCTGTTCAGCACCTACCGGTCGTTGCCGTTCGGGCTCGCCCTGGGGGCCAGCGGCGCTCCTACTATCTTGGCACCGCCGGTCTGGCTGTCGTCCTTGCCGCCGTCTACGGGCTCGCCCTCGCCGGTCTGCAGGCCATCGAGCGGGCCACCGGCGGAGGGGGCAGGAACATGCACTTCTTCCGGGTGGACTGCATCCTCGAGGGAGCGTGGTACCTCACCTGGCTGACCTCGTTCGTGGGCCTGGCGCTGCTGTTCGTCTACGGCATGTGGTTCGGCATCGTCTACCGCCGTTGGAACGTCATCGGCATGGCCGTCTTCATCGCCGGCCAGGTCATCGTTCTCCTTGCCGCCACGCTCCTCACCACCCGGGCCGACGCCTGGGCGAGCATCGGCGACTTCTTCACCGGCTCTCAGCGCCACCGGGCTGACCGGCGTTCTCGCGGCCCTCGCGGTCGCGCTGTTCGCCGGAGGGTTCACCACGATGCGCCGGGTAACCGTCTGACCAGCCGGTTCAACAACACCCACGCCCGGTCCGCCGCGGCCACAAAGCGGGACTTTCACCGCTGATCGCGGGTGGCCGGAGATGGCGACATCCCACCGCCGGGACAGGGGGACACCAGACGACGGGGGTGCGCGAGAGCCGCAGGAAGTGATCGGCACCGAATGCTGAACGCAAAGCCCGCCGTCAGGGACATCACGACACCAAGTACGCGATTCCGCCAGTTCAGCCTCGGCGGCGAGGCCGTTATTGTTTGATGACTATTGGTTCAGGGTATCCTCACAACAGGGTCCGGTTTTTCTTTTCGCCCCTGCCAGGAACAGGCGACCCGTCCGGTAGTTTTTGCCGGCACGGCGAGAAGGAACACCACGGTCTCATTGCCATGAAAAGAGGTGATGGGTATGAGAAGAGTAACCATGTTGATCCTCGCCGTGTTCCAGGTTTTGGTGAGCTTGTTCGTTGGCACGGGGGCCGAGTCGGTCACGAAGGCTCCAACCTGTCACCCCGGCACCTGAACATGCCCACCACACCCGGTGGCCGCCGGCGCGACGGGAAAAACAGCAGTCCGAACGACTGAGAACAGTCAGTATTTTCCGTGGGTCTGTCCCTGTTGCCCGCAGGCGGCTGCTGGGAGGCCGTCGGGACTGGGCGTTCTCCACGCGGGGCCCGCTCGGGCGTCCGTCGTCCCCATGCGCGACACGAAATGTCCTGATAAGTCCTGCTTCCCGGTGAAACCCGGTCCGATCGGTGCGCTTTCCGCGGCCTTCGGGCACTGACCTGTCGCCCCTGACCGGACGGCCACGGCCCGCGCCAGCCACATTCAGTCGCCGCCCGACAGCAGTAGTAGCACAACCGGTCGAACCGTGGGCGGAGACCACTCGGCTTCGTCCACGATACAGCCTCCCACGGCTCCTGTGCGCTGAAGGAGAATCTGCTGATGCCTGTTCTGTGTGAACCGGCTGTCGCGGTTCCAGAAAATATCCTGACCATGGGTGAGACTCTTGAACTGGCTCAGCGTCTGCACAGAGATCACCCCGCTCTCCCCCTCGCCCTGCGCCTCATAAGTAACACCGGCGTCGTCAAACGCCACATTGTTCGTCCGATTGACGAGACACTGAAGCATCCAGGTTTTGAGACCAGAAACCACATCTATGCGGAAGAGGCCCGGGCGCGGGTTCCGGACGTCGTGCACCGCGCGCTTCGAAATGCGGAGATGTCGCCTGTCGATATCGACATGATAGTGTACCTGTCCTGTACCGGGTTCATGATGCCGTCACTGACGGCCTGGCTCATCAACAAGCTCGGATTCAGACCGGAGACACGCCAGCTCCCCATTGCCCAGCTGGGCTGTGCGGCTGGCGGAGCAGGGATAAACCGCGCATTTGACTTCTGCACCGCCCATCCCGGGTCAAACGCTCTGATCGTGGCCTGCGAGTTCTGCTCGCTCTGCTACCAGCCCACCGATGTCGAGATCGGCAACCTGCTGTCGAACGGCCTGTTCGGTGACGCCGTGGCGGCTGCTGTGGTGCGCGCCTCCGGAGGGACGGGCATGCGCCTGGAAAGGACCGGTTCCTACCTGATACCGAACACCGAGCAATGGATTTCCTACGCTGTGAAGGCCACCGGCTTTCATTTCCAGCTCGACCGACGCGTCCCGAAGACCATGGAACCGCTGGCGCCGGTCCTGCGAGACCTGGCAGAAGAGAACGGCTGGAACGCGTCACTGCTGGACTTCTACGTGGTCCACGCTGGCGGGCCCCGGATTCTGGACGACCTGAGCCGTTTTCTCGATGTTGCACCCAACGAGTTTCGCCACAGCAGGGCGACGCTCACCGAGTACGGGAACATCGCGAGCGCCGTCGTACTCGACGCCCTTCGGCGAATCTTCACCGAAGGCACGGTTCCGAACGGTGGATGCGGTATTCTGGCGGGTTTCGGCCCCGGGATCACGGCTGAGATGTCGGTCGGGCGCTGGCAGACAGACCCCCTTACAGTAAAGAGAGCGGACCGGGTCGGAGAGCGGGCCTGAGTTTGGACCGGCCGCTCCGATCCGGACCGGACGCCACCGCGGGCTTTTCATCGACTGTCTCGCGTTCCCCGGGCAGCATGGTCGACGCCGGACATGTCGATCACAGTTTCCTACTGAAAGGTGGTTGTGGGATGTCCGTCTCGAACTCCGCGCCGACGTGTCCGTTCCGGCACGACGACGCCCTGGAACCGGACCCCTTCATGACCCGAATGCGGGCCGAGGCCCCCGTCACCCGCGTCCGGATGCCCTACGGGGAAGGCGACTGCTGGCTGGTCACCCGCGATGCGGACGTGCGGACAGTCACCGCGGACCGGCGTTTCAGCCGGGCCGCGCTGATCGGGCGGGACTTCCCACGGATCACGCCTGCCCCCATCGCGCAGTCCGAATCGATCAATCTCATGGATCCGCCCGCGCTGAACAGAGTGCGTGCTCTGATTCTCAAGGCGTTCACCACGCGCCAAGTCGAGAAACTGCGGCCCTGGACCCAGCGGAGCACGGACGAACTGCTGACCAGAATGGCCAGGAACGGCGCGCCGGCCGATCTCGCCGATCATCTGGCGGGCCGGCTGCCGCTCATGACGATCTGCGCGCTGATGGACATCCCCGAAGCGGACCGGCCCCAACTTCGCCGGTGTGCCTCGGCCATGATGTCCATGAGCGCCGTCGACCAGACTTCGGCGGTGAAAGCAAAGGCGGAACTGCGGGCCTACTTCGCCGAGCTGACCGCAAAACGCCGCCGTGTCCCCGGCGACGACCTGGTCAGCGCGCTCGCCACCGCACAGATCGGTGGCGAGATGCTCAACGAGGAGGAACTGGCCGTGCTGGCCATGCTCCTGTTGGTCACCGGTCACGACACCACCACGTACAACATCAGCAACATCGTCTACACGCTGCTGACGCACCCCGTACAGCTTGGCCAGCTGCGTGCCCATCCCGAAATACTGCCGCAGGCCATCGAGGAGTTGCTCCGGTACATCCCGTTCCGTCAGGGCGTCGGCATTCCGCGGGTGGCCCTGGATGACGTCGACTTCGACGGTGTCACCGTCAGGGCCGGTGACACCGTGCACGTGTCGTATCTGACCGCCAACCGCGACGAACTGGTCTACGACCGCGCCGACGAACTCGACTTCGGACGGAAGGATCCCGTCCCGCACATGACCTTCGGATACGGCAGCCACCACTGCCTCGGATCCCATCTGGCGCGCATGACGCTCCAGGTCTCCATTGGCACACTGCTCACCCGTTTCCCCGGACTGCGACTGGCTGTACCCGCGCAGGACGTGCGGTGGAACAGGGTGTCCATCTGGCGTTACCCGCTCGCGCTGCCGGTCGCCTGGTAAAGCCAGCCCGGGAGCCCCTGCGACGCCATACGGTGCGCTCACCATCGGCCTGCTGTCCGCGCGCGGGGACAGGCGCGGCCGGTCCTCTTCAGCTGGCTGTGCCAGGACGAGACCGTTCCCGGTGAATCCGGGCTGGAACGCTTCGCCGGAGCCTCGTCCGACGTCAGGCGCTGGAGCCGCTGGTCAGGGTGGGGTCCATGTGCGCTACCAGGTAGAGGATGTCGGCTGGATCGCCGCTGGTGAGCACACTGTGGACCTCGCGGTACGCCTGACGGTACTCGTTGAGGACGATCGCCACACTGGCGGTCTCCACCGGTTCCCCGAGTTCGATCGCCGCATTGGCGAGATGGCGAGCGCCACGGGTGGCCCGCTGCGCGGTGAGCATTCGTGAGGCGATTGCGTCAAGCCGGTTTGGATCATTCATAGCGATCTTTGCTTCCTGTGTGGGTAGGCCCACCCGTCGTCAGTGCTCTGCCCCTGACAGCGATCGCAGACCGTTCGGACCGCCCAGGCAGCCAGTGCCCCTGATCACCAACGGCAGTGATCGGCTGGGTCTGCTCCCCCGGGCAGGTCCTGGCCCGCGATCAGCAGAGCCGGTGGGGGGCGAGGTTGTCGTCGATGGGGAGCAGGCCGGTGACCGTCGCGGTCACCTCCGTCGACTGGAGGGCGACGATGCCTCGCAGGACGTTGACGAAGGCCGTGTCAGCCGCATCGCGACCGGTTGCGATGCGGACCATGCCCTCCCGGGGGGCTCGGCAGGTGGCGTCGTAGGTCCACCACGCGCCGTCGAACCATGCCTCGAAGACGGCGTGGAAATCCATCGGAGTCAGGCCGGGTGCGTACACAGCGACGAAGCGCGCCGGTATCTGGAGAGCCCTGCACAAGGTGATCCCGAGATGGGCGAAATCGCGGCATACTCCCTGCCCGGTGAGCAGCGCGTCATCGGCGGAGCTGTGGACGTTGGTGGAACCCGGAACATAACCCACCCGGCTGTGAATCCACTGTGTGATCGCCTCCACCTGGGGCCGTCCGGGTGGCAGGCCGCCGAACTCGGCGACCGCGAACCCGACATCGTGGTCCGACGGGCAGTAGCGGCTCGCCCGCAGGTAGGTCAACTGCTCCAGGCCAGGCAGGCCAGGCAGGCCACCGCGGATGGCTGCGGCCGGTTGTCCGGCGGTGGCAGGTGGAGCGGCGAGTTCAGCCCGGTAGGACACGGACAGGATTCCCGGGGGTGTGCGCAGAAGATGCAGTCGACCACCGTGCGGTGTGGCCAGCTCGATCGCGGCCGGGAGCACCCTCCTGTCAATCGTCACGTCGAGCCGCTCGGCACGGACCACCCGACCGTTGGCCGCGGCGATGTGGAGGGCGACGTCCGCAGGTTCCCCGACATCGAAGGTGAGGTCGCAACTGACCACTCGCTCGATCGCCCCGCCGGGATACACGGACGGTCGGTTACTTGCTGACTGCACGTCGGTCACGTAAGGGACGCCACCCCGGCAGTGCACAGGATCTCGTCCGTCGAACCGGCTGGCGAGCCG
>NZ_JWIO01000068.1:17596-29704 GCF_001017755.1 Protofrankia coriariae
AACCGGCTGGCGAGCCGGTGCCGGCCAACCGGAGCATCTCGCGCGCATGCTCGGATGCGGTGTCGGGCGGAATCACCAGCAGGCGGATCCAGGGCCGGGTGCCCGGCACGGATGGGGTGAAGGACAGCCGGTCGGGAGCCCCGCCATCATCGTCGAACCGGTCGAGATCGACGCGGTCGAGAACAGAAAAAGTCTGGTGCGCCGTCACGACGGCCACCTCACCCCGACGGTACCCCGCCGGATGACAACGACCGACAACCACATCGACACCATGTCAATATTCACAAAATCATCAGCCTGCTGACAGGTTATCATATGCGAGACACCCAGGGGGATCACATTGACGAGCGCGTCGATTCCCAGGGATCGACGTGTGCGCAGCGCATCCCACAGATATTTTCGTGGATCAGGCCGCATACAGGGTTTCCCTGGTCCACATCACCTGGTCACGGAAGTACGGATTATGGGACAGCCGTAACGCTGACGACGTACAGGCGACCGATCTCAACAGTCGCCCTCGCAGGACGCCCGGCTGGAGAACCCCGGCCGAGGCCGCTGGGCGATCGCACACTCTCTTTTCAAACGGGGCCGGGTCAGTGCGACGGGCCGAGCAGCGCGCGTATGAACGCGATGCCGAACTGGGATCGGTTGGTCTGCCAGACGTGGCAGTACTCGTACGGCCAGGCGTAGACCGGGCACTGCCCGTTGCAGAGTGTGGACACCCGCGGCTCGTCGAGATCAGACCGGGCACTGCCCGGTGCAGAGTGCTGATATCCGCGGCTCGTCGAGATCGGCGGCGGCGTAGCGGTACAGCAGCTCGATGCGGGTGGAAATAATACCGTAGTCGAAAATGCGGGCAAGGCGGTTCTCCTGGGCGAGTACCGTCTCGATCGTCAGGTCCTCCAAGGGGTACCTGTCGGGGAGGACGTTCTGGAGGGACAGAAAGAGGTCGGCCGCCCGGCGGCGCGGATCGCCCAGGAGGGCGCCGAGCACGGCGAGCCTGCCGAGTGCCAGTTTGGGGCGCCTGAGCAGGCTGTGCGCGTAGAGGACGCGCAGTAGCGCGACGTCCATGAAGAACCGTTCGAGCGGCGTCTCGAGCGCGACGAGCCCGCGGTTGTTCAGGTAGCCGGCCACGATGCTGGCGTTGTGCGCGCGGTACCAGGCTTCCGGAGCGGGGCGCCACAGAAACGCCAGCCAGTGCCGCACCGCGGTCGTGCTGGGCTCGCCGGACGCGCCCTTGGACAGCAGGTCTGCCTCGACCGTGTCGCGGAGCAGGGACTCGTTCACGGCCCGCCACCACGGGCTGCCGGGCGTCGCGGCGCTGGCGGATGCCAGCAGTCCGCGCTGGATCTGCCAACGCATGAAAGCTATTTCGGCACGCCGATAGGGTCGGATGCTCCGGGTCGCGACACGCCGGTCGTAGAACTGCGCGGCGAGCCGGAGACGCCGCGCCGGGTCGTCACGGGCGACGGCAACCAGTTCCTCCGCGCGGTGCGCGGCACCCGCCGACACCCCTCGGCTGGACACCTCACGAGCATATCGAACGCGGCAGTGTGTACCCGGCATGTACCGGCCGAGTGAGGAGGGCGCAGAGGAAGACACAGCGGAAGACACAGAAGACACAAAGGAATCGGCACCGGTCGGGGAGCCGGCGCACGCGACAGGCACGGTTCCGTCAGAGGCGGCCCAGCCGTACGGGGTCCCCGATTCGTAGGACTCCCCCGCTGACAATCATCGCGCGAAGGCCGCCGCGGTGGAGGAGTCCGCGCAGCACACCCGGTCGGGTGAGCCGTTCCAGGCGAGCGCACGGCTCGCTGAGAGCCGTGCCGCGCACACGGACGTCGGCGCCAACGGTGAGTTCCTGGCCCACCAGCTGGTCGAGGGGAACACCGCGGCAGACCACGTTGCGGCGGGCTTCTCCCGAGGCGAGAAAGACACCGTGGTCGTGCTTCAGGGCCGTGAGGGCATCGACGTCGATGAAGGAGATCTCGCAGACGCCGGAGGAGCGGCCGATGACGTGCCGGGACGGCCCGCCGGCAGCTCCGTCGTGAAAGTAGCGGAAATAGCGGTCCCCCATCAGGCCGCGGCCGGCCACCGCGAGCACCTCGCCGACCTCTGTCATGGGCGCGCCATGGGCGGGCGCGACGTGAAGCGAGACCACGCTACCTTCCCACATTCAGTGGCACCTTCCCACGTTCAGTGGCGCCTGCTCGTGTTCACCAGCTCCGTTCCCCGCCGAAGAAGTTCTCCTCGATGGTGTCGAGCGTGCGGAACTGGTCGACGCTCAGTTCGGTGACGGGTAGTTCGCGGCCCACGACGTCCTCCAGCAGCAGGATGAACTCCATGAAGCCGAGCGAGTCGACAAGGCGGTTCTCGATGAGATCGAGATCGGGAGGGATCTCGTCGAACTCCGGGTTGCGCTCACGCAACCAGTCGACGATCGGCTTGAGTGTGTCATGCATGGGCTGTCATTCCCCGCGCGTCACGGACGGCAAGGGCGTATTCGGTACGGAAGCGGGCCAGCAGGGCAGCTACCGGTTCGACGGCCGTGACCCGCTCGCAGGAGCGGCCGCAGTACATGGCCATGTCCTCGACCTGGCCCTCGACGCGCACCGACGGCGCGGTCGCGCTGTACCGGGGGACGGGCAGGCGCCCGCCGTCCGCCGTCGTGACGGTCGCGACGAATCGGGCGGGAAGCCGTTGTTCGGAGTCGGTCAGGGCATTGCGCAGCACCCGGTGGGGCCGGTGCGGCCATCCGATGTCATAGCGCGTCGTCACCACGGTGTCCGTGGCCGCGGCCGCGACGATCCGGCGTCTGAAGAGCGGATGGGCCTCCGATTCATGGGTGGCCACGAAGACGGTGCCGGCCATGGCACCGTCCGCGCCCTCCTCGATGGCACGGGCGAGGTCGGCCCCGGTCGCCACTGCGCCGGCCACGGCGAGGACGGCGTCCGCGTGGCGTTTCCGTACCGCGCGCAGCAGGGGCAGGGCGGGCAGGTCACCGAGCAGGTGACCGCCCGCTTCGCTGCCCTGTAGGACGACGATGGTGGCGCCGCGTTCCAGCGCCCGCTCGGCGGTGGCCTCGGTGCCGACCTGAACCACCGTCGGGTGCCCCGCTCCGGCGGACGCGGTCAGCAGGTCCGGGTCGGGGAGCCCGTAGAAGGTCACGAAGGCGTGCCCGGGCAGGCTGTCCAGTGCGGCGTCGAGCTGGGCGCGGGCGGTGGCCGGGCCCGCCACCTCCGGGATGAGGTTGACGCCGAACGGACGTGTGGTCGTCCGGGCGGTGGCGGTGACAAGACGGCTCACCTGGGCTGGCGGTTCCCTGTAGAGGGCGAGTACGCCGCCGGCGCCCGCGCGGGACACCGCGGCGCACAGCCTGGGTCCCGCGATGCCACCCATCCCGGCCTGGAGCAGAGGCAGGGTGAGCCCGAGGGCCCGTCCCAGCCGGCCGGGGAGCACGGGCAGGCTCGGCGCGGTCACTGGACGGCTCCCGCCTTCAGGACCGCGTCTCGGGCCGCGACGAGGTCCCCGTCGAAGCGTTCGTCCAGGACGTGCAGCCAGCGTTCCAGGCCGAAGGCGACGCACCCGGTGAACGCGGGCCGTCCCGCGTACTGGATGGCGCAGCGTTCCCCGAAGAAGTTCCGGTGGTGGTTGAACGAGGCCACCGCCGTGCCGTCCCGGCTTGCATACTCCTCCTTGACCGGCGCGAGGAGTTGCATCACCGCACGCGATCCGTCCTTCTGGAAGAAGGGATCGGTCGCGGGGACGCGGCGCAGCTCGATCCCGAGGCGCGCGGCGAAGGCGGCGATCTCCTGGTGGTGGTTGTCGAGGTGCGCCTGGACCGCCTCGCGGGAGCCGAGACAGACGATCTCCCGCATGGTGAAGCCCCACAGGCGGCGCAGGCCGTCGTAGTGCTCCTCGTTGCGGAAACAGCGGGACGCCATGGTCACCAGGGTCGCCGGTCCGGCGAGCTCGGTGCCGGTGAAGTGCAGGAACCCCGCGTAGCAGGTGGCCGACGGCAGCAGGTAGGTGGCATCGCTGAGATCCTGGGCGGGGATCGGGACGACCGCCTTCCCCGCACCGTAGTGGTCGAGGCGGTCCGGTCTGATGCCGCTGACGACGCTGCCGAGATGCGGGAAGTTGTGGAAGTAGTCCAGTTCTCTGAGGGCCGCGGCCGGCAGCAACGGCGGGAGCGTCATCGGCTCGGCACCGCGGGCGGTGCCCCAGCCCGCGAAGACGTCGTCGAGGGTGCGCAGCAGCGAGGTCGCCGCCCCGCCCAGACAGGCCAGACCGTCGCACGCGGACCAGGCCGCGGGAGAGCCGGCGGGCACAGTGGTGTGCTCGGTACGGGACCCGCCGGTGTGGGACCCGCCGGTGTGGGACCCGCCGGTGTGGGACTCGGTGCGGGACATCGTCCTCCCTAGGGCCTGTCTGGTGGATGGCGGGAAGGATGCCGGGCGCGTGGCGCGCCGACGGTGGTGGCCGGCGGCCCGGCGGTGGTGGTCTGCTCACAGCGCGAGGGGGATGCCGATCCTGGTGAGGAAGTCCGTGCTCTTGCGCAGTACGCGCTCGTGGGCGGCGCGACGGGCGGGATGGTTCAGCAGCCGCCCGCGGAGCGCGAATCCGTCGGAGATCCCGGTGTCGCGGTAGGCGGCGGGGTTGTAGAACGAGGCCATGCTGGCGCTGAGGTAGTCGGCGAGGTAGTGGCTGACGGCCGCACGGTCCTCGGCGTCCAGCCCGGCCGCCAGCAGCCGCTCCCACAGCAGCTGGACCAGCCGTGCTCCGAAGGCGATGTGGCGGCTCTCGTCCTGGTGGTGAATCCGGTTCAGCTGCCGGATGGTGGGATGCAGCCGGTCGTCGGCGGCCAGGTGCACGTTGTAGTGGTCGACGATCTGCTCGAACAGCAGGATGCGGGCGAACACCAGGAAGTTCTCCCGCCGCGGGTCCTGGGCGGGAGCGGCCGGCCCCAGTTTTTTGCTGGGGTAAATTCGCCCGCCGTACTTCAGGCAGAAGGTGGCGAAGAACCACATGTGCTCGTTCTCCTCACCCATGAAGTGGTGGAAGAACTCGGACGGCGTCTCGAAGCCGGGCGTGTGGACCCGGCGCATGACCTCGATGAGCAGTTCCCTGATTCCGTGGACGTTCAGGCTGTAGAAGTTGACGCTCTCCCAGCGGCTGAGGGCGCGCAGCTGGGCGGGGGCGAGATTCTCGGCATACTGCGTCCCGTGCACGGACAGCAGTTCGGGCGAGAACCAGAATTCGTCCGCGGGCAGACTCGGTGGCCAGTCGAACGTGGTGTACGGGTTGTAGTAGTCGCTGCTGGCCCTGGCCGAGAGGCGGTCGAGAAGCCGCTGGAACCCGGCATCCGTGATATCCGCGGCACACAAGGTGCCCGAGGTATTCGAAATGTTCGATGTATCCGAAATATTCGAGGTCATGCCGGCTCCTTCCGGACGGGCCAGGCGATGCTGTCGAGCAGTTTCCTGTGCAGTTGCGGGGTGGAGGCGGCCACGCAGGACCGCTGGTTGGTGACGTCCAGGTCGGTCAGGGCCGTGTCGCCCAGCGGCTGCCCGTAGGCGTCGGTGATGACGATGCCGGCCTTCTCGGCCAGCAGGACGGCGGCGGCGATGTCATAGGGGAACAGGTGCAGCACGCGTCCGTTGCCCACGCGTTGGAACTCGCCGAGCAACGCGGGGTCGTCCCGCAGCAGGCGGTTGCCGATGTCGACGTACGCGTCGAGCTGCCCGGTGATCAGGCGGGAGATGGAGTAGGTGGCGCTGTTGAAGACGAACACGCCCCCCGTGTTGGCCGACAGGTCGATGAGATGTCCGTATGCCTCGGTCATCAGCCGGGCCGGGTGCCCGTTGAACTCCAGCGACCAGAACATCCGTGACGGGTCCGTGGTGCGGGTCGGGGCGGGCACGGGGTGGTCGTACCCGTGCGCGACCACCCCGGGGGTGTCCCTCTCGGCGTACAGGCAGGCACCGGTCTTCCACTCCATCAGCAGCGCGTGCCGCACGTCCGCGATCCGGGGACACGCGGTGAGGCGGGCGACGGCGACGGCGACGGTGGCGGACTCCAGCCCGGCCACGGCGGAGCGGGTGCCGTCGATGGGGTCGACAACCAGCAGGTGCCGTGGGGCACGGCCGTGCTCGCGCAGGCCGCGGTCCTCGGAGAACACGGCCATGGGCAGGTCCCGCTCGACGACGTACTTCCACACGGCGCGCTCGGCCACGTCGTCGATCCCGAACTGGGCGTCGCCACCGGGCGAGTGGCCGCGTACGCCGCGGTTCTCCGTCAGGGCTCGGCCCGCGGTGATCTCGCCGCGCACCAGCCGGGCGAGGCCGAGCAGGTACTCCCGCCAGCCCTGCCACCCGTGATCGTCCATCCGGGCCCTCCTGCCGTTCGTTACTGCGCCTCTCCAGGCGACGTCCGTCGCCGCGCCTCTCCAGGCGACGAGGGTCACTGCGCCTCCTGGGCGACGAGGGTCTCCAGGCGGTCGCAGAGCAGGTCCGCCTCCTCGATTGTGATGATCAGAGGCGGCCGTATCTTCAGCACGTTTCCGCGTCCGTAGCGGGAGGTGCGCAGGATCAGGCCGTGCTCCATGCCGCTGCGCGCGAGATGCCGCGTCAGCGAGGTGGCGGGCTGGCCATCACGGTCGGTGAGTTCGATTCCGATCATCAGGCCCAGTCCCCGCACGTCGTCGACGCAGGGGTACCGCTGGGCCATGCCGCGCAGCCGCCGCATGATGTGCGCCCCGACCGCGCGGACGTTCGCCAGGAAGGCGGGCCGGGAGACGATCTCGAGGGTCCTGGCGGCGGCCGCCGCCGCCNGGCGGCCGCCGCCGCCAGGAGGTTGCCGCCGTACGTGAACGAGTGGAACTCACCGCCGAGCCCGGAGAACTCCTCGCTGGTGAGGATCGCCGCGACCTGGGCTCCGGAACCGCCCAGCCCCTTGGACGTGGTGATGATGTCGGGCCGCACATCGAAGTGGTCCGCGGCGAACATGTGCCCGGTGCGGCCGATACCGGTCTGGACCTCGTCGAAGACCAGGACGATGCCCCGCTCGTCGCAGATGCGGCGCAGCGCCGCCAGGTATCCGTCCGGTGGCACGATGTTGCCGCCGGAGCCGGACACCGGTTCGACGACGACGCAGGCGACACTCCCCGAGGACGCGTGATCGATGAAGTCGTTGATCCGTTCCGCGCACAGCAGACCGCAGGTGTCCGGCCGCTGCCGGTAGAAGCAGCGCCGGCAGTACGGGTCGGGGACATGGACGACCCCGGGGACGAGCAGCGGGAACGGCTCCCTGCGGAACGCCTCCCCGGACATCGCCGTCGTCAGCAGGGTCTGGCCGTGGTGGCTGCGGAACAGGGTGATCACGTCACGGCGGCCGGTGTGGACCTGTGCCATCTTCACCGCGCCCTCGTTCGCGGTGGAACCCCCCGACACCTTCAGGTGCACCCGCGTGAGGTTCGGCGGTGACACCGCGACAAGCCTGCGGACGAGTTCGTCGACGGGCCTGGTCTGGAACGTCGAGGTGGCGTGGATCAGTAGATCGGCCTGCTCACGGATGGCCTTGATGATTTCGGGGTGGCTGTAGCCGAGGCTGAGATTGAAGGTGGCGGAGGCACAGTCGATGTACGCCCTGCCCTCGGTGTCGTACAGGTAGATGCCGTCACCGTGGTGCATCATGTAGTCGCTGACCTGGTGGTGGAGCAGGTCCTGGATTCGCCGCGTGTCGTACAAACTTACCGCCCCCTTGGTGTGGGCGACGGCCGTCGAATGCCGGAGTTCATCCGGCGCGATTCCGCCGGCCTCGTGGCCGCACTCAGACGGGAAGAACGAAGGTGAAACTCCCTTCCCAGCCCTCCGCCGTCTCGCGGACGTTCATGAGGCATTCCGGCCGGAAATGCCTGTCCAGACGGTTTCTGCGCTCTCCCGGGAAGTACAGCATCGTCGTCAGCACCGCGCCGCCGGGCGGCTGCACCTTCACGTGGACGTGGCGGGTGCGGCCCGGGTAGACGGCCGGCAGGACGGTTTCCAGCCGCCAGTTCCCCGCGGTGTCAGCAAACTGGTGTCCGCGCAGGGTGAAGCCCTCCTCGTCGTACACACCCTCGTCGCCGACCTGCCAGAAGTCCAGCAGCGTACCGCCGACTGGTTTTCCGTCCAGCCCCACGACACGGCCGGACAGCACCATGGGCGTACCGGTCCCGACATCGTTGCGGAAGTTTGTCTTGTACGGGGTGCAGGGCTTGTAGTACGGCCCCTCGGTCTGTTCGGGAGTCGGCGGTGTGCCGTTGCACCTGCATTCGGGTGTCGGGATCAGGAGCTCCTGTCCCCGCACTGTTTCCGCCATCTTGGAACTCCTTCGGTGATCGACGCGAGAAACGCCTCACGGAGTTTTCGCGGAGCGATACAGGAAGCCGTCCGCCGTCCGCCGTCCGCCGTTCGATCTCGATCGAGGCGCGCGCGACGCGTGAACGGGTCAGATGAACGGCGAGATCTGGTTGGAAGGGGAACGGCGGAGCCCTCTCTCGTGGGCCGCGTGGCGCAGCATGACGACCCGGGCCCGGGCGAACAGGTCGTCGTCCGGGGGACGGGTCAGGATGTCCGTCAACGCGAAGAGATCGAGGGCACGACTGATCCGCGGCCAGTCCGGTGGCAGCAGACCGCCGCCGGCCTGGAAGGCGTCCGTCAACCCCCGGGAGAAGGCCGTCGGGTAGTCGTCGGCGAAGCGCAGCATGTTGCCGACGTCCACCAGCGGCGAACCGCTGAAGGCCAGTTCCCAGTCGAGCACCGCGGCCACCTGCCAGCGGTCGTCACCCCGCCGCTCGACCAGCACGTTCTTCGGGTTGAAGTCGTTGTGGACGAGGCTGCGCTGGCCGCACACGGCGGCGCACGGCCGCGCGCTCCTCTCGGCCAGCCACCGCAGCGTCGCCACGTCGGAGGAGCTGAGGCGTTGCGCGGCGCGACCGGTGCCGCCGGGCCGTCCGTCCGGGTGCCGCGCCGCCGAGAGGCGCCTCTCCACGAATTCCGGCAGATCACTCGTGACATCCCGCCTCGCCGGCCGGGGCACGAGCGAGGCTTCCTCGAAGTATCCCGGCCCGGGCAGAGCGAACATGCCGATGCGGGCCAGTGCCGCGCCGACCTCCCGGCCCAGGGAATCCGCACCCTCCGGAGAGGCATCCGCCAGCGGCCCGGACAGCATGACGCCCTGGACGAAACGGTAGACGAGGGCCGGGCGGCCCGTCGCCCGGCCGTCCGGGTCCGCGGCCACGAGTTCGGGCACCGGGACCCGGCCGCGCAGCCGCGTCAGCAGGGCGGCCTCCACCTCGCAGGGGTTGCGCCGCACCGCCGTCCCGCCTCCGCCCGAACCGTAACGACGCAGGACATAGCGCTCGTTTCTACGGGTTGTCAGCATGATCGACTCGTTGGTGTACCCGCCGGGAAGCGGACGCGCGTGCCGCACACTGTCACCCGGCAGCGCGTCGTGGAGCAGCCAGGCACGGACGTCGGTCTCGAGACGGACGGAATCGCTGATCGCCGTCTCACCCGTTCGCCTGCCGTGCGTCCGGTTCTCCTCGTGACGAGGCCGGTCCGCGTACACGCGGTTCTGGGCGACATTCGCGCGGTTCTGGGCAGCGTCTGCCGCGGCGGCGTCCGGCGACGTGTCGTCCGGCGACGCTCCGTCCTGGCGTGCGATGGTCGCGGCCCGGGCAGCCAGGACGAGGCCGCCCGCCGGGCCTGCCATCGAACCGAGCGCGGCTGGTACGACGAAGTCGTCCGCCTCCTGTTCCGGCAGGCCCGGATACCCGGCGAGNACCCGGCGAGCCGCTTCGCCAACTCGGCCCGTACCAGGGGGAACAGTCCCGGCAGCACCGACATCCCGCCCCCGATCACGATCCGCTCGGGCGCGGTGCAGTAGACGACGTTGCGCAGCCCCTCGGCCAGATAGGCCGCCTCCAGCTCGACCGCCCTGCGAAGCTCCTGACCGGCGAGTTCTTCCGCCGGCCGCCCCCAGCGGGCGGCGGNCCCGTCCGCTCGCCATGCCCTCCAGACAGTCCCCGTGGAAGGGGCAGTTGCCCGCGAACCCGTCCCCCGGCTGCCGCGCCACCGCCACATGGCCGATCTCGGTGTGCACCAGCCCGCGCACCGGCCGGCCGCCGACAACCGCCGCACCGCCGACCCCGGTACCGACCGTGATGTACACGAAGGTCTCCAGCCCACGTGCCGCGCCCCACCGGCCCTCGCCCAGCGCGGCCCCGTTGACATCGGTGTCGATCGTCACGGGAACACCCAGCTCACGCGCGAGCCTGCCCTGGACGTCCACGTTGCTCCAGCCGGGTTTGGGCGTGTTCGTAACAAACCCGTACCGGGGGTGGGAGCGGCGCAGCTCCAGCGGGCCGAAGGACGCGACGCCCACCGCGGCCGGCGGCCCGTGATCGGCCGTGGCCTCCCGGAAGAACGCGACCACCCGGGCAAGCGTCGGCCCCGGCTCCCCGGTAGGGAAGCGCATGTGGGCGGCGACGTCGTCGGGGCCCGTCCCCAGCAGGCACAGCATCTTTGTTCCGCCTGACTCCACCGAGCCGTACAGCGGGCCGCGCGTGCTCATCGGTCGCTCGCAGGCCAGCCGTCCGCCCCCACGGGCGCCGGGTCGGACCGGATGACGACCTTCATCGCGCCGTATCCCGCCTCCCTCCAGGCCAGCAGACCGAAGGCGTCCTGGTGGCGCTCGAGCGGGAACTCGTGCGTCACCAGGGACTCCAGCGGCAGTTCACGGGCCAGGTCGACAGCGACGGGGAAGACATCGGCCCGGTAGTCCCCCGCCCCGATCAGGCTGATGCCGTGGCTGGTCAGGTACATCGGTGTCATCAGCGTCGAGTAGGTGGCGTCGAAACCCATCCCCACGACCCGCCCCCCGTCGGCCACCAGGCGCAACGCCCGCTCCACGGCCGTGCCCGTCGTGTCGAACACGACCTCGGGCCGCTGTCCGTCGCCCGCCGCCACCACGGTGTCCGTCGGATCCGCTCCCCCGCCGTCCACGACATGGGTGAAGGCCGCCTTGGCCGTCGCCAGCCGGTACGGGTCGGACTCGACGACCACCACCCGCCGTGCCCGTCGCGCCGCGACCAGGCCCGTCAGCACGCCGATCGGCCCCGCGCCGAGCACGGCCACGGTGTCGCCGAAGGAGACGTCCGCCGCGAGGACGTTGTTGAGCACACAGGCCAGCGGCTCCACCAGCACGGCCTGACGAAACCTCATGCCTTCCGGAAGCCGTTCGGTGAAGCGTTCCGGCAGCACGACGTAGTCGGCGTACGTGCCGTCGCGGTCGACACCGACCTCCGTTCCTCGCTTGTGCTGGCAGAAATTGGTCGCCCCACGCCGGCAGGGCGGGCAGCCGCCGCAGAACAGGGTGGGGTTGACCACCACCCGGTCGGCGGGCCGCACCGTTGTGACATCCGGCCCCGTTGCCTCCACCACACCCACGGCCTCGTGCCCGAGAACCACACCAGGCCGTGCTGGAAAGCGGCCGAGCAGAATCTTGCGATCGGTACCGCAGACTCCCGTCCCGGTGACTCTGACCAGGACGTCGTCACGCCGGGCAATGTCCGGAAACTGACGCTCTCGTATCTCGACGGAGCCGGAACCCAGATACACCAGTGCTTTCACGGCGCCTCCCAGGAGTCCACGACCGCAGGTCGTATGACTCAGGCATGTGGCTCAGGCAATGGCTCTGACTCAAGCAATGGCTCAAGCAATGACTCAGGCAATATGGCTCAGGCAATATGGCTCAGGCGTGTGACTCTCGTCACTCGACTGTCAATGTCCACTATAGTTTCACAACCGGGCCTGTCAACGTAGCGGTGCGACGATGGTGTTGCAATTGCCCGGCTTGCCGCGACGTTCCCGTTCCGCTCGGACGGTCGGCGCTGGTCACATATTCGTCCGGAAAATCCGTCACCCGCCGCCGATCCCGCATCGGCCTTTTCGCGCTCCAGCGCGGCGTTCTTCACCAACCCGGTGGCACGGCCGGCCCGGAAACCACAGCCTGCCGACAGACGGAAACTGCCTCTGAGCTCGATAGCTACGGGCGTACGACGGCCAC
>NZ_JWIO01000067.1 GCF_001017755.1 Protofrankia coriariae
AGGCGATCGACGCCTACCTCGCCCGCCGGGCCACGGAGGATGCGTCGTACGACTACCGCGCCCTGGTCGCCTTCTCCGGGTCGGTGACGATGGACGAGAACGAGGAGTGGACCGCGGAGTGGGGGCCGGCGCCGTCGAAGGACGCCGAGTTCACCGAGACCAACCTCAACCCCGGCGCCGGCTCGGATCTGGCCGCGGCGTTCAAGGGCGAGACCTACACGATCATGCTGGTCGCCAACAAGTTCCAGACCGGCTTCGACCAGCCGCTGCTCTCGGCGATGTACATCGACAAGAAGCTTTCCGGGGTCACCGCCGTGCAGACGCTCTCCCGGCTCAACCGCACCCACCGCACCGCGGGCGGGGAGGTCAAGCGCAAGACGTACGTCCTGGACTTCGTGAACAAGCCCGACGACATCCGGGCCGCGTTCGAGCCGTACTTCACCAACGCGACCCTGGAGACCGAGACCGACCCGTACGTCGTCGCCCACCTCGCCGCCAAGCTCGCCCAAGCCGGGATCTACACCGCCGACCAGGTGCGGGACGTCGCCGAGTTGTGGGTGAAGCGGAAGGGTAACAACGCGCTCTCGGCCGCGATCGCCCCGGCGAAGCACGAGTTCGCGGCCCGCTACGCCGCGGCGATCGAGGCCGATGACAAGGTCACGCTCAGCACCCTTGACCTGTTCCGCCAGGACGTCTCCACCTACGTCCGGCTCTACGACTTCATGAGCCAGATCGTCGACTACGGCGACCCGCACCTGGAGATGCTCTCCATCTTCCTGCGTCTCCTGGAGAAGGTCATCGCCGACTCCTCAGTCGTCCTGGTCGGGGTCAAGCATGAGAAGCGGATCGCCGTCGATATCTCGCTGACCGGCGACGGAGAGCTCAAGGGAATCAGCGCCGCCGGAACCGGCACCCGCAAGGAACCCAAGTACGTTGCACTCCAGGTCGTGATCGATAAGATGAACGACCTTTTCGGTGCTGAGTCCTTCACCGAGTCCCAGATCCGCGAGTTCGTCAACGGCCTAGTCCAGCGACTCCTCGCCTACCCCGACCTCGTCAGGCAGACCCAGGTCAACTCGAAGAAGCAGTTCATGGACTCCGACGACTTCAAAACCATCGTCACCGAGGCCGTCCTCGACAACCAGGAAGCCCACAACGCCATGGCCGACTACTTCTTCAACGACGGCCCTGGGATCAACGGCGTCATGCTTGCTCTCGCGGACGCCTTCTACGAGGTCGCCACTTCACAGGAGACTGACTGAGGGTGTGTTCGGCAGGCGGTCCTGTCGTTCCTCGGGAAATCTCTGCACTGGCGGGCACCGGCCGGTTGCTGAGTGAGCGTGCAGGCTCCCAGGGGCACTAAGCAGTTTACAGGTGTGAGGCGAGCAAGGTTCAGCCGGTCGAACTCTGGACTGTAATACTCACTGACCGGGGGTTCCGTCTTATCCAGCCCGTCAAGGGGTCTGCACATCCAGATGGGCACGCACGGCTTTCATAAACGACTCTTCAAACGACGTTAGAGATCTGAGGTCGATTATCGCTGTCGGAATAACCATGTCTGTGTCGGATGTCGTGGCCGGTGCCCTCCATGCATCTTTCATCGCGGTCCCCGCAATCTCCCGGGCCTGCTGAACGAGGTCGGCGTATGCGGCTCCGACGGTTTCGGACTCCGCCGTCGTCCAGACAATGTGATAGGCTAGCCTGGCCTGAATCTCCCGAAGCGCCTCGGAAAGCCGAACCCGCTCATCCGGTGCCGCATCGGCCCGCCTGCGGCGGATGGCGTAAGGGAACTCCTTGTAGGCCGCGTACGCCGCGAATGCTTCAGCGAAGGCTGTGCGCAGGCGGTTACGCTCTTCTTCCCGGCTGCGTCGATGGGCAAGCCAGATGTTGATCGCCGCCGCGACCATGCCAGCGAGAAATGCACCGGAGAGCACTGCCGTGGCTAGGAGATCCGGTCCGCCGGTTGTCGCTCCTTGTGCGCCCGGGGTAGGCGTGGGAGCGCGTGTCGCCGTAGTGGTATTCGCAGGCGCCACACCGGCGCTGGCCTGAATCAATGGTGCTGGTGTCAGGGTGGATCCAGACGTTGTCGCGGTGGGCATTAGCGTCTCTTCTGTTCATCGTTGATATAGATTGACAGTCGTCGATGTCAGGCATGGATCACCTCGCACCCCGGCCATTCTCCTGTCCGGCGCCACCATTCTTCGCGAAGTAAGTGGGCGACGATGTGGCCGAGAAGGGCAGGTGCGCCGTCGGAACGGTTCCAGCGCCGTTCTCCAGGATCGGCGGGGTACCACATGCACAGCGCACCGTCGGAATAGCGATGTGGCGAGTCGGATGGTCCGTCCGTGTAGACGTGCGGAGACTCGGGACACGCCAGGCTGAAGACGATCGTGATTGTCTGGACAGGAAGGTCCGCGACGTCGAGCCTGATCGCGAAGGCGAAGCCACCTCTGTATCGCCGGAAGGGAACCCGCACCTCCCGGATCTGAATGCCGCAGTCGGCGAGCCGGCGCAGGAACAGGATGCGGGGCGCCGGCCTGGCGAACCAGGCCGGCGCCCGCCATGGCGCTCGGCGGGTCACGCGCTGCGGAGCGGGGTACCGTAGGCGCGGGTAGGCCGGACGAGTGCCGGCCTACCGGAGAGGCCCAACGCGGCGGTCGAGACCGGGGTTGGTCGCCTCAACATCGCTGCCTTGCCCGCCAGCCCGGACGGTGTCGGGTCTTCCAGATACTTCCAGTAGACCCGCGAGAGCGCCGAGAGTACCGCCTCGCGGTCGTCATCGTGCTGGAGGGCCTCGCTGACGGCATCGGCCGCTGTGCGCAGTCGCCGGGCGGCGATCGAGCGGTCGATCAGGGGCTTCACATGGGGCGACACTCCTGCCGGATCCTTCGTCGCGTATCCGGCCTCCAGTCGGGTCGAGGCCCTGTCCAGCACGGAGAAGAGGGCGGTCGGGAGCCCCATCCCTTCCGTGATGAATTCCCATGCCCAGACGGACAAGTTGTGGGATGAGAACCCGACAGTGGTGTACTGCCGGTTCCATGCCTTGAGTAGGCGGATGGTGCGGCGACGGGTCTGGGCGTGCGACTTGCCGCCAGACGTGAAAAGCGTTGCGTGCCGCTCGGGGTCCGAGGCCTCCCATTTGTTCTTCTTGAGGTCGGGGATCCAAAGACCGTTGCCGTCGCGGCGGGTGAGCGCCATGACGAGGTCGATGGTCGGGTCCTGACTGTCCACTGGACGGCCGAAGTAGATCTTCGGTCCTCGCCTTGACGTACAGCAACGGGCCTTCGGGTAGACGTTTCGGATCTTCGGCCCGAGCAGGGAGCACAGCGCCTCGATCGTCTCTTCGGGAGACTCGTCAGCGCCTTCCGGACCGAGCGCCGGGTAGACACGGCGGTCCAGGACGACACCGCCGTCCCCGTCCGCCACTGGGTGAATGAAGGTGTGCTGCGCCAGCGAACCGCTGGGGTACGTGCGCAGCGCGCCCCGGAAACCGATCGCGACGTCCCGGCTGAGTCTCAGCCGGCCACGTGCCTCCGCGAGCGGTTCGGCGTGCGCGTCGATCCGACCGCGGACGTCGTTGAGGATGTCGTTTGTCTGTCCCATTCGAGCGCTTCGTTCGGTAGGGGTGCGGCTGCACCTGGGCGCCCGGCCTGGGCGGAGCTGCCTGATGGCCACTCACCCTTACTGACGTCGGACCGTGAGGCAGCTCCCGCCTGAGGAGGTCGACACCCCCAGCTCTTGTTCATTCGGCGCAGCTGCGGCAGATCGAGCGGCCCGGATCGAACTGCGTAGCCGCCAGCATGAGGAAGCAGCGATCACACCGCTGCTCCGCTCTGGCTCCCGCGGGGGTGCAGCCGCAGTGGCCGTTCTCGCATTTCGGCTGCCCGCAGCGCTGGCACGGCGGGCCGAAGACCTCGAACGGGTCGGCATCCGGACAGATCTCGCAGATCCACCATCGCTCCGCAGGAGAGGCCGCGCTGGCGGACCGGGGCGGCGCGAAGCGGCGCCACCCAACGTTGTCCGGCGCGAGTACCGCAATCATGTACTGCTTGTCGCACCAGGCCGCCTGCCCGTACAGCGGGTCGCTCCGGCCCCCGTTGCGGTAGGCCACGAAGGTGTCGTCGTGCTCGACCGTGGCAACTCCACGAAGCGCGGCCCGGATCAGTGGCGTGTCGGATTGGTCAGAGCCCCGCGCCGGTGGGACGACCCCCCGTGGTGACGCGAACACCACCCGGCCTGTTGCGTCGAGGAGAACAACGATACCTCCACCGCTCAGCAGTTCAGAGGCCCGTACGCAGCACGCTTCGCGAGATGCCTGGGAGTTCTGGAACATGTCGACGATCTCTGTGGCGGTCGGCCCTCGTAGGTCGACGCGATCGCGGACCCACCCATCCGGCAGGAGCACCCGGGCGGCGAAGGCATCGCACGCAGCCTCCTCGAAGTTCTCGGAGTCCACGCGGGTGAAGACACGCTGTCCAAGCTCTGGATCCGTCTGCTGGAGGTGATGACCCAGTTCGTGGAGCACGGTGAACCCGCGGCGCCGGCGCGATCGCGATGCGGCGACGCGGAGGGTCGGAGGCTGGGTATGGTCCAAGTAGCTGCCAGACACCGAGCATCCGTCACCATCACCTGATTCGGGTACGACGGTCACTTGGACGTCGGACCACGACGAGATCGTGGCCAAAGGGTCGGCGCAGAGAGCCGCGAGCGATCCCGGATGACGTTCCTCGACAACGCGCAAGATCGCTTCGGCCTGACGAGGAGCGTCAGCGAACAGCGGTCTCGCCCGCACTATGCGTCCTCCTCGCCCGCGGCGCTATTGTTGAGGAACTGCCGAAGCCGCGAGTCCCAGTCAGGCTCGCCGCCGCCGGTTTCTCGCGCGGCGAGGCTAAAGGCGCCATAGCTGCCGTCCAGACGTGCTCGTTCTTCAGCGATGCCCAACCGGCGCGCACGTCGAGTCCACGTTGATCTCCACCGTGGATGCTCCATCCGGATGACAAGCCCAGCCGGGAGCGGGCGAACCGAACTCGCGATCTCCTCGGAGGCGACGCCAGTCGCCTTCGCCACGAGGTCGATCTGCTCCATCGTCATCGGGACCTTGCCACGGAGAAGGCGCATGGCCTCGGCTTGGCTCACGTTTAGCGAAGCGCAGAATGCGCCGAGATCAAGACCCGATCCCAGGATCGCTGCAAGGGTGCGTGGCTCGATTCCCGGGACGGCAACCGGCAGCCCGGGTGCCTGCCTCAACAGCTCCAAGTCGTCGGTGAGCTCTGCGCGGAGCATGGCCGAAGGGTCCATAGGGGATGTGATCTTGCGGCCCCGTCTGACGCCTGCTGGCAACGGGGCTGGCTTCTGCACGCTCGCGGCAGCGATGCATCGGACCAGCGAGTCGCTCCAGACATCCACCAGTTGATCGAGGACCCGATTCGGCACCGTCGCCGTAAGCCCCGCCCATACTGTGACGGCCACGCCGAACGCGGTCGCCGTGTCACCGACCACGATGCCGTGGTCATCCTCCCTGGACGGGTCGATGGTCACCGGCGCACCTTGCACCTCGCGGTCTCGTACAGCCAGTACCACCAGCAACATGACGGTCTCGTCCCAGCGGGCGCGCCACACTTGCCCGATGCGGACCTCGACATCTGTCGAGGCGCCGAACCGTTCCTCTAGCCCCGGCTGGGTTAGTTGGTGCATGTCTGGTACCTGGGCGGCAAGATCGAGAAGATGCTGGGCAGTCCGCTGGTCGCTCACGGTGTCCTCCGGCGTGGGGTGGGCCGAGTATGCCGGCACCTAGATCTGACGTCAGAACTCCCGTCGCGCTCCATCGGGCGCACGGTCAGCCCAGGGCGGTCGTGGTGCCGCACAGCCGGATCACCTCCTTGGCCACTGCCTCTCGGTCTTCGCCTTCGCCGACAAGCTGTCTGAGCTTCTCAGCCACCCTGTCGGCATGCTGGCGCGCCTGCGCCGGGCCGCACGCCAGGAGCACCCGGATGTCGGCCGGGGATGCCAGGTACGGGACGATCCGGCGCTCCACCGGCGACAACATCCCCACGATGCCCGCAGCTGTGGCCGCAGCACTCAGTTCTTCGTCTGCGGCAACGACGAGATCCTCGGGAGTCGGTTCATCCGCGTCGGCACGGTTCTCGGCGCCATCGGGCAGGTAGACGATGTCGGGGTCCAGCACCACGGGGAACCGAGCCGCGAATACGTCGACAAGCTGAGCTTCCTCAAGCGACCCGCTCGCCGCCGTGAAAGCCGCCTGGGCTACGGCGATGATCGATGCCCGGTCCGCGATCGGTGGCCGGCGGGTCGTGCTCGACCACTTCGGAATCCTCACGTTCGGGACTTCACGAGCCGCCCGCACCAGGTCATCGATCGGGCCAGTCCACGGTGGAAGCGGTGCGCCTGTGGGCCTCCAACGGCCGGCGCCCGGCTCGCTAGCAGGCACCTTTTCGAAGGCGTGATCTCCCGACAGGACCTCCACGAGCCGGCGCCGCAACGCCCCCCGTGATGTCTTGCGCACGCTGTCGATCATCCAGTTGCGGATGGATTTGCGGAGGAGACGTCCGACGGATGCGTCATCGGTCGCCTGCGCAAGGAGGCTCGCGGTCACGGGCCGGATCCGGTCCACCAGAAATTCTTCGACGAGATCGTCCAGATCTCGGGCGCTGTCACGTCGAATTTCCGGGAAACGTCGGGCTTCCTCCTCGACCAACCTGGTGACCAGGTGGAGGCAATCCTGACCGAGATGCCCAAGACGGTGCAGCTCTTCAAACGCGGAGATGACCAACCTCCTTGAGGGGCCGCGTCAACGGCGTCGGTGACGCGAATTTTTGTTTTGTTGAGAAACGCGGACGCTGGCGCGACCAGCGCCCACAATTTCTCAGGTCCGAGCGCCACTTGACCTAGTGACGCTCTAGGATGCCAGGCCGCCGCCGAGCCTCGTCGTCCCACAGTTGGCCGCCGGGAGGGTGCTGGCTGTCGAATATACAGGCCTCGTGCGACCGCGACCGAAGCCGGCCTTCACCGCACCATCGTCCGAGGGTGGCCAAGGACGTCACGATCGCGGTCCGTGCCTCACCAGCGTGACTGAACGGATCCTTGCGGAGTACGACGCGGCGAGTTCCTCACCGACGTAGGCGGTGTCCGACGGTAGCGGTCACTGTTGGGACGCGGCGGCCCGCCAACTACCCACCCGCCTCCAAATCGGCCGTAGCGGGGGCGTACGCGAGAGAGCCGTTCGGCGGTTCGTCCGTTGGGATACGCATCCTCGTGGTCAGCCGTGGCGGTGTCGAAGGTATCAGGCTCCCCCGTTTGGGACTGGAGCTGACGCCGACCTGTCGAACGTGGCCTTGGTGTCGTTGCGTAGCTGCGCGACAAGGCTGCGTGCGGTACCCGCGCCAATGTGAAGGCGTTTGCGGAGGTTCTCCGCGGAGATCGGGCGGTGATGGAACTGCCAGTGCAGAACATCCTCGGCGCGTGCCCGGTGGAGCAGGTCACTGCTCCCATGTACCCGATCCGTCTCCCCGAGATGTCGCCTCCACCGCCGGCACTCCCATCCCTGCCAGGCCAGGAACCTGCGGCACCTCCGGTCGGTCAACCGCGATCGGCTCGGTCGGGTCGTCCGCGGCCTGCCCGCCCAGCGCAGGCGTGGACGCTGTGGTGGTCTGCATCGCCTGGAGCAGGCTGGGGCCGACCTCTGCCCAGCCGATCAACAGCCAGCAGCCGACACTGTCGAACGCGGCCTTCCCGTACTGGCCCATGATCAACGGTTCGGCTACATTGAGCGCAAGCGTGACTAAACTGGCGAATACCAGCAGTCGACGTACCGGCCTGATCTGTTCGGCGCTCGCCCCGCGTTGTGCGAGCTCGCGGGTGGCGAGGAGACATGTTATCCGGACTAAGATTTGCCACGTTCCGCCCGTTTCGTTCCCTCCCATTTCTGCCTTCCGGTGCTCTCACTCCCGGTGGGGTGTGGAGATTGTGGGTATGCCGAGGTCGGCCGTGCTGGATCGCGCGGCGCGGGCGGTTCGGTCGATGCCGGCGAGTTTGGTCTTTGCGGCTGTCAGGCTGTGTTGGAGTCCCTCGACTTCACCGAGCCAGCCGTTGGTTCGGGCTTCGTCTATGCGGGCGGTGAGATTAATAATGATCTGTTCGAGACGGCGGCGTTGAGCGGGTTCGACGCGGAGCATGGGGCAGCGGATGCAGGCGTGTTCGTGTTTGCAGCCTGTGCCGTAGGGGCGGGCGCAGGTGCCGAGTTCGACTTTGCGTAGTTCGAAGTGCTGTTGGAACTCGTCCCATTCGACGTCGGTGGGTTCGCGGTATTCCTCGGCGGGGCGGACGGCCCGGCGTCGGGTCAGGAATGCCTGGTAGGCGCGGATGAGGTCGTCCTGGAAGACCGCGAGATAGGCCTGGGTCGTGGTCAGCTGGTGGTGGCCGAGAACGCGGGCTGCGATGTGGACGGGGAGGCCCGCGGCAACGGCCTCGGTGACGAAGATGCGCCGGAAGTCGTGCGCGGTGTAACGCAACGGTGCGCCGGCGGCGTCGCGTAGGCCGGTGCGGGCCATCAGGTTCTTCAGCAGTTTCTGGACGGTGTTGACGTTAATGACTTCGTGCCGGTGGCCGATTTTGCGTTGGAACAGGTGCGGCAGCGGCGGCCCGGTGACCCGTTCGGCGCCGTCGTAGCGGGCGACGAGCGGGATCGTGCCGTGAGCGTCGCGGAGCCGGGTAATGATGGTGGCCAGGACGCTGGCCAGTTCCGGGCTGACCAGCAGGAGCCGTTCCTCGTCGTTCTTCGACGGCACGATCTGCAGCAGTGGCACGATCTGACCGGTGTCCGGCAGGCGGTAGGTGCTCAGCGCGAGATGCGTGAGCTCGAGGAGTTCCTCGATCCTGACGCCGGTGTGGCGCAGGGTTTCCACGATCGCCCAGGTCCAGAACGCCTCGTCCTCGGCGCGGGTCAGATCGACCAGCCCGCCGGTGGTGAGGTCAGTGACCAGGGTGGCGACGGTGCCGTGGTGGCGGGCGGTCAGCGTGTGGCTGACGCGCAGCGTCCGGCGGTAGGAGCGCCCGGCGTGGTCGAAGACCTCGCCGACGGGCGTGGTGTTCGCCGTCGCGAGCAGCGTGGTCTGGGTGTCGAGGTGGGTTTCGGCGGTGTCGACGAGGACGGGCAGGTGCGGCAGGCGTTCCCGGATGCGCTGGTGAATCTGCGCGGTGACCTGCCTTTTCAGTTTCGCCATGCCGTCGGTGTCGCCTTTGCGGACCGGGCTGGGTGCGGCGAACGGCACCCAGAAGGCGTCGTCCAACGCCCATTCTTGGATATCGAGGTAGAACGCGCGGACCAGGGTGAGCAGGTCGAGGTGGCGTTTGCGGGGTCTGCCCTGGTCGGACGGCCTGCTGGTGAACATGAGCCGCTGTTTCCAGGCGTCGGCGACCTCGAACGGCAGCGCCAGGGTGTCGATGCCAGGGTGGTGGGCCTCGATGTCGGCCCAGAACCGTCCGGCCAGGACGGTGACCAGCGCGCGGAACGAGCCGTAGTCCATCCCGGGGCGCCGTTCGTCGAGGTAGCGGATCAGCACGCCGCGGATGACCGGCGACCGGACGTGGTAGAGATCGACGAGTTCGGCGGTCGGCCGGGGCCCCGCGCGCAGCGCGGTGCGCATCGCCACCTGTATGTCCAGGACGCCGACCGTGCGCAGCAGGTCCCACGCCGGGTAGATCCCCAGCGGGACATGGCTGCGGGCGTCGAGATAGTAGGAACGGATCTCGAACAGGTCGTCGGGGGCCAGCTGCTCGACCGTCTTCCCGGTGACCAGCACGACCCTGGCGATCAACGCCAGCGTTTCGCCCTGCTGCCGGCCGGACAGGCCCATGACCTGGGCCTCCCGGCCGAGCCGGGCGAACAGCGCCGGGCTGACGACCTGCTGGGTGTGGCTGAGCAGCGCGCAGGGCCGGTAGCGGCGGATGAAGTCGTAGCTGGGCAGGATCGCCCGACACAGCAGCAGCCCGACCAGGCCGCGGCGGAGTGCGTCCTTGCCCGCCCACGGGCTGAGCCCCTCGCGGGCGCACAGCGGGTCGATCCACTCGTAGCGGTTCCCCTCGGCCGCCGTCCACCGCTGCTGCCACCCCGGCCCCGGGTGCTCGCCGAGCCAGCGAAGGATCCGGGCGGCTCCCCGGATCCACTGCTCGCCGTGGCGGTCCGCGGGAAACACCGGCAACGTGGGGATCTCCGCCAGCACCAGTGCGGCGCTCGCCCTGTTCAACGGCCCGACCCGCGCCGTGCTCATCGCGGCGGCGGCCACCTCGACGCTGGCAGGTGCGGGTGCTGTCGTCGTCATCGGCCGGCTGGCCCGAACAGCACGGTGAGGTCCTCAGCCCGATAGGGGGTCGTCGCGTCGCCGGGCAGCGTCAGCGGCTCGTCGCGGCCGGCGAGATAGTCCCGTACTCGGCGGATGACCTCGAGGTCGTCTTCCACGAGATAGGTCTCGGTCGTGGTCAGGTGAGCATGTCCGAGGATCGTCTGCACGTCGCGCAGCGACAACCGAGCATCCCGGATCATGCGCAGGGCGCAGGTATGCCGCAGGTCGTGCATGGTCCAGTTGGTGCCCAGCAGGCCGTTCGCGCGGCGCAGCACCGCCCGCAGCGCCTCGTAGTTCAACGGCACGCGACCGGGCAGGCCGCCGTCGCGGGCGCGACGGCGCAGCGTCTGCCAGACCGGCGCGTCGGCACCCACTCCGCCGATCTCCTCCACGTGCAGGCGCAGCCACACGAACGCCTCCGGACTGGCCGGCAGCCACTGCGGCGCCCGTGTCCCCTTCCGCCGGACCTGAATCAGCTGATCGCCCCAATCCAGATCGACACCACGCATTCCCAGCAGCTCCCCCGCACGAGCGCCGGTGCTGACCGCCAACGCCAGAATCGCCCGGTCACGGTCCGAACGCATCGCCGTGAACAGCTGCTCCCACAACTCGTCCGGCATCGCCCGCGGCCGACGTTTCGGCGCCGGCGGGTTATAACGCAGCCGCCCCTCCGGCCGGAACGACTCCGACGGGTTGTGATGCGCATGAGGACGCCGGCCCCGCCCCCGAGCCAGCACCACCGGATTGACCAGCGGCCCTTCACCCCGCTCGATCCAGAACACATAAAACGACCGCACGACCGCGTTCGAATGCCGAATCGTGGCCACCATATAACTGTCGTCCTGGAACCGCTTACGGGTGATCGGGTTCACCGTTCCTGCCGTCATCGCAGAATCGGTTCGCGGCAACCGACGCCGCTTGCTGGTCCGCTGCAACCACAGCACGAAATCCCGCGCCTCCGCCGGACACGCCTTCGACCATTCCACCTCCACCGCCCGCAGGAACCGCCACCAACGCAGCAACGCAAACGCATAGCTACGAATCGTCGCGGCCGAACATCCCTGCGCTACAAGATCACGCAAGAACCGTCGGACCGGCTCGACCGGCCTATCCGCCTCGTCCACCACACAGAACGGCTCGACACCAACCATCGGGACCACCCGACCCCACTCCGGCAGATCGATCAGATCAATCACACGATCACAATTATCGGACATCCGCACGCAGTCCTCTCACTCGGAACTGCGTGACAGTTACCGACGGGCCACCACCCGCCGCCTACGACACGCTGACCCTCCGCCCGGTAGTCCGGTCAACAGTTCTGATCGGCACCCGACACCTCGCCATCCACGGCGGACCCGTGGAGGTCGTCCGCGCCGCGCGGCGGCTGCTCATCTTCTCGAGCACGGTNCGATCACGGAGAGATCCACGGCCGGCGCCACAAGTGGGGCCACGTACGCGGACACACCGAGCCTGATGCCCAAGGCCCAGACGTTGCCAAAGGCGAAGAGGAAACTCAGCGCCACGACCGCGCCGATCAGAAAATTGATCATTTTGACGGTGGAGCTGGCCCGGCCAGCCTCCCGGCTCACCGCTGGCTCCTCTGTACCGGCAAGTCGAACTCGCCCGAGATGACGAGCTGGCCAGCAGTAGTTAAGGAAGATGACCATGCACGGGTCTGCGTGGTGCCCCCAACGGGATTCGAACCCGTGCTACCGCCTTGAAAGGGCGATGTCCTAGGCCGCTAGACGATGGGGGCGGGCGGCAACGATCGGGCTGGGTTCACAGCTCGGACGCGGCAACGTCTGCCGTCGGTACGGCATGCCGAGCATAGGGGATGGTGGGCTGTGACGACAAACCGCTTCCGTCCGCGGCTCGCCGGACCGGCGTGAGGCGAGCCGGGCGAGACGAGGCGAGCCGGGGCGGTCAGGCTGCTTGCTCGGGCGGGGCCGGCCGTGTGTCCGGCTCCGGTGGAGTCAGGTGGCCGTGAGCGCGGGCCGTGGGTCCACCCTGTGGTACCGGGTGCGGAAGAACGCCCGGACCGGGCGTCCGCCGATGGCCAGGTTGTGTGTGATCGGCACTGGGCCGCTCGGGTACGTGACGTCGAACGACATCGTCACGGTGTCGGCCCGCTCCAGCGGTGTGTTCGGGTCATAGACCCGCAGCGTGACCGCGGTCTGGCGTTGCTCGTAGGCATAGGCGAGCGCCTGGTGGTTGTAGCCAAGCTGGAAGGGGTTGTAGGAGCGCACTGTGATGATGCCGAGCGGGGACAGTACGCCGCGGTCGAGGTCGAGGCGCACCCGTGGCCACTCGTCCACAACGGTGATCCGTCCGGCGCCGCGCAGCGTCAGTGACGACCGGGTGGTGTCCGCGTCCAGGGCGGACATGAGCCGGTAGTAGCGGGCGACGCCACGCGGGATGTCGAAGCTGTCGAACAGCCGGCGGGAGAGGTAGCGGTACAGCGGCGAGTCGGGCGGCGGCACGTCCTTCGACGTGGGCGGCGGCAGCTTCGCCTCGAAAAGATCGCGAGTGGTGTAGACCATGCCCCCGCACAGCCCGCGGCTGGCATCCCCGATCGGCACCCGACCGACACCCGGAATCCTGATCTTCATGACGGGCTGCCTGGGGAAGTCGTTGGTGAAGGGAAGGGCCTGGCCGCTCGGCAGGAATCCGTCCACGGCGGCATGGGCGTCGACCATCGATGTCTCCTTCTGCCTTCGCCTGGAGCGGTATGTCCGTCCAGGGTCCCATCCGGACGGGATGGGCAGAAGCCAGCGGAAACCGGCAGTCGGCAGCCGGCTCCGCTCACCGCTGCCAGGTTGCGCAGTGATGGTCGTCGGCGAGGGTGCTGATCGGATGGATGTCACCGGGTGTGATCGTCAGCGTCTGTGCCTGCTCGGTGGTGCGGACCGGCCAGGTGGGCGGCGACGTCGTGGGGAGCGTCCGGCCGGCCGCGCCCACGCCGTTCCTCCCGTCTGCCGCTCCGGCCGGCGGCGTGTTCGGGTTGCCGGTGGCCGCGAACCTCGTCCAGTATGCGATCATTGTGGCGGACAGTTCCCGGTGGACCTTGCCGGGCCACTGCCGGTCGGCGTCCGGGATCAGGTAGCCAAGCTCCCATCCGTGCGAGGCACCGGGGAGTGTGTCCGGAACGTACGGGGCGCTGCCGGGCAGGTCGAACTCGTAGGAGAAGACCGGTACACCGGCCCGCGTCAGCATGGACGCCGAGGTCACGCTCGGGCAGGTGAACAGCGCGTCGGTGATGACGCGGGCGAGCCGTTCGGTCGGCGGCGCCGAACCTGGCGGATAATCCCTGAGGACGGCGCCGATCCTGTCGTGGAAATGCTGGTCGAGGATTTCGTTCACCTGTTGGTCGGTGAGCCTTCCGGCCCGGTCGCTCCAGGGCTCGGTGAAAATGCGGCCCTCGTCCTTCACCGTCCCGATGATGACCGGCACTTTCGCGAAGGTGCCGGTGGCAATGGCCGTGGACAGCGGTGCCGGCAGTGTCCGCCCGCCTGTCACGGGCGCCCACGGGAACGGGCTGAGGATGTCGGTCTGCTGGTCGGCCGCGGCGAGCACGTCCCGGGCGGGTAGCGCACGCATGCAGGCCGCTGCCCGGGCGGGGTCGGCGCAGCCGAGTCTGCGCGCGACGTCGGTCCCGGTCCGCTCGGCATCCGGCATCGCCAGGAACGGCCATGAGCACGGGCCGCTCTGCACGATCGCGCGATGGAACAGGCCGGCCGCGGGCGGGGAGGCAAGCAGCGCGCAGGTACCGATCGCCCCGGCCGACTCGCCGAAGACCGTCACGTTGCCGGGGTCGCCGTGGAACGCGGCGATGTTGTCGCGGACCCAGCGCAGCGCGGCTGTGATGTCCTGAACCGCATATGTTCCGGAGTCACCCGGCTGTGGCTGCCCGTTCTCGGACTGGCTGTTCCCGGATTGCCCGCCCTCGGCGTTGAGCGAGGGCAGCGCCAGATATCCCAGAATTCCCAGGCGGTATTCGACCGAGACGACAATCACCCTGCCTGCGGCGGCGAGCAGGCTTCCGTCGTATTCGTTCGCGGAGCCGCCGACAAAACCGCCGCCGTGGATCCAGAACATCACCGGTAGCCGGCCATCGCCTACCCGGTCGTTGCCGGCCCCGCCGCCCGTGTCGCCGTTCGGGCCGGGGCTGCTGGTCAGGCCGCCGTCCGTGCCGCTGTTGGTGTCCGTGGCGGGGACGTGAACGTTGACGAAGAGGCAGTCCTCGTCGGACTGTTCGCCCAGGCCACCGTCGTCCGGGCTGCCCTGAAGACAGGGATGCGCTTTCTTCGTGGCATTCCGGATACCCGGCCAGGGCACGACGGGCTGGGGTGACCGCCACCGTTGGTCACCGACCGGTGGTGCCGCGTACGGAATTCCATAGAAGGACGTGTCCAGGGCGGTATGTGCGCCGCGGACCGTACCACCGGTCACGGACACGACTGTCGGGCTGGTTCTCGTTGAACCGCCACCGTCCTGTTCACGGTCGTCACGCGTCGAGTCGGCCGAGCATGACGTGACCGTAAGGCAGAGGATGATGACGAGGAGCAGTGACACCGCGCCCGACGCCATACTCCGGATACGGACCGGCCCCATGGCTGCTCCCCGGTGTCATGGTCCATATCCTCGACCGGTTCATGTTCCCGATGGTTCATGTCGGTGGTCGGCGTGCTACTTCCTGGCGCTGTGTTTCCCAGAGCGGCGCTTCCGTGCTTCCCGGTGTGCTGCTTCCCCGTGTGCTGCTCCCGCATTCATTCCTTGCGTATTCTAACGGTGACGGCAGTTGGCCGTCCGCTGTGCGGCCGGGTTCCCGCCAGCACCGGCGTGGTGATCGTCGACTGGTGATCGGAGTCGACGATTCAGCGATCGGAGCCGACGCCGACGAGGGTCTCCGTTTTGTTCGCCTTGCGGGTCGCCGCGACGGGTCCCCGCAGGCCGGCGGCCAGGCGGATGGTCAGAAGGCCTACCGGTGGGGGCTGCGGTGTCTTCGTGGATGCCGCGACGGGGAGACCGCCACCGCCGTTACCAGGGCCTGTCCCCGCTGCCGGTGTTCCGGAAGGCGGCGCGGGGACAGGGGTGGTGGTCGTTCTTCCCGCGTTCGGGGCCAGGACCGCCCGGCTGATCGGCAGGGAGGGCTGCGCGATCGGGCACGAGACCGCCCGGGTCGCAAACCCGATGTGGAACGCCCCCTGAACGCCGGGGGGCGCGTCGGGATGGCAGCGGGCGCCCGCGAGGAGCGTGTCCCCGAGGTTGCTGTTGTCCACAGTGATGATCGGGTTGAGCTCTCGGGTGGCTCCCGTGGGATCCGTGTCCCTGAACAACGTCGCGACCGGCCCGGCCGCCGCGACGGTCATCGCGAGGATCAGTGCCTGCAGGGCCAGCCTGCCGCTGTTACGGTGTTCCAGACGGGCACGGGAGAGCGGCGGGAACGCCCACCTGGGCACATACCGCGTTGCATGCCTCGGCGCATGTCGCACAGTGCGATGACCCGACGCGCGACGGTTATCGCGTCTGTCGTGGTTCCTGCCGAGACTGCCGTGACGGCGGCCCACAGCCATGGCGGCATCGCACGACATCGTGCGGCACCTCCACATCCTGCGTATCCTGGTCCGTCGCCCATGGTTATGACCGACACATCCGATATGAGCGGCAGGCTAGCTGGTTCTGGTGCCATGCGTAGTGTTGTCGCCACGTGTTGGGTAAGTGTGGATGTTATGTGGCCGACAGTAAAGAGCGCTGGGGTGGGTCACGTTTGGTGTCCGCGGAACGGGACACAAATCCATCACCCTCCGATGCATCGGGGATACCAACAGCAACGCAACTGGCGGTGACAGGATGTGCGGCGGCGTCGGGCGGCCGTCCACGCATGTACACGGCATCACACGGCATCACATGGCATGCACACCGCATCACATGGCATGAGGTGGTCCTGATGGCAACGAGTGTCACGACGGCCGGCCCGTTCGACATCCCGCTCGACGTCCCACCGGGCGCGGATCCGGACCGGGCGCTGCCCGCTGATCTGTCGGATCCCACCCGGACCGGTGCGGCGCTCGGTGTGCTCGTCGAGTCCGGCCGGCTCGATCCTCCGCTGTCCGCCGCGGGCTCCACCGCTGCCCGCTGGCGCGTCCTTGCCGACCTTGCCGTCAACGACGTCACGCTGGCGCGACTGGCAGCCGGGCACGCCGGCGCGGTGGCGATCCTGAACGATCTGGACGGACCGGTGCCGCGGCGTGACCAACGGTGGGGGGTGTGGGACATCGACACCCCGGTGAGCCCGCTGGCCGCCCGCTGGGGCCCGGACGGCTGGACGCTGCATGGCGCCAGGCCGGCCTGTTCAGGGGCGCGGGTACTCACCCACGCGCTGGTGGCAGCCGAGATCACCACCGCCGAGGCGGGGGAGGCGCGCCAGCTGTTCGCCGTGCGGCTGGACGACCGCGGCATCGCGGTGGCGGCCGGTGGGCGGGCGTCCCGGGCGATGGCCGGCGCGGACACCGCGACGGTGCTCTTCGACGGGGCACGGGCCGTGGCGGTTGGCGGGCCCGCCGAGACGTCCGGCCGCTCCGCCACGGCCGCCACGGCGTACTCGGACCGGCCCGTGTTCTGGCACGCCGCGGCAGGGGTCGCGGCGTGCTGGTTCGGCGGCGCGATCGGAGTGGCCCGCCCGCTGTTCGCCGCCGGCCGCCTCGACCGAACCGATCACGAAGGCCGTTCTGGCTACGAAGGCCGTTCTGACCATGAAGGCCGTTCTGACCATGAAGACTGGACCGTCCACCATGGATCCGTCAGTGGATCCGCCAACCGCTATGGGGCCACCGGCCGCGGCGGGCCCGGCGGCCACCACTGGTTCGCCGACCGGCGGGGACGGCCGCTGGACGCGCGTGCGCTGGTCCATCTGGGCCGGGTGGATGCGCTGCTGATGGCCGGGCGCTGCGTCCTGGAGACAGCCGCACGGGAGATCGATGCCGACCCGGGCGACACCGGCGGCTCGGCGCGGCGGCGTGCCCTGCAGGTGCGGGCCGCGGTCGAGACGTGCGCGACAGAGGTGATCGACCTGGTGGGGCGCGCGCTCGGCCCGGGGCCGTTGTGCTCCGACCGCGGCTACGCCCGGCGCGTCGCCGACCTCGGCTTCCACCTGCGGCACAGCCACGTCGAGCATGATCTCGAGACGCTCGCGAACGCCGTCCTGGACGATCTCGACCCGTTCTGGTGGTGACTGACAGTGAGGTGGCCACGGCGGGTCAGGTGGGTATCGATGACGGCATGAAGCATCGTCCTGAAGGCGTCCCGCCGGGTGATCTCTCCGACGAGGATCTCGTCCGCGAGGTGGAGCACCTGCACGCGACCCGGCACGACACGTTCCTGCACGGCACCGGGGACGCGTTCGACACGCACACGTCACGGATGCTCAGCCTGGAGTACGAATACCGGCGTCGGTTCGCGGCGGTGCTCACACCGGACCCGCTACGGACCCGTGCCGGCAGTCGCCGGGCCGCCGCCGCGGGCCGTGCCGGCTCGTGACGTCCCTGGCCTGACCGCAGCGTGCGGCCACCCGACGCCCGGCGGCCTGACCGGCCGGTGGCTGTCACCGGCTCGTCGCAGCCCCGGGCCGGGCCGGGCGCGACGGGTGGTGTGCCGGGTCAGCTTGTGATGTCCCGGGTCGCGAACACGATCCGGGCCAGGACGAGCATGGTTATGCCGTAGCCGCCCTCGAGCATCAGTCCGTGCTGGATGCTGGACCAGGGGACCGGCGCGCGGAACAGGTCGACGAACGCCATCCAGTAGTGCGTGGGCAGGTAGGGCTGAATGACCTCGGCGGACGGGATCTGATCGAGCACACCCGCGGTGACCAGGATGCCGAGCGCGCCGAGCGTGGCCGCGAGCGGCGTGGACGTGATCGTCGACAGGAACAGCCCGCAGCCGGCGATCCCGAACATGGACGCGGCCACGAACAGCGCGGACAGCCCGATCCGGATCGCCGCATCCGGCAGGGAGAAAGGCGGCCCCCCACCGGACAGCGGCTGGATGGGAGCGAGCCCGAACAGCGCCCAGCCGACCGTGAACGCGGTCGAGGTCACCGCGCTCACCGCGATCAGCAGAAAGGCGATGATCGAAATCATCTTGGCGGCCAGCAGCCGGCCCCGTCCGACCGGGCGTATCACCAGATAGCGCAGAGTGCCGGCGCTCGCCTCGCCCGCGATCGCGTCCCCCGCCAACAGAAGCACCGCCACTGGCAGGAACAGCGGCAGGACGAGGGCGAGGGCCGCGACCGGGAACCACGTGCCGTTGCGGACGACCTCGGCCAGGAACGCCGGGCCTATCGGCTTCGAGCCAGTTCCGCTGATCTTCAGGAAGATGGCGACGATGACCGGCAGCGCCGCGAGCATCAACACCGACACCCACGTTCGCCGCCGCAGCAACAGCAGGCGCAGCTCGACGCGGATCACTGCTCGTCCTCGGCCGGCTCCCAGCCGCCGCCCCCGTCGCTACCGGTCAGCTCGAGGAAGACGTCCTCAAGCGTCCGTCGTTCCACCACCAGTTCGTGTACGCGCACACCGGCCGAGACCAGCGCGGCGTTGAGCGCCATGGGGTTCAGCGTCCGCGCGATGAGGGAGTGCCCCTCCCGGCCCTCCAGGACACGCTCGAGCAGGTGCGCGGCAAGATCGGAATCGGGGGTGCGCAGGGTCACCCGGCCGGTCGGGCCACACAGCGCGTTGAGCGAGTCATGGGCGACCAGACGGCCGTCACAGACGATCGCTGTCTCGGTGCAGAGCATCTCGACCTCCGCGAGCAGGTGCGAGGACAGGAAAACGGTCGTTCCCGCGGCGTTCAGCTCGAGCAGCAGGTCACGGATCTCCCGGATGCTCTGCGGATCAAGCCCGTTCGTCGGCTCGTCCAGGATGAGTAGTTTGGGATGCCGCAGCAGCGCCGCGGCAAGGGCAAGCCGCTGTTTCATCCCCAGTGAGAACCTGCTGATGGGCCGGTCGTCGACGTCGCCGAGCCCGACCCGTTCCAGGGCGTCCTCGATCCGCTTGCGGCGCGAGCGCCGGGCACCGCCGCGTCCGGCCGAGTCGAGAGCGGCCAGTTCGACCCGGGCGGGCAGGAAGGTGTGGAACGCGGGAGCCTCCACGAGCGCGCCGACCTTGGGCAGCACCTGCCGGGCATGACGGGGCATACTCCGGCCGAGCAGTCGGACACTGCCGGCGCTCGGGCGCACCAGCCCGAGCAGCATCCGGACGGTCGTGGACTTGCCCGAGCCGTTGGGGCCGAGGAACCCGAACCGGTCACCGGTCGCCACCTGCAGGTCGAGGCAGTCGACCACGGTCCGGCCCCGGTAGCGTTTGGTCAGCCCATCCGCATGTATCGCGAACGTCATGTCGGCTCCCGCCCGTCGTCGGCAGCGGGTTCGGCGGCGGGCACGGCGACAGTAGGCGCAGTAGGCATAGTGGCGGCGGGCATGGGACGGCCACGCGTCAGGGCTGGCGGGGCATCCGGACCAGGCCCCACCCGCGGCCGGGGGAGCCGCCCCGGCCCGTCGGAGCAGGATGATCGCAAAGTGGGCACTGTAGTAGTAGGCACTGTAGTACTAGTAAACCGGGGCTATTACGTGCCATCGACAGACGGGGGCAGATCGGGTCCACTGCGCCCACCCCGCGTGGGAGCTCGCCACGGCAGGTACGATCAGGCCCAGCGGGCCGTTAGCTCAACTGGTAGAGCAGCAGACTTTTAATCTGCGGGTTCAGGGTTCGATCCCCTGGCGGCCCACATTTGATCATGGCTGCGACCTGCGGTGATCCCATTTTTTAGATCTTCCTTGGAAGATCATCTGAGGTTTGTGGGCTCAATGCGGGCTCGAGCCGCACGATCTTGTTCGTCGGGCGATGGTGTGGGCTCAACGCCATGATCCTATTTTGTGACGCTGTGTGTCCGTCGGCGAGTTGACGAGGTCGGATTCGGTCCTTCGCGGATGAGATCGCACGGCAGCGCTCCGGGATGCCACGCACCGGGGCGAGGTTTCGCCAACCCGCGCTCTCCTTGCTGGCGGTAAGTACGCGCAGCGGCCGGTCGAGGTCAGGCAGCAGTCATCTGGACTCTCGGTGCTCCCGTATATGGGGTCTGTTGCGTTGCTGAGGTCCGCCGTCTCGACGTCTGACCAGGCATGATCGAGTAATGCGTCGACGTCCCGTCCGTCCGCCGGTCCCGGCATCGGAGTTCACCGGCTTCCGGTTCCCACCCGAGGTGATCGTGCTGGCGGTGCGCTGGTACCTGCGCTACGCCCTGTCGTACCGAGACGTCGAGGAACTCCTCACCGAACGCGGTCTCGTCGTCGATCATGTGACCGTGTACCGGTGGGTGCAGCGGTTCACCCCGCTGCTGATCGACGTTGCCCGGCCCTGCCGGCACATTCCCGGGGACCGGTGGTTCGTCGACGAAACCTACGTGAAGGTCACCGGAGAGTGGATCTATCTGTACCGGGCGGTCGACCAGTGCGGGCAGGTCATCGACGTGTTCGCCTCCGACCACCGCGATCTGGCCGCAGCACGGCGGTTCTTCACCCAGGCATTGTCGCACGGCCACCGCCCGGTCGAGGTGACCACCGACCAGGCGGCGGCCTACCCAAGGGTCCTCGACGAGCTGCTGCCCGCCGCCCACCATGTCGATGCCCGGCGGGCGAACAACCGGATCGAATCCGACCACAGCCAGCTCAAAGCCAGACTCCGGCCGATGCGCGGACTCAAACGCCTCCGTTTCGCCCAGACGGTCAGCTTGGGGCATGCGTTCGTGCAGAACATCCGCCGCGGCCACTACGAACTCGGCGTCGACACCGACCCGCGGNGCTGCCTTCACCGAGCTCACCCTGGCTGTCTGATCAATATTCAGGCAGGGTCCGCCATGTCTTGCTTTCCCATAACGCAACAGACCCGCCGAGACGGCGGACTTCGCCAATGCAACAGTGCCGTCACAGGTCGTCCGGCAGGAGACGGAACGCCTTGTGGTTGCTGAGCGGACGTATCGCACGGAAGTCTCGCCGGTCGAGCGTGAGAACGCTGTCGGTCTCGTACCGCTCCGCCAGCACCACGTTCACTGCGTCCGCCAGGTCCAGGCGCAGGTCGGCGTACCGGCTCTGGACCGTGCGAGCCTTGCGGAGAGTATCGGCTGCCACCTCTGGGACCAGGATGCGCATGGCGCCTTCCTGTTGTAACAGCCAGTCATTGACTTTATAGGCGGCCTTGCGGTCGACGTTGCGGGTGATGACGTGCTCGACTTCAGCGAACACCAGCGGGGAAACCAGGGTCACGGACGCCTCGCGCAGTGCCGCGCGGGCTGCCTGGTGTTCCGGATTGCCAATGTTGAAGGCGGCCATGAGGCCAGAGGTGTCACCAACGACGATCACGTGGCAATGCCAGTCGTGCCGTTTTTCCGGTTGACCGCTTCATCGATCGCTTCGCGGACGTCATCTTCGGTGAGCGGGCCGCCGAAGTCGAGTGCCGGTATGTCCCAATCGCCGGACCATCGGCGGGCGTGCAGCGCGGCGATACGGAACGCCTCGCGAAAATACTCGGATTCGGGCCGGCCTTCACGCGCTGCCGCCTCCTTGACGATCTGCAGGTATTCCTCCTCGACCATGACGGTCGTCTTCTTCAAGGCCATAGGGTTATGGTACCACCACCAGCAATATTGATCGCGATCGCCGGCTCTCGCGGGCGTTGCGGATGTCGCGTCATGCTCCCACTGTCCGTGCCCGAAACTCGTCCGTGGGTCCTGACCAGGGCTTCTGCACCACGGGTCAGCGCGACGAACGATCTACAAGCCTTCTGTACCGCCGTGATGGGGACGGCGCACCCTGCGGGTGCCAGAAACCCGGATCGGGTCACATCGATCCGGTTGACAAGGCCGGGATCGCCGGTCGAAGATTCGCAGAGTCGATCTTCGGGACTACCCGGCAAGCCATGACAGGTCGCGCGACCCGCGCTCGGCGGGATGCCGTTCGCGCCGAGCACACCGCGGAAGAAGCCGAAGCCGCTGAGGTCGAAGCGCTGGAGAACGAGCAGATCGTGGTGTCGGTGCGGGTACCTGCCTCCCTGGCCGAGACCCTCAAGGCCCGAGCCGCTGTCGAGCACATACCCACCTCGGCACTGATCCGGCGCATCCTCACCCGAGCCGTGCACGATCCTGAATTGCCGGTGCTGACCGTCGATCAGGTCGAGGAGGTCGCCCGACGTATCTTCCGTGAGTCGGCATGAGCATGAACGTGTCGCGGCAGGGTGGGCGGTGACGTCACAACCGATGTGGGTGGTCGAGCGGTGTTCCGGTGTGATGATGATCGAGGTCGAAGAGATTCGTCGAATACTGCGGGTGACGCGCGCGATTTCCTGTTAGCCGAGAAACCGATTGGTGCTGTGGGCTCATTGCGGGTGCGGGCGTTGCGAACCTGACCGGCGGCGCCCGGCACCCCCGAACAACTGAAATTATCCTAACCTGCACGTTCGGGTATTCTCGGGTGCGGGTCGGTATGTTTCGGCAGGTATTCCAAGGTTCTTCTTGTCGCCCGCCGATCCCGCCGGCGCCCGGCCGGGCTGGCCGACACCGCGATCGCCGGCGTGTTCGGAACGGCTGGCATCGCGGTCCGTTCCCCTCGACGGGGCGGAGGCCGACAGCGTGGAGGCGGCCACCGGGCCGTCGAGGGCTGAGCGGACGGCGCGGGGTCAGGCCGAGCGGCGGTGGCCGCTGTGCTGCTGGTGCACGTAGAGCTCCCGGCGGTGCGGGCGGTGGCGGCCAGGGCGCGGATGCCGAGGTGTTTGCGGTTGAGCACTGCCTGGGTGGCGACGAGCTCGCGGTAGAACTCGTCCAGGGGGAGCCGGGTCGGAGTGACGGCGTGCTGGATGTCGAACAGGCGGTAGTCGAGGGTGGTGAGCCGCTGCGACTGGGTGTGCCAGATCTCCGTGCCCGGATAGGGGGTGATGACGGTGAGGTGGACGATCTCCGGTACCGACAGGGCCCACTCCCGCACCAGCCGGAACCGTTCGGCGTCCCAGTCCGGGTCGGCGATCAGGTTCACCGCCACGGTGATCCCGATCCGGCGGGCAAGCTCGAGCGCCCTGATGTTCTCGTCGGGGGAGATGCGCTTGTGGAACAGGTCGAGGCCCTCGGCGTCCAGTGCCTCCATGCCGAGGAACATGTAGGTCAGGCCGAGCCGGTGCCACCGCTGGAAGACCTTGGGATGGCGGAGCAGGACGTCCGCGCGGGTCTCCAGGTAGTAGCGCTTGCGGATGCGGCGGCGCTCGATCTGGTCGGCGATGGCCATGCCGTGCTCGGGTTTGATGAACGCGACGTCGTCGACGAGGAAGACGTTGGGCTCGCGGATGGAGGCGAGCTCGTGCCCGGCGGCGTCCGGTGACATACGCCGGTAGCTGCGGCCGTAGAAGGTCCAGGCGCTGCAGAAGGAGCAGTCCCACGGGCAGCCGCGGGTGAACTCGACTGAGGCGCAGGGGTCGAGTTCACCGATGAAGTAGCGGTTGCGGTGGGGCAGCAGGTGGCGGGCGGGCAGCGGTTCGTCGAGCGAGGGCAGCATGGTCGGGGGGCTGTTGCTTTGGCGAGGTCCGCCGTCTCGATGTCCAGCCAGGCATGATCGAGTAATGCGTCGACGTCCCGCCCGTCCGCCAGTCCCGGCATCTTCAGTTCACCGGCTTCCGGTTCCCACCTGAGGTGATCGTGCTGGCGGTCCGCGGGTACCTGCGCTACGCCCTGTCGTACCGGGACATCGAGGAACTCCTGACTGATGCTGGCCAATGCCGGCATCATGTCCTTCGGCACGGTGGCCGAGATGACCGACGCCACCTGGCAGCAGATGATCGACACCAATCTGACGGGCGTGCTCCACGCCATGCGGGCCGTGCTGCCGACGATGATCGCGCAGGGGTCGGGGTGGATCGTCGCTACAGCGTCGATGGCGGGCAGGGCGGGCATGTAGAACCTTGGCCACTACGTCGCGACGAAGTGGGGCGTGATCGGGCTGGTGAAGTCGGCGGCGCGGGAGACCACGGCACACGGGGATCACGCCCTCACGTCATCGCGACGACGACCTTGCCAGCCCTCGCGCGGCCCTTCTCGACGTACTCCATGGCCTCCCGGGTCTCCTCGAACGGGAAGACACGGTCGACGACGGGACGGATCTTCCCGGCGTCGATGAGCGGCGTGAGTTTGCGCAGCTGGTCGCCGCTGGCCTTCATGAACAGGAACGAGTACGTGACGTTGCGGCGCTTGGCGCGGCGCCGGGTCCTGAAGCTCAGCGCGCTCATCGCCAGTCGGAGGATCGCGTTCGCGCCCAGCTCGCGGGCGAAGGCCGCGTCGGGAGGGCCTGCGATGCTGATGACCTTCCCGCCGGGCTTGAGTACCTGCAGGGACTTCTCGAGCGTCTCGCCGCCGAGGGTGTCCAGGACGACGTCGTAGCCGTGAAGGACGGTCTCGAAAGCCTGCTTCTTGTAGTCGACGACGACGTCCGCGCCGAGCTCCTTCATCAGGTCGACCTTGGCCGTGCTCGCGGTGGTGGCCACGTGCGCGTCCAGCTGCTTCGCCAGTTGGACGGCGATGGTGCCGACGCCGCCGGAGCCCGCGTGGATCAGGACCTTCTGGCCTGGCTGCACCTGTGCCCGCTCGACCAGCGCCTGCCACGAGGTCAGGGTGACCAGGGGAAGCGACGCGGCCTCCTCCATGGTGAGCGTGGCCGGTTTGATCGCCACGTCGTCCTGGTGGACGGCGATGAGTTCGGCGAACGTGCCGATGCGGTCCTTGTCGGGCCGCGCGTAGACCTCATCGCCCACCGCGAACCGCGTGACGGCCGATCCCACCTGGACCACCACCCCGGCGAGGTCGTTGCCCAGGATGAGCGGGAGACGGTACGGCAGGATCGCCTTGAAGTCCCCGTCGCGGAGCTTGAGGTCCAGCGGGTTGACGCTCGCCGCGTGGATCCGGACCAGGATGTCGTCGGCGCTCACCTGCGGGTCGGGCATCTCACCGGCGCGCACGCCGGCCTTGTCGCCGTACCGCTCGATCATGAAGGTTTTCATCGTCGTCTCCGTCGCCCGTCCGCGAGGGGCGGGATCTCTGTTCATCCTGGGCTTCTCCCAGTACGAGACACTTTGTGGCGTTTGCTTCGGTCTCTTGGAGCCCCTCGCCGATGCGGCGGGCGGCCATCACCGGCGCGGCATCTGCCGCGGGCCTCAAGAGCAGCGCCGCTAACGGGAACCAGCCGCAATGCCTTCGGGCGTCAGCCCACCGGTGCGGCCGGGGCGATGACGCGGCTGGAGTCGCCTCCCTGGATGACGCCCAGGGATCCGGCGATCGCCTCGTGAGGGACTCCGAGGGGCCCCGCACTGACTTCCGACAGGCGGGCGAACTGCTCGGGGGTGAGCTGGACGTCGAGTGCGCCCAGGTAGTTGTCGAGCTGGGTGAGGTTGCGCGGCCCGATGATCGGAATGAGCGAGGTCGCGGACCGGGCGGCGCGCTCCCGCACCCAGGCCACCGACACCTGGGCAGGCGTTACGCCGATCTCCTCGGCGATGGCCAGGACGGCATCGACGACGGCGGTCTTCTGGTCGGTGCTCTCCGTGTGGATGACCGCCCCCAGGTCACTCAGCCGCCCCTCGGTGCTGTGGCGGTACTTTCCGGTGAGCAGTCCGCCGCCGAGCGGGGACCACAGGGCGGCACCGAGTCCGAGGCTCTCGGCCATCGGCAGTAGCTCGCGGTCGGCGGTCCGCTCGACGAGGCTGTACTCGTTCTGGATGCCCACGATGGGCGCCCAGTTCCTGAGGTCCGCGAGCGTCACGGCGCGGGAGACACGCCAGGCGGGGAAGTTGGACAGGGCGGCGTGGTGGATCTTGCCGGACCTCACCAGGTCGTCGAGCCCGCGCAGGATCTCTTCCATGGGCGTGAGCTCGTCAGGGAAGTGCACCCAGAGCAGGTCGATGTAGTCGGTGCCCAGGCGCGTCAGGCTGGCCTCCACCGAGGCGATCATGTTCTTGCGGCTGTTGCCCGTCTTGGAGACGCTCGGCTGGGGCGCGGCGCCGAGGGTGAACTTGGTGGCCAGGACGAAGTGGTCCCGGTCGGCGGAGACGAATTTCCCCGTCAGCTCTTCCGACTCGCCGAACTGGTAGGTGTCCGCGGTGTCGAGGAAGGTGCCGCCTGCTTCGGTGAATCGGTCGAAGATGCGGCGCGCCTCGTCCGGTTCGGCGCCGGCACCCCAGCCGGTGCCGAAGTTCGCCGTGCCGAGCGCGTACTCGGACACGCGCAGTCCGGTCCGATGTCCGAAGGTCGTGTATCGCATCAAGTGTCCTTCCTCGAGGGTCGACAGGGGCAGGCGGCGGTGTGCGCCTCACGCCGCATTCGGCGAAGCGGCCAGGCTCTGCCTGACGTACCGGGTGGTCTCGTCGGCGAGGATCTCGGGCAGGCCCGTCTCGATGCCGTACAAGGCCTGGGCGGCGACCTCGGCGGGGTCGGTCTTCTGATCGGCGGGCACGCCGGCGGCCATGTCGGTGTCCATGTATCCGACGTGCAGCGCCGAGACGATGATGCCGCGGGGTGCCAGTTCCTCCCGGGCCGCGTCGGTCAGCGCCCAGGCCGCGGCCTTGGCCGCGGCGTAGGACCCGAGGCCGGCCGGGTGCAGCCAGGACAGGACCGACAGGATGTTGAGCACGGCGCCGCCGCCGTTGCTCTCGATGACGGGGGTGAAAGCCCGCGTCACGGCGAGCGGCCCGAAGAAGTTCGTCTCCATCTCCAGGCGCACCGCGTCCAGGCCGCCCGCGATCAGCGGCGTGGCGGTGGAGATGCCGGCGTTGTTCACCAGCAGCGTCGCGTCGGATGCGGTGCGGGCCGCGGCCCGGATCGACTCCTCGTCCGTCACGTCCAACCGCAGCGGGGTGACGCCCGGCAGGTCCACCGTCTCGGGGCGGCGGGCCGCCGCGTACACGTTCGCTCCGCGCTCCACGAGCTGGGTGGCCAGATGCCGCCCGAGCCCCCGGTTGGCGCCGGTGACCACCGCGACCGCGTCCTTCAGTTCCATGCCTGCTCCCAGCGTTGCGGGCGCCAAGCGGGCCCGCACAAGTTAGATCACGATGACAATCTAAACTCTAGCCTAAGATAGATGCCAATCGACATCCAATCGGGAGGTGGCTGATGGGCCGCGTATCGCAGGCGCAAGCGGAGGAGAACCGTCGGCGGGTCGTGGAAACCGCCTCCCGGCTGTTCCGGGAGCAGGGCACCCACGTCAGCGTCGCCGACCTGATGAAGGCGGCCGGCCTGACCCACGGCGGCTTCTACAAGCAGTTCGCCTCCAAAGAGGCGCTCGTCGACGAAGCCACCGCCCACGCGTTCGACGAACTCACCCAGCTCCGCAATGACGGACTCGAGCAGCACGCCGGGCAGCGCGACGCCGCCCAGCAGGCGTTGATCGACACCTACCTCTCCATCGAGCACCGCGACAGCGCGGCAGACGGGTGCCCCGCCGCCGCACTCGCCACCGACATAGCGCGCGAACCAGGAGATCGCGAGGCCCGCCGCGTCTACACCGAGGGAGTGAGTGACTTCGTCGAGTGGCTCGCGACCGAGGACCAGGACGGCATCGCCCGGCTGTGCACCATGCTCGGCGCACTTGTCCTGGCCCGGGCCACCCAGGGCTCCCCGCTCTCCGAGGAAATCCTCACCGCCGCGCGCGCAGCATTGACGGCAACCAGCTGATCAGGGACACGGTGTCGGGCAGCACGCCGCAGGAATTCACCGGCCCGTCAGGAGGAGCGGCTGCACACGCGGCCGACGCGTGGCGATCCCAACGATCGGCATCGGTCCCGGAAGCGGCTGCGACGCGCAGGTGCTGGCCTGGGCGGCCGGTGAGGGGCCCGAGGAAATTCGCGGGCCGGCGGGTGATCTGCTGCTGGCCACGGGGCGAGCCGCCGGGCTCGCAGGCGCGCCCGGGCCAGGTGCCGACCGGATCGCGGCAGCGCTGTAGGTATCTGTGCCGAGGAACGTGTCACGGAGATGGTTCGAGGCAGGGCATCATTCCTCGTCGGCGTCCTCGGGCGCGTCCGGATTGCGCAGCGGGCGCAGGCCCTGGCCTGGCCCGCTGGAGCGGAACTCGAAGTGGTAGCGGCCCAGGAAGTCGATGTGCCGGTCCTTCAGCGGGAAGAGGAGGGCCACCTCCTCTTCCTTGAGGTCGTGGCCCTCGGCACGCAGCTGGGCGACTGCGGCGTCCAGGTAGCGGGTGTTCCACCAGGACCACGGCGTTGAGGACGACCTCCAGACTGGCTAGTGCAACGTTCCTCGTTACGGCTGTAGATCGTCTGTGCCGGTGGATCCTGGCGGGAAGGCGGTCTTTCACGCCGAAGTTGGTGTATGCCCGCCCTCCCGTGGACGCGGAGGAGGAGCAGAAGATCCGGAAGTTGGCCGGGTCACGGCACGCTCCCGGTGACTGGATCCTGCGGGCGCGGATGATTGTGGCCAGCTGGGAGGGCGAGCGCACCAGCACCATCGCCGCCCGGCTGGGCTGCCACATGCAGACCGTGCGTGAACGCCTGGCCCGGTTCAACGCCGAGGGCCTCGACGGGCTGGGCGACCGGCCCGGGGCCGGTCGCCCACCACGCATCACCGAACGCGAGCGGGGCCGCATCATTGCCCTGGCCCGCGCGAACCCCCCGGGCCGGCCATGACCGGCCCGGAGCCGGCCGCAAACGCCGGATCAGCGAAACCCAGCGGGGCCGCATCATCGCCCTGGTCCGCGCCGACCCCCGGGCCGGCCGGTCCGCGACGCCGGCGGCCAGCTGTGTGCCGCGGACGAGGCCGGCCCACCGCAGTGGACCCTGAACTACCCTCACCGAGGCCGCCCAGGCCGAGGGCATCCAGATCCAG
>NZ_JWIO01000066.1:0-13709 GCF_001017755.1 Protofrankia coriariae
CTCGACCTCGACCGCCGTGACGTCGGTCCGGACGCCGCGCGTCGCCGCGGCCACCGTGACGTCGAGGACGGCGTGCACCGTCGGCGCGGCCGCGGACTGCCACGAGCCGGTCACCTGCCATTCCTGTCCGCCGCCGAGGGGCCGGGCCGTCACGGTGACCGGCAGCTCCGGCGCGAGTGCCGGGGCGAGCGCGACGAGGCGTGCGCTCACCCCCGAAACGTCGCCGACGGCGAGGTCGTCGAAGTCGTATGCCGCGTCGAGGAGCGCCCGGCCTGTCCTCGGCGGCAGGAGCGCGCCGAGTTCGGCGGCGTCGAGGAAACGCAGCAGCGTCCGGTCGGTGAACCTCATACCGGCATCGGCCCCGAGGGGAGTCCCCGCCCGACGAACTCGTTCTCCGCCGCACGGGCATCCGGTAATTCGGGACAAATAACCAGCGGGCCAGAGCCAGAGCCGCCGTTCGTCCGTGCGGGCACCGACACCAACTGGCCGATCTCCCGGTCACGTAGCGCGGGAGCCTGGCTCACGACCGATTCGCCGGGCGCCCGGACGGGCTTCTCGCCGCGCCGCGGGGAGTTCCCCCCGTCGCGCGGGATCTCGACGTTCCACCAAGTCACAGGGTAAGCCGATGTCATGGGAACCCTCCGCAGCGGAACGCCATGTGGGAGCGGAGCGCATAACACCACGGCCAGTGACCCCGTAGCTGTTCCTGTCGTCAACGCGACCGCCACAGGCGAGCAGAAGACCCCAAATCCGAAGGTAGGCGTCAACAAGGGGTGAATCACCCGGACTCGATGGCAGCGCCACTTTTCCACGAGGCCGAAGCTGATACGGCCGGCGAAATCAGCCGGTCATGGCGACGCATGATTTTCCCAGCATTTCGCTGAAGGCCACCAGCAGCTTTCGTCAGCTGCTGCCGGCTTCGCCCGTCCCAGCGCCCGCCACCGGTCTTCCGTTCATCCGTTGAACGAAACCGGGACGGCTACAGGAACGTCCGGGAATTCGCGATACCGAGGAGAAAGGCCGCGAGCACGGCAGGTCATTCCAGTACGACAACAGCGGTCCGAGCAGCGAGATGGATCAACCATTCAGACAGGACGGGGAACGCTCCGTCGGTATCGGGGCCGGGCTCCGGGACGGACGGCTGCCGACGCCCCGCCGGACGCGTACGCCTTGAGCGGGGCCGAAATTCCGGCAGGTGGCAAACTCGTCACACAGGCGACTCCGCCGGGGCAGATCAGTTGTAACTCTGACGGTGCCCGGTCTCGTCAGGCCCGGAGGGGCGCTGGCCCGGGCCGGGCCCCTCCGGGCGGTGGACGCGGTCACACCACGGTCAGGTCACACCAGCAGTGCGCGCTCGCGTGGCGGGACGGGCAGGCCGTCGGGCTCGGCGATCCCGCGGGGCCGGGGAAGGAACTTCGACGCGCCGTGGATGGCCAGCACGCAGAGGCCGATAGTGAGGAAGGTCGCGGCCCACACGAGCCCGCGGGAGAAGTCCTCGCCGTCCAGGTGCAGCGCGATGATGACGGGGCTGCCGATGCCGAAGTTCGCCCCGAACATCGTGACCGGGAAGGCGGCGAACAGCGAGGTCAGGCCCCACGGGCTGGAGACGCGCCGCCAGATCTGCACGGCCAGGACCGTGAACAGGACCGTCTGGGTGCCCTCGAGCACGCCGATCACGGCCGGGTAGTTCCAGATCCGCAGCTCGTAGGGGCCGTAGTAGGTGTAGACGTCGACGCCGGTACCGATCGTCTCGAAGACGCACGAGGTGAGGATCTCCGCCCCCCAGATCGCGAACAGCCCCTTGTGGCTCAGACGGCCCTCGTACATCCGCCGCCCCGCGTACAGCGCGACGGCGGCGTACAGGATGATGTAGCCGCTGTGTGACCAGTTGGGCTGCACGACCCCGAAGGCGCTGAAGTGCGACCACATCGCGCCGGGGTTGCCGGCGCTGTCCGCGTCGAAGAACCACAGGTCGAAGGCGACGTCGTACAGCGGCTCGGCGAACGCCCCGACGCCCGCCGCGAGCAGCGCGCAGAGATAGAACGGCGTCCGCTCCCTGCGCCACAGATAGATCGCGACCGCGATCATACCGAGTACGAGGGCCCAGCTCACCCAGGTGAAGATCGACTGCCAGAGCAGATCGAGTTCGTGTGACACCACGTCCTGCGGCATGCGTCCCAACGAGGACCTCCTTAGTCGGAGCCGTTACGGCCATCACAAATATGACGACCGTCACTCCGGACGTTAAGAGGCGTCACGGGAGCGAAGCCTCCCCTGGAAGGATGCACTCCCTCCACCAGGCGAGGGAAAAACAAAGGGGCGGCAGGCAGCCCCGACGAACATCCAGGACCCCACCAGGCGACGCGGGTTGCATTTTACGTCGATCTCCGTGGCTGGGGTTTCCCCGGTCACCGGAAAGTGTTGCGGGTGCCGGTGACCGCCCGCGGGCGGNCCGGTGACCGCCCGCGGGCGGCCGCGCTGGGCGCCGGCCGGCGGGCCCGGCCCGAGGGTGCGGTCGCCGGTGTGGCCGACCGTGCTCAGGCAGAGCAGGACGTAGCGTTCGGCGATCGCCTCCGGCGGCAGCGGCCCGTCCGGGGAGTACCAGGTGGCCACGCTCTGGCACATGGTCAGGACCGCCCGGCTGGCGTCGGCCGGGATGGGGGTGGCGAAGGCCCCCTGGGCGACACCCGCCTCGACCGTGTCGAGCAACATGTGCTCCAGATAGTCACGCAGCGCGACATACCGGGCCCGGTTCTCCGGCTCGAGGCTACGGATCTCGGTGTCGAGGAAGGCCAGCCCACGGCGGTTGGTCATGTAGAGCACGACGCACTCGACCATGGCCGAGAAGCGGGCCACCGGTTCGTCGCCGGCCTCGGCCACCGCGGCCCGGCAGCGGTCGAGAACGTCGCGGATGGAGGTTTCGATCAGGGTGACCAGCAGGACCTGCTTGTTCTCGTAGTGGTAGTACAGCGCCGGGACGGTCACCCCGACCCGGCGGGCGATGTCGCGTACCGACGTGCCGTGGTAGCCGTGCTCGTTGAACGCCTCCATGGCGTGCCTGAGCACCGGGTGCAGGTTCAGCGGCGGGTATTCGCGCCACCGCTTCGCGGCACCGGCGGCCGCATCCGGTGCCGTGTTCACGCGGGACTCCTCAAGGAATCACCAGGGAATTCATCGGGGGGCCATGCGGATGGCGCCGTCCAGGCGGATGACCTCACCGTTGAGCATGGGATTGTCCACGATGTGCTGGACGAGGGCAGCGTACTCCTCGGGACGGCCAAGCCGGCTGGGGTGCGGTACCTGCGCACCCAGGGAGTTACGGGCCTCCTCCGGCAGCGTGGCCAGCATCGGGGTCTCGAACAGGCCGGGGGCGATGGTGACCACCCGGATCTGCCGGTTGGCGAGGTCGCGGGCGACGGGCAGGGTGAGGCCGACGACGCCGCCCTTGGACGCGGAGTAGGCGGCCTGGCCGATCTGGCCGTCGTAGGCGGCCACCGACGCGGTGTTGACGATGACACCGCGTTCGCCGTCGACGGGGTCGTGGGCGGCGATGCGGGCGGCGGCCAGCCGGATGACGTTGAAGGTGCCGATCAGGTTGATCTGGACGACGCGGGCGAACAGCTCCAGCGGGAGCGGGCCGTCCTTGCCCAGCACCCGGCCCGGGGTACCGATGCCGGCGCAGTTGACCGCGACGCGTATCGGGCCGAGCTGCCCGGCGGCGTCGAGGGCGGCGGTGACGTCCTGTTCGCTGGTGACGTCGGCGGGGGTGAAGACGGCGCGGTCCCCGAGCTTGGCGGCCACGGCCACGCCGTCGGAGGACGGCAGGTCCACCAGGGCCACGGACGCGCCGGCGTCCAGCAGCCGGTGCGCGGTGGCCAGGCCCAGACCGGAGGCCCCGCCGGTGATGAACGCGACACTGCCTTCGATGTTCACGGAAGCTTTCCTCTCACAGAGTCCGGTCTTTCCCTGGCGTGTCGGTGGGCCTTCTACCCACCGACACGGAAGAAATATGATGGCGACGCTCGCGCCCCCGGTAGCCCTTCTTTCTCCCGGCGGCGTTCCATTCGCCTTACAGGCGTTTACAGGCGTTTACAGGCGTCAGGCGTTTACAAGCGTTCGATGATGGTGGCGTTGGCCATCCCACCGCCTTCGCACATGGTCTGCAGACCGTACCGGCCGCCGGTCGCCTCGAGGTGGTTGACCAGGGTGGCGAGCAGCCGGACGCCGGAGGCGCCCAGGGCGTGGCCGAGCGCGATCGCGCCGCCGCGGGGGTTCAGCCGCTCCGGGTCGGCGGCCAGTTCGCGCTGCCACACCAGCGGGACGGGCGCGAACGCCTCGTTGACCTCGTAGGCGTCGATGTCGTCGATGGACAGCCCGGCGCGGGCGAGGATCTTCTGCGTGGCCGGGATGACGCCGGTGAGCATCAGCACCGGGTCCGAACCGGTGACGGCGAAGGCGTGGAACCGGGCCCGGGGACGCAGGCCCAGCCGGTCGGCGGCCCGGGCGCTGACGATCAGGGTGGCCGAGGCCGCGTCGGTGAGCGGGGAGGAGTTGCCCGGGGTGACGTGCCAGCCGATCTCCGGGAAGCGCGCCGCCGAGGGGACGCCGAGGAAGGCCGGCTTCAGCCCGGCCAGCCCCTCCACGGTGGTGCCGGGACGTACGGTCTCGTCCACCCGGTGGTCGCCCACGGGCACGATCTCCCGGTCGAAGCCGCCGGCGGCGGCGGTGGCCGCGGCCAACTGGTGGGAGCGGGCCGAGAACGCGTCCAGGTCCTGGCGTTCCAGCTTCCAGCGGGCGGCGATCAGTTCGGCGGACACCCCCTGCGGGACCAGGCCCTCGGGGTAGCGCTGGCCCAGCAGCGTCCCGGTGGTGTCCTGCCCCTGCGCCGGGTAGCCCATCGGTACCCGGCTCATCGACTCCACACCGCAGGCGATGACCACGTCGTAGGCGCCCGCGAGCACGCCCTGGGCGGCGAAGTGCACCGCCTGCTGACTGGAGCCGCACTGGCGGTCGACGGTGGTGCCGGGTACCGACTCGGGCAGCCCGGCGGCGAGCAGCGCGCTACGGGTGATGTTGGCCGCCTGCTCGCCGGCCTGCGAGACGCAGCCGCCGATGACGTCGTCGACCAGGGCGGGGTCGAGGCCGGTGCGTTCGATGAGCGCCTGGAGCACGCCCGCGAGCAGGTCCACCGGGTGAACGGCGGACAGCGCCCCGCCCGGCTTGCCCTTACCGGACGCGGTCCGTACCACATCGACGATCACAGCGTCGCTCATCCTGCGCTCCTTTCACCGGTCGGGGCGACCCGTTCGCTGTCGCCCCTCCCCTGGACCTTCATGATCCCTCGCGCAAACCACGATCATTTATTTATCGATCGATAAACAGGCACGCTAGGCTCCGACGACCGCGTTCGTCAAGCTGCGGCGATCCCGGCACCAGTAGCCACGATATGCCTATTGAACAGCCAGAAGGCATGATCGAAATGAACATGCGGAAGTTTTCTGGCCGCAGGGGATTGACCCTCCACTCCGCCGGTCCTACCGTCCACTTCCGTCTTCTTAGCGATCGGTAAACAAGATTTTTCCGTTCCGATCGAACACCCCGATCGAGGAGTTCCACGGTGGAGCGCACACTCTACGAGCAGGACCACGAGGACTTCCGAGCCGTCGCCCGGGAGTTCGTCGCCCGCGAGGTCATTCCCCACCAGCAGCGCTGGGACGAGGAGTCGCTGGGACGAGGAGTAAAGCCACCACGTTGCCGTTCCGCGACCAGAAATGCTTCGAGACGTGATGTCGCGACCGACGCTCGGGCCTTGTTCATCCGCATTCATCCGTACCCGGCCAGGACGGCGATCGCCCGGGTACCAAAGGCCGCGGCGGCGTCGATGACCAGCCGGTGCTACCTTCGTTCAGAGCCAACCCCTGTTGCGCCGACACCGCCGCCGGTCCTTACCAGGGAGTGTTCCGCCGGAGGTTACTGGAGGCATGGCCAACAGCGGCATCGAAGCACGGCGCAAGGCCGCCATCCAGGACGGCAGCGCCAGCTACGTCGCGCGACGCAAGGAGATCATCCAGACGGCCGCCCACGTCTTCAAGGAGCGCGGGTTCGCAGCCACCCTCCGCGACGTCGCGGAGGCTCTGGGCGCTGACCGCGCCTCCCTCTACTACTACGTCGGCAGCAAGGACGAACTGCTCCAGGAGATCGTCCGCGAGGCGCTGGCGCGGGACATCGAGGTTGCGGAAGCGGTCAGGAACAGCGACTCAGGCACCGAGGACAAGATCCGGGCGCTTATCACGTCGATGGTCACGGGCTACGCCGAGAACTACCCCCACATGCACGTCTACATCGAGGACCTCGGGCGCATCGCCCGCCAGGACAGCGAGTGGGCGAAGCAGGTGATCCAGCAGACCCGGGAGACTACGAGGCGCTGGTCCTGTCGATCCTCACCAGGGGGCGCGACGACCTTCCTCTGGACGTCTCCGCAATGGCGCTGCTTGGAATGATCAACTGGATGTACCGGTGGTACCGGCCCACCTTTCACAGCGGCCCGGAAGAAATCGCGCGCACCTTCGCGGAACTGTTCCTCAACGGATATACGCCTCCCAGCGGGGCCTGAATGGCCGCGGCACCCGGGTTCCGGGTCCCGCGCGCCGCTCGTCCGGGAGTCAGCCTCCGATGACCTTGCGATACACGCGCGGGCCGTCGTAGTCGTTCACCGCGTAGTGCCACGTGGCCTGGTTGTCCCAGATCACGAAGTCCCCCGGCTTCCAGCCGAAGCCCACGGTGTAGTTGGGCGAGGAGGCATGCGCCAAGAGGAACGGCAGGAGGGCTTCGCTCTCGGCCGGGCCGATGCCGGTCAGACGGAGGGCCGACGAGCTGAGGAAGAGCCCCTTGCGGCCGGTGTGGCGGTGTGTGCGCACCACCGGGTGCTCGATGACCCCGGTCGTCGGCGGTCGGTCGTAGGTCCCGTCCCCGGGGTAGTCGCTGTACACGGCGCTGACCGATTCCAGCAGTCGCCTGAACGGCTCGGACAGGCCGTCGTACGCGGCCTGCAGATCGGCCCACAGTGTGCGACCGCCGATCTCCGGCACCACCTGATAGGTCAGCGACTCGATGGTGAACGGCGGATTCCGCCAGATACCGCCGACGTGCCACCTCGCGGCCCCGCCGGCCTTCTCGAGGTTGAAGACGTACACCAGCCGGTTGTCCTCATGGCGGTACAGCCACTTGGGGTGGTCGAACGGCTCGTCGAAGATCCGTACAGCCTCTACATGCGCGTCTGGCGACAGGTGCTGGTCGCGAAGGACCAGCACCTTGTACTTCCAGAAGTCGTCGCGCAGGGCTTCGGCGGTGGCGTCGTCGACGCCGCTGGCCAGGTCGACACCGACGATCTCGGCGCCGAGAACGGGGCTGGCCTGGCGGACCTCGTAAGGCGCGGTACGGGTGGCGGTCATCGTGGCCCCCTCTGCGTGTGATGTAGACAAAGTCTACTATCTCGATAGGGTTTACGGGAATCCATGTCGAAACCGGCCCGGCCAAGAAGAGACCATGATCGGCATGGTTCCTTACGTTAGGGATCCGCAGCCGTTCACAACCCTGCCCGTGAACGAAACCGGGGTGACTTCAGCGAACAGTCACATTTGTGGTGTTCGTGAAGATTCACCGTTTTTCGTCAGCTCGAGCCGACGGACCTGCCGTCTGTTCGTAGTCGTCCGCCGGCGTCCGTTCACGTTGCTGTGAGCGGTAACCGTCGGCCGCCCGAGATGTGGATGTCCAGCGACAGCTACTCGCCGACGGTGCGGCCATCCGTCGCCCTGAGCCGGAAGGCGGCGCGGATGTCGCGCAGCGGCTGCCGGTAGGGGTGGTCTCCGTTGTCGTCGCCGTTGAGCGGCGGTCTCATAGCGCCGATCACAGCAGTCTCGACCGCGGCTGGTTCGTCCCTGGTTATCCAGGAGACGGACAGGTGCGAAACCTGCCAGCGGAGAAGCCAGGCAAGCTGTGCCGGCGGCAGCAGGACCTTCTTCGCCATCCTGTACGGAGTCAGTTGACCATCGGTCACAAGGTGTGCCGCGAGCGTGAAACGGAAGGTGGAGGAACCGGTGTTCGCGCCGAGATGCTGCCCCACGACGCGTTGCCGGAGGCTGACCTTCGCGATGCCGACGTACAGCAATCCGAGGGGCAGGGAAGGATGAGCCGGTCTCGGTATTCCCGGAAGCGCCCCTGGAACAGCCCACCATGCGTACAGGCCGGGCTTTCCCGGGACGGTTCCCGGGTCGGAGCCGGCAATGCTGCCCGCCGGTACGGGCGCTGCGCACAGTGCCTGACAGACATCTTCCGCGGTCAGGAAGCCGCCATTCGGACCGTCCACCCTGTCAGTGGACCACGGGCGGTTTCACTGCCCGCCCACCGGCACGTCCGCGCCGGTGGGCAGCGACGCTTCGGCGCGGACCTGTTCGGACTCGGCGTCGGTGAACAGCCTCGAGCGCAGCAGGAAGCGCACGCCCAGCGGCGCTTCGAGGGAGAACCCGCTGCCCCTGCCAGGCACCACGTCCACCGTGAGGTGGGTGTGCTGCCAGTAGCGGTACTGGTCGGCGCTCATCCAGAACGGCGTGTCACAGGCAACCCGGCCAAGCAGCACGTCGGCGCCGCCGACGCGGAACTCGCCGCGCGGGTAGCACATCGGGGCACTGCCATCGCAGCAGCCCCCGGACTGATGGAACATCACCGGGCCGTGTGTGTCGACCAGTACGCGCAGGACTTCCTCCGCGGCCGGGGTGAGCCGCACGCGCTCGGTGCGCCTCCCCCGGCCGTCTCCCTGGCCGTCTCCCTGGTCGACTCCCTGGTCGACGAGGTCCATCAGAAGAAGCCGAGCTTCTTCGGCGAATAACTGACCAGCAGGTTCTTGGTCTGCTGGTAGTGGTCCAGCATCATCCGGTGGGTTTCCCGGCCGATCCCGGACTTCTTGTACCCACCGAACGCCGCGTGCGCGGGATAGGAGTGATAGTTGTTCACCCATACCCGACCGGCCCTGATTTCCCGGCCGAACCGGTACGCGGTGTTGATGTCCCGGCTCCACACCCCGGCACCGAGACCGTAGAGCGTGTCGTTGGCCAGCTTGAGCGCCTCGTCCGGCGAGTCGTACGTGGTCACCGACACGACCGGACCGAAGATCTCCTCCTGGAAGATCCGCATGTCGTTGGTGCCACGGAAGACTGTCGGCTCGACGTAGTAGCCGCCCTCGAGGCCGTCGACCTTGCGGGGGCTGCCGCCGGTGAGGATCTCGGCGCCCTCCCTGATGCCGATGTCGATATAGGAAAGGATCTTCTCGTACTGATCGTTGCTGGCCTGAGCGCCGATCATGGTGGCGGGATCGAGCGGGTCGCCGCCCACGATCGCCCTGGTCCGCTCGATGCAGCGGCCGATGAACTCGTCGTAGATCGAGGAGGCGATCAGCGCGCGGGACGGGCAGGTGCATACTTCACCCTGGTTCAACGCGAACAGGACGAAACCCTCGACGGCCTTGTCCAGGAAGTCGTCGTCGACGGCCAGCACGTCCGGCAGGAAGATGTTCGGGCTCTTGCCGCCCAGCTCAAGGGTCACCGGGATGATGTTCTCGCTGGCGTACTGCATGATCAGTCGCCCGGTGGTGGTTTCACCAGTGAAAGCGATCTTGGCGACCCGGCCGCTCGAGGCCAGCGGCTTGCCCGCCTCGNGGCCAGCGGCTTGCCCGCCTCGACGCCGAAGCCGTTGACCACGTTCAGCACCCCCGGCGGCAGGAGGTCGGCGATCAGCCCGACCACGAGCAGCAGGCTGGCCGGAGTCTGTTCGGCAGGCTTGATCACCACACAGTTGCCGGCCGCCAGCGCGGGCGCGAGCTTCCACGCGGCCATCAGGATGGGGAAGTTCCACGGGATGATCTGACCGACCACGCCAAGCGGTTCCTGGAAGTGATAGGCGACCGTGTCCGCGTCGATCTCTCCGATGCTGCCCTCCTGGGCTCGCACCGCCCCCGCGAAGTACCGGAAGTGGTCCACCGCGAGCGGCAGGTCGGCGGCCAGCGTCTCGCGGACCGGCTTGCCGTTGTCCCAGGTCTCGGCGACCGCGAGCTTCTCCAGGTTCTGCTCGATCCGATCCGCGATCCGGTTGAGGATGTTGGCGCGTTCGGTCACCGATGTCCGGCCCCACTTCGCCGCGGCGGCGTGCGCGGCGTCCAGGGCGAGGTCGATGTCCGCGGCGCTGGAGCGGGCGACCTCACAGAACACCTGACCGTTGACCGGCGAGGGATTGGCGAAGTAGCGGCCCTCGGTCGGGGGCACCCACGTGCCACCGATGAAGTTCTCGTAGCGCTGGGCGAACTGAACGATGCTGCCCTCGGCGCCTGGCGGGGTGTATGCCATGAGTGCGCTCCTGGCCGATGTCGTCCACCGTCATCGGGTGGTCAATGTGTGATGTAGAGCACCCTGCACACGTGAGGTTGGCGAAAGGTTGGTGGCGACGGCCGGCTGCCCTGGCATGTTTCGGAAGTCGTCGTCCGATCAGGAAACCGCGCCCAGCTGGGATGAACCGACCGGTGCCAGATGGGATGAACCGGTGTCAGTGGGAGCGGTCGCTCACTCGCGCAACGCGGCCTGAAGCCGGGCAGCGACGATGCCCCGGCGCGCGTCGTGCGGCGGCAGCAGTCGGTGTGCGTACTCATGGACCTGCGCGTCGAAGGGATGACGCTGGCCATAGAGCAGAGCGAGCTCCGCCTGCTCGGAAGCCAGCACCGCATCCCGCACGGCCACCGCGAGGTGCTCGCGCCACATCGTGATACCCGGTGCTTCCGAGTGCGGTAGCAGCGGCGCCGTATAGCGGCGCACAGCGGCAGGAGCGTCCCTGTCGGCAAGGGCGTCGAGTACATCGGCAGCGTCGCAGGAGATCGGCGCGGTCAGCGCGTACCGGCGGTTCGTCAGCGCTCCGCCGAGGGTCCGACGCAGGTGGGACACCTCGGCCTTGAGAGTGGTGGCGGTGATCTGCCGATCACCGTACAGGGCCGCGCGCAGCCCCTCCGGAGAGAAGCCGTCCGCCTCCAGCGCGAGCAGCGTGAGGATCTCCAGCTGGCGCGGTGGCAACCGCAGGGGCACACCGTCGCACAGCGCCGTGCCGCTGCCGAGGCAACTCAGCCGCACCCCGGGCGTGGCGGCCGTGACCGACCCGGAGGGACGCAGCCGCGACTCGATCGCGGTTACCAGCGTCCGTACGGTGGACATGGCAAGTGGGTGCGAACGGTTCCAGGTGGTGGAGAGATCCAGCACGCCGAGCGTCTGCCCGTTGGGGTCGCGGATCGGCGCCGACCAGCACGACCATTCGTGGAGCGCCTCAACCAGATGCTCGGCGGAGAACACGCTGGCCGGCCGCCCGTAGTGAAGCACGAGTGACATCGCGTTGGTGCCCATCGCCCGCTCGTCCCACCGGCTGCCCGGCGCGAAGTTGACCCGCTCGGCTCGCCGCCGCATNGCTCGGCTCGCCGCCGCATCACCCGCCCACCGCAGGTCCACAACATCCCGCCGGACTCGTCGGTGACCCCGACGATGAACCCGGCGTCGTCGGCGATGGCGCGCAGTTCGTCGCCGAGCTCACGTATCGGTTCACGCAGCGGGGAGTCCCGCCAGATGGCCGCGGGATCCAGGTCCTCAGCCGAGGGCGCGCTGTCCCGCGCCGGGTCCACGACGCGCACCGAGCGAGCCCAGGACTGCGCGACGAGCGGTCGCAGCACGGCGCCGTCCTGGCGCGTGGTGATCCACCTCGCCCACTCCCGCTCGAGCGTGCTGCGCTGGTGCCGCAGGCTCGAATCCCCTGTGGTCACGGCTACTCCCGGATCGACCACGAGCGCCCGTACACTGACCCGCCGCTCATCATCCGCCGCTCATTCCGGGCGGGCAAAGATCGTGTTGACGCTACACCTCGAAGTCGATGCGGTCCAGGTCAGTCCGCATGGCGGGGACGCCAGGCATGACAGGGATACGTGCGGGACTCCGAAATCCGGGTTTCAGCCTGTGAACTGGACTTTTACGGTTGACATGATCGCCTGCTGTCGGGCGTACGGGCCCGGTTCACAAACTCCTGCCAGGAACCTGTCCGTTCTTCACCGCGCGGATCGCCCCAGCCAATAGAGCAAACGTATTCGCGACGGCCATACGGTTAACGACGCAGAGTGGTGGGACGGGTGGACCCGAACCCACGGCCGACAGATTGTGAAAATCTTCCGTGGTCCGTCCGCCCGCGTCGATGACTGGTCGGCCAGGCGACAGCCCGCGGCTTGTGCGGTGGGTGGTAGTGGCATGCTGGAGAGGTGACCAGGGGAGGCGACGAGGCTACCGAGCCGGACTTCTTCGTGTCGTATACAGGGGGAGACCGGGCGTGGGCCGAGTGGATCGCCTGGGTGTTGGAAGACGCCGATTACCGGGTGGTGATCCAGGCCTGGGATTTCCGCGCGGGAGCGCACTTCGTGGAAGAGGTGCAGCAGGCGACCGCGCGGGCCACCCGGACGGTGGCGGTGCTGTCGGCGGCCTATCTGGAGTCGGCGTTCACGGCGCCGGAGTGGCAGGAGGCGTGGCGGGCGGACCCGTCGGGTCAGGCGCGGAAGCTGTTGGTGTTCCGGATCGAGCAGTGCCCGCGGCCGGGTCTGCTCGCCCAGGTGGTCATGGTTGACCTGTTCGGTATCCGAAAGGACGTGGCACGCCGCGCGGTGCTCGCCGCTGCCGCGGGCAGGCGGGGAAAGCCGGCTACAGAACCGGACTTCCCCGGTGGCCCGGCCGGTACGGAGGTGGCGGTGGGCGCTCCGGTGTTCCCGCCGGATCTGCCGGCGATGTGGAACGTACCGGCCCGGCTGGCGAACTTCGTCGGCCGTGAATCGCTGCTCACTCAGATACATGACCGACTGGCGGCGACGGGGTCGGTGGCGGTGACCGTGCTGGAGGGAATGGGTGGGGTCGGGAAGACCGCGCTCGCGGTCGAGTACATCCACCGGTATGCCGACGCTTTCGACCGGGTGGGCTGGGTACCGGCCGAGCAGCCGGAGCTGGTCGGCGGGTATCTGGCGGGGTTGGCCTCGATGGTGGGCCTGTCCCAGGATGCGGAACCGGCCGCGGTGGTGGCGGCGTGGGCACGCCGGCCGCGGTCGCTGCTGGTGTTCGACAACGCCGACGACCCCGAAACGGTCAAGACGATCAAGGGGCTTCGCCCGTCACCAGGGGCGGGCCGGCTGCTGGTGACCTCTCGGCGGCGGGGCTTCACCGCTCTCGGCGCAACGGTCACCGTGCCGCTGCTGCCACGGGCCGAGGCGATGTGCATCCTCACCGACCGGTTCCCGGCGCTGGATCCGACGGTCGCGGATCAGATCTGCGACCTGCTGGGGGACCTGCCGTTGGCGGTCGAGCAGGCCGCCGGCTATCTCGACCAGACCGGCACTCCACCAGAGGAGTACGCCGAACTCCTCGCCAAGCATCTCGGCGACATGCTCGCGGAAGGGGAGGTGGCCGATCGGCCGGGGGTCACCGTCGCGGTGCTGTGGGAGCTGTCCGTGCGCCGGCTGCGCGATGAGTGCCCGGCCGCGGTGGAACTGCTGGAACTGTGGGCGCTGTGCGCCCCGGAGACGATCCCCCTCGATCTGTTCGGGGATCCGGCAGGGTTCGACGACGGGCCGCTGAAGAACGCGGCCGCCAGTCGGGCGG
>NZ_JWIO01000066.1:13715-14866 GCF_001017755.1 Protofrankia coriariae
CGCGGCCGCCAGTCGGGCGGTGTGGGCGCACACGGTCGGGGCGCTGGTCGGGTACAGCCTGGCCCGCCGGGATCAGGACACGGTGGACGTACACCGGCTGGTGCAGGCCACCACCCGTCACCGGCTGCCGTCGGATCGGCAGAAGGTGCACACGGCCACCCTGCTTCGGCTGTTCCGGGCCAGCCTGCCCGGCGATGTCGCCCGCAACCCGCAGGTCTGGCCCAGGTGGCGTGCCCTGCTGCCGCATGTTCGCACCGTTCTCGACCGCGGCGGCGACAGCGCGGGAGACGACTCGGCATGGTTGTGTGACCGCGCCGCGGTCTACCTCCGGCAGGAGGGGCAGTTCGCACTCGCGATCCCGCTGTCCCAACGGGCGCTGGCCGAGTGGACGCTGGTCCTGGGCCCCAACCACCCCGACACGCTGACCTCCTGCAACAACCTCGCCGACGCCTACCGGGCGGCGGGCCGCCTGAAGGAGGCCATCGGTCTGCACGAACGGACGCTGGCCGTCCGAGAGAAAGTCCGAGGTCCCAACCACCCCGACACGCTGGCCTCCCGCAACAACCTCGTCAACGCCTACCAGGCGGCGGGCCGGCACGACGACGCCATCCGTCTGCACCAGCAGGCGCTGACCGACCGGGAGCAGGCTCAGGGCCCCGACCACCCCGACACGCTGGCCGCCCGCAGCAACCTCGCCGACGTCTACCGGACGGCGGGCCGGCACGACGACGCCATCCGCCTGCACAAGCAGACGCTGGCCGACCGGGAACGGGTCCGCGGCCCCAACCACCTCGAGACGCTGGCCTCCCACAACAACCTTGCCAACGCCTACCAGACGGCGGGCCGGCTGAAGGAGGCCATCGGCCTGCANGGCATGACGACGCCGTCGGCCTGTACGAACGGACGCTGACCGACCGCGCACAGCTCCAGGGCCCCAACCACCCGCGGACGCTGACCGCCCGCAACAGCCTCGCCAGCGCCTACCAGGCCGCCGGTCGGCACGACGACGCCATCCACCTGTACCAGCAGACGCTGACCGACCGGGAACGGATCCTGGGCGCGGACGATCCCGACACGCTGGCCTCCCGCAGCAACCTCGCCGACGCCTACCGGACGGCGGGCCGCCTGAACGACGCCATCCGCCTGTACGA
>NZ_JWIO01000071.1:0-3185 GCF_001017755.1 Protofrankia coriariae
CGGCTATTGCTTTCTGGTTGGTGGTGATTACGGCGTTGAGGTCCGCTAGAGCGCCGGTCATGGAACCATACGTATCCTCGCTAACGGCGGCACACGTCGATGGACACCGGCCATCGGAGAAGATCGGCGCAAGTTTGTCGTTGTGTACGCTGACGCGGCCAAAAAGCGTACACGACAACAAACTCTTTTGGATCATGGCCTGTGCGGGTGGTTGTGGATGGGATTCGCACTACTTGACCAGCGCTCTAGTTCTCCGACCCGTCCGAACCGGATGTACAGGGCAAGGCTGAGGTTGGACAGTCGGCCGGCGTGCTTGGGGTGGCCGGTGGGGGTGGCGGTGACCGCTTCCCGGCCGGCGGTGATTGCGGCGTTGAGGTCCGCCATCCCCCCCGACCTGTTCGAACCGGGTCCGCAGGGAAATACAGAGGTCGGACAGGTACATGGCGTGGTCAGGATGATTGGTGGGGGTGGCGGCTATTGCTTTCTGGTTGGTGGTGATCGCGGCGTTGAGGTCCGCCATTTCCCCGACTCGTTCGAACCGGGTGTACAGGGCAAGACTGAGGATGAACAGCAGGCCGGCGTGGTTGGGTTGGTTGGTGGGGGTGACCGCTAACGTGCGGGTGAACAGGTCGATTGTCTCGTTGAGCGGACCGAGATCGCCGTTCTTCCGGGTGGCTTGTAACAAAGCGGCTGCTCGAGCCGCCCATGCCTGTGGATCATCAGTGGTATTCTGGCTGGAGGAGGTCCGGTCCCGGGTGGGGGTCTGTTCAGGGCGTGCTCGTAGCCGCGGCAGCAGGCGTTTTCGCATGATCCCGTACCCCCGTGATTTCCGTGCCATCTAACGATGGCGGCGATTCTCTCGCGCAGAGGATATGAACACCGCTGTCGCGGCATATGCCCGGGGTGGTCCGTGCCTGCCGGGGGTGGACGCGGACCAGCTACTACAACACCGCCGGACAGACCGTGGAGTCGCGGATGCCGAAGGCGAACGGCACGGACACGTTCGCCATGGTGATCGCCTACTATACGGAGACCGGCAGCGGCTGTGTGGACGTGGCCTGGACGGGGTTGGCGTGCACCAGCGGGCCGGCGGCGCAGCCGTCGTCGGGGAACCCGTTGCCGATGGTGACGTACACCTATAACGACCCTGACGAGGTGTTGATCGCGGTCGAGACTGTCAACGCGACGACCTGGACGGCGATGACCAGGCTATGACGCGGCCGGGCGGAAGACCTCTGCGGCGGTCGCCGCGAGTCTCGCGGCGGACGGCGGTACCACTCTGCCGACGATCACCTACGGCTACAGCACGACGACAGGCCTGCCGACCAATGTTGGTGACGGTACGACCACGCTGGCGACGGGCTACGACAGTCTGGGTCGGGTCGCCTCGCAGACGGACGCGGACGGCAATGCCGCTGCCACCGCCGGCACCGTCACCACGCCGGTGCTGGACTGGGCCGGGGCCAGATCCCCGTCGATTCCGGGAACGTTTCCGGTGTTTGTTGCGGTTGGCTATCTGGCGGTGGCCAATCGTAGACTTCCCTGATTCCTTGGCTATATGGGCCTGGCTATGCGGAGAGCGGGATCGCGTCTCGGCGCTGTTCGATCCGGGTGGAGGCTACCCGCCTGATCGCTGGTGACCCGTAATGACTAGTCTCGCGGCGTGGCCACCGTTTGGAGAAGACAACCGGTGTTCGTCGCGCGGTCCGGCAGGCGGGCACGGCGGGTCCGGCGGGTGGGGTGGGTACTGGGAGCCGTGATGCTCGGCTGTCTCGGGTTGGTGGCGGCGGGTCTGTCGGGGGTGGCCACGGTTCCCGGTGTGACGTTGCCGCCGTTGTTCGGTTCCTCCGACCGGCCGGCTCCCGCATCCTCCCCGAACTCCGGCTCCGACGGCCTGGACGCCGCTGCCGGGGGTATGCCACGCGCGCAGGCGTCGGTCGCGGTGCCGGCGCGTCCGGTGACCGCTCCGGCGCCGTCCGGCCCTTCCGGCCCGCTGGGGATGCCGGCTGCCTCCGCGAGTGGCGTGTCGGGGCCGCTCCCGGTGGCCACCGTCGTGGCGGTGTCCTCCACGCCGCCGCGGGCTGTCGCCTCCCCGAAAGGCCAGGGCCAGGGTCAGGGCAGGCCGACCGAGCAGGGAAGGCCGACGTCCAAGCCGAGCCCGTCGAAGCCGTGAGGCATCGGCGTGACGCGCACCGGACCCCCCGGGCGCACTGGCTGCTGCTCGCGCTGTTCATCGGCACATTGGCGAGCATGCTCGGGATTCAGGGATTCGCCCGGCACGGAACCGGTCCGGCCCGCACCCCCGCCCCCGACGGCACCGTCGAGGAGACGGCGGCGGGCCCGGGGGACGGGCTGGGCGGCCCGGTCCTCGACCTGTCCGGCCCGGTACCCCAGGGGCGTGGCCTGCCTGCCCGGACGGTCGCGCTGACGTTCGACGACGGGCCCGACCCGCGATGGACACCCGCCATCCTCGACGTGCTGCGTCGGCACCGGGCGCAGGCGACCTTCTTCGTCGTCGGCTCCCGCGTCCTGGAACACCCCGAACTGGTCCGGCGTATCCGGCAGGACGGTCATCAGCTCGGCATCCACACCTTCAGCCATTCCGACCTCACGGCCGCGCCCGCCTGGCGTCGCCGGATCGAGATCTCCCTGTCACAGTCCGCGCTGGCCGCCGCGACCGGCGCGACGTCCAGCCTGCTGCGGCCGCCCTACTCGTCCACCCCGGCCGCGCTCACCCTCCCCGCCTACACCACCTATCGTGAACTCGCCTCGCAGGGTTACCTCACCGTCCTCGCCGACATCGACTCCCGCGACTGGACCCGTCCCGGTGCTGACGCGCTCGTGCGGGCGGCCACCCCCGTGGGCACGGCCGGCGCGGTCGTCCTGTTCCACGACAGCGGTGGCGACCGGAGCCAGACCGTTGCGGCCGTGGACCAGCTACTGGACGTACTGGACGCGCGAGGCTACCGCCTCGTCACACTTTCGGCTGGGCTGCGGCTACCGTCCGACGTCGCCTCCCACCCCGCCGACACCGCCACCAGGCTGCGCGGCCAGGCGCTGCTGGCCACCTACCGGATCTCCAGCGCGTTGACCTGGACGCTGACCGCCTTCCTCGTCCCGCTCACCGTGCTCACTCTCCTGCGTGCCGTGGTCGTCACGGTGATCGCCCGCCGGCACTGGCGGCT
>NZ_JWIO01000071.1:3205-12535 GCF_001017755.1 Protofrankia coriariae
CCGGCGGCGCAAGGCCGCCCGCCGGCGCCTGCGGAGTACCGACCTGCGCCGGCGGACGGACACCGGGTTCCGTCCGCCGGTCAGTGTGATCATTCCTGCCTACAACGAGGCGGTCGGCATCGCCGACACCGTCCGCTCGATGGTCGCCAACGACTACCTCGATCTTGAGGTGATCGTGGTCGACGACGGCTCCAGCGACGGCACCGCCGACATCGTCGAACAGCTCGGACTGCCCGGGGTGCTGGTCGTCCGGCAGGCCAACCAGGGCAAACCAGCTGCTCTCAACCACGGCATCGCCGTCGCCTCCGCCGACGTGCTCGTCCTCGTCGACGGGGACACCGTCTTCGAACCGGACACGGTCCACCACGCCGTCCAGCCGCTGCGCGACCCGGCCGTCGGCGCCGTCGCCGGCAACACCAAGGTCGGCAACCGGCGGGGGCTGCTCGGCCGCTGGCAGCACATCGAATACGTGCAGGGCTTCAACCTGGACCGCCGGATGTACGACGTGCTCCAGTGCATGCCGACCGTGCCGGGGGCGATCGGCGCGTTCCGCCGGGAGGCGTTGGAATCGGTCGGAGGCGTCTCGGAGGACACCCTCGCCGAGGACACCGATCTGACCATGGCGCTGTGCCGCGCCGGCTGGCGGGTCGTCTACGCCGAACAGGCCCGGGCCTGGACCGAGGCGCCGGCCACCCTCGGCGCCCTGTGGCGGCAGCGCTACCGCTGGTGCTACGGCACGATGCAGGCGATGTGGAAGCATCGGCATGCCGTGGTCGAACGCGGCGCCGCCGGCCGGTTCGGCCGCCGCGCCCTGCCCTATCTGCTGATGTTCCAGGTCCTGCTGCCGATGCTTGCCCCCGTCATCGACCTGATGGCCCTCTACGGCCTGCTGTTCGCCGATCGTGGTGCTGTCCTCATCTCGTATGCCGGCTTCCTCGCCGTCCAGCTCGCCACCACCGCCTACGCCTTCCACCTCGACCGGGAACGGTTCGGCCCCCTGTGGACCCTGCCGCTCCAGCAGATCGTCTACCGCCAGGTGATGTACCTGGTGGTCATCCAGTCCGTGGTCAGCGCCGTGCTCGGCAGCCGGCTGCGCTGGCACAAGCTCGCCCGCGCCGGCAGCGCCGGCTCCGCGCTGGAGACCCGCACCCCCGTCGAACCAGCCTGATAGCGGATCATCATTCTTCGCTACCGGCTGAGCGCTGCTCGGGACCGCCTCTCCCGGTGAATCTCAGTTGGCTCCACGACGACGGCCACCGCTCTCACCGCCCGCTGCGGGCTCGACCCGAGTGCTCGGGGGAGCTGTTCAGCGGAAAAGGCGGAATGCGGTGGGGGAGCGGACAGCGTCCACGGGGACGCGAGGGTGGACGGGGGCTGCGAGTTCGAACCAGACGTGTTTGCCGGGGCTGTCGTTGGCGGATTTGTCCACGCCCCACTCGCTGGCGAGCGCCGCCACCAGGTGCATGCCGCGGCCGGACTCGTCGTCGTCACGTACGGTCCGTAGCACCGGGTGGGTATTGCTGCCGTCGCCGACCGCTATCCGCACCCGGTCCTTCTGCGCGACGACCTGGACGTGCAGCGGATCGTCCGACCTTGTGTAACGGACGGCGTTGGTGACGACCTCGCTGACCAGCAGGCGAGCGACCTCGGCGTCCTCCTCGCGGCCCCAGGTCGACAGCAGCTCGTTGACCAGGCGTCTGGCACGCCCGGCGGCGCGGGCGTTGGCGGGAAGATCGAAGCGTGCGGTAAGAGCTTCGGCCACGCCTCAACCCTCCACGGGTAACCGCCGACGGCCGTACCGTCGAACATCGCCTTGGGCCCGTCGCCGTCGTCGCGTTCATGCCACATGCCGTCTGCATTCAAACCTTGCCGACGCCGACCTGTCACGGACCGTCGGGTTACTCGGCGGGCCCCGAACCGCCCCGTACGCACGACCGGTTGGTCCGCGTCCGGCGGGACACCGACAGTACGATCATGCTTTTCCTGTGCTGCCGGGGGGTTTCGGCGAGGTCAGATCACGTCGATGCCGTCGAGGATGTTGCCGTAGCCGGGCCAGTGGGCGCCGCTGCTGTCACTGATCGTGTCGTCCTGGGCTGCGGCGCGAGGCGGTCTCCCCGGGCGTTCGGCCTGCGGCCCCCGGGCGTTCGGCGGGGCGCCCGGATCACCGCCGCCGGGATGCGACGCGGTGGTGTACGGCTGGCGTGCCGGGTCCGGCCCCGGATGCGGCCGGCCTGCCGAGCGGGTGGGCGGAATACCCATCGGCCCGGAGATCAACGGCGCGAGACGGGCCGTGGGGATGGCCGCTTCCCTGGGCGGGTACGCCGGCGGCTGGTCACCGGCTCCCGGCCCCGGCCCCGGCACGAGCGGCCAGGGCTGCGGCTCGCGCACCGGCGGCTGCCGGAACGGCTCGGCGGGCCNCGGCGGGCCGTTGCCGCGCCGGCAACGGGCCCGTCACCGGCTGCTGACCACCCGGCCGCGGCGCGGAAGGCGGGGCGGGCGGGGTGCCTGACGGCATCTGCCACCCGTCCGGTGTGGGCGTGACGTCGGCCGGGCGCGGCGGCTGGGGCCTTCGCGGCGGCTGTGGCGGCTGTGGCTGCTGCGCCGTCTGGGGTGCCTGGGGCGGTTGCGGTATGCGGTGCGCGCCGGTTGACAGCGAGGCGGTGGAGGACGGGATCCATCCGGTGGGGTTGCCAGGGGTCGCCGAGACCGGGTAGGCGCCTGTGCCCGGCCCACCTGGGCCTGTTCCGAGCGGCCCCGTGCCCGGGCCGTTCGGGCCCGTGGCCGACGTCGGAGCCGCCGGCAGCGGGGGAATCGGCCCGCTGACCCGCGGCATGCCGGAGAACGGCGGGAGGGAGCCGGGGGGTGCGGGTGGGAGCGGTGCGGGCGCGGGGGGTGCCTGTGCGGGAGGCGGGACGGCGTCACCCGGTCTGGGGCCCCCTGGTCTGGGGCCGTCCGAGATGAGGCCCCCCGGGATGGGGCTGCCCGGGATGGGGCCGCCCGCGGCGGCGGCGCGCGTCGCGACGGTGGGCGGCGCGGGCGGGGCTGTGGGCGGGACGATGGTGACGGGCGGGACCGGGGGCGCGACGCCGGCCCCGGGTGCGGCACCGGTACCGGGCGCGATCGGAGGCGCGGTGGTGGCCCCGGGCATGACGGGTATCCCAGGCATGGTGGTGGATGCGGGCGTACCGGCCTCGACGGGTCTCGCTTCCAGGGCCTCCAGGGCATCCAGGGCCGCTTGGGCACGCTGTCGCCTGACATCTGGATCCGGGGCCTGCTCGTCGTCATCCGGCTGTGGGGACATGCCGGTGACGGCCACGACCGTCGGGCACGGCCAGAGCCGGTCACAGCTCACGCACAGATCGAACTCGTTCGCCTGGTGGAGGTCGAGCAGCGTGAGCAGGGACCCGATGTGCGCCATCATCTTCGGACCAGCCAGGACAGGCCCGTTGGAAATCATGCGAAGTTCCGAGCGCAACCGGTTGCAGTAGCGCTCGACCTCATCCGTCCGCTGATCCTCCATCGATGCCAGCATGCACCATCACCCGGTGGGAAGTGCTACCGGTACCGTCCTTGAGCGACCATTTTGGTCATCACACTACCTTTTGTAGCCTTACCTGCAAACTCTGTTACCAGATGTCGCTTCTGTCACCAAAAGCCGGGTGTTGCCACCGATGGCGGGGTACCGGCGGCTGGACGGCGACATGATCCGGACGACGGCCGTTGCCACCGGGGCACCCAGCGGCCCGATCACCTGGCCAGGCGGCAACCGGCTGCCCGGCCGCGCGCCGCCGATTGCCAGCCGCCCTGCCACCACTCGCCGGCTGTCGCTGACCAACCGTCTGGCCACCAGCCGCACGGGCGGTCGAGCGACCGCCCGTGATGTTCATCCCCGTTCGGGGCGGACCTCGTCCGGACGGCGGACCTGGCGCATCAGGCCCTCCTGGAGACGGGCGAACTCCTCGACGTACGGGCTGTCGACCTGGCCGGGCACGCCCGGGCCACCCGGGACCGGCTCCTTGATGCCGCCCTGGATGGCGCCCGCCTGCCGGTCGAAGACCGGCTCNGCCGGTCGAAGACCGGCTCGAATCCGGCGAACTGCCCACCGGCGCCGCCGGGGCCGAGGCGTTCTCCCTGCCCGTCGAAACTGGGGTAGTGGGTGGCGACGGCGGTCGGCGGCGCGCCACCGCGCTCACCCTGCCCGTCGTAGCCGCCCGAGAACGAGGGCAGGTTCGGCGGGCCGCCCGGGCCGGGACGTTCGCTGGGGGCTTCGAACGACGGGTAGTGGGCGCCGTTGCCGCCCGGGCCGCGCTCGTCGGCGGGCGGGTCGTACCCGAACGACGAGCCGTTGGACGACGGCTGGGCCGCGCCGATGGCCGGGACGTTCGAGCGGCCGGCTGGTTCACCGCCCAGCTCGGGCTCGCCCGGTCCGAACGCGTCCGCTGGCGGGTAGATCCGTGCCGACAGGCTGACCGACAGCGGGTCGCTACCGTAGGTGATTACGTCTACCTGGTCGTCCGCCCCGATGCCGCCGTTGCGGGCCAGGTCGACGAACCGGAAAAGATCAGCCCAGCGCAGGCCGTCAAGGTCCACACTGATTCGCAAAGCCATCGTCGTGCCTCATCTCACGGTTCCAGCGTGCCGACCCAACCATTGCCTGACCCTGCCTGACCCATTGCCCGTGCCCGAACCCATCATCTGGGTCACTGCCTGGGCCACCGCCTGACCACTGCTTGGCCCGCTGTTGCCTTCGCCTTCGCCTTCGGTGCCGCGACTGCCGGACGACGTGGAGCTCTCCGGCGGTGGCCCGGCGCCGGTTCGCCGGCCCGGCAACAGCGGGAGGCCGACGATGGGCGGGAGCTTATACCCCGTTGGGGGTGCATTCCCCATCCGGGGAGGTTTGTGCGTTTGTACCGGGAATCCGCGGTCCGTGGGTTGTCGCGGGGTGTTGACCTGGCTCGGGCAGGCTCGGGTGAGCCCCGGACGGACCCGGACGGACTTGGATGGACTTGGGCGGACTCGGATGGACAGCGCCATCGTCCACCGTTGTAGGACGGTGCCGCCCGGGCGGGTAGTGTCCGGCGTGTGAGTGTTGCTTCCGGCGGTGTCAACGGTATGGCTGGCGTTGGCGGCATGGCTGGTGTGGACATGCGTGCCGGATCGTTGCCGATCAGACTTCTTCATGATCGGGTCCTTGTCGCTCCCCGTGAGGACTCGGCCGACCGCCGCTCGAAGGCCGGGATCGTCATTCCCGCCACGGCGCAGATGGGTAAGCGACTGTCCTGGGCGGACGTGGTCGCGGTGGGTACGGCTGTACGTACCATCCAGGTGAGCGACCGGGTGCTCTACGATCCGGAGGAACGGGCCGAGGTCGAGCTGCACGGCACGACCTATGTGCTCCTGCGCGAGCGGGATGTGCACGCGGTGGCCGCTGAGCGTCTCGATGACGGTCTGACCGGCCTGTACCTGTAGAGCTGTACCTGTAAAGTGGTCCGTCCGTGGGGGCCCGCCCCCACGGCGACGGCCAGGAACCGGGCATCCGGCCGGTGGGCCGGTGGGCGCCGGGTGAGCCTGGGCGCCCACATGTCGATCTGGCTACGGGTCGTTCCGTCCCGGTGACTTCATGATCGCTATTCTCTGACTCGGCTCATCCCGGCCGGAGCGGAGCGATCATGCCTGTTCGCGCGCCGGGCCGCGGGCCACGACGGCTGCGATCGACGGGGAGCGGATCGACGGGGAGTGGCAGGGATCGGCGGGGGCGGTCCGGGTGGATCCGGTAAGGCCTACCAGATCGGGTTCCCCGAGATGTCCGGACTCGACCGGGTCGACGTTATCGGCCCGTCTGTCGGAAATACCACCGCGCTATACCGGAATACGACGAGAAGATGGATGTGTCGGGTCTGACATCGAGGCGAACACGTGATGCCTGGCCTGTCGCCGCGCGGAACCGTATTGTACGCGTCGGTCGAGGGAGATCCGTTGTCCTGTATCGACCACGCAGGGATGTAGACAAACCTCGTCGGCTGTGCCCGCGTCGGAGTCGTTGCGTATTGTAGCCGCTCGATCCTGTTCGGGTACGGGCCTGGACGGGTACCGACACGCGGCTGTGCATCGCGTCTCGCGCGCATGGCTGATCGCAACCGTAGGGAACGACTGGAACCGTAAGGAAGGAGACTCGATGGCTCGTGACTTCGACGCCCGGCGGGGCACTGACGTCGAGGATGACGAACTCCAGGAGCAGAGCCTGGAGACGCTGAAGGCACAGCGGGCCGGAGCCGCGGCCGATCTCGGAGACGATGTCGACGCTCTCGAGGCGGAGCTGGATCTTCCGGACGCCGAGGTGCGTGACGAGGAGCTGTCCCTGCGGGTGCTGCCGAGACAGGCTGACGAGTTCACCTGTACGAGCTGTTTCCTCGTCCACCATCGCAGCCAGCTCGCGGACGCGCGTCGCGCGGTCTGCGCGGACTGCGCCGCCTAGCGCCGGCCATCGGAGAAGATCGACGCGGGCTTGTCGCTGGGTACGCCCGCAGGGGCCAAGAAGCGTACCCAACGACAAACTCGTCTGGATCATGCTTTGTACGGACGGGGCTGCGGGCAGTGCCCGTGCCGGCCGGTGTTCGTCGGAAGCGCTTCGACGGACACCGGCCGGGGCACCTGATCTGGTTTTGCGCACGCCTGGCGGCGCCGGCGGACTCGGCCGGCGCCGCCAGGCGTGCGATCATGATCTTTTCGGTCGGCGGGGCCCGCGGGATGCGCGGCTGCGCACCCTGCCACCGCGGGCTGGGAGCCGGCCTGGGAGGCCCAGTTCCCCGGTCTCGGGGCCGGGCCTACAACAGGCGGGCCAGCAGGCGGGCCAAACAGGCGGGCCAAACAGGCAGGCGCCGTCCGTCAACGGGCGGACGCTGGCTACGGGCCCGGTTCCCGCGCTCCCCGGTAGCGGGCGGGTCGCTGTCGGGGGTGCCGCCGGGGGATGCCGGTGTGTACGTGGAGCCCACGTGACATTTCCGGTCTTCGTGTTCTGGCGGGCATGACGCCGCCAGGTGCGTCGTGGCCCGGTCGCGGCTGGCCCCTTTTCGACGGGTTCGTGGGTGTCTGGTCAGCGGTCTCGTCTTGCCCATAACCGCTCGTCGCGATACCACTACGTTGCGCGCCTGGTCGGTTGGGGGTTGTGACATGGTTGACGGTAAGGTGTCCGCGGCCGTTACTTCTTACCTGGATACATCCGCCGCGAGGGTGCCCCTCGTCATCGCGCGGACGAACGCGCCGCCACTGCCCGCCATCCACGTCCCGCGCATCCGCCTCTGGGAGGCCATCGACCGGGGCGTGCGCGGCGGGGTCACGGCGATCAGCGGGCCAGCGGGTTCCGGCAAGACCGTCCTCGCCGCATCCTGGGCCGCCGCCGGCCGCTGGGCGGGGCCGGTCGCCTGGTTGTCGGTGGACGCCGACGCAATCACCGAGCTGTGGTTCCACCTGCTGTGCGCGCTGGAACGCGGGGGTGCCATCCCGGCGGGGGCCGGGGCGCTGCGCTACGGGTCGGCAGCCCCCAGATCGGCCGTTGCCGCCGCGGCTGCCGGNTGCCGCCGCGGCTGCCGGTGGCCGCGGCGGCGCCACCGCGGCGGTCGACGGGACATCGCCACTCGTCGGCGATACCGGGCCCGTCCGGCCCGTTGGACCTGCCGGACCCGCTGGGCCCGTTGGACCTGCCGGATCCATCGGGCCCGGCGGCTCGGGATGGTTCTGGCGGGAGCTGGCCAACGCCCTCACCGAGCTGTCCGCGCCGGTCGTACTGATCATTGACGACGTGCACCTGATCGCCGATCCGGTCGTGCTCGCCGGGCTGGAGCTGCTGGCGGCCTGCGCCGGGCCGACGCTGCGGCTCGTGCTCTGCTCGCGTTACCCGGTCCTCGCGCTGCACCGGCTGCGCCTCGACGGCCGGCTGGTCGAGATCGGCCCCGCCGACATCGCCTTCACCGCGGGGGAGACGTCCGCGCTGCTGCGCGCCCACGGCGTCGAGCTGTCCGATGCCGGCCGGAACCAGCTGCTGGAGCATACCGAGGGCTGGGCCGCGGGCCTGCGGCTGTGGGCCGCCCGCGCCCCCTTCGCCGGCACGGGCCAGGCGTCCGCCGCCGGCGAAGGGGGCGCCGGATGGCCGGGCGGTGCCGACGGTGCCGATAGTGGCGGTGGCGGTGCCGAAGGCGGTGATGCCACCACGGCCGTCGCGCATCCCGGCCGTGAGGTCGCCGAGTACCTCGGCGCGGAGGTCCTCGGCGGCCAGCCGTGGGCGGTCCGCCGTCTGCTGCTGCGCGCCAGCGTGCTCGACCGGCTGACCGGACCGCTGCTCGACGTCGTCGCCGCCGAGCCCGGCGGGACGGCCGCGGCGCTCACCCCGGTCGCCGGTGCCGCCACCGTCGGGCGGGACAGCCCGGCCGTGGACGGGCGGATGCTGCTGGCGGACCTGGCCCGGACCAACTCGTTCGTGATCGGTATCGACGGCGACGACACCTGGTACCGCTTCCACCGGCTGCTCGCCGAGACCCTGCACGCCGATCTCGTGCGGGAGGCCCGGGAGGACGAGCCCGAGCTGCACCTGCGCGCCGCCATGTGGTTCGCCGACCACGGGGACCTCTCCGCCGCCGTGCGGCACGCCTGCCGTGCCGGCGACTGGCGCTATGCCGCCTGCCTGCTCGTCGAGAGCGGTCTCGGGGTGCTTCCCAGGCCGGATGCCCCAGGCGTGGACGTCGACCGGGTCGGCATGCTGGTGGACGCCTTCCCCGCCGGATCGGTCGACCAGTCGGCCGAGTGCGCCCTTGTCGTGGCAGCCCGCCACCTGCGGGCCGGCGCCGCCGAGCCCGCGGCCGGCTGCCTGGACGCCGCGCGGGCCGGGGTGACCAGCCTGCCGGCGAAACGCAGACGTCTGGTGGCGACCGCCGCGGACCTCCTGGAGATTCGGCGCGCCGAACTGCGGGCGGACACCGACGGAATGCTCAACTACGCCCGCCGGCTGCTGCGCGCCGGCCAGCGTCCGCACGACGCGTCCGAGTGCCATGATCCTGACCAGTGGCGGGGCTACCCCGCGGCACGGGCTGTCGCGCTTGCCGCCCGGGGGCGCGCCGATCTGTGGCGCGGCCGGCCGGACAGCGCCTTCGAGACCCTGCGGACGGCGCTGCGGCTGGCCGGGGAGACCGGCATGGACGACGTGGAACTGTCCTGTCTGGGCAGCCTCGCGCTGCTGCACGCCTGGCGCGGACGGCTGCGCCAGGCCCGGGCGTGGGCCGACGCGGCGGTGGACGCCGGCCGGGGCCGGCCGGCCGGCGGCGGCGGTCCGGCCGGCAG
>NZ_JWIO01000009.1:0-5505 GCF_001017755.1 Protofrankia coriariae
CAGCACCGGCAGCACCGGCAGCGAAGCGTGGCGGTTGCGCCGGGCGATGTCCGGATGCCTGTCGCGCGTCCGGCCCGGCTGTGCTGCTCCCGGCGGAAGTGCTGCTCCCGGCGGAAGTGGCCGCGGCGGCACCCGCCGCGGAAGGAGCAGACGTCTGCGGCCGCTCGGGCGGATCCGATGGACGTCCGACGTCCTTCTTCCCGCTGTCGGCGTTCCCGCTGTCGGCGTTCGCGCCCTCCCCGCTGGACGGCCTCGACGGGCCCGACGGGCTCATGACCGGACCGGATCTGGCGCTACCAGCGCCCTGGTCGGTTCGGCCAGACCGCTGCGGCGGTTGATCGGTCATTGCGCACGCTCCCGGGTCACGTGGGCCGAGTCAGGCCCAGCGTAATCCGGAGCATGCGTCGCTCCAGTAGCCGTTCTGCAACGTATCGTAAACGGCATTACCGTACGTTCGCCTGACTGGTCACATACGCACGCGGGGCCTGCGGATACCCGTGCGTGGACCCGGCCCTCAACTTCACCGAAATCCTCATCGAGGACGACCCTACGACCCACCGCCGTCGCGTACCGTTCCAGCCGGTCCGCGACAGTCGTGACACGACCGATCCGGAAAGCCACGGTCGATCACAGTTATCTCAAAACGGCCACGGCACCCGGTCTACGCGCCCATTACGACAGGCGACACGAAAACCAGCCTGCAAATACCGCAAAGCACGCCGACATCCGGTCCTCACGAACTCGACACCCACCCGTAACCCCCATCGCCACGGTGGCCGATTTGGCATGCCGACGGACCTCGCATCGCACGGAAGCAACGCTCGGGCGCCACGGACAGAACAGGATCTCAACCGCCCTCGTCAACCACCACCAGATGATCGACAGGCCCACCACGGCAGGCAGCCCTCTACACCCCCGAGCCCCGCCAACGCCGATCACCGCGAGGCAGCCCGCCCGGCAGACCGCTCCGAAGGATGTGAATCCACCGCTGCCAGAACAGCACCGGATCCACATCCTTCCCCACGCCCAATGATCGGCAAGCCCACCACGCCGACCAACCAACCAACCACGCCAGAGGCCCCCAAATTGCGGCAAAGCCCCCAACCAACCGCCCCCTTACCGATCATCGACAGATGATCGGTAAGCCCACCACGGCGGCCAACCAACCACGTCAGGGGCCCCCAAATTGTGACAAAGTCACAATTTGGGGTCAGACCTCTTCCCCGATACGGTGTACCCGGATGGTGTTGGTCATCCCGGCCACGCCGGGCGGGGTACCGGCCACGACGACCACCAGTTCGCCGGGCTTACAGCGTTCCAGCTGGAGCAGCGCGCTGTCGACCTGCCGCACCATCTCGTCGGTGCTGTGCGCGAACGGGACCAGGAAGGTCTCGACGCCCCACAGCAGTGCGAGCTGGCTGCGGACGGCGGGCACCGGGGTGAAGGCCAGCAGCGGGATGGGGCTGCGGTATCGGGCGAGCCGGCGGGCGNGGGCGAGCCGGCGGGCGGTGTCCCCGCTCTGGCTGAACGCCACCAGGTAGCGGGCGCCCATGGCGCTGCCGACGTTGGCGGCAGCCTCCGCCAGCGCGCCACCGACGGTACGCGGACGGGTACGCAACGGTGGGAGCCGGCCCAGGTCCGTTTCGGCTGTCTCGATGATCCGGGCCATCGTGGCCACGGCTTCGACGGGGTACTCACCGACGCTGGTCTCGGCCGACAGCATGATCGCGTCGGCGCCGTCGAGAACCGCGTTGGCGCAGTCGCTGGCCTCGGCCCGGGTGGGCCGGGGCGCGTGCACCATCGACTCCAGCACCTGGGTGGCCACGATCACCGGCTTCGCGCGCTCGCGCGCCCAGGACACGCCGCGCTTCTGTACCAGTGGCACCACCTGCAACGGCAGTTCCACCCCCAGGTCACCCCGGGCGATCATAAGACCGTCGAACGCCTCGACGATCTCTTCGAGCTGGTCAACGGCCTGCGGCTTTTCGATCTTGGCCAGGACGGGCAGGCGCACCCCGACCTCGTCCATCACCGCCCGGACCTTCTCGACGTCGGCGGCCGAGCGGACGAAGGACAGAGCGATCATGTCGGCGGGCAGCCCGAGCCCGAAACGCAGGTCCTCGGCGTCCTTGTCGGTCAGGGCGGGCACGCCAAGGGCCGCGCCCGGGATGTTCATCCCCTTGTGGTTGCTGACCGGGCCACCGACGATGACCGTGGTGTGGACGTCGGAGCCCGCGACCTCGACGACCTCGAGCACCAGCCGGCCGTCGTCGACGAGGATCCGGTCGCCCGCGGTGACATCGGAGGTCAGCCCGGAGAAGGTCGTCCCGACCCGGTGCTGGTCACCGAGCACGTCGTCAGTCGTGATCGTGAACCGGTCGCCGGAGGCCAGGGTGACCGGGCCGGACCCGAACTTCCCGAGTCTGATCTTGGGCCCCTGCAGGTCGACGAGGATGCCGACGCTACGGCCGACCGCGTCGGAGGCGGCCCGGATCTGCTGGTAGGTCTGCGCATGCTGTTCATGGGAGCCGTGGGAGAGGTTGAGACGGGCGATGTCCATACCGGCCTCGACCAGCTCCCGAATCCTCTCGGGCGAGCTGGTGGCCGGACCAAGTGTGCATACAATTTTCGCGCGGCGAGACACGAGACAAGCCTAGGAAATGACTCCGGTGGTCCGTACACCGCCCCCACTATCCGCTGGCCGACACCCGGAAAGTTTTCCAACCGCGGGAAAAAGGCCCTATTCCGTTTACCTGGGGCGCCATGCGTACAGGTGGGCGTACCGTCACACCGGCCCGCGCCGCCGCGGGGAGGCGGGTGACGACAGCCGGGCAGGCCCGCCCACGGCCGTCACGGACAGTGTGGCCAGCCGGGCCGGGCCGGGGGTTCCCAGCTCACGGTGGCCGGGCGGCGGCGGGGAGCCCGGCGGCCCACCGCCGTCCCACCGGTGGCATCCGCCGTCGCGTCGCCGGCCGGAGCGGCCAAGACAAGCACGGAAAGTAGCATCAAGATCGTCGCAGGGGTACTGGCCCACAGCCGGGCGAACACGGCCCGAACGAACCGCCCCGCGGCCGTCACGCGGCTGCCGCCCGGGCGTGCGTGCCAGGCGTCCCTGGACGGCGGGCCGGAAGACCTGTGGGGATGGTCCATCCAGCTTTACCCACCGGCCCGTACCGTCGGCGTTCCCCGGCTCCGCTCACCGGCCGGCTCCGCCCCACCAGCGAGATCATCCGACCGTGGCGGCCGATGCGCCCTCCCGCCGCGCGCCGTCCCGGCTCTCGCTGCCCCGGGCCTCCCCGTCCCGGGCCTCCCCGGAGCCGGCATCCCCGGAGCCGGCCTCGCCGTGGTGGGCCGCGTTCTGGGCTGCGAACTGGGTGCGGTACAGCTCGGCGTACAGGCCGCCGCGGGCCAGCAGTTCGGTGTGCCGGCCGCTGTCGACCAGCCGGCCGTTCTCGACGACGAGAATCCGGTCGGCGTCCCGGACGGTGGACAGCCGGTGAGCGATCACCAGCGACGTCCGGCCGACCAGCGCGGTGGCCAGGGCCTGCTGGACGGCGGCTTCGGACTCGCTGTCGAGATGGGCGGTGGCCTCGTCCAGGACGACGATCGAAGGCTCCTTGAGCAGCAGCCGGGCGATGGCGAGGCGCTGCTTCTCCCCGCCGGAGAGCCGGTAGCCGCGGTCACCGACGACCGTGTCGAGGCCGTCGGGCAGCGCCCGCACGACGTCGCCGATCTGGGCCGCGTCCATGGCCGCCCACATCTGCTCGGGCGTGGCTGCCGGCCGGGCGTAGGCGAGGTTCGCCCGGATGGTGTCGTGGAAGAGGTGCGCGTCCTGGGTGACCACACCCACGGCGTCCCGCAGCGACCGCAGGGTGATCTCCCGCACGTCGTGGCCGCCGACCCGGACGGTGCCGCTGACCGCGTCGTACATGCGGGGCACCAGTTGGCTGATCGTCGTCTTGCCGGCTCCGGACGGCCCGACCAGCGCGACCATCTCCCCGGGCGCCACCCGGAACGACACCTGGTGCAGGACGGTCTCGGACGGCCGGTGGTCGAGCACCGCCACCGACTCCAGGGAGGCCAACGACACCTCGTCCGCGGCCGGGTAGCGGAATCCGACGTCGTCGAACTCGATCGTGGCCGCGCCGGGCGGCAGGTCGACCGCGCCCGGCCGGTCGGAGATCGCCGGGGTGAGGTCGAGCACCTCGAAGACCCGCTCGAAGGAGACCAGCGCGGTCATCACGTCGACGTTGACGTTCGACAGCTGGGTCAGCGGGCCGTAGAGCCGCGCCAGGTACGAGGTCAGCGCGACGACGGTGCCGACCTGAAGCGTGCCCTCGGCGGCGAACCGCCCGCCCACGCCGTAGACGATCGCGGTCGCCAGGGATGCAACCAGGGTCAGCGAGACGAAGAAGATCCGGCCGTACATGGCCTGGGTGACGCCGATGTCGCGGACCCGGGCGGCCTTGGCCGTGAAGCCGTCGTTCTCCCGGGCCGGGTGGCCGTAGAGCTTGGCGAGCATCGCCCCGGAGACGTTGAACCGTTCGGTCATCACCGTGTTCATCTCGGCGTTGAGCCCGTAGCTCTCCCGGGTGAGCGCGGCCAGCTTCGGCCCGAGCAGCCGCGCCGGGACGACGAACACCGGCAGCAGCAACAGCGAGACGACCGTGATCTGCCACGACAACGCGATCATCGCGGCGAGGACGAAACCGACGGAGACGATGTTGGACAGGACCGAGGACAGCGTCCCGGTGAAGGCCGACTGGGCGCCGAGGACGTCGTTGTTCAGCCGGGAGATCAGCGCGCCGGTCTGGGTCCGGGTGAAGAACGCCAGCGGCTGGCGCTGGACGTGGTCGAACAGCCCGGCCCGCATGTCGAAGATCAGGCCTTCGCCGATGCGGGCGGAGAACCACCGTTGCGCGAGGGCCAGCAGCGCGTCGACGACGGCGATGAGCCCGACCAGCGCGGCAAGCGCCTCCACGACGCCCACCCGGCCGGGGATGATGCCCTCGTCGATGATCGCCTTGTAGACCAGCGGAGTCGTCGCGCCGAGCGCGGCGCTGATGACGATCAGGACGAGGAAGCCGACGAGCATCCTCCGGTAGGGCCGCGCGAACCCGGCGATCCGGCGCAGGGTGCCCGGCCGCAGTTTCTGGTGGACGACCGAGCGGTCACGCTGGAAGGCCCGCGCGCTGACGCGCGGCCCGTCCTCGGCGAATCTCATCGGCGGACCCCCGAATCCTGCTCATGCTTACGTTGCAACACTGTAAGCGAAAGCAGACGAGGATCGTTCCCGTCACGACCTCGGCCGGACGCGTCAGCCGGCTGCCCCGGCCGGTGCCGACGAGCAGCGCTCCTGAGCATCGCGCTCCGCACGCAACTGATCCGCTACAGAAAGCTCGCGGCTGTGCAGCAGCAACGCCTTGACCTCGACGGCCGCCTCGCGAGGAGCCGCAAGCAGGGCGGCGGCCAGCTCCTCCACCACCCGGTCGAGCTCGGCGGGGG
>NZ_JWIO01000009.1:5516-9732 GCF_001017755.1 Protofrankia coriariae
GCGGGGGCGGCCAGCCGGTCCACCAGCCCCACCGCCTGGGCCTGAGCGCCGGAAAGAACACGCCCGGTCACACACAGGTCCAGCGCACGGCTGTAGCCGACCAGGTCGACCAGCACCCGGGAAACCCCGAGCGCCGGAATGCGGCCATGGCGGACGTCGCCGAAGGACAGGTACGCGTCGTCACGGGCAACCCGTAGGTCGCAGGCGAGCGCGAGGTGCAGGGCGTCGACGGCGTACCCGCTGACGACCGCGACGCTGAACAGGTCGGGACGCGACAGCCAGCCGAGCGCGGACTGCCAGCCAGCAGCCGTCCCCATGTCATGGAATGCCCCGTGGTCATGGAGTACCTCGTGGGACGCCTCATGGGGCGCCTGGAATGCCACGTCGCCCGCGGCCGGCCATCTCGCGGCCGTCCCACCGTCGGACTGCCGGCCCGTGAGCCCGCCGTCGGCCAGCCGCTCCGCGAGCGGTCGGCCGCCAACCGGTTGATCGCCAGCCGGCTGACCGCCGAGCGAGCGGCCGCCAATCGGTTGATCACCCGTCAACCGCTCCCCGGCCGCTACGCGGCGACCACCGGTGGGCGGCGACGAGACACCGGTGATCCGAAGGATCACCAGTCGGACGCTGCCGGGCAGGGAGCGTCCGATACCGGCCAGCACAGCGGGCAGCGCGGCGGACGGGCCGGATACGTGCGCACCTGGTTCGTGCGCACCTGGTTCATCCGCGGTTGGTTCATGCGCACCTGGTTCATGCACGGTTGGCGCGTACGTGACTGGTATGTGTGCGGTTGGTACATGCACGGTGGCGTGATCCTGACGATCGACGGCGATGGTCGCCCTCGGACCGTCGATCGCCAGCGCCAGACCGACCGCCGCCTGGTCGGCGACGGCCGGCACCGACATGATCAGGCGCTCTTCTTCTTGCTGCCCCGGGTGGCACCGCCGCGACCCCGCAGGGTCGTGCCGGACTCCGAGAGGATGCGGTGAACGAACCCGTACGAACGGCCCGACGACTCGGCGAGAAGACGGATGCTCTGCCCTGCCTCGTACTTCTTCCGAAGCTCTGATGCAAGCTTGTCGCGCTCCGCGCCGGTGATCCGGGTTCCTTTCCTAAGCTCGGCCAATGTGGCCCCCTCCGTGATAGATGATCTGCGAACCGATCTTCACTCAGTTGCGGTGAACGCGCCACTCGAAGCGCATGTGATCCATCACACGATCTCCTTCACAAGCTCGATGCCCCCAGGCGGATCTGTCAAGACTTTCCCTTCCAGGCACCACGGGAACAACAACAGCCACGCACCGGCTCCGACCCATTTCCCCCACCAGTCAGCGAGAAACCGTGTTCATACCAACATCATGACAACGTTCGCACTCTCTGGCCACTACCGTCCCTGACGGGAACTTCGGCGCGTAACGCCGAACGGCACACCGAACCAGCAGCGGAGCAGCAACGAAGCAGCAGCACCGCACCTCACCTGCGCCGCGCCCGCGTCTTCGACGAGGGCGGTCGCGGTCTGNCCGCGAACACCATCCACCGGACACCGCCGAATGAGCGCCGACGGGCCTCTCACGCACCGGTCGAACAGCAAGCCGCCAGCCTGGTTACGGTGCATACGTGGTCATCACGCCGGCGGACCGGGCCTGCCAGTCGGCGTGCCCGTCGCCGGAAATGCGCCCGGCCGCCACCGGCACCAGGCGACGCGCCGCTTCCGCGCCGCCCATCCGTCCCGCGGCAATCCGGATCCGCCCGGCGAACCGACAACGATATGATCATGTCCTTCCCGCGCCGCACCCGGCCCGCGTCCCCGGGTCACGCTGAAGGTGGCCGACGTTCCGATCACCACCGCGCCGTCGGGCAGCGGGACGGGTGAAAGCGGACGGCCGGGTATCCGGGAACGCATGCGGGACCGGCCGTCCCCCGGCACCGATTCCGCCCAGCCCGCGGAAATCGCGCTGTGGATCGCCGCGATCGCCGGCTGTCTGGGCCTGGCCGCGCTGGCGCGTGCCGCCGCCGGCCAGGGATGGGACCCGCTGCCGGCCACGTTCGGCGGACTGCCGTTCACCGCGGACCGACGCCCCGACGTCTCCCCGGCATCCCTGCTCGCCCCGGCGGTGGCGGCCGTGGTCGTCATCGCGGCCTGGCGCGGCGTCCACACCCGGCTGCGTTGGATCCCGCTTCTCGTCGCCGGCTACGTGGCCGCGTTGGGCTGGGCCGTGGCGCTGGCGGCGGGCAACGCCCACCTGGGGGCGCTGACGGCGGGCAACGCTCGCTCGGGCCCGGCCGACGTGCTCGCGGTCGGCGCGTCCACGGCCAGCGACGGGCACCTGCCGGACCTGGGCGCGGCCGACGCCGACCTGGCGGCCCTGCTGCGGACGTTCACCGAGCACACCGGCGCCGACGGCTACGGCGCGCGGGCCCGCCCCCCCGGGCCGACGCTGCTGGTGTGGGCGCTCGCCCAACTGGGGATCACCGCGCCGACCGCCCTCGGTGCCGTCCTGACGGCGCTGGGCGCGGTCACGGTCCCCCTGGTTGCGATCGCGGTCCGGTCGCTGTGCCACGAGGCCGCGGCCCGCCGTCTCGTCCCGGTCCTGGTGCTGGCGCCCTGGGCGCTGTGGACGGTCGCGTCGGTGGACGCGGTGACCGCGGCTGTCGGTGCCGCGTTTGTCACGCTCGGGGTCGTCGGCTCCGAACCGGGACGGCGGCTGTGGTGGGCGGTGGCGTGCGGCCTGTTCTTCGGCGTGGCCACGCTGTTCGACTACGCGATGCCCTGGCTTGGCGCGACGGTCGTCGCCACGTACTTCGTCCGCCGCCGGCCGCTGCTCAACGTGATCACCGGCGGCTGTTTCCTGGTGCCGTTGTCGTTGCTGTCGCTGTGGGGGTTCTCCTGGTCGGACGGGCTGGCCGCGGCCCGCGAGGGGGCCGCCCACACGGCCGCGCGGGCCGGCCTGGCCGGCGCGGCGACGCTTCCGGAGTCGCTCACCCGGCTGCCGGTGGGGCTCGCGGTCGTGCTGGTCGCGTGCGGGCCGTTGATCATCCGGGCGGTCCGGCGGATCCGGCTCACGCCCGGCTGGCCGTTCCTGGTCGGCGCGGTCCCCGCGGTCCTCTTCGGCGTGCTGACGGGGCTTGCCGCCACGGCGCTGGAGTGGTCCTGGCTGCCGTTCTACTGCTGGCTGGTGGTGCCCGCGCTGGCCCCGGACCCACGCCCGTCCGACCCGGGCGACACCGCCCGTGCCGGCACCCTCCCGCTGGCCCTGACCATCGCCGGCGCCCTCACCGCGCTCATCGCCCAAACCCTCCTCAGCACCGCCCCGCCCCTCCCATGAGCTGTCAGATCACGAGAACGAGGGAACAGGTGGTTGCCACAGCAGCCACCTACGTACTCGTCCTCATGATCGCGACGGGAGGCGCGGGGCTGGTCAGTGGCCTGGTGGGGTGCTGATCCGCGCCGTGGCGGACTCGTTCACGGCGGACGGGTCCACCGGTAGGTGGAGGAGGTCCGGTTCCAGGTAGATCCGGTGTGCGATGGGGACCGCGGCGCGCAGCCGGGTCTCGGCGTCGTTGATCACAGCCGCGACGGCGGGTACGGTCAGCTCCACGTCCAGCACGATCTTCGCCGCGACGAGCAGCTCGTCCGGCCCCAGGTGCAGGGTGCGGATGTGGATGACGTCGGTGATGTGCGGGGAGCGCCCGAGGACGTCCCGGATGACCGCGACCGTCGCCGGGGTCGCCGCCTCCCCCACCAGCATCGCCTGGGTCTCCAGCGCGACGATGACGGCCACCACAAGCAGCAGGATCCCGATGGCGAGGGTGCCCGCGCCGTCCCAGATCGGGTCGTCGGTCAGCAGGGTCAGGCCCACACCGCCCAGGGCGAGCAGGAGGCCCAGCAGCGCGGCAAGGTCCTCCAGGAGCACCACCGGCAGCTCGGGGGCGCGGGCCGTGCGGATGAAGCCCCACCATGACGCGTCCCCCTTGACCTGCCGGGTCTCGTGGATCGCGGTCCGGAAGGAGAACGCCTCCAGGCCGATCGCCACCAGCAGGACGACCACCGCCACCACGCCGTTGTCCAGATGGTGCGGGTGGCGCAGCTTCTCCACGCCCTCGTAGACCGAGAACAGCCCGCCCACGCTGAACAGCACGATTCCGACGAGGAAGCCGGCGATGTAGCGGGACCGGCCGTAGCCGAAGGGGTGCTCCTCGTCGGCCGGCCGGGTGGCGC
>NZ_JWIO01000009.1:9739-14630 GCF_001017755.1 Protofrankia coriariae
CGGCCGGCCGGGTGGCGCGCCGCCGGCCGAGCAGGAGCAGGCCCTGGTTGCCCGAGTCCGCGAGCGAGTGGATGGACTCGGCCAGCATCGACGACGACCGGGTGATGAGGAACGCGACGAGCTTCGCCAGCGCGATCCCGAGATTGGCCGCCAGCGCGGCTACGACCGCCCTGGTACCACCTTCCGCGCTCACGCGACCACCTGACCCATCACTCCCGACGGTTCCCTGACGATCTCTGAACGTTCCCTGGACGCCCTTCGGACGTCCCCTCGGACGTCCCCTGAAGATGCTCTGGACGCTTTCCGGACGATGGCGACGTCTGACGCGTCCCCGGCCAGTGTGCCAAGCCGGCCCGGTCATCGGCCCGCCGGCCATGGTGGCCACGGCCCGCGGACCATGATGATCACTGCTTCCGACCTGGTCCGCGGGCGGGCCGGAGCGGCCCTCAGGCCAGCGTGATCAGCTCGGCGAGGTCCGCCGACCAGGAGTCCTCGACGCCGTCCGGCAGCATCAGGACCTTCTCGGGCGCGAGCGCCTCGACCGCGCCGGGATCGTGGGTCACCAGCACCACCGCGCCCCGGAAGGTGGCCAGCGCCGCCAGCACCTCGTCGCGGGACGCCGGGTCGAGGTTGTTGGTCGGCTCGTCCAGCAGCAGCACGTTGGCGGCGCTGCACACCAGCCCGGCCAGCGCCAGCCGGGTCTTCTCCCCACCGGAGAGGGTGCCGGCCGGCTGGTCGACGCTGTCCCCGCTGAACAGGAAGGCGCCGAGGATGCGGCGCAGCTCCACGTCCGAGGTGCCGGGCGCGGCCGCGCGCATGTTGTCCAGCACCGAGCGGTCGGTGTCGAGGGTCTCGTGCTCCTGGGCGTAGTAGCCCAGCCGCAGCCCGTGGCCGGGGTGGACCGCGCCGGTGTCCGGGGACTCCGTGCCGGCGAGTATCCGCAGCAGCGTGGTCTTGCCGGCGCCGTTGAGGCCGAGGACGACGACGCGCGCGCCGCGGTCGATGGCGAGGTCGACCCCGGCGAAGACCTCCAGCGACCCGTAGGACTTCGACAGCCCGGTGGCGGTCAGCGGCGTGCGCCCGCACGGCGCCGGGTCGGGGAAGCGCAGTTTGGCGACCCGGTCGGCGACGCGCACCTCGGCCAGGCCGGCGGCCAGCCGCTCGGCCCGGNGGCGGCCAGCCGCTCGGCCCGGCGGTCCATCTGGTGGGCCGCGCGGGCCTTGGTCGCCTTGGCCCGCATCTTGTCCGCCTGGGCCTTGAGGGCGTCGATCTTCTTCTCGGCGTTGGCCCGCTCGCGGCGGCGGCGACGCTCGTCGAGCTCCCGCTGAGACAGGTACGTCTTCCAGTTGACGTTGTAGACGTCCAGGGCGGCGCGGGTGGCGTCGAGGTAGAAGACCTTGTTCACGCAGCGGTCGAGCAGGTCGACGTCGTGGCTGACCACGACCAGCCCGCTGTCGTGGGAGCGCAGGAACTCACGCAGCCAGACGATCGAGTCGGCGTCGAGGTGGTTGGTGGGCTCGTCGAGCAGCAGGGTCGCCTGGTTGTCGCCGGCCCCGGCGAACAGGATGCGGGCCAGCTCCACCCGGCGGCGCTGGCCACCGGAGAGCGTCTCGAGCCGCTGGGCGAGCACTCTGTCCGGCAGCCCGAGCGCCGAGCAGATCCGGGCCGCCTCGGCCTCGGCCGCGTACCCGCCGAGGGTGCCGAAGCGCTCCTCCAGCCGGCCGTAGCGGCGGATGGCCGTGTCGCGGGCGGTCTCGTCGACCAGCTCGGCCATTTCGACGTGCAGCTTCTCCATCTCGCGCAGCAGCGCGTCGAGACCGCGGGCGGACAGGACGCGATCACGAACGGTACCGGACGGGTCGCCGCTGCGGGGATCCTGCGGGAGGTAGCCGAGCTCACCGCGGACATCGATCTTTCCGGCGAACGGCAGTGTCTCGCGGGCCAGCGTCTTCAACAGCGTCGTCTTGCCCGCCCCGTTGCGTCCGACGAGCCCGATCCGGTCGCCGGGCTGGATACGGAACGACACCGCTTCGATGAGGGTGCGGGCGCCCGCGCGCAGCTCGAGATCGGACGCAGTGATCATTGGTGTACGTAGCCTTCCGGGAACGTCGACGAACGTGGGGCGATCGGCTACCGGCCTACCGGCAGTCGATACTGGCAACCGATTACTGATAATCGACAGCCGGTGACAGCGTGGCGGGCATTGCGCCGCCAGACCCATCGTCTCAGACTACGATCGTCCGATCTCAGACTACGGTTAGCCGCCTGGTACACATCTGCATCCGTCCTGCAACCGACAACCAGGGCCACAGCCACCATCAATGATCATTATCGTGCCACCGAAGCCTGAACGCTGTCATGCGGCGGTAACACGGGCAACTTAGGCTCTCCGGATGTGGCGGACCTCTTCGAAGGGTATGCGGCCCAGGCCACACAGGCCTGGGACGAGGTGTTCGAGGCTCCGGACACCCCGCGGCCGCTGTACGCCTCGCTCTACGACGCTCTCCGGCCGCTGAGCAGCAGCGACCTCGCCGCCCGCAAGGCCGCGCTCGACCGGGCGTTCCGGGACGCCGGGATCACCTTCAACCTCTTCGGCGAGGAGCGGCCCTTCCCGCTGGACCTCGTCCCCCGCCTGCTGGACAACTCCGAATGGGACGTCATCGAACGCGGTGTCACCCAGCGTGTCCGGGCGCTGGAGGCATTCCTCACCGACATCTACGGGCGGGCGGAGGTCCTGGCCGACGGGATCGTCCCCCGCCGGCTGGTGCTCTCCAGCGCGCACTTCCACCGCGCCGCGCACGGCATCGACCCGCCGAACGGGGTCCGCGCGCACGTCAGCGGCATCGACCTGATCCGCGACGAGCAGGGCGGCTTCCGCGTCCTCGAGGACAACGTGCGGGTGCCGTCGGGGGTCAGCTACGTGGTGGAGAACCGGCGGGCGATGACCCGGGTCTTCCCCGAACTGTTCGCCACCCACCGGGTGCGACCGGTCGCGGACTACGCCACCCATCTGCTGCACGCACTGCGGGCCGCCGCCCCACCCGACGTCGCCGACCCGACCGTGGTCGTGCTGACACCCGGGGTGTACAACCCGGCGTACTTCGAGCACGCCCTGCTCGCCCGGCAGATGGGCGTCGAACTCGTCGAGGGACGAGATCTGACGGTACGCAACAACAACGTCACCATGCGCACGACAGAGGGTGACCGGCCCGTCCACGTCGTCTACCGCCGGATCGACGACGACTGGCTGGACCCGCTGCACTTCCGCCCCGAGTCGGTGGTCGGCTGCGCCGGGCTGCTCAACGCCGCCCGGGCCGGTCGGGTCACCATCGCCAACGCGGTCGGCAACGGGATCGCCGACGACAAGCTGATGTACACCTACGTCCCCGACCTCATCCGGTACTACCTCGGCGAGGAACCGGTCCTGGCCAACGTCGACACCTACCGGCTGGAAGACCCCGACCAGCGCGACCACGTGCTCGGCCACCTCGGCGAGCTCGTGCTCAAGCCGGTGGACGGCTCCGGCGGCAAGGGCATCGTCATCGGCGAGCAGGCGTCCGCGGCGGAGCTCGACGCGTTACGGCTGAAGATCGAAGCCGACCCGCGTGGCTGGATCGCCCAGCGGGTCGTACGGCTGTCGACATCGCCCACGCTCGCCGGTGACCGGCTGGGGCCACGGCATGTGGACCTGCGCCCGTTCGCGGTCAACGACGGCCGCCGGGTGTGGGTGCTGCCGGGCGGGCTGACCAGGGTCGCGCTGCCGCGCGGCAGCCTCGTGGTCAACTCCAGCCAGGGCGGCGGCTCCAAGGACACCTGGGTGCTGGCCTCGCCGGAGTCCAGCCGGGAGAGCATCTCGCCGCGCAGCCGGCCGCCGGGCAACGTGCCGCAGGTCGCCGACGGCCCCGACGTCGGCCCGTTCCCCTCCTGCGACCAGCAGCAACAGCAGCAACAACAACAACGGGAGGGACGGCACCAGCAACCACCCGAGGATGCCGGGCAGGTGCCGGGGCGGCGCCAAGAGCCGCGCTCAGGGCTGTCGGAACACGGACAGCCATGGCCGGAGACCATCGGTGACCAGGCCCGCCGCCTGAACGGGCCGGCCGTATGCTGAGCCGCATCGCCGAGTCGCTGTTCTGGATCGGCCGCTACTCCGAACGCGCCGAGCACACCGCCCGCATCCTCGACGTCCACGTCCAACGGGTGCTGGAGGACCCGTGGCTGGACGAGACCTCGGCCGGCCGGGAACTGCTGGCCGTCATGGGCATGCCCGCGCCCGACGACGCCGCCGCCGCGGACTCCCGGCAGGTCACCGAACTGCTCGCGTTCGACCCGGGCAACCCGTCCAGCATCACCGGCGCGGTCGGCGCGGCCCGGGAGAACGCCCGCGGCGCCCGCGACGTCATCTCCAGCGAGGTCTGGGAGTGCCTGAACGCGACCTGGAACGACCTGCCGCACTCCGAACAGCTCGCGCGCCGGCTCGGCCCGCACGTGTTCTTCCGCTACATCAGGGAACGGACGGCGATGCTCGCAGGCCTGGTCGACGCCACCCTCGCCCGCGACGACGGCTGGCGCTTCCTCGTCCTGGGACGCAGCCTGGAACGGGTCGACATGACCTCCCGGCTGCTGTCGTCGAGCATCAGTGAGGATCCCGCGTCCCAGAGCTGGGTGAGCCTGCTGCGCTCCTGCGGGGCGCACGAGGCGTACCTGCGGACCTACCGGCGGGCCGTGGACGCCGCGCGCGTCGCCGAGTTCCTGCTGCTGGACAGGCTGTTCCCACGGTCGGTGTACTGGTCGCTGTCGATGGCCGAGCAGATCCTCGCCGAGCTCGACGGCACCCGCCGCGAGGCCCGGTTCACCGTGGACGACATGGCCCGCCGCATCGTCGGGCGGG
>NZ_JWIO01000009.1:14636-25387 GCF_001017755.1 Protofrankia coriariae
CCCGCCGCATCGTCGGGCGGGCCCGCACCGAACTTGAGTTCCGCAGCGTGGACGAGCTGGTCGACGACATGCCCGACCTGCTGGTGTCGCTGCAGCGCACCTGCTCCACGGTCAGCGAGGCGGTCACGCACCGCTACTTCGCCCGCAACGCCCCCCGCTCCTGGACAACCGAGGTACTGGTATGACGGCGGACGCGACGGTGTGCGGCATGACGCCGGGCACGAGGGCAGGTAGGCGGGCGGCGACACATGACGGCGGGTGTGCCGGCGTGACGGCGGGCGAAAGCCGCACCAGCGTGGCGGCGGGCGAAAGCGACAACGGCGTGGCGGCGGGCCAGGGCGGGGCCGGCGGGCAGGCGGGGGTGCGGCGGTGAGCTGGCAGATCCGGATCGAGCACTCCACCGGCTACCGGTACGCGGCCCCGGTGATCTCCTCGTACAACGAGACCCGGATCATCCCGCAGACCGCCGCCGGCCAGCTCACCCTGGAGGCCACCGTGCGCACCGAGCCGACGGCGGCCACCTACCGTTACTGGGACTACTGGGGCACGCAGGTCACCGCGTTCGACCTCCACACCCCGCACACCGAGCTCGTCGTCACCGGCCGCTCGGTGGTGCGCACCGCCCCCGCCCGGCCGGGACCGAGCGACGGACCGAACTGGCAGGCCCTCGCCGACGGGTCGATCACGGACCGCTTCGTCGAGTTCATCCGTCCGAGCCGCTTCACCACGGACCATCCGGAACTTGCCGAGACAGCCCGTGAACTCGCCGCGCGCCACACCCCGGCCGAGTTCGTCCCGGCCGTCGGCGAATGGGTTCGGCAACGCCTGACCTACCGGCCCGGCACGACCGGCGTGCACACGTCCGCGGTGGACGCCTGGCAGCAGGGCGAAGGCGTCTGCCAGGACTTCGCCCACCTGGCTCTGGTGCTGTTGCGGGCCGTTGGCCTACCGGCCCGGTACGTCTCCGGCTACCTGCACCCGTCCACGGACGCCACGATCGGCGAGACCGTCGTCGGCCAGAGCCACGCCTGGGTGGAGGGCTGGCTCGGCGACTGGTGGGGCTTCGACCCGACCAACGGTGTCCCCGCCGGGCAACAACACGTGGTCGTGGCCCGCGGCCGGGACTACAACGACGTCCCGCCCCTCCTCGGCGTCTACTCCGGCGGCGCATCGACGTCACTCGGAGTCACAGTCGCCGTCACCCGTATGAGCTAGGATCACCGAACCACGAGACTGAGGGAAAAACGGCTGCTATCACGACCATTTAATCCCTCAATCTCAATATCCTGATGTAATCAGGACGTGTGGCCATCTGACCGACGCTTCGGGAGAGCCCGCTGATGCCTGTCCACGTCGCGGGGGCCGTGGGGGATTTCGACTACGAGGCGCACGGCGACGGTTACGTTCGTCAGCGCCGTACCGATCCGCGTATCGCGGTCCTGATCCACGCCGCGCTCGGTGATGCCCGGACCGTGCTCAACGTGGGCGCTGGCGCAGGCTCCTACGAACCGGCCGACCGCCACGTCGTGGCGGTCGAGCCGTCCGCGACGATGCGCTCCCAACGGCCGCGCCACCTTGCTCCCGCGATCGACGCGACCGCCGCGGAACTGCCGTTCGACGACGACAGCGTCGACGCGGCCATGGCCACCGTGACGGTCCATCAGTGGTCCGACCCCGACCGCGGGCTGCGGGAAATGCGCCGGGTCAGCCGCGGACCGGTCGTCATACTCACCTTCGACGGCGATGCCCTCGACCAGTTCTGGCTGGCCGACTACATTCCGCAGCTCATCGTGGCCGACCGGCCACGCTACCCGCCCATCGAGCGCATCCGTGCCGTCCTCGGCGGCACGAGTACGGTGACCTCCGTCCCGGTGCCGATCGACTGCGTGGACGGGTTCACCGAGGCGTACTACGCCCGCCCGGAGGCGTTCCTCGACCCGGCCGTGCGCCGCTCCCAGTCCGTGTGGGGCTTCGTCGACACCGACATCGCCGAGCGCGCGGTCGCCCGACTGCGCCACGACCTCGAATCAGGCGCCTGGGACCGTCGCTACGGCGCGTTACGCAACCAGCCCGAGTTCCACGGCTCCCTGCGACTCGTCACCGCTCTCCCGGCCGGCCACAGCACACAGGTCGCCTGAACCCGCCAGCCGGCTGGTCGACTGACCGACTGGTGTCATGTCAGCCAACGCCCGCCCGTCCGCCGCGCCCAAGCGGCTCCGGCGACGTTGTCGGAAGCCACCCGGACACACTGGACGACCAAGACCAGTTCCAGATGGCACGACACCAGTCGCAAATCTTCCATTTTAGAAAAAATCGCCCCTGCGGATGAACGTCATCCACAGGGGCGGTCGAGACGCCCTCAGAGTAGACCAGCGGAGCACCGGGCGTCGGGACGGTCAGGCGCTGCCAGCACCAACAACTACCCCCACATCGCCACGAACACCCCGACAACAAACGCCGGGCCTGGAGAGATCATGACAACGAGGAGCAACGGGAGAAGGAAGCGCGGGGAAAGAGACGCGGGTCTGCGCCGGCCTCGACATCCCCCAAAACCGAAGCGATCATGATAGCGAGGGAACAAGTGGCTGCTACGGCAGCCACTTGCNNCTGCTACGGCAGCCACTTGCGTACTCGTTCTGGGGAAGGGGCGTGGGGATCAGCCGGGGCCGGTGGCGACGGGGCGGGTGGGGTCGGAGGACCAGGCTGACCAGGAGCCGGGGAAGAGGGCGGCGTCGATCCCGGCCGCGGCGAGTGCGGCGATCTGGTGGGCCGCCGTCACCCCGGATCCGCAGTAGACGCCAACCGACCGCGTGTCACCGGCACCGAGTGCGCTGAAGCGGGCGCGCAGCAGCTCCCCGGACAGGAAGTGCCCGCCGCCGTCCAGGTTCTCCCCGGTCGGCGCGCTGACCGCGCCGGGGATGTGCCCGGCGCGCGGGTCGACCGGCTCCACCTCGCCGCGGTAACGCTCCGGCGCACGGGCGTCGAGCAGGACACCCGTGCCGGCCAGGCGGGCGGCGCCGTCGGCGTCGAGCACCGGCAGGTGCCCGGCGGTGAGCACGACATCCCCGGACGCCGGGACGGTCTCGCCGCTCTCGAGCGGGAAGCCGGCCTCCCGCCAGGCGGTCAGGGCGCCGTCGAGGATGCGCACGTCGGCCACGCCCGCCCAGCGCAGCAGCCACCACGCCCGAGCCGCCGACTGCCCGCCGTTGTCGTCGTAGGCCACCACCGGCCGCCCGGCGGTCAGCCCCCAGGCCCGGGCCGAGTGTTGCAGCGCGGCGATGTCGGGCAGCGGGTGCCGGCCGGCGGTCCCGCCCGGCGTGGCGGCGAGCTCGGTGTCGAGGTCGACGTAGACCGCGCCCGGCAGATGCCCGTCCCGGTAGTGCTCGCGGCCATGCGGATCGCCGAGAGCCCAGCGGACGTCGAGCAGCAGCGGTGGCGTGACCGACGACAGTTCGTCGTGCAACCTCTTGGCGTCGACGAGCACCGCCGACCGGCCGGATCGGCCCGGGCCGGCCGCCGCCCCGGAGCTCTTGTTCGTCGTCACAGCGGATTCGTTGGCCATCACAGGACTTTCACCTTCCGTCACAGTTGATTCGCAGCCTTCGCTGATCCCGGCTGGGCCTACTCCGATCCTGCCGGAGTCCCGGCCTCTCCTGGCGGAGTCCCGGCCGGTCGGGCGGCCGCGGCCAGCGCGGCGGCGAACCGTTGCCCGGGGATGGCGCCGAGCAGCTCACGGGTGTGCTCCTGCTCGGGCGCGGCGAACACGGCCGCGGTCGAGCCGCTCTCGACGACCCGGCCACGGCGCAGCACCGCGACCTCGTGCGAGATCTGGGCGACGACCGCCAGATCATGGGAGATGAAGAAGTAGCTGACCCCGAGCTCCTGCTGCAGCCCGGTGAGCAGCCCCAGGATCTGATCCTGCACCGAGACGTCGAGCGCGGAGACGGGCTCGTCGAGGAAGACCAGCTCGGGCCCGAGTGCGAGCGCCCGGGCGATCGCCACCCGCTGGCGCTGCCCGCCCGAGAGCTCCCTCGGCCTGCGCTCGCGAAAATCCGCCGGCAGAGCGACCTGGTCGAGCAGCTCACGGACCCGGGCGGCCCGGCTGGCCCGGTCGCCGATCCGGAAGGAGACCAGGGGTTCGGCGATGCTCTCCTCGACGCTGAACCGTGGGTCCAGCGAGGAGTACGGGTTCTGGTGCACGAGCTGGAACCGCCGTCGCAGCGGCCGCAGCTCCGACCAGCCGGCGGAGGTGATGTCCTTCCCGTCCAGCAGCACCCGTCCGCTGGTGGGCTTGTCCAGGCCCATGGCGATACGCAGCGCGGTGGTCTTGCCCGAGCCGGACTCGCCGACCAGGCCCAGGGTCTGCCCGGCCCGCACCGAGAGCGTGACGTCCTCCAGCGCCCGGAGGACCCGGTTGCCGCCAGACGTCCGAGGCAGGCGGAAATCTCTGGTGACGGCCTCCAGCCGCAGGATCTCCGCTGCCGGGGCGATCCCGGTGAAGCGGGGGACTACCTGCCCGGAGTGCGACAGCGCAGGGGCCACCTCGATGAGGTGCCGGGTGTACGGGTCGCGGGGGGCGAGCAGGACCGACTCCGGGTCGCCGCGCTCGACCACCCGCCCGTGCTGCATGACGACCACCCGGTCGGCCCGGTCGGCGGCAATCCCGAGATCGTGGGTGATGATCAGCAGGGAGGTGCCCGTCTCGGCGACGAGACGCCCGAGATGGTCGAGGATCGTGCGCTGCACGGTGACGTCCAGCGCGCTCGTCGGCTCGTCGGCGACGATGAGGCGGGGATGCCCGGCCAGCGCGATGGCGATGAGCACCCGCTGCCGCATGCCACCGGAGAGCTCGTGCGGATACTGCCGGGCGCGCAGCACCGGCTCGTCCAGCCCGGCCCGTTCCAGGGCCTCGATCACCTCGGCGGACACCAGCCGCCTGTCCACACCGCGCCGGCGGACGGCCTCGGCCACCTGGCCGCCGACGCGCATCGTCGGGTTGAGGCCGACCATCGGATCCTGCGGGACGAGCCCGACGACGTTGCCACGGATCGCCCGCAGGGTGCGTTCACGGGCCGTGGTGATGTCGGTGCCGGCCACCCGGATCGAACCCGCGACGATCTGCCCGTTGGCGGGCAGCAGCCCCAGGATGGCGTTGGCGGTGGTGCTCTTGCCCGAGCCGGACTCGCCGACCACGGCCACGGTCTCGCCGGGCACGATCGTAAGGTCCAGGCCGTCGACCGCGAGGGCCGTCCGCCCCCGACTGCGGTAGCCGACCGACAGCCCGGACAGTTCCACGATGTTCGCGCCGGCTCCCTCGGCTCCTTCGCTCACGCCGTCCCCGGTTCGCCGCGTCGCTCCCTCGTTCACGACCGCACCTCCTCCAGGGTTCGGGCGACGTGGTTGAGGCTGAACACGACCAGGCCGACGAACAGGCCCGGCAGCAGCGACAGCCATGGGCTGGTGACCAGGTAGTTACGGCCGCTGGAGATCAGCGTCCCCCACTCGGCGGCGGGCGGCGGGGCCCCGAAGCCCAGGAAGCTCAGCGAGGAGATGCTCAGCACGGCGGTGCCGAAGTCGAGGATGGCCAGCACCATCACCGGGCCCCACGAGTTCGGCAGGACGTGCCGCCACATCACCCTGATCCATGAGGCGCCGCCGGTACGGGCGGCCTCGACGTACGCCTGCCCCTTGACCCGGAACACCTCCGCCCGGGTCGTCCGCGCGAACCCCGGCATGATGCCCACCGAGACGGCGATCGCCATCGGCAGCATCCCGAAGCCCAGCGCGGTGACGATCGCCAGCGCCAGCAGGAGCAGCGGCAGGGCGAGCGCGACGTCGACCGTGCGCATGAGCAGGCTGTCGATCCACCCGCCCAGGAACCCGGCGACGACCCCGAGCGCCAGCCCGGCCACGATCGCGATCAGAACGGCTCCCCCGGTGGTCCTGATCGTGAGGGTCGAGCCGTGGAGGACCCGGGAGAACAGGTCCCGGCCCAGTTCGTCGGTGCCGAAGAGATGGTCCAGGCCTGGTCCGCGCAGCTTCTCCGCCGGTGTGGTCGCTGTCGGGTCGTACGAGGTGAACACCCCGGGGAACAGGCCCGAGACCACGACGAACGCGATGAACGCGGCGGCGAGGACGAACCCCGGCCGGCGCAGGAACGGCCGCACCACCTCGAACACCGCGGACCGCCGGAGGTGTCCGCCCGCCGGATGTCGCTCACCGGTGTGGCCGCCGCCGGTATCCGTTCGGATGGGCCCGCTCCCGGCGACGGGCGCGGCACCGCCCGCGGCCGACGCCGGGCCCGCGGCGGGAGCCNGCGGCGGGAGCCGGAACCGGGGCCGGCGGGACACCCGGAGCGGCCTGCTCCGAGCCTTTGACCAGGATGTTCTCGGACATGATTCCTGCCTCAGTGACCCTAAGTGACCCGGGCCGTGTGGGCGACACGAGGGTCGAGGAACGAATAGAGCAGGTCGACGACCAGATTGACAGCGACGAAGATCGCCGCCGCGATGACGATGACGGCCTGGACGACGGGCACGTCCTGGCCGAGGACGGCCTGCTGGGCCAGTTGGCCGATCCCGTTGCGGGAGAAGACGGTCTCGACGACGACCGCGTTGGTCACCGTGTAGCCGACGAGCACGCCCAGCAGGGTGAGCGCGGGCAGGGCCGCGTTGCGGAACGCGTGCCGCAACTGAATGGCCCAGCGGGACAGCCCCTTGGCCCTGGCGGTGACGATGTACGGCTCCTGCCAGGTGTCGCCGAGGCTGCGGATGAGCACCTGGGCGAGCATCGCCGACCCGGGAAGCGCCAGGGTGACCCCGGGCAGCACCACGCTGCGCCATCCCTCGGTGCCCCTGGCCGGGAACCAGCCGAGGGAGAAGGCGAACACCTGGATGAGCAGCAGCCCGACGAAGAACGTCGGTAGTGAGATGCCCACCGCGGGCAGCCGGCTGAGCAGCACCCGGGCCGGCCGCCACTGGACGTAGGAGGCCAGATAGGCCAGCCCGACGCCGAACACCAGGAAGAGCCCGACGGAGACCAGGGTCAGCACGATGGTCGAGGGCAGCCGGTCGGAGACGAGGCTGCCGACGGAGACGTTCTGGGTGAGCGACATGCCGAAGTTGAGGTGCAGGGCGTCCCACAGCCGGCCGAAGTACTGCGTGAGTACGGGCTCGTCGAGCCCATACCGCGCCTCCATGGAGTGCAGCTGGTCCGGGGTGAGCTGGCTGACGTCGACCCCGCCGGCTGCGAGCTGCAGAGTGATCGGGTCGCTCGGCAGCACGTGCAGGATGACGAAGGTGACCGTGTAGGCCGCCCAGAGCACCAGCAGTGCCTGGGCGAACCTACCGGCGAGATATCTGAGCATCACGACCGTCTCGGCGTTCTCAGCATTCTCGGTGTTCTCGGTGTTCTCGGCATCATGACCGCCAGGTCACTTCGACAGCCAGATGTCGTTGGCGCGCAGGAAGCTCTCGGAGGTCCAGGCGAACCCGTGGACCTTGTTCGACAGCCCGACCACCTGCACCCGGTCGTAGGTCGGGAAGACGACCCCGTGGTCGATCAGGTAGTCCTGCAGATCCTTGTACGCCGCGGCCCGCTGGGCGGGGTCGATCGTGTTCAGCCCGCGGGCGAACAGCTTGCTGACCTCGGCGGCTGTGGCGTCGTCCTGGGAGTACACGGTGGCGTAGTTCTTCGTGACGGCCCGGTCGAGGGTCGACCCGAGCACGCTCGGGTCACCCCGGGTCAGGTAGCTGCCCGCGAGGTCGAACTCGCCGGCGGTGGTCAGCTGGGTGAGCTGCGCGCTGGTGACGACCTTGAGCTGCAGGTCGATGCCGCTCTTCTTGAGCTGGTCCTGGAGCAGCTGCTCGCCGGGGGTCGAGGCGGTGATGAGGTAGGTCAGCGTCAGCTTCCGGCCGTCCTTGTAGCGGTAGCCGTCCGGGCCCTTGGCCCAGCCGGCGCTGTCCAGCAGCGCGGCCGCCCCGGCCGGGTCGTGGGCGAGCTTGGCGGACAGGTCCGCCGCGTACGGCGTCGTCGAGTCGTACGGCCCCTTCACCACCGGGTAGCTGTCCCAGTACACGGTGGACGCGTAGCTTTTCAGGTCGATCGCCTTGTACAGCGCCTGGCGCACCTTCAGGTCGGCCAGCGGGCCGCCCCTGTTGACGTTGGGCACGATCTGCGCGCTGATGCCGGGCAGGGAGCGTGTCTCGATGACGCCGTTCGCGGCCTTGATGACCTCCTGGTCGGCGGAGGTGATCGGCAGCCGCGGCCAGGCGACGTCGATGGTGCCGGTGGTCAGGCTGCCCACCCGGACGCTGTCCTCGGCGATGTAGCTGACGTCGATGCCGTCGAGGTACGCGTCACCCTTGTTCTTCACCAGCGCGCTCGGCCACGCGTAGCCCGCGCGCCGGCTGAGCCTGGCCGCCTTGGCTGCGGTGTAGCTGTCGAGCACGAACTGCCCCGAGCCGATGACCTTGCCCGCGCAGCGGGCCTCGGCGGTCTCCTTTTAGGTGGCCGGCGAGAGGATCGCCAGGGTGGTGGTGGACGTCGCCTGCAGGAACGCCGCGTTGGGCACCTTGAAGTTCACCTTCACCGTCTGCGGGTCGACGACGGTCGACGACTCGTAGCCGGCGAGGTAGGTCACGCCCAGGGTCGATTTGGCGCCGAGGTCGCGCACCCCGTCGAGGGCCGTCTTCACCGCGGACGCGTCGAGCGCCGTGCCGTCGCTGAAGGTGACGCCCTTGCGCAGGGTGAAGGTGTACTCGCGGGCGTCGGGGCTGGCCGTCCAGCTCGTGGCGAGCCACGGGACGATCTCACCGGTCCTGGGGTCCTGATCGGTCAGCGAGTCGGCGAAGTTGCGGTCGATGCTGCGGCTTTCGATCCAGTACACCTGGTTGGGGTCGATGCAGCCCTGGAAGTCCGCCCAGAAGGCGATCTTCAACCGGCCGCCCGGCACGGGCTGCGCGTTGTCGGCGTTCGTGCCGCTCCCGCCGTCCCCGCCCCCGCAGGCGGCCAGGAAGGCGACGGTGAGGAGGGAGGTGGTCGCCGCCCGCCAGCGCGGGCGGCGTCGGCCCGCGCTGTTTCCGTCGGCACTGTTTCCGTCGGCGCTGCCGCTGATATTTCTGTCGGTGTCCTCGCCACTTCGGCGACGCCACGATACGGCCATCAGGATATGACTCCCAGAGTTGTCTTCCGTGAACAGGTCAGGTGGATTCCGGAATTCCGGAACCGGTCGAACAGGGAACGGTTTCGTGGTGGCGGCCGCACGCCACGGGTTGTGAGTGCATGTGTGGGTGCGGCCGGGTGCGGTCCGGGCTGCTGCCGGGTGCTCTGAGGGCACCTGCGGACGGGGCCTCGGTCGAGCTGACGTGGCCCTGGATGTGGCTCTAACAGCGCGCGGCGGTGAGCGTCTGGCGCCCGGCGAGCAGCAGGGCGGAGTCCTCCTGCGGCGGATGGACGCGGGCACAGTAGACGTCGCGCAGGTGCCGCTCGAGAGGGTTGTGCCTGGTCAGGCCCGGGTTGCCGATCGCCGCCACCGCGGTCTGCACGGCTGTGACAACGGCGCGCACGACCAACGGCTTGGCGACGAGGAAGCGCTGCGACGCGCTGGGGTCACCCTCGTCGAAACGACGGACCACCCCGTAGACGATCTCCTCGGCCTGGACCAGCTGCGCCTCGATCTCGCCGGCGATGGTCTGGATCCGTTCGGTCGTGGCGATGGGACGTCCCAGCGAGGTGGGTATGCGCTCGTTGGCGAAACGCAGGAAGAACTCCTGCGCGGCCCGGGCCACCCCGATGTACAGCGCGGGCACGCCGATCCCGACAGCACCCAGGCCCGGGTCGGCGCGCTGCTCGGAGAGGGGCACGCCGCGGAAGTTCTCGAAAGGGATCTCCACGTCGGTGTAGATGACGTCGTGCGTGCTGCTCGCCCGCAGCCCGAGGTGGTCCCAGGTGCGCACGATCTCGATACCGGGGGTGTCGGCGGGGACGACGGCGTGCGCCAGCAGCGGGTCGGGGTCCTCGGTGGCCGCCCACACCAGGTGGTAGGCAAGGCCTTCCGAGCTTGTCGCGAAGCCCTTGTGCCCGTTGAGCAGCCAGCCGGCGGCGGTCCGCCGGATCTTCGTGGCCGGCAGCCCGCCGCGGGCGGGCGCTCCCCACTCCGGCTCGGCGCGGATGGCGTTCAGCAGCACCGGCCGCCGGCGGGAGTCGTCGACCACGGTGCGGTAGAGATCCTCCGGCCACCACGGGTCGATGTCCTCCAGCACGTGCTGGAGGATCGTCATCGCTGTGATCAGGGCGACCGACGGGTCGCCCCGGCCCAGCCACTGCAGGACCCGGACGCTGTCGGTGGCGCTGAGGCCCTGGCCGCCGTAGCGGGGTGCGATCCCCAGCCGCAGCAGGCCCGCGTCGTGCACGGCCTGGACGCCTTTCCAGGGGAACTCCGCGGAACGGTCGTACTCCTCGGCGGTGAGCGCGAGTCGCGCGCTCGTTTGGGCGAGCGCGTCGTCGGAGACGTCCACGACCGGCAGCGCGGCCACCGGACGGCCGGCGGCGGCAGGATCGATATCGGGACGATCGGCGGCGGCAGAACCGGCAGCGGAAAGGTCGGGACGGTCGGCCGGGCCGGTCTGGGACCGCGATGACACGCTCACGACGCCACCTGCTGCCCCAGCCGGCCGGCCCGCGCGGCCGACGCTTCCCGCACCTGTGCTCCCCGATCGCCGTGCGGGCCACCGTCGGAGGCGGCCGCCGGC
>NZ_JWIO01000009.1:25392-59044 GCF_001017755.1 Protofrankia coriariae
GCCGCCGGCACGGCCGGGCGGCCGCGCCCGGCGTCCTCCCGCACGATCTCGCCGCGACGGCCCGTCGCCGCGCGGTGGGCCAGTTCCTCGCGCACCAGTGGGAGGATGTAACGGCCGTAGTCGATGACGTCGTCGAGATTGTCGTACCCGCGGATCGAGATGAGCTCGGCACCGAGGTCGACATAGTCGAGGATGGCGGCGGCGACGGTCTCGGGCGTCCCCACCAGGGCGGTGGAGGCGCCGGCGGCGTTGGTCGCGGAGGCCGTGGGCGTCCACAGCGCACGATCGTGCAGGTCACCGTCGCGGGCCACCCGCAGCAGCCGCTGGGAGCCGACGTTGGGCGGTTCCTTCGCGCCGGTGGCGCGGAACGCCGCGTGCGCGAGCCCGTTGTTGCCCCGCAGGACGTCGAGGATCCGATGGGCCTTCTCCCAGGCCAGCTCCTCGGTGGGGGCGATGATCGGACGGAAGGTGACCCAGATGCGGGGGGTGTCCTCGCGACCGGCGAGGCGGGCCTGCTCGGCCACCGCGTCGATCTGTTCCCTGGTCTCCCTGAGCGGTTCGCCCCACAGGCCAAAGATGTCGGCCTGCGCGCCGCCCACCTGGTAGGCCTCCGGCGACGACCCGCCGACCGACACCGGGATGCCGCCGTTGACCGGCCGTACGACCGAGACGAAGTCCTCGAAGGAGTAGTAGGTCCCGGCATGGTCGAACGGCGTCGTCGAGGCCCACGCCCGGCGGAGGATGTCGATGTACTCGGCCTGTCGCGCGTAGCGTTCGGTCTTGCCCAGCCGGTCGCCCTCGCGGGCCTGCTCGTGGTCGTCCCCGCCCGCGATGAAGTGCACCACCGCGCGTCCACCGCTGAGCTGGTCGAGGGTGGCCAGCTGTTTGGCCGCGACCGTCGGGTAGATGGTGTTGGGCCGCAGCGCGACGATCGGCCGGAGCCGCTCGGTGAACTGTGTGATGGCCGTGGCGAGGGTGAACGGGTCCTGGAAGGAGGAGTGGTAGGGCACCAGTGTGTAGTCGAAGCCGCCGTCCTCCAGGGCCCGCGCGTAACGCCTGAGGAAGGGCACGTCAATGGCCGGGAGACGGAGCCGGTTGAGCTCGTTGGACGGATTGATGTTTATGCCGCTGATGAATTCGACGGTCATGACGGTCCTCCGGATGCGCCGGACGGGTGGCTGATCGGCGCCGTTGACGCGGCTACGACCAGGGGGTCCAGCGCGCGATTTCGGGCAGGTCGGCGCCGGCCCGCAACCGTTCGAGGAACAGCACGACCACGGCCGCGGCTGTCCGGTGGGTGGCGTCGTTGAGGGCGTCGTGCTTGCCGCCGTCGATGGTGACGAACTCGGCGACGGGCGCGCCCGCGTAACGCTCTCGCGCGGCCGGCAGCGGGCTGAGCAGGTCGGCCGTCCCGTGCAGGCCGAGCACCGGTACGGCGACCCGACGAAGATCACCGTCGGCGATCCAGGACCGGGGTATCGGGACGGTCAGCGCGCCACGGCGCACCGACACGTCGGCGTCCAGCCGCGCCTGGTGGGTGGGGCAGGCGGTGCGCTCACCCAGCTCGGTCTCCCACTCCCATTCCCCGATGTCCGTGACGGTCGTCTCCCCGCCGGGAAGACCGACGAGGATGAGGCCGTCGACCCGCACCTTCCCGGCGGCGACCAGCGCCGCGGCGAATGCCGCGCCCGCGTCGGAGCCCGCCAGCACGCGCGGCGCGGGCAGGTCCGGGTCGGCCAGCAGACGGTTGATCTGGGACGTCACCGTCCGCTCGTGCGCGGTCGGGTCGCCGACCACCCGGACCCGGTAGCCGTCGAAGGCGATCCGGTTGCCGAACCGCTCGTAGAGCCCCGGATGCTCGCCCCGGCCGGCGATCAGGATCACCGTTCCCCGCGGCGCGACCGCGGGCGGGTTGTCCCACGCCGCCACCGTGGGCGCGACTGCGGCGGCGGCGAGCTGAGCTGACGTCATCGACCTACGTCCTTATGTCCGGTTGGGAGCTGATATCTGCTATGCCCGACAGGTGGAGATAGATGGGTGAATAGGCGAGGTGGCGGGCGTGACGGTGTGGCGGGCGTGACGGTGTGGCCCACGCCGGGCCCCGCGGCCCCGGAGCCGAGCCGGCCCGTGACAGCGCCTCGGCCGGTGGCCGGGAGCCTCTCGGGATGACGGGCGCATGCCGTGCCGACCGACGCGAGCCGACGGCGCGACCGGCAGCGGGCGCCGGCACCGGGCCGGGAACCGCCAGGAGCCGGCGCTGACGTGCCACCCGGACGAACCGGATGAACCGGACGATCGAAGCGATCCGAACGACCCGATGACCCCGATGACCCCGATGACCTGGATGACCTGGATGATCCGTTATGGCTCGGCCGCCGGTCGCCGGATCAGGCCGGGCGGTGACGCGCCGGTGTCAACGGACGGAACAAGGCACGGGACAACAGGCGGAGGTGATGGTCCCGAAGTCGATGACGCGCCTGCGGGTCAGGACGTGCTGCGCGATCCGGCGTCGCGGTGGACTATAGAAAACAACACGGAATGTAAGCGGTCCGTGCTGCCGCACACCCCGTTTCCTGACCATGGCCATCAGAATGGTGCCATTTCCCGTGGATGTCCAACGCGGATCCACGATCAGACCTATTACGAAATGAAATCAGTCGCGCTATCGTGCACTGTGCCCCCCGTACTGGACCTCACGGCCCTGCGCAGCCTCACGGCGATCGCCGACTACGGCGGCTTCCGCCGCGCCGCGGAGGCGTTGTGCATCTCGCAGTCGGCGGTGAGCCAGCATGTGCGCCGCCTGGAGAAAGCGGTCGGCCGGCCGCTGGTCGCCCCGGACGGCCGCGGCACACGCTTCACCCCTGATGGTGAACTACTCGTCGCCGTGGGGCGACGGATCCTCACCCTGCACGACGACGCGCTCGAACAACTGGGTGTGGACGCGGTGCTGGCGGGCCAGTCGACCATCACCATCGGGTCGACCGAACACGCCGCCGACCATCTGCTCCCGCTGGTGATGTCCGCGCTCACCACGGAGTTCCCCGACGTCCAGGTCAGGTTCCGGCTCGACCGGGGAGCCCGCATCAACGAGGCACTCGACCGGGGCAGCATTGACGTCGCCGTGCTCATCGGGGAGGGGAACGCCGCCACGGCCCGTCCAGCCGGCCGGCTGCCGCTGGCCTGGTTCGCGGCCACCGACTGGGCGGCGCCCCCGCCGGAACGGCCGCTGCCACTGGTGGCCATCGACGATCCGTGCACCATCCGTAGCCAGGCGTTACGGGTGCTGGCCCGGGCCGGGCGCACGGCCTCAGTCGTCGGTGAGGCCGGATACCTCGCCGGCGTGCTGCACGCGGTCCGCGCCGGCGTCGGTGTCGCGCTGCTCGCCGATGTCGGGGCGGTGCCGCAGGGACTGGAACGCCGTGACGATCTGCCACCGGTCGACCCCGAACCGCTCCATGTCCGCGCTCGCCGCAGCGCCCATCCCCGGCTGACACATCTGATCGGCAACGCGGTGCGCACGGCGCTGGACGAACGTCCTCGGACTGACCGGCGTCCTGGCCCGGCGTCCTGAGCCGGCGTCCTGAGCCGGCATCGCCGCTGGCCGCCGCTCGCCGCGACGGCGGCCTCGACCAGCGGGCGGCGACCAGCGGCGTCACCCGGCCGTGAGAGGCTGGCCCGGATCGGAACGCCGATGCCGCCGATCCCGATCTCTTCCGAAAGGGGACGTGCCACCCATGTCGACGCTGCTGGTCACCGGAGCCGCCGGGTTCATCGGGTCGAACTTCGTCCGCTACTGGCGTGAGTGGCATCCCCAGGACCAGGTGGTCGCGCTGGACGCGCTGACCTACGCCGGCTGCCGGGACAACCTCGCCGACGTGCTGGCGGAGATCACGTTCGTACACGGGGACATCCGGGACCGCGGGCTCGTCGAGTCGCTGCTGCGGGAGCACAAGGTCGACGTGGTGGTCAACTTCGCCGCCGAGTCGCACAACAGCCTGGCGATCATCCGTCCCGGCGACTTCTTCTCCACCAACGTCATCGGCACCCAGACGCTGCTGGAGGCGGCCCGCACGGTCGGGGTGGCCCGCTTCCACCAGATCTCGACCTGCGAGGTCTACGGCGACATGGACCTCGACGACCCCGGCGCGTTCACCGAGGACTCCCCGTACCTGCCGCGGACGCCGTACAACGCGGCCAAGGCCGGTGGCGACCATGCGGTGCGCGCCTACGGCCTGACCTACGACCTGCCGGTGACGATCACGAACTGCTCGAACAACTACGGGCCGTACCAGTTCCCGGAGAAGGTCATCCCGCTGTTCGTCACCCGGGCCCTGCAGGGCGAGAACCTGCCCCTGTACGCGTCGGTGCGTAACCGCCGGGAGTGGCTGCACGTCGCCGACCACTGCCGGGCGATCGACGCGGTACTGGAACACGGCCGGCTCGGCGAGACCTACCACGTCGGCAGCGGGGTCGAGGCCGACATCGAGACCATCGCCAACACCATCCTCGCCGAACTGGGCCTGCCGGAGTCGCTGAAGACGATCGTGCCGGACCGCCCGTCCCACGACCGGCGGTACCTGCTCGACTCGACCAGGCTGCGCACCGAACTCGGCTGGGCGCCCGAGATCGGCTTCGCCGACGGGATGCGGGCAACCGTCGCCTGGTACCGCGACAACGAGGCGTGGTGGCGGCCGCTGATCGGCCGCTCCCCCGTCTCGGAGACCGCCTGGCGCTGACCCGCCCACGGCCCCGGCCGGGCCAGGCGTGGAGAGCCGGGGTGCGGTTCTCGCGGCAGGTCCGGATGCCGGGCCCGCCGCGGGACGGCCGTCCACGATCAGAGCGTCAGATCGTGCTCCCGTCCTGTTTCCAGGCGCGGGCCCGGGCGAGGAAGGACCGGACGCCGTCCGCGTTCGCGTGACCGGCCCGCAGCGCGAGCAGGGTCGCCGCCAGCGGACGGCCCACCGCCCGGAACGGGCGGGGCGCCAGGTCGAAGGCGGTGCCGGCCCGGTCGAGCGCGGATTCCACGTCGCCACGGTGGGCGTCGGCGGCGGCCAGATGGGCGAGCGCGACCGCGACGAATCCCGGACGGTTCATCGCCGTCAGCGCGGGCAGGGCGACGTCGGCGTAGTCCGTGGCGGCGCTGTGGTCACCGGCCGCCGCGGCGGCGATCAGCCCGTGGTAGGCGACCTCCACCGGGTGGACGGCACCGGGATCCTCCCCGCCGGGAGTCCCCCGCTGCTCGGCCGGCAGCGCGAACGCCTGGCCGATCGCCCGGTCCGCGATCCTGGCCACCTCGTCGGGACGCCCGCCGGGCAGGACCGCGACCGCCCGCGCCTGCAGCGCGAGCGCGGCGATGGCCACCGGGGTGCCGTTGGCCTGGCGCTGGCCGTCCATGGCAAGCCGCAACGCCGACTCCGGATGCTCCTCGTACAGCTCGATCATTCCGGCGATCTTCCGGGCGTAGCCGACGGCTAACGCGTCGCCGGCGGACCGGCCGTGCCGGTAGGCGGCCTCGGCGAGCCGCCGGGCCTGGTCGATCCGGTCAGTGTTGAACAGCGCGTCGGCGCGCAGCGCCTCGACATGGGCCAGGGTGGCGCCGGCGGCCCGGCGCTGCGCCGGGGCCACCCGACGTTCGGACAGGCGGACGACCTCCGCGTAGAGGGCGTCCAGCCGCGGCAGGGATTCGGTCAGCGGAATGTCCTCGTACTCGCAGACCAGTACTCGGAAGCGCGCGTCGACGTCCGCCAGCTCGTCGACGAAGGGCGACATCGTCACTGCGCCGCCAGCGGCGAGAGTGGCCAGAACGGCGAGCTGACGTCGGCTCGGGGCCCCTGTATCCACCGTGATGACCTCCCTGACCTGGGCTTCTGGCCAGTGTCGGGCCATCGTCTCTGATCGTGCCGTTGATTGAGCATGCTTACTCCCCGTGTCGCTACGATCTGTACATATAACCGTAGCGACACGAGACGCTTGCGGTAAGTAAACAGGAAGGCATGTCTCGGGCTAGGTGTGTTCTCCGTCCCGTCCCGATGCGCTCTCCCCGGCGCGCTCCCCTCGGCGCGGCGGTCCTCAGGGGCGGGCTGGCGCGCTCGCCCGAGAACGCAGCACAAGGGAGCCCGCGAACAGACCGACGCTGATCGCGAGCTGCGCGAACCACCAGGCCGCCACATCGTGATGGCCCGAGGCCGGGCACAGCGCCGAGAGCGCCACAAGCCCGGCGCCCGCGTAGGTGGCCGCCCCGAGCCCCCAGCGGCGGCCGGCAAGCAGCGCGACAAAGGCCACGAACAGCAGCACCAGGGTGACGTCACCGATGGCCCCGATCAGGACCGGCGTCCGATCCACCGCCTGAGGGCCATCGGGAACCGGCTCGATCATCGTGGCAACGACGGTCCCAACGGCAAGAACGACAGCCCACCAACGCAGAACAGCCGACCGAACAGCACCGACGGCAGCCGGACCCACCCGCGACCTCGACCCCGCCGGCACCGCCAGCGGGGACGAGCGCAGGGCATCCGGACGACCCTGCCAGCCCTCGGCTTCCCGCCCGGCCAGCCGCACGCCCCCACCGGCCCCGCCGGCCTCACCAGTTCCGCTAACGCTGCCAACCCTGCCGGTTCCACCAACCCCGCCGGTTCCACCAACCTCACCGGCTCCGCCAACGCTGCCGACCCCGCCAGCACCGCCCGCCACAGGCGCATCAACCCCGCCGTCTGGCACGCCTCCGCCATCGACACCCGTACGACTGATGACAGCGTTGTCGATATTCAGGGCGTCGACGTCCCAGCCAACCCCGCACACAGACGTCTGCCAACGGGCTGTCTCGGACTCCAGCTCAGTAGTGACCGTCATATTTCCACGATAGGCCCGCCCGCCACTCCACACGCCCCCGCGCTAACTTGCCGACACCTCCCCAGCGCCACCCACCGCGAACCGGGCTTCCGAACCTGTGGCCCGGCCCCATCCCAGCCCACGCCGGCATCCGCGCCGGCCGCCGTGACCACACCACCTACATCACTGTCCGGGATCTTGAATCGGCGCCTTCGACGGTTGTCCACAGATCCGTTTCAGGTATGGCACCGTTCCGGGGTGCGTGGGGAAGATCCAGTCATGGTCCGCTCGCCGTTCAGCACACCGCCGGCTCTTCTGCGTCAGGCGCGGCAGCAGGACGGGGTGATCAGCGGCTCGCAGGCCCAGGCTTTCGGGCTGACCCGTCGGCAGATCGCGCGTCTTGTCCACAGCGGCGAGTGGCAGTATCCGGGAAGAGGCGCGTACCTTCTGCCTGGGGCTCACCCGCATCGGAGCCGGGTTCGCGCGGCCCTGCTACACCGGCCGGACGCCGTTGCCTGCGAGATCACCGCGGCGCGGCTGCTGGCGTTCGGCGGCCTCCCGGTGGCACGGCCCGACGAGCCGGTGCACCTGCTGTTGCCATTCGAGTCCGCGCGGAGACAGCCGAACGGCGTGAAACTGCACTGGGATGACGTGCCGCACGCCCACGTCACGGACATCCACGGCATTCCGACGACATCGGCGCCCCGCACACTCGTCGACATGGTGCTGCGCCGCGACCGTGATGATGCCGTCGCTCTCATGGACGCGGCGTTGCGCGGCGGTCATCTCACCGATCTCACCAGCGCCCGGTCCCTTGCGTTCGGCAGGCGGGGCGCGGCAGCGCGGTCGAGCTGGTGGCGGCACGCCGACGGCAGAGCCGAGTCCCCGCTGGAGACGCGGCTACGGCTGTTGCTGACCGACGCCGGCGTGGCTCCCGAACAGCTCCAGTGGCAGGTCCGGGACGACAGTGGACGCGTCGTCGCCCGTCTGGACCTGGCCTGGCCGAGCCGTCAGCTCGACGTCGAGGCGGACGGGACGTCCGTACACGGCGGCCCGGTGGCCCTGTACCGCGACCGGCACCGGCAGAACCTGCTGACAACACTCGGCTGGACCGTACTCCGCTTCACCTGGCCCGACGTGACACAACGCCCCGGCTACGTGACCCACACCGTCACACGCGCCCTCGCCACGGGCAGCGGCCAACCATGATCAGCGTAAGTTTGTCGTTGTGTACGCATATCGGGCCGAAAAGCGTACACAACGACAAAATTATAGCGATCATGAACTGGAAAGGGGCGCTGGATGGCAGTCGGGCGGCCGGCCGACGGTGGCCGGGGTTCGGCGGTGGGGGGCGGTTCGGCGGTGGCCGAGGTGGCCGGGGTTCGGCGGTGCCGGTCCCGGGGCAGGCGTCCCGAATCAGACGTTGAAGCCGAGGGCGCGCAGCTGGTCGCGGCCGTCATCGGTGATCTTGTCGGGGCCCCACGGCGGCATCCAGACCCAGTTGATGGTCACGTCGTTGACCAGGGCGTCCGGGCCGTCGGTGAGGGCGGAGCGGGTCTGGTCCTCGATCACGTCCGTCAGCGGGCACGCCGCCGACGTCAGCGTCATGTCCAGGGTCACGGTGTTGTCGTCGTGGATGTTGATCCCGTAGACCAGGCCCAGGTCGACGACGTTGATGCCGAGCTCGGGGTCGACGACGTCGCGCATGGCCTCCTCGACGTCGTCGAGAGCGGCCTTGTCGACGGCAGCACCGGCGGCCACCCCGCCGGCGGCCACCCCTCCGGCGGCCTCCCCCCCTGGGGCCGTCCCGCCGCCAGCGCTCTGCCCGCCACCGGCGGCCGTCCCGTCGACAGCGGNCCGGTGGCGGCCGGGTCGCCGGCGGTGGTGGCAGCGGTGGCCGTGGCTCGCGCCGCCGCCGGGTCGCTACCGGTCGTCTCCTGGTCGGCCAGCGTGGTGGTTTCGCTCATCGGTCCGTCTCCTGTTCCGGGATGCCGCCCACGGCCTGCGCGGTCGCGTCCTTCCAGGCCATCCATGACAGCAGGGCGCACTTGACCCTGGCCGGATACTTTGACACGCCCGCGAAGGCGACCGCGTCCTCCAGCACGTCCTCGTCCGGCTCCATGGTGCCGCGGGACTGCATCAGCGCCAGGAACTCCCGTTCCAGTCCGAGCGCGTCGGCCACGGACCTGCCGATCACAAGGTCGGTCATGACGCTCGCGGACGCCTGGCTGATCGAACAGCCCTCGCTCTCGTAGGAGACGTCCGTCACCACACCGTCGGCGACCCTGACCCGTAGGGTCACCTCGTCGCCGCAGGTCGGGTTGACGTGGTGGACCTCGGCGTCGAACGGTTCGCGCAGCCCGCGGTGATGCGGGTTGCGGTAGTGGTCCAGGATGATCTCCTGGTACATGGAGTCCAGTTTCACGTTCCGAAGAACCTCCGGACATGCCCCAGACCTTCCACGAGCGCGTCGACCTCACTTCGGGTCGAGTACAGGTGGAAGGACGCCCGGGTCGTGGCCGGAACGCCGAAGCGCAGGCAGACCGGGCGGGCACAGTGATGCCCCACACGGACGGCGACACCGAGTTCGTCGAGCAGCTGGCCGACGTCGTGCGGGTGCAGCGGCCGGCCGTCGGAGCCGGTCAGGACGAACGAGACGGCGCCGCCCCGGTCGACCGCGTCCGGCGGCCCGATGATCCGCAGCCCGGGTACGGCGGTCAGCCGCTCGATGGCGTAGGCGGTGACGTCGTGCTCGTGCGCGGCGACGGCGTCCATGCCAAGATCGGTGAGGTAGTCGACGGCGGCGCCGAGACCGACCGCCTGGGCGATCATCGGGGTGCCGGCCTCGAACCGGTGCGGCGGGGCGGCGTAGGTCGACGCCTCCATCGTCACGAGCTCGATCATCTCGCCGCCGCCGAGGAACGGCGGCATGACCTCCAGCAGCTCGCGCCGGCCCCACAGCACGCCGATCCCGGTCGGCCCGCACATCTTGTGGCCGGTGAAGGCGAGGAAGTCCACGCCGAGGGCGGTGACGTCGATCGGCATGTGCGGCACGGACTGGGAGCCGTCGAGGACGACCAGCGCGCCGACCTCGCGGGCCCGGGCGACCAGCGTCGCGACCGGGTTGACCGTGCCGAGGATGTTCGACTGGTGCACGAACGAGACGACCTTCGTCCGCTCGTTGATCACCTGGTCGAGGGTGGTGAGGTCAAGGCGGCCGTCGTCGGTGATGCCGATCCAGCGCAGCGTCGCCCCGGTCCGCCGGCACAGCATCTGCCACGGCACCAGGTTGGAGTGGTGCTCCATCTCGGTGACGACGACCTCGTCGCCGGGGCCGAGCCGGAACCGCTCCGCCTCCGGGCCGGACGCCGCCGCGTTGCTCATCGCGTAGGCGACGAGGTTCAGCGCCTCCGAGGAGTTCTTGGTGAAGACGACCTCGTCGCGCCGAGGGGCGCCGATGAACGCCGCGACCTTGTCCCGGGCGTTCTCGTACAGCGCGGTGGCCTCCTCGGCGAGGACGTGGATGCCGCGGTGGACGTTGGCGTTGTGCAGCTCGTAGTAGTCCCGCTCGGCGTCGAGGACGCGGGTGGGCTTCTGCGAGCTCGCCGCGCTGTCGAGGTAGACCAGCGGCCGGTCGTCGTGGACCCGGCGCGTCAGGATCGAGAAGTCCTTGCGTACCCGCTCGACGTCGTACCCGGGCACCGGCCCGCCCACCCCGGTGAGGGTGGGCGCGGGCCCCGCGTTGGCCCTGGTGTCGCTCCCCGTGTCGGTCATCGTCGTCACGCCACCGTCCCGGCCGGCTCGGTCGTCTTCACGTACCGGTCGTAGCCGCTGTCCTCCAGGACCGCGGCGAGCTCCGGGCCACCGGAGTCGACGATGCGGCCGCCGGCCATCACGTGGACGAACTCCGGCTTCACGTATCGCAGGATGCGGGTGTAGTGGGTGATCAGCAGGATGCCGGTCTGCCCCGCCGACCGGACAGACTCGATGCCGGCGGAGACGATCCGCAGCGCGTCCACGTCGAGGCCGGAGTCGGTCTCGTCCAGAATCGCGATCTTCGGCTTGAGCAGGGCCATCTGCAGGATCTCGTGGCGCTTCTTCTCGCCGCCGGAAAAGCCCTCGTTGACGCTGCGCTCGGCGAACGCCGGGTCCATCTCCAGCGTCGCCATGGACTCGCGGACCTCCTTGACCCACGTCCGCAGCTTGGGCGCCTCACCGCGCACGGCCGTCACCGACGAGCGCAGGAAGTTCGACACCGACACACCGGGCACCTCGACGGGATACTGCATGGCCAGGAAGATCCCGGCGCGGGCCCGCTCGTCGACGCTCTGCGCGAGGACGTCGACGCCGTCCAGCGTCACCGTTCCCTCGGTGATCGTGTACTTGGGGTGGCCTGCGATGGAATACGCCAGCGTCGACTTGCCGGAGCCGTTCGGCCCCATGATCGCATGGGTCTCGCCGCGACGGATCGTCAGATCCACGCCGCGCAGGATCTCCCTCCCCTCGGCGGAGTCGGTCTCCACCGAGACATGGAGGTTACGGATCTCAAGGGTCGACACGTTAGTTCAATCTCCTCAAACCGCTATCTGTGACGCGCGCCGCGCACCCTGCCCTGTGCCCTGCCCCACAGGGCCTGCCCCGCTGTGGAGGCCTGCCCTGGAGGACTCGCACCGTGGCCTGGCGTGCGCTGCGCGCCGTGCGCTATGACTCCCCGACGTCCACGAGCACATCGTCGCCGTCGATCTTCACGGGATAGACGGGCACCGGCTCGGTTGCCGGCAGCCCAAGGGGCTCACCTGTGGTGAGGTCGAACTGCGAACCGTGCAGCCAGCACTCGATCTTCGCGTCCTCGATCTCGCCCTGGGAGAGCATGACGTCGGCGTGCGAGCACTCGTCGCGGATGGCGTAGACCTGCCCGGCCGCCAGCGCCAGGCACACCGGCTCCCCGTCGATCTCCACCCCGAGCGGGACGTCCTCGCTCAGGTCGGAGAGGGCACACGCCCGCTGGAAACCGCCCACTACACGACCCCGCCGAGCTCGGCCTCGACCGCCGCGGCGATCCGCTCCCGCAGCGAATCGATCTCGATCCGGTCGACGATCTCGGCGAAGAAGCCCCGGACGACCAGGCGCCGCGCCTCGTCCGCCGGAATGCCCCGCGCCATCAGGTAGAACAGCGCCTCGTCGTCGAACCGCCCGGTCGCGCTGGCATGGCCGGCGCCGACGACCTCCCCGGTGGAGATCTCCAGGTTCGGCACCGAGTCCGCCCGGGCGCCGTCGGTGAGGACGAGGTTGCGGTTGAGCTCGTAGGTGTCGGTACCCACGGCGTCCGCCCCGATCACGACGTCACCGATCCACACCGCGTGCGCGCCGTCGCCCTGCAGGGCGCCCTTGTAGGCCACCCGGCTGCGGCACGAGCGCGGGCCGTGGTCGACGAGCAGGCGGTGCTCCTGGTGCTGGCCGGCGTCGGTGAAGAACAGCCCGTAGAGCTCCGCGTCCCCACCGGGCCCGGCGTAGGTGACCGTGGGTGACAGACGTACCAGATCACCACCGAGGGTGACGGTGAACGAGCGGAACCGCGCGTCCCGACCGACCGCGGCCGCGTGCGCGGCCACGTGCACCGCGCCGGCGTCCCAGTCCTGCAACGACACCAGCGTCAGTGACGCGCTGTCACCGACCGACAGTTCGACGTTGCCGGCGAACGTGGCCGCCCCGGTGTGATCAAGCACCACCGTGGCGGACGCGAACGCGCCGACCTCGACGACCAGATGGCCGTAGGCGACCCCGCCGCCGCCGTGCAGCCGCACGACCACCGGCTCGGCCGGCGCGGCCTCGGCGGGAACAGTGATCACGACGGCGTGCTCGGCCCGGGTCATCGCGAACGCCGACACCCGGTCGGACGGGGTCAGCACCCGCCCGATACGCCCGTCATCGAGGCCGACATGCTCGACCGTGACCGGCGGCGGGGCCTGCACGCTCACCTCAAGGGCGGCGTCGGTCGCCTCCGGGCCGGTGAGCAGGCCGCGCAGGCGGCGCAGCGGGGTGAACCGCCACTCCTCCTCACGCCCGGTCGGGACGGGATGGGCCTGCGGGTCACGGGAGTGCACCGGCCGCGGCCGGCTGTCGGGCCGCCGGTCNTCGGGCCGCCGGTCCGGCGCGCCCGCGGCCGCCCCGGGCCGAGAGCCGAACGGCAGGCCGGTCGACGACCCCGCCGGCACCGGCACGGTCGCGGTGGCGGTTCCACCGACCGCGGTGGCGGCGGGCGACCCGTCCGGCGAGCCCGACGGAGTCGGTGAACCCGGCGAACCGTTGTGGGCAGGAGCTGTCACCATCAGCCGACCGCGCCTTCCATCTGCAGCTCGATCAGTCGGTTGAGCTCGAGGGCGTACTCCATCGGCAGCTCGCGGGCGATCGGCTCGACGAACCCGCGCACCACCATCGCCATCGCCTCGTCCTCGGACAGCCCGCGGCTCATCAGGTAGAAGAGCTGGTCCTCCCCGACCTTGGACACGGTGGCCTCGTGCCCGATGGAGGCGTCGTCCTCGCGGACGTCGACGTAGGGGTAGGTGTCCGACCGGCTGACCGTGTCGACCAGCAGGGCGTCGCACTTCACCGTCGCCCGCGAGTTGTGCGCGCCCTCCTGGATCTGCACCAGACCGCGGTAGGACGTGCGGCCGCCGCCGCGGGCCACCGACTTGGACACGATCGTGGACGACGTCCGCGGCGCCGCGTGCACCATCTTCGCGCCGGCGTCCTGGTGCTGGCCGGCGCCGGCGAAGGCGATCGAGAGCACCTCGCCCTTGGCCTGCTCGCCGAGCAGCCACACCGCCGGGTACTTCATCGTCACCTTGGAGCCGATGTTGCCGTCGATCCACTCCATGGTGCCGCCGGCCTGGCAGGCGGCCCGCTTGGTCACCAGGTTGTAGACGTTGTTCGACCAGTTCTGGATGGTCGTGTACCTGCAGCGGGCGTTCTTCTTCACGACGATCTCCACGACCGCGGAGTGCAGCGAGTCCGAGGAGTAGATCGGCGCGGTGCAGCCCTCGACATAGTGGACGTAGGCACCCTCGTCCACGATGATCAAGGTCCGCTCGAACTGGCCCATGTTCTCGGTGTTGATGCGGAAGTACGCCTGCAGCGGGATCTCCACGTGCACGCCCGGCGGGACGTAGATGAAGGAGCCACCGGACCACACCGCGGTGTTCAGCGCGGCGAACTTGTTGTCACCGACCGGGATGACCGAGCCGAAGTACTCCTGGAATATCTCCGGGTGCTCCCGCAGGCCGGTGTCGGTGTCGAGGAAGATGACGCCCTGCTCCTCAAGATCCTCACGAATCTTGTGGTAGACGACCTCGCTCTCGTACTGGGCCGCCACGCCGGAGACCAGACGCTGCTTCTCGGCTTCGGGGATGCCGAGCTTGTCGTAGGTGTTGCGAATGTCCGCCGGCAGGTCGTCCCAGCTCTCCGCCTGCTTCTCGGTCGAACGGACAAAATACTTGATGTTGTCGAAATCGATCCCGGACAGGTCCGCGCCCCAGGTGGGCATGGGCTTGCGACCGAACAGCTTCAGACCCTTCAGCCGGAGCTGGGTCATCCACTCCGGCTCGCCCTTCTTGGCCGAGATGCCCAGGACGACCGCTTCGGACAGCCCGCGTTCGGCGGTCGCCGCGTACGCGTCCGTGTCGGACCAGCCGAACTTGTAGGAACCCAGTCCTTCGAGCCGACTGTCGATCTCGGTCTCAGGAGTTGTGGTCATATGACAGGACCCTCCGAGGAGGTCAGAGAAGTGGCGGTGGGGGTGGAAACAGGTGGGGCGGACCGCGGCGCGGCGGACACGGCCGGCCCGGCCGACGTGGCGGACCCGTCCGAGGCGGTAGGCCCGCTGGAGGCCGGGGCGGCACGATCGTGGTCGTCCTCGGGCCGCTGGGACTCCCGGGTCTCCAGCGGCACATGCGTCGTGCACACCCCGTCACCATGGGCGATGGTGGCGAGCCGCTGGACGTGGGAGTCCAACAGCCGCGACAACGCGGCCGTCTCCGCGCCACAGAGCTCGGGGAACTGCTCGGCGACATGCTGGACGGGGCAGTGGTGCTGGCAGATCTGGACGCCCGTCGGCAGCTGCGAGGCGCTCGCGGTGTAACCGGCGGCGGACATCGCCGCCGCCAGCGCCGCCGGCCGGTCGGCCGGATCGGCCCGGGCGACCGCGGCCCGCACCCGCCGCTCCAACTCGGCGGNCCGCTCCAACTCGGCGGCGCGCGCCTCGGCGAACTCCGCGACGACCGCCTGGCCGGCGACGTCCGCGAGAAAGCTCAGCGCGCTGGTGGCCAGATCCTCGTACGCGGTCGGGCCGGCCGCGTGACCGGCGGCGGTGAGCTGGTAGACCCGAGCCGGACGGCCACGGCCACGCGGAGCCGGGTTACGAGCCGACCGGGTGGTGATCGTGCCTTCCGCGAGCATCGCGTCCAGATGGCGGCGGATCGCCGCCGGTGACAGGCCGAGATGTGCGGAAAGGGTGACCGCGGTCGAGGGGCCGAGCTCCAGGAGCAGGCGCGCGACACGGTCACGGGTCCGGCCATCGGCCGCCGTACCGTTGGAGGNNTCGGCCGCCGTACCGTTGGAGGTGTCGGGCATGCTTTTCACAACACCACTGTGCCTTATTTCCCGCCGAGGGTCTAACCCCTCGGCCCACCGGTACGACGTGATCTGTCGAGGTACCCGACCATCGTGGCATCTGAGCTGGGCGAAGAGCGTCCGCTTGGGGCGAGCGTCTGATCCGCCACACCCGTCGGCGGCTCCGGGCAGCGGCATGCCGGCCCGCGGCGATACCACACGGAGACCACCCGCATCGGGCTGTCATCGTGTGAATCGACCATCTCACAGACCAACTCCTGACAGGCTGTGGCCGGGGGCGGAAGGCGTCTCCGGCTCGACGCGACCCGGACGGAGACCGTGACCGAGGCCGACCACAGCGCTCGCGAGCCCGACGCTGACCTGGCCGGCATCTCCGGATCCGCCCCGGACGCCGCCGGCACCGGTAAGGCCGGTAGCGGTAGGACTGGTAGCGGTAGGACTGGTAGCGGTAGCGGTAAGACTGGTAGCGGTAAAGCCGGTAACGGTAAGGCCGGCACGAGCCCGCAGCGCGACGACTACGCGGCGGAGCTGGGACGCCGGCTGCGAGCCGCCCGCCACCGGCGCGGCATGTCCCTCGTCGACGTCCAGGAGCGTACGAACGGGCGCTGGACCGCCGGCACCCTGGGCGCCTATGAGCGGGGACGCCGCTCCCTGCGGGTACACCGCCTGATGGAGCTGGCCGAGCTCTACGACGTGACCGCGGTTGTGCTCATCCCGTCCCAGACGGACCGCTCCGAACTGGCCGGCCTGCCGCCGCTGACCATCGACCTGCAGCGGCTGCGCAAGCTGCCACCGACCCGGACCGGCCCGCTGCGGCGCTGGATCGCGATCGTGCAGGTGCTGCGTTCGGAGAGCTCCCGGGACGTGCTGCGCCTGCGTCGCACGGACCTGCTCTCGCTGGCGCGGCTCTACAGCACGACGCCGCCGCTGCTCTACGAGCGGCTGCGCGCGTGGGGCACGCTCGTCGAGCCGGGATCCGGGCAGCGACCCGCCCTGCCGCGCGGGCGGCGCGGCCAGCCCCGTTCCTGACCCCGGTCCCGACGCCGTCCCCCAGCCCCGTTCCTGGCTCCGTTCCCGACACTGTCCCCCAGCGCCGGTCCCGACGCTGTTTCCCGCGCTCCCCCACGCCCCTTGGCCTCGTTCCCGGCCGTCGCCGGTGGCCGCCCGACGAACGTCGCGGGCGGGTCGCTGAGGGGTTCTGACCGCATCCGGGTGGTTCCGGTCGCACCTACAGCGGCAAAGGTCCGTAGGATCGCGTGTGTGGCGGACGACCTGGCAGTCGAGGTTTCCAGCCTGGTCAAGACCTACTGGCCACGCTCGAACCGGGCCATACATGCTGTCAACGATCTGTCACTGACCGTTGTGGCGGGTTCGGTCACGGCACTGCTCGGCCCGAACGGCGCCGGCAAGACAACCACGATCGAGATCTGCGAGGGGTTCCGACGCCCGGACGCCGGCCACGTGCGGGTACTCGGGCTCGACCCCGCCCGCGACGGACCCGCTCTGCGCCCACGGGTGGGAGTCATGCTCCAGTCCGGCGGGGTGTACCCGGGCGCCCGCGCCGGTGAGATGCTCGCCCTGATCGCCGCGCACCATCGCGACCCGCTGGACGTCATCGCCCTGCTCGAGCGTGTCGGCATCACCGAAGTGGCCGGGATGCCCTACCGCCGTCTCTCCGGCGGCCAGCAGCAGCGCCTGGCCCTCGCGATGGCCCTCGTCGGCCGTCCGGAGCTGGTCTTCCTCGACGAGCCCACCGCCGGCATGGACGTGCAGGCCCGCCGCGCCACCTGGGAGCTGATCGAACAGCTGCGGATAGCCGGGGTCACGGTGGTGCTGACCACCCATGCCATGGACGAGGCGGAGCGGCTCGCCGACCACGTCGTCATCGTCGACCACGGCAAGGTCCTCGCGGCGGGCTCCCCGGCCGAGCTGACCAGCGGCGGCGCCAAGGGGGAACTGCGGTTCCGGGCGCTGGCCGGCCTCGACATCGACCGGCTGGAGCTGGCCCTGCCCAGCGGCACCGTCGCCAGGGAGGGACCGCCCGGGCGCTATGTCATACAGGGGAAGGTCGACCCGCAGATGCTCGCCGCGGTGACCGCCTGGTGCGCGGGCAACGGTGTGATGGCCGAGGACCTCCAGGTCGAACAGCGCAGTCTTGAGGACGTGTTCGTGGAACTCACCGGTTCGGCGTTGCGGCCATGACCGACACGGAGGTACCGATCGGCGGCCGGAGCGGGAAGCCGGCCAGGCCGGTCGACTCCGGCTCCGCCGCGGGCGTGCGACAGCCGCTGGACCTGCGTCCCGCGCCGGGGGCGGCGAGCCGGTGGAACATGCTGCGCGCGCAGACGACGATCGAGCTGAAGCTGACGCTGCGGCGCGGGGAGTCGGTGCTGCTCACCCTGGTCATCCCGGTCGGCCTGCTGCTGTTCTTCACCGCCGTGGACGTGCTTCCCACCGACGGCGCCCGCTCGGTGGACTTCCTCGTCCCGGGCATCCTGGCGCTCGCGGTCATGTCGACGGCGTTCACCGGGCAGGCGATCGCGACCGGTTTCGAGCGTTCCTACGGCGTGCTGCGACGGTTCGGCGCCAGCCCGTTGCCCCGCTCGCTCCTGCTGGCGGGCAAGACGCTGGCCGTGGTCGCCGTGGAGCTCATCCAGGTCGCGGTGCTGGTCGCGGTCGGCTTCGCCCTCGGCTGGCACCCGCACGGCGGGCCGTGGTGGGTCGCGCTGCTCCTGCTGGTGGCCACCGTCGCGTTCTGCGGCCTGGGGCTGCTGATGGCAGGCACCCTGCGGGCGGAGGCGACGCTGGCCGCGGCCAACGGCGTCTACCTGCTGCTGCTGCTCGTCGGCGGGGTGATCGTCCCGCTGTCCCGGCTGCCGGGCTGGTTGGAGGCGGTGGGTCAGGCGCTGCCCACCGCGGCCGCCTCCGACGGCCTGCGGGCCGTCCTGCAGGACGGCGCCGGCCTGCCCGTCGGCGATCTGCTCGTGCTGTGTGCCTGGGCGGTCGGCTCCCTGGCGCTGGCGGCCCGGACCTTCAGATGGGAGTAGGGACACCGGTCGGAGCAGGAACGCCGGACCCGGACTTCTACAGACGGTAGTATCCACGGGAATGAACATGCGGCAGCCACTACGACTACCCACGGTGAGTCCGGTGGTCTTCCAGCGGCTCACCCGCGTCAGCGTCGTCCTGCTCGCGCTGATCGTGGTCACCGGCGGCGCGGTCCGGCTCACCGGCTCCGGGCTCGGCTGCCCCACCTGGCCCAGATGCAGCGAGGACTCGTTCGTCACGCAGTCGGAGTACTCCGTGCACGGCTGGATCGAGTTCGGCAACCGGCTGCTGACCACCGTCGTCGGGGCGGTGATGCTCCTGCTGCCGCTGGTGTCGTTACGGCTGCGCGAGCGCCGCCNCGCCGCCGTGACCTCGTCCTGCTCGCGTTCGGACTGTGGCTGGGCTTCCTCGGCCAGGTGGTGCTCGGTGGTCTGACCGTTCTGTTCAAGCTGCATCCCGCGCTGGTGGCGGGGCACTTCCTGCTGTCCATGCTGCTGCTGCTCGACGTCGTGGCGCTCGACCGTCGGGCCTGCGCCGGCCCGGGCCCGACGCGGCCGGCGGGTGGGCGCGNGCGAGCTGCTCTGGCTGTCCCGGCTGCTGGTGGGCGTCGCCGGGGCGGTGCTCGTCCTCGGCACGGTGGTCACCGGCACCGGGCCGCACAGCGGGGACTCCGCCGAGGCGAAACGGTTCGGGTTCGACATCACCAACGTCGCGCAGCTGCACGCCGACGCCGCGATGCTCCTGGTCGGGCTGGTCATCGCGACGGTCCTTACGGTGCGTGTCGGTGGCGCGTCCCGGGCTGCGGTTCGCGCGAGCAACGCGCTCGCCGTCATTACGGTCGCCCAGGCCTGCGTCGGGTTCGTCCAGTACTTCACCGGAGTCCCGGTCGCGCTGGTGGAGCTGCACATAGCCGGGGCCACCGCGCTGTGGATCGCAGCCCTGCACGTCTGGCTGGCCATGGTCAACCGACCGGCACCGGCCGACCTGCCCGCATCCCCGCCCGGCCCCCGGCGGCCACCGCCGACCGGCCACCCCACCACCGCCGGCCCCGCTACCGCCGACGCCGCTGGCACCGCTGGCACCGCTGACCAGCACCGGTCGAAAGCCCCGCTGTAACCCCACCCCAGCCGCCCGCACCCGTACTCGCGCGCCTGTGCCTGTAGGTGGTTCCCGTCACGATGACGACGGTTTTCACCTACGCCATCCGCTGCCGTAGGTGAAAACCGTCGTCAGGACAACGGAAACGACCTACGGTTGCCTGCCTCCCGCGCTCACCTGTAGGTGGTCCCAGCGACGGTTCCCACCTGGACGACCGCGAAGGTCGGACAGCGGTTCCGTTGTGGGCTCCGTCAGGCGGAATCTGTCCGCCCGAGCTCAGCGGGTCGGGCCAGCGGACGGCAGGTAGACGGCTTTCGACTACGGGTGCCACAGGGCGGCCAGGGCCACCGCGGCGAACAGGAGTGTCAGATAGGTGATGGACAGGTGGAACAGCCGCATGGGGCGAATCTGCCCGCCGCGGCGGACGGAGCGGACCAGCCGGTGCGCCTCGACCAGGAACCACCCGCCGAGCAGCGCGGCCACGACCAGGTAGGGCCATCCCGTGTCCGCGACCGGGACGAGCAGCAGGGACGTGGCGACCATCACGTACGAGTAGCCGAGTATCCGCCTGGCGACCACCGTCGGAGAGGCCACTACCGGCAGCATCGGAATCCCGGCGGCGGCGTAGTCGTCCCGGTACTTGATGGCCAGCGCCCAGAAGTGCGGCGGGGTCCAGAAGAAGATGACCGCGAAGAGCAGGACGGCGGGCCAGCCGACCGTACCGGTCACCGCGGACCAGCCGATGAGCACCGGGAAACAGCCGGCCGCGCCACCGATAACGATGTTGGACGAGCTACGGCGCTTGAGCCCGAGGGTGTAGACGAAGACATAGAACGCGATCGCCGCGTCGGCGAGCAGTGCCGACGGCCAGTTGACCGCGAAACCGAACAGCAGAGTCGCGGCGACACCCAGCAGGACGCCGAAGCGCAGCGCCTCGGCGGGCGTGACGTTCGCCCGCACCAGCGGCCGGGCGCGGGTGCGGGCCATCACCTGGTCGATGTCGCGGTCGATGTAGCAGTTGAACGTGTTGGCGCTGCCCGCCGCGAACGTCCCGCCGACCAGCGTCGCGAGTATCAGCCACAGCGAGGGCAGCCCGCGCTCGGCCAGCAGCATGACCGGGATGGTCGTGATCAGAAGCTGCTCGATGATCCGCGGCTTGGTCAGGGCGACGTAGGAGCGCACGAGCGCCCCGACCGGACGCCGGGACCTCTTCGACCTGCCCGGCTCGCCCGGGTCGGGCGANGGTCGGGCGAGCCGCTAGGACCGGTCGACCCGCTAGGACCGGTCGACCCGCCGCGCCCGCCGGCGGCCGGCTGCGCGGACATGGGCGGCTTCGGCAGGCTGGCTACCGGCGTGGACGCGGCCAGGGCGGACAGGACGACCTCGCGATCGGCGGGGACACAGGCCACCCGCCCGGACTCGGGGCCCCGGGGGTGCCGGGGCTTCGCGGCGTGGTTCTACGACGTGTCGGAGTCTAGCCGCCGGATGCCGCGGCGGGCGCGCGACCCGTCCGGAAGAAGATCCATCTCCCTGACCGTCTCCCGGTCGGCGCTGGTGACCCGGCCCCGCCGCGGCTGGCGGCTGGCGGCTGGCGGCTGGCGGAATCATCGAGCTTATTAGCTGGAAGACAGTGTTCTCGCTAACTTTTCCCAAGCTTCGTGAGCTGTCCGGGCGCGGGGGTGAGGGAAGCGCGAGAGGGTAGGTCCATCCATACCGGCAAGGGTGGTGGGGCAGGCCCGCCCCCGGCAGGAGTGGCAGGCCCACACCTNNNNTGGCAGGCCCACACCTGCCGGTACCGGCAACGGTGGACGCCCGCCCCTGCCGGTACTGGTGGCAGTGGTGGGCCTGCCCCCACCGCCACGGTCCGGCGCTGACCGGCATCGCGCGCCGACCACAATGGACATGACGACGGACATGACGACCACAAGCGCCGAACCGTCCATCGGCACGCCAGCGCTCCCCGGAGAGGACGCCCATCTGATGACCGACCCCCTGGCCCTGCTGTCCGCCACCGACGTGGCGGTCTGGCTCGACGACATCAGCCGGGACCGGCTGCGGACCGGCAACCTCGCCGAACTGGTGCGCACCCGCAGCGTCGTCGGTGTCACCAGCAATCCGACCATCTTCCAGAAGGCGATCAGCAGCGGATCGGCCTACGACGAACAGCTGCGTGACCTGGCCGTCCGCGGCGTGGACATCGGCGAGGCCGTCCGCGCGATCACGACCGCGGACGTCCGCGCCGCCTGTGACGTGCTGCGCCCCGCCTACGAGGCCAGCGGCGGGGTGGACGGCCGGGTGTCGATCGAGGTCGACCCGCGGCTCGCCCACGACACCGAGCGCACCGTGGCCGAGGCCCGCGCGCTGTGGTGGCTGGTCGACCGGCCGAACCTGTTCATCAAGATCCCGGCCACCCTCGCCGGCCTGCCGGCGATCACCGCCACGCTCGCCGCGGGTATCAGCGTCAACGTCACGCTGATCTTCGGGCTCGACCGCTACGACGCGGTGATGGACGCGTTCATCGCCGGCATCGAGCAGGCCGCGGCGGCCGGTTTGGAGCTGTCCGGCATCACCTCGGTCGCGTCGTTCTTCGTCAGCCGGGTCGACACCGAGGTGGACCGCCGGCTGGAGAAGATCGGCACCGCCGAGGCAAAGGCCCTGCGCGGTAAGGCCGCGGTCGCCAACGCGCGGCTGGCCTACCAGCGTTACGAGCGGGCGTTCGCCACCGAACGCTGGTCGGCGCTGGCGAAGGCCGGCGCCCGGCCGCAGCGGCCGCTGTGGGCGTCCACGTCCGCGAAGGACCCGTCCCTGCCGGATACGATCTACGTGGCGGAGCTGGTGGCCCCGGGCACGGTCAACACGATGCCGGAGGCAACACTGCACGCGTTCGCCGACCACGGGGTGGTCCGGGGCGACACGATCAGGCCGTACTACGACGACGCCCACGCGGTGCTGGCCGCCCTGGCCGACCTTGGCATCTCGTTCCCCGACGTCGTCGAGGTGCTCGAACGCGAGGGTGTGGAGAAGTTCGTGGACTCCTGGAACCAGTTGCTGACGGCGATCGGGGAACAGCTCGCGACCGCCGGCAGCCGGCCGGAAGCGCTCGCCGGCTGACAGGCCTGTCCGACCTGACGGACCCGACAGGCCTGTGCCACGAGAAGCCCGACGGACAGAACCCAGAAATCCGGACAGGCGGAGCCACCAGATGAAGCCAGACGAGGGAACCCCACGACAACGAGGAGGGGAGTTCGGGTGACGCCAACGGTGCGCGCCAACCCGCTGCGCGACCCGCGGGACCGCCGGCTGCCACGCCTGCCCGACCCATGCGCGTTGGTGGTCTTCGGGGTCACCGGCGACCTGGCCCGCAAGAAGCTCATCCCGGCCGTCTACGACCTGGCGAACCGGGGCCTGCTACCGCCCGGCTTCGTGCTGCTGGGTTTCGCCCGGCGCGACTGGGACGACGGCGGCTTCGCCGAGGTCCTCCGGGAGGCCGCGCAGAAGGGCGCCCGGACGCCGTTCCGGGAGGAGGTCTGGGACCGCCTGGCCTCGTCGGTGAAGTTCGTCCAGGGGTCGTTCAACGACGACCAGGCCTTCGACACGCTCGCGAAGACCCTGCTCGACCTCGAGCACAGCCACGGCATCCCGGGTAACGCGGCGTTCTACCTGTCCATCCCGCCGTCGGCGTTCCCGGTCGTCCTCAAGCAGATGCAGCGCACCGGGATGGCCTCGAACGAGGCGTCCGGCGGCTGGCGGCGGGTTGTGGTGGAGAAGCCCTTCGGCCACGACCAGGAGTCCGCCAGCGCCCTCAACGAGCTGGTGGACGACGTGTTCACCGCGCCCGACGTGTTCCGTATCGATCACTACCTGGGCAAGGAGACCGTCCAGAACCTGCTGGCGCTGCGGTTCGCCAACACCCTGTTCGAACCGATCTGGAACTCCCACTTCGTCGACTCCGTCCAGATCACCATGGCCGAGGACGTCGGCATCGGCACGCGGGCCGGTTTCTACGACGAGACCGGCGCCGCCCGGGACGTGCTGCAGAACCACCTGCTCCAGCTGCTGGCGCTGACCGCCATGGAGGAGCCGGTGAGCTTCAACGCCGAGGCCATCCGGTATGAGAAGCTCAAGATCCTGCGGGCCGTCTCGCTGCCGGACGACCTCGCCAGCTACGCGATCCGGGGCCAGTACGAGCAGGGCTGGCTCGCCGGCCAGCGGGTCCGGGGCTATCTGGAGGAGGACGGCGTCCCGGCGGGCTCGCGCACGGAGACCTTCGCCGCCGTCCGGCTGGGGATCGAGACCCGCCGGNNGCTGGGGATCGAGACCCGCCGGTGGGCGGGCGTCCCGTTCTACCTGCGCACCGGCAAGAGGCTGCCGCGCCGGGTGACCGAGATCGCCATCTCGTTCAAGCCGGCTCCGCACCTGCCCTTCGACGCCACCGACACCACCGAGCTCGGCCACAACCAGCTGGTGGTGCGGGTCCAGCCGGACGAGGGTGTGACGTTGAAGTTCGGCTCCAAGGTCCCGGGGTCGGCGATGGAGGTCCGCGACGTCGCCATGGACTTCCTCTTCGGCGAGGCGTTCACCGAGTCGCTTCCCGAGGCGTACGAGCGGCTCATCCTCGACGTGCTGCTCGGGGACGCGACGCTGTTCCCGAACAACGCCGAGGTGATCGAGTCGTGGCGGGTGATCGACCCGATGGAGGACTTCTGGGCCGGCTCCGTCCCCCATCTCTACCGGTCGGGGACATGGGGGCCGGCCGCCGCCGACGAGATGCTCGCCCGTGACGGGCGCTGCTGGAGGCGACCGTGACAACCCTGTGGGACACCACCGGCACCGACGTCGTCAAGGCGCTGGCGGCCGAACGGCGCTCGGCCGGCGCGCTCGCCTTCGGCCTGGCCCTGACCCTGGTGGTCGTGGTGGACGAGAAGCACGTCAGCGTCGCCGAGAGCGCGGCGACGACCGCGGCGGCGGCCCATCCGTGCCGGCTGCTCATCATCGTGCGCCGCCAGTTGGACGCCTCCAACTCCAGGCTGGACGCCGAAGTCTCCATCGGCGGCCGGCTCGGCCCCGGCGAGGCCGTGGTCATGCGGATGTACGGCCGGCTCGGCCTGCACGCCGAGTCGGTGGTGCTGCCGCTGCTCGCGCCGGACGCACCGGTGGTGACCTGGTGGGACGGCGAGCCCCCGGACCGGATCGCCTACGACCCGCTGGGCGTCTTCGCCGACCGTCGGGTCAGCGACGTGGCCGCCGATCCCGACCCGGTGGCGGCGTTGCGGCGGCGGGCGGTGGACTTCGCGCCCGGCGACACCGACCTGGCGTGGACGCGGCTGACCGGCTGGCGGACGCTGATCGCCGCCGCCTTCGACTCGATCACCGAGCAGCCACGGTCGGTCACCATCGCGGGCAGCCCGACGGACCCGAGTGTCTGCCTGCTCTCCGGCTGGCTCGCCGACCGCCTGCACGTGCCGGTCACGGTGTCCGAGGCGGTGTCCCAGGGCGGGCCGACCGGGATACGCGTCGACTTCGACCACGACGGCGAGCTGACGCTGACCCGGCAGGACACCCACACCGCGCTGCTGCGCCGGCCCGGCCGTCCCGACCGCGCCCTGCCGCTGCCCGAACGCGGCCTCGGCGACCTGCTGGCCGAGGAACTGCGCCGGCTCGACAACGACGCGCCCTATGCGGACGCGCTGTCGACCTGGAGCGGAATAGCGGGGCTGGCCTCCCGGCCGGCGGTCCGCGAACACGTCTGGCGCGACCCGGTGGCGCCGAAGAACACCGTGGCCACGGCCGCTCCGGACGCGGCCGGGGCCACGGACAACAGTGGCGGCGGTGCGAACGGTGCCGACGGCAACGGTGCCGCGGGGAGCGCGGGCGGTGCGGAGGCGACAGCCACGGCAGGCCCGGCGGACCCGGCCGTCACCACCACGCCGGGGACAAACCCGGCGGGCAACGGCGCCAGGGCATCCGGCTGATGAGCACGTCACCCGAAGTCATCGTCCATCGCGACCCGGAGTTGCTGGCCACCACGACCGCCGCCCGGCTGGTCATCAGCCTGCTGGACGCGCAGGCCACCCGCGGCAGCGCGTCGGTGGTCCTCACCGGTGGCGGTATCGGGGTGGCCACGCTGCGGGCGGTGCGCGACAGCCCGCTCGTCGAAACGGTCGACTGGAGCCAGGTGGACGTCTGGTGGGGCGACGAGCGTTTCGTGCCCGCGGGCTCGGCCGACCGCAACGACCGGCAGGCCCGTCAGGCGCTGCTCGACGCCCTCCCGCTCGATCCGGCCCGGGTCTTCCCGATGGGCAGCGCGGACGCCGCTGACGGCACCGACGCGGCCACCGGCACCAGCGCTGTCACCGGCACCGACGCGGCGGAGTCCGCCGCGACCGCCTATGCCCGGCTGCTCGCCGAGCACGCACCCACCGGGGCCGCCGCGGCCGCCGGCACGGTGGCGGTCCCGTCCTTCGACGTGCTGCTGCTCGGGGTCGGGCCGGACGGACACGTGGCTTCGCTCTTCCCCGGTTCCTCGGCCGTCCACGCCCATACCGCCACTGTCGCGGTGCATCACTCCCCGAAGCCGCCGCCCACCCGGATCTCGCTCACGCTGCCCGCGATCCAGGCGGCGCACGAGGTCTGGCTCCTTGCCGCGGGCGAGGCAAAGGCGGACGCGGTGGCCCGCGCGTTCTCCGGCGCGGCACCGGCCGATATTCCGGCGGTGGGGGCGCGCGGCCGGCAACGCACACTGTGGCTGGTGGACCGGGCCGCCGCGGCCAGGCCCGTCAGCGCCGGGGCATCGCCGGCGCGCCGGGTCTCAGCGGGATGAGCCTCCCCCGACCAGAACGCTGTCGTATACAGCCCTGACAGCGCAAAGATCTTCATCTCTGGCGGCGGAGCCGGCCAGCGGGGCCCGGACAGTGATCGTCGTGTCCAGGCCCCGCCGGCCGGACGGCACGCGCCGGCTGTGCGCTACCACGCCGGCTACTACGCCGGCTACCATGCCGGCTACGCGGTGCCGCCGCGCGGCTGTGTGTGCGGTGTCGTGCGGCTATGCGGTGCCGCGCAGCTTGGCCAGCGCCTCGGCCAGAATCGCCTCCCCGTCCTTCTCGTTGCGCCGCTCCCGAACGTAGGCGAGGTGAGTTTTGTACGGTTCGGTCTTGGGCGGAGCGGGCGCGTTGTCGCGGTCACGACCCGCTGGGAAGCCGCAGTTCGGGCAGTCCCAGGTCTCGGGAATCGTGGCGTCCGCGGCGAACGACGGCCTGGTCTCGTGATTGTTGGCGCACCAGAAGGAAATCCGCTGTCGCGGGGCCGTCTCACCGCGTTCGGCTTCCCCCATGGGTCCCGCCCCTACCCGACTTCCTCTGATGGCGTTACCACCTGCCACGGTCCGCATACTCCTTTGTCTCGTCCCGCTGATTGACTCCGGATCCGGCCCCCCAGCCGCCAGCCGGCCTGACCGAGTGTAAGACGAGAAGGCCCGATCTCGTCGCACCGACCACCATCGGTCACCCTCACAGTCCGCCCTGGTGACCGAACGCCGCCACCGCTCCTCTCGGAGCGCCCCGCGGATCCATCCTCAATCGATTTCGCTCTGTTACTTGGGAAGCGGCCTCCGGGCACGCGACAAACCATGATCGAATAACCTCTGCCCAGACGCCGAACGGCAGTCGCCCCGACCGGCCCGGCAGAGCACCCGCGGCAGCACCCCTGCCCACGCCACCCCGAGGACGGGTGGCGTGGGGCGCTGGAGGGGCTTTTCGGGCGGCTAGGCGATGCCGAGGGAGATGGCGGTGGGGTCGGCTGCGTCCAGTGAGGGGACCCGCAGAAAGCCACGGACGTTGGCACTGTGGAAACGCGGCGTGACGGTGACCGCGAGTGGAATGATCGCGGCATCGGTGAGCAGTTCCCGCTCCAGGTCGCCCCAACGGGTGGGCAGCGCGGCCGGGTCACGCTCCCCGAGGGCGTCCCGCAGCAGCTGCGCGATCCGGTCGTTGCGGTATCCGCCGTCGGCCGGCCGAGAGCCCGACCACTGCGGCTCCAACAACGGCTGGAACACGCTGCGCCCGGCATTGCCGAACCACTGCGGCGTCACCCTGGTCAGGGCGAGGTCCCAGCCCACCGTGCTCGACGGGACGGCGACGCCCGGGTAGTCCGCGGCGGGGACCGCCTCGACCTGCAGCGTCACCCCCGCGCGGGCGAAGGCGTCCCGCAGCGCCGACGCGACGGCGGCGTCCTCGGCGGAGTCCGTGGTGAGCAGGACCAGGGTGGTCAGGGGGCCGCCGTCGGCGGCGGTCCGTGTCCCCTCCCGGCAGCGCGCCGGATCGCCCGTCGACCCCAGCGTCGGGAACGGGTCGCGCGGCTGGAAACCGGTCATGGCCGGCTGCAGCATCTGCGCGGTGGTGGTGGCCAGGACGGGCCCGCCCAGCGCCGCGGCCACGGCGGCGCGGTCCACGCAGTACACCAGCGCCTGCCGGACTCCGCCGCCGCCCAGCGCCGCCGACGCCGGGCCGTGCAGGCCGACGGTGAGCAGCACGGTGGAACCGGGGCCGTCCGTGGACAGCCTGCCGTCGGCCTGAGCGTCCAGCGCTGTCACGTCGGCGGCGGGGACGGTGCTGTCCATCGCCATGTCCGCCCGGTCCGCGTCTATCTCGGCCTGGGCGGTGGCCGCGTCAACGCCGGTACGCACCGTGACATGATCGGCAAGTGCCGGGCGGATGCCGTCGGACGAGGCGACCCATGCCGGGTTGCGCGACAGCCGATAGGTTTCGTCACCGAGCGTGTTACCGAAGTGGTACGGCCCGTCGGAGATCAGGTTCTCCAGGTACTCAGGCGAGTTCGGGGCGTAGGCGAGGGCCTCCAGCGGCACCGGTGAGGCCGCGGGCAGGGCCAGTACGTCGGTGAAGTCCGCGGCCGGGGCGAGCAGGTGGAACTCGATCGAGTCGTCACCGATGACCTGGACGCCGTCGATACCGCGGCGTTCGATGAAGTCACGCACCCCCTCGGGCGGGGTCTTCATCAGCTCGTCACAGTAGGTGGCGAAACCGACGACCGTCGCGGCGAAGTAGCCGCGCATGGGCGACGGGTTCGGCGGCGTGCACAACCGCTTGATGCCGCGGGCGACATCGGTCGCGGTGACCCGCCTGACCCCGGGGGTGTCCCAGCGCGCGGACGGGCGCAGGGTGACGGTGTGGGTCTTCCCGTCCTCGCTGACCACCGGCGGCCCGACGGCCAGGTCCGGCAGGGGCGCGGCGGTGAAGACCGGGTCGGGGCTGGCCCGGTAGGAGTAGAGCTGACGGGAGACCAGCCGCAGCAGCATCCGCGAACCGGCGTCCGTCGCCCAGCCCGGGTCACCGCTGGGTATCGCCCCGGTGACCAGGCGCAGGGTGCCACCCGGCTTGTCCGTTGGATCACTGGTGACCGTGGGTGTAATCGAAGTCACCGGTGCGGGTGCCGGCTGCCCACCGCCGCCGCAGGCCACGACCGTGGCAAGGACAACCAGGCAGAGGAGCCAGGCCGGCATCCAGGTGCGTCGGCGGCTGCTCACTCCTTGAGCAGGAGGCCGAGGCCGATGATGCAGGTGAGCCAGATCAGCCCAATCATGATCGTCAATCGGTCGAGGTTCTTCTCCACCACCGAGGAGCCCCCGAGTGAGGAGGAGACACCGCCGCCGAACAGGCTGGACAGCCCGCCTCCCTTGGCCCGGTGCAACAGAACGAGCAGCATCAGAAGCACACTCGTGATGATCAGGACAATCGACAGCCCAACAGTCATCTCCGGACCCGCTCCCGTACCGTCATCCCGTGATCATGTAAGCCGCCCAGCCCTGCCGCATCCTCGCGCGGCGCGACAGGAGGCCCGACACGAGGAACCATGATCGCATCCCCTCCGGCCATACCCGCACCCTGACAGCCCCCGACGGTACAAAGAAAGATCTTCGCACCGCAGTCGACCATATCGATCCAACAGCCTCCGGCAGTGCGATGGACGATCATCGCACTACTTTCGGCCATACCGGCTCAGCAACCTCCGACAGTGCAATGAATGATCATTGCACTGTCTTCGGCGGGACTGGCTGGCGACACCGACTGGCAGCGATCCTGCCAAGCTACCGCACGGCGATCCCGCGGCCGGCACGGCGCATCACCATCAGATCAGGCCCGTCGGATCAGGCCCGTGCGAGCCGTGGCCCTCCGCCGGGCCGCCATGATGCCCTACGGTACGACACCGAGCGAGGCGAAGTCCGTCATCATGAACCCGGGCGAGTAGTGGATGTTGGTAAGCCGGCTGCTGTAGACGTTGAGCGCCCGGTCGTAGAGCAGCGGGACGTAGGCGGCGGACCCCACGATCGCCCGGTCCGTCTGCGTCCACAGGCTCGCCGTGTCCTCGCTGTCAGCGGTCCCGATGCCCTGCTCCAGGCCCTGGTCGACCGCGGGCAGGGCCAGTTCGGCGACGTTGGCGTTGTGCCGCGGCCGGATCGAGCCGCTGGCGGCGATCGGGGCGAGGAACGCGTACGGCGTCGGCCGGGTGGCCGCGCCGGCGGCCAGGACGAGGCCGTACTTCATGGTGTGGACCTGATCGGGGCTGTCCACCGCCGCGGCGTACCCGGCGTCGTCGAACTTCGCGACGGTGACCGTGATACCGACCCGGGCGAGCGCGACGCGGACGGCTTCGGCCTGGGCGAGGGAGAGCGGATCGGACCGGGTGACCAGGGTGGTCGCGAAGCCGTCCGGCCGACCGCAGGAGCTCAGTTCCGTTTTTGCCTTTGCGAGGTCCCCGCTGCCGCCGGGGCTCGGGAAGAGGTCGAACCAGGAGAAGGAGCGCACCGGCGGGGTGAGCATCGTGGCCGCGATGTCGCCCCCGACAAGGGGGCCGCCCCGCGCGGTCTGCTGTGCGCTCTTGTCCACCGCCCAGGCCACGGCGTTGCGGCAGGCGAGGTTGTCCAACGGCGCGACCTTGGTGACCACCGCCAGGTAGCGCAGCCCGCCGGTGGCCTCGCTGGTGGTGCGGGCCGCGCGCAGGCCGGGATTCGCGCTGATCCGGGCGGCGGCCTCGGCGCCCACGCCGCCCTGGTCGGCGGCGATGTCGACCTGGTCGGTCAGGATGCGGCTGTCGATGTCGGCCGCGGCGAGCCCCATGCGTTCGACGACGCGGTCGGGGTGTGCGGGGCGGTTCGGATCGGTCTGCCGGTCCCACCGCGGGTTGCGCACGAGGGTGAGGGATTCACCCGGACGATAATTTTCGATCTTGTATGGTCCGGATGCCACCGGACGGGATCCGTACCCGGCGCCGGTGTCGTGCGCCCGCGGTACCGGCGTGGAGACCGGGGAGGCCATCAGGAGGTTCCAGTCCGCGAACGGCCGGTTGAGCCGGAACGTGATGGTCTTCTCGTCCGGTGTGGTCACCGAGGCCAGCCCGAGACGGTCGGGTGTGGGATCGGTGTAGGGACCCCGGTAGGGGTTCTTCTCGTCCTGGAGAAGCCGCACCACCTCGCTGGCCCCGGAGCCGCCGCCGGAGCTGCCGCCGGCCAGCTCCGGGGCGAAGGCCCGCTCGATCCCGTACTTGACGTCCCGGGACGTGATAGAGGTGCCGTCCTCGAAGGCCAGCCCCTCCCGGAGCGTGTACGTCCAGGTGCGCAGGTCCTTTGAGGACGGCACCTCGGTGGCGAGATCACCGGCCAGCTTGACCACGCCGGGGCTGGGCGCGTACGTCACCAGCTGCCGGGAGATCCACCGCTGCTGGTTCCAGCAGTGGAGGGACGCGGTGCGCTGGGGATCCCAGGAGTCGCAGTCGGCGGTGGCGAGCACCCGCAGCGTCCCGCCGTCGCGCGGCGAGGCGGCGATGACCCGGTCACTGATCGCCGTGGGTGGGCCTGACGGGTCGGACGGGGCCTGCCGGCGGCCTCCCCCACCCGTGCAGGCGGCGAGAAGAAGGCCGAGGACAACCATGACGGTTCCGGCCCGGATGATCGCGCGACAGCGCGGCATGGCCCTGGCGACCACTTGGGTTTGCGCCCCTTCCCGGTGGGACCGCACCCCACCACCGCAAGCCACCCAAGCACACCCCGGGCCGGCCGTGTCCGTCGGCTGTTCCCCACGGCAACGATCGCGATCACGGACCGCGCCGGCCGGCACAGCCCGTGATCGGCGTCACCGGTGTCACCGGTGACGGTTCGTGGTCGCCGTCAGCTCGGCGGGGCACTACGGACGATCGCCGCGAAGTCCACCGCGTCCAGGCTCGCGCCGCCGACGAGTCCGCCGTCCACGTCGGGCTGGGTGAACAGCTCCGCCGCGTTGGAGCCCTTCACCGAACCGCCGTAGAGAATACGGATGACCGCGGCGACTCCCGCGTCGAAACGCTCGGCGAGCCGCCCCCGGATCGCCGCGCATATCTCCTGCGCGTCGTGGGCGGAGGCGGTCCGCCCGGTGCCGATCGCCCACACCGGTTCGTAGGCGACGACCAGCGTGCGTGCCTGCTCCAGGGTGATCCCGTCCAGGGAGCCGTCGAGCTGCGCGAGGACATAGGCGACATGGTCACCGGCCACCCGCACCGGCTCGGGCTCGCCCACGCACAGGATCGGGGTGATCCCGTGCGCGTAGGCGGCCCGCGCCTTGGCCGCCACCAGGGCGTCGTCCTCGTGATGGTCCGCGCGCCGCTCGGAGTGGCCGACCACCACATAGCTGCATCCCAGCCGGGCGAGCAGCGGCCCGCTGATGTCCCCGGTGTGGGCGCCGGAGCTGTGCGGGGAGAGGTCCTGCGCGCCATAGCCGATCGCGAGCCTGTCCCCGTCGACGAGGGTCTGGACGCTGCGCAGGTCGGTGAACGGGGGCAGGACGACGACCTCGGCATTGTCGAGCTCGACCGGCTTGAGGTCGAAAGCGATCTTCTGAACCAGCGCGATCGCCTCAAGATGGTTGAGGTTCATCTTCCAGTTGCCCGCGACCAGGGTGCGCCGACCCGTCCCCCGGGGCTTCTTCTCGTTCTTGTTCTTGTTCTTCTCGTTCTTGTCACCGGCCATCTCACACCTCCGAACCAGGAAGCCGGGCCTCCGGCCGCGTGAAAGAAACATCGTCGCGCGGCCTTCGGTCATCCAGAGCGGCGAGGCCGGGCAGGGTCTTGCCCTCCAGATACTCGAGGCTGGCGCCGCCACCGGTGGAGATGTGGGTGAACGCCTCCTCGTCGATGCCGAGGGTGCGCACGGCCGCGGCCGAGTCACCGCCGCCGACGACGGTCAGGCCGTCGAGCCCGGCGATCGTCTCGGCCACCCCGCGGGTGCCGGCCGCGAACGGCGGGAGCTCGAACACACCCATCGGGCCGTTCCAGAAGACGGTGCGGGCGGTGCGCAGCCGGTCGGCGAACAGGGCCACCGACGCCGGCCCGATGTCGAGGCCCTTGCGGCCGGGGGGGATGGCCCCGGCCGCCACCACGGCGGTGGGCGCGTCGACGGAGAGAGCGTCGGCCACCACCACGTCGGTGGGCAGCACGATCCGGTCACCGCCTTCGGCGAGCAGTTCCTTCGTGGTGTCGATCAGTTCCGCTTCCAGCAGCGACCCGCCGACGCCGTGGCCCTGGGCGGCCAGGAAGGTGAAGCACATCCCGCCACCGATGAGCAGGGCGTCGACCTTCGGCAGCAGCGCCCGGATCACCCCGAGCTTGTCGCTGACCTTCGACCCGCCGAGGACGACGACGTAGGGACGGGCCGCGCCGCTGGCGAGGGTGCGCAGCACCTCCAGTTCCCTGAGCACGAGCTGCCCGGCCGCGTGTGGCAGCCGCTCGGGCAGGTCCACGACGCTGGCGTGCGCCCGGTGGACCGCGCCGAAGGCGTCACCGACGTAGTAGTCGGCCAGCCCGGCGAGCTGGTCGGCGAACGCGGCCCGCACGGCCGCGTCCTTGCTGGTCTCCCCCGGGTGGAACCGGAGGTTGTCCAGCAGCGCGATCTCACCGTCGCCCAGCCCGGCGACAATCTTCTGCGCATGCGTGCCGGCGATGTCGCCGGTGCCGTCCCCGGTGAACGCGACCGGCTGGCCGAGCAGCTGCGCGAGCCGGCCGGCGACCGGGG
>NZ_JWIO01000009.1:59049-63105 GCF_001017755.1 Protofrankia coriariae
CGAGCCGGCCGGCGACCGGGGTGAGCGAGTACGCCGGGTCGGGTGTGCCCCTGGGCCGTCCCAGATGGGAGGAGACGACCACCCGGGCACCCCGGTCCAGCAGCGCCCGGATGGTGGGCACGCTGGCGCGGACCCGTCCGTCGTCGGTGATCCGGGGTGTGTCGCCGGAACGGTCCAGCGGAACGTTCAGGTCGCTGCGGACGATGACCCGCCGCCCGCCGACCTGTAGATCGTCAATGGTCGTCACGCCGTTACTCCGAAGTCCTAACCGGCCTCGGGCGACGCGACCGTGATCTCGTCGGATCCTGTCGCGTCGCCCGAGGCCACCAGAAGTCGCCAACTCTCCACCCGACCAGAGGCAGTGCGACGATCTTCATCGCACTGCCCGAGGCCACCAGGGGAGCTACCGCCGAGGGCGACGCGACGATCTCCTTCGCGCCGCCGGGGGCCATCAGGGTCTCCTGCCCCGATGCCCTACAGGCGTCCGCCGACGAGGGCGGTGAGGTCCACCAGGCGGTTGGAGTAGCCCCACTCGTTGTCGTACCAGCCGATGACCTTCACCTGGTTGCCGCTGGCGAAGGTGAGCAGCGAGTCGAAGGTGCAGGAGGCGGCCGTCCCAACGATGTCGGAGGAGACGATCGGGTCCTCGGTGTAGACGAGGACGCCCTTGAGCGGGCCCTCGGCGGCGGCCCGGTAGGCGGCGTTGACCTCCTCGATCGTGACCTCGCGCTTGAGCGTGACGACCAGGTCGGTCACCGACCCGTCGAGGACGGGAACGCGCAGGGCCAGCCCGTCCAGCTTGCCCTTGAGCTGCGGCAGCACCAGGGAGGTCGCCCTGGCCGCGCCGGTCGTCGTCGGGATGATGTTCTGGGCGGCGGCGCGGGCGCGGCGCAGGTCCGAGTGCGGGAAGTCGAGGATGACCTGGTCGTTGGTGTAGGCGTGCACGGTCGTCATCAGGCCGCGCTCGATGCCGAAGGTGTCCTCGAGAACCTTGGCCAGCGGCGCCACGCAGTTGGTCGTGCAGGAGGCGTTCGACAGGATCGTGTGCTTCGCCGGGTCGTAGACGTCGTCGTTCACGCCGATGACGACGGTGAGGTCCTCACCCTTGGCCGGCGCGGAGATGATCACCTTTTTCGCGCCCGCCTCGAGGTGCTTGCGGGCGTCCTCGGCCTTGGTGAACCGGCCGGTGGACTCGACGACGACCTCGACCCCGAGGTCCCCCCAGGGCAGGGCCGCCGGGTCACGCTCGGAGACCACCTTGAGGAAGCCGTCGCCGACCTTGATCCCGCCGTCGGCGGGACTCACCGACTCCGACAGCGTGCCCAGCGTAGTATCGTACTTGAGCAGATGCGCAAGTGTCCTGTTGTCGGTAAGGTCGTTCACTGCAACGATCTCTATGTCGTTACGCTTACTCGCCTGAAGCGCCCGCCAGAAGTTGCGGCCGATACGGCCGAAGCCGTTGACACCCACTCGCGTAACCACGTCAGAGAACTCCTCTATCGTCGATGCATTCCGTTGTCGCAGTGAGCCTAAACGACTTTGAGGGTCACCGGCCGGCATCCTCACAGATCGACGTCTGCCGTGTCCAGAACTACCCAGCTCGACTCTTTTTTCAATTCTGGTAGACTGCGGGATGTTTTGACCCCGGCCGGGCGGGCGATCAGCTGGCGATCAACACGATCCGTCGACCGCCACATTCCCGACCGATACGGCCCGACCGATACAGCCTGACCAATACGGCTGATCAACGCGGCCCGACCAGGACGGTCACGGAGGGGCAGCGCAGGCCATCGACGATGGGCGTTGCTCAGCGCTGTCGGGCGACCACCTACGTCGCACGGCCGTTACGGCCCTACCACCGGAACGTCATCGGCCCTCAGCGGCGCCTGCGGCTGTAACACCAGTCACACGGATACCCACCGCCCCGCAATATCCCCTTCCCCGACCCCTTACGTGGCGGACACCACATCGCAGTACCCTGCCGAGAGAGACGCCATGCCGTGTCTTTCTGTCACCATCCTCTCACTTCCATCCTGTCACCACCGTCCCACCGGCCCACCGGCCGGGCCCCGGGACGACTCCCGGGAGCACCCGATCCCGACAGCGGTGGGGCCGCGGCGGCACCGATCGCGCCGGTCGACGCCGTACAGCCGGTCACCACGACGCCCCGAGCGAAGGCGCTCCGGGTATCCGGGTAGCCAGACAGCCCAGCACACCACGCACCCACCGTCCGTTGAGATGCGGCCAGGCATCCGTCGTCATCTGGTTGTGAAAATTACGTCCGGTATTCCACCGGGGCCAGAAATCCCGCCCGATGAATACCGTCTCGGCCGGATCTCCCCGTCCGGTAGGGGATACCGATGGATTCGCCGGGAGGTCTCTTACGGCCCCGCGGGGACGATGTGGGTGGTTTCAGGAGCGGGACACAATACGGCCGGACGTTCCCACCGGCCGGGAGTTCGGATACCCTCTGGATTCGAGCGGAACCAGCCATCGGACGCCCGTCGGCGCGGCGAACTAATACGTCCGGGCACCGATCGGCCAACAACCGGAGTTCGCCCGTCACGGATACCGGACAATTGGGAGTGGACGCACCCGCCGGACGCACCCTAAGCTCCGAAACAGTTCAGCGGACGACCGGCCTTCCAAAGAGGTGGAAAGACGCTGGATGTTGGTTGTCACCCACACTCCAAGTTGGCCTCCGGCGGCGCGCGATAATGCCCCTTTTTCGCGTCGCCGGGGACCTTTCCGAGGGGGCCACGAGCTCCTCGGTGGCCGGCTGACCGTGCCCCGGCCACCGAGGTCGAACTGGTATCGGCGATCCCCGCCTCCGTCCCCACTCACCCCACCGGGGTGGGGATCGCCGATACCGCACAGCGGGTGCGGCGGCGCAGGTTACGGCGACAGCCCCCGGTCGTGCGACCTGCGCCGCCGCACCCTTACCGCGCCGGTCCAGGGCACCGGCCGCCAGCACCGACACCACCGTGCCAGGAGCGGGCCCGACGGTGTCCGGAAGAACGGGATACGGCCATGACGACGTGCCGGAACACTCCCCACGAAAAGCGCACCGCGAAATGAGCCGGTCGGCGCTGCCGGTGCGGGTTCACCTGTTGGTGCGCACCGAGGACAGAATTCTTCTCGCCACCGGCGACGAGACGTCGCCGGCATGCTGGCGGCTGCCGGCCGGAAATCTTCAGGGGCAGGCCGCCGGCGATGCCGCGGTCCGGCTGGCGCGCGAACAGGCGGCGCTGCTGACAACGGTCGAGGATGTCCGGCTGGAACACGTGGCGCATCACTGGGCGGACGACCGGGAACAACTTGGGCTGTTCTTCCACGTCACCCGAACGTACGGCGCCACCGGCGCCCACGACCCGGCCGCCCCCGGCGTCCCCCGCCGGCCGCGCCGGCTGGCCTGGCATCCCCTGGATGCCCTGCCCGAACGGTTCGCCCAGCCCGACCATGACGTCGTCACCCGCTGGGCGAGTGGGGAGTTCTTCTCGCACGGCGGCTGGACGGCCCGCCGGAGCACGACGATCCACCCGTCTACCGGCGCCGTTCAGGCAGCCCCTCAGACGGCCTCCGCTCAGACGGCCTCGGCTCAGGCGGCCTCGACCAGACCGCCGTCAGCTCCCGCTGCCAGTTCTCGAGCGTGAACGGCGAGCGCACGAAGTGCCGCAGCGCCGCCCGCCGGTCCTCGAGCAGCGGCGGGACGGCGGTCAGTACCCGGGCCGTGTCGGCCCAGATCTCGTCCGTGGCGGACAGCGGCAACATCGTGATCCCGGGCAGCAGGCGGGCGACCTCCGCGATCCCGGGCAGGTCCGTGGCCAGCACCGGAGTGGCGACCGCGCACGCCTCGAGCACGACGCTCGGCAGACCCTCGTGATACGAGGTGACCAGCAGCAGCGACGCGGCGACCAGCAGCCGGGGCACGTCGTCCCGCTCGCCGAGCAGCTCGACACGGTCCCGCACCCCACCGGCGGACGCCCTGGCGAGCAGGTCCGCGGTCTCCGCCGCGTCCTGGCGCCCGACGATCTGTAGGCGGGCGTCCACCCCCCG
>NZ_JWIO01000009.1:63113-72764 GCF_001017755.1 Protofrankia coriariae
CGGGCGTCCACCCCCCGCGCGCACAGCGCGACAAGTATGTCTATGGCACGGGCCCGGTTCTTGTTCGCCCCCGGACGGCCAATGTGAATCATGACGACCGGGGTGCGCGTCCCTTCGGGAACACTCTCCAGCGCACGCCGGCGGGCCGCGATGGCGACACCGAACGGCTCGACCTCCAGCCCGTTGTAGATCACCCGGCAGCGTGGGTCGACCCGCCACTCCGGACGCCACAGCTCGCGCATGACCGCCTCGCACACGGCCAGCAGATCGGTCGCGTTCGCGTCGAGCGCCGCCCGTCCCGTCTCGTGCCGCAGCAGCGCACCGGCGTTGCGCCCCCGCCGGTGGGTGCTGCCACCAGGCCAGCCGGTTCCGGCTGCGGCCCACCCGGTTCCGGCGGCGGGTCTTCCGGTTCTGCCACCGGGCCGGCCGACGGTGTCACCAGGCCCGTCGTCCCTGACCCGGAAGTGCGCGACCCGGCGCGGCACACCGGCCATCCGGGCGATACCGAACACGAGCCCGGTGGCATCCGACGCGTACGCGTGGACGACCTGCGGGCGCACGCGGCGCAGCAGCAGGTAGAAGGTGAGCGGGAAGGCCGGGCCGAGCCGGCGGTAGTACACCTCGCCCCCGAGCGAACGGATCTCGTCGTCGAGGTCGCCCCGCCGGCCGCTGAGCGAGCAGAACACCAACCGGAACTCGTTCGGGTCGAGCCGGCGCATCAGCTCCACGGTGCGCAGCTGCGCCCCGCCCCGGTTCATCTCCTCGACCAGGTACATCACCGTCCGTGGCTGCCTGTCGGGTGTCTCGGCCGACCCGGACGTACCTGCCTGCTCGCTCCCGACCGCCGACCGGCCTGGATCACCGGCCCGGCCAGACCCGGCCAGACCCGCGGCGGGGCCCGCGGTGGGGCCCGCGGTGGAGGGAGCGGCGGTGGACAGATCGGTCGTCATGACCACCGCACCGCCTCGCCCGCGGCGCTTCCGCCCACCCCGACGGAACCACCTGTGGCGAGGATGTCCCACCGGTCGTGGTCCCGGGTGGCGCTTCCACCCAGCCCGACGGAACCACCCAGCCCGGCATGACCACCCATCCCGACGCCGCCCTCCGGTGGCCGGCGCAACCGTACGTCCGTCGCGACGACGACCCCCATACCGCCCTCCCTGCTTCCCTCTTCAAGTCTCTTCAGGCTTCCGGTCCGCTACGATCTCCAGGCGGACGGGACGACCCAGCCGCGCCCTCCGGCAGCGCCTGTCCAGCCCTTCAGGCACGCGAACACAAGTGATCATGTGCCCTTCGGCGGGTGCTTCTCCAGGCCGCTGTCTCGGCTCCCTCGCCTCGAAACGGACCGGCAGCGCAACCGACCACATCCACATCCACCAGCAAACTTAACCTACAGGAATTGACATACTACCTTTGGTTACGATCGTGGAACAGGTCCCGACAGCAGTAGCCGGACCACGGCGTCCCACAGGCATGCGCAGCCCGCGCGGCACAGTGCGACCAGGGCGACGGCGTCGATTCCGACCCGGGCCGGTGGCAGCTGCCGAAGCTTCTCGGCCGTGGACACGGCCGGGCGTGCGTCCGTGGGGACGTCGCAGCAGATGATCCCGACGTGAGACCGGAACGCGAGGCCGGAATCGGTACGATTCGATGATCACCGCCGAGGGGCGAGTGCGGCGGCGGTGGCGTCGATGATGTTCTCACGTACGGAGACGGCCAACTCCCCAGGCCGCCCACCGAACCGAACGGCGCCGGATGAGCCGGCGAGCGGGCCCGACGGTCGACGTGAACGGGGGGATGCCCGTGAGGCGACGTCGCGGATGGCCGCGTCGAGTCCCCCGCTGGCGATCCGGTCGGTGAAAGCGAGGCGTCGGGTCACAAGATAGAGCTCTGCGACCGGGATGGGCAGGCGTAGCCGGTCCTGGCAGCACGCAACCAGAGTGTGCGGTTCGGCGATGTTCTCGAACGTGAACATCCAGTGGTAGGGGCGGCGTCCAGGTGTCCGACCAGGGCGCTCCCAGCGGTCACCGAACTGCTCAGGAGCGGCACCAGCCGTCCGCGGCAGAATCCGCGATCCGCGGGGCTTTCACCAGCCCCCACATACGTCTGCGTCTACATCGGAATAGCGTGTAGGGATGGAGATTTACGGTGTGGCAGTCCCAGAGCCACACGAAGTCGTGGGCGAAGCTCCACCGGACGTAGTCGCTGCTGTCGCAGAGTCTGGCGAGACGACAGACGACGCCATCGTCTGCATGGGCTTCCAGGCGTTCGACGACCTGCTGGGCGAGCTTGTCGAGCACCCGCAGGTCAGCTGATCCCCGGCAATTTTTTCGTGGCACGGAACAGTTACCGTGCTTGTTATGCCCACCTTCCAGCCGGGGAGCCGGTTTCTCACCGAGTTCCACCGACTCAGCGCCGTGGATCAGGCCGCATTCCGGCGTGCGGTGGCGCTGTTCCACGAAGGGCTGGCTGCCGGACGGTTCCATCCCTCACTACGTGTAAAGAGTTACCAGTCTCTCCCCGGTGTCAACAAGATGACGTGGGCGCGAAACGGCCGTGCTCTGTGGCGGTATGGGTTACCTGTGCGGCCTGGACATGCGCGCATGATCTTGCTGTGGATCGGAACACATGACATATACAAGCGGTAGATACCGTTCTTCCACGCGTCATCTCTCCCACGCGCCGTCGTCAGCCGTTCCGACAATCCAGAAAATACAGTGATTGTATTATTTGGTGAAACTCCCGCTGAATGGATCGACGTCTGGAGAGCCGTCGGATCGCCACCCGAGTCCGGTGGCTGTCCGCTGGCGTGGTTGCCGAGTCAGGAGCAGGGAAAGTTCGATCTCGGCTGTGACAGCCGGTGCGGCGCCGTGGTGTCTCGAGCGAGGACGCCGGCCAGGCCGTGCCGGCAGTCGGCGTGGCCTGGCCCGTCCTGTGGCCAGTGCTCAGATGGCCAGCGCTCAGATGGTCAGTGCGCGAGCAGGCCGGTGACCGCGGCCGCTGTCTCCGGGTAGCGGTCGAGCAGCAGGATGGCCCCGTCCCGGGTGGCCCCGTCGTCTCGGCCGGCGGGCGTGGGCTGGCCCGGCGCGGCGGTCGCCGGCCAGGCCGGGGCGAGGCCGAGCAGCGTCGCCACCGCGTCGGTGGTGGCCGGGTGGGCGACGAGCAGGTCCGGTACCAGGCCGGCCGCCGGCCGCGCGGCCCGCGCCGCGTCGGCCCCGCCGGCCCGCGCCCCGGCGGTCGAGGCGTCGGCCGCCGGGGCCGGCGGCCGGGACGACCAGGGGGCGGTCCACGCGTCCAGCGCGGGAAGAGCCCCCGGGAACGTGCGGCCCGCCTCCCGCACCAGCGTGGGCATGTGCTCGCCGGCGTGGTCGCGCAGTGTCGTGATCAGCGTCGGGAGCCAGGGGAGCAGAACCCGGTCCGGCAGGCGGGCGAACGCCCTGGACATGATCTCGACGACGAACGGCGCCAGCGTCGGCACCGGCTCCAGAGCCTGCACGAAGCCGGCCAGGTAGCGCGGGAACGCGCCAGTGACCAGCGGGTTGGTGAGCAGGTCGTCGCAGCGGGCCCGCAGCTCGGCCGGGGTGAGCTGGCCGAGACGGGTCTGCGCGGCCCACAGCAGCGCCGTCCGTTCGGGCTCCCGCGGGTGGGACTGACGCACGGCCAGCTCCAGCTGGGCCCGGTCACAGCCGAGCGCGAGCGCGAGGTTCTCCAGCGTCAGCAGGAAGCCGAGCATGGAGGCGACCTGGCGCACGCCGGTGTCGTCGGCCGTGAACGCCGTCGGCAGCAGGGTGCAGTAGTGCGCGTAGCCCTCCTTGACGAACCGCTCGCACCACTCTGGCAGGGCGGCCGGCTCGGTGACACGGTAGTGGTCGAGCAGCCGCCGGATCCGGCGCAGCACCTCCGGCGCGTCGTCCACCGTCCGCTCGCCGGTGAGCAACTCGACAGCGTGGGCGCCGAGCTCGTCGGCCAGCCGCCGGCTGCCGAGGAACGTGACGGCGTCCTCGACGGCGGCGAGCGCGACGGCCGTGGTGGCCTTCGGATCCCAGGCGGTGCGGCGCAGCCGCTGTTCCAGGGCCTGCTCGACGGTGACCGCCTCGTAGCCCAGCTCGATGAGCGCACGCTGGTGCTTACCGATCGACAGGTCCCAGCTCTCCTGCGTCGACCGCTCCCCCAGCCGGCGAACGCCGAGGATCGGGCGAACGGCGCCGTCGGGCAGCAGATAGCGCAGCATCCACAGCAGATCGGAGCAGGGCGCGAGCTCAGGGGCAGCGGTCAGGTCGAGCAGGGCGCGCTGCACCGTGCGTCTGGACAGGTCGAGCCCGAGCGGGGTCAGCCGGTCGTGGACGTCGCGGGCCAGCGGCGGGAGGGCGTCGTAGCCGACCTGGCCGACCCGGTCGCCGCCGAGCAGGATCTCGCACAGCCGGCGCACGTCGCGCCGGCCGGGCACGACGTCCTTCTCGATGCAGGTGACGGCGGCGTCCTGGAAGTCGTACGGCGTGGGACGGGCCCGGTTGCGCAGGCCGGCGAGCAGGATCGACGTCTCGAACACGGCGATGGCGTCGGCCGTGCTGGCGAGGTAGCCGTTGCGGCGGGCCAGCCGGACGATGTCGACGCACCAGCCGAGCAGCTCGTCCTCGTCGATCCCGTCCAGCGCCGGCGGGCGCTCCAGAAAGCCGGACAGCCGCTCGGCGTCCGTCCCGGGCCCGCCGCCCGCGGCCGGGCTGTTGGCGCTGCCCGCGGCCGGGCTGGCGGCCCGGGGCCTCGCAGTCCGCCCGCCCTTCCTCGCGGCACCGGCGCCGGCCTTCCTGGCTGTGCTGGCGCCGGGCTGGCCGGCGAGCCGGAACGGCGCGACGCCCGAGCGGGCCAGCGCCTTCGCCCACGTCGCCGCGGCGATCGACACCGAGCCGCCGGCCAGCCCGAACTGGGCCTCGATCGCGGAGTTGCTGGACGGGATGAGCCCGTACAGCCACCTGGTCGGTGTCACCGGGCCGATCTCGTAGCCCGCCACCGGCGCCGCGGCGGCCTCCTGGCCGTGCTCGGCCTGGCCGTGCTCAATCTGGCCATGCTCGACCTGGCTGTGCTCAACGGGGCCGGACGACGAGGGTGTCGTGCCGAACTCGGGAACGCGGCTGACGGCGTGGAAGGCGCCGCAGACGTACAGGCAGTCGTCGCGGTCGGTGCCGGAGGCCGCAAGGTGCTCCCGAATCCGGGTCCACATGTGGCGCTCGCGTTCCTCGTCGCGGGCGAGCCTGCCGTCCCCGGCCGGGGTGAGCCGGCGGAACAGGCTGCCGACGAGCGCCAGGGCCTGCCGGTAGGTGCCGTGGTCGGCGTCTGAGAGCGGCTGTTCGACGTACTGGTCCCACCACTCGGACCAGTGCCGGACCCGGCCGTGGCGCAACAGGAACTCCTCGAGCTCGGCGAACCGGGGCCGCAGGTCGCCGAGCTCGACGCCGACGGCGTCGCCGTGCAGCGCCGCCTCCTCACCGTCCTGGTCCGGGCCACCATGGTCCGGCTCGCCCGTGCCCGTCGGCGCCGGGCCCGGGGGTCCGTCGGCCCGGTCCGGCCGGTGGTGGTTCTCCCACTGGAAGAGGTGGTCGGCCGACCAGTCGACGAGCACGAGCTCGACGTCCGGCGTCTCGAGCGCGTAGGCGATCGCCTGGTGCTCGGCCGACGCCTCGGTGATCGGGGCGACCACGCTCAGCGGCCCCACGCCGGCGGGGAAACCCTCGAGCTCGTGGGCGAAGGCCTGTAGGGCGACCGGCAGCCGGCAGTTGCGCAGCTCGCCGAGGATCGGCCGTAGGTCCTCGCAGAGCTCCAGGTAGATGACCCTGGGCCGTTTCTCCCGCAGCCGCCGGGCCATCGCCAGGGCGGAGGCCGGCGAGTGGTGACAGACCGGGAAGATCTCCAGCGGCTCGGCCAGCGCCCAGGCGACGTCGTCGACCAGGCCCGCCAGGATCTCGGCGAGCGCGGCCGAATCCGCGGCGAAAGCCGCCGCGGCGTCCACCAGCCGCGCCCGCAGCTGGCCGAACGGCCCGTCCAGGCCCGCCGCCACGGCGCCGTCCGCCGCGGGCCCACCTGGCACGCCCGCGAGCGCGTCACCGGCCAGCGCGACGCCGGCCGGCCCGTCGTCGGCCAGCCCGTCGTCGGCGAGGGTGCTCATGGCGTCCCGGCTCCTCTCCGTCGCCATGTTCAGGACAGGACGGCGATCGCCTGGCGCCCGCCCTCGAGAAACTCGGGCCACAGGCCGCCGTCCTTCCTGCCCCGTGGCTCGACCACGCCGTGCAGGTACTTGTTGAGGATGGCGAGGTCCTCGGAGCTGCGCCGGGCGAGGGAGCCGACCAGTGAGCTCGCCAGCGTGCCGGCGTGCAGCTGCTTCTCGCCGAAGAACTGGCTGTGCAGGATCGCGTCCTCCAGGACGCCGATCTGCTCGGCCGTGGACAGCGCCGACTCGAGCTTCTCGTCGTCGCTGGTCGCCGACGCGGCGGCGGTGCGCAGGTCGGCGAAGCTCTGCAGCAGGATGTCGAGCAGGGTCGGTGGGAGGTCGAGCTCGATCTGGTGGCGGCGCAGCAGCTCGGCGGTGCGGAACCGGACGATGTCCGCCTCGCTGCGCCTGTTCGTCACCACGGGGATCCGGACGAAGTTGAAGCGCCGCTTGAGCGCCGAGCTCAGGTCGTTGACGCCCCGGTCCCGGCTGTTGGCCGTCGCGATGACCGAGAAGCCGGGTTTGGCGAACACGACGTTGTCGTTGTCCAGCTCGGGGATGGACACGTACTTCTCGGAGAGGATCGAGATCAGCGCATCCTGGACGTCGCTGGTCGAGCGGGTCAGCTCCTCGAAGCGGCCGATGACGCCACGCTCCATCGCCGTCATGATCGGCGATGGGATCATCGACTCGCGGGACTGCCCCTGGGCGATCACCATCGAGACGTTCCACGAGTACTTGATGTGGTCCTCGGTGGTACCGGCGGTGCCCTGCACGACCAGTGTCGAGTCGCGGCTGATGGCGGCGGCGAGCAGTTCGGCGAGCCAGCTCTTGCCGGTCCCCGGGTCGCCGATGAGCAGCAGACCGCGGTCGGAGGCGAGGGTGACGACGGCGCGCTCGACCAGGCTGGCGTCACCGAACCACTTCTGGTCGACCTGGCGGCCCAGCTTGTCGGACTTCTGGGAGCCGAGTACGAACAGCCGGACCATGCGCGGGCTCAGCCGCCACGAGTAGGGCTTCGGCCCGTCGTCGACGGACTCCAGCCAGTCCAGCTCGTCGGCGTACTTGACCTCGGCGGGGGCACGCAGCATCTCGGTCATCGAGGTTCTCCTGCGGTGTCGGCTTGCGGGGGAGGGATTATGGGGGAGGGAAAGGACGCTGGGAAGGCACGGCGCGCGGGGTGACAGCGCCGGCCGTCCTCAGGCCAGGAAGTTCTTCAGCTCGACGACGAGTTTGCGGATGTGACCGGAGATGACCGGCGTCCCCAGGTCCTTGAAGCGCTGCCGGAACCAGGGGTTCACGCTCGCCTGGCCGGAGCTGTTCACGGACCCGACCGGGATGAACTTCGCGCCCGAGCGGTGGATCGCCTCGAACGAGGCGAACAGCTGCTCGACGTGGGACTCGTAGTAGTCCGAGATCCACACCAGCACCGTGTTGCGCGGATCGGTGATCTTCGGACGGGCGAGCGTCATCGCGGCCGTGCCGTCGGTGCCGCCGCCGAGGCGGGTGTGCAGCAGGACCTCGAACGGGTCGTGCACCCAGGGGGTGAGATCGAGCGCGCGGGTGTCGTAGGCGACGAGGTGGACGTCCACCCTGGGCAGCCCGGCGAAGATCGACGCCAGGATCGTGCAGTTCACCATCGCGTCGACCATCGAGCCCGACTGGTCGACGACCACGATCAGCCGGGCCGGCGTGGTGCGCCGCGCGGTCTGCCGGTAGTACAGCCGGTCGACGTAGAGGCGCTGGTCCTCGGCGTTCCAGTTGGGCAGGTTCTTCCAGATCGTGCGGTCGATGTCGAGGTTGCGGAACACCCGCTTCGGCGGCACGGAGCGGTCGATCGTCCCGACGCTCGCCTTCTCCACCTGGGTGCGCAGCACCTCGGCCACCTCGTCGACGAACCGGCGGATCAGCGCCTTCGCGTTGGCGAGCGCGACGCCGGACAGGTTGTGCTTGTCACGCAGCAACTGCTCGACCAGCGACATACTCGGGATGAGCCGGCTGGCGAGCGCGTTGTTCGCCAGCACCTCGCGCAGGTGCATGCGGCGCACCAGATCGGCCTCGACGTCGGCGAGCGTGCCGTTCAGCTCGAAGCCGTCGCCGGTGCCCGTTCCCGCGCCGGCCCCCGGCCCGAGCGCCCGCCGCAGCCACTCCGCGTCGGACTGCCAGCCGGACAGCTGGGTCGCCGACACGCTGCCCGACCCGGTCGCGAACACGTTGAGCAGCAGCTTGGAGACCAGCACGGCGCGCCGCACCTCGTCCATTCCGACCCCCGTGCCCGTTTCGGCCGCCGCGCCAGCCCCGCCGGCCCCGCCCGACGGCTCCGCCGCCCCGCCCACCGCCTCAGCCGCGGGCGCGCCGCCGTCGGCCGTCGCGCCACCAGCTGGCGGCGGCCCGCTCCCGGCCAGGGCGACGTCGGTCTCGACCGCGTCGTCTTCTCCTCCGGTCCCGTCGTTCGCGACCTCGTCGTCCACGGTCTCGCTGTTCGCGGTCTCGCTGCCCTGGCCCAGCAGGCCCAGCAGATCGGCGGCGAGCGCGGGGAAGCGCTGCACGACGGTGTCGACGGAGACGGCCGGGTCCAGGAGAGCGGCCGGCAGGTCGAGATCGTCGACGATCGCCAGGCTCGCCGACTCCAGCGCGAGCTGCTCGTCCACGGCGAAGATCCGGGAGAGCAGCCGCCAGTACAGGACCTGGCGCCGGTTCTCGGCGACCGTGTCGAACGGGCCGGCCTCCCCCGCCAGGGTCTGCCGGGTCTGCCGGATCTGCCGGGTCACGTTCGTGGATGCGGTCACTTGCGCAGCAGCCTCCCGGCGCGCTCACGCAGGACAGCCACCGTGTCGCCGTTCCTGGCGTGCGCCTTCTCGATCTTCGGATCGGTGACCCCGAGGGCCCAGTCACCGACGTGCACCGCCGCCGGCTTACGCCTGACCACGGCCTGGGCCGCGAGTGGGCGCAGCCGCCAGGCGCCGCCGTCCCAGCGCAGCAGCCCGAGGCAGGCGGACGAGGCGGCCAGCAGCTCGGGAGTGAGCGGGCCATGGCTCGCCGCCGGGTTCGCGACGACCGGGCTGACGTCGACGTCGAGGACGGCCCCGCCCAGGTCGAGCGTGACCGTCCGCCGCTCGGCGTCGAACGCGGCCGCGTAATCTTCCACGAGCACCGGCTCGGCGATCCGGACGGGGTGGCGGTCCAGCGGCACCGCGGCCGGCGCGACCGCCCTCCCGAGCAGGACCCGGGCGGTCACGAACGGGTCCGCCGCGTCGGCGAGCCGCGCCGCGTCCTCCCGCCACACCAGGTCGCAGCCCTCGAGCAGCGCCATCTCGACGATCTCGACCGCGCGGTGCTCGGCGAGCGCGCCCAGCAGGACCGGGTAGGCGCTCAGCAGGTGCCACAGCGCAGGCCCGACGATCGTGTCCACCTTCGCGGCGGTCACCCCGGCGCGCACCAGCCGTGGC
>NZ_JWIO01000009.1:72770-74529 GCF_001017755.1 Protofrankia coriariae
CCCCAGCCGTGGCGGCGCGTCCGCGCCGCCGGTGGCCTCGAGGATCCCGTGTACCTGGAGTCGGACAGCGGTGTCGTGCTCGGCGATCTCGGCGCCGAGCACCAGCAGCCGACCGGACACCCGCTCCGCCGTGTCCGCGTCCGGTGTCCAGCCACCTCGCCAGGCGAGCAGTTGGGCGCGCGTCCACAGGTCGGCCCAGCGCCGGACCGGAAGCCGCGCCGCGGCCTCCACCGGGCAGGAGGCCCGCAGCTCGGTGGCCAGGCCGTCGACGAGCACCGCCAGCCGGCGCAGGCCCGCCTCGGCCCACGCGGCCTCGCGCGCCCGGGAGCTCGACGAGACCAGCTCGTCGTCGACGCCGCGCCAGCCGGTGATCGCCAGCTCGCGCAGCCACGACCGGCAGCCGGCGAGCACGCCGTTCCCCTCCGGCCCGGACGCGCCGGCCGCCGGCAGCCCGTTCCCCTCCGGCCCGGCGTCCCAGGTCAGCCGGTCTCGACCGAGCGCCATGTCGAAGCCCGTGAGCAGCGCGTCGTGTGCGGCGCCGAGGAGCGCGGCACGGGCACCGGCCAACGCCACCAGCGCGTCGTCACCGGCCGACCCGACGACGATCTTTTCCACGGCCTCCGCGGCCCGCGGGCCGAGCGGGGTCGCCGCTACCGCGCCCGCCAGGGCCTCGAGCGCGTCGACGGCCGACGGGCTCAGCCGGCCGAGGCCGTCGGCCAGAGCGTCGTCGAACCCGTCCACCACCGCGAGGGTCGCCTGGACGCCCCCGGGCACGGACCCGGTCAGCGCACCCAGCTGAGTCGCGCGCATCTACAGCACCGCCCGTTCCGCCGGGAACCAGTCGAGCTCGGGAACGGGCCCGGCGATGTCGGGCCGCTCCAGGTAGCCGAGATGTCGTAGGAAGCCGCTGAAGACGGTCGCCGCGGGCTGCTTCTCCTGCTGCCCGCTCAGGCCGGCGATCAGGCCGGTGGCCGACGCCGCGCCGTCGCCGACGTCGGCGCGCAGGTAGCGCGCGACCCGGTCCGCCCCGTACTGGAGCACCGCCGCGTCGACGAGCGCCTGGAGGTGCTTGCACATCGCCCAGGTGTTGAGCCCGCCGCAGGGCCGGTTGTTGTTCGTGCTGCAGTAGTACGCGTGCGTTCCGGCTGCGATCGACGAGACGTACACCCGCTCGATGTCCGAGCCGCTCGACACGACCCCCTGCAGCCGTCCGTCGGCCAGCTCGACGAAAGGCACCTTCGCCAGCGCCCGGGGCGGGACGGGCGCCCCGACCCGTCCTGTGCTGCGCCGCTCCTCGTCACCCGTCGCCACCGTTCATCGACCTCCGTCGCTCGACCGGCCGTCACCGACCGGTCGCTACCGATCAGCCCGGTCTGCCCGCTGTTGTATCGCGGGGGTCCGACAGTTCTAACCGGGGCGATCAGGACAGATCGGAATGGGCTACACGGCGACCCGGAGCAACCACGTGCCAGTGTGCGACCAGAGCTGGGACGGGCAGCCCGCGGATACCTTCGCCCACATCAACATCCGCGGTGCCGTCCCAGCGAACTGATCCATACCGTCTTTCGATTCGTTCGAATTTTGGCTACGCCGGTACGGGAAGTGGAAGATCATGGACGCTGGAGTCACCGAACGCACCGTCCTTCCCCCAGACGAGTCCCTCGACGATCTGGTCGCCTTCATCGGACAGGTCAGCCATGCGGAGAGCCACGCCGAGCTGATCGGACCCGACGGATCGCGCACCCCGCTACCGGCGGCC
>NZ_JWIO01000009.1:74542-77939 GCF_001017755.1 Protofrankia coriariae
CCCCGCTACCGGCGGCCGTCTACGAGGTGCTCCAACACGTCGTGCTCGCCATGGCCCACGGCCAGGCGGTCACCATCGCACCCCACCACCAACAGTTGACCACGCAGGAAGCCGCCGACATTCTCGGCGTCTCCCGTCCCACCCTGGTCAGGATGTTCGACGACGGGCGGATCCCCTACACCCAGCCAGGCCGTCACCGCCGAGTCCTCCTGCGTGACGTGCTCTCCTACCAGGAACGGCGACGAACCGCACGCGAGGCCGCCATGGACGAACTGGTCGCCCTCGCCGAGGAGCTCGACGGCTACCGCGCGACCGACAGGCCCTACCGCCGCACGGAAGCACCATGACCTTCGCCGCACTGCTCGACACGTGCGTCCTGTTCCCCATGCACCTGCGCGACAGCCTGTTACGCCTCGCGATCACCAGAACGAGTATGTAAGTGGTTGCTGTAGCAGCCGTTTCCGCACTCATTCTTACGAGGTAGAGCTGCCAGAATCGCGAACCGCACGTCGAGCGGGCTCCGCGCGGCCCACCGGTCCGGGCTGTTCCCTGGCCGGCCGCTCCCTGGCCGGCCACGCTGGCCACGCCGTTCGTAACGGATACGTATGGCTACCTGACCGGCGCTCCAGGCTCGGCTCGGTCCGCGTCCACCGCATGGCTGTTACACCTGTACGTACACCTGTACGCGTCACTCGCCGAGCGCCGCTCGGCCATCATCCACCTGGCTGTTGATTGCCGCGGCTGGCCGTCGTCGGGTTGGGTCAGAGGAGTTCGACCTCGGCGGTGGCGGGCGGTGCGGCGTCGTGGTGTCCCGAGCGCTGGGTGGGTAGCCAGCAGCGGGTGTCGAGGACGGCGCGGGCGCGGCGGGCCACCAGCTCCCGGGAGAACGCGTCATGGTCGACCAGGACGATCACGAGATCGGCGGCGGCGACCTCCTCGGCGTCCGCCTCGACCAGGGCGACACCCGACGGCAGGCAGGAGGCGTCAACGTGCGGGTCCGCGGCCCGCACGTCCGCGCCGAGCCCGGCGAGCAGCGCGGCGACCCGCACCGCCGAGGACTCCCGGACGTCACCGGTGTTCTTCTTGTAGGCCAGCCCGAGCAGCAGGATGCGACTGCCGTTGACCGCGCTGCGCCGGCGGTTGAGCATCTCCAGAACCCGGCGCACGACATGGTCGGGCATGTGGTCGTTGACGTCGTTGGCGAGCTCGACGAAACGGAAGCTGCGCCCGAGGCTGCGCCGTACCCGCCACGACAGGTAGGAGGGGTCGATGGGCAGGCAGTGCCCGCCGACCCCGGGGCCGGGGGTGAAGCGCAGGAAGCCGAACGGTTTGGTGGACGCCGCCTCGATCGCCTCCCACACGTCGACCCCGAGCTCGTGGGCGAACATCGCCAGCTCGTTCACCAGGGCGATGTTGACGTGGCGGAAGGTGTTCTCCAGCAGTTTGGTCAGCTCGGCGGTGCGGACCGAGGCCACCGGCACGGTCGTCTCGACGATCGAGTCGTAGAACGCCCGCACGGCCCGCAGGGACCGCTCGTCGATGCCGGAGATCACCTTCGGGGTGTTGACCAGGTTCCAGCTCGGGTTGCCGGGGTCTATCCGCTCGGGCGAGTAGCCGAGGAAGAACGACTCCCCGGCGGCGAGTCCCGAGGTCTCCTCCAGCAGCGGCCCGAACAGCTCGTCGGTGGTGCCGGGATAGGTCGTGGACTCCAGGATCACGGTGGCTCCCCGCCGCAGTAACGGCCCGAGGCTGCGCCCGGAGCTCTCGATGTAGGAAAGATCCGGGATGCCCTCACGCAGCGGGGTCGGGACGGTCACCACCGCGACGTCGAATTCGGACGCGTCCTGATAGTTCGATGACGCCCGGTAGCGGCCGCTGTCGATGGCCTCGGAGACGGCCAGGCTCGGGATGTCCTCCACGTAGGACTCACCGTTGCTCAGCCGTTTGACCCGCCCTTCGTCCACCTCGATCCCGACCACGGACCAGCCGACCTCGACGGCCCGCATCGCCAGGGGCAGACCCACGTAGCCCTGCCCCACCACGACGAGCTTTCCGTAAATATTCATAAGCAGAGAGTGACATATCGAATCGAGGTCAAAGCGGAAGCATGCCCCGTGTCGCGTCACAACCTGAAGACCGCCACCAGATGGCACCCGACGGGCATCCGACACGGACCCCCGCGTGGACGAGCGGCGCGACACCGACATCGGCGGTCACGATGCCAGCATCCCGCCGTGGCGCCGATGCCGGCGGCGTCGGCGCCGATGCCGATGCCGGCGCCGATGCCGATGTCGGACGCGACATGACGAACACCGATCCACACTAGTAGTAGTCTCTCTACTACTTAATGTAGCCATCTTTCGATCTTCGATCAGACTCGGATCCAGCTGGCCACCAGCGGCACGGCCATGATTTTTCCGTGCCGGCGACGGCGAAGGACCCTCCGGACCATCCCAAGGCGGTGGACGACGTGGCGCTTTCGGCAGCCATCGCACTCCTGATCACCGCGGTCACGACACCGGCCGTGATCGCGGGCATGCGGCGCCTGGCCGTCATGGACGCCGTGACCGAACGATCGTCACACCTGGTGCCCACCTGCCGGGGCGGCGGAGTGGCCATCGCCCTCGGCCTGTTCGCCGGCATGCTGGTACCCATCATCGACCCGGCCGTGGACGCCCCCGCCGAGCTGTTCACCGTGGTGGTGGCGGCGTCGCTGTTCGGCCTGCTCGGCCTCGCCGAGGACACCCATGGCGTGGCCGCGCTCCGCCGACTCGGCCTACAGATGATCGCGGCGGCGCTGACGATCGTCGCCTGGGTCGCCGTGGCACCGCCCGACCTGCCGGTCGCGGTCATCCCGCTGGCCGCCTGCGCGGCGCTGGTGTGGATCGCAGGCTTCACCAACGCCTTCAACTTCATGGACGGGATCAACGGGATCTCGTCGGCCCAGACCCTGCTGACCGGCGTGGCCTTCGCTGTCATCGGGCACCGCAGCGGCCTGGACTTCCTCACCTACGGCGGGGCCATGGCGGCCGGGGCCGCGCTCGGCTTCGGCCCCTACAACTTCCCGCGGGCCAGGATCTTTCTCGGCGACGTGGGCAGCTACGCCCTTGGCGCGCTGATCGCCGTGCTGACGCTGCTGGCCGTCGCGCACGGTGTGCGGCCCGACGCCGTCGTCGCCCCGCTGCTGGTCTACCTCGCGGACACCTCCTGCACGCTGCTGCGGCGGGTGCGCTCCGGCCAGCTCTGGTACGCGCCGCACCGCGGCCACGTGTACCAGCTGCTCACGGTAGCGGGATGGTCGCACACCCGCGCGACGCTCGCGGTCTCCTCGGTCACCGCGGCGACCGCCGGCCTCGGCATCGTGATCTACAGTGCCGACCTGGCGGCGCGGGTGGCC
>NZ_JWIO01000009.1:77947-88397 GCF_001017755.1 Protofrankia coriariae
GCGCGGGTGGCCGCCGGCATCGCCGCCGTCCTGCTCGTCCGGATGTATCTGCTGCTCCCCCGCTACCTCGACGGCAGGCGGCGACAGCCCCGGGCCGGCGCCGCCGCGCCCGGCCGGCACCGGGCCACGAACCCGAAGATGAGTGGACACGGCGAAGCCCTGCACAACACCACCCCCGCGGTGTGACAGCCCCGAACGGCAACAACCACAATGATCACGAGAATCTCCGCGCCGCGATGACAGCCGCCCGCACGCCCGGCACGGGTGGGCCCGCCGGCCCCGCGGCACCGTGGCACATCCTGATCGTGTGCACGGGGAACCTGTGTCGATCGCCGATGGCCCAGTACCTCGCCACCGCGCTGTTACAGGAGGCGCTGGGTACCGCCGCCGCACCCGGGGTGACCGTCACCAGCGCCGGTACCAGCGCACATGACGGCACGCCCATCCACCCGCACGCCGCGTCCGTCCTGGCCGGCCGTGGTCTCGATCCGCGTGCTTTCACCACCCGCCGCCTGCACGTCGGGCTGCTCGACAGCGCCGATCTGGTGCTGTGCGCGGAGCGCGGGCACCGCGCGGCCGTCGTGACGACCGCGCCGAAGACCGTCAGCCGTACCTTCACCCTGCGGGAGTTCGCCCGGGTGACCGCCGGGCTCACACCCGCCGACATCAGCCCGGGCACCGCCTACCCGGGCGGGGCCCGCAACCTGGGCGGAGCCCGGCCGGCCACCGACCCCCTCCGCCGGGAGCCGCTGCCCCCGACCCCGGAGACGATCCGGATGTGTGGCCAGGCCCTTGTCTCCCGCGCGTTGGCCCGCCGCGGCCTCCGCCGTCCCGCGACTCCCGCTGACGACGACATCCCCGACCCGATCGGATCGACGGTCGAGACGTTCCGGATGTGCGCCGAACAGATCGGCGAGGCGTTGGCCCAGCCGCTGGAGCTGCTGGCCCGTGCCGCGAGCGGCATCGCCCGGTGATGCGGACAGCGCGGCAGACGGCGTCCGCAACCGTCCGCACCGAGCGTGGCCCGGATCAGGCCAGATCCGGATCTGGCCTGATCCGGGCCTGCTGGTCGTTGAGTACGCTTTTTCGGCCGTTAAGCGTACCCGACGACAAACAGACAGCGATCTTCCCCAGCGGCCGTCGCCCACCCACGGGTACCGTCGTCCGCATAGTTACTTGTGGTTACATAACTGGTGTTCTGGACGACGGCATCGGTAACGGTTGCGTCTGCGGCAACGACAGCGGTTGCGACGGCGGCAGCCCTCGCGACAGCGGCGGTTGTGACGGCACCGGCTCCACCGGCGACGATGGCACCAGCGGCACCGATGATGGCGGCGCGGACGGCGGTACCGGCGCCGGCCGGGACGGATGGACCTGCTGGGGTGGGCGGGCCTGCTGAGTCCACTGCCGCAGCCAGGGCAGAACCCGCTCACCGACCATGGGCGGCGAGATGAAGTAACCCTGCGCCTCGTCGCATCCCCAGGCCGCCAGCAGCGCCCATGACCCGGCCGTCTCGACGCCTTCGGCGACCATCCGCAGGCGCAGGGTGTGCGCCAGGGCGAGCGTCGATCGGACGATCTCCCCGGCCGCGGGGTTGCGCTCGACGTCCCGCAGGAAGGCACGGTCCAACTTGAGCTCGTCCGCGGGGAGATCCCGCAGGTAGGCCAGGGAGCAGTAGCCACTGCCATAGTCGTCGAGGCTGACCCGCACGCCGAGCGCGCGCAGCCGGGCGAGGGTGTGCTGCGCGCGCTCCCGCTGCATCATCAGGGAGTCCTCGGTGATCTCCACGCAGAGCGCGGACGGGCGGACACCCGCCTCGCTGAGGGCTTCGTGCACGCCGGGGACGAAACCGGGGTCGACGATCACGGGTGCGGGCACGTTCACCGACACCGACAGCCGAGCGCCGGCGGCGTGCCAGCGTGCGCAGTCCGCGAGCGCTCTGGTGAGGATCTGCCTGGTCATGACGGGCATCAGGCCGGCGGCCTGGATGTCGGGGAGGAAGGTGTCGGGCGTGCGAATCCCGTCGACGGGATGCCGCCAGCGCACCAGCGTCTCCATCCCGGTGACCCGGCCGGTGCGCAGGTCGGCCTTGGGCTGGTAGTACGGCTCGATCTCCCCGTTGCGCAGGGCGGTGCGCAGTTCGGCGCGCAGCCGCAGCCGGGCCGGGCCGGGCCGGGCACAGCTCGAGTCGTACACCCGGTGGCCCGTGGACGACTTCTTCGCCTCGCCCAGGGCGGAGGTGGCGTTGCGCAGGAGTTCGGGCACGTCCTGGCCGTGATCGGGAGCGATCGCGATGCCGATGCTCGCCTCGACCGGTACCGGCGTGCCGGCGAGCGTGCACGGCTCCCGGAGGACGTCGCGGACGCCGGCCGCCNGCGGACGCCGGCCGCCGCGGCCTGTGCCCGTTCGGCGCCCGTGTTGCGCAGCAGCAGCGCGAACTCGTCTCCGCCGATCCTTGCCGCCAGGTTGCCGGCGCGTCCCAGTTTGCGGACCCGCCGGCCCACCTCGATCAGCAGCCGGTCGCCCTGCTCGTGGCCGAGGCTGCTGTTGATCTCTCGGAAACGGTCGATATTGATCAGTAGTAACGCGCCGGAAGCGCGGCCAGGGCGTCCCGCGTCCTTCTGGTCCCGGTCCGGCTCCTGGTCCGAGCCCGGGTTCGGGTCCGGGTCCCGGCAGCGCGCCGGGCAGCCGTTGGAATGTTCCTCGAACAGACGCGCGGCCTGGCCGAGAAATCCGTGCCGATTGGCGAGGCCGGTCAGCTCGTCGGTACCCGCGAACTCGCCGACGCGATTTTCTCGCATACGGCACAGCGACAGCATGGTCGCCGTGATCACGACCAGAATCAGCGAACACGCCGAGAGGACCATCCACAGACCGGCCTCGGTATACAGGGCCGTCCAACACACCAGCGACGTCGAGGCCGCTGTCCAGCCGACCAGGGTGGCCACGACAGCCCGCGGCCGGAGCGGACATGACAGGACGGCGTGCGCGGACGGCCACTGCCGCCGCGCCGGATCGGTGACGCGGCCGACCATGCGGCCGATCGGATCCGCGACCGGGCGAACCGGTCGGCGGGACAGCCGGTCCCGCGTCGCGCGTCCGTCCGGGGCCCGGTGCCGGGTCCACCGCTCGGGCACGAACAACGTCACCATTGGACTGATGATCTGCTGGCGGGATCCCGGCCGGCGCGGCCGCTGATGTCTACAGGCATCGATTCCCCTGAAATCCGGACTTGGGTGCTCTTGGCAGGCGGTCCGAGAGTAACGCGTCGGACTCGCCCGGTATGGATGAACTTCAGCTTCCGGAACAGGGCTGTTCAGCCTGCTAGCAGGCATTTCACGGCTGTTTCGACGGCCGTCGGACACAGTCGGCCAGCAACACCCACGGCGTGGTCTGCTGGAGAGGTCACAGCGTGGTCTGCCCCGGGCGCGGCGCGCGGGGCGCTCACCTGCCCCGGGCTGCGACGCTTCGCGGGGGCACGCTCGCGGGAGCGGCGTTCGGCGGAGCGGTCCGAGCGGTGATGTCGGTCGGCCGGCGTCCGTGGCCGCCGTAGTCGCCCGCGAGCAGGATCTCGACGATCCGCTCACCGGCGCGTCCGTCCCACAGCGCGGGCCGCCGTGGCCGCGGGGGGCGGGCGAGCACCTCGGTCGCCACCGCCACAACCCGTTCGGGATCGGTACCGATGACCTGATTGGTACCTTCGGTGACAGTAATCGCGCGCTCTGTCGTGTCGCGCAGCGTCAGGCACGGGACGCCCAGGACGGTCGTCTCCTCCTGGACTCCGCCCGAGTCCGTCAGGACGACCCGGGCGCCGGCCTGCAGGGCGAGGAAGTCGAGATAACCGGCCGGCGGGAGCGTGGTCACCCCCGCCGGCAGCCGCCCCTCGACCCGAGCCCGGGTCCGGGGATGCAGGGGGAACACCAGGGGACACTGCTCGGCGACTTTCCCGAGCGCGCCGAGCAGCCCCGCCAGGACGTCCGGGTCGTCGACGTTGGCCGGGCGGTGCAGGGTCACCAGCCCGTATCCGCCGGTGTGCAGCCCGAGCCGGGGCAGGGTCGGCCGGGCCCGCGCGCGCTCGATGTTCGCCAACAGGGTGTCGACCATGACGTTGCCGACGAGGTGTGTCTGGTCGGGTCGGTAGCCCTCCCGGCGGAGGTTGCCGGCGGCGTCCGGCGAGGTGACGAACAGCAGGTCGGAGACCCGGTCGACCACCACCCGGTTGACCTCCTCGGGCATGGCCCAGTCCCGGCTGCGCAGCCCGGCCTCGACGTGCGCCAGCGGGATGCCGGACTTGGCCGTGACCAGCGCGCAGGCGAGCGTGGAGTTGACGTCGCCGACCACCACGACGACGTCCGGGCGGACGGCGGCCAGCAGCGGCTCGAAGGCCGTCATGACCCCGGCGGTCTGGCCGGCGTGGCTGCCCGAGCCGACGTCGAGGAAGTGGTCGGGGGCCCGCAGGCCGAGCTCGTCGAAGAACACCCCGCTCATCGCGGCGTCGTAGTGCTGACCGGTGTGCACGAGCGTGGTGGCGGCACCGCGCTCCACGGCCGCGGCCAGGACCGGCGCGACCTTCATGAAGTTGGGCCGGGCACCGGCAACGAAGAGGACATGCACGAGGGGACTCCCTGCTCGAGGCGTCGGGCCGGCCGCCGGACCGGTTGGCGGCCGGATCGGCTGGCGGCCGGGCTGGCGGCCACCGCATCCACCGCCGGCCGGCCCCGCTGTCCGCGGGGTTCCTTTACCCGCGGGAGCCACTGCCTACGGGATCCATGGGATCCAGCAGCCCACCAGATCTAATTACTCCAGGTGACCATATCGTCGCCACGCCGGACGTGTATACACGGATCGTATCTGTTCGATTACGATAAGCTCTGTCGCGCCGACTGCACGTTTTCCACGCCATCTCGTAGCCATCTCGTACTCACTCGCACCTGGGAGCCAACCGTGAACTTCGCCCGCATCGCGTGCGCAGCGCCGAGGTGGCTGCGGTGACCGGACCAGCAGGACCAACAAGGCCAACAGGAGCAGCGGTAGGACCGACAGCGGCGGCCGATACCGCGGGCCGTCGGCCGCTGCGCGTACTCCTGATCACCCACTACTTCCCGCCCGAGGTGGGCGCCCCACAGGCCCGCCTCGCCGAGACGGCCCGAGCCTGGGCGGCGGACGGCCTGGACGTCACGGTCCTGACCGGGATGCCCAACCACCCCACCGGCGTCGTGCCGCCGGAGTACCGCGGCGCGTGGCGGCGGATCGAGCGACGCGACGGCTACCGGGTGATACGGACCTGGCTGTACGCCACCCCGAACGAGGGAATCGCCCGCCGGACCCTGTCACACCTGTCGTTCACGGTGACCAGCGTGCTGCTGGGCGGGCGGGCGGCCGGGGCGGCCGACGTGGTGGTCGTCTCGTCCCCGACCTTCTTCCCGCTCGGCTCGGCGTGGCTGCTGGCCCGGCTGCGGCGCGCACGCCTGGTGGTCGAGGTCCGCGACCTGTGGCCGGCGATCTTCGTACAGCTCGGCGTGCTGCGCGACCGCCGGGTCATAGCCGCGCTCGAACGGCTGGAGATGGCCGCCTACCGGGCCGCCGACGCCGTCGTCACCGTGACCGACGGCTTCCGGGACGACATCGTCGGACGCGGCATTCCCGCCGGCAAGGTCCACACGATCCACAACGGAGCCGACCTGAGCCGGTTCAGCCCGGCCACACCGGCGGCTCTGCCGGCCCCGTCGGCCCCGCCAGCACCGCCAGCCCTCCCGGCCCCGCCGGCACCGCCGGTCGCGGCAAAGCCTGCGCCCCGAACGGAGCCGCTGGGCCCGCCGGCCGCGTCGCCCCCGGTCGGTTCCTCCTCGGCGGAGCAGGCGTCCCGGACGCTACGTGCCAGGCTCGGCGCGCGCCCCGGTGACACGCTCGTCCTCTACATCGGCGCCCACGGCATCTCCCAGGGGCTGGTCTCGGTGGTGGACGCCGCGGCCGAACTCGCCCGGGATCCGGTGCACGTCGCCCTCGTCGGCGAGGGGGCCGATCGCGGGCGGGTCGCCGACCGGGTCGCCGAGCTGGGGCTCACCAACGTCACCATGCTGCCCGCGGTCAACCGCGACGAGGTGCCGGCCATCGTCGCCGCGGCCGACATCTGCCTGGTCCCGCTGCGGGACGTGCCGCTGTTCGCCACCTTCATCCCGTCGAAGATGTTCGAGCTGCTCGCCGCCGGCCGGCCGGTCATCGGCGCGCTCGCCGGTGAGGCCGCCCGGATCCTCTCCGAGGCGGGCGGGGTCGTCGTCCCACCCGAAAACCCGTCGGCGCTGGCCCGGGCGGTCCGCGCCCTGGCCGCGGACCCGGCCCGGCGCGCCGCCATGGGCGCACAGGGCCGGGCCTGTGTGGTGGCGCGTTTCGACCGTCAGGCGCTCGCCCGCCGCTACCGTCACCTCCTCGAGGAGGTGACGGGCCGTACGGTCACCATTCCGCGACAACGTCCGCGCCCCGTGGACGACACCGCCGAGTTGTGCTGGCCACCGGTGCCACCACCCCGACTGGCAGCCGGACCGCCCGGACCGTCCCGACCGGCGACCGGACCGCCCAGACCGTCCCGGCCGGCTGGTGAGCCGCGCCGGCCAGCAGACGAACCATCCCAGCCTGTAACCGAACCGCTCCTGTCGATACCCCTGCCGCCTCTGCCGGCGGGCGGGNACCCGGCGTACCCGGCGGAACCGGTGGAACCGGCGGAACCGGTGGAACCGGCGGAACCGGTGGAACCGGCGGAACCGGCGGAACCGGCGCGTCCGGCACCTTCGGAACGACCGGCGTCACGCCTGACATCACGACCGCCATCCCCGGGCAGCGAGGACGCGCATGAGGCTGCTGGTGACCGGCGGAACCGGATTCCTCGGACGCCGGGTGGTCGCGGGCGCGGTCCGGGACGGGCATCACGTCGTCGGGCTCGCCCGCGGCGCGGCGGCCGCCCAGGCTCTGGAGCGCGCGGGCGCGCAGGTTGTCGCGGGCGATCTCGACGACCCCGCCTCGGTGGACGCCGCGTTCCAGGCCGCCAAGGGCGACGTCCTGGTCAACCTCGCCTCCCTCGGCTTCGGGCACGCGGACGTGATCGTGTCGGCGGCCGAGGCGGCCGGGCTACACCGGGCGATCTTCATCTCCACGACCGCGATCTTCACGACGCTCCCGGCCGCGACAAAGCGGATCCGGACGGACGCCGAAAAAATGATCACCAGCAGCGGTCTCGACTGGACGATCCTGCGCCCCACCATGATCTACGGAGGTCTGGACGACCGGAACATGGCTCGCCTGCTGGCCGTGCTGCGCCGCTCCCCCCTGCTGCCCCTGCCCGGTGGCGGCAGCCGCCTGCAACAGCCCGTCCACGTCGACGATCTCGCCGCCGCCGTGCTGGCCGCGGCCCGGCTGGAGGTGTGCGTCGGCCGCGCCTACAACCTCGCCGGGCCGGAGGCGCTGACCTTCCGGACGATCGTGGCGGAGGCCGCTGCCGCGGTCGGGCGCCGGATCGTCACCGTTCCGCTCCCGCTGCGCGCCACGCTCGCCGTGGCCCGCGGATACGAACGGCTGGCNCCCGCGGATACGAACGGCTGGCGGCCCGCCCACGGCTACGCGCCGAACAGATCGCCCGGCTCGCCGAGGACAAGGCGTTCCCGATCACCGACGCGGCCGCCGACCTCGGCTTCGCGCCACGACCGTTCGCGCGGGGCATCCAGGCCGAGGCGGCGCTGCTGGCCGAAGGGCGCCGCTGACGTGACAAGCCTGCGTGACGTCACCGACCCGCGCCCGCCGGCAGACCGTGGGGCCACGGCCGTGGCCAGCGCCGCCGGCCACCCGACGCCGAGCCTCAGCCCGGCCAGTGCCGCCCCCGGTTCCCGTGCCGGCAGCGGTACCGCAGGCAGCGCCGCCTCCGGCACCGGCACCGGCACCGGCACCGGAGATGGTTCGCTGGCCGCTGCCTCCCCCGTGGCGGCCACGGGTGTGCGGCCGGGCCGGTACCCGCGGGCCACCCGGTACGCGCGGACCGTCCGGCACCTGCGTCCACGGCAGATCACGGCCCGGGTGCGGCTTCGTGGCCAGCGGGCCTTCGCCCGGCGTTTCCCCTGGACGACCGATCGGCTGCTGCGGCTGGCCGCCCCGGAGATCGGCTGCTGGCCGCCCGCCTTCGTACCGTTCGACGGCCGCCTCGCCGCGCCCTGGCCGGACCCGGCCGAGCTGATCGACGGGACGCTGACCCTGCTCGGCCACACCCGCCGGCTGCGTGTGCCGGACGGTGACCCGGCCGAACTCGACTGGGCGCAGGACGGCGCGCCGCTGCTGTGGCGCTACCACCTGCACTACTGGGACTGGGCCTGGACGCTGACGGCGCACGGTGACCGCGACGAGGCCCGGGCCGTCTTCGCCCGGCTGTACACGTCATGGCGGGCCGCCACGCTGATCGACAGCAGCCGGGACGCCACGGCGACCCCCGGCGGACAATTCGTTACACGCCGTGGCCGCAGGCTTGTGCCGCCGGGCGCCGGCACCGCGTGGGCGCCCTATGTCGCCTCCCTGCGCGCGTGGACGCTGTGCGGGCTGTTCGAGCCGCTCGCGCGGGGCGGTGCGGCCGAGGCGGCCGTCCGCGCCGACCTCGGCCGGCACGCGGCCTTCCTGCGGGCGCACCTGGAGACCGACGTCGGTGGCAACCATCTGGTCAAGAACCTCAAGGCCCTGATCGGGCTGGCGGTGGCCGGCGGCGACGCCGCTGGCCGCCGGCGGTGNCGCCGCTGGCCGCCGGCGGTGGGTCGAGAGGCTGCGTCGCGAGGTCCGCCGGCAGGTGCTGGCCGACGGCGGTCACTACGAGCGGGCGCCCGCCTACCACTGCCAGGTGCTCGCCGACCTCGACGACGTGGTCCGCCTGCTCGCGGCGAGCGGCGCGGCAGTGCCGGACGATCTGCCGGCTGCGATCGCCCGGATGCGCGACTGGCTACGCACGGTACTCGGCCCGGACGGGGAGGTGCCGCTGCTGAACGACGGCTACCCCGTCCCCGCCGACGCGGTGGACCACCTGCTGCCCGGCGACCGCGAACCCGTCAGCGGCAGACTCGTCAGCACCGGAACCACCAGTGCCAGAACCACCAGTGCCGGAACCACCGGCGTCGGCACCGGGTCGCGGCTGCTCGCCGACAGCGGTCTCGCCGTGTTACGGGCGGGCGGCTTCCACCTCGTCGCCGATGTCGGGCCGGCCTGCCCGGACACGCTGCCCGCGCACGCCCACGCCGACACCCTCGCGTTCCTGCTCTGGTACGACGGTGTCCCCCTGATCGTCGACACCGCGACCTCGACCTACGATCCGGGGGCCGTCCGCGACCACGAACGCTCGAGCGCGGCGCACGCGAGCCTGGTCGTCGACGGCACCGACTCGACCGAGGTCTGGGGTGCCTTCCGCGCCGGCCGCCGCGCCCGCGCGGCGATCACCCGGATGGCGCTGGACGGCGACACAGCGGTCCTCACCGCGTCCCACGACGGCTACCGGCGCCTGCCCGGACGCCCGTCGCACGAACGCACCTTCACGGTCCGGCCGGAGCGGGTGACGCTCACCGACCGGGTGACGCGCACCGCCCCGGCGACCGAGCGGGAAGCCGGGCAGCGGGGCCATCGAGTCGAGATCCTCTTCCCGCTCACCCACACCGCGACCGCCACCGTGGACGGCCTCGACACGGTCCGGATCAGCGGCAGCGGCAGCGGCAGCGGGGAGATCGTCCTGCGTGTGCGGAACGACCCGGCCGCCGCCGTGACGGGCCGCTGGGAGCTGCGCCCGACGCACCGTGCGCTCGGCTGGCAGGACACCGTGCCGGCGCTCACCGCCGCCTACGTCGTCGATCACGAGCTGCCCGTCGAGATCCACACGGACATCGAGATCGGCCGGCCGGCCGACGCCCGGCCGCAACCACCAGCTCGGCCGACGGCAGCGGACCAACCGGATGCACCGAACCAACCAGGCATATCAGGCCAGCCAGACGTATCAGGCCGGTCGGGGGCACCAAACCGGTCAGAGGCACCAGGCCGACCGGAAGCAGCAGGCCGACCGGAAGCAGCAGGCCGACCGGAAGCAGCAGGCCGACCGGAAGCAGCAGGCCGACCGGAAGCAGCAGGCCGACCGGAAGCGCCGGGCCAGGCGGGAGCCAAGAGGGTGGAGCGGACGTGAAACAAGTGGTGCAGGCGGTCAGTGGGGGCGCGGTCGAGGTTCTCGACGTCCCCGCGCCGCGGATCGGCCCGACCGAGGTGCTGGTCCGGACCGCGGCGAGCATCGTCTCCCCCGGGACGGAGCGGGCGGTCACCGCGCTCGCCCGCTCGGGGCTGGTGGCCAAGGCCCGGGCCCGTCCCGACCTGGTCCGCCAGGTGGTCCAGCGGGCCCGGGCCGACGGGATCGGCCCGGCCGCCCGCGCGGTACGGGCCCGCCTCGGCGGGG
>NZ_JWIO01000009.1:88402-97570 GCF_001017755.1 Protofrankia coriariae
CGGGCCCGCCTCGGCGGGGACATCCCGCTCGGCTACAGCGCGGCCGGGACCGTGCTGGACGTCGGGGAGATGGTCGACGGGACCGGCATCGTGCCCGGGCAGCTCGTCGCCACCGGTGGGGCCGGCTGGGCGAACCACGCCGAGGTCCAGGCGGTGCCCGGTCTGCTGTGCGTGCCGGTGCCCGCCGAGGTACCGGCCGCGGACGCGGCGTTCGCGACGGTGGGCTCCATCGCCCTGCACGGGCTGCGCCTGGCCGACGTCGGGCCGGGCGCCAAGGTGGTGGTCGTCGGGCTTGGCCTGGTCGGCCAGCTCGCCGCCCGGATCGCACTGGCCAGCGGATGCGACGTGGCCGGCATCGACGTCGCCGACCTGCCGCTGGCCGCGGCCGACCGGGCCGGCGTCCTCACCCTGCGTGAACAGGGCGAGGCCACCACGGCCGCGGTGCTGCGCTGGGCCCGTGGGCGGGGCGCGGACGCCGTGCTGGTCTGCGCCGCCACCCGGACGTCGGATCTCATCGGTCGGGTGCCGGCGCTGTGCCGGGACCGCGCGACCGTGGTCGTTGTCGGGGACGTCGGGCTTGAGCTCGACCGCACGCCCTTCTACGACCGGGAGCTGTCGGTGCGCTTCGCCCGCTCGTACGGTCCCGGCCGCTACGAGCGGGCGTACGAGGACTGGGGGGTGGACTATCCGGCCGGTCAGGTCCGCTGGACAGAGGGCCGCAACCTGGAGGCCGTCGTCGACCTGCTGGCCACCGGCCGGCTGAAGGTCGATGACCTGGTCACACACAGTTTCGCCGTCGACGACGCCGCGTCCGCCTATGCTCTGGTCGAGAGCCGGAGCGAGCCATACCTGGCGATCCGCTTCGACTATGACGTCTCCCGGACACTGCCGGAGAGCATCGTCCTGCCGTCCCGGCGCGGGCAGCCGGGACGGCTGTCGGGGCTGTCCGGGCTGCCGGGGCCGTCCGGTGCCTCCCGGTTGTCCCTGCCGCTGCGGCTGCCCGGGTCCTCCCTGGCGGCCGGGCTCTCCCGGGTCCCCGGGCTGCCCGCCCTCCCCGGGCCTGCCGGGGCACGCCGCGCCGCCCGCGCAGGCGACAGCGCACACGGCGACAGCTCACACGACAACGGCGCACACGGCGACGGTGCACACACCGACAGCACACGGGACGCCGGCCGGCGCTACGGCATCGGCTGGATCGGCGCCGGCGCCTTCTCCGCCACCGTGCTGCTGCCCGCCTTCCGGGCTGCGGGCTTCGACCGCTTCGTCACGGTCGGCTCGGCCGGTGGGTTGCGCGCCCGGCGTTTCGGGGAGCGCGCCGGCTTCACCCGGATCGCCGGCAGCCCGGACGCCGTCATCGACGATCCCGACGTCGACGTGGTGGTCATCGCGACCCCGCACGACGCCCACGCGGACCTGGTCGTACGGGCGCTGAAGGCCGGCCGGCACGTCTGGTGCGAGAAGCCGCTGGCGCTGTCCTTCGACGAGCTGCGGGCGGTGGCGGACGCCGCCCGCAGCGCCGACGGCGTCCTGTTCACCGGCTTCAACCGGCGCTGGTCACCCGCGGCCCGGCTCGCCCGGGAACAGCTCGACGCCCGGACGTCCCCACTCACCATGATCTACCGGGTCGCGGCCGGGAAGGTCACGGACGGGCACTGGTACGCCGACCGCCGCCAGGGCGGACGGCTGCTCGGGGAGGTCTGCCACTTCGTCGACACCTGCACGTTCCTGAACCCTTCGGAGATCGTGTCGGTGCGGGCGCATCCGGCCGGACGTGGGGGCGTGCTGCTCGCCGACGACGTGACGGTCGTGCTCGGGCACACCGATCAGTCGGCCTCGGTGATCGTCTACTCCTCCGCGCGCCCGGCCGGCGTCGGCAAGGAGCGTCTGGAGGCGCTGGCCGGCGACACGCACCTCGTCCTCGACGACTTCCGGTCGCTGACCGTCGGTGGCCGCACCGTCTGGCAGGGACGCCAGGACAAGGGGCACGAGGCGGCCGTGCGCGAGTTCCACCGGCGGCTGCGCGATGCCGCCGACGGCGCGGCCGGGCAGGAGGACCTCGGCCTGGTCACCTCGGCGCACGTCCTCGCCGCCGCGGCGACGGCGACGGTGGGCGCGCTGGCAGGTCAGGCCGAACCGGCGGCGACGCCCACAGCGCTGGCGGGACCGGTGGAGCCCGCGGCGCCGACGCTCCCGTCACCAGCCTCGCTACAGGCACCGTCATGAACGGAGCACCGTCATGAACGCCGCCGCGAGCCCTGGCAGACCGGACGCAGCCGGACGTACCGTCGGATTCGGCACCGCCGCCGATGCCGCCGGTCGGTGCGCCTCCTTGCGGGCCGGGTCCCTGACCGGCGGGTCACGCCGCCCAGCTCGGCAGTGGCCGGGCCAGGAACACCGCCCGTGAGCACAGCAGGTTCGGCCGCCGTCGGACGGCCCACCGGTCGAGACGCCCGGTCACGTTCGATGGCAGAACCCCGTGCAGCCGCCGCCAGGGAAGCCCGCCGTCGGGCAGCGTCGTGACCACGTCCAGACCGCTGTCGCGAACCAGTCGCAGAGCAGAGTCGAAGGTAAAGAACCGCAGGTGAGCGGTGTCCATCACGCCGGTCCGGCTGTATTCGAACCGGCCGCGGACGAACCTGACCCGCTGGCTGTAGTGCAGGACGTTGGGCAGAGCCACCACCACCAGCCCGTCCCCGGCAACGACCCGCCGGGCCTCCGCCAGCAGCCCGGCGGGATCGGCGAGGTGTTCCAGGACGTGCGACAGCAACACCAGGTCGTAGGAGCCGTCCGCGGCGAAGGGCAGGCCCTTGGTGAGGTCGTACAGGTGGACGGTTTCACACACCCGCTCCGCCACTGCCAGTGCGGCCGGGTCGCTGGTGATCCCGGTGACGCTCCACCCGCGTCCGGCCAGCAGCCGCGCGCTGTCACCGGCGCCGCAGCCGCAGTCGAGTGCCCGGCCGGGCGCCCGGCGGATCAGATCGAGAAGGATCTTGTTGCCGGCGCCGCGGGATCGCGGATCGGTGGGGACCTCGGTGGACATCAGGGTGGACATCAGACTGTTCCCCTACGTGCGGTGACGACGGAACGATGCGTGTTCACTACTATGTGCAATATATCGTGCACTTGAAGTAACAGAAAGAGGGTGTCACCGCATGCCACACGCTCTGATCACCGGTATCACCGGCCAGGACGGGCTGTACCTGGGCGAACTCCTGCTCGACAAGGGCTACGAGGTGTTCGGCCTGGTCCGCGGCCAGTCGAACCCGAAGGTCGCCATGGTCGAGAAGACACTGCCCGGGATCCGCCTGCTGGCGGGCGACCTCACCGACCTGCCGTCCCTGATCGGCGCGGTCGAGGTCGCTCAGCCCGACGAGGTCTACAACCTGGGCGCGATCTCCTTCGTCGGCCTGTCCTGGCGGCAGGCGGAGCTGACCGGGGAGACGACCGGCATCGGTGTCCTGCGGATGCTCGAGGCGATCCGAATAGCCACCTCGGACGAGATGTCGCGCGTCCGCTTCTACCAGGCGTCGAGCTCGGAGATGTTCGGCAAGGTGCGCGAGACCCCACAGCGGGAGACCACCGCCTTCCACCCGCGCTCCCCCTACGGGGTCGCGAAGACCTTCGGGCACTACATCACCGTCAACTACCGTGAGTCGTACGGCGCCCACGCCGTGTCCGGCATCCTGTTCAACCACGAAAGCCCACGCCGGGGCACCGAGTTCGTAACCAGGAAGATCACCCGAGGGGTCGCCCGGATCGCGCTCGGGGCACAGGAGAAGATCGCGCTGGGCAATCTCGACGCGCGGCGGGACTGGGGGTTCGCCGGCGACTACGTCGACGCCATGTGGCGGATGCTCCAGCGCGACACCCCCGAGGACTACGTCATCGCCACCGGGGAGACGCACTCGGTGCGCGACCTGCTCGACGCCGCATTCGGTCACGTCGGCATAGCCGACTGGAGCCCGTACGTCGTCCAGGACCCGCGCTTCCTGCGGCCCGCCGAGGTCGACGTGCTCGTCGGGGACGCGTCCAAGGCGCGGGATCTGCTGGACTGGCGGCCGGCCGTCGACTTCCGCACCCTGGTCGCGATGATGGTGGACGCCGACCTGGCCGCCGCGCGTGGCGAGCTCGACCGTGAGCCCGTCCCCACGCGCGGCCACACCGTCCCACCAGGCTAGAACGGCCGCCGGGCCGCTACGCCGTCATCGCTTCACCACTTCGCCGCTTTGTCGCTTCGTCGCTTCGTCGCCGGTCCGCCACCATGCGGGACGGTCAGCTTGCCAGGGCGCCGGGACGAGCCCGCTCGGCCGGCGCCGGCTCGTCCCGGCCGAGGAGGAGCCGGCGGGTCTGCTCGGCGTAAGCGTCCGGATCGGTCACCGTCCGCGCCCATTCGCGCGCCCGCCCGCCGGCCTCGACCAGCCGGACCCGGTCCGCCAGCACCTGCTCCAGCAGCTCGGCGAGGGCCGAGGCGGACTCGTCCACCGGTGACCAGCCGGTCATCCCGGCGACATAGGCGTCGGACGAGCCGCCGGAGACCGGCGCGACGACCGGGCAGCCGGCGAGCTGCGCCTCGACCAGCACGATGCCGAAACCCTCCCCGCTGCTGGGCGCGCGGACCCTGGTCCGGGTGCACAGCGCGAACAGGTCGGCGGCGCCGTAGAGCCGCGCCAGTTGCGCGTCGGACGGCGAGACGTATAGTTCGGCGTCCACCCGGGCGAGCAGGTCGACGAGGTCGGTGGGTGCCGGGCCCTGCCCCGCCACGACCAGGCGCACCGCGCCGATGCGCTCACGTACCCGGCGGGTCGCCTCGACCAGCTCCGCCACGCCCTTGCCCCGCCACTGCGGCAGCCGGCAGACGGTGAGCAACACCGGGGTGCGGTCCGCCACGGCCAGCCGCGGCATGCTCAGCAGGGTCTGCCGCCAACCCGGGTCGATGCCGGGTGGCAGTACCGCCGGGACACCCAGCGACAGCATGGCGCCCGCGCTGAAACTGCTGATCGTCAGAGGGCGGGCTCGGGAAAGCCGGGTGAGCAGCGTCCGGCGCAGCGGCCTGGTCCCCCAGATGTCGGTGCCGTAGAACGCGACGAACGAGCGCGGCGGTCTGGCTGCCGCCGTGACCACTGCCGCCACCGGGACGAGGCCGGGATGCCCCACCAGCAGGCAGCGGATCGGCGCGTGCCGTCGCGCGGCGGCCAGGGCGCGGGCGGCGAAGACAGCCTTCGCGGTGAGGCTGGGACGGCGTCCGGGAGCAAGCAGATCCACCCTGCGCACCTGGGTGCCCGATCCGTCAAGAGCCTGCTCAAGTGTGGCGAGATAGCGCTCGATACCGCCGCCGAGCCCCAACGACGGCGCGAGCAGCAGCACGTCACCAGTCCGGCCGTCCTGCCGCACATGGCGATTGCGACTTACAGAGTTCTTCATGTCACACATTGTGCTCGAGAACCATTCCAAACCGACGACACCGACACACAGGTCCCGCCGTACACCGCAGCACCGTCCCGTGCCGTGCCGCCCCGTGCCGCCCCACCCGACGCAGCCCCGCGCATCCCGAGGCCGCGGGCCGTCACAGCGAGGGCTCGCCGAGGCGAGGAACGCCGAAATCTCCGCCGTTAGACTCTTAGAGTTACTAATCTGCTACTCTCAGCTCCCAAGGACCTCTGGCTACCCGGCGCAGACAGGACAACCGAGAGCGCTCGGGAGCGGGACGTCCGATCAGGGATCGGCGGCCGGATGGATGGATCGCCATGCGGAGGAGGGGTGCACCCCGGCTGCCGGGCGCCGACTGACAGCCGGGGCTGAAGCCGACTGACAACAGCCCGGGCAGGCGCGTCCCAGGGCGTCGCGAGCCGGGACGGTCCCTCCTCGGTCGTTCCCAGCGGTCCGGGGTAGCCGAGCCGCCGGGTCTACATCAAGTTGGCACTCACACGTACGGGAGAGCCTGTGGAATACAAGAGCGCCTTCGGGAACCGTCGTTCGGTCGCGGTCGGCGCCGCCCGACCCACCATGACGGACGACGGACGACGGCGATGACCGACCACCCGGCAGACGTGGTCACGATCCCCGCCAGGATCACGAATCTGCGAGACCGCATGTACGGCCAGTACGCCACCACGCACGCCGGTATCAGGGCTCCCACAGCGGACGACCTGGTCTTCCGCCAAGAGATCCGGGCCCATCTGCCCGCGGATCGTGACATCGACGTCATCGACATCGGCTGTGGGCAGGGGGCCATCGTCCGACAGCTCCTCGATGCCGGCTACCACCGGGCACGAGGCGTCGACATCAGTCCCGAACAGGTGGAACTCGCGCGCCAGGCGGGGCTCGGCCACGCGGTCGACGTGGGTGACGCGACGAGCGCGCTGCGGGCCGCGCGCGGTGTCGACGCCGTGATCGCCACGGACCTGTTCGAGCATCTGACCAAGCCCGAGGTGCTCGCTGTCTGGGATGCCGTCCATGCCGGGCTGCGTGAGGGTGGTGTGCTCATCGCGCGCGTACCGAACGCGGTAAGCCCGTTTGGCGGAAACTACCAACACGGTGACTTCACCCACGAAACCGCGTTCACCGCCAGAAGCGCCCGCCAGGTGGCCCGGACCGTCGGCTTCACGCACGTCGAGATTCTTCCCTGTGAACCGATTGTCCACGGCGCGCGCAGTGCGCTGCGCTGGGCGGTCTGGCGAGCGCTCAGCGGGTCGCTCTCCGTCGCTCTCGCGGCGGAGACCGGCGTGCTACGAGGCCATCTGTTCACCCAGAACATTCTGGTCGTCGCTCGCAGGGACGGCAGACGGCCCAATGCCTGACGGCACGCCGGAACACCATCCGGAGTAGCTGCCACGAACGCCGGGGAACGTTCGTTCCGCGACGCTTCCGCTGCCCGCTACCACGGCCTGTGACGCGCGACTTCCCGGGCCATGTGTCACACAGTCACCGACCACCCTTTGTCGCGCCCGGCGTCGTCAGCCCGTGGCGGCCGACGGCCAGGATCGACAGTCAGGATCGGTGGTCGAGGTCGACGGCCAAAAGGGTGGAGCACGTGTCGAACCCCTGAGCCCGGGCTCGCATGGTTGGGCCCAGACCCGCGGTGATGTGACGCACACGACCCAGTCATCGCTTTACGCATCAGAAGCGCTACTCTTAGTAGCGATACGCCATCGCTGACTATCTACCGACCACCCTTTCAAGGACCGGTACGTACGGTATCCGACCACCCCGGCCGTGGCGGCGCACCGCGACCACGGCCAGCGCTCCTACCGAGAAGGCTGGAAAGCCGGGAATGCCTGAGAACATCGCCTCCCAGTATCGGGTGGCAGTCACGCGGACGCGGGCGGCGTCATATCCGGACGTCGCGCCCTTCTCGCCGGACACCGCCTATCCCGAGTACCCGCACGGGCACCTCGGCCCGGCGACGAACCAGGTGTACTCCGGCGTCCGCCGGGTCCTGGCGCTGGCCGGTATGGACGCGGCACACGTGGACACCGCCCGCTGGAATCCGCTGGGTGACTTCGTCCCACCGGGTGGGACGGTCGTCCTCAAACCCAATCTGGTGCGTGAACATCACCCGTGGGATCCGCAGGGCTGGCGGTACGTGCTCACCCACGGCTCCGTGGTGCGTGCCGTCGCCGACTACGCGTTCGCCGCGGTCGGGGGCGCCGGCCGGGTGGTGATCGCCGACGCACCGCAGACCGACTCGTCCTTCGCCGCGATCGTGAGCGTGCTCGGCCTGGACGAACTGCGCCGGTTCTACCGGGAGCGCGGGCTGCGCCTCGACCTGGTCGACCTGCGCCAGGAGGAGTGGACCACGGTCGACGACGTCGTCGTGGCCCGCCGCCGCCTGCCGGGNCCCGCCGCCGCCTGCCGGGCGACCCCGGCGGCGCGATCGCCTTCGACCTGGCCGCGGCCAGCGAGTTCGCCGACCACGGCGGAGCGGGCCGCTACTACGGCGCCGACTACGACAGCCGGGTGGTGAACTCCCACCACAGCGACGGCCGGCACGAGTACCTGCTCTCCGGCACGGCCCTGCGGGCCGACCTCGTGGTGAACCTCCCCAAGCTGAAAAGCCACAAGAAGGCCGGGATCACCCTCGCCCTGAAGAACCTGGTCGGGATCAACGCGGACAAGAACTGGTTACCGCACCACACCGAGGGCCGGCCCGACACCGGCGGCGACGAGCATCCCAGCCGCAGCTCCCGGCACTCGCTCGAGCGGGCCGTGGCCACCAGGCTGCGCCGGGTGGCCATGCTCTCCCCCCGCCTGGGCGGTGGCGTGCTGCGGCTGGCCCGCCNGGCGTGCTGCGGCTGGCCCGCCACGGCGGCAGCCAGCTGTTCGGGGACGGTGACACCGTGGTACGCAGCGGTAACTGGTGGGGCAACGACACGGTGTGGCGCATGTGCCTCGACCTGAACAAGATCCTGGAGTACGGCCGGCCGGACGGCACCGTGGCCGACACCCCCGATCCGGACCGACGGCACATCGTCATCGTGGACGGGGTGATCGCCGGGCAGCGCAACGGCCCGATGAACCCCGACCCGCTGCCCGCCCGGTTACTGGCCTGCGGGACCACGCCGGCCGCGGTCGACGCGGCCGCGACGTACCTGTTCGGCTTCGACCCCGACCGGGTGCCGGTGGTCCGCCAGGCCTTCGCGTGCCGGAGCCTGCCGCTGGCCCACGGTGACTGGCGAGACATCGAGATCGTCTCTGACCACGATCCATGGCGTGGCGGCCTCGGATCGCTGCCGGTCGAGGCGGTCCTGCGGGCCGAGGCACACTTCGCCTGGCGGGGCCACGTCGAACACCAGCCACCCCCGGCGGTGCCCCGATGACCCGGGCACGGGCGGGTTCGGTGTTCGGGTCCCGGGCCGGCGCCGCCGCGTTCGACGCCGCCTGCGCCAGTCCGCTGGTGCGCGGCCACCTGCGCACGCTCGCCAGACTGGAGGCGGCCGAGGCGGCCGAGGTCCACCAGTGGCAGGTGTCCCGGCTGGCCCGCTTCCACCGGCGCTGGGGCCGGTCGGTGCCGTACTACCGGGCGCATCCGGAATATCTCCAGGCCTGTCTCCAGGGCCGGCTCGACGAGCTTCCGGTGCTGGGCAAGGAGACCGTCCGCGGCCTTGCCGGCTCCTTCAGCAGCCCGCGGGTGCCCGCCCGGCGGGTCACCACCGGCGGCACCGGCGGGCG
>NZ_JWIO01000009.1:97577-124173 GCF_001017755.1 Protofrankia coriariae
CCGGCGGCACCGGCGGGCGGCCGCTGGACCTGCGGATCTCCTACGCGTCGTTCTTCACCGAGTGGGCCCACATCGCCCACGTGTGGGGACGGGCGGGAGTACGGCCGACCGACCCGAAGATCACTTTCCGGGGCAGCAGTCTCGGCGCAGGCTTCGCCGGCCAGCCGATCCTGTTCCAGCCGACGTACAACCACTTCCTGGTCTCCCCCTTCCACCTGTCGGACCGGACCTTCGCCGATCTGCTGGACCGGCTCGGCGACTTCCGGCCGGTGGCCGTCTGGGGGTACCCGTCGGCGGTCACACCGTTCGCCCACTGGGTGGCGCGGACCGGGCCGCACCGCGCGCTCAGCCGCGTCCGCGCGGTGCTGCTGGCCAGCGAGGGCGCCTTCGACTGGCAGGTGGCGCTCTTCCGGGAGGTCTTCTCGGCACCGGTGGTCCGCTGGTACGGCCAGAGCGAGAAGGTGGTGTTCGCCGGTGAGTGCCCCTGCCGCCCGGGCGCCTACCATCTCGCCCCCACCTACGGCCTCACCGAGGTCGTCGACGGACGGATCGTCGGCACCGGGATGACCAACGCCGCCATGCCGCTGGTGCGCTACGACACCGAGGACGCCGGCACCCTGCTGCCCCCGGGGTCGCGCGGCGCCCGCTGCGTCTGCGGCTCGTCGTTCCCGGTGCTCACCGACGTCCGCGGGCGCTGGGACCAGTCCCTGGTCTACGGGGCGGACGACGAGCCCATCTCCACCGCGGCCCTGAACTTCCACGACGGCGCCTTCGCCGTCTTCGACCGGTTCCAGTTCCGCCAGGAGCGTCGCGGCGAGGTGGAGCTGCGGGTGGCCGCCGCCCGGCCGCCGGCGGCCAGCGACCTGGCCCGGGCCCGCCACCTCCTGCAGGAGCGGGTGGGCGACCGCCTGCGGGTGTCGGTGGCCGTCGTCCCTCCTCAGGCGCTCCTGAGCGTCCGCGGAAAAGGCGTGATGGTGGATCAGCGCTATCGACCCGGCCCGGCCACGGAAATATCCCGACATGTCTGACCAGCAGGTCCCGGGCCACCGACAACATTTTTCGAACCGACCAGGGAGAGAAGTGAGACGAACGTGGACGTTATGAACGAATCCGCGGTCACGGGGGCGATGATGCCGGTGGTGGACCGCCCGGTCCTCGTCGACTGTGCCGGTGCCCGCATGGGTGGCGCACTGCGTTTTCTTCTTGAGCTCGACGGGCATCTGGCCAGAAGCGGTCACCCCAACATCCGGGTTATCGGCCGCGATCGGGCGATCACCCCGGCCTGGCTCGCCCGCCGTGAACGACCAGGGCGGTTCGCCCGGGTGATCGCACTCAACAACGTCGGGTTCACGCTGACGTCCGGAACGCGTTACGTGCTGCTCCGCAACGCGCTGCACTTTCTCCGGCCGGCTGAACTGGAGCGCATCGGCTCGTGGCTGGGCCCCCGGATGTCGCGGCAGACGCGGATCGTCCGGCAGACCGCTCGCCGCGCCGACATCGTGATCGTACCGGCCGCCAGCATGGCCGAACGGGTTCTCGACGCGGTTCCGGAACTGCTGTCCCGGCTGGCCATCCGCCCGCACCCGCTGTCAAAGCCCGACCACGTGCCCACGCGGCCGCGCGAACCGCACCTGCTGCTCTGCCCTGTGCTGTTCTCGCCGTGGAAGAACATGGCGACGGTACTGCGCCTGGTGGACCAGGCGGTCTCGGCGCTTGTCACCGACACCGGCATCGACCTGCGGGTCATCGTCACGGCGACCCGTGCGGAAGCCACCGCCGAGGGACTTGACGGCCATACCCGCCATCTGCAGTTCGTCGGCCGCCTGGCACCGCGGGAGCTGGCAGATTACCAGAACCGCTGCCGAGCGCTGATCTACCCGACGCGCATCGAGTCGTTCGGATACCCGCTGGCAGAGGCGCGGCTCGCCTCGGTGCCGGTGGTGGCGCTGGACATCGCCCACAACCGTGACATCGCGGGGCCTGTCCTGGTTCCGTACCAGCGGGAGGGAGCAACAGAGATCGCCGCGGCCATCCACCGCGCTCTGAACTCCACCTTCGTACCGGAAACGGTCAACCCGTTCGACCCGGACCACTATTTCAGCTGGCTACTCGGAACATCGGAAAAAGCAGCATAGTCAAGATCAGATCAGGCGCCGCACGGGCCGTGCGGACCGGCAGACGCGCTGTCCCCGTCTGCCGGTCCGGGCGCCCGGGGAGGCTGCCGCACAGCGTCCGCTCCCGAGCTCAGGGGCTGCCTGGCGGACGGCCATCGCCTGGACAAACAAAGCAGAGGCGACATCATGATTTTTCGATCTGTGTCGGCGCGGCCAGCACAGCCGTCGCTCCCGTATACGGTCTCTCCCAGAGCCGGTGTCGAGGTGTCGCCACCACCGGGGTCCGTACCGGTCACCGCAGTCATTCTGGCGCGTGACGAATGTCGGGACATCGCCCGGGCGGTCCGGTCGGTCGGGTGGTGCGGGCAGGTGGTGGTCGTCGACTCCGGCTCCACCGACGGGACACCCGACATCGCCCGGATGTTGGGCGCCACCGTGTGGGAGGAACCATGGCGCGGCTTTGCCGGCCAACGCGAGTGGGCAATGCGCCATCCCGATGTCCGGCACGACTGGGTGTACTTCCTCGACGCCGACGAGTGGGTTCCCGTCGAACTCGCGAAGGAGATCGCTGAACGGCTCGGGCGGGAGGACTGCGTCGCCTATGCCCACCGCTACCGGTTCTTCTTCCTCGGACGGTGGATGGCTCACTGCGGGTGGTACACCAACAGCTGGCAGGCCCGGCTGCTCGACCGGCGGTTCGCCTCGTTTGCCACCGCGGAGGAGTTCAGCGAACGCGCGTCGGTCAGGGGCACAACGCTGGCCCTCGAACATGACATCGTCAACCAGGACAGCAAGGGACTGGCCTCCTGGCTGCACAAACACATCGCCTATGCGGAACTGGAGGCGCGCCGTCGGGGCAGCTCCGCCAGACCGTTCCAGCGGCTCCGGCAGGCGCTCGTCGACAACCGGACGACGAACACCAGACCGCTGTCCCGGACCATCGCCCGCGACATCGTCTTTCCTCTGTTGCCCTTCAAGACACTGGCGATATTCTTCTACATGTATGTGTTCAGAAGCGGCTGGCGGGATGGCTGGCAGGGGCTGGCATTCTGCCTGCACCGAGCCTGGCACGAAAAGATGATCCATCTTCTGGGTACCCCCGCGGCGGCACCTCAGGAAGCTGTCTATCCCTTCGAGGCGACACACCCCAGAAACACACTGCCGTCTTCGCCTTCGGTGATCCACCAGGCCGGCTGAGCGTTCACCAGGTAGAACCTGGTGAACCGGCTGTGGTGGCCGGCGTGGACTCCACCCGGCGGAGTCGGTCGTGAAGGATTTCACTGACCGTTTCCTCAGAGGGTGTCCCATGTTGTGTGGTACGGACAGCGTGGGACACCCTCTTGACGTGGCGTACTTACTTTCCTGTGCGGCGGTCAGCCTCCGCCTTCGCCCGGCGGGAAGCCCTTCCGTCAGAACCGACGTGTCGGCCCGCCCGGGACCACCGCTTCAGAATCGACGTTCTTCCCCACGAACGCAAACCGAATGACCGCCACGCAGGCGACAATCTGGGTCGGCAGCGACGCGAGCAGGATGGCCACGTCGCTCTCCGACTTCACGAGCAGGAGCAGCAGCGGCAGGAAAAGGAGCATGAGCCTTGGGTCGACAGATGGGTGGAAGACCTTGTCGACGAGACGCATCATCGCGCCGAGGAAGATCATGCCAATCATCAGGACGATGATACCGCCGTGGACGTACAGGTCTGCCTGCGGCGTGATCGAGGCAGCGCTGTAAATACTGCTGTCCTGCCCCCAGTACTGCTGGTTGAAGCGATAGCCGGCGTTCAGCACCGGTTTGTCGTGCCATACCGCACGGGGTATCAGACCAAGCACGGGAGCGAACAGTAGTTCGCCGGGGTCACGGTATGGGAAAATCTCCGGCGTACGCTGGACAACAATAGCGACGGCATCAATTTCACGAATTCGTTCGAGCAGCGCAGAAAATGAGTCGAGTACCGTTTCTCGTGGGTCTTTCGGATCGAGCACCTCGCGCATGATCGATGGCGCGACACCGACCGCCTGAGTGGTGTCGAGCGCATGCGTGTGGGTCCTGACGGTGTCACGGTACTGCGCGTTGAACGGCATGACCACCAGCGTGAAGGCAAGCCCCGCCAGAACAGTCGACTTGACCGGAAATCCACGGCCCATGAGGGCGAAGACGACCGCGGGTCCGAAAATCGCCAGCAGAAAGCTCTGCTTCATGCCCCCGACGAGCCCGACGCCGATCTCCAGCGAGAGCAGGGTGACAAAAGTGAACCAGCGTCGGCCGCTCCGGTGTCGCGCGAGATCCATTGCCGCGACGATCAGGCTGAACGTTCCGCAGCTCGCAAGGACGCCAATTACCTGGGCGAATCGCGAAGAACCGTTCATGACCGCCGCCGGGTCGCCCAGGTAGGCGAAGTTTCCACTGCCGAGCTGAACCAACCGGGCGGCGGCCGCCACACCGGCCAGCACCCAGGGCACGGTGGCGAAGCGAAGCTCGAAGCCATGCCCCGGTGCGGCCAGGCGGCCCAGCCTCCTCCCGGCTCGCGTGGCGAGGGCACCGGGGCCGACCAGGTATCCCACGGTCCAGAAAACGAGGCCCACCATTACGAGCGTCAGACCCTCGAGAACGCTGTTTCGGTATACCTGACCGAGTAGCGAGCTCTCGGGCGGCTTTCGCCATGCCACCGACGCCGCCCCGAACGCGAGCGCGACCCATACGACGTATACCGGACCCATTCGGAGCGAGGCCAGCCCGAAACATCTTCCGGGGGCGCGCTGCGCGACAAGCCCGAGCGCCACCCCGGCGACGAGTACGACGCTCAGCGAACGCAACACCATGTCGGTGGACTGCGACACCGGAAAAATCCCGGCAAACAGGTACAGCAGGACCGCGAGAACAGCGCCGGCAACAGAAAGCAGTATCCCGCTGAAGGACAGTGGTTCTCGCTCACCCTGGGCACAGACGTTGGCCGGCACGGTCATACGAGGATCTCCAGCATACGGGTGAGCCGGATCTGGTAGGTGTGGTCAGAAAGTGACCGGGCGCTTGCCGCGTCGCCGATCGCCCGGCCGTACGCCGGCTCCGCAATCAACCGTCGCACGTGCGCCAGCAGTCGTTCGAACGTCGCGAAGGTCAGCACCTCACGGTCGACGTCGAAGAGTTCGGGCAGCACCTTGCGCTCTTCACAGATCACCGCCGCGCCACAGGCTGTTGCCTCGAAGAGGCGGCAGTTGACACCGTCGACCTCACCGGGATGAAGGTTGTTGAGTACCCCCACGGCTCCCCGGAAGATCCTCGCCTTTTCCTCCCTGACCACGTATCTGCCGGTGTGCGCCGCGGCCAGTCGCCGGTCGGTGAGCCAGCGTGGTATCGGTGGTCCGTAGATCCGGATCGGGACGTTCTGGTCCAACAGCCGGGACAGCAGACGCGCACGCGTGCCATAGACGTTGCCGACAACCGCGAGGTACGGCTGGTCGACCACGTCGGCCGGCGGTAGATGCCAGGTCGGATTGCACGCTTCCGGCAGATAATAAGCGGGAAGTCCCAGTACTTTCGCCCCGCGGGTGGCGAGCACGGGTTCCTTGAAGAAGACCGCGTCGTAGGCGCCGAGCACCATCAGCTGACGGTCGAGGTTCGCGACTCCGTCCGGAAACCACAGACACACTCTGGCACCCTGACGGCGCATTGCCTCGACCGCGGACGGCAGCAGCCGGCCGTCCACGGACACGACCACGTCAAGATCCAGATCGGCCACTCGACTGACGAGTCGACGTTGGAGCTGGTTGTCGAACCAGGCTATGCCGCGCCGTGCCGTGGTCAGGCAGGCGGTGGCATAGCGGCCGCGCACGCGGGGAACTGTCGGACCGAGTGCGTGGGCCTCGACGCCAAGCGCTGAGAGGCAGTGTCTGATGTTGTCCCCGAAATCGTCCGGCTGCGACGGACCGATCACGCCGACCCGCAGTGGTTTTCCCCTGGCGGCCTGGCTGTACGCGGGATCAGGGGTGGTCATGACGGCTGCCTCCGCAGGAGCTGACTGGTTGCTGAACGGACAAGATTGCTACCCACGACAAGCGCCATCGCGCCTATTCGACGCTTCGCGGCGTCGGGTGGCTGGCCAGACAGCCGGATGACTGCGCGCGCCAGGAGAAGAAACGCGACCGCATAGGCTCCGGTGGATGCAACCGCGGCGCCCACGACCCCGACACTCGGAACCAGGATGATGAGACCTACGGCGGTGCCCCCGGCCGCGACACCCTCACAACGCGCAATGGTCAACGACCTGTTCAGCCCACGCAGGATGTCACCCATGACGCGGTTGCATCCCAGCAGAACTCCACCTGGCGCGAGTATCCATACCAGCACGACAGCGGGCTGATAGCCTGGCCCGAGAAACGACGGGACAGCAAGGGGAGCAGCGGCGCAGACCACGACCGCACCCACACTCCCGACGGCCAGACTACCTATGATGGCGTAGGCGGCCACCTGACCGGGAGCCCCGTTTTCCTTCCCTTTCATCGCGGCGATGCGGGGCATCGCGACGTTGCCGAACGCTGTCGCGACCGGATAGCTCAGGAGGCTCAGGGACACGGCAACCGCATACCGCCCGAGATCAGCCGGGGTGACAAGGACGGCCAGTACGAGCTGGTCCATACGAGAGTTCACGAGATATGGAGCGGACGCGGTGAAGTTTGCTCCACCGTACGCGAAGAGCGGACGGAGAAGATCCCGACGAAACCGGCCGGTCCGCGGAATGTGGCGTCCTGAGATCGCGCGGGCCAGCACGGCCTGTAGTGTCGCGGTGAGGACCAGACTACCGACCGTATAACCCAGCGTACTTCTGTCCAGCACCGCAAGAATTACGATCGCCAACAGGTAGGTGGCCGGCTGGAAAACACGTAGCATATTCCAGAAACGGAGATCCTTAGCCTGCAGAGAAAAACTCCAGAGTCCCCCGACGAATATTATCGGCTGAGCCGCGAACGCCAGTTGGAACATGACCGCCGCGGGCCCGTGGAAGCCAATGATCATTGGCCCGAAAAAAATTCCCAGCGCACCGGTGACAAGCCCCAGGGAGAGCAACGCGGCAAAGCACGTGCGCATGACGTCGGGCGCTTCGTCCGGTCGATTGGCGACAAAGTAGCACACTGCCGCCGTGAGCCCGACCTCACCGATCATCGCGGCGGACATCAGATATGTCGAAATAGCCGCGTAGAAGCCTCGGTCCGATGGCCCAAGAAACCGAGCGGTCAACAGGCCCGTGGCCGTTCCAAAGGCCGTCGCCGCCACGCCTGCCGCGGCCGTCTCGCGAACCAGTCTCAGGTAGCCGCCGGCAGTCCGCGAGTCCCGATGCCGTGCCACGGTCAGGTCGTCTGATTTCGCGGGAACCGGGTGTTCTTGAGGGTGTCTATCAGCAGTTGGTGGCGGGGGACGTCGCGGCACAGGGCCAGCACGTTCTCGGACGGCACGGTGTCGGTGACCACTCTTATACCGGCGGGAGTCAGGCCGAAGAGCGTGTATCCGACCTCGGTGAGCTCCCGCATGATCTCCCCCGCGGCGGAGCCGGCACGATCCAGATGACCCGAAATCATCTCCATCAGAAGGACCGGCCGGCGGTTGCGCAACAGCTTGGAAGCTCCCCGGAGCACATCGAGCTCGTGACCCTCGACATCAATTTTCACGAAGTTCGGACAGGGATGATCTTCGACGTAGGTGTCAAGCGTGGTCACCGGTACGGTGATGTCGGGATCGGCGGCATCGGTGATGTGGGCCAGGCCGGACGCGTCGGAATAGATCTGTACACCGGCCTCGCCGACCGTGGCGCCCACCGCTGATCGAACTACTGTCACCCAGGACAGGGCGTTCTGGCGAACGAGGCTGTCGAGCAGGTCAGCGGTTCTGGGTACCGGTTCGAATGCCTGGACCGAACCGGTGGGGCCGACCAGATTCGCCGACCAGAGCGCATAGACCCCTATGTTGGCTCCGACGTCGTAGCAGACGTCCCCGGGTTTCAGAGCGGCTTCGAACACTCGGGCCAGAGCCGGCGGCCGGTACTGGAGGGCGAGCAGGGCGCGCACCGATCCGTCGCGCGAGTCGTCCACGCTGAAAGTCAGTCCGTTTGTGAGCCGGCCGTCCAACAAGCCGTTGAACACCGCCGTCCCCCGGATCAACCCGCTGACCCGATCCACGCCTCTGACATCGGGTGCACGCGCGGCGACCCACGCCGCGAGATGCCAGCGAAGCGGACCAGATCTCATGCTTCCTCCTCTCAGCACACCAACCATGAGCATAGTGTGCCATATCAGTCACCCTTCGTAGTGTGACTGTCGGACGGCGTGTCTCGCCACAGCCCCGTGAACGGGGGCCCGCGGCATCCGCGATCCGCTCCGGTTACCAGGACGGAAGGGCCGAGGCAGCCTGCCTCCGGCAGGCATCCGAAACAGTATTTTTCAGTCACCGCGGCCGCCCCCGAACAACCGCCCCGTCACTGGCCAACAACCACGTCGGTGAACGGCAGGCGGGATTCGACGGCCGGGAAGACGACGAAAAGCAGGACGCCGGCCACCACCAGGACGAGCAGGACCATCAGCACCGCCTTCGCGGCGGATCCACCGGGAAGATGACGGAAGATCCATCCGTACACCTGTCACCCCCCGGTCAGTTCGGGTGGCGACCCAGCCGACTTCGGCCAGGTATCGGTGAGTTCGCCGAAAACAATCAGCCGGGTCCTGGCTGAATATTTCGGATTGCAGGTCGTAAACGTCAACAGGCTTTTTGTGGGTGGTACGCCGGGCTGCTCGGGCACCGGCAGGATAACATCCGTCCGTGTGGGGTCGACCACATCCGAGCCCGTCACCCGGTAGATGAAATAGCGGTCCCGTACCTCGACGACGACCGGCTCCCCGATCCGCAGCTCGTCCAGCCGGTTGAACGGGCGACCATATGTGGTGCGATGCCCGGATACGACGAAATTGCCGACATCGCCGGGCCATGCCGTCCCCGGATAGTGCCCGGGGCCCTCCCGTAACGCGCTGGCCGACACCCCCTCGACGACGACCGGAGCGTAGCCGCTGCCGAAACGAGGTATGTGTAGCACGGCCACAGCGTCACCAGGGGTCGGGGCCGCCGGCCGTGACCCCGACGAAGTCCCCGGCCCTACCGTGGGGGCCGCGCTCGCCCACTGCCGGGACAGTTCGGAGCGCAGCCGGTTCTGGGTGTGCGCCTGCGTCATGTCGGTGACCCACAGCTCGTAGACCACGAAAAGCGCCACCACGGCCCCTACAGTGATCAACAGCTCGCCGAGGCCACGCACGAGGCATCCGGACAGCCCTCCGCCAGCGCGTGGCACGGGCTGGCGGGTGGATCGGCCAGGCACGGGCTGTCGGCCATCCGCGCTGATCCGCCTGCCGGGCGGACGCGTCAGCCGCGCCGCTGCCCCCGGCGCGGCGGCGGGCCCGGTGGCGTCCGTCCGTGGCTCGTTCCAGGACTCTGAGACGCTCCGGTACCGCGGAGGAGGCAGCGCAGTACCCATGTCAGCACTTTAAGTCATCAGATGGCTACTATCCCACTCAGACCCGCGGGGTGGCTCCAACCGATTTGCCGGCGTCAGGACACAGCCGGCCAGAGCACAGCCGGCCAAGGCCAGAGTCGGCCAGAGCACAGCCGGCCAGAACACAGCCACGAGGCTGACGGCCGTCAGCCAGGATCCGCGACAGGGCGCCGCTGGTCGGCGTGCCGGTCGAGCATCCATGCCAGTACACCGGTCACCACCACCGCGACAGCCACACCACCGACGACATCGGTGGCGTAGTGGTAGCGCAACACGACCACGCCGACGCCGACACCGCCGCTGAGAAGGGCCGCCACATACCAGAGCAGAACACGCACGAACCCCGGAAGCCTCCGCCGCAGCGCGGCACCGGGTAGCAGGAGCAGCACGAGGACGACCGCGACCGCACAGGCACCGGTCGTATGTCCGCTGGGAAAGGCGAGCCCGCCGCTCAGCCGGCGGTCGATCAGCGGTTTGAGAACCCACTCCGTGAGTGCCGCGGCCGAGATCGGCCCGAACAGACTGAGCAGGGCCGCCCGACGAGCCCGAAACGCCATACACAGCCCCGCCAGCGCGACGGAGGCCAGCACGACGCTCCCCGGATCTCCCAGCTGGACGACTGCCTCAAACAGGCGCGGGTGCCGGCCGAAGTGGTGGGCCAACCGCGAGTCGACCACCCCGTCGACATAGCTGGGGCCGCTCCGGCCCGCCAGCTCCCAGGACAGAACCCCCAGGACGAGCAGGCACGGCAGCACGATCGACGCCCACAACCGTTGACGCAGCAGGGGCGGCAGCAGCGGACTCGGTGACACCGGCGATGCACCGGACTACGGCGGCGGTGACAGGGTACCCCGTAGGTCGTCTACTCCAGGTAGTCGCGCAGCTTCTGGGACCGGGACGGGTGGCGCAGCTTCGACAGCGTCTTCGACTCGATCTGCCTGATGCGTTCGCGGGTGACCCCGAACTCCCGGCCGACCTCCTCCAACGTGCGCGGATGGCCGTCGGTGAGCCCGAAGCGCAACTGGATGACCTTCTTCTCCCGGTCGGAGAGCGTGTGCAGGACCGAGTCGAGCTGTTCCTGCAGCAGGATGAAGCTGGCCGCGTCGACCGGCACGACCGCGTCGCAGTCCTCGATGAAGTCGCCGAGGTGGGAGTCCTCCTCCTCACCGATCGGCGTCTCCAGGGAGACCGGCTCCTGGGACACCTTGAGGATCTCACGCACCTTGTCGGGTGTGAGATCCATTTCCTTGGCGATCTCCTCCGGGCTCGGCTCACGACCGAGGTCCTGCAGGAGCTGCCGCTGGATGCGGATCAGCTTGTTGATCGTCTCGACCATGTGCACCGGGATGCGGATGGTGCGTGCCTGGTCGGCGATGGCCCGGGTGATCGCCTGCCGGATCCACCAGGTGGCGTAGGTGGAGAACTTGTAGCCCTTGGTGTAGTCGAACTTCTCCACCGCGCGGATCAGACCGAGGTTGCCCTCCTGGATGAGGTCCAGGAACAGCATGCCGCGGCCCACGTAGCGCTTGGCGATCGACACCACCAGCCGCAGGTTCGCCTCGACGAGCTTGCGCTTGGCGATCTGCCCGTCGCGTTCGATCGCCTCCAGGTCGCGGCGCATCTGCGGGGAGGTCTTGCGGGTGGCCGCCGCGAGCTTCTCGGAGGCGAACAGGCCGGCCTCGATCCGCTTGGCGAGGTCGACCTCCTCCTCCGCGGTCAGCAGCGGGACCTTGCCGATCTCCTTGAGGTACATGCGCACCGGGTCGGAGGTCGGCGCCTTGAGCGCCAGCTCCTCCTCCTCACGACGACGCCGGGCGAGCAGGTCGTTCTCCTCGGCGTCCTCCCCACCCGCCTCGAGAATCTCGATGCCCTCGTCGTTGAGGACCTGCAGGACGGCGTCGGTCTGCTCCGGTGGCAGCTCGGCCGCCTGGAGGGCGACCGTGACGTCCTCGGTAGTGAGGAAACCGATCTCCTTGCCTCGGGTGATGAGGTCCTTGACCTCGTCCACCTGGGCTTCGCGCGGTAGGACGGCTGGACTCATGGTCGGAATCTCGTCACTTCCTTCTCGGGATCGACCCAGGTTACGCGGCACCCAGGCCCCGCTCCCGGAGTTGGCGCTTGTGCTGTTCCAAGGCGATCAGCTCACCATATGCGCGTCTGAACGTCTCGGCGTCGGTTACGGGATTGAGCCGCTGCACACGCGACTTCAGATCCGCAATGCGACGGGTCACCTGCAACTCCTGTACGCGTGACATCTGCTCATCGACATACCGGTCGTCCACATCGTGGTCACAGAACACCGCCTCCACGGCAAGCTCGATGACGAACCGCCGAAGCTCGTCCTGCCCGGCCGCCTCCACCACCGTCTTGACCCAGGTCTGGACGTCACCAGCGGCGGGCAGACCGGCGCACACACCGCCCACGGCAACGATCACCTCACGGACGGCGCGGTGCTCCTGGACCGTGAACAGCTCCGGGGAGAGCGTGTCGAACACCGGGCCGGCAAGTCCCGGATACTGGAGGGCGACCTTGAGTACCTCCCGTTCCACCGCCACGACAGTGTCGTCCGCGACGGCGTCATGCCGACGCGGCAGCTCGGCCCGGCCGCCGGCGCGACCGCCGCGCGCCGCGTGGTCGCCCTGGCCGTGGGCAGGGCCGTCGAGGGACGCCGTACCACCGGCGGCCCCTCGTGGCCGATGCTCAGCGACCCGCCGCACCACGAACTCCTCGTCCAGAAAACCAAGCCAGTTATCCAGATTAACCGCGTAACGGTGTCGTAGCCCTCGATCCTTCAATCTGTTGATCAGAGGGGCGGCCGCGTCGATCGCGGCCAGACGTCCCTCGGTGGTGTCGAGGTCGAACCCGGCCAGCTTCCCGCGGATGGCGAACTCCACCAGCGGGAGGCGGGAGGCGACCAGGTCACGCACGGCCACGTCCCCGCGCTGGACGCGCAGATCGCACGGATCCAGCCCGGACGGCTCGATCGCCACGAAGGTCTGGGTGACGAAACGCTCCTCGAACTCGAACGCCCGGATGGCGGCCTTGCGGCCCGCCTCGTCGCCGTCGAAGGTGAACACGACCTCGCCGCGGTGCTCGCTCTGGTCCATCAGCAGCCGCCGCAGCACCGTCACGTGCTCGCTGCCGAACGCGGTGCCGCAGGAGGCGACCGCGGTCGGCACCCCGGCGAGGTGGCAGGCCATCACGTCGGTGTAACCCTCGACGACGACGACCTGGTACCGCCGGGCGATCTCCCGCCGGGCCAGGTCGGCCCCGTAGAGCAGGTTGGCCTTCTTGAACAGCGGGGTCTCGGGTGTGTTGAGGTACTTCGGCCCGGGGTCGTCGGCGGCGAGACGGCGGGCGCCGAACCCGACCACGTCCCCGGCGAGATCGCGGATCGGCCAGACCAGCCGGCGGTGGAACCGGTCGATGAGGCTGCCGCGGCTGCTCTGCTTGGCCAGGCCACCGAGGACGAGCTCCGCGGCGGTGAAGTGCCGGCCCATCAGGTGACGGGTGAGCGTGTCCCAGCCGGCGGGCGCGTAACCGACGCCGAACCGCGCCGCCGCCTCCTGGTCGAAGCCGCGGGCGGCGAGGAAGGCCCGGCCATCGCCGGCCTCGGCGCCGGCCAGCCGCTCGGCGTAGAACTCCGCGGCCGCCCGGTGGGCGTCGAGCAGCCGCTGGCGCTGGCTGGTGACCGCGCGGCTGGTCACTCCCCCACCCTCGTAGGTAAGGGTGATCCCGGCACGGCGGGCCAGCCGTTCGACCGNGGGCCAGCCGTTCGACCGCCTCCGGGAAGGACAGCCCGTCGATGGCCCGCACGAAGGCGATCACGTCGCCGCCGACGCCACAGCCGAAGCAGTGGTAGGCGCCGACCTGCGGCCGGACGTTGAACGATGGCGTCTTCTCGTCGTGGAACGGGCACAGGCCCCGCAGCTGGCCGCTGCCGACCGGGCGGAGCTGCACGTAGTCGCCGATGATGTCGGCGATCGGCGAGCGGTCACGCACGGCAGCGACATCGGCGTCACGGATGCGTCCGGCCACACGTCCCTCCCTGCGTCCCGGGTGGAGCGCCAGCGGGCTGGTGTCACGGAGGCCGTCCGGCGCAGCACCTTGTGTCACCACCGGGTGTCACCACCGGCCGTCAGCCCTCCGGAAGGCAGCCCTCCGGAAGACTGTCCGGGCCCCCGCAGACCCGCATTCTTCCCCGATGTTACTTGTCATCTGGACCGCAGTGCCGATCTTACGACCGCAGCATGTAACACGCCGTGTCCCGGACGCTCCCAACGGGCCGGCGACGCGCCGGTCGGCGTCCGGCACCGCCGGGCACCGCGGCACCGTCACGCGGCCGGCGGCAGGGGGTCACAGCCGGTCCCGGAGCCGTCCGCGCGGAGCGTGACCGGCCACGCGATCCACGGGCCGGGCGGCCACCGCCGGGGCGGCGCCGTCCACACGGGCCGTCCACACGAAGCAGGCCGCGGGAGACAGTCCGTGAGAGCGCTGCTTCCAGGGCGGGGACGCCGTCACAGAACCGCCGGCCAGCGCCGGCCGGTCAGTTGCGCGTGGCGACGGCCCGCGCTGGCGTCGGTGAGCCGGGCGATCTGGTCGACGACCACCCGTAGCCTTGCCGCGTCGTCGCGGGCGGCGGCCCAGGCCGGCCGCAGCAGCGGGTCGAGCGCCTCCGGCGCGCGCGCGAGCAGCAGCGCGACAAGCTCCGCGATGACCTCCCGCTGGCGCCGTTGGCGCTCGTGCGCGTCCCGGCGGTCCATGACGAAGGAGGCGGTCACCCCCTTGAGCAGCGCGCACTCGGCGACGGTCGGGGCGGGCACGACCAGGTCGGCGTGGTAACGGCGCAGCGGCAGGTCGCCGTGCGCCTCCCGGGTGGCGCGGACCGCCGCCATGCACAGGCGCGCGATCAGCTCGCTGGTCATCGTCCGGACCGCGCGCAGCGCGTCCGGCGTGGTGGCCGGCCCGGTCACCCACCACGGCTGTCGGCGCAGCCGGTCCAGCGCCTCGCCCACCGCCGCCGCCGGCGCCACCGGGTAGCGCGGCGCGGTCGAGGCGACCAGTTCGGCCCGCCGTCCCGGATCCTCCAGCCGGCCCAGGTCGATCAGGCCGGCGACCACTCCGTCCTCCAGGTCGTGGACGCTGTAGGCCACGTCGTCGGCCCAGTCCATGATCTGAGCCTCCATGCAGCGCCGGCCGGCCGGCGCGCCGTCGCGGACCCAGTCGAAGATCGGCAGATCGTCGGCGTATACACCGAACTTCGGCGTGTCGGGCCGCCGTGCCCACGGATACTTCAGGGACGCGTCCAGCGTCGCCCGGGTGAGGTTCAGGCCGGCGTCCCGCCCGCGGACGTCGACGACCTTGACCTCCAACCGGGTCAGCTCCCGCAGGCTCTGCGCGTTGCCCTCGAACCCCCCGCACTCCCCGGCGGCCGCGTCCAGCGCGGCTTCGCCGTTGTGGCCGAAGGGGGGGTGGCCGATGTCGTGGGCGAGGCAGGCCGCGTCGACCAGGTCCGGGTCGGCGCCCAGCGAGCGGGCCAGGCCCCGGCCGACCTGAGCGGTCTCCAGGGAATGGGTCAGGCGGGTGCGCGGGAAGTCGTCGTCGAGCGGGCCCACCACCTGGGTCTTGCCGGCCAGCCTGCGCAAGGCGCTGGAATGTAGGACACGCGCGCGGTCCCGCTCGAACCAGGTCCGATCGTCCGGTGTACTCTTCTGTCGCTCCTCGCCCCAACGGACCACGTCGGACGCGGCGTACCACCTCTTGGCCACAAGCCCGAGCGTATAGGCGCGATTTCCGTACGTCCGAGGTGCGAAGCGGCGATACTTTGTGGTCAGCCCGCCCAACTTCGGCCCGGAGGCCCGCCGTGGACAAGATCGTCAGATACGGTCTCATCGCGTTCGTCATTTTCTTCGTCGTGAGCTTTCCCGCGAGCGCCGCCAGCATCATCGAGCGGGCCATCGACGGACTGGAGTCTGTTGGTAACGGTTTGTCAGACTTCGTCACCGACACCGTTCTGTGAAGCTAAGGTGAGCCAGCAACCCGATCCGGGAGACGATGGCCATGGTGAGAATCCGGATCCCTGACCCCACCGCCAGGGACGACAAGTACCTCGCCACCCGGGAGCGGCTGGTCGTGAAGGTCCGGATGCACTGGGCGATCCTGCTCACCGTCTTTCTACAGACCCTGGCGTCCGTCATCGGCGTGATCCTGCTCGTGATTCTGTTGAACGGCCTGGACGCCAGCGGGTACGTTTTGGCGCTGCCCTGGTGGTTCGCGCTCTTCATGATCCTCAGGATGCTGTGGAAAGTCGCCGACTGGCACTTCGAGCACCTGATGGTCACGGACAAGCGTCTGCTGAAGGTGTCCGGGATTTTTTTCCGCAAGGTGCAGACCATGCCATTGGAAAAAGTGACGGACCTCACCTACAACCGGGACCCGATGGGCCGACTTCTCGGATACGGCGAGTTCATCGTCGAATCCGCCGGGCAGGACCAGGCCCTGTCGAAGATCCAGTTCTTGCCCCGCCCGGACCGGCTCTACCTGACGATGTGCGACATGATGTTCGGAGGTGCGCCGGCGCCCAGCGGTTCGGACGACTGACCTCACCTGGACGCCCCGCCCGTACGACGGCGGCTCCTGGCCTGTCCCGACGCCCCCTGCCAGGACGGCTGCCCGTGCCGCGTTCCTCGGGCGCGGGAATTTTTTCACGCCCGACCAGGACGAGCGAGAAGATCTGCCCCTCCGGGCCTGTCGCGCCGCTGGTGGGCCGGTCATCGCAGCAGGGTCCGGGCCGCCGCCGCGATGTGGTCCGCGTCGATGCCCGCCGCGGCGAGCAGCTCGGCCGGGGTGCCCGACCCGGGCAGTTCGCGCACGGCGAGATGGGCGAGGCGCACCGGTACGCCGGCCGCGGCCGTCGCCTCCAGAACGGCGCTGCCCAGGCCGCCCTCGGGGTAGTGGTCCTCGGCCACGACGAGACGGCCGCCGGTCGCCCGCGCCGCCTCCGTCAGGGTGGCGACGTCCACTGGCTTGACCGAGTAGAGGTCGATCACCCGGGCCGGGACGCCCTCGGCCGCGAGCGCGTCCGCCGCCACCAGGCAGTGGTGCAGGGTGACACCGGCGCCGATCAGGGTGACCACGTCGGCGTCCGACCGACGCGGCACCTTGGAGCCACCGGCGGTGAAGGACTCCCCCGGTCCGTAGATCACCGGGTAGGCGCCCCGGGTCGTGCGCAGGTAGCTGACCCCGTCCAGTTCGGCCATGAGTTCGACGAGCCTGGCCGCGCTGGCCGCGTCGCTGGGGTAGAGGACGCGCGAGCCGTGCACCGCCCGCATCATCGCCAGATCCTCCAGCCCCATCTGGGACGGGCCGTCCGGGCCGATCTCGACGCCGGCGTGCGATCCCGACAGGCGGATGTTCGCCGCCGAGATCCCGGCCATCCGGATGAAGTCGTAGGCCCGTGAGAAGAACGTGGCGAAGGTGGACGCGAACGGGACGTACCCGCGCGCCGACAGCCCGACCGCGGCGGCGACGAGCTGCTGCTCCGCGATGAAGATTTCGAAGAAACGGTCCGGGTGGGCCGACGCGAAGTCCTCGGAGTAGGTGGAGTTGCTGACCTCGGCGTCCAGCGCCACCACCTCCGGACGGGCGCCGATGGCGGCAAGCGCCTGCCCGTACGCCCTGCGGGTGGCGACCCGGGCGCCGAGAGGGTAGGTCGGCAGGCGCACCTCGGCCGGCGGCACGGATGCCGGTCGGCGGCCGGCATCCGGCGGCGGCAGCGGGCCGCGCACGCGCAGGTGACGCTCGCCCCCGAGCTCGGCGATCGCGCGTTCGGCCAGATCGGCCGGCAACGGCCTGCCGTGCCATCCCTCGGCGTCGACCGTCCCGGAGAAGCCCTCGCCCTTACGGGTGCGGGCGAGCACGACCACCGGCCGGTCGGAGCCGGACGCCTCGGTCAGGACCTCGTCGACCGCGGCGACGTCATGCCCGTCGACCGCGAGCGCCCGGCAGCCGAACGCCTCGACCCGGCGGGCGTAGGTGTCGAGGTCCCAGCCGAGCTCGGTCGGGCCGCGCTGGCCGAGCCGGTTGACGTCCACGATCGCCGTCAGGTTCGACAGCTGGTAGTAGGACGCCTTGTCCAGCGCCTCCCAGACGGAGCCCTCGGTCATCTCGCTGTCCCCGCACAGCACCCACACCCGGTAGGGAAACCGGTCGAGGAAACGGCCGGCGAGCGCCACCCCGACCGCGTCGGGCAGCCCCTGCCCGAGCGAGCCGGTGGCCACGTCGACCCAGGGCAGGACCGGCGTCGGATGCCCCTGCAGACGCTGGCCGTAACGGCGGTAGCCGGTCATCAGCTCGTGGTCGGACACCACACCGACGGCCTTGAACACCGCGTACAGCAGCGGGGACGCATGCCCCTTGGAGAAGATCAGATGATCGTTGGCCGGGTCGTCCGGCCTGTCCCAGTCGTAGCGCAGGTGCCGCCCGACCAGCACCGCCAGTACGTCCGCGGCCGACATCGACGATGTCGGATGGCCCGACCCGGCGGACGTCGTCGCCCGGATCGAGTCCACCCGCAACTGCCGCGCCAGCTCACGGATCTGGTCGAGGTCGGTCGGGTCGATCGCGATCTCGGACACGGGAGTTGCCACACCAGCCTCCTGTACGCCTGCGTATCCGTGCCTGGGCAGTGCTGGAAGGCAGCCGGTGGCGTTACCGGAGGCGATCCAGCGGATATGCACAGGCACCGCCCACGCGAGCGGCCATGTGGGCTCTACCCCGGGTTCCACCGTCCCGAACGGTACCGGTGGGCGTGTTTCCCGGCCGCGGCCCGCGGTGCCCGCTCCCGCGCGGCCGGGCCGCGGAAGTCAGCCGGCGGGTCAGAGCGCGCCGGGGGCGGCGCCGACCGGGGTCGCCCGGTGAAAGAGCTGGTAGAAGCGGTACGCGGCACCTTCCCGAACGATGTAACGCAGCGTGGTGGCAATACCGTGGGTAGCCGGGCCGGTGGTGACCGGCGAGGTGACCGCGTCGATGTCAAGATCACGAGCGATGGTCCGTGAGCGCAGCGAGTGCCACGGATCGGTCACGACCACCGCGGACCGCCAGCGGTTCACCGCCATGATCCTTGCCACCGCCCGCAACGACCCCAGCGTGTCCCTGCCCTCGCCCACCACAACCACGGCACTGGCCGGGACGCCACGGGAGACCAGATAGTTCGCCGCGGCCCGCGCCTCGGTGTAGACGTCACCGACCTGGGAGCCGCCGACCGTCACGATCCGGGGTGCTACACCGGCGCGGTAGAGGGCCAGCGCATGGTCGAGCCGGGCCGCGAACACCGCGGACGGGCGGCCGTTGAACTGGGAGGCGCCGAGCACGATCAGGACGTCCGACCGGTGCTGGTCGTCCGAACGCCCCACCACCCATATCTGGATCATCGTGAAAACGCTGATCATCACGCCGGCCAGGACAAGGATCGCAACCACCCTCAGTAGCCACACCCACCAGCGCGTGTGCAGCCACCGCGCTGTCCACGGCCGCGGGATAGTAACCACAGGCAGTCACGGTATGCCCAAATCGGCGCGGGATGGCAGGTGCTCCACCGCACAGTGGGCACACCGGCCGGCCAACCGGCCACCCTGGCGCCCGCCGGGCTCGGTCAGGCCGTGTCCGACGGGGTTTCAGGCCGTGTCCGATGGTTGGTCAGCCGCGAGGACGGCGGCCCGGCCGGCCTCCAGCCGGGCGACCGGCAGGCGAAACGGCGAGCACGACACATAGTCGAGCCCGATCCGGTGGAAGAAGTGCACGGAGTCCGGGTCGCCGCCGTGCTCCCCGCAGACACCGAGCTTGAGCTCCGGCCGGGCCGCCCGCCCCTCCTCGGCCGCGAGCCGCACCAGCCGGCCGACCCCGTCCCGGTCCAGTGACTCGAACGGGGACACGCCGAAGATGCCCAGCTCGAGGTAGCGGGAGAAGAACGACGACTCCACGTCGTCACGGGAGAAACCCCAGCTCATCTGGGTCAGGTCGTTCGTCCCGAACGAGAAGAACTGTGCCGCTCCGGCGATCTGGCCGGCGGTCAGCGCCGCCCTCGGCACCTCGATCATCGTGCCGATCAGCGCGGGCACATCGATCCCGCTCTCCGCGGCGACCTCGGCCAGCACCCGCTCGGCCTGCTCGCGGACGACCTCCAGCTCCTGGACCGCGCCCACCAGCGGAACCATGATCTCCGGACGCGGGTCCCCGCCCCGCCGGCGGCGGATAACCGCGGCCTCGGCGATCGCCCGCACCTGCAGGGCGACCAGCCCAGGGATGAGCAGCCCGAGACGCACCCCGCGCAGCCCGAGCATCGGGTTCTCCTCGTGCAGCCGGCGGACCGCCTCCAGCAGCACGACCTCACCGTCCACGCCGGCCTCGCCGGTCGCGGCGGCAACGCCCACCCGCACCGACAGATCGGTAAGGTCGGGCAGGAACTCGTGCAGCGGCGGGTCGAGCAGCCGGATCGTCACGGGCAGGCCGTCCATCGCCGCGAGGATCTCGACGAAGTCGTCGCGCTGCAACGGCAGCAGCGCGGCCAGCGCGGCATCGGCCTCCTCGTCACCGTTGGCGAGGATGAGCCGTTCGACCAGCTTCCGGCGCTCGCCGAGGAACATGTGCTCGGTCCGGCACAGCCCGATACCGACGGCCCCGAACCGGCGGGCGCGCTCGGCATCCTGCGCGGTGTCGGCGTTGGCGCGCACTCCGAGCCGGGCGGCGGCGTCCGCGTGGGTCATGATCCGGTGGACGGCGTCGACCAGCGGGTCGGAGCCGTCCACGCGCAGCTTCCCCTCGAAGTACTCGACGACCGGCGAGGGCACCACCGGCACCTCGCCGAGGTAGACCACGCCGGACGAGCCGTCGATCGAGAGCACGTCCCCCTCGTGGACGACGAGGCCGCCCGGCACGGCCGCCTGCCGCCGATGGGTGTCGACGTCGATCTCCTCGGCGCCGCACACGCAGGTCCGGCCCATGCCGCGGGCGACCACCGCGGCATGAGAGGTCTTCCCGCCGCGGGAGGTCAGGATGCCCTGTGCGGCGATCATGCCGTCGAGGTCGTCGGGGTTGGTCTCCCGGCGGACCAGGATGACCGGGACACCGGCGGCTGCGAGCTGAACCGCCCGCCGCGAGTCGAAGACGGCCTTCCCGACGGCGGCGCCGGGGGACGCGTTCATGCCCCGGGCGATCTGCCGGGCCCGCCCGTCCGCGGCGAACCGGGGGAACATCAGCTGGGCGAGCTGGGCGCCGGTGACCCGGGCCAGCGCCTCGTCCATGGTGATCAGGCCCTCGTCGACGAGCTGGACGGCGATCCGGAAGGCCGCGGCGGCGGTGCGCTTCCCGACCCGCGTCTGCAGCATCCACAGTTTGTTGCGCTCGATGGTGAACTCGATGTCGCACAGGTCGCGGTAATGCCGTTCAAGGGTCGCCATGACGGACAACAACTGGTCGTAGGCGGGCCGGTCGACGGACGCCAGCGCCGTGAGCGGCAGGGTGTTCCGGATGCCCGCGACAACGTCCTCCCCCTGGGCGTTCTGCAGATAGTCGCCGTAAACGCCCTGGTCGCCGTTGCCCGGATCGCGAGTGAACGCCACGCCGGTGCCCGAGTCCATACCCAGGTTGCCGAACACCATCGCGACCACGTTGACCGCGGTGCCGAGATCCGCGGGAATGCGTTCCTGCCGGCGGTAGAGACGGGCGCGTTCACCGTTCCAGGAGTCGAACACCGCCCGGATCGCCAGGTCCAACTGCTCCCGGGGGTCCTGCGGGAAGTCCCGGCCGGTCCGGTCGCGGACGATCGTCCTGAACGTCCCCGCCAGCCCGCACAGGTCGGTCTCGTCGAGTTCCAGGTCGCTGTTTGCTCCGCGGGCCTTCTTCACCGTCTCCAGAGCGTCGTCGAACAGTTCGTCGGGCACCTCGAGCACGGTCCTGCCGAACATGGCCAGCAGGCGCCGGTAGGAGTCCCACGCGAAGCGCGGCGAGCCGGACTGCCTGGCCAGGCCAGATACCGACGCGTCCGACAGGCCGATGTTCAGGACGGTGTCCATCATGCCCGGCATGGAGAACTTCGCGCCCGAACGCACCGAGACGAGCAACGGGTCGTCCGGGTCACCCAGCCGCCGGCCCATTGCCTGTTCGAGCGCGCGCAGATGCTCGTCGACCTCGTCGCGCAGCGCCGCCGGCACCCGGCCGTGCGCAAGATACTCACGACAGGCGACGGTGGTGATCGTGAAACCGGGCGGGACGGGAAGCCCCATGTTCGTCATCTCGGCGAGATTGGCGCCCTTACCGCCGAGAAGGTCCCTGAGATCCTTGTTCCCCTGGTGGAAGTCGTACACATAGGTGGTCATGGTCGCCCCCTCGTGTCCCGCCTCCCGCGAACCACCGCCGATTCGACCATGCCACGTCACCCCGGCTCGCGCAGGTCATACGGACAGATCCGAGGCTCCCCCTCCCGAGAAGTCGCCCGGCAGTCCGTCGGATTGGCCCCTGATGGCCAGCAGCCTACCGTCACAGATCGTCCTGAAACATGTTTTGGGAACCAGCTGTCCCACGCGCCACGCGCAGGCGGCTCCCGGCCGCGCCGGGAAATATCCGAAGCGTTCACCGGTCGTCCGTCACGATTCCCCGCCGCCCTGCCGGAAAACTACCCGATCATTATTCGTTCACGACGGACGCGTCCCAACCGGATAAACAGGAGAAATTCTGTCCATGTCCGACAGATGAATAAAATTCGTACATATTCCAAACCCTGCCGGCCAGGAGCCTGCCGGTCACAGCGGACAGACCATGATGCGTACCAGCACTGCCCGGACCAACAGCGTCGAAGGAGGGGGAGGACGCCGTGCGAGGCCACTGCGTTCTTGGACTCGCGCTTGCCGGACTGCTCACCATCGGCGTCCTCGCTGTGATCATCATCCCGCGAACCCGGCCCGCTCCGCACGGGAACAGGACCACGGTCCGGGCGCTGGTCTCGTCGGAGAAACAGCCCTTCTTCTCCGATCCGGACGTGGTCGCCGCCCTCGACCGTGCCGGCTACCGGCTTGAGATCACCTCTGCCGGATCGCGTGAGATCGCCACCACCCGCGACCTGGCCGGCTTCGACCTGGCCTTCCCGGCCGACGGCTCCACAGGCCGACCGCATCAGGCGCGATCGCGGGATCAGCGCCTCCTACGTACCCTTCTTCACGCCCATGGCGATAGCCACCTTCGCCCCGATCGCGGAACTGCTGACCGCGGCGGGCGTCAGCAGCCGAAAAGGTGACCACTACCTGTTCGACATGCGCAGGTATCTCGACCTGGTGGCGGCGGACACCCGATGGTCGCAGCTACCCGGGAACAACGTCTACCGGACCGACAAGTCCCTCCTCATCAGCTCGACCGACGTGCGGACGTCGAACTCGGCCGCCCTCTACCTGGCGATCGCCTCCTATGTGAGCAATGGCGGAAACGTGGTCGCCGATCCCGGGGCGGCCGAACGGATCACGGACCGGCTCGCGCCCCTCTTCCTCAAACAGGGCTATCTGGACGCGTCGTCCCAGGAGCCGTTCGACGACTTCCTGACCATCGGCATCGGGAAAACGCCGATGGCCATGGTCTACGAGGCCCAGTTCCGGGCCCACGCGCTCGCCCGGGACGGTTCGCTGACCAACGACGTGGTGCTGATGTATCCGAGTCCGACCATCTACGCCAAACACACCGTTGTGCCGCTCACCTCCGCCGGAGACACGGTCGGGCGCCTGCTCACGACCGACCCGGAACTGCAGCGGCTCGCCGTGCGGCACGGATTCCGCACCGCGGACGCCGGTTACGGCCGGCAGTACGCCGCCGAACGCGGAAGCGGCCCCGTACCGCAGCTGGTCAACGTCATCGAACCACCGAGCGCGGAGATATCCGAACGGATGATCAGTCGGATCGAGGCGCAGTACACGAAGGGGCCGGGTTGATGAGCCTGCCACCGACGACACCGGCACCCGCACGGCGGCCGGCCGCGGACGACACCGGCGCGCAGCTGGTCCTGGTGCCGCCCGCGGCCGTCGCGCCGGTAGCCCCTGAACAGGCCGGGCCCGCCGTCCCGATCAGCCCTCAGGCAGCCGCGCGCCTGGCCGACCAGGCAGTGGCCTTCGCCGACGCCCTGATCGGCATCGACCCGGCCTCCCCCGCCTTCACCACCAAGGTCGCCGCGGTGCACCGGATGGGCGAGAAGGAGATCCGCGCGTCCGCCTCGGTCTCCAACCGGCTGCTGGACAAGCCGACACGGGCGATGAACTCCGGCGCGCTCGACGCGACCTCGTCGGTGTCGACCTCCCTGGTGGAGCTGCGCAGAGTGGTCGGCGACCTCGATCCGTCCAAGGCGAACCTGCTGGGCCCGAAAAAGCTGCTCGGCGTGATCCCGTTCGGGAACCGGCTGCGGGACTACTTCGCCTCCTACCGGTCGTCACAGGCACATCTGGACGCGATTCTGCAGGCGCTGCAGAACGGGCAGGAGGAGCTGCGGCGGGACAACGCCGCGATCAAGCAGGAAAAACACAATCTGTGGACCACCATGGGCAAGCTGCGTGAGTACATCCAGCTGGCCGCGAACCTCGACGCCGAACTTGTCACCCGGATCGACCAGATCAGCGTCAGCGACCCGGAGCGGGCTCGGACGCTGCGCGATGACGTCCTGTTCTACGTGCGGCAGAAACACCAGGACCTGCTCACCCAGCTCGCGGTCAGCGCGCAGGGCTACCTCGCGCTGGAGATGGTCCGGCGCAACAACCTCGAACTGATCAAGGGTGTGGACCAGGCGAGCACGACGACCGTCGCGGCGCTGCGCACCGCGGTGATCGTCGCGCAGGCGCTGGCCAACCAGAAGCTGGTACTCGACCAGATCTCCGCGTTGAACGAGACGACCGAGCGCATCATCGTCGGCACCTCGGAGCTGCTGCGGCAGCAGACCGGCCAGATCCACGAGCAGGCGGCGTCCTCGACCGTGTCGGTGCAGACCCTCCAGCAGGCGTTCGCCAACATCTACGCCACGATCGACACGATCGACGGATACCGCAGCGCCGCCCTGGAGAGCATGGTGACGGCGATCCGGCTGCCGCGGCCTGATCCACCGCCGCCATCGCCACCGCCGGCCAGCGGGCCCCGCGAGAGGGTGCTGGCCTGGCTCGGATCGCTGAAGAACATCGCCGGCTGTACCGCCGCGATCGGCGGACTGGGACTGACCGTCACCGGCGTGGTCGGCCTGCCGGAGTGGCCGTTCGTCGTCGCCGCTCTGTACGCGGTGGGCGCCCTGGTGGCACCGGCTCCCCGTCCGGCGGCGCCGGCAGGAACCCGGCTGCGCGTCGCCGAGCTTCGCAGGGCCGTCGACGCGCAGCTACTGGCTCTGGCCGCCCATGCGCCGGCCGAGGTCACCGCGGCCGCGGCGCGGGTTGTCGACGCGCTGCGGGAGGTGCTCGACCGCCCCCACCTGCTGCGTGCGGGCTCGCCCGAGACGTTCGTGATCGTGCGGACCATCGACGACTACCTGCCGACCGCGCTGGAGGTGTATCTCGGCCTGCCACCCCGGTACGCCGAGACGCACCGGCTGGACGACGGACGTACCCCGCGCCAGGTCGTCGTCGACCAGATGAGCCTGCTGGAGAGGGGCGTACGGGACGTCACCGAGGCGGCGGCCGGGGACACCGCCAGACTGCTGTCCCACGGCCGCTTCCTCGCGGACCGGTTCGGCTCCACCGACCTCGCCCTGCCGGGCCCACCGAATCCGTCGGGCCCGGCGGATTCGCCGGACCTGCCAGGCCCGCCGAGCCCGCCGGTATGACCATCCCGCCGGCACGACCACGTCCGACCTGACTCCCCCGGAGGGTCCCGGGCGGGTGACCGGCCGGAGGAGTCAGCAGGGGCCGAGCTTGGCGTTGAGGTAGGAGACCGCCTGGTCCATGGCGACGCGTTCCTGCGCCATGCTGTCGCGCTCGCGGATGGTGACCGCCTGGTCCTGCAACGAGTCGAAGTCGACCGTGAGGCAGAACGGCGTGCCGATCTCGTCCTGCCGGCGGTAGCGACGCCCGATCGCGCCGGCGTCGTCGAAGTCGACGTTCCAGTGCCGGCGCAGCGCCGCGGCCAGGTCGCGGGCGACCGGTGACAGGTCGGCGTTGCGCGACAGCGGCAGCACCGCGGCCTTCACCGGCGCGAGCCGCCGGTCCAGCCGGAGCACCACCCGGCGGTCCACCCCGCCCTTGGTGTTGGGCGCGGTGTCCTCCGCGTAGGCGTCCAGCAGGAACACCAGGGTGGCGCGGTCCACTCCGGCCGCCGGTTCGATGACATAGGGGGTGTAACGGGTGCCGGTGGCCTGCTCGAAATAGGTCAGGTCCGCGCCGGACGCCTTCGCGTGCACGGACAGGTCGTAGTCCGTCCGGTTCGCGATGCCTTCCAGCTCGCCCCATTCCAGCCCGACGAAGTCGAAACGGTACTCGATGTCGACGGTCCGTTTCGAGTAGTGGGAGAGCTTCTCCTTCGGATGCTCGAAATGACGCAGGTTCTCCGGGCGGACGCCGAGGTCGTGATACCACTTCGTCCGTTCGTCGATCCAGTACTGGTGCCAGGTCTCGTCCTCGCCCGGCGGGACGAAGAACTCCATCTCCATCTGCTCGAACTCACGGGTCCGGAAGATGAAGTTACCCGGGGTGATCTCGTTGCGAAACGACTTGCCGATCTGGCCGATTCCGAACGGTGGCTTGCGCCGGGCCGTCGCCTGGACGTTCGCGTAGTTGATGAAAATGCCCTGGGCCGTCTCCGGGCGCAGGTAGGCCAGGCCGGAGGCGTCCTCGACCGGGCCCAGGTAGGTCTTGAGCAGGCCGTTGAACATCCGCGGCTCGGTGAACGTGCCACGCGACCCGCAGTTCGGGCAGGCGATCTCGGTGAGCGCCGTCGGCGGCCGGCCGCG
>NZ_JWIO01000009.1:124183-126108 GCF_001017755.1 Protofrankia coriariae
GCCGTCGGCGGCCGGCCGCGCCTGGCCTCGAACGCCTCCTCCAGATGGTCGGCGCGGAACCGCTTGTGGCAGGACAGGCACTCGGTCAGCGGGTCGACGAAGACCTGCACGTGGCCGCTGGTCTCCCAGACCTCGCGGGCGAGGATCACGCACGAGTCGAGGCCGACGACGTCCTCCCGGCCCTGGACCATGGCCTTCCACCAGGCGCGCTTGACGTTGTTCTTCAGCTCGACCCCGAGCGGACCGTAGTCCCACGAGGCCCGCAGGCCACCGTAGATCTCGCTCGAGGGGAAGACCAACCCCCGGCGCTTGCACAGACTGACGATGGTGTCCATGCGGTCGGATGCACTGGCCACGCGGGCGCTCCCTTCCTTTCTGCCCGGTGTCGTCGGTGACATGGGCTGCGGGGTCCTCGACCTGCCCCCCGGCACAACCTGGCGGACCGGCCGGCCGCGGGGCGGCTGGGCCCGCTGACGTTCCAGCGGACCGCCGGCGACGCGATCGTGTTCCCCCGCGCGCCGCCAGCGACGCGCAGGGCCGTCGGCCCGCTGAAGAGGATCAGGTGCCGTTGAGGGAGTCGAGCACCCAGCCTACGGGCCAAACGGTGATCATGATCGGGCAGGTACGGCCTCGCCCGCGGCGGGCTGGTCATCCCGACGGCCTGTCACCGGGCCCGGCGGTGGCGGCGTCCGCCGCCAGGTCGGAGCCACCACGGCGAACCGGGCCGCCGGCGGCGTCATGCGCCAGCAGCACCTCGAACGCACCCGGCTCGTCGACGGCATAGGCCATCAGCGGCGTCAGCTCCACCCGGACGTCGAAGGCCGCCAGGGCCCGGCGCCAGGCACCCACCCCGTCCCACTCGGATGTGATCACCCAGAGTTCCGGGTCGTCCACGGCTCGCCCCAGCCGAGCCGAACGGTAGCCTCGCGCGGCGGCGAGAACCGCCAGCGTCCGTTCTGCCCGTTCACGGAAGGTGACAGCCTCCTCCGCTGGGACCCGTAGCCGGGTGACGACAACCACTGGACGGTTCTATCAGTCCGGCCGGCCCTGCCGGGCTCCTGCCGGGCCGCGGCGGCGACCGGTCACAGCCGGCCGGGCAGGCCCGGATCAGACTCCGGAGGGATGTGCGACGACACCACCGTAGCGGCGGTCCCGCTTGGCGAAGTCGAGGCACGCCGCCCACAGGTCACGCCGGTCGAAGTCCGGCCACAGCCGTTCGACGAACACGAACTCCGCGTAGGCCGCCTGCCAGAGCAGGAAGTTGCTCAGCCGCTGTTCCCCGGAAGTACGGATCAGCAGATCGACGTCGGGCATCTCCGGCTCGTCGAGATACCGGGCGAGGGTGTTCTCGTCGATGCGCTCCGGCCGCAGCCGGCCGTCGCGGACGTCCCGGGCGATGGCGGCGGCGGCGTCGGCGAGTTCGGCCCGCCCGCCGTAGTTGACGCACATCACCAGGGTGAGACGATCGTTCCCGCGGGTGCGTTCCTCGGCCGTCTCCAGCCGCCGGATGACGTTGCTCCACAGCCGTGGACGCCGACCGGCCCACCGGACCCGGACCCCGAGCGTGTCCATGTCGTCGATGCGCCGGCCGAACACCCCGTCGGTGAAACGCATCAGGAACGCGACCTCGTCCGGCGACCGTTTCCAGTTCTCGGTGGAGAAGGCGTACACCGACAGCCAGCGGACGCCGAGTTCGATGGCCCCCTCCACACAGTCGAAGAGAGCGTCCTCACCGGCTTCGTGGCCCTTCGTCCGCGGCAGGCCGCGCATTTTTGCCCACCGACCGTTACCATCCATGACGATGGCGACATGTTGTGGGATCAACGCGGAAGGAATTTCCGGCGGGCATGCGCCGGAAGGATGTGGGTGAGGCGCCCGGAACTGCCCAGCCCCCCCGTTACGCGGATTCACCGGCTTGACCCCCC
>NZ_JWIO01000009.1:126116-152893 GCF_001017755.1 Protofrankia coriariae
TTCACCGGCTTGACCCCCCTCCTGCTTGTTGACGGCCTTGGACGGCCTTGGACGGCTTGGCGACCCTGTCGGGCCCGTCAGTCCTGTCAGCCCCGTCAGGGCCCCTGTGAGCGGCCCTGTGAATGAGCCTGTTGACGGCCCTGTCAGTGGTCCTGTCGACGGTGGCTGTGTCGAGAATGCCCGCGGCCCGCTGCCCGGTCCTGTTCACACCCGCTCCAGATGGGGCAATGTGCGCAACCCGTATTCGAGATGCCACTGAAGGTAGGCAGCAATACATCCGCCGGCCTCGCGCCGGGTACGGGCCTCGCTTATCCCGGCGCGGTCCCAGTCCCCGGTGAGCAGATCGGACAGCAGCTTCACGGCGGCCGGGGACATCGACACCGCTCCATGCGGTCGGCATTCCGGGCACACTACGCCTCCCGCCGGGACGGAGAACGCGTGGTGGGGTCCAGGGTCACCGCAGTGGGCACAGTCCGCCAGAGCCATCCCGTAACCGGCGATGGTCAACGCCCGGAGCAGGAACGCGTCCAGGACGAGGGACGGTGCCCGCTCGCCCTGGGCAAGCGTGCGCAGACCACCGACGAGGAGCAGGAACAGCCGCATCGCCGGCTGGCGTTCCTCGCTGGTCAGCCGCTCGGCGGTCTCCAACATGACCGCCGCCGCGGTGTGCCGGGGATAGTCCGACGCGATCACCGCGCCGTACGGGCTGAGTATGTCGGCCTGGGTGACGGTGTCGAGAGAGCGCCCCTCGTAGAGCTGGAGATCGACGTAGGTACCCGGCTCCAGCCGCGCGCCGAAGCGGGACGACGTGCGACGCACCCCCTTGGCCACCGCGCGTATCCGCCCGGTCCGCCGGGTCAGAACGGTGATGATGCGGTCGGCTTCGGCCAGCGGCGTCGTCCGCAGGACGACACCTTCATCTCGATAGACCGGCACCTGCCCATGGTTGCACGCATTCCGGTAAGGGGGCAGGGCACGGTCGAGATGATCGCGACACGTGCCGGCCGCGGCCAGGTCAGAAGATCGATGCGGGACCGAACCGCGACGGCCCCGGCCCCGGGCGGAGTTGGACACACCGCCGTCATCACTGTCCGCATTCGCCGTGTTTCCTCCCTCCACCGTATGCCCGGAACGGCCCGGGAGCGTCCGGATATCGGCGACACCGGTGCGGAGGCGATGATGGACCGGTGCGAATCGTACGGCGGGCAGCCCGCGCGATCCTGATCGACAATGACGGGCATCTGATCGTGTTCCGCCGGACACCGCCCGGTGTGGCGCCTTACTGGTCCACGGTCGGTGGCGGGGTCGACACCGAGGACGCCTCGGTCGAGGCGGCCCTGCACCGCGAACTGGCCGAGGAACTCGGCGCCACCGTCGACCGCGTCCAGCAGGTGTTCCTCACCAGCGCGCCGAGGGCGCCGAAGGTGGGCAGCGACCGTGACGGCCGCCGGCCCGGCATCGTCGTCCAGCACTTCTTCGTCTGCCGGCTGGTCGCCATGGACCTCGCCGCCCGTACCGGCTCGGAGTTCACCAACCCGGCCAAGGGCGGCTACGAGATCGAACGCATCGACCTGCGCGGCGAGGACCTCGCCGGTTTCACGCTGCTGCCACCGGAACTCGGGGAGTTCATCCTGGCCAACCGGGACGCCATCCTGGACGCCGCCCTGAACGCTGCCGGCAGCCCCACCGCGGATCCCTGACCGGACCCAGCTGTTCAGTCCAACGCGCTGTCAGTCCAACGCGATCAACGTGGTCAGCACAGCGTCGGTGGAACGGCGCCGTCAGGCCGGTTGACGAGGGGGTCGCGGGCGGCCGGCGCGGAGAGTTCGGCGGTCAGCGCAGGCCAGGCGACAGGGTCGTGGCCGGGTACCAGACGCAGGCCGCGTTCGGACGCGATCGCCTTCAGCCGCCGGATCGGCTCAACGGTCGCTGCCGGCGGAACGTCGATCGTGCCCCCGACGGGCCGTTCACGGTCGATGTTCTCCTGCAGATCCGCGGCATCGAACGCGAAGACGTACCCACCACCGCCCACCGCGGGGTCCAGCTCGACGACAAAACTCTGATGACCGGGGGTGTGCCCGGCGGTGAGGACCGCGGTCACCCCTGGCACGATCTCGATGTCGCCGTCCGCCACCTGCCAGGTGATCGCCGGGTGGTCGAAGTCCATACGGATGATGCCGTCTGCCTCCAGAGCCGCCGGATGGGTGCTGAGGCCGTGGTCGAGCTCGCGGCGCTGGATGTGCACTGGCGTGCTCCGCCCGGCGAAGTGACGCAGTCCCCCAGCATGGTCGTTGTGGAGGTGGGACACGGCAACCACGTCGACTCGCTCGAGAGCGAGCCCGACCCGTTCGAGCTCGGCCTCCAGCGGATCGCCGTCCCCGGCCGGGAGCCACACGGCCACGCCGGTGTCGTGGTGGAAACGGCGGCACAGGGCCTTGTCACGCACGAACGCGGGGTTGAAGCCGGTGTCGATCAGCAACCAGACGCCGTCCGCCTCGACCAGTAGCGCCGGTACGGGTTCACGCAACCGGACGTCGTCCGGAGCGCCGTGCACGGACATCGAATACGGCACCTCGGCCCAGCCCAGAGTCAGCGGAATCACCCGCCGCGCTCCCCTGCCCACCACCGCCTCCCGCCGGGCCGGTGTGCGCAGCCCTCCCGCCGTAGCCGCCCTCGCATCAGTCGCCCTCGCATCCCCGAGCACGACAGCCGTCCACCCGACCTTAACCCACGACCCGAGCGGCACAGTCAACCCGGACGGCACGATCAATGGCACACAGTGGCATTCTCGACCTGTGAGCAACGGGGATGATGCGGCCGGTGGCGGCGATGCCGGGTTCGACTTCTTCATCAGCTACACCGGTGTGGACGGGAGATGGGCGGAGTGGATCGCCTGGCATCTGGAGAAAAAAATCCAGATCAACAACCGTCCTACCCGGGTGTTCGTACAGGCGTGGGACCTCGTACCCGGATCGGACTGGACGACCCGCATGCATCGCGTGCTGCCCGCGTCCACGCGGGTGGTGCCAGTACTGTCGGAGACGTACCTGCGCGATTCCCGGTATGGCAACGCCGAATGGCTGGCGGTCTGGCCGGACGATCCGGACGGGTTTACGCGCAGAATCATTCCGATACGGGTCGGTGAATGCCAGCCGGACGGCCTTCTGCGTTCACGCACCTATATCGACCTGGTCGGCAGGGACGAGAACACCGCGACCGAGGAGTTGATCCGGGGAATCACCGCGTCCATCACCGGACGAGGAAAACCCACGACCGCTCCCATCTTTCCCGGCACCGGCGGCGGCAGCACCGCACCGACCTTTCCGGGAAACTCCCCGAAAGGCTTTTCGGGGGATACCGACGAACATTCCGTCACCATGCTGCACCTGTCAGGAATGCGACTACCCGCACCGCCCACGGACGGTTGGACGCCTGCGGAGCTGGTCACCTGGCTGTCCGACGACCTGCGCAGGCTCGCCGCNCGCCGCCGGCACCGGCACCGGCACCGGCACCGGCACCAAGGAGCTACGTCCGGACCTCGTCATTATCACCGGCGACATCACCGGAACGGGCGCGAAACGCGAATTCGAGCAGGCGTACGACGTCCTGGCCGGGCTCGCCGACGGGCTACGCCTCAACCACAACCGGTTCGCGGTCATCCCGGGCAGTCATGACGTCAACGAGAAACTCTGCGAAGCTTACTTCCTCCAGCAGGAGGGCATGGACGAGGAGCCGGTCGCGCCGTACTGGCCGAAATGGACGTTCTTCAACGGGCTGCTGCGCCGTTTCTACGGCCCGGCCGCGGACGTCGGTTTCCAGGTCGGCGAAGAATGGTCGCTTTTCGCCATGCCCGACCTGAAGGTCGTGGTGGCGGGGCTGAACTCGACGATGGCCCAGTCGCATCTGGTGCGCCATGGATGGCTGGGCACCGGGCAGCTCGACAGTGTCGCCGACGCCCTGCTTGAGCCCGCGTGGGAGGGCTGGTTGCGGATCGGCGCCGTACACCACGACCCGGTCTCCGCGGCGGCACCGCACAACAGCGAACTGCGGGACACCGAGGAACTCGACCGAGCTCTCGCCCCGCGCCTGAACCTGCTTCTGCACGGGCAGGGCGGGAACGAACGGGGCGGGCAGGCGCGCACGCTCCCCTCAGGTCTGCCCGCGCTCCCGCTGGAACAGGGTGGCGGCCGGCTGCCCTACCAGGTGATCCGGATCGATCGGACGGGGTTCACCCGGTTCACGCCTGGCCAGGACCCCGCGGGTGGCCGGGGCCCCGCCAGCCGGCAGCAGCCGGTCCGTACGCCCCACGATCTCGCCTCGGCATACGTCGTGTTTCCCCAGCCACCGGCCCGAAAAGGCACCAGTCACGACGGCGGCGGTAACAGTGACAGTGACAGTGACAGTGACGGCCATGACGACGGTGACAACGGGCAGTGGCCATACCGACCGACCGGCCTCGACGGGACGCCCCTGCCACCCGCGCGGGTCCGTGACCGCCCCCGGGACCTGTTGGACGACGCCGCCGAGGTGGCCCGCCTGCGCCACCCGACCGCCAGGGTCGAGCGGGTGGAGGCCGCCGGGGAGATCTCCGCCCACCTGCGGGTCTGGCGCGCCGAAGGGCAGGTGGTGGAGCAGCGTGTGATCGGCCTGATCAACGGCAACGCCGACGCGGGCGCGGTGGAGGAGTTCGTCCGGACGATCCGTCGACGCTATCTTGCCGCGAGCCCGACGCTGTTCTGCGACCTGGTCTACTGCGGGGACGACCAGGCCGACCCCGAGCTGGTCGCGCAGGCCGAACGGGCGGGTGTGCGGCTGCTGAGCATGCCCGAGTACCAGGGTGTGCTGGACCTGCGCGGCTACCTCGACCGGCAGACCGGGAGGCTGGAGTCCGATCAGATCTACCCGCCGGCCCTGTACGTGCCGCAGCGCGGCACCCGCCTAGACGTGGCGGACCGCCCGCTGTCGCAGGACGCGCTCGCGGACGTGGCGGGCTGGCTGACCACCGACCAGTCCCGGTTCGTGCTGATCCTCGGTGACTTCGGCCGGGGCAAGACCTTCCTGCTGCGCGAACTGGCCCGGCGGCTGCCCGCCGAACTGCCGCACGTGACCCCCATGCTGATCGAGTTACGCGGGCTGGAGAAGTCGCACGACCTGGACACGCTGGTGGCGGCCCATCTGGCGAACAGCGGGCAGACCCGCATCGAGCTGGAGGGGTTTCGCTACATGCTGCGCGCGGGCCGGGTCGTCCTGCTCTTCGACGGGTTCGACGAGCTGGCCCTGCGGGTGACCTACGACCGTGCGGCCGAACATCTCGGCACGTTGCTGGCTGCCGTGCACGACAAGGCGAAGATCGTGCTGACCAGCCGCACGCAGTACTTCCTCACCGACGACCAGGTGTTCAAGGCCCTCGCCCAACGGGTCGACCTGATCCCGGGCCGGCGCATCGTCCGGATCGAGGACTTCACCGACACCCAGATCGCAAGCTTCCTGCTCCAGCGGTACACCTGGGATCCGGCGGTGCGCACGACCGACCCGGCACACCGCCAGACCCAGGCCGAACGCCAAACCCAGGCCGAACGACGAGCCCAGGCCGAGCGGCGGGCCACGGCCGAGCGGCGGGCCACGGAGCGGATGACGCTGATCCGCGGCATCCGCGACCTGCTGGGGCTCTCGCGCAATCCCCGGATGCTGTCCTTCATCACGGCCCTGGACGACGAGCGCCTGCGGCAGGCCCGCGGCGGCGACGGAACGATCCGCCCCGCCGACCTGTACCGGGAGCTCGTCGACGCCTGGCTCGACCACGAGGAACGACGCGCCCGCCAACGCGGAGCGTCACCCTCACTGTCCAGGAAGGACCGGCTGGACGCGGCCACCCGTCTGGCGCTGACCCTCTGGGGCACCACCGAACATCACATCGGCGTGGAAGAACTGACGGCCACCGCCGCCGCGGTGCTGGCGAGCATGAGCAACCCGGCGAGACTCACCGGTGACGAGCTGACCCAGATGATCGGTTCGGGCACCCTGCTCGTGCGGGACGCCGACGGCCGGTTCTCGTTCATCCACTCCTCGGTGATGGAGTACCTGGTCGCCGCCGCGGCCGCCCGCCAGTTCGCCGCGGGCAGCGCGCAGGAGCTGCTGGGGGCCCGGGAGATGTCGGAGCTGATGGCCGACTTCTTCGCGGACCTCACCGGCCGTGACCGGGCCGGCAGCTGGGCCCAGGACGTGGTCGACGACCCGGACGCCGCAGCCAAGGCGAAGGCGAACGCGGTACGCGTGGCCCGCCGGCTGGGCATCCAACTACGCACCAGAGCAAAGCTCGCCAACGCCGACCTGGCCGGTCAGGACCTCTCCCACCGGACGGACCTGCGGGAAGCCGACCTGCACGGGGCGAACCTGACCGACGCCCGGATCGCCCACACCGACCTGACCGGCGCCGACCTGCACGGGGCGAACCTGACCGACGCCCGGATCGCCCACACCGACCTGACCGGCGCCGACCTGCGCGAGGCGAACCTGACCGGCGCCACCATCGAGGACGCCACCCTCGCCCACGCGGACCTCTCCGGAGCGCGGCTGACCCGAGCGGAAGTCCGCGACTCCCGTCTCGATGGGGCCGCGTTCCGCGGAACGCGGTTCGACCACGTTCGAATCGATCGTTCAGACCTACGCGGCGCGGACCTCACCGACGCGGACCTGTCCGACGGGCGGCTGACCGCGGTGGATCTCACCGCCGCGGTCATAACGGGCAGCCGCTGGCACCGCACGGCCGTCCTCGGAGGACAGCCCGAGCACCTCGGTAGCAGGCCCGAGCTGGCTGATGCCGCGGTAGCCGGTCGTGACCGCGCACACCTGGCCCCGCTTCCCACGACCTCGCCCAGAAACACTGTGGACGCAACAGCGGTGGCCTTCTCCCCGGACGGTACGCTCCTGGCCACCGGAACACAGGATGGGCCGGTCAGCCTGTGGGATGTCCGTACCGGCCGCCGACAGCGCATCCTCGCCGACCACACCCAGTGGGTGTCGTCGGTGGCGTTCTCCCCGGACGGATCCACCATCGCCGCCGCGGCCGGCGACCGCACGGTGCGGCTGTGGGACACCACCACCGGCGAGCCCCTGCCGCCACTCACCGGCCATATCGGCCCGGTACGGTCGGTGGAGTTCTCCCCCGACAGAACCACCATCGCCTCTGGATCGAACGACTGCACGGTACGCCTGTGGGACATCGCCACCGGCCGACGTCTGCGTACCCTCACCGGCAACCGCACAAGCTGGATGTCGTCGGTAGCCTTCTCCCCGGACGGATCCACCATCGCCGCCGCGGCCGGCGACCGCACGGTGCGGCTGTGGGACACCACCACCGGCGAGCCCCTGCCGCCACTCACCGGCCATATCGGCCCGGTACGGTCGGTGGAGTTCTCCCCCGACAGAACCACCATCGCCTCTGGATCGAACGACTGCACGNAGGCCGGCACCGGGCACCTCCGGCACACCCTCACCAGTTCCCGCACCGGCTCGGTGCGGTCGGTGGCGTTCTCCCCGGACGGATCCACCATCGCCGCGGCCGGCCGTCGCACGGTGCGGCTGTGGGACACCACCACCGGCGAGCCCCTGCACACCCTCCAGGGGCACATCAGCACGGTATGGTCCGTGCGGTTCTCCCCGGACGGATCCGTCATCGCCTCCGGATCGAACGACGGCACCGTACGGCTCTGGCGGGCCGACACGGGTACTCTGATCGCCACGTTGCTCGGGCCCACCAAAGACGCGTGGGCCGTGTTCGTGCGCGACGGTTCCTACAAGTTCGGTGGCACAGCGAGCGAGTCGCTTCAGTGGAAAATCGGAAATGCTCGCTTCGACCTGGACGAGCTTGATCCGTATGATCCGGCTATCCGCCGGCTGCCTGACGACGCGTCATTGCCGCTGCCCGAGGGCTGGCATCCCGTCGCTCTGCCGGATCCCCTTCCCTCACAGCCGCCATCCGGCTCGTCATCGCGCGGCTGGTTCCGCCGCCGCTGACCGACCGGGGAATGCGCCAGAGCCTCACCGCCTGGCGTGGGAGTGGATGTCCGTTTTCCTGGGATGGCCGGCGCCCGCCTCGGTAATCCGCAGGGTACGGCTGTCGTCGTCGGCGGCGGACAACGCGCATGGTCCATACCCGCCGCCTTGTAGGTGAAAACCGCTGTCACAACGACGTTTTCCACCTACAACTTCCGCGGCCGTAGGTGGAAAACGTTGCTCTGGCCACAGTTTTCACCTACGGCTCGGGAGGTTCCGTCGAGCGGTGGACGGTTCGTCGGGTGGTCTTCCATGGCTGGGCGTCAGGAAACGCCTTCGGGCTGGGTGTCGCGGAAGCAGGCCACGTAGTCGCGCCAGACGAGTTTTGCCGCGAGGACGTCCTCGAAGGTGTACTCCTCGGTCGGGGTGTGCCAGTCCAGGTCGGTGGCGACGAACTGCAGCAGCGCGCCGAAAGTGAGCTTCGGGCGGATGTAGGTCTGGCTCCACGCCGAGGAGGAGGTGTCGAGGCCCGCCGTGGCGTAGCCACGAGCGCGCAGGCGGGTGTCGGTGTCGGTGACGTCGTCGACGATGAACGTCACGTGGTGCAGCCCCGGCCCCTTGCGCCGCAGGCTCTCGGAGAGGATCGAGTCCGCTCTGAGCGGCTGCATGAGTTCGATCTTGAAACCGGGGAAGCCGATGTGCGCCAGACGGATTCCCGTCTCGTCGTTGTCACCGCCCTTGATGAACACGCCACCGAGCGTGTCCAACAACAGGGGCGCCGCCTCGGCCATGTCCGGCAGGGCGATCGCCACGTGGTCGATCCGCCTGACCTTCACCCCGTCACCGGGGGCTGCGTCCGCGCTCATTTCCGAACAGACAAAACAACCATTTGTTGAATGTCTCGCGACGCCGGTCCGGGGTCAAGTTCTTCGTCTCCTCGGACGCGCGGCCGCGGCCGGCCGGCTGTCAGAAGCCGAGCCGGCGCAGCTGGCGGGGATCGCGCTGCCAGTCCTTGGCGACCTTGACGTGCAGGTCCAGGTAGACGGGGGTGCCGAGCAGGGCCTCGATCTGGGTGCGGGCGCGCGTGCCGACGTCCTTGAGGCGGGCGCCCTTCGCGCCGATGACGATCGCCTTCTGGCTCTGCCGTTCGACGTAGACGTTCACGTGGACATCGAGCAGCGGCCGGTCCGCCGGCCGGTCCTCACGGGGGATCATCTCCTCGACGACGACGGCGAGCGAGTGCGGCAGCTCGTCACGCACGCCCTCCAGGGCGGCCTCGCGGACGAGTTCGGCGACCATCACCTGCTCGGGCTCGTCGGTCAGCTCCCCGTCGGGGTACAGCGGCGGGCCGGGCGGCAGCCGGCTGACCAGCACGTCCGCGAGCAGCCCCACCTGGAACGACGACACCGCGCTGACCGGCACCACGTCGACGAAGTCCGCCAGCGAGCAGACCGCGAGCAGCTGCGCGCCGAGGGCGTCCCGATCGGACACCAGGTCACTCTTGGTGACGACCGCGACCAGCGGTGTCCGCTTGGGCAGCCGGGCGAGCTCCCCGGCGATGAACCGGTCGCCCGGGCCCACCGCCTCGTTCGCGGGGACGCAGAAGGCGACCACGTCCACCTCTGACAGGGTCGCGCGGACCACGTCGTTGAGTCGCTGGCCGAGCAGGGTCCGCGGCCGGTGCAGGCCGGGGGTGTCGACCAGGACGAGCTGGGCGTCGTCGCGGTGCACGATGCCGCGGACAGCGTGCCGGGTCGTCTGCGGACGGCCGCTGGTGATGGCGACCTTCGAGCCGACGAGCGCGTTGGTCAGCGTCGACTTGCCCGCGTTGGGCCGTCCGACAAAGCAGGCGAATCCGGACCGGAACTGTGCTCCGGCCTCCGCCGAGGCGGCCACTAGGTGGTCACCCGGCCCCGGGCCGCCCCGTCGGAGCCGGCGAGGAACACCGGCACGCCGCTACCGAACTCGCCCAGCACCAGCAGATCGTCGGCCCCCGGCACGCCCGGCACGCCCGAGCCCGGGGCGGCCGACGTTCCGGCCGCGCCCACCGCAGCCGGGACGTCGGGCGCGCTCGCGGTGTCCGCGGTGTCCGGCCCGGAACCCGCCAACGGTCCGGTGAGACGGTCAGAGACGATCCCCGCCNACGATCGCCGCCGCCTCGAAGCGGCGCGCTCCGCTGGACGCCGCCGCGACGACGGCGGCGGTGAGCGCGGACACGGTGAGCCGCTCCCGCGTGTTCTCCACGGTCGCCGCCACGTAGGTCCGCCCGTCGGTGTCCCGGACGGCCGCGCCTTCGGCGGTCGCGGTACCGCCCCGGGGGACATAGGCGCGCAGCCTCGCCGACCGGGCGAGGATCACGAGTTTGGCGTCCTCGGCCGACAGCGAGTCGTGAGCGACCCGGACGACGGCCGGGCGGCCGCCGGGGACGGCGTCCCCGGCGGCGGGCGCGTCGGGCCCGCTGTCGGCCCGGCGGCTGTCCGCGCTGTCGTCGGCCCCCGCAGCGTCGACCTGTGCGTCGACCCGTGCACCGTCGACTCGTGCGTTGTCGGCCTGTGCGTTGTCGGCCTGTGCGTCCAGGTCCAGCTCTGACACGCCGCCTGCCCCTGCCTCATCGAAGATCATGTGCGCACCCCGGAAGCGGCACGGTGCGTGACAGGGCCGGTGGCACCCGCGTCACTGCCCTGCCTGCGCCCGCCACCGCCACCGGCAGCACCCACAATGTCATTATCTGTACTAAAAGTACTGCCTGTACCACCCGTCCCGCTCGTACCGTCCGTACGATTCTTACCGGTCCGGTCACCGCCACCCTGCTCCCTGTCGGCCCGGTGGCTGCCCGCGTACGCGGCCTCGCCCCCGGAACCCCCGGCGGCCCTGGAGTCCCCGGGCCCGTCGCCCCGGGGTGGGCCGCCACCGGCCGTGTCGCCCGTGGGTGTGGACGCGGACCCACCAGCGGTGGCGTCCCCGGCCTGCCCGGACGACCGGCGCACCACCACGGTACCGATCTGGTTGCGCCGGCCGGCGGCGCTCTCGGCGGTGAGCGTGACCACGCCGACGGCCGCCGTCGCCCCCGGCAGCGGTACCCGGCCCAACGCGTTCGCCAGCAGCCCGCCGACGGTCTCCACGTCCTCGGAGCCGGGCAGCTCGTCCGTGCCGAAGAGTTCGCGCAGATCGTCCACGCCGAGCCGGGCGGTCACCCGGGCGGTGTCGTCGTCGATCCACTCCACCGGGACGATCTCGGCGTCGTACTCGTCTGTGATCTCACCGACGATCTCCTCGAGGATGTCCTCGATAGTGACCAGCCCGGCGGTCCCGCCGTACTCGTCGATGACGATCGCCATGTGGGTCCGGGACGCCTGCATCTCGCGCAGCAGGACGTCGGCGTGCTTGCTCTCGGGCACCAGCGCGGGTGGCCGCATGACGTCGGAGACGGGCCGGGTGTCCCAGCCCTCGCGCTCCCGGCCGACCATGTCCTTGAGGAAGGCGATCCCGACGACGTCGTCCACGCTCTCCCCGATCACCGGGATGCGGGAGAAGCCGCTGCGCAGCGCCAGCGAGATCGCCTGGGCGACGGTCTTCACCGACTCGATGTAGACCATGTCCGGCCGGGGGACCATCACCTCGCGCACCAGCGTGTCCCCGAGCTCGAAGACGGAGGCGATCATGTCGCGCTCGCCGCGCTCGATGACGGAGTTCTCCTCGGCGAGGTCGACGAGGTCGCGCAGCTCCGCCTCGGTGGCGAACGGGCCGTCGCGGTAGCCGGGGCCGGGGGTGACGGCGTTACCGAAGGCGATCAGCAGCCGTGGCAGCGGCCCGAACATCCGGCCGAGCCAGCTGGTCAGCCCGGCGGTCGCGAGCGCGATCACCGGGGCGTGCTGGCGACCCAGCGTCCGGAACACGACCCCGACGAAGATGTAGGCGAACAGGGTCCCGACCAGCGCACCGAAACCGACCGCGATGAACCCGGCACCATAGGTGTGGACCGCGATGACGGTCACGCACGCGGCGGCGACCATCTCCCCGACGATCCGCAGCAACAGCAGCAGCGCCAGGTAGCGCCCCGGGTCGGCGACGATCGTGGCCAGGCTCGCGGCTCTGGGGCGCCCCGCGCGCACGAATCCCTCGACCGCGACCCGGGAGACCCGGGTCAGCGCGGCGTCGATGCATCCGATCCCGGCCGCGAACAGCGTGGCCAGCACCGCGAGCAGCAGAAGTGGAACATCACCGTAGCCCATTGGTCCGCCCTGTCAGCTCCCCCGGCAGGCTCAGTGCGCGGCGCTCCTCCGGCCCGCCCAGTGCGTGGCGCTCTCCAGGCACGCTCAGTGCGTGCCGGCGGCACGGGCGGAGGCCCAGGAGGTCAGCAGCCGGGACTGCACCGCCCACATCTCCCGCTCCTCGTCCGGCTCGGCATGGTCGTAACCGAGCAGGTGCAGGATGCCGTGCGTGCACAGCAGGTGCATCTCGTGCTCGGTCGAGTGCCCCGCCTTGGCCGCCTGCCGGCGGGCGACCTCCGGGCACAGGACGACGTCGCCGAGCAGCAGGGTCGGGTCGTCCTCGCCCGAGTCCGGCGCGGACGGGTCGAACGCGTCGTCCTGGGGGAAGGCCAGCACGTCGGTCGGGCCCTCCTCACCCATGTAGCGGACGTGGAGCTCCTCCATGGCGGTCTGCTCCACCAGCATGACCGACAGCTCCGCCAGCGGGTTGACCTTCATGGTGTCCAGCACGAACCGGGCGAGCGCGGTAAGGGTGACCTCGTCGGCCTCGACACCCGACTCGTTCGCCACGAACACGGCCATCAGTGATCCATCCTCATCCGGCGCCGCGCCGTACGCGGCCCATCGTCGTCGGCAGGCCCATCATCGTCGGCATGCGCTCCGGTCCGCGAGCCGGTCCGCGAGCCGGTGCGCGCCGCGGCCCGCCGGTCGGCGTGCCCGTCACCGCCGGTCCCGGCGGGCGGCNCGGTCCCGGCGGGCGGCCTGGGCCGGTCGGGGTCGCGGCGCGCTTGCCGCGTCCCACCGGGCATAGGCGTCGACGATCTCGCTGACCAGCCGGTGGCGCACCACGTCCGTGCTGGTCAGGACCGCGAAGTGGACGTCGTCGAGGCCGTCGAGGATCTCCCGGACCACCCGTAGGCCGCTGCGGGTGCCGCTGGGGAGGTCCACCTGGGTGACGTCCCCGGTCACAACGATCCTGGAGCCGAAGCCGAGGCGGGTGAGGAACATCTTCATCTGCTCGACGGAGGTGTTCTGCGCCTCGTCCAGGATGATGAACGCGTCGTTGAGGGTCCGCCCGCGCATGTACGCCAGCGGCGCGACCTCGATGGTGCCGTTCTGGATCAGCCGCGGGATCGAGTCCGGGTCGACCATGTCGTGCAGGGCGTCGTACAGCGGGCGCAGGTATGGGTCGATCTTGTCGTAGAGGGTGCCGGGCAGGAAGCCGAGCCGCTCCCCCGCCTCGACCGCCGGCCGGGTCAGGATGATCCGGTTCACCTGCTTGGACTGCAGCGCCTGCACGGCCTTGGCCATGGCCAGGTACGTCTTGCCGGTACCGGCCGGGCCGATGCCGAACACGATGGTGTGGGCGTCGATCGCGTCCACGTAACGCTTCTGGTTGAGCGTCTTCGGCCGGATCGTCCGGCCCCGGCTGGAGAGGATGTTGAGGGTGAGCACCTCGGCCGGGCGTTCCTCGCTGCCGCTGCGCAGCATCGACAGCGAATGGTCCACGTGGGCCGGGGTGAGCTCGGCCCCGGACTCCAGCACGGCGATCAGCTCGGCGAAGAGCCTGGCCGCCAGCGCGTTCTCCTCCGGAGGACCGGTGATGGTGATCTCATTGCCTCGGACGTGGACATCGGACGATAACGCCTGTTCGACAACGCGCAACAGTTCGTCCTGGTGGCCGAGCAGGCTCACCATGCTGTGCGCACCGGGAACGACGATGCGCGTAACGGTCCGCTGGTCGGACTGGGAGGTGGAATCGGTCATGGGTTGCGGCCGGCGCCGGCCACGGGACCTCTCGAACGACATGAGTCAGTACGGTCCTTCAGTGTAGCGATCCTCGGGCCTGTTGGACCTCCCGGGCCGGCCGCCGGGCCGGTCGTCGCACTGGCCGTACCAGCACAACAGCCGGCACGACAGGCACAACGAAGGCCGGTGGGACACCGGCCGCGGGCACACCGGGTACATGATCTAACGCTCCCATCGGGACGTGCGGGAGAGAACGACCGCGGCGGCGACCACGCCGGCGGTCGACGTCCGCAGCACGGTGGGACCGAGCCTGGACGGCCACCCCCCGGCCGCGGTGAACATTTCCAGTTCGGTGTCGGTGATTCCGCCTTCCGGGCCCACCACGACGACGATCTCCGCTGCCGGGACGGCGTCCGGCGGAGCAGCAGGCGCCCGGGTCGCGGTCAACCCAGCGGTGGCCGGCCCGGCCACGGACGCCGTGGTGGCGGGCGGCCCAGCGGCAGCCGTCGCGGTGGCGAAGGACCCGGTAGCGGCCGTCGTCGCCGCGGCGAGCACCCGGGTCAACGGTTCGGCGGCCTCCTCGTGCAGGACCACGGCGAGCTCGGCCGCGGCGAGCCGGGCGGCGGCGGCGTCGGTGTCGGTGGGAGCGGCGACCCGTGGCCAGAACACCCGCCGCGACTGCTTCGCCGCCTCCCGGGCCGTCGCCGACCAGCGGTCATGGGCACGGGCGCCCCGCTCCCCCGCCCAGCGCACGACCGAGCGGGAAGCTGCCCAGGGGACGATCTCGTCGACCCCCACCTCGGTCATGAGCTCGACGGCGAGCTCGCCGCGGTCGCCCTTGGCCAGCGCCTGGACCACCACGAGCCGGGGCAGCCGCGCCGGGTGCACGACCCGGCGCTCCACCGCGCAGTCGAGCTCGTCCCGCCGGCAGCGCACAACCGTGCACTCGGCAACCACGCCACGCCCGTCGGTGACATCCAGCCGTTCACCGGGGCGTAGCCGCCGTACCGTAGCCGCATGCCTACCCTCGGCACCGGCCAGCGTCAGCTCGGCGACGTCCGGCACCGACACCTGGTGGAACAGGGGTGCGGTCAGCTCTCAGGCCCTTCGAGGGTCACCGACGGTCACGCTTACCGGGTGCCACGGGAGCCGCGCAGCCGGGAGAAGAAGCCCTGGCCGTCGGCGGAGCCGTTGCCGCCGGAGATGACCGCCGGCTGCTCCTCGTCCCGCAGCTTCGCCAGTTCGCGCAGCAGCCGCTCCTGCTCGGCATCGATCTTGGTCGGTGTTTCGACCACGACGTGGATGTGCAGGTGGCCGCGTCCGACCGAACGCAGGTGCGGGACGCCCCGACCGCTCATGGTGATCACGTGGCCGGGCTGGGTGCCGGGCTTGACCGTGATGGTCTCGCTGCCGTCGAGCGTGTCCAGCGTGCAGGTGGTGCCGAGCGCGGCGGCGGTCATCGGGACGCGCAGCTCGCAGTGCAGGTCGTCGCCCTCCCGGGTGAACACCGGATGGGGGCGCTCCTGGACCTCGACGTAGAGGTCGCCGTTGGGGCCGCCGCCCGGGCCGACCTCACCCTCGCCGGACAGCCGGATGCGCATCCCGTCCTCGACCCCGGAAGGGATCTTGACGGTGAGGTTGCGCCGCTTGCGGACCCGGCCGTCGCCGCCGCACTCCCGGCACGGGTGCTCGATCACCGTCCCGGTGGCGCCGCAGCGGGTGCACGGCCTGGAGGTGACCATCTGCCCGAGGAAGGAGCGGGTGACCTGCTGGATCTCCCCGCGCCCGTGGCAGACCGGGCAGGTCACCGGATGGCTGCCCGGCGCCGCGCCGTCCCCGGAGCAGGTACCGCACACCACGGCGGTGTCCACGGTGATGTCCCGGGTCGTCCCGAAGGCGGTCTCGGAGAGGTCGAGCTCAAGACGGAGCAGCGCGTCGTTGCCCCGGCGCACCCGCGAACGCGGCCCACGGCTGGCGCCGCCGCCGAAGAAGGCGTCCATGATGTCGCCGAGTCCGCCGAAGCCGGCTCCGAACGACGACCCGCCGGCTCCCCCACCGGGCGCCAGCGGATCCCCGCCGAGATCGACGATCTGGCGCTTCTCCGGGTCGGAGAGGACCTCGTAGGCCGCGGTCACGGCCTTGAAGCGAGCCTGCGCCTCAGGGTCGGGGTTGACGTCGGGATGCAGCTCGCGGGCAAGCTTGCGGTAGGCCCGTTTGAGCTCGTCGTTCGAGGCGTCCCGGCGTACGCCGAGCACCTCGTAGTAGTCGGTGGCCATCAGTCGGCACCCAAGAGATCACCCACATACTTGGCGACGGCCTGGACGGCCGCCATGGTTCCCGGATAGTCCATCCGCCTTGGACCGACCACCCCCAGGCCACCCAACGCGGACGCCCCGCGACCGTACCCTGTCGCTACCACCGATGTGGAACGCAACGCATCCACGTTGTTTTCGTGGCCAATACGGACCGTGACGGTATCGAGGTCCCGTACCTCGCCGATCAGTTTCAACAGAACGACCTGCTCCTCCAGAGCCTCCAGAAGCGGACGCAGCGTATCGGCAAAGTCGATGGCGGAACGCGTCAGGTTGGCGGTACCCGCCAGAGCGATCCGTTCCTCCGGCTTGTCGACCAGCGCCTCCATCACAACCGTGATCAGCATGTTCAGGTGCGGACGCAGCCCCGGCCGGGCCTCGTCCGGCAGGTTGGCGACCGCCTCGGGCGCGTCCGCCAGCCGGCGCCCGTTCAGCGCCGCGTTGAGCACGGTGCGCAGCTCGCTGACGGTCGGGTCGTCCACCGGCTCGGGTACTTCGACGACCCGCTGCTCGACCCGTCCGGTGTCGGTGATCAGTACGAGCAGCAGGCGCACCGGCGTGATCGTCACGATCTCGATGTGCCGGACGCCGCTGCACGACAGCGACGGGTACTGCACGACCGCGACCTGGCGGGTCAGCTGCGCGAGCAGCCGGACCGACCGCCGGACCACGTCGTCGAGATCGATCGCGCCCTCCAGGAAGCTCTGGATGGCCCGCCGCTCGGCCCGGGACAACGGTTTGACCCCCGACAGCCGGTCGACGAAGAGGCGGTAGCCTTTGTCCGTGGGAATCCGGCCGGCGCTGGTGTGCGGCTGGGTGATGTAGCCTTCTTCCTCAAGTGCGGACATGTCGTTACGGACAGTAGCAGGAGACACCCCGAGCTGGTGGCGCTCGGCCAACAGCTTGGAGCCCACGGGTTCGTTGCTGAGCACGAACTCCTCAACGATGGCTCGAAGTACGTCCAGCCGCCGTTCCTCCAGCACGCCGTATCACCCCTTTGCCACGCTGAAGCCGCCGGGCGAGGTCAGCGACGACCACACGAAGCCACCGAGGCCGCCGAGGCCAGAAACCCGCCGGCGGGACGCTCTGGCACTCGATTGCCGCGAGTGCCAATTGTAGCCGTCCTGGCGACCAGGCGAGACGGACAAATGTGTCACCGCCACCGGGAGCTTGAGGAGTGTTTCCCGGTGACGGCCGCGGCTAGTCCGATAGAAGAGCGTGTATGACGGTGTCGGCGAGCAGCCTGCCGCGCAGGGTCAGCAGGACGCGTCCCGCCGCCAGCGCAGGGGGATCCACCAGCCCGTCGGCGGCGAGCCGGGCGGCCTGGGACCGCCCCGCGGGGGTGAGCTCCTCGGCCACGAGGCCCTCGGCCAGGCGCACCTCGAGCATGACCCGTTCCATGCGCGCGGCGGCGGCGTCCAGCTCCTCGTGGGCCGCCGCGGGGCTTGCGCCCGCGGCGAGCCGGGCGCTGTAGGAGGCCGGATGGCGCACGTTCCACCAGCGGACACCCCCGATGTGGCTGTGAGCTCCCGGCCCGAAACCCCACCAGTCGGCACCCCGCCAGTAGCCGAGATTGTGCCGGCTGTGAGCGGCGGGCCCACGCGCCCAGTTGCTGATCTCGTACCAGCTCAGGCCGGCCGCGGTCAGGGTCTCCTCGGCCTGCTGGTAGCGGTCCGCCATGAGATCGTCGTCGGGCGGGAGCAGTTCGCCGCGCCGGATCCGCCGGGCCAGCCGGGTACCGTCCTCGACGGTCAGCGCGTACGCGCTGACATGGTCGGGATCGAGCGCGACCACCGCGTCCAGACTCGCCTGCCAGTCCCGGGCGGACTCGCCGGGAGTGCCGTAGATCAGGTCGAGGTTGATGTGGGCGAAGCCGGCCTTGCGCGCCCAGCTGACCACGTCCGGGACGCGTCCGGGGGTGTGCCGGCGGTCGAGCGCGGCAAGCACGTGCGGACGGGCGCTCTGCATCCCGAACGAGATCCGCGTGTACCCGGCGGCGGCCAGCCGCTCCAGGGCACCGGCGTCCACGGACTCGGGGTTCGCCTCCGTGGTCACCTCGGCGCCGGCGGCGAGGCCGAACTCGGCGTCGATCATCCGGAGCAGCCGCTCGAGGTCCTCGGCGGGCAGCAGGGTCGGCGTCCCGCCGCCGACGAAGACCGTCGAGACCGCGACGTCGGCCGGGCCGAGAACGGACCGGGCCAGGCGGAACTCGGCCGCCAGCGTCTCCACGAACGTGCCGATCGCGACCCCCGGCCCGAGTTCGGTCGCGGTGTAGGTGTTGAAGTCGCAGTAGCCGCAGCGGGTCGCGCAGTACGGGACGTGCACGTAGACCCCGAACGGGCGGCTGCCAAGGGTGTCCGTGGCCCGCGCCGGGAGCACGCCATCCCACGCCTGGAGGCTGCCGTCAGCGGCTGGGGAGCCCGTGCCCCGCGGGCCCGCCGGGCCTCCCGCGTGAACCGGGCCTGCCGGCCTGTCCGGCCTGTCCGGCTCACCGGGACCGGCTGCGCTGGGCTGGCCGAGGGCTGACACGGCCGTCGAGATGTGCGGCATGGCCATAGTGTGCCCGACTCGCAACGCTGTGCCTGCCTTCAAGCCCGCTTCCAAGCCTGCCCTCAACACCCACCTGCCGTTCCGGCGATCGCGCGTCCCACCCACCGGACGTTCGGACGACAGCCGCCTCATGATCTTTGTATTCAGTTATCGGATTTGTCGGATTCAACCGTCCAATACGCCCGTCGAATGGGCCTGGAACCCCACCGGAGCACCAGCCGGCAGTGACGTTGACCTGACATTGATAATCGACTGGTCAATATAGGTGAAGCGTCGTGAGTTCGTGGTCCCGCGTCCGGAAAACTCAATCACATGAATGACGACGCCGTGCGCGGTGTCCTCGACAACATCGAGGATCTTCTCCCCCCTCACGCGACGGAGTACCGATCCGGCACCCTGGCCGGATCGGTCGGTCCCGCCGGCCATGACGAACCCGCCACCGAACCCATCCGACTACCCCCCTCGTCCGCACGAACCCCCTGAGCTGCCCGAACAGGCAACCCGAACCGCCCAGGGGCCCGGGCCTCCCGGACCGGCTCGCGCAGCCGCCGGCTCCGGGAGGAACCCCGCGGAGACGAGAGGGTCACGGCCGCGCCGGCGGCCGAGAGACGGCCGGCCGGAGTCACCGCCCGGCCACGGACGGCAGGACTATTTCCCGCTCTTGGACGCGTCCGTGGACAGGGCCGCGATGAATGCCTCCTGCGGGACTTCGACGCGGCCGATGGTCTTCATCTTCTTCTTTCCTTCCTTCTGCCGTTCCAGCAGCTTGCGCTTGCGGGTGATGTCACCGCCGTAGCACTTGGCCAGCACGTCCTTGCGGATGGCACGGATGTTCTCCCGGGCGATGATTCGGCTACCGATCGCGGCCTGGATCGGCACCTCGAACTGCTGGCGCGGGATCAGCTCCCGCAGCCGGGAGGTCATCGCGACCCCGTAGCCGTACGCCTTGTCCTTGTGGACGATCGCGGAGAACGCGTCGACGGTCTCTCCCTGCAACAGGATGTCGACCTTGACCAGGTCGGCCACCTGCTCGCCGGCCGGCTCGTAGTCGAGGCTGGCATACCCCCGGGTCTTCGACTTCAGGGCGTCGAAGAAGTCAAAGATGATCTCTCCGAGCGGGAGCCGGTACTTGAGCTCGACCCGGTCGGTCGACAGGTAGTCCATCCCGTCCAGCGTGCCGCGCCGACCCTGGCAGAGCTCCATGACCTGGCCGACGAAGTCGGACGGCAGCAGCACCATGGCATCCACGACCGGCTCGTGGACCTCGGAGATCTTTCCCGCCGGCCAGTCGCTCGGGTTGGTGACGATCGTCTCGCTGCCGTCCTCCATGACCACCCGGTAGACCACGTTCGGCGCGGTGGAGATGAGCGTGAGGTTGAACTCCCGTTCCAGACGCTCCCGGACGATCTCCAGATGGAGCAGCCCGAGGAAGCCGCAGCGGAAACCGAAGCCCAACGCCGCGGACGTCTCGGGCTCGTAGGTCAGCGCGGCGTCGTTGAGCTGCAGCTTGTCCAGGGCCTCCCGCAGGGCGGGATACTCGCTGCCGTCGATCGGGTACAGGCCGCTGTAGACCATCGGACGCGGGTCACGGTAACCGGCCAGTGGCGCCTGGGCCGGGTGGGCCGCCGAGGTCACGGTGTCCCCGACCCGGGCCTGCCGGACGTCCTTGACCCCCGGGATGAGGTAGCCGACCTCCCCGGCGGACAGTCCCTCCCGCGGGATCGCCTCCGGCGAGATCACCCCGACCTCGAGGGTCTCGTGGCTCGCCCGCGTCGACATCATCAGGCAGCGGTCCCGGGCGGTCAGCCGGCCGTCGACCACCCGCACATACGTGATCACACCCCGGTAGGTGTCGTAGACGCTGTCGAAGATCATGGCTCGCGCGGGGGCGTCCGGGTCGCCCATCGGCGCGGGGACCCGCCGGACGATCTCGTTGAGCAGCTCGGGCACCCCCTGGCCGGTCTTGCCCGACACCAGCAGCACGTCGACGGGGTCGCAGCCGATGATCTGCCCCAGCTCGGCGGCGTACTTCTCCGGCTGTGCGGCCGGCAGGTCGATCTTGTTGAGAACCGGGATGATCTGCAGGTCGTTCTCCAGCGCCAGGTACAGGTTTGCCAACGTCTGCGCCTCGATACCCTGAGCCGCGTCGACGAGCAGCACCGCGCCCTCACAGGCCGCAAGCGACCGACTGACCTCATAGGTAAAGTCGACATGGCCAGGAGTGTCGATCAGATGCAGGACGTAGTCGCGGCCGTCGTCGGCCTGCCACGGCNACTCTGCGCCTTGATCGTGATGCCGCGCTCGCGCTCGATGTCCATCTTGTCCAGATACTGGGCACGCATGTTACGAGCCTCGACGACACCGGTGACACCGAGCATCCGGTCGGCGAGCGTCGACTTGCCGTGGTCGATGTGAGCGATGATGCAGAAGTTGCGGATCGACGCCTGGTCGACCGATGCCTGGTTGATACGACGGGGGTCGGAGGCTGGGGGCACGCGGAGTCTTCTCGTTTCGTCGGGATGGACTGTGTCATCGTGCCAGGCCCTGACACGCAAGGCTCGGCATACCAGGAGGCTCGGCGCAGCAAGCACCGACGTACCAGAGCGCCGGCGCGCAAGGCCCGGCGCAGCAAGCACTGACGCGCCAGAGCGCCGGCGCGCAAGGCCCGGCGCAGCAAGCACTGACGCGCCAGGGCGCTGGCCGCGCAAAGCCCGGCGCACCATGGCCCGACACAGGCCCGGCGCGGCCCTGGTGTGCCGGACTCACCCGTCGGACGCCGATGGTCACATCGGTACCCACCCGCCGCAACAGCCCCCGGACACCGCGGTCAGTCCCGGCCGGTGGGCGCCACTGGCACGCCCTCCGACACCGTTCGTGGGTAAGTTGGTAAGGTTACCGATGTTTCCCGGGGCCACCCGGCTTCCCCGGTGCCATCCACGCACCGGCCGGACGCCGGCAGGCCAGTCGCGAGCAGGCCAGTCCTGGGCCGACGCCGGGGCTCAACCGACTTTCATACCGATTCGACTTCGACGACCAGGGGTTCTTTCGCGTGGCCAATATCAAGTCGCAGATCAAGCGCAACCTCACCAACGAGAAGCGACGGCTGCGCAACAAGGCCGTGAAGTCCGAACTGAAGACGCTCATCCGCCGCTTCCGGGAAGCCGTGGAGGCGGGCGACCAGGAGCGTGCCGGCCTGGAGCTGCGCATCGCGTCGCGCAAGCTGGACAAGGCCGTGAGCAAGGGCGTCATCCACGCGAACCAGGCCGCCAACAAGAAGTCGGCGCTGGCCACCCGGTACGCTTCGCTGACCAAGGTCTGACGCCACCCGTCCGACGCGTCCACTCGTACGCCGTCCGCCCGTCCCTTCCCCGACCGGGCTCCGACCGGAGCCGGGCCGGTTCGGCTGAGCGGGCGGCGCGAGGCGTCTGTCCGTGGGATGCCCGTCCGCCCAACCTCCCACAGGTTCGTCGGTATCCTGCGGGCAGCCCGGAGAGCCGGTACACATACCTGGTGCTACCGGTACCTGGTGCTACCGGCTGGCTGCCAGGGACGTCGACGTTCTGATGGCGGCCGGGGAAACCCGCGGCATGCCGGATCTCCCAGGATGGCTTCCGAGGAGCGCCGGAATCCGTGCTGTCAGTCCGGCGGCGTTCCGGAGGCCGGCGGTTCGTTCTCCGCGGGACGGCTCCGTGTGTCGTCCGCGGCCAGCATCTTCTTGATTGCGTCGTTGTAGGCCGCCATGACGGCCGCTGTCAGCGGCAGCACCACGATCACCCATGCGCTCGCCAGATCAGCCAGGGCGATCAGGACACCGAGCAGGCTGCTGCCGGCCAGGGTGCGGCTGGTGGAGAGGAACCTGTGCGGTCGCCCGACCGGGTCGCTGGTGACCGAGGATGACGCTGGTTCCGACATCGGTGTGCTTCCCCGCTCCGGGCCGATCCGGTACTCAGCGGCGCTCCGCCCCGAATCACCCTGGCTGAGATCACACCGGCTCAGACCACCCCGCCCCGAATCACCCCGGCTCGGATCACCCCGGCTCTGGTCGTCCTGCGCCGCTCCGTCCGTGTCTTGGGCACCCCTGTCCGTTTCCTCTTCCTCCCCGTCCTGGCCGTCCTCGCCGCCTCCGTCCCGATCACTTCCGTTCGGGCCGGCTTCGTCCGGGTCGTCTCCGTTCGGGCCGGAGGAGTCCTCCTGATCGGGCTGGGGCGCACGCAACGTCACCGCCGGGCTCCCGCCGGACGGCCACGGGCCGACACGATCTGAGTAACAAGCCTTTCCAGCCCGTAGACCGGATCCACGGCGCCGCCCTTGACGGCCGCATCCGCGGCGCTGACCGCGCGCATCGCGTAGGCCAGCCCTTCGTCGCTCCAGCCGCGGGCCGCCCGCTGGGAACGTTCCACCTTCCAGTCGGGCATGCCGAGGCTGCGGGCCAGCTCCCAGGTGGAGCCACCGCCGGCGGCCGCGACCCGGGCCAGGTCACGCAGCCCGGTGGTCATGGCGCTCACGACAAGGACGGGTGGGACGCCGCCCGCAAGCGTCTGGCGCAGCACGGTCAGGGCCTCGGGCAGGTCTCCCGCGATCGCGGCGTCCGCCACCGCGAAACCGGTGGCCTCAGCCCGGCCGCGACGGTATCCGGCAACCAGGGCCTCGCTGATCGTCCCACCGGCGTCCGCGACCATCTGATCACATACCATCGCCAACTCGCGCAGATCGCTACCGACCGCGTCCACCAGCGCCTTCACCGCGCCCGCGCTGATCTGGCCGCCGAGACGGCGGACCTCGGCCGCGACGAAGTCGTGGCGGTCCCGGGGACGGGTGATACGCGCCGCCGTGACGACCGTCGCACCGGCCGACTTCATCGCCTCCGCCAGTTTGCGGTTGCGTACGACACCGCTGTGGACGACGACGAGCACGACGTCGTCCAGCGGCCGGGCGAGATAGGCCAGCAGCGCCTCCCGTAGATCATCCGCGAGTTCCTGCGCGCCGCGGACCACGACCACCCGTAGCCCGCCGAACATCGATACGCTGGCCAGATCGACCACATCGCTCTCGGTGAACTCACCCGGCGCTCGGTCGACGATCTCCGTCTGCGGGTCGTGGCGCCGGGCGGCGTGGATGACGTCCCGGACAGCGCGGGAGACGAGCAGTTCCTCGTCACCGGAGACAAGGACCAACCGTGGCGGCGCGGATGTCGGCGGCACGCTGGCGAGCATGTCACAAGGACGGTACCCGGACCGCACGACCTGGTCAGGAACATCAAATGATTACGATCCGCCATCAACGTGTGAGCCAGATTCCGACAATACGTGACATTAATATCACCTGCACACCCAAAGTAATGACGGACAGTGTGATGAGGACACGACGCCCACGGCGCCGACGGACGGTCGCGAGCAGCACGACCGTGGCGGCGACGAGGGCCACGGCGCCGGCCGGGCCGGCTGGCCAGCCGATCTCCGCGCCGGGTACGCGCGCCGCGACGTCCGCCACCGTGATCAACCATCCGCACGGCACACCCGCGAGGGTCGCCAGGAACCGGGCCAGCGGATCGTGGACGACCGCCGCCACCGTGGCGAGGACCCCGAGGATGGTCGCTGGTGCGACCGCGGCCTCGGCGAGCATGTTGGCGGGAACGGCTACCAGGCTGACCCCGCCGCCGATGGCGACGAGGACCGGCGAGCAGGCGACATGTGCCGCCGCGGCGACCGCGAGCGGTTCGGCCAGCCACCTCGGCAACCGGCCCGCCAGTGCGTCCCGCCAGCCCGGAACGAGGATCACCAGGCCGGCGGTGGCGGCAACCGACAGGGTGAAACCGACCGAACGAGCAAGATCGGGGCTGCTGAGGACGAGCACCAGCACGGTGGCCGCGAGCGCGGGCATGGCCAGCCGTGGCCGTCCGCTGCCGGCCGCGACGATCCCGATCAGCCCCATGACACCGGCACGCAGGACGCTCGGTGACGGCCGGGCCAGGATGACGAAACCGACCAGGGCCATCGCGACCCAGCCGGCCTGCACCCACGGGGCCAACCGGCTGCGCCGGACGACTACGGTCGCCGCGGCGATGATGATCGCGCAGTTCGCCCCGGAAACAGCGACAAGATGTGACATCCCGGCGGTCCGGAAGTCCTCCCGCACCTCGTCGTCGAGGTTGCTCGTGTCGCCGAGGACAAGACCCGGCAGCAGCCCGCGGCGCGGGCCGGCAAGCCCCGACGCGGCGTCGCGCAGACCCGCCCGCAGCTGACCGGCCGCCCGCTGCACCGATGAGGGCGGGCCGACCGAGGCCGGCGCGGCCCGGACGAAGACGACAGCCGCGACGGTGTCGCCTGCCCTCGGCGGCGCCAGCTTCCCCGAGGTGCTGACATGCTGGCTCGGCAGCAGATCCTCCCAGTCCGACGCGGTCGCGAGCACCAGTACCGGCTGCCGCAGCCGGATATCGTGCCCGTCCGCGGCCAGCCGCTCCACCCGCACCGGGACGATGACGAGATTGCCGTTGCCCCCCTGGCTGACCCGCGGGTCGCCGGTCACCGTGCCTTCGATGTCGGCGGCCGCCCGGGCCGCGCCGAGAGCCACGAGCGGACCAAGCGCGCGGGCCCGGGCCGGCAGACCCGCCGCCAGCACACCCGCGGCAAGACAGGCCAGACATGCCAGAACCGCGCCCACCGGCCGCCGGACCGTCCGGCGGCGGAGCAGGGTCACCGCGCACAGCGGTGTCACGCACAGCAACATCCCGGCGATCCACAGCACAGCCACCGGTGGCACGGCCAGCCCGGTGCCCGCTGCTCCCGCCCAGGCCGCAAGGGCCGGAGCAACCAGGCGCAGGTCGGGCGGTTGACGTTGTGGATCGTGACCAACAACGGTCATGTTCGTGCTCCATGCCACACGGCCACCGGCGAACCGACACGTTCTCCATTGCGTACTGACCGTCAGACGGTGACGAGCGGAAGAAGGTCGGCGAGCCGCTGATCACCGACTCCGGTCACCTCCCCCAGCTGCCGTGGGGAGGCGAAACCGCCGTGGGCCGCACGCCACTCGACAATCCGCTGGGCCAGCACAGGGCCCACGCCGGGCAGCGCGTCGAGGGCTTCGACCGTGGCCGTGTTGAGGTTCACCGGCGCCCCGGGCGCGGCGCCCGGCGAGCCCCCGCCACTGTCACCTCCGGCGGCACCGCCCGCGGGCTGGGGTGGCGCCGGTCCAGGGCGGCCGTCCACGAGAATCTGCTCGCCGTCCACCAGGCGACGCGCAAGCGCCAGGCCGGAGGTGTCCGTCCCGGGCAGCACCCCGCCGGCACGGGCCACCGCGTCCACCACCCGGGATCCTCCCGGCAGGGTGAGCACCCCGGGATGATGGACCTTGCCCGCGACGTCGACGACGACCTGTGCCTGTGGGCTCCCGGTGGCGGCAGACGACGGCGGTGCCGCCGTCGCCACGGCGCCGGCCACCGTGCCGTGCCCCGGGTTCGCGAGGTCCGTCACCTGTGCCGCCGGCGGAAGGGCCAGCACGGGCACCGGTCTGCCCCGCCAGGCGAACCAGCCGGCCGCCAGCGCCGCGACGAGGGCGACGAGCGCGATCAGCAACGCGCCACGGATGGCCGGGTCGACCAGCCCGCCGCGCAGAGTATGCGGCAGGCGTCCGGCCAGGCCGGATCCAACCCGCTGGATGATCGTCTGCCGCTCCCCGCCGCCGGGGCCGGCACGCTCGGCCAGTATCTCGTCGAGGAAGGAGGAATCGACGGATGCCGTGCCGGCCGCGTCGGACCGGGACGACCGGCTGTGCTCGCCGAACACGGGTGGTTCCCCCGGACGGGAGTCCGGCCCGACACGGCTCGGTTCCCCGTCGGAAGCGACCGGATCCGGGCTGGCGGGGTACGGCCGGTCGGGCTCCAGACTGTCGTGTTCTCCCGTGACCGGGGCATGGGTCACCGGAACACGTGGCCGAACCACGGCAGCCACACCCGAGCGGG
>NZ_JWIO01000009.1:152902-182701 GCF_001017755.1 Protofrankia coriariae
GCAGCCACACCCGAGCGGGTGGCGGCGCGGATGTCGGGGACAAAAGAAAGATCAGCCATGCCCGTGACGGTAGGACCCCGTGTCGTGGCGGTACATCGTGTATCCCGCATCTGTGGACAACCATGCTCTGTCCACAGGACACGGCAAGTGACGGACAAAACCGGCTATGTTCGGTACCACGGTCGACACGCAGCAACACACCCGATGCCCAACTGAAATGATCACGTATAGTTGTATCGCACAATCAAGTAGCGAAATGTCGAGCCGTGGGATACATCCCGTTGCGACCTGCCTCGAATGCCCGTGGCCGCCCTGCGTTCTCACTGTGCCGGCATCACCTGAGCGGTCCGCCTGACGGAGGATGAATGACGACTACCGGGAACAATGTCAGCCGCAACCGGAATCCACCAGACGACACCGGTACGGACCTGAGCCACCGGCAGATCGTCGCCATCATCATCGGGCTGATGACGGGTATGCTGCTCGCAGCGCTGGACCAGACCATCGTCGCGACCGCACTGCCGACCATCGTCGGTGAGTTCCATCGCAGTGACATGCTTTCCTGGCTGGTCACAGCCTACCTGTTGACTTCCACGATCTCCGCCCCGCTGTACGGGAAAGCCAGCGACCTCTACGGGCGCAAAACCGTCCTACAGCTGTCCATCACGATCTTTCTGATCGGCAGCACACTGTGCGGGCTTGCCCAGTCGATGTACCAGCTCGTCGGATTTCGCGCTCTACAGGGCCTTGGTGCCGGCGGCCTCATCTCCCTGGCCTTCGCCGTCATCGGCGACATCGTCGCACCCCGGGAACGGGGGCGCTACCAGGGATACTTCAGCGGGGTCTTCGGCGCGTCGAGCATTCTCGGCCCGCTCGTCGGCGGTTTCCTGGTCGATCATGGGTCATGGCGCTGGGTGTTCTTCGTCAACCTTCCGGTCGGGCTCGCCGCGCTCGTCGTCATCAACCGGACGTTGCGACTACCGTTCCGGCGACGCCGGGCGGCCATCGACTGGGCCGGCGCCATCCTGCTGGTCACGGGTCTGAGCGCCATCCTGCTCGCTACTCAGAGTGGAGGCAAGGGCTTCGCCTGGCTCTCCTGGCAGATCGCCGCGCTGATCGCCGCGGGAGTCGTACTGATCGTTTCTTTCGCGCTGCGTGAACGAGTGGCGCCGGAAGCCATTCTCCCACCACGGCTGTTCAGCAACAGCATCTACACGGTGTGCGCTCTGCTGAGCCTTGTCACCGGTACCTTCATGTTCGGGGCGATTATTTTTCTCCCGCAGTATCTACAGATCGTCCATGGCGCGAGTGCCACCGTCAGCGGGCTGCGAATGCTCCCGCTGCTCGCCGGTATTCTGCTGACGTCCATCGGGTCCGGCCGGCTGATCAGCGCTACCGGGCATTACAAGCGGTTTGTCGTCGCGGGCACGGTCGGGGTCACCATCGGGTTCTTTCTGCTCAGTCGTGTCAGCGCCGACACGGGCGCGCTGGAGCTCGGCCTGTGGATGTTTGTCACGGGGCTCGGCCTCGGCTTCCTCCTGCAGAACGTCCTGCTGGCCGTACAGAATTCTGTCGATCCGCGGGACATGGGCGCCGCGACCTCCAGCGTGACATTCCTGCGCACCATGGGAGGCGCCATCGGCGCGTCCGCCCTGGGGGCGGTGCTCACCACCCAACTGGCCACGAACATCGCCCTGCGAATACCCGGCGCGCAGCCCGGAAATGCCGCCGCCAACCGTTTTGTCTCAACTCCGCGCGATGTCGCGGGGCTGGCCGCACCGATACGTGAAGCGGTACGAACCGCCTATGCCGACTCACTCGGCCGGGTCTTTCTGGTGGCCGTTCCGATCGGGATCGCAGCATTCGCGATCAGTCTGTTCCTCCGGGAGGCCGAACTGCGCGGATCGACCGCCATCTCCCGGACCGACGCATCGGACGACACGGTGGGAGCCGACCTCACCGACAGCAGCCATGGCTCCGGGCCGGGAGCGAAGCGATCGACGGCCAGCGCCTCCAGGGAATAGATTGTTGCCCGCACAACTGACTTCGGGGCCGCATGAAAATGATCATGTGAGCAGAGTCTGCGAAGTCCTGGGAAGAACCCGCTCGCGGGAACACGACTCGTAGGAGAAGGCCTGAAGAGGAGATCATCATGACCGTACCGGGCACCGCCATCGAGAACCTCACCGGCACCTGGACGATCGACCCCGCTCACAGTCGGTTCGGCTTCGCCGTCCGACACGCGATGGTGGCGACCGTCCGGGGCAGCTTCAGGTCCTTCGAGGGCACCCTGCACCTCGACGGCTCCAGGCCCACGGCCTCGCATGCCACGATCAGCATCAACACCGACAGTATCGACACCGGGAACTCCGACCGCGACACCCACCTGCGCTCCCCCGACTTTCTCGACGCTGACACGTATCCGACGATCACCTTCACCGGCACGGGCATCAAACCAGGGGACGATCCGGACAGCTATGTGGTCACCGGCGACCTGACCATTCACGGCACCACGCATGTGGTCGAGGTGGCGGTCGAGTTCCAGGGCAGCGCGGTGGACTCGTTCGGCAACAGCCGGGTGGGGTTCGCCGCCACGTCCTCCCTCAGTCGGAAGGACTTCGGCCTCACCTGGAACGCGCCGCTGGAGGCGAGGGTGTCCTCATCAGCGACACAGTCAAGATCGACGTTGACATCTCGGCCATCAGGACGTCCTGATCAGAACTGCGCAGGGCCAATGACCGGTGGCCGCGTGGTGGTCAGGAACTGCCTCGATCCAGAATCCAGGACCGCGCGAGGCCGCCGACGGGCCGGCAGCACCGCTCCGGCCAGGGCATCCCGGTATATCCGGTGCACCCGGCCGGAGCCGCCCGTCACCGGGCCGGCGGGCGGCGGGCGGGCGCGACACGAACGGCCGGGACGCCGCTGAGTATCGGAGAAGGACCGTAGCGGTAAGGAGCGGGCGCCGGCCAGGGCCGGTATCGAGGACTGGCGGCACCCGACGCGGGGAACCCCCTTGTCCAGGGCGGGGAACCCCTTGTCCAGGTCGGAAGGTATGAGCGGCCCTGGAGATGGCGATCATGATGACGACGGCAGAGACGCACCGCCACCACGGCGGAGCTTCGAGCGCGGTCTGGATGGCAGGACTCTTCCTGGGGATCGCGGTGACGGTTCTCGGCGTGCTCCTGGTCGCCCACCCCTTCGCCGCCGCGCGCACACTGGCGATCCTGATCGGCGCTGGGCTGGTGCTGGCCGGGATCATGGATATGGTCGCGACAGCCCGTGCGGGCGAGGAGACTGCCAGCTTCTTCGGCGTCCTGCTCGTGATCGGCGGGATCGTCGTGCTCGCCTGGCCGGGTGTCACCTTGCGGGCGGTGGCCCTCATCGTCGGAATCTGCCTGCTGGTGGCTGGCGTCGCGCGTATCGCCATGGCCGGCTACGCGCGCGGGCACGGACGCTCATGGGGGTGGGGTGTGTTCATCGGCCTCCTGGCGATGGGCATCGGCATTCTCGCCCTGGCGTGGCCAGCGGCCACCGTCTTCATCCTGGCGGTGCTATTTGGGATCGAGCTGATCGTGCATGGCATCGGCCAGATCGCGCTCGCTCTCGCGGCCCGCCGGGAGTCACGGGCCTGACACCCCGGGAGCGGCCCCGCCGAGCATCGGGCACCACGGGGCCGCTCCGGTCATCCGCGTTGCCAGACGCTCGGCAACCAGAGCGCGGCAAGCAGAGCGCGGCGCACGACGGCTGGCCTGCCCGACACGCTCGATATCGAACGTATGTTCGGGTATTGTATCTCTATGCCCCTCCAGTGCAGCCTGTTGACCAGCGGCGACCCCGCGGTCTCCATCAACCCCACGTTCAGCCGCATCCGCCTCGACGGGACGTCATGGGTCGACGTGGCGCCGGGGTGGCTGCGCGGCGCTGACGACCTTTACGGGACCCTCGCCAGCGAGGTCCCCTGGCGGCAGGGTCGACGGTGGATGTACGAGCGCATGGTGGACGATCCACGACTGTCACGGTGGTACAAGGCGACCGAGCCTCTCCCCCACCCCATCCTGGCCACGATATGTAGCTCTTTGTGCGCGCATTATCAGGTGCCGTTCGGCTCGGTCGGGCTCAACTTCTACCGCGACGGCGACGACAGCGTCGCGTTCCATCGCGACCGTGAACTGCGCAGGCTCGGTAACACCCTGATCGCGATCGTGACGCTGGGGGCGCGGCGCCCCTTCCGGCTCCGTCCGCGCGGTGGCGGTGCCGGTCGGACGCTGCTCCCCGCGTCCGGAGATCTTCTGGTGATGGGTGGCCGCTGCCAGGCCGACTGGGAGCATGCGGTCCCGAAAGTCGCTTCCTGCGGCCCGCGGATCAGCGCGTCCTGGCGGTGGGCCGCGTGAGGAGCCTCTTCGGCAGCTTCAGGACGCTCTCACGGACGCACCTGGAGCGCGTCATCCGGCTGGTGGCCCGCGGACGGAAGTCAATCATGGTCGATCGGGACCGCACCGGGGTGGACGGCCCGCGAACCCGCTCCGTCCACGTCGTCGGCCAGGGTGACCGGCTCCAGCAGATGCGGACCGTTGTTACGCACGTTGCCGACCTGGGTGTCGACCGGGTAGGCACGCAGCACCCCGGCTGGCGCGGGCCCGAGCATGCTGGTCAGCACCGCAGGATCGGCCAGGACAGGATCAAGCCAGTGCGACCAGGCCACCGGGGGAAGGACGACCGGCGACCGCGGATGCAGGGACTCCAGACCGGCCGGCGCCGTAGTGGTGATGATGGTGAAGGTCGCGAGCGTACCGCCCGTGGGCGGGCGCCACAGCTCGTACAGCCCCGCGAGCGCGGCAGGTTCGTTGTCGACTGGGCGTACCAGGTACGGCTGCGCGCGCCGGGCCCCTTCGGTCCGCTGCCATTCGTAGTAACCCGTGATCGGGACGAGACAGCGGCGGGCCCGCAGCGCGGCGCGGAACGCGGGTCTGGTCGCCACCGTCTCTGCCCTGGCGTTAATCATTTTGTTGCCGATGGCGGCATCCTTGGCCCACGAGGGCACCAGGCCCCAGCGCGCCAGCCGCAGCCGGGAGGTCGGTGTCGGCTGCTGGCCCGGCGGGATGACGACCACCGGGGCCGAAGCGGTCGGCGCGACGTTGAAGTTCGGCTGTACGCCGCCTGTTTCGTCACATGCGGAGAACGACTCTGCGAGCTGCTGCCCACCCAGGGCGTTGGCGTAGCGACCGCACATGTGTTCGCAGTGTGCCAGACAACCGTCCGTACCGCATGGTGCCCATCCGCGACCGCCCAATATCGGACGGCCGCCGGCGGTAACCGCTCACCGAGGCTGTACCCACCGAGGCTGTACCCGGCACAGCCGTATCCGCCGAAGCCATGCTCACCAGGGCCACGTCCGTCGGAAGCATGGCTGGCCGGGCGCGGAGCGCGGTATTCCTGCGCCGCACAGTCACCATACGGGCTGCCGTCATACGGGCTGCTACCACACGAGCCATTCGGCCGACATGACAAGGCAGAACAGGGAGACCGAGGCGAAGAAGACCACCCACAGTCCCGCGGGCATACCGGTCAGCCGGGCCAGCTGATCCGGATCCGACGTCGGCGCACGGCCCCGGCTGCGGGTCCGCTGCACCTCGATGATCGGCCGCAGTCCTCCGAAGAGGAGAAACCAGGTGATGGACATGGCGAACAGCTGCTGGGGACGGTCCGACGCCAGGACCGACACCGCCACGACAGTCCCGATGCTGAGCACGATGGACAACACACCGAAGGCGTTGCGGATGGCGACGAGCACCCCCAGGAGCAGGATGACACTCAGCCGCAGCATCAGACTCACCTGATTGGCCGCAAGCAGGGCGGCGGCGCCGAGGCCGAGCAACGAAGGCGTGATATAGCCGGCCGCGACCGTGACGACGACACCCGGCCCGGTCGGCCGCCCAGCCGACACGGTCACACCGGACGTGTCGGAATGCAGCCGGATACCACCGAGCCGCCGGCCACTGCCGACCGCGGCCAGCGCATGTCCTCCCTCATGGGCAATGGTGATCACATGCCGGGCCAGCGGCCACAACCGGCTGTCGAACACCACAACAAAGGCGATCACAGCACCTACCAGCGCCGTCCAACGCGGCGGATCCCCCGAACTGAGCAGATGCGTCCACTCGTCAGGCGTCGTACGTCTCCCATCCGATCGTGTCCAACTGGTGCCGCTGACGGCCTCTGGGATGCCGATGTGGCTCAGGTGGACCTGAGTATGCAATGCTGCGGAAAACGATCGTCGGGTGCCTGTCCGGCACGACCTGCCCGCCCTTCCAGCGGCATGGCGTTCCAACGGCCCACGACGACTCACGGTACGATCAGCCAGCCACTTTCCGTGGCCGGTCGAAATCGATCATCCCAACATGGCACAGTTGGGACAACACAGATAGGTCGGAGGGCAGGAGCGGGTGGCGGAACTCGTCTACAAGCCAGTGATCCGCTTCGCGCTCGGGTTCTTCAAGGCTCTCGATCTCAAGATCGACGTCCGGGGCCAGGAACACGTACCGGCTACGGGCGGATGCGTTGTCATCATCAACCACGTCTCCTACCTGGACTTCGCCCTCGTTGGCATCCCGTTCTGGCGCTCCCACCGCCGCCTGGTCCGCTTCATGGCCAAGCACGACGTCTTCTCCCACCCGATCGCCGGACCCCTCATGCGTGGGATGCGTCATATCCCTGTGGACCGGTCATCGGGCTCGGGCTCCTACCACCACGCGGTAGCGGCGCTGCGGGCCGGCGAGTTCGTGGGAGTCTTCCCCGAGTCGACGCTCAGCCGCAGCTTCTGCCTCCAGCCCTTCAAGACCGGGGCAGCGCGGATGGCCGTCGAAGCCAACGTCCCGGTGCTGCCGGTAGCCATCTGGGGCAGCCAGCGCATTCTGGCCAAGGGGCGGCCACGCAACTTCCGTGCCGCCCGCGGCACCCCGGTCTCGATCATCGTCGGCGAACCGATTCCGCCCACCGAGCTCACACCCGCGGCGACTGGCACCCAACTGCTCTCGGATGCCGTGTTGAAGCTGCTGACCGATGCCCAGCGTGACTATCCACCGCCGCCCCCGGGTGAATCGCCATGGTGGTTGCCGGCTCATCTCGGTGGCAGCGCGCCCGCATCCGAGACGGCCGCCCGGGAGCAGGCCGAGTCACGCGACAAGAAGTAACGTCCCGCATACGGCACCCGCGGGGATGCGAAGAGAGCCGGATCTTCTCGGAGCAGCCCGAAAACGCATCCGTTTCCCTGTCGGAAACGTCGCACCGCCAGCACATCCGAAGCAGCACGAACAATTTCACCCGGTAACGCCGGGGATCCGCCGGCCCGACAAGCCGGCAGCCCAGCCGTGAGCCGAACGATCTCCTGCCACGAATCAACCAAGCAACAACCATGGGTTGAGCAACCCATGGCCATCGATTGACCACAGCGGCCACTGAAGCCCACTGGATCAACTGGTAACTATCGACCAGCGCCCGTGGGAGGAACTGTCCGGGAGGCGACAGGCAGCGCCGTGCGCTTCACCCGGTCAACCACGTCCCATGTGTCAACAACGGTGATATGTCGCAATGACGACAACCGGCGGCGAGCGGCGGTCGCAGGTGGCGGCTGGCCCAGCGGCAGACGCCTACGTCCCGACCGGCTTATAGCACGGGGCCAAAAGTAGTTGGAAGAAGGGTACTCAGACATTTCGGCACCGCGACCGTCCAGCCCACACCCGCGGCCCGAGGCCGCACCAGGACAAGGCAAAGGCTACTAGCGGACAACATCCAGACCCCAAATGTGTCAAGGCTCTCTAGGGAAACCGGACGACCCATTGGTAACCTCAAGCACCAACAACATTTGTACCTACCCCACCTGGTTCACCAGTTCCACGTTTACACAGACCTACCTGTTCGTCGTCGACGGAGGCGCCCACGATGGCTGTACAAGAGCTGGCGATGCCTGCTACTAGCAGGGCCGGCACGGTGGTCGCGATCGGGCAGCAGGTCCGGGTCCCGAAGACCGCCGAGCTCGTCGCTGCACACCTTCGCCGCCGCATCGTGCGAGGAGAGCTCGTCGAGGGCGACGCCCTCCCGCCCGAGGCCACCCTCATGGAGCAGTTCGGTGTCTCCCGGCCGACGCTACGCGAGGCCTTCCGGGTCCTGGAATCCGAAGCCCTGATCACGGTCAGGCGCGGCGCGCATGGTGGCGCGCGCGTACACACCCCGAACGGAGACATCGCGGCTCGCTACGCCGCGTTGGTCCTGGAATACCGCGGGACGACCCTTGCCGACATCCACCAGGCTCGCGCGGTGATCGAACCACCGTGCGTGGCGCTGCTGGCGGCAAACCGTACCCAGGAAGACCTCGACAAGCTCCGGCTGGCGGTGAGCGAGACAGCGGCCGCCGTCAGCAGCGACGACCCCGGCCAGTACCTGCAGGCCGATCTCGCCTTCCATGTCCTGCTGGTCGAGCTTGCCGGGAACACGACGCTGTCGGTGCTGTCAGGGATGCTGCGTCACATTCTCGATCTCGCGACGCTGTCCCACCCGAACCCGGAACGCAGCGCCGAACAGCGGCTCGCCAGCCGTCGGCGCCTCCTCGAGCACGAGCGGGTCGTGGACTTCATCGAGGCGCGTGATGCCAGGGCCGCGGAAGAGCTGTGGCGTACGCACCTGCTGGAGACGAGCCAGGACCTGACCAACGGCCCGGTCGCCACAACCGTGCTCGATCTGCTCGGCTGACCGGCGAGGTTGTCGGCACACCACGACCGCTGGCCCGTCCGTGGCCCGGGCAACCGGGCATGCCGCGGCCCAGCCAGCCTGCCACGAGATACGGATCTCGAACGCGAGAAAAAATGATCGTGTCGTTTCCGGCCGGTAGTCAAATACGGCATATCATTTAGTTATTTTTGGAGAATCGGTTACCGACAGGTCGACGGAAGCCGCCCCGGACAGGACGGCTGTCGCATGTCGTCACAGTTGAGGTGAGCTGTTCGCCCGTTCCAGTGCGGCTGCCCGCGTCTCGAAGGGGCCATCGGCGAGCAGGCCGACAAGCGACCAGCGGACGGCCCACCAGCGGTGCCCCTCATCACAGACGACCTGGGCGGCATTACCGGAACAACGGATCGGATCAGCCTGGACACGCCGACGACCGGTAGCGCTCCGATGCCTGAAAGATGAATAGTGCAGCGCCGTCAATGGTCCGTCCACTCCTCGGTGCGCGGTGCCCGGTCATTCGACCATCCACCGACGGTGCGGCCCCACGCCACACCACTCAGGCAGAGTTGCATCCATCACCGGTGTTGTCAAAACACGTACCGTATCCACGGTATGACACCGACGACTTCGGCCTGACGCACATTGCCGGTGGTATTCATATGGACACAAAGCGAATTGGACACGCTACAGTCGGTAGATCGGCCGGGAACGACATTCCCGCGTCGCGAAAGCCGCGAGAATCGGCCGCCCAGATGATCGACCGACCCGAGGAGCAGGCTGGCGCGCGATGACGGAACCCGAGCAGGAGCAAACCCGATCGTCCATCCCGAGAAACCAGCTGGTACATAAAGGCGGACCTCCAACAGGAGCGAAGCCAGTTGACCAGCCTGCCCAAGGGGGCAGGCTGAGATGAACTGATCACAGAAAGTAAACATTCCGTGATCGGCCATCTGCTCCAGCGAACTGCTCCTGACGGCCATCAGCCAGCCGGGTGCGGGCGCGGATCAGAGGCCAGGCAGCGGCGGACCGCGGGCGCGGGCGCGAGGCTGTGGCGGTTTTCAAGACCGCCACCATCGGCCGCGCGGGCGCGGGCGCGGGCGCGGGCGCGGATCAGCGTAGCGGGTCGAAAGGCTCGAGTTCCGCCGGCAGACGGCCGGTGGCAAGTGCCTGCGCCACCAGTTGTCCGCTGACCGGCCCCAACGTGATACCCCACATACCGTGCCCGCCGGCCACGAACAGCCGTGGGGACGTCGTCCGGCCGATCACCGGAAGACCGTCAGGCGTGCAGGGACGCGAGCCGACCCATTCCTGCCTCCGGGAGGCCAGCTCAACACCGGCCAGCAGGGGGCGGACCGCGTCGACGATCGCGGTGATCCGACGCTGGTCCAGCGGCGCCCGAGGCTCTCGGAACTCCATCATCCCGGCGATGCGCAATCGGTCGCCCAACGGTGTGCAGGCCACCCGTTGGGCCGGAAAGTACAGCGGGCCCGCGGGCACGGCATGGGCTGCCACGCTGAAGCTGTACCCCCGCCCCGCCTGCACCGGGAGGCGAACTCCGAACGGGTGGGCGAGTTCGCTCAGCCACGCGCCACTGGCGACGACGACCGCGTCGAACAAGGCGCTCTCCCCCGTCGCGAGTTCCACGGCTATGTCAGCACCACGGTCACGGATCCCGCGGACATCGACGCCCTCCCGCAGCTCACCTCCGCGTACCCGGACGCTGTCGGCGAGCGCCGCCACGAAACGCCCAGGGTCGCAGAAACGCTGGCCGTCGATGCGGACCGCGGCATTGATCTCGTCGGTCAACACCGGTTGCAGGGCGCGCACCTGCGCACCGCCGAGCAGCTCGAAGTCGACCTTCTGGCCCGCCGCGCGGATCTCAGCGAGCTCGGTGACCAACGTCTCCCGCTCACGTGCGCTGCGGTAACAGGCCAGGAACGGCTCGGCCGAGGACGTCGGCACCCGCACTCCCCCGGCGGCCAGCTGGTCGAAGGCCTCGAAAGCCCTGCGGTTGACCGGCACGAGGTGCTCCATCGCCGCCCGCCACCGCCGCGCCGTGCTGTTGCGCGTGAACCCGGCGAGGAAGCGGAGCAGGCGCGGATCCGCGCGTGGCGGCACGTACACCGGAGATGCCGGGCTCATCACGGCGCGGACGCCGTAACGCAGCACCGCGGGTTCCGGCAGGGGTGTGGCCAGGCTCGGCGTGACCCACCCCGCGTTGCCCCAGGACGAGCCGGCCGCAACATGATCACGTTCGAGTACCGTGACCTGGACCCCGTGCTCCTGAAGGAACCACGCGGTGGACAGGCCGACCATGCCGGCACCCACGATGCCCACCCGCTCGGGCGCGCGGTACCGGGATCCGATGACAGCGCTGGCCGCCGGGACGGTCACCGAGCCGGAGGAACGACCGCCAGAACGGTTGATCACGCCACCTCACCACCCTCGCTGCTGTGCCCTTACTGATCTGGTAGCTCCGCTGCTCTGGCGCCCTTACCGTTCGGACGCCCACCGTCCTTGGCACCGCCGGGTCGACGGTCGATCGTTCCGGCTCACCAGGCACGTACTGTCGTTACCATGCGGCCGATGATGACGGCGGGCCCGGCATGATTCATACCGTTCTTGCCCATCTCACATGCCCGATGTGTCACCAGGGGCTGACCGCGGGGCCAGGGCAGGTGCGCTGTCCGGCGGGTCACGGCTACGACCTCGCCCGGGCGGGCTACCTGACGCTCACTGCCGGGCGGGCGAAGGCGCTCCACGGCGACAGCGCGGACATGGTGCAGGCGCGGGATGCCTTCCTCGGCGCCGGCCACTACACCGCGCTTGCTGATCGGCTCGCCGACAGGCTCACTGACAAGATCACCGACGGGCTCACCGGCCAGCCCGCGAGCAGACTCGTGGGCGCACCCGCTGCCAGCCACGGTCGTCAGGCGGCCAGCGGCGCGCCCCAGGACAGCGGCGTGGCCGTGGCCAAGGACAAGGACAAGGACAAGGACAACGGTACGTCCGGCCGCGCACCGGTCGTCGTCGATGTCGGCGCCGGTACCGGCTACTACCTGGCGCATCTGCTCCGATCCGCTCCGGACGCGGTCGGTATCGCGGTAGACACGTCACGCTACGCACTGCGACGGGCGGCCCGGGCTCATCCGCGCATCGGCGCCATCGGCGCGGACGTACGCGACCCACTACCCATCCGGACCGCGACGGCGACACTTGTTCTCGACGTCTTCGCGCCACGAAATGTCGCGGAGATGCACCGCGTCCTGCGCCCGGACGGACGGCTGGCCATCGTGACACCCACCGCCCGCCATCTTGCCGAAATCGTGGGCCCGCTCGGCCTGGTCACCGTGGACGAAAGAAAATCCGAGCGGCTGCGCGCGAAACTGGCCGGATTCTTCGTCCGACAGGACAAGCTGACCTTCGACCTCGAGCTGTCCCTGTCACCGGACGACCTGTTGAATCTGGTGATGATGGGGCCCACCGCCCACCACCGGCGGGCGCCGGAGGTCCGTGCGGCCATCGAGGCCAGTTGGCCGCACGGCGCCCGTCCGACCGCGTCCTTCACAATCGAGATCCATGCTCCCGTCCCCGGGCAGACGGTCCACCACGTGGGCCCGCGACCGTTCGGCGATGACCGGCAAGAAAAACGGTAAGGACGAGAAAAAGGGCATCGGAGAATACCCAGCGAATTTTTGCGAGACCGGCAACGCCGGGTTTGGACGGGACCGAAGCCGGGTCGGCCGGAGGACAGGGACAGGGACGGTCAGGACAGCAGACGGGACTTCCAGGCGGATACCGCGTCCGGATCCGCGCCGTTGTCGGCCAGCCAGCCCGCCACGCCACCGCCGTGGCCGTCGATGACACCCAGCACCTGTTCGACGGCCGAAGACGACGTCCTGGCAAGATCGCGCGCGTTCCTGCCCCCGCCCGGCAGCAGCGGGCTGTCACCCATCCGTCGCAGCACCGCGGGCATGTTCGTGGCTGTGATCGCATAGTCCGCGAGCACCGCGTCCGCCCTGACGCCCGCGGCACGCAGCAGCACCGCCACGACAAGACCGGTCCGGTCCTTCCCGGCCGCGCAGTGGACGAGCAGCGGAGCGGGTGTCCGGGCCGCGAGATGAAGGATGTTGACCACCAGTGAGCCAGCGGAAACGATGATCGACTGGTAGAGCGTGCGCAGACCGCCGGCGAGCGCCGTAGTGGTCTGGGATGTCGGATCGTGGGGATCGACGTCGCCCAGCAGCGGAACCAGGTGGATGTCGGTCGCCTCCGAGGTCAGCGGGTGCGGACCGTCCTGCTCTACCGGCGAGCGCAGGTCGACGACCGTGCGAGGCGGCCAGGCCAGACCGTTCGACGGTGGCCGGTCACCGTGCAGGGGTGCCTCGCTGCGGTAGAGCACACCGGCCCGGGTCAGTCTGCCGTCGCTGGTGGGCAGCCCACCCAGGTCACGCAGGTTCACCAACTGATCGACAATCGTCTCACCGCTCATACGTCCGCTCCGTGTTGATCGTCCGATGTTGTTCTATCTGAGCACATCCACCTCCCCTGACGGCGACGTGAACTCCCAGCAACCTCACAGGTTGGATTCAGCAACGGTGAAGTCCGCCGGCCCACCGTGGATGGTGGCGCGCCGCAGGGACCCCGCCGGGCAGGGCAGGGCCGGCGCGACCCAGCGGACCAGCGGAATCACCAAAGGATCATTAAAGGATCACGCGGAGCCGAAAGCCGTGACCATGCTCTTCTGCTTCTTCTCCGCGTGCTCGTACCGCACCCTGCTCCGGCAGACACCCGGACAGGCCCTGGACTTCCTGAGCCGATGGAGGACGAACACCATGACCACGACAACGCTGGACCTGGCCGTGGCGACGCTGGCCCCGGGCACGGGCGTCGACCCGGCCGTGCCGCCCGCCGGCCGCCGCCCACGACCGCTGACCGTGATGGCCTGCGGCGTCGACATCGGCCCGATCAGAGCGCTTCTTGACGAGGAGGACCGCTCCCCCACCGAGGCCGTGCTGATCTACCGGGCCGTGACCGAAGAGAGCCCAGCCTTTCGCTACGAACTGGACATGCTGGCTGTGCTGCGCGGGATCCGGGTGATCTACCTGCCCGGGCACCGCTGCCCGGACCGCTCGTCGTGGCTGCCGGAACGCTTCTCCGCCCTGCTCGACGACGTCGCGCTGCGCCAGATCGTCCCCGGTATCGTTGACCACGACGTGTTCGTCTGTGGTCCGCACGCGTGGACGCAGGCCGTCCGGGACGCGGCGCTGCTCAGCGGTGTGCCGTCCGAGCAGGTGCACATAGTCGGGTGCGCATAGTTCGGGCACGCATGCTTCGGGCACGCATGGTGCGGCCGGACATCGGCGCACCGGCCGCAGCGGCAGGGAGATTTTTTCGGCCCGCCGGGCGCTGGTGAGGCAGCCGGTCGTAGGATCCATGTTCCGTTCCGCTCGCGTTCCACTCGTGGATGCCGGCCGGTGGATGCCGGTCAGCGGATGCCCGCCAGCGGCTGCCGGTCAGAGGCCCGGCTGCGCGGCCGGGTGTGCTCACCGCCCACAAACCGGAAGGATCACAGGTGCCGACGACGTACGAGCACGAACTCGCGCGCGAACAGGCGTATGTCGACGTCCTGTACAACCGGTTGGACGACCTGCGCGACCAGGCCCGTGAGCAGTTGCGCGCGGTGCTGGTGACGGCGGGCACCGGCACGCCGCAGTCCCGGGTGGAGCGGGAGGCCTTCGCCGACGCGTACTCCGACCGGATCGACCGGCTCGACGCCGCCGAGGAACGGCTGTGCTTCGGCGCCATGGACCGCACCGACCATCAGCGCGTCTACATCGGCCGGATCGGCCTGTCGGACACCGAACACGAACCGATCCTGATCGACTGGCGGGCCCCGGTGGCCACCGCCTTCTACCGGGCGACCCTCGCCGACCCGCACGGACTGCTGCAGCGTCGCCACCTGCGGGCCAAAGGGCGCGAACTATGCGGCTTCACCGACGACGTGCTCGACCCCACCGCCGCCGACGCCGCCCAGGTGGCCGGGGCGAGCGGTGACACCCCGCTGCTGGAGGCGCTGTCCGCGCCCCGCTCGGGCCACATGCACGACATCGTCGCGACGCTGCAGGCCGAACAGGACAGGGTGATCCGCGCCGACGCCGGATCCGTCCTGGTCGTCGACGGCGGGCCGGGTACGGGCAAGACCGCGGTGGCCCTGCACCGGGCCGCCTACCTGCTGTACACCGAGCGGGAACGGCTCGTCCGCTCCGGTGTACTGGTGGTCGGCCCGAGCCCGGTGTTCCTGCGCTACATCGAGCAGGTGCTGCCCTCACTCGGCGAGACGGGTGTGGTCTTCGCCACCCCGGGGCGGCTGTTCCCCGGCGTCGACGCCACCGGTGACGAGGACGCCCGCGTCAGCGCGCTCAAGGGTGACCTGCGGATGGCGACGCTGGTGGCCGAGGCGGTGAAGAACCGTCAGCACGTGCCCGCGGAGGGGGTGGACGTCCGCTACGACGGCGCCGTGCTCCACCTGCCCCGGCGGACCGTGGAGAACGCCCGTACCCGGGCCCGGCGCAGCCGCCGCCCGCACAATCCAGCCCGGAGGATCTTCGTCCGTGAACTGACGGCCGTGCTCACCGACCAGGTGATCGCGAATCTTCCCGGTGGCCTGCTCGACGACGACGAACGCGAGGAGATCGCCGGGTACGTGCGCGCCGACCCGGCCGTGCGGGCGGTCTTCGACGCGCTGTGGCCACGGCTGACCCCGCGGCGTCTGCTCGCCGACCTGTTCGCCGAGCCGGCCCGGCTCGCCCCGGCGGCGCGCGCGGCAAAACTGACCGCTCACGAGCGTCACCTGCTGCGCCGTCCGGCCGACGCCCCGTGGACGCCGGCGGACGTGCCGCTGCTGGACGAGGCCGCCGAACTGCTGGGGGATCCGGACGTCGACACCGCGCAGTCGGCCGAGCGGGCAGCCACACAGGAGCGGCAGGCCGAGCGGGAGTACGCCCGTGAGGTCCTTGACGGGCTCGGCCTGACCGGGGCGGTCGACGTGGAGACGATGACCGCGGGCATGACCGAACGCTGGTACGGCCCTCACCGACGGCGCAGCGCCGTGGAGCATGCCAGCGGCGACCGGTCGTGGACCTTCGGCCATCTCATCGTCGACGAGGCGCAGGAAGTATCGCCGATGCTGTGGCGGCTGCTGTGGCGGCGCTGCCCGATGCGCTCGGCCACCCTGGTCGGTGATCTCGCCCAGGCTTCGGGCCCGGCCGCGGCGGGCTGCTGGGCCGAGGCGCTGGCCCCGCACATCGGCGATCGCTGGCGGCTGGAACGGCTCAGCGTCAGCTACCGCACACCCATGGAGATCATGGACGTGGCGGCTGACGTCCTCGTCGCGCAGGATCCCTCTGCCAGGCCGCCGCGTTCCATACGAGCCATCGGAGCGCCGCCGACGGCGGTGGCTGTCGATGCCGACCAGCCCGGCGGCGGTGCGCTGGTCGCCGCGGCAGCCGCGTGGGCGCTGCGCGCCGCCGAGGCAGTGGGCGAGGGCCGAGTGGCGGTGATCTGCCCGGTTGGTCTGCCCGAGCGGGTCCGCGCGGCGCTCGCGGCCGCGCCAGCGGCCGCCTCCGTCGGCGCGGCGGTCGCCCCGGCCGTCCCCATCGGCGCGGCGGACGTGCTGGCCGCCCCGATCGCGGTGCTCACCGTCGCGGAGTCCAAGGGCCTGGAGTTCGACGCGGTCGTCGTGGCGGAGCCTCAAATGATCATTGATGGTTCACGGCGCGGTCTCGCCGACCTGTATGTGGCACTGACCAGGGCCACCCGGACGCTGACCGTCGTCCACTCGGGCCCGCTGCCGGCGATCCTGAGCCGACTGGCCACCGAGCGGCGGCCGGCCGTCGACGGCGGGCCCGGGTAGCCGCTGATCCAGAGCTGCCCCGAGGCCAGCTGGCAGCCTGGCTCCCCAGTTGCCGAACACCGGCACGACAGCGGGATCACGCACCGGCGTCCGGATGGTGACCAGGCCCCCGGGCTGGCCACGGACCCGGACGAGGGGTCCCGGACCGTGCCCGGTCCGGGCAGGACGGCATGCGTGGTGTGTTCCGCGGCGTTCGGTGGGAACGGAACAGGGGTGCGCTACGGACAAACAAAGACACCGGGATCAACCAGGACCCCGACTGCTCGGCGGGACTCGATCATCAGCCTGGTCTGCGGGATCATCGGCCTGTTCTTCCTCGGGATCATCTTCGGGATCGCCGCGATCGCCTTCGGGGTGCGTGGGCGACGTGGCGGCGGGCGCCTGGCAACGGCCGGGCTCGTCCTGGGCGTCATCGACGTCGCACTGTGGATCGTTGGCCTGACGATGTCGAACGCGAACGCGCTGATCTGGTACTGACCAGTCACTGCCCGACGCCTCGCCCACTGTCTATATCCACCGTTATCCATGTTTACTCGTCCATGTTCACTGTCGACAGTCCACCGTCGATCCGGTCCCGCCACCGATCCACGTCGAGCAACCGGCGCGTCACGGTATGGGGTGGATACGGCCGGATGTCGTCGACAACGGCCGGCCGCTTCCGCCCCAGCGCGTCTGGACGATTTCGGCCGCGATCGACACCGCGGTCTCCTCGGGCGTGCTGCCACCGAGATCGAGACCGATCGGCGCCCGGATCCGGGCCAGCTGCGCCTCGGTCAGCCCGGCGGCCCGCAGGCGGGCGAGCCGGNNNAGGCGGGCGAGCCGGTCGGCATGGGTGCGCCGGCTGCCCATCGCGCCGATGTAGCCCGCCGGGGTGCGCAGCGCCGCCATCAGCAGCGGCACGTCGAACTTCGGGTCGTGGGTGAGCACGCAGATCGCCGTGGACGGGTCGACGGTGATCCGCCCGAGATAGCGATGCGGCCATTCGACCACCACCTCGTGGGCCGCCGGGAAACGCTCACGGGTGGCGAATACCGGCCGGGCGTCACACACGGTGACGCGAAACCCCAGAAACGTCCCGACGCGGGTGAGCGCGGCCGCGAAGTCGACCGCGCCGAACACGAGCATGCGGGCGGGCGGCGCGAACGCCTGCACGAACACGCCGATCTCGGTGCGGCCCCGCTGGCCGCGCGGCCCGTAGTCACGCCGTCCGCCGTGCCCCCGCGCGAGCATTCCCCGGGCGTCGTCGGCGACGGCCGCGTCGAGCCCGTCGGTGCCGAGGGTGCCGGCCACGCGGTCCGGCCAGACCGCCAGCCGGGCTCCCGGCCGCACCGGCGCGGTGGCCGAGTCGACGACGGTACCCACCGCCACCGGTTCGGCCGCGGCCACCGCTGCCGCCACGTCGCCGAACTCCGGCGCGCCGCGACGGTCGATGCGCTGCACGAAGACGCTGATGGTCCCACCGCAGGTCAGCCCGGTCGCCAGCACGTCGTCACCGCCCGGCCTTCCGCCTCCATTCAGCTCACCGCCACCGCCCGGCCCGCTGTCACCGCCCAGGTCATCGCCACTGTCCGGGCCGTACGTGGCCAGCGCCGGCTCACCCGTGGCGAGCACCTGGCAGGCCAGCTCGTACACCGCGCCCTCGACGCAGCCGCCGGAGACGCTGCCGACCGCATCCCCGCCGGTGCCGACGGCCAGCACCGCGCCGGGCGGACGCGGCGCGGACGAGCTGGTCCCGACCACGGTGGCGAGCGCGAACGGCGTCCCCGCCGCCCACCAGTGAGCCAGCTCCGGCAGCGCGTCACGCATGGGGCCTCCCTTACCGTGCCTTCCTTGCCTTACCGTGCCTGCCTGCCTGCCGTGCCTGCCGTGCCTGCCGTGCCATGCCTTCTCTGCAGTGCCTTGCCTTCCCCGCCGTGCCCGGCGGCGGCGGTGGGCCACCCTGCCCACCGCAACACATGGGACGCGGGAGCACACAGAGCGCGGACGCGGCAGCGCGCAGAGCCGGAGCTCACGCGGAGTGAGGTCACGATCTCCCGCCACGGCCCCGCCCGCCCGGACGGGCCCGGCTGCGATACTTACCGCGAGCGCTCCGCCAGGTTTTCAGGAGACGTCACACGGCAGGAACAGATCGGCACCGTCGTCGCTTCATCCTTGGTGAAGCGGCCAACAGACTTCCGTGAGGAGGCTCCGACCAGTGCTCGACCCTCGTGAGCTGTATGAGGTCGCCGACGATCTGCCGGAAATCGGCAGACCGGTGCTGGTGGAGGCCCTCACCGGTGTTGTCGACGCGGGTGGCGCGATCCGGCTGGCCCGCGACCATCTGCTGACGACGCTGGACAACCGCCTCGTCGCGACCTTCGACGTCGACCAGCTGCTCGACTACCGTTCCCGCCGTCCATTCATGATCTTCTCCGAGGATCACTGGGAGCACTACGACGAACCACTGCTCGGGCTGCACCTCGTCGACGACAGCGCCGGGACGCCTTTCCTGCTGCTGTCCGGCCCAGAGCCCGATCTGCAGTGGAAGCGGTTCATCGCCGCTGTTGGCATCCTCGCCGAGCGCCTGGGTGTCCGGCTGACCGTGGGCCTCAACGCGATCCCGATGGCCGTTCCGCACACCCGCCCGTGCGGCGTCACCGCGCACGCCACCCGCCGGGATCTCATCATCGGGTACGAGCCGTGGGTGCGGCGGGNGCGGGTCCAGGCCCCTGGCAGCGCCGGTCATCTCATCGAGTACCTGCGCGGGCGCGACGGCCTCGACGCGATGGGGTTCGCCGCCCATGTCCCGCACTACCTGTCGCAGACCGACTATCCGGCGGCCACCGAGAGCCTGCTCACCTCGCTGTCGAAGGCGACCGGCCTGATGCTCCCGCTGGACGGGCTGCGCTCCGCGTCGGCGGCCGTCCGCAGCAACATCGACCGGCAGTTGGCGAACGGCGGTGAGGCCGCGGCGCTGGTCACTGCCCTTGAGGAACAGTACGACACGTTCATCCAGGGCCGGACAGAAAGTGATCTTCCGGCGGCCGAGGACGAGGAGCTACCCACCGCGGACGAGCTCGCCGCGGCGCTGGAGCGTTTCCTCGCCGAGCAGACCGAGCCCGACGGCCCGCCCGACCTTCCCTCGAACTGACCAGCGGGCTCCCCGGCACCCGCTCCGTCCAGGTACCGGCGCCCGCTACCGGACCCCGGCAGCGGGACCCAGATATACCGGGACGGATTATTCGTAACCATTTTTGATACAGAGAGCGATGAAGCTTCCACCGGTCTGGCAGTAATCTTCCGTAAGCGTCGTCAGGGGACTACCCTGCCCGCAGGGCGCACCACACCACCCACCCAGAGCCTGCTCCCGCTCGCGGCGGGTCCGCACGAGGCGGGCTCGTTCGAGCGCGGGCCCGCAACGGAACATCCAGAAGGGACCGCAGATGACCACCTCCCCGGGGACTGTCCTGGTCACCGGAGCGTCGACGGGGATCGGCGCGGCGACCGTGCGCCACCTGACCGGCCAGGGCAGACAGGTGATCGCCGGCGTACGCCGGGAGGAGGACGCGACCGCGCTGAAGAGCGAACTCGGCGAGCGGGTCGTGCCCGTCCAACTCGATGTCACCGATCCGGAGGCGGTGGCAGCGGCGGCTGTCACCATCCGCGACGCTGTCGGGGCCGAAGGCCTCGCGGGCCTGGTCAACAACGCGGGTATCGCGGTCGCCGCGCCGGTGGAGTTCCTCCCCCCGGCGGAGCTGCGCCGCCAGCTCGATGTCAACGTCGTCGGCCAGGTGGCCGTCACCCAGGCGGTACTCCCGCTGCTGCGGGACGGGCACGGCCGGATCGTCAACGTGGGCTCGGTCGGCGACCGGATCGTCGCACCGCTGCTCGGTGCCTACACCGCGTCGAAGTTCGCGCTGGCCGCGCTCACCGGCACGCTGCGCATCGAGCTCGCGCCCTGGGGAATCGACGTCATTCTCATCGAGCCCGGCGCGGTCACCACACCGATCTGGCAGTCGGCGGCGGTATCCGCCGAACGGCTGTTCGCGACGCTGCCCCCGGCGGTCGACACGCTGTACGGCAAGCAGATCGCCGCCGCCCGCGCGGGCGCGAAGCGCAACGAGGCCGCCGGGATCCCCCCGGCGGAGGTCGCGAAGGTGATCGTGCACGCTCTGACCACCCAGCGGCCCCGTACCCGCTATCTCGTCGGCCGGGACGCCCACATCGCCGCCGCCGTCGCCCGGCTGCCACCGCGGCTGCGCGACCGCTTCCTCCTGCGCCGGACGCGGTGATCACGATCAGCCGTACCGACTGTCCGTAATCGGCCGGCTGGTCATGCGACCAGCCGGCCAGCCAGTCGCGGACCGGCCGCCACGGGTGTCAGCCGACGTGGACGAAGGGCCGCCGGGCCGGTTCGGGCTCGGCCTCGCGCAGCACCTCGCGGGTGACGGGTGCGACCTCGCCGACCCCGACGAAGAGAAATCGCAACAGGTTGAGCAGCGGATTTCCCTCGCCCCACTCGAAATAGACGTGTGGTCGCTCGCCGGTGAGGTCACGCAGGTACAGCAGCAGCGCCGCGATCGCGTTCGGCACCGAGGTACTCGTCAGCTTCAGGATCCGATAGCCGTGACGTTCCTCACCCCGGACGTCCAGCTCGCTTTCGAACTCGGACGCGTCCGGCACCGTCACCTCGACGAAGAGCAGCGGATCCCCGACGGGGATGTGCAGGTCGCGACGTTCCTGTCGCTCCTTGTCGGAGTACTCGGCGGCGTCGCGCAGGTCCGGTTCATTGGCGATCAGCCGCAGTTCACCGGCGTTGGCGGCTTCGGTGACGAACCGTGTCGCGGTGTCGTCCAGGCGGACGTCCGTGACGCGCAGCTCGAACGCGCGTATCCCACGCGACGCGAACGACACGACAATGATCGCCATAATGAAGAACGATCCGATGATCAGACCGTCCGGTCGTTCGATGATGTTCGCGATGGTGGTGTAGACGAAAACCGTCGAGATGGTCGCGAACCCGACGGTGTACGCGCGCCGATGCCGTTTCGCCGAGGCCAGCGTCACTGCCAATGACGCCGACGTGATGAGGACGAGCACGCCGGTCGCGTAGGCACCGGCCTGTTTGTCGACGCTGGCCCGGAACAGCACAGTGACGACGAACGCGACCACGGTGAACACGAGGACCAGCGGGCGGACCGCACGCGCCCAGTGCGGGGCCATGCCGTAACGCGGCAGATAACGGGGCACCAGATTGAGCAGCCCCGCCATCGCGGACGCCCCGGCGAACCACAGGATCGCGATGGTGCTGACGTCGTAACAGGTCCCGAAGACGTTGCCCAGCAGTTCGTGGGCGAGATAGGCCAGGGCGCGGCCGTTGGCGGCACCGCCCGTCTCGAATTCCGCCTTCGGGATGAGCAGGGTCGTCACCATGCTGCTGGCCAGCAGAAAAACGCTCATGATTATCGCCGCCGTGGTGAGCAGGTGCCGGGTTCCCCGGATCCGCCCGGCGGGACGCTCCTCGGTGTCGGACGCGTCCCCGCGGATGAGCGGCATCACCGCCACCCCGGTCTCGAAACCGGAAAGGCCCAACGCGAGCTTGGGAAATACTATGAGCGCCACCCCGATGATCAGCAGGGGATTCGGGTGCTCGGCCACCATCAGGGCGCGCCAGTCGTCGACGACGTGCGGGGTGCGCAGCACCTGGACCACGCCGGCCAGCACGACGACGAGGTTCAGCGTCAGATAGACCATGACCAGGGCGACCGCGATACCGAGGGCCTCGGTGAAGCCCTTGAGGAACACCGCGGCGAGCAGGGCGAGCAGCACCAGCGTGACCAGCAGGTTGTGGCCGTGCAGAAAGTGCGGAGCGTACGGGTTCTCAATGAGGTGTGCGGTGGCGTCGGCGGCCGACAGGGTGATCGTGATGAGGAAGTCGGTGGCGGCGAACCCCAGCAGGACCAGGACGAGCAGCTTCCCCGACCACCACGGCAGCAGATGTTCCAGCATCGCGATGGAGCCCTCACCGTGGGGGCTTGCCGACGCCACCTTGCGGTAGACGGGCAGTGCCCCGAAGAGGGTGAGCAGCACGAGAATCAGGGTCGCGACCGGGCTGAGGCTGCCGGCGGCGAGAGCGGCGATGCCAGGCTGGTAACCAAGGGTGGAGAAGTAGTCCACTCCCGTGAGACACATCACACGCCACCACGGGTGCAGCCGATGCTCGACCGATGGCTGGGTGTGCGGTCCTGCGTGCTGCCGCGACCGCTCGGCCAGGCCCTGGAGCAGCCAGGTACGTAGACGCTGGTCGCGCTGGCTTCTCCGGAGAGGCTCTACGACGGTCACTGTCAGTGCCTTCCATCGGATACGGAGTCGCGTTAAGGGTAAGGGTTCGCTCATAACCACATCCCGTAGTCGCCAGGCGGCCCATCGGTCGACCGTGAGTCACCACGAAGAGCAATGTTCGACCTGTTGGCGATGTTCGACCTGTTGAGGAAGCGCGACACAACGCGGCCAAACGAGCCGGAGTCTACGGCGCGGCCCCGCCACACGCAGAGGTGTCCGGATGAATGGTCACGAGGGCATCCGGTTGCATTCATCGCCCGTCCGCCCCGCCCGGCGCCCGGTCGTGTTGTTCGGTGCACGATCCCGCCGGCTATGATCATCAACACGTGGCCACCGTCACAAGAACATCGGCAAACGCGGCGGACCGGCCCGGCCGCGATCACCGGCGGACGGCGCGGGAGAGCAGAAGATTCCTGACGGTGAAAATATTCGTGACGCTACCGGAGATATCGGAAACTTTTCATTGATCCATCTGTTCCACCCTCGCTCCGCGACGGACGAGGGACATCCGGAGAACAGCGGAGGACGAACAGACGACAGCCGGCGGCGCACTGTCCCGGCCGGGTAGCCGGCGGGGCAGCGTGGATGAGCACGGTGTACGGATGAGCACGGTTCACAGAGGGGATGACAAGGATTATGGGACAGCCGACATTATGGGACAGCCGACATGGCGCGACCCGGCACGGCCGTACCGGCCCTGGAACAGTTCGGGCCACAACGGCCGTGCGGGATTATCGGCCGGCGGGTTACCCGGCCGGCGGCTGTCTGGATTCGTGGCCCGGGGTCGGCTTACTTGGCCGAGACGTTCAGCGCGGCGAGCGCCGAAGCCCAGCGAAAATACTTCAGATCGGCCAGATCGGCCACCGTTCTGATGTTGAATGCCTCTCGTAGCAGCTCGCCGTCACGGTCGGAAACCCCTTTCAGTGCTGACACCGGGGCGGCCAGGATCTCCGGCAGCTCCTTGTCCGCCCATGCCTTGTCCAACACTTTGTTGAGATCGATGGCAGCCATGCTTCCTCCTGCGTCCGACGGTCCCGCCATCCGGCCGGCGGCTCCGGTGTCCACAAGTATGATGCCGCACCCGGAAACGCACCACCGACACCCACTTCCCGGACGCCCGCCGGGTGGCAGATTCTTCGGACCATACGTCCACACCGATGAAATCCGGGAAATTCTTCTGAAACCGGTAGAATGCCCTGGGTAATCTGACTGGTAGGGCTTCCCAGCGGTCGGCCCGTGAGCGGCGGACCGGCAGGAAAAACTCGCCGTGGCGGCCGCCNTCGCCGTGGCGGCCGCCGCTTCCCGTCCGCCGGCCGGGCCGCTGTCTTCCACTCCCGCGATGCCGCGCGTAACAGCCGGGCCGCCGTCGAGCCCGCTCGCCGTACGACTCGCCCCTTTATCGATCATCTGGCCCAACAAGGGCGGCCCACGGCCCTACCGCGGCCCTGGCCCGCCTCGACCCCCGCCTCGCCCCCGCCTCGACCCCCCGCAGGACTTCCCACGGGACCTCCCACAGGACCTCCCGCGGGGCAGGCCCGAAGCTCCTCCGGATGGCGCGCCCCACGCGGCCGCGCACCGCCGCCGAAACGGGTTTACGTATCATATAGGCGCTTCATTCCCGCTCCTCAGGTGCGCGGAGGCCTCCCCTGACATAAGATATTGTGTATATAATTTTGTCCTTTACATCAGCTGCTCGAGCGGTACATCGCCACGTCCGAGGAGAGGTTCCCGTGGCCAGACGACGACCTGATTCGGCTGCTCGCAAATCGCGCGCCGAGCAGGTGGCCGCTGACATCGAGGACGAGATCCTCGAGGCACGGCTGCCGGTCGGCGCGCACCTCGGTCGGCGCGCCGAGTTCATGGAACGGTTCGGCATCAGTCCGACGGTCATGAACGAAACCCTGCGGATCCTGCGCAACCGGGGCCTGGTGGGTGTACGTCCGGGCGCCGGCGGCGGCATCTTCGTCGCCAGCCTGCCCCCACAGGTCCGGCTGGGGGCGATGGATCTGTGGTTTCACGACTCCGGTACCCATCCCCTCCAGTTGTTCGAGGCCCGGATGCATCTGGAGGCCGGTCTGGCCGCCGTCGCCTTCGACCGCGCGACCACCGGTGACGTCGACGCGATCCAGGACGCCTACGACCGCATGGCCTCGGCCCGGGACGCGCACAGCTACGTCAAGGGCACCATGCGCATGCACCGTGCGCTGGTCACCGCCGCGCGGATCCCGGTGCTGGACGGCATGCACCAGAGCGTGGTGGCCCTGCTCGAGGCGACGCTGAGCCGAGCGACGTTCATCGACGGCCACGAAGCGATGCTCCGGCACAGCCTGAACGTGCACTCCGACATCATCGAGGCGATCCGCACCCGCAATCGCTTCGCGTTCGAGAGGGCGATGAAACTCCACAACGACGACCTGATTCGGACCAACGATCCGCATCGGTCCCCGGATATCAGAAAAATCTCCGCCGTTGGCACGCGCGCCCCGATGGCCAAGATGACCGGATAACGCCGGGCCCCGATGCCCGCGGCGAACGTCGGGGCCCGGCGGACGGCACGGGCATTCAGCACGGCTTTGTTCCCGGTCTCGCCGGGGACGCATCACCTGTCGCGACCGATCGCGACCGATCGCGTCGCGCCCTACGCCGTCCCAGAGCTCTCCGGGACCTCCGGCCGTCATAGCGCATCCGGCTGCCATGACGGCCGGGTGTCGCTGCACCTGGGACGTCAGGACCCGACCGGCTGTTTGACGTCCGCGTCGACAGGGTGTTCGGCCTGTGTGTCGGTGGCTGTCGCACGCTCACGACGCCGGCCCTTCGCCCCCTGCCGCCAGACCGCGAAGGACACCGCGGCGAGCAGAGCGACACCGTTGAACATGTCGTTGAGCCACTGGACCCCGGTGACGAACTGCAGGCCCTGCACGCCGGTGGCGAGCACGTAGACGGCCAGCAGCGTGCCCCAGACGTTGAACCGGCCGGGCCGCAACTGTGTCGAGCCGAGGAAGACCGCGGCGAACGCCGGCAGCAGCAGGGCCTGACCAAAGGTCAGGGACGGCCCGGACAGGGACGCGTAGAAGATCCCAGCGGTTCCGGCGATGGTGGAGGACGCTATCAGCGACAGCCACGTCCAGCGGCCCACGCTGATCCCGGTCAGCCGCGCGGCCTCCGAACTGCCCCCGATCGCGTACAGGTAGCGGCCCACCGGTGTGTGGTCGAGGACCCACCAGACGACGAACGCCAGTACGAGCATGTAGAGGACGATGATCTGGAAACCGAGCACGGTCTGCTGGGTGAAGCTGGTCCACGCCGAACCGGACGGCGGGAACGGCTGTGTCCCACCCGAAATGATCGTCTGGATGGCGGCGACGACGGTCGCCATACCGAGCGTGGCGACAAAGGAGTTGACCTTCAGCTTGACGACGATGAACCCGGACGCCGTCCCGATCGCGGCCGACGTGGCGATCGCCGCGAGAATCGCCGGGCCCATGCTTACGCCGTGCACGGTCTGCAGGGTGACCACGAGCACCGCCGACACGTTGGTCACCGCGCCGACCGACAGGTCGTACACACCGGCGGTGAGCGGGATGAGCAGGCCGAGGGCCAGCATCGCCGACACCGCCTGAGCGGCGGCCACCGAGTGCAACGTGGCACTCGTCAGGAAGAGATCTGGTTTCCAGACCCCGAACACGATGATGAACGTCGCCCACAGGTAGAGCCCGCTGTAGCTCTGCAGACCGAAGCTGAACCTGCGCCCGTCTGTCGCGCTCATGAAATCCCCCCATCGTCCACTCCGACGCCCGCCCCGAGGTCTGCTCCGAGGCACGCGTGTGAAATTGCCGCCGCCGTGACGGCGCTGCCGGCCAGGGACGTCACGATCCGCCCTTCGCGCAGGACCAGCACCCGGTGGCACAGCGCCGCGAGCTCGTCGGTGTCCGACGAGCTGACGACGACGCCGGCACCGGCTCTCGCGGCCTCCAGGATCTCCAGGTGCAGCTCCGCCTTGGCGCCGATGTCCACGCCCTGCGTCGGCTCGTCCAGCAGAAACACCTTCGGTGAACGGCGTAACCACTTCGCGAACAGAACCTTCTGCTGGTTGCCGCCGCTGAGGGAGGACAGCGGCGCCTCGGCGGCCGGCGGCCTGACGCTCAGACGCTCGATCCAGCTCGTCACCTCGGTCTTCTCCTGGCGCCGCGACAGCCGCAGACGACGCCAGAACGGCCCGAGATCGCTGATCGTCATGTTCTCCCGCACGCTCAGGTCGAGGAAGCCGCCCTGTGTCTTGCGGTCCGGGGGGAGGAACGCGACGCCGGCCCTCATCGCCAGATCAGGCCGTGACGGCGGCAGGCTCGTCTGCCCGACGCGGACCGTGCCGGCCTGTCTGGGATGGGCCCCGAACAGGACCGACAGCAGGCTCTCCCGCCCGGAGCCGGTGATTCCGGCGACCCCGACGACGTCACCCGCCCGTATCTCCAGCGAGATCCGGTCGATCGGGGCGGCCGAGAGCGCGTCGGCGACCAGCAGCGGCTCGTCGTGCTCCACCGGCAGTTCGGCCGACACCCGGTGGACGTCGTCGAACTCCGTGCCGACGAGCAGGGAGATCAGCTCCGCCCGGCTCACCGAGGAGACCGGGACCCGAGCCACCCGGTGGCCGTCCCGGAGCACGGTGATCGTCGTGGCCACCTGGAAGACCTCTTCCAGCCGGTGCGTCACGTAGAGAACCCCGACCCCGCGGTTCGCCACCGTGCGCACCATCGACAGCAGATGCTGCACCTCCGCGTCGGGCAGAGTGGCTGTCGGCTCGTCGAGCACCAGCAGCGACACCGGCGGCGCGGACGCGTCATCCCGAAGCGCGCGGGCCACCGCGACACCCGTGCGCTCGGCGGGCGAGAGCGCACCGACCAGGAGATCCGGATCGAGATCCAGCCCGACGCGGGCGAGGTCCCGACGTGCGATACGCCGCAGCTCCCCGTCCCGGACGGTGCCCCACTTCAGCGGGAACCCGGCAACCAGCGCGAGGTTGTCGGCGATCGAACGGGAGTCGATCAGGCCCAGGTCCTGGTGGACGAACCGGCAGCCAAGGGCATATGCGGAGTCCGGCGAGCCCGGCTCCAGGGCACGGCTGGCAACGAGGATCTCGCCGCCCGGGTCGGGCCGGTGGTACCCCGCCAGGATCTTGATGATCGTGGACTTGCCCGAGCCGTTCTCACCCAGCAGCGCGTGGACCTCACCGGCGGCGACGTCGATGTCGACGCCGGACAGGGCCGCGTTGCCGAAGAACGTCTTGGAGACGCCGCGGACCGCGAGCGCAGACGGCTCGCGATCCGCGACGGACTCAGATCGTGCACTCACCGAAGCTTCCACAGGGCCTTGAACTGGTCGGCGTAGTCCGCCGGCACGTCATAGCTGTCGGTCGGCTGGACCAGGTTGTCCTTCGTCAGCAGGCCAAGCGAGGGGAAGCCCGACTCCGGGGGAATCGGCAGGCCCTGGCTGTGGCGGAGCGCCGCGTCGACGACGAGCCAGCCCGCGTAGTAGGCGCCGGTGCCGGTGACCGCCGCGAACTGCCCGGTCTTCAGACCTTCCTCGTCCGTCTTGGTCCCACAGCAGCCCGCGATCTTGACCTTGCCGCTCAGGCCGGCGGCGCTCAGCGCGGCGGGCAGCGGGTGGACGAACGCGACGTTCGAGACGACGACGTACTTGATGGAGGGATCCTTGCGCAGCGCCGAGACGATGGTGCTGTTGATCGCGCCGCTGCCCACGTCCGGGACACCGACCTTGATCTTGGTTACTTCACACTTGGAGCAGTCCTTGGCAACAGCGGCCTCGAACCCGGCCGACACCGCCCCGAGGTACGGGTAGTCGGGAATGCTCACCGACAGCACCTTCCCCTCGGCGTTCGAGTCCGCGATGAACCAGGCCGACAGGAGCTGGCCCTGCAGCGCCGAGTAGTCGGGATTCGAAACGTTGGCGATGAGCGTCGGATTGTTGTCCGTGGGGCCGACGAACACGGGAATGAGCGGGACTCCGGCCTGCTGGTACTGCGGAACGCTGCTCGACCAGAGCGGGTACGGCTCGGCGACGACGGACACCGCGACGGGGTTGTACCGCAGCGCCTGTGTGAGGCCGGCGGTCAGCGTGGACGGGTTCGTCGACTGGAACGGAATGCTCCTGAACTGCCAGCCCGCGGCCTCCGCGGCGGCCTGCACGCCGACACCCACCACCTGGCACTGCGGCTGCTCGCACTGCAGGTACACCAGCGTCTTGCCCGCCTCCGGCGCGGAGTTCAGCGGCGCGGTGATGGAGATCTTCGTCGGCGGCGTGAGATAGGTCTTGATGAAGGCGTTGGCCTTTTCGACCTCACTGCCCGCGGCCACCGACGAGGAGCCGCTGGACGGCCCGGGGTTCTCGTCCGAGGACGAGCTGCCGCAGGCGGTGGCAGCCGTGGCTAATGCGACGCAGGCGACCAGCATGAGACGTAAACGCATACGACCGGCGGACCAGCGTGATCTGCCGGTGGGTTCTCCGATACATGCGCTATGGGTCGTCGGCATTTCTGCGGCTCACCTTTCTGGGTGGTCGACCCTGGGTGGTCGACGTCGCTGACGACAGGTCGCCAGCGTCGGCTTCGGACGGGTGCCGGCACCTCGATACGGCACGGTTCGATACGGCACGGGTCGCTATTGGCACAGATCGCTACGGTGCGGGTCGCCGTGGCATGGTCGCGATCCGCTGGTGGACAACTGGGCTACCCGGACACGCGGTCGGCGTACGGCCGGTGATCAGTCGGTGTTCGGAATTTCGCGTTCTACTCACCGAAAACGGCTGGTCACCCGCGGACAGCCGCGGCG
>NZ_JWIO01000009.1:182712-200548 GCF_001017755.1 Protofrankia coriariae
CCCGCGGACAGCCGCGGCGGGAGCGCCGGTCAGCCGGTCATGCATTCAGTTCGCTGTGGCGGGCAGTCCGCGGCCGCACCGGCCCGGGCCCCGTGACCACGGCCGTCCCATGGCGGGGCGTGATCGCGCCCTGCCGTGACCGGCGTCCCATGACGCACCGGCCCGGAGCCGGCAACGGGCGGCACGGCCAGGACGACACCACGGATCCGGCTAGACCGGGGCCGGGTCGGGATCCGTCGCGTCCAGTAGCGTGCGGACGGGCACTGCTTGCGCGTCGATCATCCAGCACATCAGGCACCTCCTCCCCCCAGGGGCACCGCGGCGCGATGGGCAAGCCATCGATGACGCCATGACCACAGCCGTCGGTATGCGCCGACCTGGCAGTGGCGAGTCCGACAACACGATCGGGCGACAACCGCTTCTCCAAGTTCTGATGCCGACTGGCAGCCGATGTGCAGGTCAGACCCGATGTGTGACCTTCGTTACGTCCGGAAGACTAGGCATAATGCATACACAATGCAAGGGGTATTTGCGGGCGACCGGCGATCATCGACCAGTCGGGCGGACGCCGGGGCCATGCTCGACGCGACGCATCCAGAAGCTGACTCAGCGCCATCCGCCAGCCCGCCGCAGGATGCCGTCGACGATGAAGCCGATCGCATCAGTTACTTTCCGAAACCAAGGACTTCCCAGCGCTGACTACTCTCCGACACCGACCATCCCTCGGCGCGGGCCGCTCTCCAGCCCTGGTCACTCTCCGCACTGTCGACTCTTTGACACCGACGACCGATCCCACGATCCACAACCGAGACGGCGCCGCCTCAGAGTCATTCTGGATCATGAATATGAAGATCATCTGTCGGGCAACACCCATACAGCAAGGCGCCGAAGGGACCCGGTCGACCGCCTTTTGACAAGAGCGATCCGGCGATCCTCTCCCGGACCATCGGGTGATACCGGGTCTGCTGTGGGCCAGACCCGCCTGCCCACAGCAGACCCGGAAAGTTGACCGACATCATGACCATCGGACGAGAACGCCCACACGGACGATCAGCCCACCTGGCCAATCGAGCATCAGGCGCGATCAGGCCCTGCGGTGCCCAGCAGAACTGCTCGAGACAGCCGGCCAGAGGACGGGTTGGTCCGCGGGGCGCTGCTACCACGAGATAACAAAGACGAACGGGGATGGTCGGTGTTCGGGACCCCGAACACCGACCATCCCCTCAGAGAATACAGCGTGTCCACTCGTGCGGTGGATGCTATCTTTTTCCCGCCGAGATACCGGCAGCACTACCTGACACCGAGCCGGGATCAGTGGAGTCACGCCATTCGCGCAGGTTCTGTACCACCTCTTCGTAGAACTTCTCCAACGTTTCCATCACCGATGTGACAAATGTGCCCTTTCCGGCACTGCGTTTCGTGCCGAGGAGGCGCGCTCAAGGAAATACGAAAGGCTCGAATGCTGTAGTCCGAACCAGCGATCAGAATCTCCGGCTTCTGCCGGACCAGAGCAGGGGGCTCGGCTCGAGTAGCCTCCCGCGCGACCCCTGCCCGAAAGATTCGACCCGCAGATTACCATTTGCGTCCGCGAGCTGCTTCGTAATCCACTTCACCCTGGTGAGCGGCCGTCCCTGGCGAGGAGCGTCGATGCTGATCCACTACCCGAACGAAGCAGCTCCTTACCACGGCCTTTAATTCTTCGGACTTTAATTCTTCGGAAGAGCCTCCTCGAATCCCAGTGCACGCAGTACGCTCCCGGCCGCCGACACGACCCTGGCGCTCCCGACGATCGGTGCGATGGCGGTACACACACCCTGGGCGTCGGCGGCGGTCAGCCCGGCGTCCCGGGCAACGGCGAGATTCATCAGGTAGGAGACGGGTGCCGAATCCATGGCGACGAGCGCGGCCAGCCGGACAAGGTGGTAGGTACGTTCGTCGAGGCCCGACCTCTCCAGCGTGTCCAGATGCATCTGAACGAGCTCTTCAAGCACCGGGGAATCGCCTTGCGCGATCGCGCCGAGTGTCCGCTCAGGGGTCTGTGTCACCATTTGTTCGCTCCTCCTGGTTATTGACGTTTCAGCAATATTCGTACCTGAGCGCCTTCTACCCCATGGGCAGCCCGCAAAACACGGGAACTCGAACGGATCGAGTCATGTTTTCGATCGGATGACACGAAAACTCTGTACATTCCCGAATCATGGCCACCCAGGCGACGGGATCTTCCCGGCCGCTCAGCCGTCGTCCTGACTCCGCCCGTTTCAGGATATAAAAAGCGGCGACGGAACAATTCTGGCCAGTGCCGCCGCTTCCTGGTGGGGAATGCTGGGCCCGGTTCGTAGCGGACGCTCGGCCTCCGGCTCGGGGAGCCCGCCGTCCGTTGGATCACTCCTCGTTCGGCGAGCGACCGGAGGACGACGCTCGCCCGTTGGATGCCGACGAGAAGCAGGTTCTGGACCGTCTGACTGGAGATCGTCCCGTACTCGCGCAGGTGGTCGACAACGCGGCGCTCGGACTCGTCCGAGGTGTTGCGGTGATACGACGGCATGCCATACACGGACGGCGGACGGGCCACCACCCTCCACGCCGAGCAGCGCCGCACCACCTGACGACCATCACGGACACACGCTGCTGCGGACAACGCCCCGCAGCCAGTGGCTACGGGGCAAGGCTCACCGGCCTGCTCGGGGCCGGCGCTTACCGACCACGCATCGACGGAACAGCTTTTCAGTCGTTTCCCTTCGCGATCGCTTCGCGTACGGCCGGGACGATCTCGCTGGCCCAGCGGCCGAGGGAGACGACATCCTGCGCGCCGCCGCTGGCCGAGAAGAGCACGAAGCCGGCCGCGCCATGCTCCAGTACGGCCTCGGTCAGTTCCTCGACCCACTGGCCTACGGAACCACCGATCCAGCGACCGGTGTGATCACGTGTGGCGGCCAGCGGCCGGTCGGTGATGCGTCCGGGGAAATTGAAGACCGTGCGGATCTCGCGCGGATCGCGGCCCACGGCCGCCGCTGCTTCGTCGATAACCGGCCGCGACACCCGGTATCGCTCGCTGCGCCAGTCCGCCGCATGGCCGGGAATCCAGCCGTCGGCCACCCGGCCGGTCGCGGCCAGGGATTTCGGGCCGACCGATCCGGTCCACACGTCAGGCGCGGCCACCGGCGCCGGCTCGATCTGCTCCACCTGATAGTGCCTGCCCCGATAGGTGACCGCCGGACCGCCACCCGACAACAACCTGACCAGGACGATCGCCTCCTCGAAGGCGTCTACGGCATCGCCCGGTGAAAGCCGCGGCACTCCCATGTCGGAGATCCGATCCCATAGCCCGCCCACGCCCATCCCGAGCACGATGCGACCGCCGGAAAGCGCAGACAGCGACGTCACCGTCCGCGCGAGCATGGGAGCGGGCCGGGTCGGCAAGTTGGTGACGTTGACGAGGCCTGAGATCCGCCGTGTACGTCCGAGGATGAATCCGACGGAGGCGTACGCGTCCAACCGGTCGCCGACGTAGGGATGGTCCGACAGCGAGAAGATGTCAAGCCCGTCACGGTCGGCCTGTTGAGCCGCCCGCAGCAACTCCGGCACGTCGTCGATGCCGCTGTGCGCGCCGAACCCGAAGACGACCTCTTGTATGGACACTGCCCTGCCTTTCATTCGGGGGGCTGCCGGTGAACCCGCCGGACCGAAGCCCGGGCGACGGTGATGAAGCGCTACGGATTCACATGGCTCACCAGTTACGGGACAGGTTCAGGCGATACCGAACTGTTTCGCGAAGCGGCCGGTGAACAGGTCGGCGCCCTTGTACTCGGCGACCGTCGTCGCCGGGACGGCAGCCGGACCATCGGGTGTGGGCAGTTGGCCGACACCGCCACGCCGACCGAGCGGGAGCAGGATCATGGGGTAGGGCAGGGGCCGATAGATGGCCGTGGGCTGTTCGCCACGCAGTTGAGAGATGATGTTCCGCGCCACGACCTCGGCGTGCCGCATCGCGTACCCGGCCATCTTGGCCTCGGCGACATCGGTGACGTCGCCAATCGCGTAGACATGATCGTACCCGTGGACGTTGAGGGTCTCAGTGACGGGGACCTGTCCCTGCGGTGTGCGGGGCGTGAGCCGGCCGTCAGCAAGGTAGTCGCTGTTGACCCGCACTCCGTAGGCGCGGAACCAGATGTCGGCGGTGATCTCGTCACCGCCGGTGGTGGTGACGGTGAAGGTCTCGGCCTGGCCGGGCTCGGTCGTCGGCGGCGCTGCCAGGCCGGTGCCCAGCCGCAGCTGGATGTCCAGCTCGTCGAGCTGGCGGTGCAGGTCCTGGCGTACCTCCGGCTGGAAGCCGGGCAGAAGCCGCTCAGCCGGGTCGACGATGATCACATGCTTGTGTGGCCAGACCTCCTTGATCTCCCCGGCCAGCTCCAGACCGACCGGCCCGGCACCGACGATCAGCACCCTCTCGGCATCGATCAGTTCCTTGTGGGTCTGGCGGAGGTCGTCCAGCGCCTCGCCGGTGGCGGTGGAGCCGGCGTTGGGCTTGGCCGGGTAGGGGTAGCTGGAGCCGGAGGCCAGAACCAGATAGTCCGCCTCGACACGCCGGCCTGAGGCCAGGGTGACGCCGACCGGGTCCGCTGAGACCGCTCGGTCGCGGATCACCGTGCCCCGCGTGAGCAGCGTGTCGAAGGAGAAGAACAGGTTCGGTGCCCAGTCGGGCCGAGCCAGCGCGCGTAGCGAGGCCGCCGAGTTGACGAACGCGTCCCGGGGATCGATGAGGACAATGTCGGCATCGGAGTCCAGCGCTTTGGCGACCGCTGAACCCCCGTAACCTCCGCCGATGACCGCGACGGTACGACCCATGATTTCACGCTCCTACGGACAGAAATTTTAGTTCGTACTACGAACGATAGTAGTTCGTAGTACGAACTGCAACCCCTGTCCCGCCGGGCTCGGCATCGTGGCCCCGGCCTCGACGTCACGCCGTGGCCACGAGATCCTCCGATCCGGCCACCAGCCTTCGCTGACGTTCGTGTTGATGTTCGTTTGCGGGTCCGGGCCGGCCGGCTCCTCCGCCTGTCACGCCGGGTGGGCGCCGGCTCCACATGCGGAGAAGCTTCTTCCAACATCACGGGAACCGCCTGGCCGCTGTCGCGAACAGCCCGGATCAGTACCTGCGAGCGGCGGGGGCTCCTTCATCCGGTTCTATGAAGACCATCGGAACCTGGTTGTCCAGCACGACGCGACCGAGCAGGCTGGCGAGCGTGTCGCGGTCAGTGGCGCTGAGTCCCGCCGACAGCTTCTCGATCCGCCGGCAGGTCTCGGCATAGAACTCCCGTACGAGCCTGCCGCCCTGCGAGGTGAGCCCGACCCGCACTGCACGCGAGTCCTGCGGGTTCGGTTCGCGCTGAACCAGACCGTTGCGCTCGGTGCGGTCCACCAGGCCAGTGAGGCTCGACTTGGCCAGCCCCAGTATCGCGCCCAGTTCGCCCATGCCGTATGGCTGTGCCATCAGCACGCACAGCAACTGCCCCTGCTGGGGGGTGAGGCCATGCTCCCGGCTCGACTCGGCGTACACGGCATTCACCAGAAACGAGGACCGCACCAGCGCGGTCGCAATCCCGATCGGACCATAATCCTGCTTACCCACGCGACCAGGATAACATCCGGGTATCGATATAATTCGTGAAGCGAACTATCTGGCGCTGTGCACGGAATGACAGCCGCGCGTCCCGCTGCGCGCCATCGGGACCCGGCCCTACCTGCCGGTCACCCCGACACATATTCGCCGACGGCACGGCACGCCTGGCCGGCCTCCGTTCGCCCCTCCGCGAAGCAGCCACACCCGTGAACCACACACCGTGGGCGCACCGTCCCCCGTACATGGCGATCCCGAGCCGGACGAACTGGCAGGCGATATTGACCAACGCCGGCAGCGGCAGCTCAGGCTGCCGACCCGGTCAGGAAGCTGGCGAGCGCGGCGGCCAACGCGGCCGGCTGATGCTCCTGGATGTTGTGGCCCGCCTCGATCTCCACGATCTCGGCCCGTGGGACGCGGGAACGGAACTCGCCTACCGTCTCCGGAGCGAGGAACCCGTGCGTGCCGTGGACCAGGAGCACCGGGACCGTCGTGTTCTCCAGCACCGGCCACAGGTAGCGGAAGTCGATGTTCAGCCGTGCGCCGGGAGGAGGGTCGGCGAGATGGTGCTTGAACACGATCGTGCCGTCGTCGCGCACCCGGGTGTTGAGCGCGACGCCTCTGGCGAGCGCTCGCCGCGAGAATCCGATCCCGGCGGCGAGGGCCTTCTCCACGATCTCCTCACGGGAGCCGAACACCTGCGGCCCGGCGAGGAAGTCGGCCACCTGGGTGGCATCCTCGGCGCGCAGCCCAGGGCTGACATCCACGATGACCAGGCGTTCGACCAGATCTGGACGCGACTCGGCCAGGGCGATCGCGGTAACGCCTCCCAGTGACTGGCCGGCGATGGTATGCCGCGTCCCCGGCGCGACGGCGTCGAGGATGGTGGCCACGGCCCGCGCGTTCGGACGCGGAGCGTAGTCGAAGTCATCGCGCCATGCCGAGTCACCATGGCCCGGCAGGTCCACCGCGAGGGCCGGCCGGCCGAGCGCCAGGATCGTCGTGTCCCAGGTATGGGCGTTCAGGCCGCCCCCGTGCAGCAGCGTGAGATCCGGAGAGTCACCCCAGAGCAGCGCGCTGACCGCGCCGGCCGCGGTCGTGACACCAACGCGGCGTACCGCCGGAAGGCCGGCCGGGGCGCCTACCTCCGCCGCATCCTCGGCGAGAAAGGCGAACTCGTCACGATCGTCGCTCACCATCGTCCTTCCGTCACCGCACGCTTCACCGACTCGTATCTCACCCGCCGAAACCGGCTGCCAGAAACTCCCTTCTGCCACAGTAGCGACAACCGGCTTCTCAATGCCCCTGCTTTTCGGCCAGCGGGCTCTTCCCGTGCCCGGTTCGCGGCTCGTGGGACGGCCGGAAACGGCCTGACCGGTCCGAGGTAGCTCCGGGAGGAAGCCCTGGAGACGATCCGTCGTGGCCAGACCGGCAGATGTGATCATCCAGCGTGACGGCCGCAACCAAAAAGAAAACGTGTGCCCCGCAGAGCCGGTATGACCGGGCTGATGTATCAGGCAGTCGTTCACGGCTCGTCCGCGAGGATCTCCTGACGCCAGCCGTGGAAGAACCAGCGAACCGGCCGGCGTCGGTGCGGGGGCGAGCGCAGGTGCAGGTCGCCATCGGTGAACCGCCCGATGGTTCCGATCATGTCGCGAAGAACACCCGCGCCGCCGCACGCCGCAAACAGATAATCATCGTAGGTCGACGCGTTCCTCCCATGCGCGTCGAATCGGAGCGGGCAGCACCGGTTCCTGCACTATGGAGCCGGTGTGACGAACTCGGGCTGGTCGAGCAGACGGAGCCAGCTGCCGTCGGGCTGCCGGCGGGCCACCTGCGCGCGAGCGCCCGCGCCGTCCCTGGCCAGGGTGGATGTGAGCGCGATGTCGCCAGCTGTGAGGGTCGGCAGCGACGGCTCCTGCTCGAAGCGGGGGGCGTTGGCCAGGATCTTCTCCCACAGGGCCTGGATAGCGGCTCGGCCGACCGTCTGGCTGCCGGGTGGGTAGGCTATGACCGCGTTCTCCTCGTAGAGCGCCGCAAGGCCCGCGGCGTCCCCTTCGTTGGCGCGTTCCACAAACAGGCGCGTAAGGTCTTCTGGCTTTTGTGCCTTCTCTTTGGCGGACATAAACGCTCCCTTCGACACGATCTCATATCAATACGAGGCCGGAAGCTCTCGCTTTCAGTGAACACAAGCCGGCGCCAGAAGTCCAACATCTGTCGCTGCTCGAAGCTAGAATCCACAGATATGGAACTCAGGCAGCTTGAGTACTTCGTCGCGGTCGCCGAGGAGGCGAACTTCACCCGTGCGGCCGAGCGGGTATACATCAGCCAATCCGGCGTCAGTGCCCAGATCCGGCAGCTCGAACACGAACTCGGGGCCGTCCTCCTCGACAGATCTGGTCGCCGGTGCACGGTGACCGCCGCCGGAGCGGCCGCGCTCAGACACGCCCGTGACGCGCTCGCGTCGGTCAACGCTCTGCGGCAGGCGGTGGACGACGTGAACGGCCTGATCCGGGGCCGGATCGTGGTCGGCATGGTCACGGCCTGCACCGTCACCCCGCTGTTCGACGCGCTTACCTCGTTCCACACGGCCCATCCCGGTGTCGAGATCACCCTGTTCGAGGACAGTTCGGACCGGCTCGTCGAGAGCGTGCGGACCGGGGTGGCCGACATGGCCCTCGTCGGCACGGGCAGCGCCCCGCCGAAGGGCGTGGAAACGCTACCGATCATCAGTGACCGGCTGGTCGCGGTCGTTTCGAACGATCATCCGCTCGCCGGGCGTCCCCGGACGTTCCTGGCGGATATCGCAGCCTTCCCTCTCGTGTGCCTGCCCACGGGAACGGGAATCCGTGCGGTGTTCGACCAGGCATGTTCGGCCATGGGAATAGAACCGACCATCGCGCTCCAGGCAAGCGCCCCGGGAGCCATCACAGATCTTGCCGCTCGCGGGCTCGGCGTCGCGATCCTCAGCGAGTCGATGGCTGCCACCCGCCACGACGGCGTGACTGTTTTACCTGTCGATGACATCCTTTCCCCCGCCCTGCTGACTCTGATCTGGAAGACGGGGAAGAATCCCGCGTTGCGGGAACTCGTCCGGCACAGTCACGCGGCCTTCGAGTCGTCTCCGGAGCCGACTCAGCACGTTCACGTCGAAGACGGCAGGGATGTCACCCACGCCGCTTGAGCACCGTCGCGACCAGCTCGTTCACCTCGGCGGCGCTGTACGCCCTCCCCGTCTCGGCACCGGCCTCGGAGCTCCCCGCCAGCGGGTGATTCGGCGGCACACCGCGTTTTCACCGGGTCCGCGAGGGTTCGGATCAGGTCCAGGTGGGCATCCGTCCCGGGGCATAGCGGGCGCCGAAACCGCCGGTGGGGAGAATTTCCCGAATTCTGGTGAGGTCCGCTTCGGTGAGTGTGATGCTGGTGGCGCGCGCGTTCTCTTCGACACGCCGGGGGCTGCGCGTCCCGGGAATGGGCACGATGTTCTCGCTCTGAGCGAGCAGCCAGGCCAGGGCCAGCTGGGCAACGGACGCGCCTTTGGCAGCGGCCAGTTCGGTGAGCTGACGGACCGCTTCGACGTTCTTCTCGAAGTTGCCCGGCTGCCAGCGGGGGTCGGCGTTGCGCATGTCGGTCCTGTCGTACTGCCCGGCGGGCTTCACCGCGTCGGTGAGGAACCCTCGGCCCAGCGGGGAGTAGGCCACGAAGCCGATGCCGAGCTCGGCCAACGTCGGGAAGATCGATTCGACGTCGCGCTCGAAGAGCGAGTACTCCGTCTGCAGCGCGGAGACCGGCTGCACCGCGTGTGCTCTGCGGATGGTCTGCGGCCCGGCCTCACTGAGACCGAAGTACTTCACCTTGCCGGCCTGGACGAACTCCCCGACGGTGCCCGCCACGTCCTCGATGGGCACGTCGGGGTCCACCCGGTGCTGGTAGAGGAGGTCGATGTAGTCGACATCGAGGTAGCGAAGGCTGTTGTCGACGACCTCGCGGATGTGTTCGGGCCGGCTGTCCGTGCCGTAGCTGCGGGTGAAGCCGAACTTCGTGGCGATCACGATGTCGTCACGGAAGCCTGCGACGGCCCTGCCGACGATCTTCTCGTTCTCGCCCCACCCGTAGAGCTCGGCGGTGTCGAAGAAGGTGATGCCCAGGTCGTAGGCGCGTTGGATGGCCGCGATGCCCTCCCCCTCGTCGCCAGGCCCGTAGGCAAGCGAGATACCCATCGCTCCGTGCCCGAGGGCCGAGGTGACCAGACCCTGTTGACCGAGAGTGCGCTGCCGCATGTCCGTGCCCTCCTGATGGAATGCTCGGCCTGGCCCCCGCGAGCGTTGTCGGGTGAAGGCGAACCGCAGGCTGCCCTGTGGTTCGAAGAACTCGGGCCTCCGAGTGCGTAAGGCTTCAGCACTGCCCTCACCTGCCGCGGAAAAGGTGAACCCCCGCCAGATTACTGGCAGGGGTTCGGACACGAACCCTCCGATGGTGACCGACCACGGTGCGAACCGCGATCCCGTCCTGCTCGGGCCGGCCGTCCCCTGGCAGGCCGGCCCGCTGGCCNNNCAGGCCGGCCCGCTGGCCGGTGGTCAGAACGTGAGCTGCTTGGCCGGGCGGATGACGAGATCGGCGATGTTGAGACGCAGGGGCTGGCGGACGATGTAGTGCACGGCCTCGGCGATGTCGCCCGGCTTGGCGATCAGCCGCTCGAGCGCGGCCTGGGCGGCGTCGAGGACCTCGTCCGGGAGACGTTCACCAGGCCTGACGTCGACGTCGAGGCCCGAGAAGGCGACCACGCCCTTGACGGTCTGCGGGTCCCAGTTGCGCACGATGTTGGTCGCGACGGGGCCGGGAGCGACGGTCCCGACGCGGATGTCCTCGTCCTCGAGCTCGGTTCGCAGCACTCGGGTCAGGTGGTTCACGGCGTTCTTGGTGGCCCCGTAGACGCCGCCGTCGGACTCGAGCGCACTGGTCGAGGAGACGTTGACGATGTGGCCGCCGTGCCCGAGCCGACGCATCTGCTGGACCGCGGCCTGGGTGCCCACCAGGAGCGCGATCACGTTGACCTCGAACAGCGCCCGCCACGTCTCGTCGTCGCCGGCCAGCACCGGTTCGCGGGTGGCCAGGCCGGCGTTGTTGACCACGATGTCCAACCGGCCGGTGTCGGCGGCCGCCTGGCTGAACAGGCCGCGCAACGAGACCGAGTCACGAACGTCGAACGTGGCGATATGGGCGTGCCCGCCGGCCGCCTCGATCGCCAGGCTGGTGGCCTCCATCGGCGCGCGGGTGCGGCCGTGGAGATAGACGGTGGCGCCCGCCGCGCCGAGACGCTGGGCGACGGCGCGGCCGATACCGCTGGACGCACCGGTCACGACCGCGGTCCTGCCGAGAAGATCGTGGTCAACGGTCACAGGGGACCCCTTCGCCTATCCTGGATACGAGCGAACACTCGCGATCCACAGAATACGAGCCGATGCTCGTATTTGGCAACGGAGCATGGATGACCGAGGACGGCCCCCGCCGCCAGGCCCGCGGCATGCGGCGCATCGCGTCGATCCTCGACGCCGCCGCGACCCTGTTCACAGCGGCCGGCTACGACGCGACGACCACCAACGCGATCGCGTCCGCCGCCAAGATCTCACCCGGCTCGCTCTACCAGTTCTTCCCCAACAAGCCGGCGATCGCCGAGGCCCTCACCGCCCGCTACGTCGACGACCTGAACGCCATCTACGACCACGCCCTCGCCATCGGCCCGGGCGACCCGGCCGCGGCCTCGAAGACGATCGACCAGCTGATAGAGGCGCTGGTCGCGTTCCACGCCGCGAATCCGGCCGCCAAGGCCCTGCTCGGCGGGGCCGGCATCTCCCCCGACCTGGCCAGGATCACAACACCGCTGCACGGCGCGATGTGCGACCGCGCCGAGGATGTCGTCGCCGCGATTGCCCCCACCCTGACCCCCCGCGAGCGGGCGCGAACCGCGGAGGTCTGCATCCACATCGTGCAGGCCCTGATGCCGATGATCCTCGCCGCCCCGGCAGCCGCCCGGCCCGAGGCCTCCAACGAGCTCAAACGCGCCCTCGTCGGATACCTCCTGACACCACCGTGACCGGGCCGGGCAGTTCACCCCACCATTCGACGCGGTCCTCGCCGACGCCGACATCACCGCTCGGCATCGACCAGCACCCATCAGGCAGCCCTAACGCTCGTTGCCCGTATTTGGGCCGGGCGCGCCGGCGTCGTCAGCCGGCACGGAACGCCCGCCCGGATGCAACCGCCCGGCCGGACCCTGCGCGAACGTCGTCAACAACGTGGTTGTGACGGTGGTCGCGAAATTCCGCACCGCCGGGCCGGTCGCCCCGGGCCCGCACACGTCGGTCACCGCGCACACCCACGCGCTGGTCCCTGAGTCGAACACCCCCGCGCCCGAGTCGGCCGTGTAGTAGCTGATGTCGGCGTGGTCGGGCCGGCCGTGGCAGACGACCGGTGAATGAGCGAGAACCTCGATCCGCGATGGTGTCGGATACGAAAGGTCGACCCGGTCGTATTCGGACCCGACCATCCCCGGGATCCGGGTACCGGCGGTCACCCCCGTGCCGGCGAACAACCAGTGCCCGGGATCCTGAATGACAAGGTCGGCGTGCACCGGATTGCACTGGTACATGCCGCCAGTGAGCGCGCTCTCCGGAGCGGCCGCCGGTGGGGCGGGCCAGTTCGCGGTCACGGCGGAGTCGTTCACACCGTACAGCGGATCCTCGGTGGCGACCTTGTAAGCGGTCTCCAGCCGGTCGGGCCCGGAGGCGGTCGGCCCGAGCCGGATACGGCGATACACCGCGTTCGCCCCCAGAAAGGCGAGGTTCACCCCGTGGTCACGGGCTCGTGTCAACGCGTCCCGCATCGCGGGTGAGTAGTACTCGTCGTGCCCCATGGAAATGACCGCGTGCGCGCCGTCCAACAGCCGCGGATCGGCATGCAGGTCGATGTCGGTGGCATACGCGACGGGCAGGCCGAGTTTTTCCGCGAGAATGATGACGGGGGCCTCGTTGCCAGTGAAGTCCGCCGCGCCGTCACCATAGTCGTACGGCCGGTCGAACGAAACGACCCGGGCCCGGTCATCAAAGCCCTTTGGGCCGTGATAGAGGCTGTAGCCGCCCCAGGCGTTGTACGCCTGCCAGGTGGTGACCGCGCTCAGCATCACCAGCCGCCCGGCGGTCGTCGGACTGCGGACCGTCAACGGAACATACGTCTGGAGCCCGTCGGCGTCGTCCAGCCGGATCAGATAGGCGCCGGGCGGCCAGCCGCCCGTGTCGAACGTGGTGGTCGGCTGCCAGGAGGTGGTGACCGTGTTCGTCTTCGGGTCGCGGGAGGCAGGAGCCTGCACCCGGCCGGGGAAAGGCCCGGCCTCGGTCACCAGACGGCAGGTCCGACCGCTGTACCAGCCGATCCGGAACACCGAGGCATTGAGCGAGGCAGCGGTCGTGGAGGCGAACAGGCGGACGCTGTCCCCGGGCCGGACGCTGGCGCGGTCGAGCCAGCCCTCCACCGCATGGTTGTAGCCGAGCCGGGCAAGACCGCAGTCGCTGCCGGGCCTGGCGTTCTCGGCGTGGACGTCGAACCCACCGGCCGGGCCCGCCGCCGACAGCGGTCCACCCACTGGGCCGGCGGCGGTGCTCACGGCACGGCCCGGCACCCGCCGGCCGTCCGCGGCCGGTGTGCCACCGCCGCACCCGCCGAGAAGGACGATGTAAACGAGCGCCGCCGTCAGCGCGACCGGGATGGATGCCGGTCGCCTCGGCCGCCCCGCCGGCCCACGGCAGGGAACCGGACGAGCCGCTGTGTCGACCCTCCGTGTCAACGTCACCTCGCCAGTGTCACGCCGGTTTTCGTGGCTGTCGCTCGGAGCCTGCCCAGCGGGCCGAGGGCCGCCCTGCCGGGGGCCGTCCTGTCCAGGACCCGTCGTCGGCCACCCGTGATGGCGGGCCCAGCCGTCAGGAGGCATTCGCCGCGACGGTGCCGGAGTTGGATCCGACGACGTTGCGTCGTTCCTGGACATGGGCGTGGGCCATGAGGCCGAACAGGACCGCGAGCAGGACTGCCGACGACCCGGGAGTCCCGAGGTCGAGGCCGCCCTTGGCGAGCGGCTTGGTGAGGAAGTCACCGGCGGTGGCGCCGAGGGGGCGGGTAAGCACGAAGGCAAGCCAGAACAGCGTCACGTTCGATACCGCGGACGCATGTCTGATGGCGAGCAGCAGACCGAGCAGCCCGACGATGAGCAGGACGCTGTCGGCATAACCGAGCCCTGAACTGTCGGACAGGAAGTCTCCCATGGAGGTTCCGAGAGTGTTCGAGACGAGGATGGCCGACCAGAACAGGATCTCTCCCCGGAAGGTATCGATGTCGCGAATTGAAAACGTCAGCCCGGTGAGCTTCCACACTATGAAGATGGCGACCAGCAACGAGACCAGGATCGCCGCGCCGACGGAGTATCCCAGCCCCAGGCCCTGTGGCCCCCAACCCAGCGAACTGGCCCCTTTGGCCAGGTACTTCGCGCTGGCGTCACGGTTCATGAAGTCGGACATCGTGGTGCCGGCCGTACTGGTGGAAAGAATGACCGTCCAGTAGAAGAACGGATTGTAACGCCTGGACCTGAGCTGCACGACAAGGGTGATTACGAAGATCAGGAAAAGTGCCGTCGTCGTCAGGAAGTAGCCGAGCCCGAGGGTCTGCGCGAACAGGTCACCTGCTGTCTCCCCGAGGGTCGTCGCAGCAATCTTCATGACCCAGAAGGCCAGGGTGATCTCTGGTAGCTTCTTCATCACCTGCCGGCCGCCACCGGCGACATCGACTTCGGTGAAGATTTCCGATTTTGTCATCGTCATCCTTGTCTATCTGACGACTCGGAACACGGGGACGTTGGACGTCCGTCGCTCGAGGTTCCGTCCCAACCAGCCAGGAGCCGATCGGTGGCGAGGACGAGGGTGACGAGCGCACCGCCGTCCGGGTGGTTGGCCGCGGTGGCCCGTCCGCCGTGGGCCGCCGCGATCGCGGCGACGATGGCGAGCCCAAGACCAGCGCCACCCTCGCCGCGCGTCCGGGCGGCGTCGGCACGGCTGAACCGGTCGAAGGCGCGGGGCAGGAAGTCAGCTGGAAACCCCGGGCCGTGGTCACGGACCTGGAGCAGGACAGCGGCCGGACCGGTCCCGGTGACGGTCTCCTCTGGTGACAGCGCGGCGCTGACCTCGATCTCGGTCTCGGGAGGCGCGTGCCGGACGGCGTTACCGAGCAGGTTGTCGACGGCCCGGCGCACCCGGTCGGGGTCCACATCGGCCAGCAACGGCCCTTCGACCGTGAGCCGCAGACGTGCTCCCTTCATGTGCGCCGCGGGTGTGGCCGCGCGGACGGCCTGGCGGAGCAGGTCCGCCAGGCAGACCGGCTCCCGGTGGACGAGCTGGCCGGAATCGGTGTCGAAGCGGGCGAGAGCGAGCAGCGCCTCGGCCAGCCGGATGAGGCGATCGGTCTCGCCCGCCGCGCCGGACACCGCCTCGGTGAGCTCGCCGATGCTCCGTCCGGGCCGTAACGCGAGCTCCAGCTCGGCTTTCAGGATCGTCAGGGGGGTGCGTAACTCGTGGCCCGCGTCGGCGACGAAGGCGCGGTCCCGGGCGCGCGCTGCGTGCAGCCGGTCCAGCAGGTCGTTCATGGTGTCGGCGAGCGCGGCGATCTCGTCCCGGGTCGGCGGGACCTCGAGACGTCCGCCCGTGTCGGCGACCCCCATCGCGGCGGCCTGGCGGCGCATCCGTTCCACCGGCCGCAACGCTGCCCCGGACAGGACCCACGCGGCAAGCGCGGACACCGCGACCATCGGCACGCTCGCGAGGACCATCACGTCGCGGACCCGGTCCTCGGCGGCATCGATGATCTTCGTCGGGGAGCCGACCAGAAGCACCACCCGCCGGCCGGGGGNCCGGGGGTGAGTGTCAGTGGTTCGGCGCGTACCCGTGTGCCCTCCTCGCCGACACGCACGGTGACCAGCACCGGCCCGGACCGGGCCGACGCGAGGACGTCCCCGCCGACCAGCGGCCATGTCCGAGCGGGTGGGGATGCCGCGAGCACCCGGCCATCGGCGCCGATCAACTGGCCGAGCGGGCCGGCGGAGGCCAGCGTCGCGTCCAGCGGCACATCGGCCCCGGTCAGCCGCACCCGCAGCCCTTCCGAGCGGGCGGCCAGCCCGGCGTCCAGGGACGTCCGGAGACTGGAGCGGAGCTGTAGGTAGAACAGCACCCCCACGCCGGCGAGCACGAACACCGTCCCGAGCGCGAACACGGCCGCGAGCCGGACCCGCAGTGGCATGTCGACGCCTCAGCCCAGCCGCTGCTGGCCGGTGCCGGCCCGCAGCCGGTAGCCGGCCCCGCGCACCATCTCCACCTGGGGCACCCCGAACGGCTTGTCGATCTTGCGACGCAGGTAGGCGACGTACTGGTCGACCACGTTGGAGGTGGCGTCAGAGGCAAAGTCCCACACGTACTCCATGATCACTGTTCGGGTCAGAACCTCGCCCGGGTGACGCATCAGGTACTCCAGCAGCGCGAACTCCTTCGATGAGAGATCCAGCGGTGTCTCGTCCCGGCTCGCCGTCCGCGCGGCCGGGTCCAGCCGCAGACCGCCGACCTCCAGTACGGCCGGCCGGGCCACCGCCCCGCGCCGCATCAGCGCCCGCAATCGGGCAACCAACTCCCCGAAGCTGAACGGTTTCGGCAGGTAGTCGTCCGCGCCGACGTTCAGACCGCGAATCCGGTCGGCGATCTCTCCGCGGGCGGTCAGCATCAGCACCGGCGCCCAACGACCGTCCGCCCGCAGGCGCCGGCACACCTCGAACCCGTCGATCCCCGGCAGCATCAGATCCAGAACGATCACGTAGTAGGCCACCTCGCTGGCCTGCCACACCGCGTCGACGCCGTCCGAGCCGATGTCGACGGCGAATCCCTCCTCCACCAGGCCCCGGCGCAGCAGCGCGGCGGCCCGCGTCTCGTCCTCCACCACCAGCACCCGCATGACCGCACGATAGGCGCCCTGTCATGTGAAGATGATGTGAACCGAACGTCATCATTCCGGCACGGAAGCCGAACCCCGGAACCGGCGACCGGCAGGCTTCCAGCCAGACGTCGACGCCCGGCAACACTCGCTCGCGCGGCGTGACGGCCCGTCGCTCACATCGTCCTCACATGCGCCGCGGCCTACTGTCTGCCGTCGCGGTCGTCACGCTCGGACCGGCACGGGTGACGGGCGACGACGACAGGGCGAATCTCACAGCGTGTGACCGCCGACGACTCGACCGTGCGGGCATGCCGCCGCACCTGGACCATCAGGGATTTCAATCACATGAGCGCGATCAGCGTCGGCCAGGCCGCCCTCCTCGGCATCGTCGAGGGAGTCACCGAGTTCCTCCCGATCTCCTCGACCGGCCATCTGAAGATCACCGAGGGGCTGATGGGGATACCCGTCGACGACACGTCCGTGATCGGGTTCACCGCGATCATCCAGGTCGGCGCGATCGCGGCCGTCCTGGTGTACTTCTTCGCCGATATCCGCCGTTTCACCACAGCCTGGGCCTGCGGCCTGGCCAGCCCGCGGGCCCGACAGAACCCGGACTACACCTTCACCTGGTGGGTGATCTACGCGACCATCCCTGTCGTCGTCGTGGGACTCGCCGCCAAACCGCTGATCGACGGGCCACTGGCGTCGCTGTGGGTCGTCGCCGGCTCGCTGCTCGCCGGCAGCGCGCTGATGTGGTTCGCCGACAGGTTCGGACGCCACAAACGAGGTGAGGACGACATCTCACTCCCCGATGCCATGATCCTCGGATCGTCGCAGATCCTCGCGCTGCTGTTCCCCGGGTTCTCCCGTTCCGGCGCCACCATCTCCACCGGGCTGATCCGCGACCTCGACCGGGTCGCGGCCACCCGGCTGTCGTTCTTCCTGTCCATCCCGGCGCTGACCGGTGCCGGACTCTACGAACTCAAGGACGCCGTCGGCGGCGGCGTGTCCGTAGCGTCTGTCGCCGTCGGCACGCTGGTGTCCTTCGCCGTCGCCTATGCCTCGATCGCGTGGCTGCTCAAATACGTCGCCGGGCACACCTTCGACGCGTTCGTCACCTACCGCGTCGCCGTCGGCGTGGCGCTGTTCGCGCTGCTGGCCGCCGGCGCCCTGAACGCCTAGGGCGTGTATCGAAAGCGC
>NZ_JWIO01000069.1 GCF_001017755.1 Protofrankia coriariae
CATTTGACTTGACATCTACCGTCCGGCCGGACCGTCACGGCGCGGGTCTGGCGCGGTTTTTCTACGAAGACTTCTTTCGACATGCCCGGCTAGGCGGTTGCCGAGAGGTCAGAGCGGTCACCGCACCAGGCAACGAAGCTTCAGTCAAATTCCACAGGCGTCTCGGTTTCACGGTCAGCGACCCCGTGGCTGACTATAACGGCCCGGGGCGACCAATGGTGACGTTCCGGAGGAACTTGGCAGAAGAATAGTTGTCGGGCTCGATGTCGACACGCGGAGCACACGCTCCCGCTGCTGGTTTTCGTTGACGTTGAATGCAAATCAGATCAGCGGGTTTCGCAGGCGACGCCGTCGTGATTGGCGTCGAGGGCAGCCCGATATCCGGGCTGGCCCTGATAGATCGGTGCCGCGCCGGCCGCGCGTGCCGCGTCACAGTTCCGGTAGTAGACGCTGCTGGCTGTCGTAGCCGGCGCTGGCGTCGGCGGTCTGGGTGCGATCGACGCCGGCCGCGGGGTGCTCGTGGTTCTCGTCGGCGTCGTCGCGGCCGGCGCCGCGGCGGTCGCCTGCGGGCGGGAGGCTGTCGTCGCGGGTGCGGCGGTCGCGACCGTGCCGCCGACTCGGCGCGCCAGCTCCTGCCAGCGTTCGTCCCCGTTGCCGAGGGCGTTGGTCGTCCGCTCCCACAGCACGGTGAGGGTGACAGCGCCCCCGCCGGTCCAGATCTTGTCGCACCACTGGGCGGCATCGGCATAGTAGCCGGCACCGACGTGGAACGCCTGCTGGGTCTCGGCGTCTGGCGCGGCCGGGTAGTCGCGAGCGGTCTGCGCCAGGGCGGCGAGGGCCTGGCATGCCGGCCGCAAGGAGGCGCCGTCCTGGGCGGCGATGTGCTGGCGGACGGCCGCGGCCGATGTGGCGATCTGCCCGCGCAGCTCCGTGGTGCCGTCGTACCAGACCAGGGCCGCGGCCGGGCTGGCCGGCGGGCTGGTGGTGGCCGCCGCGCTCGCCGCAGCTGCTGTCGGCTTCGTGCTGTCGCCTCCGGCCGAGGCGATCGCACCGATGATGACCAGGATGACGAACGCCCCGATCAGGCAGCCGCAGCCCTGTCGTTTCTCCTGTGGGCTCATCTCGTCCCACCGCCGCCGTCGCGCCATGGCCGCCCCCCGTGTTGCCCAATGACGTTGCGCATCATGCCGCATCACGGGGTATACAGGCTCATCGGGGTAACAGTTGTCGGCCCGACCCTCTACAGCGGGCTGTTCGGCTTTCCGCATGTGATCGCTGCTGGTTTCACAAGCGGGCGGGTCAGCGTGGTGAACGTGTCGCAGATGACTCGGTGGGTGCCTTCCTCGATCCAGCAGGAGTGGCAGAGCGCTGGCCCACTCCCCGTGTGCTCGGACTGCGGTAGGGGGCCGAACCACAGGTTCGGGGAGCCTGGTTCGCACCGTATGCCCTGGTAAGGATCATCTATACGGGTGAAGATCCAGGGGGTCACGAGACGGCGCGGGTCGTCGGCTGGTGACTCCGTCACGATCACACAGGTCGAGCCGTTCGACGAAGTTGACCAGTACCCAGGGTTCGGGGGTGTCAGGCACTCTGCTCCAGCCGCGCGCGCAGCTCGTTGAGGTCGTCGGGGTGTTCTGGGCCCTCGCGTCGATCGGCCGCGCGGCGGGTCGCTCGGCGCCAGTGCGCGGGGTGGTCCAGCCCGCCGGCGGCTCCGGCAGCGTCGCGAGCCAGTTGATCAGCGTGACGCCAGCTTTGCGGTAGGTAGTCCGGGTCTTGTGGGATCGGCCGGTGGTGGCCAGGCTCTGGTTTCAGGTGTCCAGCGGGAACCGTCAGACGGGGTCCGCTCTCTCGATGATCGCTATCGCGGGGGGCGAAGTTACCATCTCGCTGACCGCTGATCTTGACGGATCCCGTTGGTATTACTACGGCCCATGCCTGGTCAGGCCGGCTGTGGTGTACCCAACCAGCACTAATGCGAACCTAAACCCGCAGGTCAACGGCCCGACCGTGTCCATCGAACCCGCCCACGCGAAGATCCGACGGGCCGGCTACGCCACCAACACGAACGCTAGGAAGATCGGATAGGGATTGACTGGTGCGGCCGTTTGAGCCCGGCCGGCGATCTCGCGGCCGGCCCGAAGGTTCGGCGTCCGCGGTCCGCGGTGGTGCTTTGGTCGCGTGATCAGGGCCGTTGAAGGTCCACCAGCCCCGGCGATGCATCTTCGATGCCCGCCGGGGCGGAGAAGCCGAAGCGGATTCGGTGACCTGCAAAGCGTGCGGTTGAACGGGCCGGAACCAGCCGTGAATCGGGTATGCTTGATCTGATTCAAGGGGGTGGTGGTATGGACTCGATCGGTGTGGGTGAACGGATCAGGCACGCCATGAGTGCTGCCCAGCTGACCCAACGGGCCTTGGCTCAGGTCACGGGTATCTCGCAGCCGACGCTGTCCCGGATCGTCGCTGGTGATCGGGTAGCCAAGATGACGGAGATCATCGCGATCGCGGGCGCAACCGGTCATTCCGTGGCGGAGCTTACTGGTGTCGGATCGGTGGCCGACCGTGCCCAGTACGCGGCCCGCGCCACGAACGATGCCGAGATGGCCGCGATGCGCCGGGAGCTGTTGCACTACCTGGATCTGGACGCCTATCTGGATGACCAGGGCATCCCGCCGCTTCCGGTGGTGGCATGAGCGCCGAGTCGGACGGGAGGGACGCGGCAGCGCAGTTCCGCCGCGACCATCGCCTGGGGGCACAGGCCCTGGGCGATCTTGTGTCACTCGTCGAGCAGACCACCGGGATCGACGTGGCCGTACTCGACGCAGGCCCGGACGAGCACGGGCTCACAGTGCGCGATCCAGTCCGGAACTCGGTGTTCATTGGCGTGGCGCGGACCGACCGGCCCATGCGACAGCGCAGCTCCCTCGCCCACGAACTGGCGCATGTCCTGTTCGAGGACTGGTCGGAGGCGCCGGAAGAAACGTGGAGCGAGCGTCGACCGGCGGAGGTACGGGCGGATGCCTTTGCCCGGCACCTGCTCATACCGGCGGAGGGGCTGCGCGGGTTCCTTGGCGACCGCGGTCCTGAGGGTATGGACCTCGCGCTGCTTTCGCAGGTGACGCAACGGTTCCTAGTATCCCCGCCGATCGCCGCGATCGCCTTGGAGCAGGCTGGATACATCACGGAAGCCGTGAAAGTGGAGTGGCGAGCTGTCGCCACGCCGTGGCTGGCGGCCCGGTTCGGCTGGATCGACCAGTACCGTGCCCTGCAGGCCGAGTCCGATCAGCGGCGGGCTCCGCAGCGGCTCCTCGCCCGTGCGATCAACGGCTATCTGGAACACGTTGTCTCCGCGCAGGCTCTGGCCACGCTCCGCGGCATCGAGGTCGCGACTGTGGAGACGGAGCTACGCGAGGCAGGCATCGAAGCAGGAGAGCCGCCCCGGGCGTGGACTGACGGCGCCGACCTGCCGGACGTCGACATCGATCTGAGCGGTCTCGACGATGCGGCTGGCGAGTCTTCCCCGGCCCCCACACGGTGACCGTACGGCCGGTCGTCGACGCCGGGCCAGCTCTCAGCTTCCTCGCCGTCAACAAGGAAAGGCTGCTCATCAGTGTTCTCGGCCCGCTCAGCGCCCCGGAGACCGTCGCTTCCGAAGTGGTCCGCAAGGCCCGCTCCGACCCTCGGTTCCGCGCAGCCGAGGCGGTCTGGAACAAACTGACGCCGACCTGGATCGAGATACTCCCCGACGACGTCACCCCGGAGCTCGCGGTTGTCGTCTCCCGGATCAGCCGGCTTCCCATGCACGAGCGCATGAAGGAGAGCAGGGATCTGGGCGAGACCATGGTCGTCGCTCACGCCGTCGTCGCGGCCGAAACCGGGGCGATGGTCACCGTGCTCATCGACGACGGGGTGGGCGCCGCGATCGCCACCACCGAACGAAGGCGGCTGGAGCGGCTACGGACGCAGGGGAGGCCTGTAGGCGGACTGAGACTGGTGAGCACGCTGACCGTTCTGGAACGCGCGGCAGGCAGAGAGCATCTTCCCGACCGCGCCGCGATGCGCTCCCTCTACGCTCGACTCCGCGCCGGTGACGACGGCCTACCGCCGATCGAGAACACCAGACTGCTCGGCTCGGGTATCTGGGAGCATCCCACCAAACCGGAAGCCGGCGAGCCTGGTACCTGAACGACTGTGATGGCCCAGCACTCCAGCGCGCGGCCGCAGGCACCGAAAGATCAGCGGGTGGCGTAGCCGCTCTCGGCCTCTCCTATCCCTGCGCGAACCTGTTCCCGCAGCTCACAGGTCCGATCATGGTGTTGGGTGCACCCAACCAGCACTAATGCGAACCTAAACCTGCAGGTCAACGGCCCGACGGTCTCCATCGGACCAACCCACGCGAAGATCCGACGGGCCGGCTACGCTGGCAACACGAACACCAGGAAAACTGGCTGACGGCAGGCTACGGCAGCAGGGTGAAAGCGGGGACGTGGCTTGGACGGACCACGCTGAAGTGACGGCGGTCCAACGTGGCGATATGCACCGCCTGGAACTTCTCGGCGACCGCGACGACGAAGGCGTCGGCGGTGCCCAGCGGAAGACTTGCATACCGCTCGACCAGATCAGCGGCCCGATGGGCGTCGGCAGGCGTGACGGGTGCCAGCTCGTAGACACCGTCCGCCACGTCGCGCAGAAAGTTGGCCTCGGCCTTCGCTCCGGCCCGGCTGAAGAGCATGTAGCCGATCTCCGAGAGGAGCGGAGCTGGGAGCAGAAGTGGCCCGGGAAAGTTCTGGAGCAGGTCGACGCACTGCCGGTGATGATCGTCCTTGCGGTTGGCGACCGCCACCACCGGGCCGGTGTCGACGACGATCACGCGGTGCGGCGCCCCTCGGCACCCCACGCGTCGCGCACGACTTCCTTGGCGCGCTCGCCCAGATCCGGCTCACCGTCGAAGACGGCGGTCGTACGGAAGCGGCGACGGGGGCGCTCGCCGTGCTCGGCTGCTGCCCATTGCCGCAGCAGCTCCACGGCTTCGGATAGCCGGTCCTCCGGCAGCGCGTCAAGCAGCCGGTGTGCTTCCTCGCGCACGGTCATGCATCCAGTGTAGGAGCCGTGCCCGCCGCTGGCCCTGCTACCGACGTGGTCTCCGTCCCGGGAAGTCCGACATCTCGTTGCGACCCAGCGGTCACGGGCACCCGCAGACCCGGCAGCTCCCACTGCTGTGGTCGGTGATTTCGATCTTGCGAGGGGTGCTGCGGTGGACGAACCCGAACCCGCGGGCCATCTCTGACCGGGTCCTGCGTGTGAACGCCGTCCAGCTCTCCGGGCCGCGCGCGAACCTGCTCATGCAGGTCAGAGGCTTGATCACGCTGGTGGGTACACCCAACCAGCATTAATGCGAACCTAAACCTGCAGGTCAACGGCCCGACCGTGTCCATCGAACCCGCCCACGCGAAGATCCGTCGGGCTGGCTACAACGGCAACACGAACGCAAAGAAGATTGGCTTGGTTTAGTCGGAATTGGGAAACTCGGCGAGCGTGCTTCGCATCGAGATGGTCAATGGATGGTCATCACCGAGGACGCGTCGGGATCTGGTGAGGACGTCGTCGAGGATTGCCCGTGCTGTCGCGGGGTCACCCTGATCCCGCACCATGCCCGCGTGCCCGTACGCTGCGGCGATCGTGGAGGGGTGGTCCTCGCCGAGGATGCGTCGGGATCTGGTGAGGACGTCGTCGAGGATTGCCCGTGCTGTCGCGGGGTCACCCTGATCGCGCACAGCGAACGCAAGCTCGTGCGCGGTGCCGATGGTGTCGGGGTGATCTTCGCCGAGGATGCGTCGGGATCTGGTGAGGACGTCGTCGAGGATTGCCCGTGCTGTCGCGGGGTCACCCAGATCTCGGAACACGCCCGCGAGATTGCTGGCGGCCGTCAGTGTGTCGGGGTGGTCTTCGCCGAGGATGCGTCGCCGTTGAGTGAGGACGTCATCGAACATCGTTCGTGCCGTCGAGTGATCGCCCTGATCGCGGACCACGCGTGCGAGTTCGTGTGCGGTGCCGATGGTGGAGGGGTGGTCTTCGCCGAGGATGCGTCGCCGTTGAGTGAGGACGTCATCGAACATCGTTCGTGCCGTCGAGTGATCGCCCTGATCTCCCACCACGCGTGCGAGTTCGTGCGCGGTGCCGATGGTGTCTGGGTGGTCCTCGCCGAGGATGCGTCGAGACTGATCCAGGAGATCATCGAATATTGCCTGCGATGCGCTCAAATCGCCTTGATCCCCGACCACCCGCGCGAGGTAATGTGCCGTGGCGAAGGTGTCGGGGTGGTCCTCGCCGAGAATGCGTCGCCGACGGGTGAGGACCTCATCGAACAGGGCCCGTGCTGCCGGGTAGTCTCCCTGTTCCCGCACAACACACGCGAGGTTGTGCATGGCGGTGATCGTCTCCGGGTGATCCTCGCCGAGCTGCGTCGTCCACAGTGTGTACGTTTGCCTGCTGAGGCTGGCAGCAGTGTGATTGTCTCCGCTGGATCGGAGGGCTTCAGCAATACCCAGGACCAACCGGAGGGCGGCATCATTGGTGCTGTCGAGCATGCCGGCAGCCAGCGCGTGTGGGTACAGCACGATGTAGCGGGGCCAACATGCCGGATTGCCCGGATCGGCGGGGTCGGCGGCGGTGAGAAGGGCATGCACGGCGGTCCGCAGCTGTTCGCGCTGTTCGGTGGGGGTGTGCTCGCGTAGGACGGCTTGGACGAGCCGATGCATGACCAGCCCGTCGGAGGTCGTGCGGACCAGCCCCAGCCGGCAGACTGCTGCCACCCGGTCGGCGAATGCCAGCGGATCGTGGACCACGTCGGCCAGCGCATAGGGCAGCTCGGCGAGCTCTTCGGTAGTGGGGTTGAAAAGGTTCAACGGTACTGGTTCCGGACCGAACCGGGCTAGCAGCCGCAGCAGGTCAACCGTGCTCGGATCATTCACCCTGTCCACGGCAACGGTCCACGCGGCAGTGACCGGCAGCGAGTAGCGGGCTGACTGACCGCGGGTCAGAAGCTCCGCTGTTCGGTCGGTAAGTAGCCGCTCGTAAGTTGCTACCGGCATCCCAGTCGTGGCCAGCCAGCTACCCGCCTGCTCCAACGCCAGTGGCAGATTTCCCAACGACACCGCGAGCTGACCTGCCTCGGCACTGGTGAGGCGTTCGCATCCGCGCTGGAGCAGGCGAACCGCGTCCGGGCCGGGCAACACGTCCACCTCCACCGGCTGCGCCCAACCCGCCCACGCCGGATCCCGCGAGGTCACCAGTACATGTCCGCTACGGCCCGCTACCGCCAGAATCCCGAACGGGTCTGACGGCGTCTCGGCGTTGTCGACCACCACCAGCCACCGCCGGAACGGTTCACCACGACGTAGTACCTCCATCAACCCGGCGATCCGATCCAGCGCGTTGTCTGCAGCTGGCACGCCCACCCGGCTGGCCAGCTCGACAAGCGCACCCACCGCTAGAGCGGTCGACTCACCCGGCACCCACCACACCAGGTCATAGTTGGTGGCATGCCGGTAGGCGTACTCGACGGCGAGCTGGGTCTTCCCGACCCCACCCAGGCCGTGCAGCGCCTGCGGCAGAACCGCTGCCGATCCCTCTGCACGTGAAAGCCGGCCCGCAATCGCGGCCAACTCGGAGTCCCGGCCGGTGAACAGCGGATTGCGGGGCCAGGGCACCGACCACACCGCCGGCAACCCGCTCGGAAACGGCACAGGAACCGGAACCGCCCGCACAGCCGGCGGGAACAGCGGCGCCACCGCCGGCTTGCCCCGCCCGCCGGACACCGCCAACCGGGCCGCCCGCAGCAGCTCTGCCCGCGCCCGCGCCTCATCGACTCCGAACACATCGACCGAGACGATCTGGCCTAGCAACCCGGGTCGGCCATGCTCAGTCACCCGGACCGTCAGCACTTTCCGAGCCTGCCCGGCCGGGTCAGCTGACCACGCCGCCTGCCACTCCGCCGCCCCATACACCGACTCTGCATAGTCCGCGGAGAGGACCGCTATCGTCCGGTCGGCCCGGGCCACACCTTCCTGCATCCCCGACACCCAGTTCGACCCCGGCGCGAAGTCCCATGCCTGGATCAGCACCCGGTAGTGCGCATCTTCCAACGTCCAGGCGATCCACTCCGCCCACGCCCGGTCTGCCTGGGCGTACGACACGAAAAAGTGCGGGTTGGCGCTCTCATTGCCCCCGTCGGTCACCCGGTAAGGATGCCACCACTGCCCGGCGAGTCAGAAGCAGATCGATCACCGCGTCTGCGAAGGAGCCGCGCGGCTCGCCAAGAGTCGGGGTGCGGCCGAGCCTACGGCCCGCGGCCTCGAATTTTGGCGGACAGCGCTCAATCTCGATCTTCGATTCATCCCCGCGTGAGTGCTGCGATCAAGAAGCTGTCCGGGCCCGGGCCCAACAGGGCTCGAACCCAAACCAGCAGGTCGGAGCGCTGCTGCCTTCGACGCCGTTGGTGTCCGACTCTACGGAATCTTCAAAACTTGCAGGTCGTAACGTCTGTCGATGTTCATCGACAAGGCCGAGTGCACCCAACCAGCATTAATGCGAACCTAAACCTGCAGGTCAACGGCCCGACCGTGTCCATCGAACCCGCCCACGCGAAGATCCGACGGGCACGATACAACGGCAACGCGAATGCCAGGAAGATCGGGTAAGAGCCGATGGGGATGACCGCGCTGCTTGTCGGGCCGGATAGATAGGGTCACGCCAGAGCGGTGCTGACCGGCGCCACCCGGCGCCATCCGCAGGCCCTGACCCCCAGCAGTGCGCGGCCTGATCGCGTCTCTATGTGGCCGATCGGATCGTACCGCCTGAACACTATGCTTGAGTGGCAGGACGCGGTGGCTCGGACGGGGCCCACTCGCTGTGATTGGCAGACCGCTGCCGCGAGGTCTTCATCTCGCTCGTGCTGCAGCGACGGACATCGCGCTGGGCGGCGGGGCGTCGTCGGTCAGCCCCGCCCGACCGGTCATGAGCCATTGATTTCGGCGAGCATGTCAGCGGTGAGGTCGCCTATGACATGACGTGGTGGCGTATGGCCGTCCGGATCTGTCGGACCCTCCCGGTAGCTTCTGATCTATGGCGTTGAACCAGGTCCGGGACACCTCCGTCAAGCGGGGAAGCATCAAGGCCGCGGTGCGACTCGCTGTCTGGGCGCGAGCCGCCGGGTGCTGCGTCATGTGCTCCACCAGCCTGCTCGAGCACCGCAATTTCTTCCACACCGTCCTGGTCGGAGAACTGGCGCACAACGTCGGCGCCACGGCCACTCCTGGCTCGCCCCGCGGGATGGCCGAAGAACTCGCGGATCGGGAAGCGGAGGAGAACCTCCTGCTGCTCTGCCACGCCTGCCACCGTCTGATCGACGATGAGGATCATGCCCCGTACTTCACGACCGAGCGGCTCCGTGGTCTCAAGAAGGCGCATGAGGATCGTGTCCGGGTGGCCGCCACCAGCGGTGGGCTGCGGCGGACCGCGGTGATCCGGATGGGCGGTCTGGTGCGGGGGGCCACGGCCTTCGCGTCTCAGCGGCAGACAGCCGACGCGCTCCTGTCCGACGGCTATCTCGGCCTCGCGGACGGCCGATGGCAGGGAGACTTCGTCTGCCACATCCCCGGTGACCCGAGCCGCTCCTCCTACTGGATCGCCGGCCAGGAAGAGATCAACCACACTCTGGGACTCGTCGAGCAGGCGGTCGCGAGCGGGCAGGTCGACCACCTGTCGATCTTCGCGATCGCTCCGATCCCGCTGCTCGTGTACCTGGGCTCTCGGCTTGACGACAAGACGGACACGCAGCTGTACCAGAAGCACCGCGACGGAGACCAGGGCTGGCGCTGGGACAAGACCGCCCCGATCCACGACTTCTCTACCGTCGCCACCCTGGACTCCGCCCCGGCCACGGAGGTCGTCCTCGCCGCCTCCCTCACCGCGGAGGTCCAGAAGACCAACCTCCCGGATGCACTGCGGGGGCTGCCGTACTTCGAGATCAGGCCCGAGGCTGATCGCTTCGGTCCTGGTCTCTTCGCACACCCGGACACGTTGCGGAACTTCGCCGACCGTTGGCGGAACCTGCTCGCCGAAGTCGAAGCGACATGCCCTGGAGCCGCGAGGTGGCACCTCGTCGCTGCCGCGCCGCTGTCTTCCGTCATCGAGATGGGACGCGCCTTCATGCGCGGGGCGCAGCCTCCCACCGAGGTGTACGAGCGGCAGGGCGACACCTACACGCCTGTCGTCCAGGTCAACACGTGACCGGCCACCGCTTCGACCTCGCCCACACGCACACGACCGGATCGGAGACGCCGGTCACCGCATCGCCAGTAACCACCACGGGGGACGCCCAATGAGACATACCGACTACTTCGACAGCTTCATGAAGAACACGGTCAACCTCAGCCAGTACAACCTGGACCTGCTCGCCAGCCGCGTCGATGCCATCTACGCGGCGCTCAAAGCGGATCCGGACCTCGGCCCGCGACTCGTCAAGAAGATCCCGCAGGGCTCCTGGGCACAGGAGACGATCATCAGCCCGCAGAACGGCAAGCCGTTCGACGCCGACTTCCTCGTTCAGATGACGGAGGAGGCCGACTGGTCAGACGACGTGCAGCAGTACATCAACGCTGTCTACAAGGTCATCCACCACCACTCGATCTACGGCGACATGCCGCACAGCCGCAAGTGCCGCTGCGTGTACGTCGAGTACGCGAACAACAGAATGCACGTCGACATCGTCCCGTACGTCATCCTCACCGACGGCCGTCAGGTGATCATCAACCGGGATGACAACGCGTTCGAGACCACCGACCCATCCGGCTTCACCCAGTGGATGAAAGACAAGGACAAGATCGCCAACCGCAAGCTGCGCAAGGTCATCCGCCTCCTGAAGTTCCTGCGCGACCACAAGAACTCCTTCACCGGCACCAAGTCGATCCTCCTCACCACCCTTCTCGGGATGCAGGTCGAGGAATGGAAGAAGATCCTTGACCCCGGCTACTACAGTGACCTGCCCACCGCCCTGCTGCACATGGTCGGCGACCTGGACGCCTGGCTCCAGGCACGCCCCACCAAGCCGTCCATCGCCGACCCGTCGAACCAGGTTGTCACTTTCGACCACCGGTGGAGCGAGGAGACCTACGCCTACTTCCGTGACCGCATCCACGTGCACGCGGCCGAGATCCGCGACGCCTACGAGGAGACCGACGAGGAGGAGAGCGTCAAGAAGTGGCAGGCCCTGTTCGGTGACAAGTTCCAGGCGCCGGAGGCCTCGTCGTCCAGCAGGAAGTTCGGAGCCGCTGGAGCGGCGGCCGGCTTCACCGGCGGTACCAACCTTCCTCGCATCTCCTCGTCCGGCCGATCCGGTCGAGCCGGGTAGCGAATCGAGCCGGTGGTGACGAAGCGGAAGCGTGTCCGGTTCACGGACTGGCAGGAGTCAGCCGTCCGTGAGCTGGACGCGGTCGCAGGCGCCCTACCGGGCGAGTTCCGACTGCTCGACCGCCCCAGGCTGATCGACCGCGGGTTCGTTCAAACCCGCATCCGCCTGCGGACCGCCGACCTGCCCCGCGCCCCGCACGGCCTTCCCCTGCACGAGTACGAGGAGTTCTTGCTGGGAATCGGCCCCATTCGGCCGGTGCCGCCGTGCGTCGAGGTCGACCATGATCGGTTCATTGGCTACCCGCATGTGCTAGAAGGGCGACGGCTGTGCATCTACCTGGATCCTGCGCGGGAGTGGAACCCGCAGCGAGGATTCGCCGGTGCGATCGATCGGCTGCACGACTGGCTGGCAGACGCGGCGGCAGCACGGTTCAACCCCGACGCGGCCCTACACCACGCCGTCGGCGGCATCCTCCATCGCACGCCGGGCACCCCCACCATCGTCGTTCGTGAATCCGGCACGCCGGCCAAGGCGCGACCCGCCTTCCTCACGGTGCGATCACCGCACCGGTATGACCTTCACTACGACGGCGGTCACCCAGACCAGCACCGAACCGTGCTCTTCCAGGTAGCAGGCCCCCTACCTCTCGGCGCGGGGACCCGGCTATCCGACCTGCTGACGCGGCTCGACACCGCGAGCGCGCCCGGGGCCCCCGTCACTCCGCGGCCCCGGCCTCAAGCAGAGGCCTTTCTCGCGGCGCTCGCGGCTGCCGCCATCCGAAACCCGGCGCGCACACCCCAAATGTTCATCCTCGCGGTCCCTCACCCCACCGGCGGACCGCCGCATCTCCTCGCAGGCCGAGTGCCCGCCACAACGGCCGACGAACTGCGGCGACTCGTCCGCCAGCGCCGCGACCCCATGATCAGAATCGATACTGAGGCGCTCGACATCCAGACACCTGTGGAGTGGTGCACCGTGTCCGACGAACGGGACAGCGTCACAACCCGACGCGACACCAGCCGTCCTACCAGCGCCTACCTAGGAAAAACCATCCACATCTGGGGCTGCGGCGGTTCGGTAGATGTCAAGTCAAATGA
>NZ_JWIO01000070.1 GCF_001017755.1 Protofrankia coriariae
GGCTACGGATCTGTGAGGTTGGCACGTCGGGTCTGTAGCCAAGTGTGTAGCCCAGCCGGCGGACATCAGCGGACGCCGACGAACAGACGCGGAGTCGGCGCCCAGGCCATGCCGACTGTGCGGACGACTCCGGACACCGGCGGACGGACTGTACCGACTTTGCAAGGCAGGGGTCGCGGCCGGCATCCACGCGCCGTCTCGGCTCAGTTCAGGCGGAAGCCTGACGGCAACGCTGACGGCAACGGCAGCGAACGACGGTAGACGAGCATGGACGGACGAGGCCACCCGAGCAGACACAGTGGACGACCAGGGACCACAGCGGGACCACGCTCCGCACCTGAAAAGCGGAAGGTCGGCGGTTCGACCCCGCCCCTGCCCACCGTTTTGACCTGCGGAAATAGCCGGATTTTTCGATCACTTCTTGATCATTGTATGGCAACGAGTGTGGCAACGGCGTCGCGTGATCTTGACGGCGGCCTGTCTGCCACCCCGGTTGACCTGCGTAAACGGTGGAGTTGACCATCCGCTTTTCGGGTGGGAGGTCACGAGGCCTGCGTCCACGGACGTTGCCACAAGGTATGGGCCTTGTGTGGCAACGGGGCCCGGCCGGTCCGGTCACGCCGGGTCCGTGACCTGCAACGGTGCTCAGGATCGGGGCCGGTGGACCGTCCGCTTGTGCGGCGGCCGGTCCACGGAGCGCTCCTCCCGTGGTGGCACCGGCGATGGAACACAGAGGGCACCTGGCCTCCGGTGGCGCCATGCTCAACGGTCACACTCGGGACCCATGGGACATGGACATCACCACGGCGGAGGCGGAACCGGTGAGACGTCGCGGCCAGCCACGATCGCCATGTCGGCGACGGTCGCGCTGTTCCTGATCCTCACCGTGGCCGGCGTGGTCCTGCTCTGGCCGTCTGGCGGCGCCCGCGAAACCCCCGAGGATCTCCGTGGTCTGGTGGGCGGCGCCAGTCAGCTCGTTGACGCCACCGTCGAACGCGCCGGCCGGGGTCCCTGCCCCGACCTGACCGGTGCAGGAGCATCCCAGGGGACCTGCGACCAGATCGACGTCGTCCTGGACGATGCGTCGGGATCCAGCGCCCGGCTTCACCTCGATACTCTCGTCGACCCCACCGGGCCGATCCTGAAAGCGGGGGACAAGGTCCGGCTCGCCCCCACCACCAACATCGCGGGCCAGGCGACCTACTACGTCGCGGACTTCCAACGCTCCGCACCCATCGGCTGGATCGCGTTCCTCACCGCCGCCATGGTCGTCGCGGTCGCCCGTTGGCGCGGACTGGCCGCACTCGTCGGCCTCGTCCTCAGCTACCTCGTGATCGTCAAGTTCACGCTGCCGTCCCTGCTCGACGGACATTCTCCCGTCGCGGTCGCCATGACGACAGGCACCGCCCTGGTTGTCGTCCTGCTTTACCTCGCCCATGGTGTGTCTGCCCGTACGACCGCCGCGCTGCTGGGCACCGTCGCCAGCATGGCTCTCGCCGGGGCCTTCGGTGCCCTGGCGATCGACCTCGCGCGCATCACCGGGCTCGGTTCGGACGAGGACGTGATGCTCAAGGCGTTCGCCGGCCAGCTGAGTCTTCCGGGGCTCGTGCTCGCCAGTGTCATCATCGGCTCGCTCGGTCTGATCAACGACATGACGATCACCCAGGCTGCCGCGGTCTGGGAGGTCTCCGACGCGGCACCGCACGCCTCGTTGCGGCACCTGCACGGCTCCGGGATGCGCGTCGGACGCGACCACATCGCCTCCAGCGTCTACACCCTTGTCCTCGCCTACGCCGGTGCCGCTCTCCCGACCCTGCTTCTGTTCACCCTCGCCGATCGCAGTAGCACCGATCTGGCCGCCACCGATCTCGTCGGCGCCGAGATCGTGCGGACCGCAGCCGGCACTGTCGGCCTGGTGGCCTCGGTGCCCCTGACCACGGTCATCGCCGCGCTCGCCGCATCACGACGACACCCTCCAAGCCCCGAACTCCCCCTGACCGACACGGACACGGCCGATGTGGCCCCTGGCGGTCACGGCGGTGCCGACACTCAACCTCTCACCTACAGGCGCAGTTAGTGCCTGCCGTGCGGGCTCGTCGGTGAATCGGTGCGTGGCTCGACCCTGCCGGACCGGCCCCGGAGCACGAGACCATCACCATCCCGGCGGTGTTGGAAGTGACCGATTATCGAGGAATGCGGTCTGGCCCACGCCGCCGCAGACTCGGAGCGAAGAGACGAAGAAGTCCGCCCGGACCGGCCGGACGGCCTGTCACCCGTGCGCCTGACCTCCGGAACGACGTCTTGCGTGTTCCGTGGTCTGTCCCGATGGGTCAGCGGTCGAGGACCCGGAGAAAGATCGTCACTTGTCTTCTGGGTCCGCACACGGGGCACGCAGACAACACCCGGCGGTGCGGCGATCGTGTACTCGACCATCACTTGGAACACGAAGGTGGTCGGGCGGAAGACCGGAGACAGCCGCGAGTGTGGCGACGTTGCTGAGGTGGACAAGAAACGTCAGACCGACGGTGATGTAGTCCCTGCACGGATCGGTCTACGGGGCTGGCTTCCAGCTGGGACGTCTGCTGGTGACCCAGTCCGTTATTACGACGGTGGTCGCGGCGGGGCGTACGTCGAGGGTGGGTAGGTCGTGGAAGGCGACCGATACGATGTCGATCCCGTCCTCGCGGCTGCCGATGTCGGTGCCCCAGGGCACCTGCGCCGCGAAGAGAAGGTTGATCTCGTGGAAGGAGGTGCCGCCTTCGTCGTAGAGGTGCTCGACGCAGCCGAGGAACTCGATGTCCCGGACCCGTAGTCCGGTCTCTTCGTTGGTCTCCCGGCGAAGTGCCGTCTCCACAGACTCGCCCGGTTCGACGTTCCCCCCTGGCAGGAAATACCAGGTCTGTCCTCGGTGGTTCGCGAGCAGTAGCCGGTCCTCGGTGAATGCTACGAGGCGGGCGCTGACCTCGATCACGACGCCGGCCGGTCAGGTGGCAGCTCGGACACGGCCGCGGTGGTTTGCACGGGAGTCCTCCGGTCTGGCTGGGTCTGCGGGCGCAGATGATGTTTATGTCGGTGCTGGGATAGCTCGCTCGATGCGAGCGGTTGGGTTTTTAGGGCGAGGCTGGCAGTCCGAAATCGGCGGGGTCGAGACCGAGATGTTTTGCCACTTCGGCTACGACGGCCTGTTCCTCGGACACGAATTCTCCGTCGATGCCGCCCAGCACGATGCCGAGGCGTACGACTGCCGCGGCCTGCACGCTCTTGCCGCGCACCTTCGCGATCTCGGTGAGCGCCGATTGTTTCCCTGTGTCGAAGTCTCGTATCAGATCCTCCAGTAGCGCCTGGAACGCGGACCGGAGATCGTCGGTCGAAAAATACGACATCACGGGGTCGGTTGCCACGAACGCCTCAAAGCCGTCGATCTCGGCCGGGTCGATGTAGCCGTCGGCCGCGGTGACCAGTGCGGAGACGGCGACCGCCGCATCGCGGAACCGCCGGCTCCGCAGCTGCTCACGTCGCGCGGCCAGCTGTGCGCGTAATGATGTCACGGATGGGCGTAGCCCAGGGGCGGAAGCGGATGACCGCAGGCCGCGCCAGATCGGCCAGCTCTCCGCCAGCCATCGTCGGACCGCCCACCCGACTGGGCGTGGCGCCAGCCGTACCGCGAGCAATGCGTCGGTGTGGACTTCGACGAGCTCGCCCTCCACATGCAGGGGCTTGGCGGTCGCCGGCCATTCTGTCGCGAAGACCAGGGACAGCATGTTGCCGGAATGGGGCGATCTGCTCGCTTCGGCGTCGTCGTGTTCGACGGCCGCGACGAAGTGACAGCGTTCGACGAGGGAGCGGTAGTCGACACGGACGTGGCGGGCCAGGGCTGACTCGACTCTTTCCCCGCTGGTCACGAGCCCGCCGGGTAGCACGTTCCATCGATGACCAGGTCTGCTGACCAGCAGCATCCGATCCTCTCGCAGTGCTACGAGCCGGACGTCGACCCTGAGCGGGTCCGTTACGGATGCCATGTCGGTCAATCCTCCCGACGTAACGCTGCGCGTACCACGGCCATTGTCCGCGATTCAGCCTTCCTGTGGATGAAATCTGGCGATTGATGGAAGAATCCGGGCGAATCCTGGAATGGTTGCAGAGGCGCGGCAACGGCTAGCGGAAACGCCGTGGCTGATCGCAAAGCTGCTGTGCCCAAGTGCTAGGAATTCCGGTTACTTGACGGGATTCTGTGCGTCGCTGGAGCTGTCCTGCCGCGAAGGCCTGTGACTCGAAGGCGGCAGCCGCACCGAACGCACGCCGGTCGTTCGTTCGATGATCGTCATGGGAGGGCAAGGATCCGCCTGCCGCCGGCCTTGTCGACTGGCGGCGGTGAGCCCTGTCACCTGCGCGGTCGCACACGAAGCAGGTAGATCGTGGCCGCTGGAACGAGGCTGCTGAGCTCGTCCTCGGGATCATCAACGGCGCTGGTAGGCGGTCCAGGCGGGTGTGAGCGCAACGATCAGTGCGGCGGCGGCACCGATCTGGAGGAAGTGGCGTATCCAGTCGATGCCCGAGGTATGGCGGACACCGATCGCGCTGGCGAGGACGTTTCCCACGAGGGCGCCGACGATCCCGACGACGATGGTCAGCCAGATCGGGATGTTCTGCCTGCCGCGCAGGACCAGCCGTGCCAGCGCGCCGATGACCAGGCCGGCGATGACGATCCAGATGAGCTGGAACATGGTGACCTCTCTGCTCTGTGGGGCGAGATGGGCGTGGGGCGTGATGAGGTGATGCTGGCCTGGCGGTCCGGAGGCCCGCTGCGAGGGAGGCGTTCTGCTTCGGTTGGCCCAGCCCTCGGGCGCCGCGCCGCGTCGGGCGTACGACTGTCCGGCGGCGCAGTGGTGAGGGCGAGGGCCGAACTCACGCTGTTCCGCCTGGCAGTGATGGGTGGGGTCGCTGTTCAGACGTGAGGGCGGGAGGGTGCGGTGGGTGCGCATGTCGGCGTTGGCCAGGCACGGAAAGGGCGATGGAAGATGATCTGTCCAGGAGGTCCTGGAACGCATTGCTGAGGCCGGTGCCGACAGTGGTGGGGTCGAGCCGGGTCGTGTCGATGGTGGTGCTCAGGCAGTAGTGGCCGTTCCATCCCATGGCGCCGACAGCCAGCGGGACGCCTGCGGCGAGGGGGACGATCGGGTGGACGGTACACAGAGGGAAGTCGAGTAGTTGCAGTGCTTCCGCGGGTCCGGGCATGTTGGTGACGATCGCGTCGAAGCGGGGAGATCGGTACATCTGCCGGGCGGTCATGCGGTGCGCCGCGGCGGGCAGCGCGCCGGCGGCGCGGACGACTGCCGCGCCCGCGAGGGCTCGTGCGGTGGCGCGCGGGCTGGTCTGTTCAGCGACGTGCCGGGCGCGTTCACGGGTGGTCATCCGGCCGAGCGGCACGTTGACGAGCAGTCCCGCGGTCAGGTTGCCAGGCGGTCCGAGGTAGCCGGCAGGGCTGGGCGCCCGCAGTGTTGCGGGCACGGCTGTCCGTAGCGTCGCGTTCTGCGGTGGCCGTCCCTGTGCGTCGAGGCAGGCGCGGACCGCCTCACCCACTGCCGCCAGGAGAAGATCGGTGACCCGCAGGTTCATCTGGCGTGCCGCCGCGCGGACGGATGGCAGCGGCCAGGTATAGGCCTGGAAACGGCGCAGGGGCTCGTCGTCGGCGCACGGTGCGGGGAAAGGACGTGACCTCACAGCGGTGAGGTCGGATGCCAGCGACGCCAGTCCGGCCACCGCGGTCGCGGTTCTGGTGAACCGGCCCGGAGTGGGCCGCTGCGGGGGTGCGGGGCCGGCGGGTGGGGTCAGCAGGTTCCGGAGGAGAGCGATTAGGCCGAGTCCGTCCGCGACGGCGTGGTGTACGACGACGACCACCGCGCATCGGCCGGGCGCGAGACCGTGCACGAGCCATATCCGCCAGAGCGGACGGTGCTGGTCCAGGGGCCGGGAGGCGAGGTCCGCGACGAAGCCGGCCAGCGCGGGCCAGCCGGCTTCCGCTGGCAGCGTCGTCTCGCGGACGTGCCAGTCGAGGTCCACCGCTCTGGGTTCGGACCAGCGGTGGTGCCGCCACGGGCCGGCTGGTTCGACGCCCCGGGTGAGCCGGGTAAGTCCGGGCAGGAGGCCCGCGACGTGCCCACGAAGTCGGGCGAGATCGAGCGGTGACGGTCCGCTGGTGCTGTCGATGACCGCGACCCCGCCGACGTGCTGGGGATAGGTGGGTGTCTCGACGTGCAGGAAGAACTCGTCCGCGGGAGCGAGACGGCGCTGGTTTTGGCGGCGCGGTCGGGCGCGGTCTGTGGCCGGCCAGACCGCGCCGGACAGGACCCATTCACCCAGGTCGACGAGTGCGTGGTCGACCACGACGAGTACGACCAGAACCGCGCCGAGCAGCGGACCGCCGCGGGCGACTGCCGACCTGTGCCGCTGGCCCCGCGCGGCGGGCCAAGCCGCGAGCGGGATGGACGCGGCAGGCGTCGCCGTGCCGGCTGCGTGGTTCACCATGAGTGCCTCGCCGACTCGGCGACGTGTCGTTACAGGTCGAACTCGTCGGGGCTGATGCCGACCGCGAAGCACGCCTCACGGACGACGGCCTGCTCGGTCTTGTCGAAGTTGCCGTCGGCGCCGCCGATGACAATGCCGATCTGGATGACGGCGCGGGCCTCGGTCGGCTTCTTCTTGACCTTCCCGACCTCTTGGAGGACGGAAACCTTCCCGAGTGCGAAGTCCTGCGCGAGCTTGGCGAGGTAGCCGTCGAAGCGGCGGTGCAGGTCATCCGGCGCGAAGTTGGTCAGCACCTCGTTCGTCGCGATCAGGGAGGCGACGCGCTGTCGTTCGGCAGGGTCGATGGTCCCGTCGGCGGCGGCGACGAGGGCGCACACGGCCATGCTGGCGTCTCGGAAGGCACCGCTTTTGAGCTCGTTCTTCTTCGCGGTGAGCTGGCCCTGCATCGTCTGCGTGGAGGTGCGCAGGCGGTCCCAGATCGGCATCGTGCTGCCCTGGCCTTTCTCTCGACGTCGGGTGCGGAGTACTTGTGTGCGAGCCGCGGACAGTCACCAGCCGTGTAGCATGGGAACTCCTGGGACGCCGGTCGGGAGGGAACGCCCGCGGTCATCTCTCTGTCCGCCCGCCCCAGCCGTCAGGACGGCGGTACTCGCGGGCTGGGTGTCGAGCGGCGGATCCGCGGTCGGCTCGGCCTCTGTCGCCGCGTGGATGGCGGCGGTCCGGTCGCAGGAGTGACGGCGTCGACCGACTTCAAGGACGCGGAGCCCGCGAGGCGGCGCCACTGTCGGTCTCCTTTCGGCAGCCTGAACCGCGCAGGCGGGCGGAGCGACGTGCTGCGTTGGCTGGCGATCGTGGGCCAGGGTCACCCTCGGTACCCGCAGCAACATCACGCTGTGGAACGCCGTCACCGTACCATGAGCGATTGTTCATATGTTCGCGTCGGTAGTCCCCTCGGCCACCTGGTCGTGTCGACTGTCCGACATCGTTGCCGTGGAGTCCCGCAGGCTGCGGCTGCCACGCCCTGGCCTTCCCTGATCGGTGCCGCCTTCGGCTATGGGGCGACCTCGGGAGGTCGACGCGGAACCGCGTTCATCTGGAGGCCCCGGGTCGCGTACGCCCGCTCGCCGCGGTAGGCGGGACGGCGCTGACTATGGCCGACAGCGTCGGCTACTCCGGAAGGAACAGGTGTGGATCGGTGAGGAGGTGACGGTGGCGAGAGCACGCCAGAGCGCCAGGGTGGCGTTGCCCGTCATCCGCGCGAAAGGCCCCGATCCACAGTGTCATCCCCGTGCAGGCCGTTGCGTCCGTCCTGCTGACCGGAGCCGCCCCAACGCATGATCCCAGTGCGGGCAGCTCGACGGCGTGGGCCTCTGTCGGGCTGCCACTCACGCTGACCAGGCAAGCTGAACTCCTTCTGTGGGCCGTTACGCCCGCCGAGGCGCTCCGCGAGGAATCCCCGATGGCGACCCGGGCGGAGAAGCCAGGTGATGGCGACGCGGGTGCATTCCCTGGCCGCGCCGGACGCCAAGTCTCCCCGGCTTGTGTCGTCATCGTAGCATGAAGGATCTTTCATGTAACGATGGGCCTGGTGGGTGCTACTCTCCGTTCAGGCGCCGAGGAGCTGGGCGGCTTTCGCCACGATCACGGCGCCGACGAGCAGAAGGTAGGCGCGCATGAGGGTCAGGCAGAGGACGCGGGCCCGTGACGGAAGCGGCGGGTCGAGCGACTCCACGGGGGGCATCGTCCAGCTCGACCGTTGAACGCCGGCAGCGGTGTCTGCCCGAGCCCAGGATCGCCGGGCACCGGGGAGGCTGGCCACGGCGCAGGCGGCGACGACGCTCAGGGCGAGAGCCATCGTGCCGACCGGCGCGCCGGGAAAGAGCGTGGTCATCACGAGGAGCGCGGACAGGACGACGAGAGCGCTGGCCACGACGGTGGCCAGGACATTCAGCCACGGCGGGTTGACCCAGGGCCCGAGTACCGCGCGATCATTGCACAGCAGGATCAGGAAGACCGACGCGCTCGGCAGGAGGACACCGGCGAGTACGTTTGCCAGCACGGTCACCAACCCCAGCGGTGTGGCAGGCAGGAGCACGACCAGTGCCGCCACGACGATCAGGCCCGCGAAGGTGCCGTGAAACGTCCGTGCCTGCCGCCATGGCCGGTGCAGGGAGTGCCGTAGACCCGTCGCGTCTCCGACCGCGTACGACGTCGAAAGGCAGACCGCCGCGGCACCGGCCACGGAGCCACTGAGCAGGGCCAGCGCGAACAGCGCGCCGGCCCACGCCCCCAGCGCGGACGACAGGCCGAACGCCACCTGACCCGCGTCGACGAACGGGCCGCCGGCACGCTGATGCAGGACATGGGAACAGGTCACGAGAACCGCGCACGCCCCCAGCACGAACAGCCCCGTGCCGAGGGCCGTGTCCACACGCTCATAGCGCACCCAGCGACTCGTGATCCTCTTGTCCACCACATTCGACTGCTGGAAGAAGAGCTGCCAGGGCGTCACCGTCGTCCCGACCAGGGCGATCACGAAAAGAACTCCCTGCGTGGACAGCGGCGCCGTGACGGCGGCAGCTGCGGGACCAGGGAAGTCCACCCGTGTTCGGAGCAGCGTGACGACCGCGAGCGGGACCACGAGCATGCTCCCCGCGACGGCGGCGAACATGGCGCGTTCCCAGCCGCGGAAGCTTCCCCGCACTGTCACAGCGACCAGTCCCACCGCCGCGACGGGAACCGAGACATAGCGCGGGATACCGAAGTAGCCGCAGGCCAGGGCGATACCGATGAACTCGGTGATGATGGTGAGGGCGTTCAGCGCCATCAGGTCCGCCACGGCGAACCAGCCCCACCGGCGACCGAACCGTTCGAAGATCAGCCGAGCATGCCCCGCGCCGGTGACCGCGCCCAACCGGGCGACCATCTCCTGGTTGATGAACAACACCAGCGCCAACGGGGCCACCAGCCACAGCAACTGGAGACCGTGATCGTGCCCGGCCTGGGCGAACAGCGACAGACCACCCGCGTCGTTCACCATGACGATCAGTCCGGGGCCCATCACCGCGGCGAGCGCCGCCAACCGCCGTCGAGCCGGCACCGGGTGGCCGGTTTCGACCACCCGGAGGGTGCCCCAGGCGCCCTGGATGTCTCCCCGGTGCGCCCGGTCCAACGCTGACCGCCGCTCGACGTGCGCACCGAAGGACCCGCGGACGACGACGCCCTGCGGTGACCGTTCTCCCTCCGGAGTGGTGGTCATCCCACTGCGTGCCCGGACGACCTGCCCCGTCCGTGCCCCGTCTCACCCGTCCCCGAGATCCGCCGGACCGCGCATTCCAGCAGCGTGTTCACTTCGGTGTCCGCCAACGTGTACATCCGCTGGCGCCCCACCCGCTCCACCCGGACGAGCTCATGCTCACGCAGGACCCGCAGCTGATGCGAAACAGAGGACTGCTCCAACCCGAGCTCGTCCACCAGTTCGCCCACCGAACGCCGGCCCTGGGTCAGACAGGCCAGGATCTGCACCCTGCTCGGGGTCGACAACGCGAACATGACATCGGCGACCTGCTCCGCCGCGGCCTCATCCAACACGAGCCGGGAGCGGGCCGGGCGGGCTCCCGAATCCGGCTGAGACACCTCACCAGCCTAAACGAGTGGATGAGAGGGCTGGACAGCCCTGCCGGGTGGTCCATGCCGTGTGACGTTTCGGTGCGGGGACTTTGACCGCACGTCCACCCTTGAATGGATGGTCCTGGCGAGCCTGGCTTTCCTGCTTCTACACCGCTGTCTGTGGGCGTCGCGGTGCCTTGGTCGCCAGGTGATGCCTGACCCGCGCCGTCGACGCGGCCTCCGGTGCGGGTCGCCTCCCCGCCGCGCCGCGCGGTCCGGTGCGGTTGCCGCGCACCCCGTGTCGACCGCCCTCCGCCATCATTCCTGGTCACCACTGTCGGGTTCCTGTGATCTGGCGGGCGGGATGGGAGCTGGCCGGGTGCGCGTGACCGCGCAGCGTCTTGTGATGGCGGCGCGGTTCTGTCTGCATGTGGCCTTCGCGATGTCCACTTCGCCCGCCCATCATCACCATGCCGGTGCCGGTGGCTCTGGAGCGGATGATCTCGCCGCGCGTGGTGTGGATCTGATGCACGGCGGGCAGATGACGCCGGGCGGACAGGGCTGACGGGGCGCCCTCGCTGCCAGGGCTGCTGTGCGCGGTGCTGGTCGCGGCGTCGGATCATCCCCGTCAGGCGGTCCGCCGCGGCACCTTCGGCTCCGTTCACGCCCTGGGTCCCGTGATTCTGTTTGCTTACTGGCGACCATTCGAGTGCGGTAGACTGCACTCGGTCGAATATTGACAGGTGTCGGATTATCTGGCACGCTCAGGAAATGCATTATCTCCTAATTCCGACGGTCGCCGCTCTGGGTGTATCGGTCCACTCCCTCGTCAAATCCAAAAAAGAGGAAGTCTTGCGTCAAAAGAAATCTCGATACACCACTGCGCTTGTATATGCCCGTATCTCACTTAACTTTACCGCCCGCATTTTTGCAAGCAACAGACCTTTAGCTATTGCGCTAACATTCCCGGGTATCTCTTTCTTTGGTGCGGCTTCGGCTGTCTATTTCGGAGAAGGGAGGCGTGAATAACAATTTAAGTCGGCGATCATCCCGGCCCTTCAGCTAGGTTTTTAGTGTCGGGTTTATCCCGGTTGATTCTTCGCCTCCCCGTATAGACCTAAACGCTTGAGTGGGCCAACCTAGGGAATGGAAGGCTCCAGATTAACTGAGGAAATTGATCGCTGGCCGGTTCCCTCTCTTTCGGTCTCGGATGGAGCCGAACTCGATGGTGGCGGGGGCGAGTTTGAGTACATCGGACAGGACAGTGATGTGCTGGCAACCCGGCGCACGCGCTCACCTCATTCCGACGGCCAGGCTAGTGCAACGTTCCTCATTACGGTTGTAGATCGTCTGTGCCGGTGGGATCCTGGTGGGGAGGCGATCTGTCATGCCGAAGTTGTTGTATGCACGCCCTCCCGCGGACACGGAGGAGGAGCGGAAGATCCGGAAGCTGGCCGGGTCGCGGCACGCTCCCGGCGACTGGATCATACGGGCGAAGATGATCGTGGCCAGCTGGGACGGTGAACGCACCAGTACCATCGCCGCCGGGCTGGGCTGCCACATGCAGAC
>NZ_JWIO01000072.1:0-7346 GCF_001017755.1 Protofrankia coriariae
CGGCCCGCCTCGGGCTCGACGCCGTCGCGGACCCGCCGGCCCGCCCGCCCGGTGTCACCGTCCGCGAGGGTCGCCCCGGCCTTGTGATCTTCCCCGCGGCCGCGCTCGACGACGCGGACCTGCCGGTCGTCGCGGGCGAGCAGCCCGCCGGCGACGCGGCCCGCCGCGCAAGCCGGCTGTCCGAGCTCACCTCCCGGCTGCGCAGCAGCGGGATCGTCCCGGTCGCGATCTGACCGCCGGCCTCGAAGGAGAACCATGAGCGTCCCCACCGCCGAGTACCCGTACGTCAAGGTCACGATCGACACCAGCGGCCTGCAGGCGACGGCGACCCGCGCCTTCGGCAACGTCGCCGTCGTCGGATCGGCCGGCGGCTTCGGCACCGCCGTGCCGAACACACCGGTCCTGGTCGGCAGCGAGGCCGAGGCCCGCACCCTCTTCGCGGACGTCGACCAGACCACCGGGGCGATCGCGAACAAGGGGCAGGCCGCCGGCCCGCTCTACCGGTCGATACGGGAGGTGCTCCTACAGCGCCCGGGCGCGTCCCGGGTGTACGCGGTCGCGACCGACGACTCGGGCGCTGGCCCGAACTGGGCGGCGGCACTTGCGACGATCGCGACCGCGCCGGTCCAGCTGGTCAGCCTCGCCCGGGTCACCGACCCGGCAACGCTCGCACTGCTGAAGACCCATGTCGAGAACGCCAGCGGCGCCGGCGCCAGGCGGATCGGCGTCGCGATGGTCGACCCCGACCTGGCGGTGGGCAACGGCCAGACGTTCGCGGACGCCGCGGACGCCGCGTACGGCGGGCTGAAGAACGGCGAGGGCCGGCTGGTGCTCGTCGCCGCGCGGGTGGCGACGGCCGGTGGCGTCCCGGCCAGCGACGTCGCGGCGTGCGCGATGGCGACGATCGCGGGGTACCAGCCGCACATCAGCGTGCTGCTCAAGCAGGTCGCCGGTGTCGAGATCCCGCTGCCGCGGCAGTTCACCGGCACCGAGGTCGCCCAGCTCGCCGAGAAGGCGATACTTCCGCTCCTCGACCCGGAGTACATCGCAGGCGAGGGGGTCTTCCTCGGCTCCGGGCGGTCGTACAACCCGATCGATCCGTCGCGCCTGTACGTCGACGTCGTCCGCGTCCTCGACGACCTCGAGTTCCGGCTCAGGGGCGGCCTCATCGGCGCGATCGGGAACGTCCGCATCGACCGGCTCGGCATGGAGGGCCTGCGCGGCAGGTTCGACGCGATCCTCGAGCCGCTGCGGTCGGCCCGGGTCATCGACGGCTACACCGTCGACATCCCGGTGCTGCCGATCCTCGAGACCGAGGAGGCGGACCGCTCACCCGGAGCGAAGACGGTGCTGACGTCGACCAGGACCAGCCGGGCGGTCGACGTCATCGTCACGGTGGCGTACGCCGGCTCCGTCCACTTCCTCGACATCAAGCTCGCGCTGACCGCCTGACCGCGTCCCTCCCGACGCATCGACCGAGCCCTCCCCGAGCCGGCGAGCCCGCCGGTGGGCTCACGACCGAAAGGCAGCACCGATGGCCACGTGGACCAAGACCCGGTTGGCGGTGGTCGTCGACGGCGACACCGCGCACCCGCTGACGCCGATCGACTCCTTCTCACCGACGTTCGCGCTCAACACCGAGGTCGTGCACTCGATCGAGGCGACCCACGTCGGCTGGATCGCCAACCCCGACAGCTTCACGTTCTCGTTGTCCGTCAAGGCGATCGGCGGGGCCTCGGCGAGGCTCACCCAGCTGGCCCTCGAGGGCAGGGAGTTCTCCATCGGTCTGTACAAGCAGACCGGCAGCGCCGACGAGTGGGACTTCTCGACGCTCGTGCTGACGAAGTGCCTCATCACGTCGGCGTCCCCGTCGAACGCGACCGTCAGCGGCGCCCCGGTGGCGACGTTCTCCGGTATCAGCCGGCACGTCGACGTCACCCCGAAGAACGGTCCGGCCATCGCCCGGCCGACGTTCACCGCCTGATGGAAGGGCACCCCCTGATGGAGAAGGGCACCGCCTGATGGAAGGGCACGTGGAGGGCTGGGGGCGGGTCGACCCGGACGCGCTCGCGCGGGACGACGCCGACGCCGACCCGCTCGGCGGCCGCGTGGAACGGACTGGCATCGCCCTCGTCCGCCGCGGCGAGACGGTGACCGCGGAGGGCGACGGCGCGGCCGTCGTGCGGCCCGGCCAGGGTGCCGCGCCGCCCGGCGTCGTGCTCGAGATCCCGGTGACGGTCGAGATCGGCCCGAGCGTCGAGGAGATCACCGAAGCGGCCGCGGAGCTCGCGCTCCGCCGGCTGCGGGAAGCGCTCGCCGCCAGGGCGCTGGGCTGACCGGGCAGCCGGCACCGTCCGGCCCAGCCGCACGGACGGCACGGACGGCACGGATGCGGGGACGCGGGGACTACGGGGACGCGGAAAGGAGGGGACGACGATGACGGCACCGACCGAACGGTCGAGGCGGCCTGCCACGGACGGGACGGCGAGCGCGTACGGCCCCCGGCTGCGCCTGCCGGTCAGCGTCCGGGTCACCCCGGACGCCGCGGGCGGGGTGTCCGCGGAGGCGGTCCGGGCCGGGGTCGCGGACGCCGTCGCCGCCGCCTGCGCGCGCTTCCCGCTGTCGGCGCTCGGGATCCGGCCGGGTGACGTGACGACCGTCGCCGTCGGCGCGGCCCCGTCCGAAGCCGGCCCGCGCGTCCCCGAAGCGCTGCTCACGGCGGCCGAGCGGGGCGCGACCGACGGCGCGGCCCGNCGCCGGTTTCCGCTCCCGAGCCACGGCCCGCGGCCCGGCGCGGGTGGACGACCCGCCCGCCGAGCCGTTCGACCCGTCCCGGATCCGGTACACGCCGACCGGCACGACCTACGAGATCCCGTTCTTCGACGGCGGGACGGCCCGGGTGCCGCTGCGGGACGACGCGGACCGGCGGGAGCCGTGGCTGNCTGCCGGCGGCCGGGGTTGCCGTAAGCGTCGAGGAGGCCGTTCGGATCGCCTGGCGGTGGCACCTCTACCGGCACGGCGGGCCGGCGCTCGACCGGGAGCTTCCCGGATACCACGGCTTCATCCGGACGACGAGCGGGGCGTTCCTCCGCTTCCTGTTCCTCACCCGGGTCGACGCCGTCGGCGCCGACGGCATGCCGCTGCCCGGCCGCTACCGGCATGTCATGACGGTCGACAGCGGCGGCGGGTACGGCGGGATCATCTTCTTCGCGAACAGCCCCAGGACCGCGTTGCTGCCCTCCGGACTCGGCACCGGGCAGGGCGAGCTGTCCTTCGGTGAGGGGGCGGACACGATTCCCATCGTCTTCGCGCGCCAGCCGCTCCCCGAGGCCCTGCTGAAGGCCGGCGGCGGCGCGGGAGTCGGCTACATCGCCGCGCCGGACGAGCAGGGCAGCCCCACCGCGCGGGACGACGTCGTCCCGCCCGACGACGAGCCGTCGGCCCTCGACGTCGCCGACATCCCGCGGTCCGACACGGGGACCCAGCGTGCCTGGCCCGGGGCGCCGGAAGCGCTCAGGGCGCCGCTCGTCTGCCGTTCCTACCTCGTCGAGCCGAAGCTGTCCGACCTTGTCGACACCCGCAACCTCGTCGGCCGGATGCGCGCGCTCGCCGCCGCGCTCGCCATTCCCGAGTGCGGGTACGCCGGCATGTTCGCGCTGCACTGCGCCACCGCGATCAGCGGCCGGGCCAGGGGCGTCGCCGCCGCGAGCATCGCGTCCGGCGCGACGACCGAGGTGACCGTGCGCCCGGACGCCACCGGCAACAACGGCTTCGTCCACCTCACGCCGTCGCCGACGCCGGAGCTGCACTGGCTGCGCCGGCTCGCCGGCCTGGCCCGCGAGGTCGACATCTTCGCGGGGGATGTCGTCTCGACCTATCTCGACGCCGCCAACGCCCGGCTCGTCGGGATCGCCGACGGCGACCCGCCGAACGCCGCCGGCTGGGCGATCCGGTTCATCAGCGATCTCGCGGACGCGCTCCGCTTCGGCTACGAGAACGTCTTCGCCGAGACCTGCCGGTCGATCATGCTCCAGCAGCTGCGCAGCTCGCGCGCGGGCATCACCGCCCGGCAGCGGAAGCAGAACTTCGACGCCCTCGTCGAGGACATCGGCGGCAAGATCGAAAAACTCGGTGACCTCGTCCTGTGGCCGACGGTGCTGCTCCGGGCGATCGAGTACGCCGGGTCCGTCGGCCGGTCCGCCGGGACGGTCCGCGAGATCCTCTCGATCCACCGGGCCCGGCGCACCCGGGACGACTACTACGAGCTGCCCGCGCCGATCGAGACCACCCCGCGCCGCATCCTCGACCTCGTCGGCGACGACCGCGTCGAGGAACGCGGCGGCGAGCGGGTCNGGCGAGCGGGTCGCCGTCCACGACGGCCGCGCCTGGACCGCCGACCAGCTACGGGAGACGATCAACCAGCGCCGGCGGCTGCTCAACATGAGCGACCCGCTCTTCTACCAGGTGCCGGACCTGCAGACGATCGTCTTCCGCCGCGAACTCGACCGCGGCTACCTCGAGCGGTACCTGCGCACGCTGCTCGCGGACATGCTCGCCGCGAACGAGCGGATGACCGGCGAGGCGACCGATCTCGATGACGGGGCCCACTTCGCGCTGGCGGCGTCGAAGTACGCCGAACGCGAGGGGGGCCGGGACTGGCGGGGGCTGCGGTACACGCTCCAGGGCATCCACCAGCTCGCGGACGACGTCCTCGCGCCCGAGGTCCACGGGCTGCGGCTCTACGCGGCCGGGGTCAACCAGGCCATCGACCACAAGGCGGCCAGGGACAAGCTCCTGGAGTTCGCGTCCACCTTCGGGATCATCCTCCTCGGCCTGTTGTGCGCACCGCTGGGAGCCGTCGCCGCCGCCGCGATCACGGGTGCGGTCAGCATCGGTTTCGCCGTCCACGACGTCCTCGACGCCGAACGGCAGACCGACCTCTACCACGCGCTGGAGGACCCCGAGCTCTTCCAGCACTGGCAGGACGTCCAGCTCGCCCAGCTGATGGCAGCGATCTCCGTCGCGTTCTCCGTCTTCGACGTCGTCGCGGTCGGCAAGGGCGCGCGGGCGCTGACCTCCGCCGCCCTCGAAGGGCTCAGGGTCGCGGAGAAGCAGGGCGCGCGGACCGTCGTCCGGCTCGCCGCGGCGGAGGTCCGCGAGCGCGTCCTCAGGGGCCTCACCGAGGAGATGATCCAGCGCGCCGTGCGCCAGGCCGTGCACGAGGCGGCCGTCGTCGCGGTGATGAACGAACTGCTGCCGCACGTCATCACACCCGTCCTCGTGCCGTGGATCCGCCGCCAGGCGCAGGAGCACGGCACCGCCGCCGAGGTCGACGCCGCACTCGGCCCGCTCGCCACCGGAGGCACACCATGACGATCAGCGCCGAGTCCCTGCGGCCCGGGCTCGCGCGGCTCGCCCGCGAGCAGGCGCCGACGATGACACGGCTGCGCGAGGCGCTCGAGATCCTCTACCGCGACCGCGGGGGCGGCCGTACCGCCGACGAGATTCTTGAGACCGTCCTGCTCTCCGTCGCCCGCGCCCACGAGCGTCGCACCCAGGGGGCGCTCGACAGCCTCAACCACGCCATCGGACGGATCCTGGGGGACGTCGAGGCCACCAGACGGGCCGGCGGGGCGCCGGTGACGCTGCGCGAACGCCCGCTGCGCGAGGCCGACCTGGCGGTCATCGCGGACGCCACGGAGGACCTGATGCGCTTCGAGGACGCGGTGAAGCGCCAGATCGCCGAGCACGACGAAGCGCTCAGCCACGCGGTCGCGGACGCGCTGCCGAGGACCGGGCCCGCTCCCGTGCTCCCGTTGCGCGGCGCGCTGTCGCTCGGCGAGGAGGTGCGGTCGCAGGCCCGCCAGACGCTCGCGGCCTGGGCGGCGGGGCGGACGGTTCCGGAACGCGGCGTCTCATACGTCGTCAGCGATCCGAAGGCGCTGGCCCCGGTGATGGAACGGCTGCTGCAAGCGCTCGAGACGTACCGCCGCAACCCCGGCCGGGACGCCGCCGCGGCCGCCGAGGCGGCCNGCCGAGGCGGCCGCCCGGCTCCAGCGCGAGTGGGCGAGCGCGAACGAGGCGCTGCGGCGGGCGGCCGGCGACTTCGACGTCGTCGTCCACGGCGACGTCCTGCCCGGGCAGCCGCTGCCCCCGGGAGCGGCGCCGCGGGTCGGCGCCAACGCCGAGGCTGTGGCGCGGGCGGACAGCATCCGGACCCGGCTCACCGCCACCCCGTCCATCGCCGACCTGCCCCGCGCGCAGCTGCTCGACGAGCTGCGGCTCGGCGGCCTCGACGTCGTCGCCGAGGGCTCGCTGCGGGAGCCGATCGCCCGCGCCGGCCTGGAAAAGGCGCAGCTGCGCCCCGCGCAGATCGCCGGCCTGAAGACCGTGCCACCGCGGCTCGCCACCCGGCTCGCGAAGCTCCTCGAGCGGTGGCAGCGCGCGCACCTCGTCGGCCCGGGCTTCGGCACCGAACTCGTCGAGGGGATCATGCTCGCCCCCGATGGCGTCAACCAGCTCGTCCAGAACAGGGGATTCGAGGACGCGCTGCGCCGCGCGCACGGGCTCGGCGCGGACGTCCCGCTGACCGCGCGGGCGAAGGGCCGCCGCCTGGCCATCCCGTTGCGGGACGGGACCACCGAGGTGGTCGACGTCCTGGAGTCGGTGCACTACGAGATCCCGCGCGAGGGCCGGGAGCCGGTCCGCTTCGACATCACCGTCAGCCCCGACGGCAGATGGTCGGCCACCCACCACGGCAGCCTCGACGGGTACTGGCCCGCCGACGTCCCGCTGGCAGGCACCCGATGAGCGACCGGTCCTTCGTCGAGGAGTTCCTGCACCTGCCGTCGGCGACGCTGCTCGCGCTGCCGCTCGCCGTCCCGCTCTTCGCGGTGAGCCGGATGTCGCTCAGCGAGTCGTACGCGCTGCCCCCCGTGGGGGCCGCGGCGTTCCGGGCTGCGACGACGGCATCGACCGACACCGTCTCGCTGTCCGCGCTGCTCGTCGGGCCACAGCGGCTGCTCTGGAAGAAGAACCTCGAGACCATCGCCGCGGCGAGCCGGACAGGGGCGTCGCTCGGGTTCCTCCCGGACGGCATCACCCTGGTCAGCACCCTTGTCACCCGCACCCACATGCAGGTCACCGAGCTGTCCTTCACCGCCGCCGCGCAGCGGATCGACTGCGTCGAGGTGAACGTGACGCTGCGGCACGTCCCGAAGCCCGGCCCCCTCGACGCGCTCGTCGACCTCGGCGCGACCGCCGTGCTCTCCGCTGTGGAGTTCCTGACATGACTCTCCCCACGGGCTTCCTCGCCCTGCCGCTCGACGCTGCCGGCGGCCTGCCGG
>NZ_JWIO01000072.1:7358-11375 GCF_001017755.1 Protofrankia coriariae
CGGCGGCCTGCCGGTCGCGGCGCCGCTACCGGTGCCGGACGGCGACCTGCGCGCCGTCGTCGTCGCCGTGGCCGGCGACCTCGCGGCCGTCCTCGGCGCCGCCCCGGGCCGCACCGTGTGGACGTCGGCCGCCTGCCTCGAACGCCGTCCGGGCCCCGGGCCCGTCGCGGCGCGGGACCTCCCGGAGCTCGCGCGGTCCGTCGCGGTCGCGGCGCTCACCGCGCCGCCCGGGCCGACCCTGTCCGGCGCCGAGGTGCGGGTCGTCGTCCTCGTCGTCGCCGGGCGCCGCGTGCTCGCCGCCATCCCGCCGCGCCCGGGGCGGCCGGTCGCCGTCCTCGACGACGGCCGGCTGCGCGGCCACCTGCTCGTCGACGAGGTGACCGTCACCGCCGGGGCACTCGTCGCCGCCGGGCCCACCGGCGCCCGGCTGTCCGTCGGCTGGCGCACCCTCGCCGCGGCGCCCGCCGCCGAGCGGTCCGTCGCAGGACAGCCCGGCGGCGGGCCGTCCGTCCGGGAGGAGGACCCCTATGCCGGGCTCGTCTGACGTCGGCTTCGACGCCGGCTGGCGGCTGGACTTCCGGGCCGCGCCGGCCGCGGCCGGCAGCAGGCCTCCGGTCAGCGTCGACCGCTCCGGGTACGACGCGGAGATCCAGGTCGCCTTCGAGAGCACGTGGAGCGCGCCCACGTTCACCGTGACAGTCGACGGGATGAGCCAGCAGGACGTCGACGCGATCCTCGGCGGCCCGTACCCCGAGGTCGAGATCGCGCTCGGCTGGCGGGACACCCCGGGCTCGTTCCTGTCCGCCGGCGCCAGCGTGCTCGCCGCCGTGGGCCTCGGCCCGGCCCGGACGTCGACCCTGACAACCGTCCTGGCGGGCCGGATCACCGCGCTCGAGCGGACCGCGGGCGACGTCCGCTACCGCACCCGGTTCAGCGGCGTCGACTCCACCTGGGCGCGGCTGCGGCGCTCCTTCGTCTCCGGCACCCCGCTGCCCGCCCAGGGGACCGTCGTGGACTGGCTGCGTGCCCTGCTCGGCTCGCTCACACCCGCGGTCACCGTCGTCGCGGAGGGGAACCACCCGACGATCGACGGCAGGACCGAGCTGCGCGCCGGAGACCGGATCGCGGACGCCGTCCAGGCGCTCGCCCGCGGCGCCTTCCCGGACGCCCCACACGGCCGGATCCCCGTCCTGCTGCGCGACGGGACGGTGCACGTCGGCACCTGGACCACCAGGCTCACCGGCGCGAACAGCCACCCCCTGGACACCGCGACCGGTCTCGTCGATGCGACCCCGGCACCCTACGAGCACGACGACCCGGCCAGGGACGACCCGTTCGCCACCTCCACCGCCGACGCCTGGGACGTCATGCTCCTCGGCCGCCCGGACATCAAGGTGGGGGACGCCGTCACGATCCGCCTCCCGGAGGTGGTGAAGAAGAAGGCGGCGGCGGGTCTCGCCGACTCCGTCGTCGGCGCCATCGGCGGCGCCGCCGCGCTCGCGGCCCCGATCGTCGGCCTGCTTGCCCCGCCCACCCAGGCGAAACCCCGCGACTTCCGGGTCGTCTCGGTGACGCACACCCTCGGCCGCACCACCGGCTTCACGACGAAACTGCGCGTCGAGGGCGTCGGCGCGGCCGCGAAGCAGCCCGGGCCCACCGCCGAGGCGCACCGGGTCGCCGAGACGATCGACGCCCGGATCGGCACGATGGCCCGGTCACGCCGCGCGGTGGACGCCGGCATCGTCACCGCGCAGTCCGTCGCGGCCTCGGAGCGGCGGCACGCCCAGCGGCTCGACCTCGACGACGGCCTCGCCCAGGCCGCCCCGCCNGCCTCACGGACAAGCCCTACGTCACACCCTTCGCCTACGGCGGCACCGGGCTCGTCGTCCCGCACTACCCGGGCACCCGGGTCGTCCAGCTCAACCACGACGGCGACCCGCGCAACGCGGTCGTCGCGGGCTGCGTGTGGGACGAGGGCACCGAGCCGAGCAGCCAGGCCGGCGACTGGTGGCTCACCCTGCCGACGAACGTCGCCCCGGCAACGGACGGGGATGACGTCACACCGGCGCCGGACGGCAGGGTGGCGAGCGACCTCGTCGACGCCAGAGGCGCCCGCGTCGTCAATGTCCTCGGCTTCGAGCTCACCGTCGGCGAGGACTCGATGCCGAATGTCGGCAAACGCCCCGACACCCCCGCCGCCGGCGTCCTCACCGTGAAGACGAAGAAGGGCAACGCGTCGATCTCCATCGACGCCGATGGCAACATCACGATCTCCACCGACAAGGAGATCCGGCTCAACGGAGAGAAGGTCGTCATGACGGTGAAGAGCGGCGTCGAGGTGAACAAGGGGACGGCGTGAGCGCCGACCCGGGCGTGACCGCGCCGCCCGACAGCGCCCATGGTCAGGCCGTCCTCGGCCGGGCTGTTCTCGGCCGGGGCCTCGCGCTCGTCCCCGTCCCGGGTGGGCAGCCCGCGGTGGACCTCGCCTGGGGGGCCGGCGGGCCGCGGCTCGTCGAAGGCCCGGACAACCTCGCCCAGGACCTCGCGGTCGCCCTGCTCACCCCGGTCGGCAGCGACCTGTTCGACACCGGCTTCGGGTTCGACGGCCTGCGGGTGCTCGCACTCGCCCTCGGGCCGCTGCTGCGCGACGAGCTGCTCCGCGTCGCCGTCGTGCGGACCCTGCTCGCCGACGCGCGGGTCGTGGACGTCGTGGACGTCACCCTCGAACCGCTCGACGCCAGCCGGCGCCAGGTCGTGCGCGCCACGGTGCGGACCGTCCTCGGCACCGATGTACCCATGACCCTCGGAGAGGTGGACCTCGGATGACCGACCCGACGACCGGCGCGGACCTCGACGCGCTCGCCCGCAGCACCGCGAGCGGCCTCGACCACGGCGTGACCGCGGCCGGCTTCGTGCCCAAGCCGGTCGGGCGCATCCTCGACGAGAAGATCGCCCTCGCCCGGGCGCTCTTCGGCGCCGACGTCGACCTGACGTCCGGCAGCGTGCTGCGCACCCTGCTGGAGCTCGTCAGCGTCGAGGACGCCCGGATGTGGAGCCACCTCGGCCTCGTCTTCGACGACTCCTTCGTCTCGACGGCCACCGGGGAGGCGCTGTCCCGGCTCGGCGCCGAACTCGGCCTGACCCGCCCGTTCCACCGCGCGACCGGCACCGTCAGGCTCGCGCTGGCCGGTGACCTGCCGCCGGAGGTCCCACAGCTCACGCTGCCGCGCGGCAGCCGGCTGCGGTCCCGCGGCGGCACGTCGGTGTTCCTCGCCGACCCGGTCCGGCTCGACGGCGTGACCCGGAGCGTGACCGCAGCGGTCACCGCGTTCGAGCCCGGCCCGGGCGGCGACCTCGACCCGGCGGCACAGGTCGACGGCGACACCCCGGGCCGCATCGACGCCTTCGACCCGGCGGACGCCCGGACGTCGGGCGCGGCCGCGCTCGTCACCGCCGGGACGCTGACGATCACCCACGGTGAAAAGCTTGAGGGCGGCAGCCTCACCTGGTCCGACGAGACCTACCGGGACCTGCTGCTCGCCTACCCGCGCACGCTGTGGACGCCGGACGCCCTGCGGGTCGCGGTGTCGCTCGTCCCCGGGGTCCGGCAGGTCCTCGTCAGGGACCTCTACGGCGGCCTCGACGTCAACCAGTCGATCTACGGCAACTTCTCCTTCGCGGAGCGGCTCTTCAGCGAGCAGCGCAGCCTCGGGAACCCCTACTACGTCACGGTTCTCGTCGCCCCCGACGAGTCCGCCGTCTGGGACGGGCCCGGCCAGCTCGCCGACCGGGTGCGCCAGGCCGTCGACACGGTCCGGCCGATCGGCATCGCGCCGTCCATCGAGCAGGCACTCCAGGTCGGGGTCGGCCTGCGGGTCCGGCTCTCGCTGGACGGCCTCGCGGCGTCCGACACCGGGACGTCGGCCGGCACCACCGCGCTCGTCGGCCGGATCGTCGACCGGATCCGGCGCTACGTCGGCCGGCTGCGGATCGGCGAGCCGGTCCGGTACAGCGAGG
>NZ_JWIO01000073.1:0-4692 GCF_001017755.1 Protofrankia coriariae
AGCCGTCCACCTCGATACCAAGGTTCTGCTCGGCCACCCGCTTGAGCTCCGGCTCGATCACCAGCGCCCGGATGTCCGGGGTGAGCTGCTGCTCCAGGTCGATGTCGGCGGCGTGGTGAGCGGAGACGACGACGGTGTCCAGCCGGACCGGCCGGTCGCCGTCGTACTCGATGGTCACCTGGGTCTTGCCGTCCGGGCGCAGATAGGGCACGGAGCCGTCACGGCGGACCCGNNGGCCGGTGGTGATCAGCGTTTCGACCGCGACCCGGCTGCGCGGGTCATCCTTGATCATCGCGTCGAGGATGGAGTCACTGATCTGATCAGCGATCTTGTCCGGATGCCCCTCGGTAACGGACTCGGAAGTGAACAGGCGCGTCGCCACGTCATGACCCCCTGGGAGATCCAGTCTGATTCGGGCGAAGTCTACCGGCGGGTACCGGCGGGCAGGCCGACAACGGAGCCATCCGCTACAGCGAGTCGTGTCACGACCAGGTCGAGCACCTGGTGCGCGAGCAGGTCCTTGCTGGTCCGTTCGATGGCGGTCTGCGTGCCGTCCGCGCCGAGAACCACGGCGGCGTTGTGGTCGACCTCGAACCCGAGCCCGTCGCCGACCTGGTTGACGACCAGCAGGTCGGCTTTCTTGCGGGCGAGCTTCTCCCGGCCGAGGGTCACGATGTCCACGCCCGGCCCGCCGGTCTCGGCGGCGAAGCCGACGAGCAGCTGGCCCGGGCGGCGGGCGGCGACGAGCTCGGCCAGCACGTCGGGGTTGTGTGCCAGCGCCACCGGCTCGGGGACACCGTCACCCTTTTTGATCTTGTAGGACGCCCGCGCCACGGGCCGGAAGTCCGCGACCGCGGCAGCCATGATCACAACATCCGCCTGGATCGCCTGGGCGTGCACGGCCTCGCGCAGCTGCGCGGTCGACACCACCGGGATGGTGCGCGCTCCGGCGACGTCCGGCAGCGCCACGTTGGCCGCCACCACGACGGTCTGCGCGCCCCGGGCGAGCGCGGCCCTGGCCAGGGCGTAGCCCTGCCGTCCGCTGGAGGAGTTGCCCAGGAAGCGGACGGGGTCGAGATGCTCCCGGGTGCCGCCGGCGCTGACGACGACCCGCCGGCCGGCGAGGTCCGGCACCGTGCCTGCCCGCTCCGGGCCGGCCGACGTGCTGCCGGCCGGCGTGCTGCCAGCCGGCACGGAGCGGGCTGACGCGGAACGGGCCAGCGCCGAGCGTGCCAGCACGGAACGGGCCAGCGCGGCGAGCTCCACCGGTTCCGGCAGCCGGCCGGCACCGGAGTCCGCGCCGGTCAGCCGGCCCACGGCCGGGTCGACGACCAGGCAGCCACGGGAGCGTAGCGTGGCCACGTTGGCCACGGTGGCCGGGTGCTCCCACATCTCGGTGTGCATGGCCGGGGCGAACATCACCGGGCACCGGGCGGTGAGCAGGGTGGCGGTGAGCAGGTCGTCGGAGCGTCCGGTGGCGGCGCGGGCGAGCAGGTCCGCCGTGGCGGGGATGACGAGCACCAGGTCGGCCTGCCGGCCGAGCCGGACGTGTGCCACCTCGGCCGCGTCGGTCCAGACGTCGGTGGCCACCGGATGCCCGGACAGCGCCGCCCAGGTCGGCTCGCCGACGAACCGCAACGCCGCCGCGGTGGGCACGACCCGGACGTCGTGGCCGGTCTCGGTGAGCTGGCGCAGCACCTCGACCGCCTTGTAGGCGGCGATCCCACCGGAGACGCCCAGCACGACACGGGGACGCCGCACGGCTGCGGGGACGGCGGCACCGGTGCCGCTCACCGTGCCGCTTCCGGTGCCGTTGTCGCTGCCGGCGGTGTCAGCGGACATCAACGGTCATGTCCCGGTGGAACAGGTGTCCCCGATGGCACCGGGTGCCCCGGGGCGCCGGGCGTCCCACATCCGGTGTACCGGGTGTGCTGACGCTGGCACCGGGCGTCCCGGCGACACCTGGACCTGCACCGGTGGCGTGTGGCACCGGTGCGGGTGTGACACGGGGCCGACATGTGGCTGCCGAGGAGGCGTTCAGGAGGCCGGCGGCAGGGGCTCGCCGACGGTCTCGTGCGTCAGCAGACCCGCGTTGATCTCGCGCAGCGCGATGGACAGCGGCTTCTCCTGGGCACTGGCGGTGTCGACCAGCGGGCCGACGTACTCCAGCAGGCCCTCGCCGAGCTGCGAGTAGTAGGCGTTGATCTGCCGGGCCCGCTTGGCCGCGTAGATCACCAGACTGTACTTGGAGTCGGTGGCTTCCAGGAGCTCGTCGATCGGCGGGTTGGTGATGCCTTCGGGCTGGGCGACAGTGCCGGACACGGTGTCCTTCCGCAAACACGGGGCTGTCAGCCCGCTGGCGAACCGACAGCATGGTCAGGATGTGGTCCTGGAGAACAGGGTCAGGGGCGGATGCCCGGGACCGCGGCGGCCCCGCCGGGCCCCGCGACCCGGGGCCGCGGGCCGGTGGGCGTCCACGCCCTCAGCCGCACCCTCGGACCGCAACGGTACGGCCTACATAACAGTAGAGCAGGCAGCGCGGGGAGGGCAGGCGGCCGGACGGCCCGCCGCCGGCCCGGCCGAGGCGCTAGCCCTAGTCGGTGTCCATCAGAGCCACCAGCCGAGCCGCCGCCCGGGTCACGTCGTCGTTGACCACCACCGCGTCGAACTCGGATTCGGCGGCAAGCTCGGTGCGGGCCCGGTCGAGGCGGCGTTCGATCACCTCCGGCGACTCCGTGCCGCGTCCTGTGAGCCGACGGACCAGCTCCTGCCAGGACGGCGGGGCGAGGAAGACGAACCGGGCGTCGGGAATACCCGCACGTACCTGCCGGGCGCCCTGAAGTTCGATTTCCAGCAGGCACGGCACCCCTTCGGCGAGACGGGCCTCCAGCGGCGCGCGGGGGGTTCCATAGGCATGACCGGCGAACATCGCATGCTCAAGAAGCTCACCCTTCTTGACCATCAGGGTGAACTCCTCGACATCAACGAAGTGATACTCCACCCCGTTGGTCTCCCCCGGGCGCGGCGCGCGTGTCGTGCAACTGACCGAAACCCAGACCTCGGGGTGGCGTCGACGCACCTCGGCGACGACGGTCCCTTTCCCGACGCCTGACGGACCGGACAGAACGGTGAGCCGCATCCATACACCGTAGTGTGTTGCGGCCGCACACTCAAAAAAACATGATCGGGTCGGAGTGTGGTCCCGACTGTGGTCGGACGGTGTACCGCCCGGTGTTACGACCCACCGTGGCGGTCACCGGGTAACGGGGGTGACCTGGGCGAGCAGGCCCGCGTGCGGCCCGCGGCCGTCCGCCCCCCTCTCCCCCCGCCGGCCTGGCCGTGCGGGGCCCGCATGCGCGCACGCCCGGTGGCGCACCGGCAGAGACGCGCCGGCAAAGAAACGTCGGTACGGCGGCCCGGCGCGGTGTGGTTGTCACCATTGCCGGGACGCCGTACCAACCCCACTGCGCCCAGAGATATGTGTCATTTGCCTGCCGGCCACCGGTGTTGCTCAGGAACTCGCGAACTCCTGTACCAGTGCGGCACGCTGTTTGGCGCCCAGGCCGCGCAGGCGACGGCTGTCGCTGATCGCGAGCCTCTCCATGATCCTTGTGGCGCGGACGCGGCCGACGCCGGGCAGGGATTCCAGAACAGCGGCCACCTTCATCTTTCCGATGACCTCGTCGGTGTCGGCTCTCTCCAGGACGGACGCGAGGGACACTTCCGCCTTCTTGAGCCGTTCCTTGAGTTCCGCACGCTGCTTACGCGCCAACGCAGCTTTCTCGAGGGCAGCAGCCCTCTGCTCGGGCGTGAGGGGCGGCAGGGGCACGGGTACGCCTCCTTCTTTGGGGTGATCGCGGCGCCGCGCAAGTTAGCGAATAACGGGCGTCTCGGTCCAGCCGGCGGTACGGGCACATCTGCGGACTATTGTCCACAGGACGGGGTCCATACGTTGGTCTGAATCGGGTTGCCGCCACACGCGCCCTTTGCTTTCGGTCGCTCGCGGACCACCGTACCGGGCAGATCCCCTCGAGATGGCCGGAGTGGGGCCTGTGTGATGTCACACCAGGTCAGCGGCACCGTGGCCGGGTCGCCATCCGGCCACGAACCGGGCCGCGGCCGTCCCCGGATCGTCGGCGGCGATGATCGGACGGCCGACCACAAGAAGATCGGAACCTGCGTCGACAGCTTCGGCGGGTGTTGCGGCACGCGCCTGATCATCGGGCCGCGACCCTGCCGCACGGATACCGGGTGTGATAAGAGTCACATCACTTCCGATTTCCGAACGGACCGCGGCAACCTCCCAGGGGCTGCACACCACCGCGCGGGCACCCGCGGCCACCGCCAGTGCCGCGAGCCTGCGCACGACGTCCAACGGTGTCCCGGCGAACCCCACAGCGGCCAGCTCCGCGCCGCCCAGGGAGGTCAGGACGGTCACCGCGGCGACCTCGACGTCGGGCGCGGCGTCGACCGCGGCACGCACCATCGCCGCGCCCCCGGCGGCGTGCACCGTCACGTACCGGGGCGCCAGCCGGGCCACGGAGCGCATCCCCGCGGCCACCGTGTTGGGGATGTCGTGCAGCTTGAGGTCGAGGAACAGCCCGACCCGCCCGTCGGTGGCGGAGGCCTCGACAACGGGGGTGGCGGCGACGGTCGAGGCGGTCGAGGCAGCACCTGCGGGCCCGCCGGCTC
>NZ_JWIO01000073.1:4697-5035 GCF_001017755.1 Protofrankia coriariae
CCCGCCGGCTCGCGGCCCGTCCGTGGCCGCGCCGGACAGGCCGTCCGTCCCGCGCGGCCCGTCCGTGATCACGTCCCGCAGGGCTGTCACGACGCCGGGCCCCTCCCGGTGGAACAGCCCCAGGCCCACCTTCAGGACGGCCACGTGCGGGGCCACCGCCGCGGCCAGGCGCAGCGCGGCCGGCCCGTCGGGCACGTCCAGCGCGACCGCCAGGGGTGGGCGTGACGTCCAGCTGCCCAGCCGGGTCCGGGGGAACGCGGTCATCCGGCCACCATCATCCGATCACCGTCTGCCGGTGGGTGTCGCCGACCGAGGCCCGCGCGGTACCGGCGGGCCCG
>NZ_JWIO01000073.1:5043-9940 GCF_001017755.1 Protofrankia coriariae
GCCGGTACCGGGCCCGCCGGTACGTTGATCGTCAACGGGCTGGTTGGCGTCGGGGCCGTACGGCTGCTCCCAGGCGGCCTGCAGCCCGGCGTGGAAGCTCTGCAGCGGCCGCACGCCCATGTCGCCGCGCACCAGCGCCTCGATGGCCTGTACGCAGGCGGCGGCGCCCTGGATCGTGGTGACACAGGGCACGCCGGTGGCCACGCACGCCGCCCGGATCTCGTATCCGTCCAGCCGCGGCCCGACCCCCCACGGAGTGTTGATCACCAGGTTGATCTGGCCAGATATGATCATCTCGACGCAGTCGACCAGGTTCGGGTCGGGCACGGAGTGCTTGCCCAGGACGACCGCCTTCACCCCGTTGCGGCCCAGCACCTGCGCGGTCCCCTCGGTGGCGTAGACGACGAAACCGAGGTCGGCGAGCCGTTTGACCGGGAATATCATCGCCCGCTTGTCCCGGTTGGCCACGGAGACGAACACCCGGCCGTAGACCGGCAGCGACAGGGAGGCTGCGGCCTGGGACTTGGCGTAGGCGGCGCCGAAACCGGCGTCGATGCCCATCACCTCGCCGGTGGACTTCATCTCCGGGCCGAGCACGGTGTCCACCCCACGGCCGCCGACGTCCCGGAACCGGCCGAAGGGCAGTACCGCCTCCTTCACCGCGATGTGGGAGTCCAGCGGCAGGATCGCGGCGTCGCCGTGGGCGGGCAGCAGCCCCTCCGCGCGCAGCTGCGCCACGGTCGTGCCGACCATCACCCGGGCGGCGGCCTTCGCCAGCGGCACCGCGGTCGCCTTGGACACGAACGGCACGGTCCGTGACGCCCGCGGGTTGGCCTCCAGCACGTACAGCACATCGGCCTGCAGCGCGTACTGGACGTTGAGCAGGCCGCGCACGCCCACGCCCTCGGCGATCAGCCGGGTGGACTCGCGGATGCGCTCCAGCTCGCCGCGTCCCAGGGTGATCGGCGGCAGCGCGCAGGCGGAGTCACCGGAGTGGACCCCGGCCTCCTCGATGTGCTCCATCACACCGCCGAGGTACAGCTCGGTGCCGTCGTAGAGCGCGTCCACGTCGATCTCGACGGCGTCGTCGAGGAACCGGTCGACCAGGACGGGGTGCTGCGGGCTGATCTCGGTCGCCCGTTCGATGTAGCCGCGCAGCATCGCCTCGTCGTAGACGATCTCCATCCCGCGCCCGCCGAGGACGTAGGACGGCCGTACCAGCACCGGGTAGCCGATCCGCTCCGCCACCGATCGGGCCTCGTCGAAGAAGGTCGCCACCCCGTGCGGCGGCGAGGGCAGCCCGGCCCGGGCGAGCACCTGCCCGAACAGGCCGCGGTCCTCGGCCAGGTGGATCGCGCGCGGCTCCGTCCCGACGATCGGGACGCCGGCGGCGGCCAGCGGCGCGGCAATGCCCAGCGGGGTCTGGCCACCGAGCTGGACGATCACGCCGACCAGTTCCCCGGCCTGCTGCTCGGCGTGGACGACCTCCAGGACGTCCTCGACGGTGAGCGGTTCGACGTAGAGCCGGTCGGCGGTGTCGTAGTCGGTGGAGACCGTCTCCGGATTACAGTTGATCATGATCGTCTCGTAGCCGGCGTCCGAGAGCGCCATCACCGCGTGGCAGCAGGCGTAGTCGAACTCGATGCCCTGCCCGATCCGGTTGGGCCCGCTGCCCAGCACGATCACCCGGGGCCGGTCGCTGGGGGCGACCTCGGTCTCGCTGTCGTAGGACGAGTAGTGGTACGGCGTGGCCGAGGCGAACTCGGCCGCGCAGGTGTCGATGGTCTTGTAGACGGGCCGGATGCCGGCGCGGTGGCGGGCCGCGCGCACGGCGTCCTCGGTGGTGGCGAGCAGGTCGGCGAGCTGGGCGTCGGAGAAGCCCAGGCGCTTGGCCCGCAGCAGGTCGGCCGGGGCGAGGTCCACCAGGTCACCGGTGACGGTGGCGGCGACCCGGTTGAGGTGGTCGATCTGCTCCACGAACCAGGGGTCGATGCCGGTCACCTCGGTCACCCGCAGCCGGCCCGCCCCGGCCCGCAGCGCCCGCTGCACCGTGCGCAGCCGGCCGTCGTGCGGGACGCGGGCCCGCTCCAGCAGCTCCTCGGCGTCCCCCGGGTCGCCGGTGAAGCCGAACACCGCCGACGGCTGCTCCAGCGAACGCAGCGCCTTCTGCAGCGCCTCGGCGAAGCTGCGCCCGACCCCCATCGCCTCACCGACGGACTTCATCGTGGTGGTCAGCGCCGGGTCCGCCCCGGGGAACTTCTCGAAGGCGAACCGGGGCACCTTGACCACGACGTAGTCCAGCGTCGGCTCGAAGGCCGCCGGGGTGGTGCGGGTGATGTCGTTGGGGATCTCGTCCAGGGTGTAACCGAGCGCGAGCTTCGCGGAGATCTTCGCGATCGGGAACCCGGTGGCCTTCGAGGCCAGCGCCGACGACCGGGACACCCGGGGGTTCATCTCGATCACGACGAGCCGCCCGGTCGCCGGGTCCACGGCGAACTGGATGTTGCACCCACCCGCGTCGACGCCCACCGCGCGCATGACCGCGATGGCCGTGTTGCGCATCTGCTGGTACTCGCGGTCGGTCAGCGTCATCGCCGGGGCGACCGTCACAGAGTCGCCGGTGTGCACCCCCATCGGGTCGACGTTCTCGATCGAGCAGACCACGACCACGTTGTCGGCCCGGTCGCGCATCAGCTCGAGCTCGAACTCCTTCCAGCCGAGCACGGACTCCTCGACCAGGACCTCCGACGAGGGGCTGGCTGCGATGCCGTCCGCGGCCATCCGGCGCAGTTCGTCGGCGTCGTGGGCGAAACCGCTGCCGGCGCCGCCGAGGGTGAAGCTCGGGCGCACCACCACCGGGTAGGAGAACTCCTCGGCGGCGGCCAGGCACTCCTGCGGGGTCGTGCAGATGGAACTGCGGGCGGTCTCGCCGCCGATGGCGGCCACGATGTCCTTGAACGCCTGCCGGTCCTCGCCCGCGCGGATCGCGTCGATGTTCGCGCCGATCAGGCGGACGCCGTAGCGGTCGAGGACGCCCGCGGCGTGCAGGTCCATGGCGGTGTTCAGCGCGGTCTGCCCGCCCATGGTCGCCAGCAGCGCGTCCGGGCGCTCCCGTTCAATGATCTTGGCGACCGTCTCCGGGGTGATCGGCTCGACGTAGGTGGCGTCCGCGAGGTCCGGATCGGTCATGATCGTGGCCGGGTTGCTGTTGACCAGCACCACCCGCAGCCCCTCGGAACGCAGCACCCGGCACGCCTGTGTCCCGGAATAGTCGAACTCACACGCCTGGCCGATGACGATCGGCCCCGACCCGATGACCAGGACGCTGGTCAGATCCTCCCGCCGCGGCATCAGCGCACGCCCTCCCGTCCGCGTCCCCGCCTACTCGCCCCCCGGCCCGCCCCGCGGGCACCCGGCTGGTGGCCCGCCGGCCCCGGGGTGGCTCGCCCCCGGGTGGCCGGCCTGTGGGCCGGCTCGCAGCGTCCCATACCCGGCCCGTCGCAGTGCCCCACAGCGCCGTGTCCGCTGGGCGTCACCGGCGGGCGGCCGTGCCCGCTGGGCACCACCAGTAGGTGGCCGTGTCCGCCAGGGCCTGCCGGCGGACAGCCAGGACCGTCGGGCGTCACCGGCGGGCGGCCATGAGGTCGCGGAAGCGCTCGAACAGGCCGTGCGCGTCGTGCGGGCCCGGCGCCGCCTCGGGGTGGAACTGGACGCTGAACGCGGGCACGTCCAGGCAGGCCAGCCCCTCGACCACGTTGTCGTTCAACGCCACGTGACTGACCTCGACCCGCCCGTACGGGGTCTGCGTGACACCGTCGAGCGGCGCCTGGACCGCGAAGCCGTGGTTGTGGCTGGTCACCATGATCCGGCCGGTCGCGGTCTCGGCCACCGGCTGGTTGACCCCGCGGTGGCCGTAGGTCAGCTTGTACGTCTCGAAGCCGAGCGCCCTGGCCAGCACCTGGTTGCCGAAGCAGATCCCGAAGACCGGGACCCCCGCGTCGAGCACCCGGCGCACCGCCTGGACCGCGTAGTCCGCCGCCGCCGGATCGCCCGGGCCGTTGGACAGGAACACCCCGTCCGGCGTCAGCTCCAGCAGCTCGTCGGCCCCGCTGCGCGCCGGCAGGACGTGCACCTCGCAGCCGAGGGCGCTCAGCGCGTTCGGGGTCGCCCGCTTCATGCCCAGGTCGAGCGCGGCCACCCGGAAGTAGGGGACGTCGGTGGCGGCCCGCACGACGTAGGGCGCGCGGGTGCTCACCTGCGGCGCCAGGTCGGCGCCGACCATGCTCGGGCTCATCCGCACCCGTTGGAGCAGCTCACCGGGGTCCTCGGTGGCGGGGCCGATGCCGCACCGCATCGCCCCGCGCTCCCGCAGGTGGCGGGTGAGGGCCCGGGTGTCGATGCCGCTGACGCCCACCACCCCGGCGTCCGCCAGTTCGTCGTCGAGGGTGCGCCGCGCCCGCCAGCTCGAGGCGATCCGGCTCGGGTCGCGCACCACGAAGCCGGCGACGTGAATCCGCTCCGACTCGTTGTCGTCGTCGTTGACCCCGGTGTTGCCGATGTGCGGCGCGGTCATGACCACGATCTGCCGGTGGTAGGACGGGTCGGTGAGGGTCTCCTGGTAGCCGGTCATACCGGTGGCGAAGACGACCTCGCCGAAGGTCTCCCCCCGCACACCGAACGCCTCGCCGACGAAGTGGCGCCCGTCCTCCAGCATCAGCCGGACGTCCGGGCGGCTGGCGTGCGACGCGGTGGAGCGCGCCGGCCCGCGCAGGTGGCCGGGCAGGCCACCTGCCGTCGACGTTCGACCGCCGGACCCGTCCCCGCCTACGCTCACCGCGTCCCCAATCCGTTGCGATACGTCCCCGGCCTGTTCCGGCGGGCCGCCGCCCCGCGGGCC
>NZ_JWIO01000073.1:9957-10091 GCF_001017755.1 Protofrankia coriariae
CGGGCCGCCGCCCCGCGGGCCCGCCGGGGCACTCACCCAGGTGTCCTTCATCTTGCGGACGACCTCCCCCAGCGGAGACGTCAGTGGATCGACATAACCGCGCAGGCCGCCACCCTGGCCGCCGGCCCGCGCGG
>NZ_JWIO01000075.1 GCF_001017755.1 Protofrankia coriariae
CATTTGACTTGACATCTACCGCCCCGGCGACGTCCGTCGCTGCCTCGCACTCCTCGCGGACGACATCGCCCGCTCCGAGGGTGCCGCCAAGACCGGGGCGATCCAGGTCCCGCTCAACACCTACCTGCGTGGAGACCTCTTGCGCCACCAACTCACGGAGACGGCGGTTGAACAGCGATCGAGATGGCCGGCTGGCGGCGAGAAAGTACGTCGCGGCCGGGGAATCCCTGCGTCTGCCCAGGTCACGGGCTATTTCGCGCCGCCCGTGTACACGTACAGCGTTGGAGCCGGGCCGCACAGCACCAACAGCATGGAGACTGCTTCCGAAATCCCGAGAGGGGTCTTGACAGGGTACGCGGTAGCCTTATAGAACTGGTTTCAGAGTTTCTACTTTCCGTCTCCTTCGCCGGTGAAGTTGGCATTGGCGGCCTGCTACGTCGTAGGCGGAAAAGTGAGGCTGCGCCGGGCAGGAAGGATCCGAAGTTTATGGCTCGTGCGGCTCTGACGTCGGCTACGCGGTCGACCCTCAATCTTTTGACTGAATACAACCTCAGTCAGCGTTGTAACCTTCTCATCGGGAGCAACACGATCAGTGCCGAGGGGGCGATGCTGGGTTTTCTGCTCGACCGTCTGCTGCAGCGTGCACAGGCTCGGGGTGGGCCCTACCGAACATTCTTCACCAACTCAGGTGTCGAAGCGGTCGGGGCGGCCATAAAACTGTGCCGGCACTCGTCGGTGCGGCACAGGAGAGCTAATGACGGTAGGGTCCTCATCGTCGATCCAGAGCAGGATCTGCGCGTCTTCTTTGATCCTACAGAGCAGGGTTCCTCACAGAGTCTCGCGCCGGGACTGTGCTTCGTCGAGTCTCTCGACGTGGCAGCTGACCGACTAGCGGAAAAGGCCTGGTCGGGCGTGATCGTCGCACGCTCAGAATGGGAAGCTCGGCCCCGCCTGCACGACGCTTTCGCCGACGCTGGACACGAATCGGGCGCCTTACTCGTCCTCTCGAATCTCGGCCGCGACTTGGGCGGCACGTACTTCAGCCAGAGCGGGATACAGGCCGACGCCCATATCTTCGGAGAGGACCTCTCGGCTCGACAGCTTCCTTTCGGATGTCTGACCATGAGCCAGCGGGCTCATTCAGTGTGGAACAACATCAAAGACGCCGCCGCGCATACCACCACTTTCGGCGGGGCCGCCGTCTCACTTCGCGCGGTACTGGAGGCGCTAGATGCCGCTGACCTGATCGAAGCCGAGGACGAGATTGTCCTCAAGCGTATCGAAGGTACGATGACGGCGCGGGTACGAGCATTCCATCACTACGTGAACCCCCCGATGGCCCGTCTCAACGACGCCATGGGAATGGCTCTCGACATCAAGAGCGCACTAGGTAGCCGGCTGGTGCTCTCCGACGGGCGGGAGATCATCGATTCCGGTGGTGGATCGGGTAGCAACTTACGCGGCCACAACCCTCCAGACCTGGTGGAGAACGTCCTTACCGCGCACCGCCCGGACGGGCGCTACTACGATCAGCTTGAGTCTGTGCTGCAGGTACTGACGGGGTATCCACACTCGGTGCCCGCCGTGAGCGGCGGCACTGCCGTTGATCTAGCTGTCAGCTTCGCCATGCTCGCGCAGCCGGATCGTAAAACCATTGTCAGTTTTCGTGGCAACTATTCCGGGAAGACTCCCATCTCGCTCAGTCTCAGCAAGCATGGCACGCTGTTGACCGAGTCGGACAGAGAAGCGTTCCGACCGTACTATGCCAATCTTGAGTACATCGACCTCGATGAACCCGGCTGCGAGTCTCGGCTGGAGACGGTCCTGAACCGGCCAGACGTGGCATTGGTCTGGCTGGAACTCATCCAGGGAGCTGAATGCCGGCCCATCCCCGACTCGATTATCGAGTTAGTACACCGCTGCAAGGCGCCGGGAGGCTACCTGGTTGGGATCGACGAGGTGCTGACCGGCGGGTGGCGGATCGGTGGAGATTTCCTGGTACATCGGCGTCTCGCGCTGAACGTCGACGTATCGGCGATGGCCAAGCCCCTGAGTGATATGACGGTGCCGCTCGGCGTCGCTCTCGTTACCGACGATGTTTACCGTCGCGCGGCCGCGAGAAACCCGAAACTAGTCGAGAAGCTCACTCGGCACTACCGGTGCGAGCTCAGCGCGCATATCGCCCTGAACGCACTCTCTGGATGTGCAGATCCCGAGCGAATCGTGACGGCGACGCGGCTGCAGGAGATGTTCGCCGAAGGCCTTCGGCGCATCTTCGCACAGTCCAGGATCTTTGCGGCCGTCTCGGGTGAGGGCGGACTGGTACGGCTCACTCTCTCTCGCCGCTGGTTCCCGTTCCACCGCCGCTCGGCGCTGGGGTGTGCGCTCGAAATGGCCCTCGCCGAGCTAGTGCTGTCCAACTGCGGGGTCTTCGTGCCGATACTCCGCTTTCATCAGCGGATATTCGCCGACGAGGCTGAGCTGCGCGAAGTTCTCAACAGACTCGAGCGCGGAACCCGCCAGATGCGCCCTGTACACGTCTATGTAAACGCCGTACGGGGCCTCCTAACCTACGCTCGCCGAGCGCGCTACTTCCGCTCGGCGGTCGATTGGGCGACAGAATAGTGTTCACCTTCGACGCTGCGCTGAGGCATGGAACAGTAGAACAGGTAGGGCTGACGCGAACCCTCGCGACGCCGCTCACACCCAGTCTGACTCGGCAGACCGCAGAAAGATGAGGTGCCTGCGAGCACGCTTGAAGGTACCGATCCCGGAAAGGACGGAGACGCAATGGCGTATTATTCTCCGCTGGACAGCCTGGTGACAGACGATCCCTACCCGTACTACAAGGCTCTTCGAGAAGAGCAGCCGGTCTACTACAACGAGAAGGACGACTTCTGGGCGCTGTCACGGTACGACGACGTCGCAGGGGCACTCCATGACCCGCTCTCGTTCTCGGCACGCAAAGGCACGGTGTACGAGGACCAGACGCTTGAAGAACTCCCGGTCCCGATGATGGCGTTCCTCGATCCTCCGGACCACACCCGGATGCGGACCATGGTAAGCGGCTCCTTCGTGCCCAAAGCTGTCGCCGGTTTCAAGGTAGCTTTCGGTCGGAACTTCGTCGCACAGTTCGACCGGCTGCCGGGAGCCGAGCTGGATGTGTGCCAGGATCTGCTCCTCCCGTGGGCGATCGAGAACGACCTCGAGCTGCTCGAGATCCCGGCGGAGTCTCGTCCACTCTGGCGAGAATGGCTCAATGCGTGCTTCCAGCGCAAGCGCGGAAACATCAGTTTCACCGCGGCCGGAGAAGAGGCCATCGGGCATATCATGACCTTCCTGGCCGAAGAGCATCTGCCTCGGCTTTACGCCACGGAGGGAACATTCCTGTCCAGGCTGATCAATGGAAGTGCCGACGGTGACAGGATGTCAGAGGTGGAGGCTCTTGGGTTCTTATTCCTCATGGCACTGGCTGGACCAGAGGACGTCGCTCGGACAGCCGGATATGTGCTGGCCAATGTTTCGGCGCAGCCGAGTGTGGTGGAGCTGGTCCGAAATGATGAGCCCACGCGAATGAACGCCATTGATGAGACCATTCGCCGGGATGCGTCCACACAGTACATGAGAAGAACAACGGCCTGGGATGTTGATATCCGCGACACGGTGATCCCCGAGGGTGCGCGCGTGCTGCTGCTGTTCGGCGCGGCCAATCGGGACCCGGAAATATTTTCCGATCCGGACACGTTTGATATCGATCGCCGGAACTCTCGCCTGGCCATGGGCTTCAGTCGAGGTATACACAGCTGCCTAGGCATTCACGTCTCCCGCCTACAGATGGTCGCCGGGCTCGGCGAGTTCTTCAACCGCGTCGAGAGTGCTGAGTTGGACCTCGACGCCGCCGAGTCGGTGCACGCGATGAACATCACCGGCTTCCAGAGGCTACCGGCCCGGCTCAAGTTGAGGTGACGGCGTGGGTTGACCGCCAGTACGGACCGTCAATCGAGTGAGCTGATACCGACGAGGTGGAGTTGAGATGACGACGGTTATGATCAACGCGATAACAGTGCCGCCTGGGGTTGAGGACGAGCTGGCGAAACGGTTCGAAGCGCAAAGCGCGTTACTCAGCGGGCAGCAGGGTTTCGTGGATTTCCAGCTGCTGCGTCCAACGGACGAGCGAAACCGGTGGCTGGTTGTCAGCCGGTGGGATTCGGCGGCCTCGTATGATGCCTGGAAGAACTCGGCCGTATTTGACCAGATGCACCGCGGTCAGCTATCGGGACACGGACACTCCGGGAGCTCGCCTACGCACGGCGACGGTCCGCTCACCATCGAAAGTGAGGTCTGGTCCTTCGAAGTCTCTACGACGACTGCATAGCGACGCCGCCATGCTCGAGGCCAACAGAACCGAGGAACTGGAAGATGCCGCGGTCCGCAGCGCCAGAGCGCTGGCACATCTGAACGCAGCTCATTCCGACGACTGCTTGATCATCGGCCGGGAGCTCGGTAAGGCAGCCGATGCCATCTCCGCCGTGGCCACCGAGATCGATGGCCACGGGATGAATCTTCAGGTTACGACCCCCGCTGACCGAACGGATCTATGGATTCCGTTCGCCGGCGGCACGGGTGCCCCGGAGCGCATCAGGGACGAGGTGACCCGGCTGGCCGGGCTGGCCCGGTGGATGGCGGATCAGGGCGGCGGCGGAGCCGCCGGTGNGTGCCGCCGGTGCCGCCGGTGCCAGCGGGGATGCGGAACAGCTGCAGCCGACTGGGGTGATCTCGGGACGGACCTCCCCTGCGGGCAGAGCCATCCTCACCGCGAAGGGGATCGAGAAAAGTTACCGACCGCGATTAGCGTGGCGGCAGCAGAGCCGCGTGCTCCGGGGAGTTGATCTCGAACTGTTCCCCGGGCAGATCGTGGCACTGGTTGGCGAGAACGGGGCAGGCAAGTCGACCCTGCTGCGGATACTGGTGGGTCTGGAAACCCCAGATCTGGGTGAGCTGCGTCGCGTCGAGCGGGTCGGATACTGCCCGCAGGAGGCGGCTCTGTACGCCCGGCTGACCGTTCGGGAGCACTTCCGGCTCTTCGGGAGCGCGGTTGGGTTGTCAGTCGAACAGATTAACCAGGCGGCCGAGGAACTGCTCGATCAGCTGTCCTTCGCGCAGTACGCGGACTCGGTGACCGACGAGCTGTCGCTTGGTACCAAGGCGAAGCTGAACTTGGCGCTGGCACTGCTGGGAGAGCCAAGACTGGTTCTGCTTGACGAGCCCCACGCCAGCTTCGACTGGGATACCTACCTACGGTTTTGGGAGCTGGCGAAGCTGCGACGTCAGGATGGCACCTGCATTGTCATCGTGAGCCATCGTACGGATGATACGGAACTGTGTGACCAGGTCTACAATCTTTCCAATGGAAAACTCGGACGGGTCAGCTAGTGAATGCGTTCCAGCTATCGCGCCTGTTCGCAGTCGACTTTCTTAGGCATCGACTGAACTGCCTGCTGCTCGTATGCTTCCCCATCGTGTTCGTACTCGTGTCCGCCGATGCACTGACCGACTTCGCGCGCGTGCTCGGAGGTCACACCGGCCATAATATGATGGGCTCGTTCTCGGCGGCCTGGGCTGGTGCCATAAGTGCTGGTCTGGGCGCCTACTTCTCGACGAGCCGCACCAGGGGCGCGGACCACCTGGTCGATCTGAGGACGGCCCGCTGGGATATCTCGATCGCGCGTCTGGCGCTCTTCGCCCTGGTGGGGGCTGGCTGCTGGGGGTCCGCGCTGGCCGCGCTGCGTGTGTGCACTGATGTCAACGTAACCTTGCAGATTGCCGTTGGAACAGGCCTTCTGGTTGGGACCTACGGTTGCTTCGGGGCGATCGTCGGCTCTCTTGTCCATGATGAACTGACGGGCAGTTTGGCTCTCGTCGGGGTGTGGATGCTCGATGTCTTCCTGGGGCCGGCGATGGGCGGCGGCTCGCTGCGGCTGGCGGCTCTGGTGCCCTCCCGCCCGTCGAGCGAGGTCATCATGTCCGGTGTCGACGGCTTTCCGACTGCCCTGTTGGGCGGCATCGTGTGGCTCTCGCTGTCATTGATCGCCAGCTTTGTTCTGCTCGACCGGCAGGTGGCCCACGCGGCGGTGGCGTGGACCCGGGCGAAGTTTGAGGTCAAACCCGTCGGCCAGCGAGATCCCGGCCGTCACCCGGTACCGGTCGGATCTCAGGACTCACGACCGATCGGCCGCCCGGCGGCCGAGCTCACCCGGTCGACGATACGAACATACGCGCGAAACCGGCTCCTGTTGCTGGTGCTGCTGGCCACACCCGTCACCTTTGTCGGGGTCAGTTTCTTCATGTTCACCGGAGTGCAGGTCCAGGTGCCCGCGGTCATTGACAACCAGGCGGTGCTGCTGACCATGGCGATGCCCAAGCTGCACGGTGCCTACATGGGATATATGACCGTGTCGTTCCTGTCCGCCGTGACAGGTCTGTTTGTCGTGATACGTTCAAGGGAGGCCGACTCGCGGCTGATTGTCAGCGGTTACCGCCGACGTAGCATTCTCATCGTGAGGTTGCTGACAGTCGCGGCCGCGTCCTGTATCGTCAGCCTGGCGGCACTGCTCGTAGGTTTCTGCGGCTTCCGGCCGGAGAACTACGGACTATTCGTGGTCGCGTATCTGCTGGGTTCGGTGACGTGGGGATGTATCGGTGCCGCTTTCGCGCCGGTCCTCGGCCGCGTCGGGGGAACGTTGTGCATGCTCCTGCTCCCTTTCCTCGATGTCGGTATCGCTCAGGACTACATGCTGGGCCCGCAGCTGCCGGCGTGGTCCGAGGGCTTACCGTCGGCGGGCTCCGTGCAAGTCCTGATCGACTCTGCGTTCAGCACGAGCTTCCACAGCGCCACCGATATTGCGCTGGCCAGCGGCTGGCTGCTCGGCGCGGTGGCGGCCGCGACAGGAGTGCTTCTACTGTCCCTGCGAACGATCGCGAACTTCTCGATCATGAACGGCTTACCCGAGTAGACTGCGGCCGAGAGGACCGCCGTGCAGCCGGCCCTCAATGTCGCTACAGGTAACAGTCAACGACCCGGCTGGGGATTTGGGCACCATCGAAAGGAAAGGATAATATCCGTGAAGGTCAGAGTGGACATCACGGTCTGTGAAGCCAAGCGGCAATGCAATTTGATCGATCCGGCGCTCTTCTCCCTGGACAGTCAGGGCTACAGTAACATTGGCATCGCGCGAGAGGTCCCTGACGGTGACGAGGACCAGGCCGAGCAAGGCATGCACGCGTGCCCGGTGCAGGCACTCAGCACCTACTCGGACTGATCTTGCCGTTTAATCGCCAGAAGGCCGTGGAGGCCGCTCAACATTCCTCCGAACAGCTGATCAGTCTCCGCCGTTGAACCCCGATCCACCGTCGGTTATGGCTGTGGGGTGCCAAAAGTCGGCCTGGGCCTGTGAGCAGGGCTCCGGCGTGTTGGGGATTTGACCGGTTGATTCCCTGTCCCGTTCTGATCACAGCCGCTGGTGGGGCGGGTGGCCGGGACGCGACCGGGACCACGTGTCGCTGCGAGAAAAGCAGGCACGCCGCTTGTAGATCACGGAGGTGTCTAAAGTCTTCGTGGTCTGGGGTGCGGCGTGCCTGTTGCGGCATTGTCCCGCGTCGCGGCCCGGGCGGGGGCGCCCGGTGGCGTGTTGCGGGAAGAAATCTGGCAGCGGTTGGAGAAGGTCCCCGATCCGCGGTCCCCGCGGGGCCGGGTCTACCCGCTGCCGTGCCTGCTGGCGGCGCTGCTGTGCGCGCTGACCGCCGCCGGACACGACGCGGTCTGCGCGGCCGGGCAGTGGGTGGCCCGGGCAAGCCCCGCGGAGCTGGCCCGGCTGCGGATGCCGGTGGACCCCTGGACCCGGCGACACCGCAGGCCGGACGAGTCCACGTTCCGCCGGCTGCTGGTCCGCCTGGACCGTGACGCCCTGGCAGCCGCCGTGCTCGGCCCCGCACCCGACACCACCGGCCCCGACACGCCAGACCCACCGCCGGTGCCGTCCCCACCAGGGCGGACCGGGCCCGCCCTCGCCGTCGACGGGAAGACCAGTCGCGGTGCCCGCCGCCCCGACGGGAGCAGGGTGCACCTGCTCGGCGTGGCCGCCCACGGCGACGGCCGGCTGCTCACCCAGGTCGAAGTGGACCAGAAAAGCAACGAGACCACCGCTTTCCAGCCGCTGCTGTCCGGGCTGGACCTGACCGGGGTGACCGTCACCGCCGATGCGATGCACACCGTGCGCGCCAACCTCGACTGGCTGGTCACCGCCAAGAACGCCCACTACCTGGCCGTGGTCAAGGCCAACCAGCCCACCCTGCGCGCCCAGCTGGCAGCACTGCCCTGGACCGAGGTCCCCACCGCCGACAGCACCCGCGGCCACGCCCACGGCCGGGACGAGACCCGCACCCTGAAGGCCGCGACCGTCGCCCACCTGGACTTCCCGCACGCCTGCCAGGCCGTGAGGATCCACCGGTGGCGACGACAGACCGGACAGCGACCTGGCCGCGAGACCGTCTACGCCATCACCGATCTCACCTTCGCACAGGCCAGCCCCGCCCAACTCGCCGCCCTCGCCCGGCAGCACTGGCACATCGAGAACAAGGTCCACCACGTCCGCGACGTCACCTTCGGCGAAGACGCCAGCACCACCCGCACCGGCAACGCCCCCGCCAACCTCGCGACCCTGCGCTCAGCGGTCATCAACACCCTGCGTCGTGCCGGCTACCGCTACATCCCGGCCGGCCGCCGCGACCACACCACCCCGACCGCAGCCCTTGATCTTCACGGCTTCCCCTGACACAACGGACATAACCCCAACATGCCGGAGCCCTGGTGGTGGGGACACCTGCCCTCGCAGCACCGCGAGTTCGTGGCGCAGCACGAGGACCTCGGCGTCCTTCACCGCTGAGCTGCGGGCCACCAGGGCCAGCCAGCCGACCAGGTGACGGAAGACGAGATAGAGATAGACCAGCCGAACCATCACACCTGTGATCGTCGATACCGTTCGCCGCAGGTGACAGGAGCTAAGGCCAGCGGACCACTGTCGGACGACAAAGATACACGGTCCCGCCACCGTCCGACAGAAGCCGAGTAGATCGTCCGTTGCGCTGATGGGTAGCACAGAATCCCCGGTCAGGCCGACGGGCGAGTTTCCGACACCGACACGATCCTGCCTGCAGATCCGTAAATAATTAGACCCCGCAGAATCAAAAGACTGATCGATCACCATCGTCGACTATTACTGTATGCGATAGCCTTGAACGGAACGAGTCATTGGTCATATCTCGGAATTACCAGGGGATCCGGCCAGGCTCGACGCTTCTGATGTTGCCAATCTTCTGAAAGCCCATCTCTTTACGGAGGACATCGCGAAGTTGATCAGCAGCCCGCGACACCTCTTCGATTTTAAACCTATCGTTCGACTTTCCCACAAGCATCACAGTGTTGATTAAATGGCGGGCCGCTATGCCAGCATCCCGGGCTCCGAAGAGAAGAAGGTCAACGTGAGCCTCGAGAAGAGGTCGAAGCACAGCAGTCATACGATCACTCGAAATGAGCCACGGTCTCTCCGCATAGTAGCCGTCACGAAGACTGTCGGCGGTGATCAGAATATTAGCTCAAGCATCGACTCGTCGATCTCTGCGGCGCTTACGTTCTTCAGTGCGTGCAGTCAGTAGCGGTCCGAGTGCGACGCCCAGAAGAGCGGCTGCCGGGGAAGCTAAGATGGACGTAATCGCGCTCTGGCGAAAGAAATAGACCCGTCTTCCACAGTGGCGATGGCTGGTGCGGTCGATCTCGCCAAGGCGCCCTGGTGCCGAGGAACTGAAGCGGCACGGCAGCAACTCGATAGTCAACCGTCCAAATACAAGACAGGCTCTCCCTAGATGGAGACGGGATCAGGGGACGCCCAGGCGGACGTCAATCCGGACGCTGCGATGTGCAGGACGACGGCGGCCACGGTTCCGATGACCGCCCGTGCCATGATATGGACAATCTTCTTCATCGTGCCCTCCCTCCTACTGCTACCGGCCAGAACTGCGCTCAACGCCTTCAGACCGACAACCAACACGAGCAACGCCGCGAGAATCGGACTCGCAACCGCAACATGAGCCATGGCCTGCCTGGGCTCGCCTCATCCCGCCTCCGCCGCGATCTTAGCACCGGCGATCGGCCGAGACGAGATCCTCCGCGACCCTGGTCGGGTGGCCCGGGGGTGCGATCCCCCCCCGGGCCACCCGACCAGGTGTGTGCCGGCACGGCCGGGCCG
>NZ_JWIO01000076.1 GCF_001017755.1 Protofrankia coriariae
TTTGACTTGACATCTACCGGTCTGCCGGCGTGCGATCCGAGGAGGAGCCGGTGGCGGCGGTCCTGCCGCGCTACCGGTCGTGCCACCTGCCGTGCCGTCGTATCGGGCCGGCGAAGCGGACCGGGCTCTGGTGGGGTCGGGCAGGGCGGTAGGTCCGGGGCAATCGGGTCGCTATGCTGGCTTTCCGCTGACTACAGTGACCTGTAGCTGTCACGAGCAGCAGTAAATGTCGGGGGGTTCCGGTGCTGCAAGGCGGTCATCACTGCCCCGTGACGGATGCCGGGCGCGTTCCGCGACGTCGGTCTCCGGGCCGGTTACGGCTCCAGACCCTGTTATCGGTGGCCGCGGCGACCGTCGTTGTGGGGCTGGCCGTTGCGGGGCTGGCTGTTGTGGTGCCGGTCGTGTCGCCGTTGTCCGCGTCTCCCGCGGCGGCCGCGCCGGCGTCCGGTCAGCAGCCGGTGTTCGTGGTGCGTGTCATGGAGCTGCCACCGCAGGTCGACCGGGCCGTTCTGGAAACCCTGAACAGCCTGCTCAACGGGATTACGGACGGCGACGGAGTCGTCGTGGCCCGGGTGACCGGCGCGTCCACGCTGCTCGGCGGGCAGGGTGAGTCGGCCGTGCTGGACGCCATCTTCGATCATCGGGCCAAACTTGCCGTCCAGGTCGCGTTGCCGGAGCGTTCGCGGGCCGGCGAGCGGCCTGATCTCGGGACGGCCGGTTCGGTGCTGCTGGCCGTGGCCGGCCACCGGTTCGCGGACGCGGACGCCGCCCGCGCGGCCCTCGCCCGCAACAGCGGCGCGGGCGGGCAGCAGACGCCCTGCGGGAGGCAGTGCCAGGAACAGGTGGCGGGTACCGAGGCGGAACGGGCATCGGGGGTGTACACCACCAACACCGATCCCTTCCTCCTGGACGTCGTCCTCAGGCGGGCGCTACAGGTGGACACGTCGGCTGTTCCGGCCGGCCTGGCCTCCACGGCCGAGCAGCCGCCCCCGTCGGGGCAGGGCGGCTCCGGCCGGTCGTTCTGGGTCTACGCACTGATCGTCATCGTGCTGCTCGGGCTGGGTGCCGCCGTGCTCCGACGGCGCGGGCTGCTGGGCAGAGGGGATGACGGCGCGGATGATGACAACGACGTCGGCGAGGACAACGGCCGGGACGACGAGGGCGGCGGGTACGGCGGCGCACGGCCGGTGTCTCCGGTTGCGCAACCGAACGTCGCCGTCGGCCCGCTCGGCATCGTACATTCCGTTTTCGGCCCGCAGGGTTATGTCGCGGTCGACGGTGGGCTCTACCGAGCGACCTGGAAGGGCCCGGGATCGAGTCGGCCCCGCGTCGGCGACCAGGTGCGGCTGACGACGCACGAGGTGGACGGACTACAGGCGTGGCCACCGTACGGCCGCTCAGGCCGGTAGTCCGTAGTGACTACGCAGACGGGGATACATCGGAAAATGGCACCTCGTAACAGCTCTGACAGGGCAGCGGATCGTCAGCAGCCGCGGGACATCATCGGGAACATTCCCATTCCCCGGCCGAGCCATCGTGTGCTCGTGGTGTTGTGCATGGACACCTCGTACTCGATGCGTGGCGAGGCGATCGACAGGCTCAACGACGCGCTTGCCGGTTGGGCGCGCAGTATGCAGGCCGGCGAGAAGATGGCGCGGACCACCGAGTTCGCGCTCATCACCTTTGGTGCCGGGGGAGTACGCAAATGGCGTGGCAGCGAGAGTTTCGATCCGCGCAGTGACCGGACCCCGTTCGTGCCGGCCCACAGTTTCCAGCCACCGAAGCTGATCGCCGACGGGGTGACACCGCTGGTCGAGGCGGTCCGACTGAGTATTTCTGTCATCGAGGCGCGCAAGCGGCAGCTGGCCCGGGACAGGGTGACCTGGAAACGTCCGCTCGTCTGGCTGGTCACCGACGGCCGGCCGACCGACGACCAGGGGCATCCGAGCTCGGACTGGCGGCCGTTGGCAGGCGAGATCCGCGGGCTGGAGGCGAACCAGAAACTGGCGCTGTTCGCGATCGGTATTCCGCCCATCGACGACCAGGGCCAGGCAACCCTGCGCGAACTGGCTCCGGAGCGAAACATGATGTATGGACGGTTCGATTTCAGCGACATTCTCGTGCAGCTGGACAGAAGCGTGGAGGACCCCAACTACAAACTGCGTGGCTACCAGCCGAGGCAGGCGTGACCCCCGGCTGGCAGCCCGTGGCCGTCCGAGGCGGTGCCGGCGGTCGGCCCGACCGGTGGCGTATCCGGGGGGCCAGCGTCCAGGGGTATTCGCACGTGCGGGAGGGCAGATGGTGCGAGGACTCCTTCGCTCACCTGTCGCTGTACGGGCGGGGGCCGCTGCCCGACGTCCACGTGCTGGCGGTGGCCGACGGCGCGGGATCCGCGCCCCGGTCGGCCGAGGGCTCCCGGCTCGCGGTCGCGATCGCCACCCGGCTGGTGCGTGACCGTGTCCATGCCGCCGGCCGCGCCACGACCGCGCCGGAACTACAGCGAATCCTGGCGGCCTCGCATGAGGAGATAGTCGCCGAGTTCCGGCGGGTCGTCGCCGCGATCGCCGGGCCGGAGCACGTCGACGAGTTCGCGACGACACTGACGGTCGTCGTCCTCGCCCATCCCGTCATCGGCTATCTCGGCATCGGGGACGGCTTCATCGTCGTCCGCACGGGTGAGGGCGGACAGGACAACCTGCACCTGCTCGACGCCGGGACCGCCGACGCCGAGCACGCCACCCACGCGGTCTTCCTGACGTCGGACACCAGCCGAGCCGCCCGGGTGAACGCCCTCTACGACCCCTGGATCAGCGGTGTGTTCATATCGACCGATGGCCTGATCCCCGCGACCCTGCGACGAGACGCCGACGGCCGGCTGGCGGTGGCCCGGGAACCGGTCATCGACACCGTGCTCAGACTGCTCGACGATGATCATTTTGATGCCTCCGGACTCGTCCGGCTGCTGTTGCGGGAGGACGTCACCGAAGTGACCCAGGACGACACGACGCTGGTGGTGGCGGTCCTGTGTCGGTGACGGAGATCTTTGTCAACGGGCGCAGGCTGACCTGTTCGACCGTGCTCGGTGTTGGAACCGAGTCGGTCGTCCACGCCGTGGACGGCGATGCCCGGCAGGCGGTGAAGATCTACCGGGAGCCCGACGTCCAGCGCACCCACCGGCTGGAGTGCATGCTGCGGGCCTTCGACGCGTCACAGTTCGTCGACCCCGGTTCCGGTCATCCGGGGCTGGTATGGCCGGAGAAACTCGCCCGCGACGCCAGCGGGGCGGTTCTCGGATACGTCATGTGGCGTTCCGATGATCAGCAGCTGAGCACGTTCTTCGAGCACTACACTCGCCTGACGAACTTCCCGGACAAGGACTGGAAGTTTCTGTTGGGGGTGGCCAGCAACTTAAGCCAGCTGGTCGCCATTCTGCACGACCAGGAGATCGTGGTAGGTGACCTGGCGCCGTCCAACATTCACGTCCGGGCGGACGGTCTGATCAGTTTTCTCGACTGCGACTCGCTGCAGTTCCGGTACGACGGGGAGCTTTTTGCCTGCCATACCGTCACCCCGGAATATGCCGCGCCCGAACTGCTGCCCGAGCTGTCCGGCCCCAGAGGCGTCGAAACGGACCGGTTCACCCTCGCCGTGCTGGTATGCCAGTTGCTGCTGTGCGGCGACCATCCCTTCCAGGGCATTCCAGCCCGGCTGTTGGACGTCGATCCGTCACCCGAGACGAACATCCAGTACGGCATCACCGTCCTGACGGCGCCCAGCGAGGTCGAGGTCCCGGACGAGGCCGTCGAGCCCGACGTCCTTCCACCGCGGATCGCCGCGCTGGCCAGGCAGGCGTTCGGGGCGGGCCACGGCGCGGCCAATTCGCGGCCGGCCGCGCAGGAATGGGCCGAAGCCCTCGACCTGGCCTGGGACGACGTCCGGACATGCGGCAACCGGAAAGGCCACACCTACAGTGGGCATCTCCCGGAATGCCCATGGTGCGCCCGGGCCCGGAGCGGCCGTTTTGATCCGTTCCCGGCGCTGCCGGACCTGACCGGCGACGCCGGGAACGGCGTCGCCGACGGCGGTAGTGCCATCGGCGGTGGCACGGCTCCCGCCNGGTGGCACGGCTCCCGCCACTCCCGCCACGAAGGCTGCCAGTGTTGTGCTGGCTGTCACGATTCTGCTGTTTCTGGTGCTGGCGGTCGTCGTTGCCGTCGTCGCCCGGTAGTCCGGTGCCCGCAGGTCCGCCAGACAGGCCGGCTGCCACGCCGCCGGGCGGGCCGCGTGACGGCCGCGGACAGGGCATCGGCGGAAACAGCGTCGGCAGAAGGAGGTGGGGACAAACCGTGTACCCCGCAGACACGCACCCACGAACCACCCTGATTCCGTTCTACCTCGTAGTGGACGTCTCGCAGTCCATGGACGGGCCGCGGCTGGACACCGCGAACCTCATTCTGCAGCGGATCGGGGAGGCGCTGGCCCGCGATTCGGTCGCTGCCGCCCGGGTCCGGGTCGGCATGATCGACTTTGCCGGCGGCAGCCGGACGGTGCTGCCGTTGTGCGACCTGCTCACCACGACGACGTTCCCTCAGCTGGCGTGCCGTGACGACGGCACCCGATACGCACCCGCGTTCAACCTGTTACGGGCCACCGTCGACCGTGACCGCCGCCAGCTGGCGGCCGACGGTTTCACCGTGGGCCGCCCCGGAGTGTTCTTTCTCAGCGACGGCGAACCCTTCGACGATCCTCCCGGCGCCTGGGAGGAGGCGTTTGCCACCCTGCTTCGGGAATGCCCGACCACCCCGCACATCATTCCCTGCGCCGTCGCCGACTCGAATCCCGAGATCATGCGGGCGCTGGCTCATCCGGCGCCGACGACGCCATTGTTCATACAAAGCCGGCTGGCCAGCCCGGAAAGCGCGATCAGAAATCTGACCGAGATCATCGTACGAAGTGTCGTGACCTCGGGCCATCAGGAGATGGTAGTGATCGATGAAACGGACGTCCATGCTCTCGACACGGTCATCGTCGATCCGCCCGAGTCCTGGATCGACCCGGATGTTCGTTATTGAGAGCCTCCTGTGAAGTGGCAGAGTGTCGCTGTCGAGCGGCAGCGGCTGGGCCGGGTCGATCTGCTGAGCCGGGGTGGGCAGGCGGTCGTCTACCGGCTGCCCGAATTCGGCCTTCCCGAGGTGGGGGTGCCGCTCGTCTACAAGGAGTACCGCTCCATCGTGGGGCGGGTGCCGGCCCAGGGCCTGGCCAACATCATCGCGCTGCGGCTGGCGTTGCCGGCGGACCAGCGCCTGTGGTTCGACACGCATCTGGCCTGGCCGTTGCGGATCGTGGTCGACAGCGATGCCGCCTCCGCTCGTGCGAAGGTGCTCGGCGTCGTCATGCGGCTCATACCCGATGCCTTCTTCCAGGTTTTCCCGGCAACGGCGGGACGGTCGGAGCGCCGGCCGAGCGAAGCGCGGTCGCTGTTCGCCGGACCCGAGCAGATGCGGGCGCTCGGCCTGCCGTTCCCGGACCGTGCGCAGCGGTGGTGGCTGTGCCTGCGGCTGGCCTACCTGGTGGCGTTCCTGCACAACCAGGGCATCGTCTTCGGCGACATCTCCGCCCGTAACGTCCTCTACCGTCTGCGACCGACACCGGACGTGCTCCTGGTGGACTGTGACGCGGTGCGGAAGGTCGGTAACGCGGCGGTCGTCGATCAGGGCCACACGCCGGACTTCTTTCCCCCGGTGATACACGAACCGCAGTCGATCAGCTCCGATCTGTTCAAGCTCGGCCTGTTCATCGTCCGTATCCTCGCGCCCGGCCGGACGGTCACGCCGGAGAGCGCCACGCGAGCTGTCGAGGATGTGCTCGACCGGACCGGTGTGGATCTTGTGCGGGCCAGTCTGTCCGCCGACCCGAGGGCCCGGCCGGCTGCGCTTGTCTGGTACCGCTATCTGCGCTCCGGCGCGGGTTCCCATCCCAGGACGCTGCCGCTCGGGGAGTGATGCAGCCGGTATCGTCCAGGAGGGTGCCGTCGGCTGGTGAGATTTGACAGATCTTGGTGTGGAGCCACGTTGCCGCACGATCTGGGAAAAAATCATACGTCTGTGTGTCGTCGTGGACACGGCGACATTGACACAGGTCACACGGCCAACTATGGTCGGCAGAAAACAATCACTTGTTTGTTAATGTGATCACCGTCTGGAGTGTCGAGTTTGTTGCTGGCTGTGGCAGTCGCGCGCGGGGAGGCGCGAAGGTGGATCATGCTGGCACAAAGTAGGACATAACGGGCTATTCGGCCCGCCTACACCACCTCGACCGAGGGAGAAGGAGGGTCCTGTGAGCGCTACCGATGTCATCACGTCCCCTGTGGGAGGGGAAACAAGCAGAAACGGCTCCAGTCCAGCTCGGGCCGAGCGCCAAAGCATGAGCCGCAACTCGCAGTTACTTGTCGCATGGTGCGGTCCGGCCATGGTCGTTTTATTTGTGATCGGGAGCGTCTGGCTCGCTCGGTACTTCCCACCCGCCATCCACCCGAGCGATTCCCCGCAGGAGGTTGCGCAATACTACCGGGACCACAAGGACGCCATCCGCGTCGGTCTCGTGTTCACCTGTCTGGCCTACGCACTGATGGGCGTCTGGGGCGTGTGCATGGCTGTCCAGACCCGGCGCAAGGAGGGGCTCTTCCCGGTTCTGACCTACGTCCAGCTGACCTGTATGGCCGCGGGTACCGCACAGATCGTCGTGAACTGCGGTCTCTGGGCCACCGCGGCCTTCCGCGCCGGGGACGTGTCACCGGAGATCACGCAGGCGTTCAACGACGCGGGCTTCATCATCCTGCTCGGCACCTGGATGCCGTTCACGATCTGGGCCATCGCGCTCGGACTGAACATCCTGCTGGACAGGACGACACCGGTTTTCCCGCGCTGGACGGGATACTTCAGCATCTGGTCAGGCGTGTGCTTCATGCCCGGTGGGACGGTCTGGTTCTTCAAGAGCGGGCCATTCGGCTGGACCGGTGTGGTGTGCCTGTGGATACCGTTCATGGTCTTCGGCGCCTGGGTGCTGTACTTCAGCTACCTGTCGATGCAGAACGTCAAGCGCGGCTTCGTCCATGAGCAAGATCTTTCCATCGTGTCGTGACCATGAGCGTGCCGTCCGCGGTGGATCCGTTCGCGGATCCGTTCGCCTCGCACACCGCGAGGGCGCCCCGGTGGCGCCCTCGCGGCGGAGGCCGGGTGCCGGGCGAGATCGGCATCTGGGTTTTCATCTTCGGGGACATGCTCGTCTTCGGGTTGTTCTTCGGTGTGTTCGTCTACGAACGGTCGCGGAGCGTCGAGCTTTTCGAACACGCTCACGAGACCATGGACCTGACGTTCGGCGCGGTGAACACGTTGTTGTTGCTGACCGGGTCGATGTTCGTCGTGCTGGGCCTGAACACGCTGCGCGGAGGGGCTTCCCGGACCGGCTCGCGGATGATTCTCGTCACGCTGCTCTGCGGCGCTGGCTTCGTCCTCAACAAGTACCTGGAGTACTCGGACAAGATTGACGCGGGACACACACCGTCGGTCAACAGCTTCTACATGTACTACTTCGTCTTCACCGGTATCCACCTGTTGCACCTGCTGATCGGAATGATCGGTCTTGTGATCATGTACAGGATTGCCCGCAAGCCGGTCCTGGAGGCCAGGGACATACGTAATCTTGAGGCCGGAGCCTGCTACTGGCATCTTGTCGACCTGCTCTGGATCGTTCTGTTCGCGCTGCTGTACCTGATGAGGTGACCAGATGTCGACGCATGTCGGGAGCACCGTCGTCAAGGGTTCTGCTGCCAGGATTTCTGTCGTCAGGAATCCCACCGTTGTCTCCTGGCTCGCGCTCATGGGCGCGACCGTGCTCTCCTGGTATCTCGGGGAAGGTCACGGCGCCCGGGAGGCCGCGACGGTCGGTGTGATTGTGGTGGCGTTTTTCAAGGTGTACCTCGTCGGCCGGTACTTCATGGAACTCCGGGAAGCTCCGCAGATACTGCATCTTCTGTTCGCCGGGTGGGCCGTGGTGGTGTGTGTGGTTCTCGTGGCCATGTACCTCACTGCCGGCGACTAAAACGAGCGGCCGATGCCGTGGTGCGGGGCCGTGTTTTCCGGAGGCGTGACCGGTGTCTTTCCCGAGCGTGTCCGTTGCCGATCGTGGTGCTGTTCAGGAACGAACAGTTGTTTTATACTGAAATGACTGTGACCGTGGCCGACGGGGTATCACGGTCCTCAGTAAGTCGACAGGACGGAAGGGGCATGCTGTGACTGCATCAGAATCAGGCGGAAGTGCTCTTCTTGAGGGACGTACGGTTTTGATTACCGGCGCCGGCTCCGGTATTGGTAGAACGACCGCGCACCTGGCGGCCGAGGCGGGCGCTCTCGTCATCGCGATCGACCTGAAAGGTCAGGACGAGACAGCCGCGGCCATCACCGAGGCCGGCGGCAGGGCCGAGGCCCGGGCGCTCGATGTCTCGGATGCCGCAGCCTGGCAGATCCTCGTGGACGGCGTGATCGAGTCGCATGGCTCCATCCACGGGCTCGCCAGTATCGCCGGTATCGTGTCGGATGTCGACAGCCTGCTCTCGCAGACGGAAGAGGGCTGGGACCGCATTCTCGCCGTCGATCTCAAGGGTGTCTGGCTCGGTGCGAGGGCCGTGGTCCCGGCCCTGCTGGAAAACGGTGGCGGAAAGATCGTCAATATTGCGTCGACGGCGGGTCTCATTGGTATGCAGAATGTGCTCGCCTACTCCGCGGCCAAGGGCGGGGTCATCGCTCTGTCACGACAGGTGGCCGTCGAGTACGCCGCGCGCAACATCCAGATCAATGTCATTGCTCCAGGCGTCACCCAGACGCCCATGCTGGGCGACATCACGGAGGAGCTGCTCACCACGGTTACGGCGGCTACTCCGTCGGGTCGGTTGGGCCGGCCGGAGGACGTCGGTAACCTGGTCGTCTACCTGCTGAGCCCAAAGAGCGACTTCATCACCGGCCAGGTCATCCCGGTGGACGGAGGCTGGACGGCCCAGTAGAGGAGCGTCGGCGTTGCCCGTCGCCGGGCTGTCCTGCGAATTTCTGGCCTGGGTCGGTTCATGCCGATTACAGCGGATCCCACGGGCGCGGGTGTGCTGACCGGGAAAGTGCTCCTGGCCTGGTGCGGTGCGGCGCGGCGCGCGCCCTGACAGCAGGTCGTCGACAGGGCTGGTAGACGCTTTCCAGGTGGCGTCCACAGGCTGGTGGATGGAGCCGTTGGCCGGGGCTGCTGGCTGCGCCGTCGTCAGCAGGACCACGTATGGCTTCGTATGACCTGGCCAGCGCACCTCGGCGGGCCGCACNGCGGGCCGCACCCGCACCAAGCGTCGGGGGTGTACAGCCGCCGGCCCGCGGGACGACCTGCCCGGATGAGGGGATACATCTCCCTCGTTGCCCTTCCGCCTGTTGCGAGCCTGTTGTTCGGGCGTGACACGGATGTGCCCGAAAAGTGCCGATAATGCTATTGGTCTGCAGTTCGCTCGTATGGTGCCCAAAATATGTGACGGCGATGGTCCGGTCATAGGGAAAACGCGGCGGATCCTGCCGGGAGAAGCGCTCCTGGAAGGCCTTCTGACGGCCGCCGGGTACAAAGTCACGATTGATCGGTGACGCTCGCCGCCTGCCAGTACGGCTCTTTCGGACGGTCATTTTTCTTCGGTGGGCGAGAGAAGTGGCAGGTGCTCTCTTTCTGTCGTCCGAAATCTGATCGGCAGGGATGGTTGTGATGCGTCTGGAACTGTAGTTTTTCTCGCCGTCGCGAGTGTCGGAAGGGACGGAAATTCCGTTGACGACGGTGCGGTGGATCCGTGGACGTGATGCACCGCCCAACTGATCAAGGAGACAGATGACACAGCAGGTTGCGACCGAACCTGGCAGCCACCGCTCACGTTCCGGTTCCATCGCCGGGAGCGTTATGACAGTGCTGCCACCGCTCCTTCAGCGAGTGGTCGTCGACGTCGGACAGAGCGGGCAGTTACTCGGGC
>NZ_JWIO01000074.1 GCF_001017755.1 Protofrankia coriariae
TCGGGCCGGGGTGCTCGTGGATGCGGACAACGGAGTGCGCAGGATCAATGTTGATCTGGAACGACAGCTCGAGTGTCTCCGAGAGGCGGGCGAGCGCGGCCAACGATGGTTCCTCTTCAGCCTCGAGGTAGACGATCTCCGCCTCGGTAAGACCTGTCTGCTCCGCGAGCCCGGCCTGCGTCAGGTTGTGCCGGGCTCGGTAGCGGACCAGCTCGTTGGCCACCTGGCGGGCCAACTGGGTGCGATCCCATTCGGCGCGGAACGGCGGGTCGGCGAGCTGCTCGTCGAGGACCTGCTCGAAGGTCGGCATATCGGTGATCTTCATGCCTTTGTGTCGGTGCCAGGTGGGATGGTGAGGCGGTGACCAGGACGCAGTACTACACCGCGACCAGCATCGACGGGTTCATCGCCGACCCGGACAACTCGCTCGACTGGCTCTTCACGGTCGAGTCACAGGGCGACAACCCGTTCGCCGCGTTCTTCGCGGACGTCGGCGCGTTCGCCATGGGAGCGACCACCTACGAGTGGGTACTTGAACACGAGAAACTGCTCGACCAGCCGCGGAAATGGCGCGAGCAGTACGGCGACACCCCGACCTGGATCTTCACACATCGTGATCTTCCGTCGATCCCCGGCGCGAACATCACGTTCGCCAGCGGTGACGTACGGCCCGTGCACGAGGCGATGGTCGCGGCCGCGCGGGGCAGGAACGTGTGGCTCGTCGGGGGCGGCGAGCTGGTCGGGACGTTCGCCGACCACGGGTTGCTGGACGAGATCATCCTCGGCGTGGCACCGGTGACGCTCGGCGCCGGCGCGCCGCTGCTGCCGCGGCGGCTGCTGTCATCGCGGCTCACCCTGTCCGCCGTCGAACGGATCGACCAGTTCGTGCACCTGACCTACACGGTGCGTCACCCACCCGCCAGCCCACAGCGGTAGCCGGCGCATGCGAGCCGGTCGGTGTGGGCGCTCACGCGTTGCCGGCGGAGAGCGTCTTCATGACGACGTAGCTGGTCACGGTGGCCACACCCGGCAGGCTCGCGAGCTGGTCGGCGTGGAAGGCCTCGTAGACGGAAAGGTCGGCGACCTCGACCTGGAGCAGGTAGTCGTAATTTCCCGTGATGTGGTGGCAGTGGACCACCTCGCGCAGTCGCACGACCTGGCTCTCGAACTGACGGACGTCGGCGCGGGCATGCCGCAACAGACGAACACCGACAAGGACGCGCAGGCCACGGCCGACCGCCGCCGGATCGAGGAGCGCCTGGTAACCGCGGATCGTCCCGGTCTCCTCCAGGCGACGCACGCGCCGCAGACAGGGTGAGGGCGACAGGCCGACCCGGTTGGCGAGCTCCTGGTTGCTGATCCGACCGTGCTGTTCGAGCACGGCCAGTATCGACCTGTCGACGTCGTCCATGCCTGGCCATCCCTCCCAGCCGATTAGCAGATTCTCGCCAGGCGGATCCGCTTATCACAACCTCATGCCCTGTTCTGACGCTACTTGTTGCCAAAACTGCCCCGATCGCCCCTGTTCCGGCAGGAAGACCGGTCATTCTCGTGGCGTCAACCCCAACCCCGCCGACGCAGGAGAAGAACCATGCCGGACGCCCACACGACCAGCAGGACCAGCAGGACCAGCACGACGGTCAACCACGCCGATCGTGAGCTGCGCCATGACCGCTCCGTGGCACCGCCCATCTACCAGACGGCGACCTTCTGGGCCGACGACGCCGAGACGTTCGCCCAGGCGGCGGTCGAACGGCGCGGCCAGGGCTTCTACACCCGTTTCGGCAACCCCAACCACGCGCAGGTCGCGGCCATCGTCGCGGAGCTGGAGCACGCCGAAACCGCGCTCGTCAGCGCCTCGGGCATGGCGGCGCTCACCACAGCCGTGCTGGCCCTGGCCTCCGCTGGCGATCACGTGATCGGGCAGAGATCCACCTACAGCGGCACGGCGTCCCTGTTGCTGAACCTCCTGCCGCGCCTGGGCGTGACGACCACGCAGGTGGACCAGACGGACCCTGACGCCTTCGCCCGAGCCCTGACCCCGCGGACCCGCCTCATTCTGGTCGAATCGCCGAGCAACCCACTGTTGCAGATCACCGACCTACGCGCCGTCGCGGATCTCGCCCACGCACACAACGCGCTGATCCTGGCGGACAACACCTTCGCCACACCCGTGAACCAGCGACCTCTGGAGCTCGGTGTCGACCTGGTGTGGCACAGCGCGACCAAATACCTCAACGGCCACTCCGACGTGTCAGCCGGCGTGCTCGCGGGGCCGGCGAAGCTCCTGGACCGTGTCTGGGATGTCGCTCTGCTCACCGGCGCGACGCTCGGCCCCATCGACGCCTGGCTGCTGCTGCGCGGTCTGCGCACACTGCCGCTGCGCGTCGCCAGGCACAACGCCAACGGCCAGGCCCTCGCCGAGGCGCTGGAGCGGCATCCCGCCGTCGCACGGGTGCACTACCCGGGCCTGGCGGCACATCCGCAGCACGCGCTCGCGGCCCGTCAGATGAGTGGCTTCGGCGGGGTGCTCGCGGTCGAGTTCGCCGGCGGCCACGAGGCGGCCGACGCCTTCCTCGACCGGCTGCGTCACGTCCGACGAGCGGTCAGCCTCGGTGGTGTGGAGTCCCTGGCCGTGCGCCCCGCGGCGATGTGGGCGGGGATGCTCAGCGAGGAGCAGATCGTCGCCTCGGGGGTTCCGCTGGGGCTGGTCCGGCTCGCCGCCGGCACCGAGGACACCGCCGACCTCGTCGACGACGTGCTCACGGCAGCCGATTCCCTGTAGCGACAGTGCCGGCGAACGGACGGACGCCCAAGCCACGAACCGGTACGGCACCGGCTGCCCGCGCGGAGCGGTTCGGTTCACTCGGGCCTGACAGCGGAGAGCCGCCTACGCCCGCCTCAGCCCGTGTAGGTGGTTTCCGTTATGAGGATGACGGTTTCCACCTACGCTCGCCGCGGTTGTAGGTGGTTTTCGCTGTTCGGACGACGGTTTCCACCTACGCTTTCCGCTCAGATCTCGTCGGCGCTTCGGGAGGCGAGCCCGTAGCGGCGGGCCAGATCGTTCCAGGACGCGACGAACTGTTGCTTGGCCACGGTGGCCTCCACGCTGTGCTGCTGGGCGAGGAGGCTGGAGGAGGTCGTCGGCGCCGGCGGGACGCAGATACCGGCCACCTCGCGAGCCCATGCCGCGTAGGCGCGGTCCGCCGCCGCTGACTCCACCCACGCCGTCCGCAGGTCGGCGACCATGCCCCTGCCATCGGGAATGGCGCTGACAGCGAGGCTGTCGACCTCGTCGACGAGGGCGTCCCGGCCGGCCGCGGCACTGAGAAGGTCGGTTTCGGCGCCGCTCAGGTCGGTGCAGTTCGCAATCTGCTGGACCGCCGCGACGACAGTGCCTCGGGCGCTGCCGCTGCGGCTGAGCAGGTCGTCGATCGTCCGGAGCTGGATGACGGCCTGCGACGGCGCCGAGGTGGTCGGCGTGGCCGCCACGGGGACGGAGGGCTGGCCGTTGTCACGCTCCGAACCTGAACGACCCGTGAGGATCACGACGAGAACGATCGCTGCCGCCAGCATCGCCAGGATCGCCAGCGCGACGCCGCCGCGACGGGCCGCCGCACTCCGTGGCCGCGGTGGCGGTGAACCAGGGTGCGGCCACGGGGGTGCGGACGCTCCGACCCTTTGGGTCAGTTCGTCCGTGTCCGTGGCGGTGCCGTCGGACGCGGCGTCTCCGGCCGGTGCCCACGAGCTGTTTCCCGGACCTGTTCCGGTGGGAGGCGTCGCGCCCCGACGCGGATCGGGCTGAAGCCGATCATGATCAGGATGAACGGGAGACGACGGAGGAGATGACTGTGCCGTGGGCTGCGCCGTCGTTCCGCAGGCGGTGCAGAAACGGACACCCGGTCGTTGGGACGACCCGCACGCGGCGCAGGTCCACACCATCGCCTCCCATGGGTGCGGAAACGCCCCGCCGGCGGGACGCGGACGGGATTCACGCCGCCCCGGTCGTGGCGGCGGCTGACCAGGAGAGTATCGACAGCCGGCCGGACGATTGTCGAGCGTCCCGCCGATACGAAGAAAAATAACTCTCCGTATGAGATGGAGGATGTCGCGACAGCGTGGATCCTTTGTTTTCGGTAACGCATCCACGCAGGTCGACATGTTCTTTCTGATCGTTCTACCGGACAGCGACGCCGGATCAAGCCACGCCTTTTCCTTACGTTCGGTAGTCATAGATGGTGGGGGTGGCCGCCCTTTACCGCTTCTGCGGACCCTCACCGTCACCATGGTGTCACGGCCGTGCGATACTGCGTGTCGGTCAACCAGCGGATCTGTGTGCCGGACGCGCTTACCGTGCGGCGCGCCGGCCGGCCGGTCCAGCAGCGCACCACGGAGCCGACGTAATGACGATACTGAAAACCGGCGCGTGCCCGCACTGTGGCGGCCTGCCACAACCAGGTGACGCGTACTGCCCGGACTGCGGGACGAGGCTGGATGGCCAGCCGCCTCCACTGCCCCAACGCCGGCCCTCTTCTGGTCCGCCGATGCGCGAGCACGATCCCGATCGGGCCACCCGGTATCTGTGCTCGGCGGTGCACCTCAACGAGGCCATGGCCCGCACCGTGGCGGCGACGGTTCTCGACGAACCATACCGGGCCATTCACCCGAACCACGGTATCGGCATGGTGGCGCTTGTCCGCCATGCCGCCAGCGCACGGAACACCGCGCGTCTGCGCACCGGGATCGCCGTTCTCATCGGCTTCGTCATCCCGCTCATCCTGCTGTTGGCGGCGTGCGGTTCGCTGTTTGGCGGAAGCGGCTCCTCCGACTATTTCAGCGAGGACCCGGGCGGTTCGTTCGGCGCCGGCGTGTTGTTCTTCTCCTACGTGTTCATCGCCATCCCGGTGCTGCTCTTCCTGCTGCGGGTGGTCTACCGGCTGTACTGCATGGCGCAGGCGGTCGCCGTCATGAACCAGCATGTGGACCCCGCGGACCTGGCATCCAGCGTCGACAGAATGATCGAAAAACGTCTCGAGTCCGTGGACTCCGGTAACACGATCGTTTTCAGCGGGCCGTTCAGCGGTGCCAACCCGTTCGTCGGCAGCGGCGCGCACCTGGGCACATGGGTTGTGACGTTGGACACCAGCAAGGCCGGTATCCAGGACGGCAGCTCGCAGATCATCCCCTTCGACGAGGCCGATCTGCATGACTGGCTGGCTCGAACGGTCCCCGACCTCACCCTTGCCGGTCTTGTCGTACGCGAGAAGCTGTATGTGAGCGGCGTGGACGCACCGCTGGTCCAAGGCCTTGTACCCGGCACCGGAAAGCCGCCCTACACCCATATGCCCGAGGGCATCCTGACGAACGTACTGCGTAATCCGACCAGCTATGCCCGGACCTATCTCGTCTTCGAACGGCTGACCGCGGGAAACCAGCTCGGCCTCACCTATCTCGTCCGGGCGGACCTGCTCCAGAACAACACGCTCTTCATCGAGGGTGTGTCCGTTGCCATGCCTCCGCTGGGTGCCCCCTGCCTCGCGGTCACCACCGTTCCGATGGAACACTGGGACCGTTTCGTGACCGCCGTTAAACAGACCTTCAAGCAGAACTTCCGCCCGTCTTTCACCTTGCGCGGGTGGCGCTCGCTGGCGACGCGGCGGGATCGCATCCGCCCTGGTGTCGTCATCGACTACGGAGCCCGTCGCAGCGTTCGTGCGGAGGTTGCCGCCGACCTGAAGGACTACTACTACGCCGACGTGGACCAGCGTCTGTACCTCGAGACGCTGCAGCGGCGGGTTCTCGAGAACATCGTGGAGTTCCTGCGAAGGCACAACGTCGATACCTCGGAGTTCGAGCGGCACAGCGAGCAGGTGATCAACAACATTCACAACGGCAACATCTTCAATGTCAACGAGGTCAGTGGCCAGGGCAACGTCTTCGGCGACCAGGCACAGGTAACCAATGCTCAGCAGGGCGGATAGCCCCAGGGGAGAAGCAGCGTGAGCACGTACAACATTGGTCCGGTGTCGGGTCAGGGGAATGTCTTCGGGGACAACAACCAGGTCACCAACCAGATCGCCGTCCCGGCCGCGACGCGCGACGTGCTGGAGAACCTGCGCGCCGCGCTGCGGGACAACGCCGACGATCTTACGGACCCGGACGGGATGCGGCGGGCGACCGACGATCTCGAGGAGGAACTCACTGCGGACGCGCCGGACCGTGGCCGGATCTCCCGCCTCCTACACGGCCTGCTGCTGGGCGCCGGCACCGTCACCGCGGTAACCACCGCCCTGGAAGGCCTCGAAAACACGGTACTCAGCTGAGCACTCCAGAGGAGGCGTAGGTGGTTTCCGATGCCCTGACAAATTTTTTCACCTGTATCCACCTCGACCGTAGGCGGTTTCGGTCGCCCCGACAGCGCTTTCCGCCCGCACTTTCCGATGCGTCGGTTCCGCGGGGCACACGCTCGCTCGTCTCCGGCGGGTCTGGGAGGTGAACCGTCCGACGGACTGGCCGATACTTGATCTCGATGGCGATCCGACTCCGGGCGATCCGTTCGCGGTGCGGGAGCTGGCCCGACGGTTTCTGGCGTTTGCCGCTGACGTCGAACACGCCCATAAGCAGCTTACTGCGATAGCCACCGGTGAAGTGATCCATGTATGGACTGGTTCCGCGGGAGATGCGTTTCGGGGGGAGCTGGGCATATTCCCCGGCCAGCTACAGAAGCTTGCGACGTCGTATCAGATGGCCGGTGATGCGCTGCGCGTCTATGCGCCGGTCCTGGATTCCGCGCAGATACAGGCCGACCGGGCACTTGCGCGGGGGCGGGAAGCGCGAGCCCGCCGCGATCACGCTCAGATCCTTGTCGGCCCGGCGCAGACCGCGCTGTCGTCCGCGACGCGGAGGATCATGGCGCTGGAGCCAGGTTCCCATCCCCATGCGATGGATCTTCCTTTGCCTGACCCGGTGCAGGTGACACAGGCGATCCGAGACCAGCGGGTCGCGCAGGTCCGGCTGGAGCAGTTGCGAGACTCTGTACAGGCCGCACAGGATGATCTGGATGCTGCCCGTCAGCTCGCGCTGGCGGCGAAGCAGCTACGTCAGGATGCGGCACGGACCTGCGTATCGATGATCCGGCGCGCCTCCCACGCGGGGATCCGGGACAAGCCGTGGTGGTCCTGGGAGAAAATCCAACAGGCCGCTGGCAGGGTCTGGCATGTTGCCATCGGCCTCGCGACCAGCACCGTTGCGGTCCTCGGGGTGGCCGCTATGGTCGTCGGCGGGCCGGTCGCATGGATGGTGTCCGCAGCTGCGCTCGTGCTCCTGACCGACGCCTTGGCCCGGTATGCCAACGGCCAGGCATCCCGATGGGACGTCGGCTTCGCCCTGCTCGGCTGTATCCCCGGTAGTCGAGGTCTCAGCACCGCCGGTCTTGGCCGTGGTGCCGGCCAGGTCCAGCGTGGAGGAGGTGTCGCCGCTGGTGTCCTGCGCGCCGGTGCGGCTCATACCCACCGGGTGCTCAATGCCTGCGAAGCGCATCTTGCCGCCATGGCTGCCAACCTGCGCGCTGCCCGTCAGGGTTTCGCCATGACCGTGACTCCTGACGGCCGGATGCTCATGGTCGGTGGCGACGCCCTTCGTGACACCTCGAAAGCCGCTGGCCGCGGGCTGACGGCATCCGAACAGCGGGCCATCAGATCGCTTCAGCGGCAGATCGAAGAACATCGGGCTAAACTGGAAGCGTACCGGGTCGATCCTGACGCATTCGATAACCAAGGTATTCTTGAGCGTGCGCCGACACCGGCGATTCGGCAACGAATCATCGATGGACGTATACGTCATCTGGAACAGGAGATCTCAGCTTTTCAGAAGCAGATCTCCAAAATTCTTAGGGGTGGTGGCCAGTGAGTGAGCACGTGTCCGTCCCGCTTGAGACGCTCACCGCCGCGTTCGCTCTTCTGATCGAACATCTGCGACAGGAAGCAGGGACGGAGGTGTCTCTCGACAAAGATTACTTCTGGGCGATTCCGCGAGAGCTGCTCTATGATGTCTACGCGCAGCCAACGGATCTGACTGTCGGACAGCTCAGTGAGTCGTTGGCCAATCTACAGTCGGCGTTGGCCGATCCGTCGAAAGTCACGACGTACGGCCTGGTATGGCTTGCCGACCTGCTGAAAGCCATCGGCCTGGATATCGTCAGATGACTGTAGGAGGCAATGCCGCTAAGATAAGAA
>NZ_JWIO01000078.1:0-1908 GCF_001017755.1 Protofrankia coriariae
GGCCCGGTGGCGTCGGTCGGCCCGCCGGTGTTGGTTGGCCCGGTGGCGCGGCGGCGGCCCGGTTGCTGGCGAGCCCGGATGCCCCGCCCGCTCCGGCCGGGTATCGCGCGGCCTCCCGGACGTCGTCGGCGACGTGCAGGCCGATCTCGCAGCGGCTGGTCCAGCGTGGGCCGTACGCGAGGGCGGCGGCGCGGGCGAGGTCGAGGGCGAAGGCCCGGGCGCTGGGATGCCGTAGCGCCGGATCACGCTCGAGAGCGCGCATGAGGGTCGCGGCCACGGGCTCGGGGACGCCGGCGGGCGGCGGTGTGGGACGGTCGGCCTTCTGACGGATCAGCGCCAGCAGGGACAGGTCCGGGCCGAACGGCGGGGCGCCGGCGAGCATCTCGTAGAGGATGATCGCGAGTGCGTACAGGTCGGTGGCCGGGCTCAGGCGTCCGCCGCCCAGCTGTTCGGGGGCCATGTATCTCGGCGTACCGACGATCGTGTTGGTGGCGACCGTCGTGGCATCGAAGATCTTCGCGATGCTGAAGTCGGTGACCTTCAGCAGGCCGTTGCCCGAGAACAGCACGTTGTCGGGCTTGATGTCGCGGTGCAGCACGCTCCTGGCGTGGGCGCACTCCAGCGCCTCGGCGATGGCCAGCCCCACCGCGCAGGCGTCCTCGGCGGACAGCGTGCGGCGCCGGCGGGACAGCGTCCCCCCGGCGAGCAGTTCCATGATGAGCAGGCACAGGCCGTCGCGCTCGACATAGTCGTAGATCCGGACAATGTGCGGATGGTCGAGCCCGGCCAGCAGCCGCGCCTCGGTGGCGAAGGTGGTGGGCAGGTCGGGGTCCGCCGTCGCGGACAGGATCTTGATGGCCACGTCCCGGCCGAGGCCCTGGTGGTGCCCGGCGAGGACCAGACCGTGCCCGCCGCTGCCGAGTTCCGCGCCCAACGTGTAGGTGGGCAGCACCGCGGCCACCCGAGAAAGATCAACTAATGGCACGGGCCCGCCCTGCCGTCAGCCGGGTGACCCCGGTGGCGAGTACCCGGCAGCCCAACGTCGCCGCGACTGGCAGGAAGGCGAGCGCGGGCAGGACGTAACGGTGGTCGAAACCCGCCGTTGCCGGCGGCACGACCAGCAGCGTCACCGCCACGGCGGTGGTCAGGACCAGCGGCGCGCGCAGGTGCGGACGATACCGGCCCGCCAGCCCGGTGCCCAGGACGGCGCCGAGCAGCAGCAGGCCCAGCACCGGCCCGGGGATGGCCACCCGAAGCTGGTAGCCCTCCAGCCAGCTGGCGAACGGCTGGCGCAGGCGGTGCGTGCCGTCGCCGTGTTCGTAGGTGTGGACGTCCTCGGAAGCGCTGCCGCCGGGAATGTACGTCCGGTCGGGGACCGGGTCGGGTGGGACGTGGAACAGGAAGGGACGCACCATGCCTGCATTGGGGTAGTCGGTCAGCCGCGGCCCGAACGTCCGGGAGAAATCCCTTATCACGATACCGGCGTAGTCCAGCGGCTGTGTCACGATGGCCCGGCGGGCGAACCTGCCGGCCAGCGATTCCTTCGCCGGGCTGAAAACCTGGCCCGCCGGGCTGGGAGCCTCGCCGGGAATGCCGTCCAACGGTGTGCCGGCGTGCCAGATGTAGTTCGACGGTGGCTGGCGCGCCTCAGGCGGTTCCCACGGGCAGAGGACCGCCAGGTCGGCCGGCGGGTGCGTGCGGGCACAGTCCACGAACGACGTCGTCCGGGAATAGAGGAAGACCCCGTCGCTGCCGACGATGCCGGCCCGCCCGTGCACCGCCTGGAACCAGGCGCCGTAGCAGCCCAGGGGGATCAGCAGCGCCAGGCAGAAGGCGAGCAGCGGCCGCCAGCCCGGGCGGCGGGCCAGCAGCCAGCCGCCCGCCACCACCGCCAGCGGCAGGCCGACC
>NZ_JWIO01000078.1:1914-2397 GCF_001017755.1 Protofrankia coriariae
CCGCCAGCGGCAGGCCGACCGTGCGGGTCAGGGATGCCCCCGCCAGCAGCCCGCCCGCGACCAGGGCTGCGACCGTGGTCGGCCGGCGCCACCACAGCAGGGCCACCACGGCCGCCACCGCCAGGACGGTGAACAGCGTCTCGGCCATCACCATGTGCTCGATCTGGATCTGGTATCCGTCGAAGAGCTGCGGGCCGGTGGCGAGAGCGGCCAGCCAGTCGGGTGTCCCGTGCCGGCGCAGCAGCACGTAGATCATGACGGCGACGGCCAGGCCCAGCAGGTGCTGGACGACGACGACGAGCCGGAAGCTGTGGAACGGTTCCAGCAGCATCAGGAAGAAGCTGTAGCCCGACGGCCGCACCACGTATGGCTCCGGCCGCAGCGCCACCCCGAGGTATTCGAAGCTGTCGTTGAACCACAGGGCGGGTGCGTAGCCGACGACCGCCGCCAGCCGGACGACGACGGCCGCCGCCAGCATCGCGG
>NZ_JWIO01000078.1:2435-7463 GCF_001017755.1 Protofrankia coriariae
CGGCGGCATCGGCCGCCGGTACCTCACGGAACGCGAACCGCGTCCGGGTCGGGAGCCGCGCGCTTCGCCGCACCCGGGCGGGTTCCCGGCGGCGCACCGGGGACGTCACCGCGTACTCGAGGGGAACGCCACCGCGCAGACGTCCCGGAGACCCTAGAACCAGCCGCGGCGGGCGCCGAGATGCTGGAGCTGCTCGTGCAGCAGACCGGCGAGGTGATGCCGGTCGGTGTCGTGGTGGCCGACCCGCAGCCGGCTGAGCGCGTCCCCGCCGGCGCGCAGCAGCCCGCCGCGCCGGTCGGCCTCCAGCACCACGTCCACGCCGGCGGCGTCGACCAGGAAGGTCACTTCCAGTTCCTTGATGCGACGGGCGTACTCCCCGCCCGGGTGCAGCTCGATCTCCTGGTAGAAGGGCAGGTCGGAGCCGGCCAGCCGGCCCTTCTCCACGTCCGCGGAGTGGAACCGGAAGCCGAGGTCGCCGAGCGCGGCGAGGATCGCCTCCTGGACGGGCAGCGGGTGCACGCTCACCGGGTCGAGGTCGCCGGGGTCGATCGCGCCCGGAATGTCCACCGTGGTCTTCACGCCGATCTTCATACCGCGCAGGTGCCAGCCACCCACGTCGGTGATGGGGGTCTGCCAGGGGACCGGCAGCTCGAAGCGTCCGCTGGTCTCCTGGTTGGCGGCGATGGTGAACTTTCCGCCGATGCTGCGGGTGCCGAAGCCGACGTTCTCGTACCAGGTGGAGTCGTCGGTCTCGACCTCGACGGTGGCCTCGAGCGCGACCCGTATCTCGTTGACCTCCTGGTCGACCTTGCCGCCCTTGATGGTCACGGTCCCGGTGACCAGACCGCCGGGCAGGACCTCGGGGCGGTCCAGGACCGTTTCGACGTCGGCGTTGCCCACCCCGAGCCGCGCCATCATCCGTTTCATGCCCACGTGCCCCGCCCACTCCTCATATCGGTTATGCCTGTCATACATGCCTGTCATGTCTGCTGTGCCTGTGGCTACGTGTGCCGTGTCCGTGATGCCCGTCGTCGCGGCGCCGGCGCCGCGCGTCCCAACCGATACCGGACATCGTCGCCGGGCGCTCCTACGCTCTCACACGAGGATTGGCGCGACCCGCGACCGTCCCGCGTCATACAGCCTTACCCCAACATGGCGGACGGGTCGTACCGCCGTTGGGGCGCACTGGCCGCCGCCGGCCGGGTACGGCAGTGTGGACGCCGTGGGACGGGTGACGGTACGTCGGCAGGTGCTGCGGATCCGCGCCGACGGCGGGCGGACGGCACGCCCCGACAGCATTGCCGGTGAGGAGCCGTTGGAACTGCGCGTGGCGGGACGGTCGTTCGTCGTCACCATGCGGACGCCCGGGCACGACGTCGACCTCGCCTTCGGCTTCCTCGTCGGCGAAGGGATCATCGGCGCCGGCTCGGACGTGCTGGGCATACGCTACTGCGCCGGCACCAACGAGGCAGGCGGGCAGACCCACCACCAGACGTACAGCCAGACGTACAGCGTCCAGACCTACAACCAGACCTACAACGTCCTGGACATCACCCTCGCCCCGACGGTTCCCCCGCCCGACGCCAGCCTGCAACGGGCCTTCTACACCAGCAGCTCCTGCGGGCTGTGCGGGAAGGCCAGCATCGAAGGGGTACGGCTGCGTGGCCGGTTCACCGTCGACGACGACCCGCTGGTGCTGCGCCCGCAGGTGGTACTGGCGCTGCCGGAGCGGCTGCGCGCCGCGCAGAAGGTCTTCGCCAGCACCGGTGGGCTGCACGCCGCCGGGATCGCCGACGCCGCCGGGAACCTGCTCGTGGTCCGGGAGGACGTCGGCCGGCACAACGCGGTGGACAAGGTGGTCGGCCATGCGGCGCGCGAGGGCGCGCTGCCGTTGCGCGGGCGGATGCTGGTGGTCAGCGGCCGGGCGTCGTTCGAGCTGACCCAGAAGGCCCTGCTGGCCGGGATTCCGGCGCTGGTCGCGGTGTCGGCGCCGTCGTCGCTGGCGGTCGAGCTGGCCGCGGACGCCGGGATGACGCTGATCGGCTTCGTCCGCGGTGACTCCATGAACGTCTACACCGGGGCGCACCGCGTTGGCGCTGTCCCCGCCGTCCAGTCCGGTCCGTTGCCGTAGCACGAGCCGCGATGAGAACAGGCTGCGATGAGAACAGGCTGTGACGAGAACCAGCTGTGACGGCAACTGATTGTATTGCCGGTATCGCGACCTGTCATTTTGTGGCGTACTGTGACCGACTGGATCGAGTCGTGGAGGTGACCCCGGTCCATGCGTACTTGTCGGACATAACCCTGCATCCAGGCGATACGATGCCCTCTTGTGACCTGCATCGTCGGTCTTGAGCATGACGGCAGGGTGATCATCGGTGGTGACAGTGCCGGAGTGGCCGGCTACTCCATCACCGTCCGCGCTGACACCAAGGTGTTCCGTAACGGCGAGTTCATCATGGGTTTCACGTCGTCGTTCCGGATGGGGCAGCTCCTGAGGTACAGCCTGATCCCACCCGCCCCCCAGACATGGGACGTCGACCGGTTCATGGCCACCGACTTCATCTCCGCGGTGCGTGACTGTCTGCGCGAGGGCGGCTACACGCGCACCGAGTCGGGATCCGAGGCCGGCGGGGTGTTCCTGGCCGGTATCCGTGGCCGGCTGTACCGCATCGACTCCGACTTCCAGATCGGACGCAGCATCGACCTCTACGACGCGGTCGGTTGCGGTGAGGAGTTCGCCCTGGGCTCCCTGCACGGCAGCGGCCATCTCAGCCCGGAGGATCGCGTACAGCTCGCGCTGGAAGCTGCCGCGCACCACTCCTCGGCGGTATGCCCGCCGTTCCACGTCGTGTCCGCCCCGAGCCCCGACTGACCACGGCGCCAGCCGACCAGGCCAACCAACCAAGCCAACCAACCAAGCCAACCGATCAGGCCAGCCGCCCGGTCGGGGCCACACCCGGCCAGCAGGATCACGGCTGGCGGAGACCGCGTCCGGCCGGAATCCCGACCGGCCACGCGCCGCGGCTGCCNGGCTGCCGCGTCCGTCCCAGCCGAGGCGACCGGGACGGACGCGACGCGGTAGCGGCCGGCGGTCAGCGCCGGCGCAGCCCGCCGCGCAGGATGGCGGTGACCCGGGCCCGCCCACCACCGGTCGGCGTGAACGTGTCGGAGGCGTTCTTCAGCGCGCCGTACTCCTCGTCGGTCAGCTCGATGTCGGCGGCGGCGACGTTGCTCTCCAGCTGGGCGACGCTGGAGGCCCCGGGGATCGCCACCACGTTCGGATGCCGGACCACCCAGGCCAGCGCGATCTGCGCCGGGCTCGCGTCGTGCGCCGCGGCGACGTCACGCAGGACGTTGAGCACCGGCCGTGCCGCGTCCAGATTCTCCGGCAGGAACAGCGGATGCGACGTACGCGCCAACGACGTCGGGCGGCGTTCCCGGGTGTAGCGGCCGGAGAGCACGCCCATCGCGAGCGGGCTGTAGGCGATGATCAGTCGGTCGTTCTTCACCGCGTGGGGCACCAGCTCCCGCTCGGGCTGCGGGTGCAGCAGGCTGAACTGCACCTGGTTGGACAGCACCGGGGCGCCGAGCGCCTCCTCGGCCGCCTGCCAGCGCTCCAGCGAGTAGTTGCTGACGCCGACCGCGTCGACGAGACCGACCCGTTGCAGCGCCGCCATGCCACGCATGGTGCTGGTGTCGCGCAGCACGGGGTGGGGCTGGTGTACCTGGTAGAGATCGATCTGCCGGACGCCGAGCCGGTTGGCGCTGGCCACCGCGCGCTGCTCGACGACCGGCGCGACCGGCAGCACCGGGAACAGCTTCGTGGCGATGAAGGACGTCTCGAGCGCGCCGGCGTCCTTCAGCGCGGAGCCGAGAATCCGCTCGCTGCGCCCGAAGCCGTACAGCTCGGCCGTGTCGAAGAGAGTCACCCCGAGCTCGAGCGCACGCCGGACGATCGCCGGTGCCTCGCTGCCGGCGTAGGCCGCGCCGTAGCCCCACTCCCGGGAACCGAACTGCCAGGTCCCCAGCCCGATCACGGAGATCTTCTTCTTTGTCGTTACTCCGTCGACATACCGCATGACTCCAGTGAACGCCGTCGGGCGTCAGCCCGCGACCTGGTCACGCCGGCAGCCACCCCGGTGGCGCTGGGCAGGGCCGCTTGCCGTCCGGATCGTCCGGATGGTCCTGGGACGCGCATGCCGGTGCCGCCCGTGGCGTCGGCCAGGTGCCCGAAGCGCAGGTCGGCGGCTCGCGGTGTCCGCCGGCTGACAGAGCCCGGACCGCCGTGGGCCATCGAAGAGATCCTGGCCGGGCTGCTAGTTTTCTAGACGCCTCCGGCGAAGCGAGCACCCGGTCAGTCCGGTTTCGTGCGGGTCCGCGCCCGTCCCGGGCGCCCGGTGTCGGGGCAGACCGACGTGACGGGTCAACGCTGAAGGGGAGCGCGGTGGTCCAACAGTTCAACCGAGGACAGAAGAGCCATCTGTCCGCGGTCACCCCGGGCACCGACCTCTACATCGGGATCGCGCTGACCGCGCCCGGCCTCGCCTGGGACGTCTCCTGCTTCGGCCTGGACGCGAACGACCGGCTCTCCGACGAGAACTACTTCGTCTTCTTCAACCAGCCGGCATCCCCGGAGGGGTCGATCCAGCTCCTGGGCGAGCAGGCCGGTGACACCCAGTCGTTCCGGGTGACGCTGGACAAGGTGCCGGCGAGCATCCACAAGCTGTCGTTCTGCGCGGCGATCGACGGCGCGGGCTCGGCGTCCCAGCTCTCCGCCGGCTACCTCCGGATCGTCGTCGGCGGTGCCGAGGTCCTGCGCTATGCCTTCACCGGAGCGGACTTCACCAGTGAGCGCGCCATCATCATCGGCGATCTGTACCGGAAGGGTGTCTGGCGGGTCGCCGCGGTCGGGCAGGGCTTCGCCGGCGGGCTCGCCGAGCTGATCAGCTCCTTCGGCGGCGAGGTGGAGGACACGTCGCCACCGCCGCCGGCCGCGCCGGCAGCGCCCAGCGGGTTCGGCCCGCC
>NZ_JWIO01000079.1 GCF_001017755.1 Protofrankia coriariae
TCCGCCCGGTAGTCCGGTCAACGGTCCTCCTCGGCACCCACGAACTCTCCCGCCAAAACGCCACCCCCAGCAGATCCGACCCGTACGCCACCTCCTCATCTTCGCCAGCCTCGTCACCCTCGCCTGGACCGTTCCTCCTCGTGGCTTCAACTGTCGACATGCTCCAGACAGGCTCGGAAGCAGAGAGTTCGCCGCTTTAGCGTTGCGTGATTCTGCTTCTTTTATCAGCCATTGTTGGCAACCAAATTCTTGATGCCCTCTATGCGGGCGAAGTTTGGAAACGTGAAATCGGACTAGTGATCCGACCGGTCGCCATCTTGTTGATCAGGGAGGTGCGGGTCCGCCTCAAGCGCAGGATTGACCCCGTGATCGGATTCGGTCGAGGTGTCGGGCGCGGCCCCGTTCAGCCGGTTCTGGGCTATCCAGGCCAGAACATCGTGGATCGCTCTTGCCTGCACGAGGCCGAGACGCTTGCCCTGCTCACCGTCCAAGCAGTGGATCTCAAAGACCATGGTGGGCGGCTCGCGACGCTCGCCGCCTCGCCGGCTGCTCGGCGTCGAAGACGCGCCCACCGACTGATCGTCGTGGCCTGATCCCATGCGCGCACGCTATGTGCGTGCGTGGCGGGAGTCCGCTAGGGCGCCCGACCGCATCCGTGGTCTTCCGAGTGTCCCTCGGGACATCGATGGTTCCCGGGACTTCGGAGTCCACAGGTTCCACAACCCTCAGTCCACCGGGCCAGGGAGCCAGAAGACCGGCCCCGGTGCTCGAAATGGGCGCCCAAGCCTCGAATGCGACCGCCAGGCGGCCGACGACCCGCTGTCCGGTTATGCGAGTTTGGCGAGGTCGAGGGTGGTTTCGTGGCCGTCGGCGAAACGGACGATCATGTGGGCAGTGCCGCCGATGGCCGCCAGGTAGGCGTTGAGCGTCGACAACAGGAGGTCGTGCGGCTGTTCCATGCGGCTGATGACTGCCTGGGTGACACCCATGCGGCGAGCAAGCTCGACCTGGGTGAGTGTGGCAGCCTGGCGGAGCGCGGCCAAGCCCATCGCGTAGGTACGGTCGGCTTCGGCCATGCTCGCACGGACCTGGGCGACCTCGTCAGCGATGTCGGGCCGCTGGGCTAGCTGACGGATGCGATCGTTGCCGCGGAGGAACGTGACGTCGCCCTCGGTCGTCTCGTTGTCGGTCATGGGGTGTCTCCTTGCTGGCGTAGAACACGTCGCCGATCGTCTTCTTGTCGAACCCGATCAACGCGACCACGACGCGGTCGTCGGCGGGGAACCAGCAGATGATCCGGACCGCGACGTCCGGATCGAACGGGTGGGCGACGCGCCAGAGCTCGTGGCGGCGGGCTTGCCGTACCCGTTTGAAAGTCGGGGACTCCTCGAAAGGTCTGGCCAGGAGCTCAGTGAGCGCCTGCAGGAGCGCGACGGCGACGGCGAGGAGGGTGCCTCCCTGTTCTTCCGCGCGGGTCAGCCAGCGGTCGAACTCGTCGGTCCAGTCGACGATCACCATCCCGAGTATGAGCCCCGGTTAATACAACGCCAAGCTCATACCCCGCTGCGGGCCGAGACGGTGCCGACGATGCACTGAACCCCAGCAGCACCAGCGAGACCGCGCTACGACGACCACAGTCGACGGCCAGAGCGAGTCTCTGCAGGTCGACAGCGACAGCGCGATGCTGCCGCTCACCCCGCGACTTCATCGTCCCGCGCGGCCAACGACTCACAGGTCGACCAGCACCCTCGTATGGGACGAACCCGTGCAGGACGAGCCGTCCCATAACGGGACAGTGCAGGCACCCAACTTGCTAACCAAGAGCAATCAAATGATGACCTGCCGCCATCGGCGCTGGTCCGGAAGTATCTCGATCGGCTACCTTCAGCCACAAAACAGCTACGGAGCGTGCCCCCAACGGGGCTACGCGCAAACCCGTGCATGATCCCTACTTTAGGAGATATCATACCCGGCTCCTTGGGGGTGCTAACCCGTCGTGCCCCGGTCGTGGCGGCGACGGGGGACAGGATCGATGCGATGTGCGCGGTTTCGCGGGTGATGGTCTGGATCGTTGTGCCGGCGAGAGCGATCTGGCAGGCAGCGCGGTGCGTCCGGCGGTCGTAGCGGATCTGCAAGCGGAGGATCTCGAACAGTCTTCGGGAAAGATCGTCTGGAAGGCCGGTGAGATCGACCGGGGTGACGGGCAGCTGGTCGAGCAGGGCTGCGTTCGGCGCCTGGTCGATCTCGTCTTCGAGAGTCGTGAGCTGCTGCTGTAGTTTGTCGCGCTCGACTTGGAGCTTGGCGCGGCCTTCGTTGATGTCACGGATGAACTCCTCGTCGGGATCCTCGACGAGGGCGAAGTTCATCGCGAGCCGCTTGCGTTTGGTCTCCGCGTCGGCGATGCGGCGGCGGATCTCGGCTCGGCGCCGTTCACGTTCCTGCCGGCGCTCGTCGTCGACGATCTGGAGCTTCCGGCTGAGCAGATCCTGGCGGTACTGCCCGAACACCCGCTCGCTCAGAAACGTGGACAGCCCGTGCAGAAGGTCGTCCTCTCGTACCCAGATGCTGGTCGTGGGGTGGCCAGTCGGCTGGTAGTTCTTCTTGGGATAGCAGAGGTAGTAGACGGTGCCCCGCTGGTGCTTGCCCCACATCCGGCGCCCGCACAGCGAGCAGGACAGGAAGCTGCGCAGCGTGTAGGTGTGGGCGGCATCGGCGTGGCTGCTCTGGCCTGGAGCCGTCCGGGACCGTTCGCGGTGCTTGGCGATCTGCTGGGCCTGCACATAGGTCTCCAGGTTCACGAGAGCCTCGTGGACCTTTGTGGGGGACCAGACCCAATCCTCAACGGGGTTGATCCGATTTTTCCCCTTGCCCTTGCGGGCCCGGCGGTTCCACACCATGTGCCCGGTGTATTTCGGATTGGTGAGCACGTCCCGGACGTTGGAGTAGGTCCAGCGCCCGACGGCCCGAGTGATCTCGACGGGGGTGGGTGGCGGGTTGATGACGAGATCGAGGTTGAGCCTGTCTGCGATCGACTGATAGCCGAGACGTTCGGCGACGCGCATCGTGAAGATTTTCGTGACGACGGGGCCCTCGACCGGGTGCACGGCGAGCCGCATCTTCTTCTGCCCTCGGGCGCGCTTCGCCGGGACCGGGTGCGGGATGCGGTCCGGGACATACCCGTAGCAGGGCTTGCCGATGTTGTAGCCCTGCTCGGTGTGGACTTCGGTGCCGTCCCAGGACTTCTCGAGCATCTCGGTGACGTACCACTCGGCGACGCCCTGCTTGACGCGGCGGGTGAGCACCTGGGTCGCCGTCTTCGACCGGCGGCCACCCTGGCCCTGGCCGAGCCGGAGCGGCTCGTCGGCAGCGAGGAGCGGCACTCCTGCCTGCTCAAGCTGGTGTTCGATCTCGGTGGCGACGTAGGCGCGCCGGGAGATCCGGTCGATGGACTCACAGATCACCACATCGAAGCGCCGGTCGGGCCGCTTCGCCTCCTCCAAGAGGTCCGTGATGCCGCCGTCGCGGGGGATGGGGATCTGAAACATCTCGTGGGCGTTGCTCAGGCCGCGCTCGGCGAGCTCCCGGCGCCCGGACTCGATGTCGTAGAAGTGTGCGACGACGACCGCGTTCTCGGGCAGCACATCCTGGCACGTCCGCAGCTGACGAGGCAGCGACAGCGTCGGGTCCTGCTGGTCGTAGGTCGAGGTGCGGCCAGCCCAGGCCGCCCGGATCAGCCAGGAGGCTTCCTGTGTTCCTCCTGCGCCCGCGGTGTGCGGGCTGGCTACGCGGCGCGATTCCGCCCATTGTTGGATCGCTGCTGGTCTAGCCATTCCAACACATCCTTGATCACCTTTGCTTGTTCGTGGGCCAGCCGTTCGCCATCTGCCCCGTCGATGATGTGGACCTCGAAGTCCATCGACGGAGCGCCCGCCGTCTCCGGAAACTCGTCGCCGTGCTCAGGGGATCCCGCCGACTCCATCTGCGGATCCATCTCGTCTACCCGCCTAACGGCAAAGATCTGCCCAATCGTTGACCGGGGAAGTGGACACAAGCGAGAAGACCCGAAGCTGGATGGTGAGACCGGGGACGATCGACGAATTCTGCTTCTGCGGACCTTCTGTATCTCGGCATACCGCTATTACCATGCCAGGGCGCCGTCGGCAGTTATGACCGGTACCTGATATTGATCTAACAAGATTTCCCAGGTGTGCAGCTCATCCCGTTTACATAAGAGCCGGTCGAGGGAAGAGCAGATGATCGGATCGAAATCGCGGTCCTCGCGGCCGAGCGAAGCCGCGAGGTCGTCACGTCCACCGTCCCGGCGGGGCGGGCCTCCAACACCCGAAAAAGCCAGAACCATGATCTCGTCGACCGGCTCGGGCAGATCGTAGAAGAACCCGGTCAGAACGGCCTGCCCTTCGGCAGTCTCCTGGCATGCCTTGAACTGGCGGGCGAGCATGTGGATGCCGTTCACGCCACGGGCGTTGGTGCGGCCGTAGAATGCGGCTCGCACGCGTCCGTCATCCGGCCTGGCCAGCTGTGCCGGTGGTATGAGCCGAAACTGCCATGACAGTGCCTCGTCGCCGCTGCGGTAGAGAACACCGCCAGTGAGCACCGTTCGGCCTGGCCCAGAGCGATCGCTCATCGCTTCGCGCTCCCACTCTACTGTCGCGCCGATCGTGCAGTCTGCGATCACCGCGCGCAACGGCAGTCCAGCTACGCTGAAGCCGTTGGGCCCGGGCCTGGGAGCGTAACGCCGGCCAGTCGAAAGGAGAGGCCCCGGTCGGGGAATGCCGGCTAGGAGCCCCGTGCCTACCAGGTGGCGCGTCACCGCTGACCACCCTCCTTACGGGTATCAGCAGGACCAGGCGCGTTCCGGTGGGCCTCCGACGTTAAGATTCCGGAACGCTCCTCACACGGCTGTGCCGTTCCTCATCTCCTGCTGCTGGAGTGTGCGGAAGGCGCGCCGGAAGAATCTGTGGTAGGCGGGGTTGCGGTCGATACCGAGGTAGGTCCGGCCCAGCCGGTGGGCGGCGAGGCCGGTCGTGCCGGCGCCGCTGAAGGGGTCGAGGACGACGCCGCCGGGTGGGCAGCCGGCCGCGATGCACCGCAGGGGGATCTCGAGCGGGAAGGCCGGTGGATGTTCGGCCGGTGTGGGCCGGGTGGGGAGGGTCCAGACGTCGCCGGGGTTGCGTCCGCGGAGGGCTGTGGCCTGGTCGGGTGGCCAGGGGCTGCGGGGTGCGGAGGCTGCGTGCGGGCGGGTGCCGCCGCGGTGGGTCCGGCGGGCGAGGGTCCGGTCGCCGGTGTAGGGCTGGCGGATCGCGTCGATGTCGAAGTAGTACCGCGGCTGGCGGACCAGGAGGAACAACAGCTCGTGGTGGGTGGCGAGCCGGTCGGTGGCGGNGGGATGCGGTTTGTGCCAGATGATCGCGTTCCGCAGGATCCACCCGTCGGCCTGTAGGGCGAGGGCGACCCGCCATGGCATCCCGAGCAGGTTCTTGTGCGGTATGCCGGCGGGCGGCCGGTAGCGGGGCTGGTGGGGGTGGCCGGGTCGGGTGCGGTGGTAGCCGTCGGAGTTGGCCGCGTAGCTGTCGCCGAGGTTGAGCCAGACGGTGCCGGTCGGGACGAGCAGTCGACGGATCTCGGTGAACACGGTCCGTAGCCGGTCGAGGTAGGCGGTGGGGGTCGCTTCCCGCCCGTAGGCGTCGGCGACGGCTGGCGGCCGGTCGCCGCTGTCGGGGGTGTCGTAGCTGCGCAGGCGCCAGTAGGGCGGGGAGGTCACCACGCAGTCGACCGAGCCGGTCGGGAGTCGACCGAGGACGGTGAGGGCGTCGCCGAGATAGAGCCGTATCCCGGGCTCGGTGTGGTACGGCGACGTCCGCGCCGCGGGGCCGGAGGGGTGGTCGGGTGCTGATGGGCGGGCCGGGTCGGGCGCGGCGGCGTTCATGCGGCCCTCCGCTCGGTGGCGGCGTCTGCGGGGCGCAGGCCGAGGCGGGTCAGGCCGATGTCGTGGAACGCCGGGTTCAGGTCGATCCCGAGGTAGGTCCGGCCCAGCTGGCGGGCGGCGAGGCCGGTGGTGCCGGCGCCGGAGAACGGATCGAGCACGGCCCCGCCGGGGCGGCAGCCGGCGGCGATGCAGCGCAGCGGCAGGTCGACGGGGTAGGCGGCGTAGTGCGCCTGGCGGAGCGGCCGGGTGCTGATCGACCAGACGTCGCCGGGGTTGCGCCCGGCGGGGTGGGCGGCGGTGTGCTGCCGGCCGGTGGGTCGCATCGCCGCGCCGGGCGGGTCGCCGGGGAAGGCTGCGAGCTGCTGGTATTTACCGGTGCCGTAGACGCTGGCGCCGCGGCGGCGCCGGGTGGCGTCGATACCGCCGTGTCGGCCTTTGCGCGCGCCGCCGATGACGATGCCCTCGGCGAGGGCTTCTGGGCGGGCCAGCGGTTCGCGGATCGCGTCCAGGTCGAAGTAGTAGCGCGGCTGGCGGACCAGGAGGAACAGCAGTTCGTAGCGGGTGGACAGCCGGTCGCGGACCGATTCGGGCATGGCGTTGGGTTTGTGCCAGATGATGGCGTTGCGCAGGATCCAGCCGTCGGCTTGGAGGGCGAAGGCGACCCGCCACGGCATCCCGTGCAGGTTCTTGGCGGGCAGCGCCCCGATGCGGTCGACCCCGGCGGCGCGTACCGACTCCCGCCGCACGGCGGCGGCGTCCCGGCCGGCCAGGGTGCTGGTGCGCAGGGGATCGGTGGTGCGGCCGGGGCGGGCGGTGCTGTAGGAGTCGCCGAGGTTGAGCCAGACGGTGCCGGTCGGGGTCAGGACGCGGGCGAGTGCGGTGAAGACGCGGCGCAGGGTGGCGATGTAGGCGTCGGGGGTGGGTTCGTGGCCGTACTGCCGGTCCTCGACGGTTGCGCCGCAGCGCTGGCAGGTCGTGGTCGGTGGGCCGCCGTCGGTGCGGGTGATGGTGCAGGTGCGGGTGTGCCGGCAGCCGGGGTGGCCTCCGGTCCAGGTCCGGGTGTGGTAGTCGCGTAGGCCCCAGTAGGGCGGGGAGGTCACC
>NZ_JWIO01000077.1 GCF_001017755.1 Protofrankia coriariae
CCCGCCTTCGCCTTGTCGAAGTCGTTGACCGGTTCCACCCCGAGCACGTAGGCGCCGTGCGGGAACACGTCCGTGAACGCCACGGGAATCCGTTGCGGTACCGCCATCGCCGTTGTCACCTCGTCCCACCTTGTCAGTGTGCCGGCGGGTGCCGGCCGTCGGTCGTTGCAGGACATACAGTGCACGGCTTACAAAGCGCTCGCCAAGCGCTTTCCAGCCGGTGTATACAGCCACCGGATACTCGACGGCACCCCCCGGAAGATCAGTATCGCCGGCACGGTCAGCCGGGTTACCTTTGCTATATGTCAAACGGCGTTCCGGTGCACACCGCCCGCAGCCCCCGCCCCGACGAGGACTGGAACGCGGTCGCCGACGCGGTCAACAGCCGGATGGCCCAGCAGCGGATCGGACAGAAGGCACTCGCGGACGCCTCCGGGGTGTCGGTGGCCACCCTGCGCCGCATCCAGCACGGCGCGCACGGCCGACGGGTCCAGAACGCCACATTGACCGCGGTCGCCCACGCCCTTGACTGGCCCGACGACCACCTGATCCGCGTCCTGACCGCCGGGACCAGCCCGACCGGCACGGCACCGCCGGCCATCGAACGGGAGATCCTCGCCGGTATCGGCCGCATCGAACAACAGCTTGCCGACCTCAGCCTCCGACTGGCCACGGTCGAAGAACTCGTCACCGCGCACGCCCACAGGTAAAGGGGCCAGCACCCCGGGGCGGGCATTGCCGCCTGCGGGATCCTGACCCCTGCACACCACCCCAGCCCCCGCCGCCACCGCTTATCGCGGGACGGCACCGGCCGCCTGCACGCTCAATCCGGCGCGCCGGACATCCCGCCGGGCGGCCCCGGCGGCAGCAGGTCGCCGAGCGGACGGAACACCAACGTCACTTCCACATCCCCGAACGCGTCGGCGAACCCCACCCCGTCCGGCAGTGCAGCCCAGGCATCCAGCACGTCCACCGGACGATCCGCCGGAAAAATCGTGATCGCGTGGATGTCCCCGTGCGCGGTGACCCGGGCGTGCTCCCCGCCGCTCATCGGCCGCCGGCCCGCCGCACCGACCGGGCCAGCGCCGCCCCCAGCAGCAGCCGGCCCGCCGCCGGCGCCGTGGCACGGTCGACGAAGAAGAACAGCGGGGTCACCTGATAGTCGTGCCAGCCGCTTTCCACCGCGAACACCTCCGCCGACGCCGCCGAATCAAACGTGATCGTCGTATCGCGGACCCGGCGTTCCCCACCGGGCTCGAACCGCACCACCCCGTACAGCACCGATGGCCGTTCCTCCGCGTTTCCGTCGTCCGCTGGGCCTGTCGTGGTTGCCGTCACCGGCCGCACCCCGTCTCGTGGTCGTTTTCCCCTTGTTGGGACACCGGCCCAGCCCGCCCGGAAAGCAGCGCTCTCCCACCCGGAGCGGACCGGCCACCGGCCACGATTACGAGCTACACGAGCGCTGAAAAGGTCGCCGGCCGTATACACCCGGTGGTTACACTGGCGGACAGTGCACAGCCTGAAACCCGCCGCGTCCCCCTGTCCCGCCCGGGAGGCAGCCGTGACATCACGTAACCGCGAACTCCCCGCCGCACCCGCCGGTCTGTGGGACCGCCCCGAGATGGCCCACGCCCTGGAGCAGCGCGACATGGCCGCGGTGCTGAAAATCTTTCAGAAGTGGACCGGTGCCACCCAGGGGCAGATCGCTACCGCCTGTGGCATGCCGCAGTCCCACATCAGCGAGATCCGCAACGGCAAACGGCAGGTCATGACCCTGGCCGTCTTCGAGCGGTTCGCGAGCGGCCTGAACATCCCCCGCGCCCGGCTCGGCCTGGAAAGCGACAAGACCAGCCCGGACACCCCGCCGGCTACCAGCACCACCGAAACGCTGCCCACCCGCCGGACGGTGTCCCTCGCGATCCCGGCCGCTGCCGGACTCGACATGGCCCCCGACACCCTGGTCACCGCCGCCGCCCGCCAGTCCGCCGCCATCCTGGAACGGCTCGGCGCGGCAACCGTCGACCCACTCGTTCTCGACCAGCTCGCCGACGACGTCGCCCGGCTCTCCCTCGACTACATCGCCGGACCCCCCGAGGCGGTCCTTGCCGACAGCATCGACACCCGCACCCGGGTCCTGGCCGTCCTCGACCAGGCCCGCCGGCCCGCGCAGATCCACGACCTCTACCTGATCGCCGGGCAGCTCTCCGGGATTCTCGCCTACGGCGCCATCGACCTGGGTAAACCCGGCCCGGCCATGACCCACGCCCGCGCCGCCCTGATGTGCGCGGACCTCGCCGGACACACCGGCCTTGCGGTATGGGCGCGAGGCACCCAAAGCCTGATCGCGCGCTTCGCGAACCGGCACCGCGACGCCCTCCAATACATCCACGCCGGGATGGCACTGCGTCCCACCGGCGCGGGCCTGGCCCGGATCGTCAGCGGCGAAGCACAATGCCTGGCCCACCTCGGCGACATCCCCGGTACCCGCGCCGCACTCGCCGCCGCGGCCGACGCCAGCGACCACGACACCCCACCATCCGACATCGAAACCGGGCTGTTCACCTTCCCCCGCGCCATGCAGCACTACTACGCCGGTGGAAGCCTGATCTGGCTTCCCGACAGCACTGGCGCCGCGGACGCCGAAAAAGCCATCACCACCGCCATCACCCTGTTCAGCACCGGACCCGCCGACCAACGGTTCGTCACGGATGAAATCCTCGCGCATGTCTACCTGGCAACCGCCCGCCTGCTCCGCGGCAACATCGACGGCGTCACCGACGCCCTTCGACCGGTCCTGACGATCCCCCCACAGCAACGGGTGTCCTGGCACCGCCGCCGCCTGGACCGCATCGCCGCCCTACTCGACGCCCCCCGCTACCGCACCTCCACCACCGCCGCCGACCTTCGCCACGAGATCGCCGCCTTCTGACACACCGGCCGTAGACGTAGAGGGCCGCTCCCGACGCGCTCCCGAACCGCTCATTCCCCGGACACAACCCGCACCCAACGGGCAGGATGACCCCGACGCGGGAAACGGTGGAAAGCCGAGGGGAGACACCAGCGGTGGTCACAGTACGGGTCGTCCGGGTGTTCACCGACCAGGCCGGTAACCACGGTAACCCCCTCGGAGTCGTCGAGGACGCCGCCACCACCGTCCCCGACCCCGCGCACCGCCAGGAGATCGCCGCCCGGCTCGGCTACAGCGAAACCGTCTTCATCGACGACACCGCCACCTCCACGATCAGCATCTACACCCCCCGCACGAAAATCCCCTTCGCCGGGCATCCCGCCGTCGGCGCCGCCTGGTTCCTCGGCCGCATCCACGGCACCCCACAAGACGTGCTCCGCACCGAGGGAGGCGACGCCCGGACCTGGACCGACGACAACGGCGTGTGGGTACGCGCCGCCCTGGCATCCACCCCGCCGTGGTGGCACGAACGCCTCGACGACCCCAAACAGGTCGACGACCTCACCGGCCCCCTACACCCCGGCCAGGACTTCACCCAACTATGGGCATGGGAAGACGAAGACGCCGGCACCATCCGAGTACGGACCTTCGCCGACCGGGTCGGCATCCCCGAAGACGAAGCCTGCGGATCCGGCGCCATGCGCCTAACCGCCGCCCTCGGCCGCCCCCTGACCCTCCACCACGGCAAAGGCTCCATCATCCACGCCCGCCCAGGCCCCCCCGGACACGCCGACATCGGCGGAACCGTCACCGAGGACGAACCCCGCACTCTCTGACCCATCCGGCGATAAGCCAGCAGACTGCCGAATTAGCCGATTTAGGATCAAGACGCGGTGCCGGCCGCGCCGCACGACGGCTGCGCGCGGCCGTGGACGGCCGTGCTCGCCGGTGCGTCGCCAGCCCGCACCGCGGAACACAGAAATCGAAGGCTTAGGGGAACGCCGGCGTTCAGGTCGACCGAGGCCCTGGGACTACCTGTCCAGGCCCGCTCGCACCGCGCAGATCCGCTGCAGAACGATGAAAAAGAGGTACGCACGAAATTCCATCATGTTCATTACGGTCACGCCTCATTCTCGGACCACAATGCCTGCTGACTCGCAACTAACGCGAGAGCGTCTGAGTAAACCATCACCTCCTTTGCACGAGCAATTCGATGTGCCGAATAGTTTAGGCTGAAAATCGTACGGCGGCGATCAGGATACAGTTCCGCCACCTTTGGCGAGTTGTCATATGTCAAGAGCCAGATAGCTGATGCCCGAGAATTCAGACACTTGGCAAGCGCAGCATGATCGGCCTCGGAGAAGGAGTTCAAATACAGTGATCCCGCCTTCTCGAAATAGGGGGGGTCGGCATAGACGAAAACGTCGTCGCGAGGACTATACCTACGAATCACTTCTCGTCCGTCAAGGTTCAGAACAGTGATTCTTTTAGAGTGTAGGCTAAATAGCCGAACGCGCTCGACCAGATCCGATCTATTGAAGCGTGCATCGATCTTATAAGGGCCAGACTGATCAAGGCCTCCGATCGGACCACCATTCAGGACGCCCGATCTATTCGTACGATTGAGGTAAAAGGTGGAAAACCCTAGAGCTTGGAAGTCGCTCCGGTCTACAGAAGTCTGTATTTCTTTTTGCTTACGCCATTCGCCTACGCTTAGATCTACATTCTCAATTCGACGACTAAAGGATTCAGGATCTTCTTTAAGTGCTCGCCAAAAAGCGTAGACAGCAGGATCCAAATCATTGATTACGATTCGACGTACCTGACCAGTGACTAGGAGTGCCAGTGCCGCACCGGCACCTCCTGCGTATGGCTCGACGTACGTGCCATACGATAGCCGATTTGAGCGGATCAGGTCCGCCAGCCTGAGATAAAGAGAGGCTTTGCCGCCCGGGTAGCGCAATGGTGAGATTATCGGACGCCTTAGCAGGCCGCCAGAGCTTCGCCGACTACTCATGGCTTGAGGATCTCTCGTAGAATACTGCTTATGACATCCCAGCACTCTCGGACGTCACTTGGCGTGGCAAAGATCTCATGATTATGATTTATCGCATTCAAGTGGTCTTGAGATGCAATATACCCGTTCAACTTGCCCCCTTTCACCTTGCGGACTACCTGAATTAGCTGACGGGGGCCGTTTTTTTCGTAATGATCGTCCAACCAGTCTAGACAGTGGCTAAGATAGACGTAGCCCCTCTGGTTGTGCGTCTGACGAATATCCTCGCCGAGCGAATCGGCGTATGCCTTAATAACCTTCTCCAAGAAAGTCCGCATCAGATCGAAAATAGCGTTCGGAAACTTCTCTACTTGTAGCTTTGTAAGCTCGAATAGAATCTTCTTGATTGCCTCAGGGTAAGTAGGAGGTACAACTAGCTGACTAGTCTCAAGAACGGCTGACCGTGCTGGACGACGAGGGTTAGGCTTGGGAGACTCAGGTGGAGAAACCTTGCTTCCGCTTTCTGCCTCATCTCCAGCTTTGGGATTGGGAGTTCCAGCGTCCCTTCGCCCTGATCTCTTTTTCTTTGGCTCGGGATTTGTATCCGAATCGCTGTTTGTTGGCGAGGAGCCAATCCCTTCATCCCCAATGTTCTCTTCTGAGTCATCATTGCCTACCATACCCAGATTACGAATTTCCTCTAGCTCTTCTAGAAGCGACTCGTAGCGCGGGCTCGTTGTTTTGTTTAGGGTACGCGTCGTAAGGTCGCCTTCTCGAATCCCGTTAGCAATTACTTCGGCGATCTTCGCAAAAGTGCGCGCATCAACGGTCATCTGCAGTCGGCCTGAGACCTCATCTAGCTTCAGGCCCAGTAGAGCTTGGAACGGGGACGACTCGTACAGTCGCGCCAAGGTTGCCGTTATGCGCCTGTTAGATTTGTCTCGTGCATAGTCGGTTAGTGAGCTGTCCGCAAATTCGACAGACCTGAAAGCATTGAGAAAGTTGGCTCTAAAGACGAATTTGCCAACCTCGACCGTCGGGTACCGCTGTTTTAGCTCCGCGAGGGTTCGCCCTGCGTCGACCTGAGCCTGAAAAAAATCGGCTTGACGGTCAGGATTCCATGCCCTGCGGGGATTACTCGTGTGCAAGGCCGCGATAAGTTGATCGGCGTCGTCTCGGCTTGGCGCTACCTTTACCGTGATTTTCTTGAGGTTATCCCTATTCGGAAGATCTCGAACCAATCGAAGAATTCGAGTCTCATAACCCGCCGCCAGGTAGGGATTCTGAATCGCTTTCAGAACAGCGACCCTGCGATTTCCCTCCGCTACGACCAAACCCTCCCGCCGATGAACGACGATAGGAACTTCATGGGTCAAATACCCGACCTTAACGATAGCCTCAAGAAGACTGAACGCCTGTTCGTTTTTAAAAAGGTCTGCAATAATGTCTGTTTCGATTGCGCCGACAGGTGTAGCGGTAAGCCGAACGTTGCGTTTGTCGAGCACCAACGTGTCGATCACGTCTACCTCCAAGTCTGGCCAGGTAGACATGTCGATCATGGAGGGCCCCCGTTCGGTACGCACGACGTCCGAGAGATGATATCCATAGGAGCGTCGCCTTTGTGTAGACGATACGAAGACTCGTCCAGTACCGCCCTCTTATTGGCCGAGCGTGTGTCGTGGGAGACTCGCCGACGCGCGTCTCGCAGCACGCGACGTGCGAGTGTTGATTTTTTGGAGAGACGGTTGGTCGCAGCGCTACGGACACGGCTCAGATGACCAGCGGACGACTCCAGTCGAGTCGGCGCTTTAGCACAGACGGCAACGGATGACAAGCAGACGGATGGATGGTCTGGGGCAGCCGGTGACCATAGACATTCACGGAACTCGCGGATCGACGGGTCTGCCGAACGCTCTGTAATCATCGCCGGCCGAGTCGCAGTACTGCAATTGTACTGCAACCGGGTCGGACGCCAGTGGACATCACGGAGGCCTTGGCCTGGCTTGATGGACATCAGTGGACGTTCCTGGACGGCGTGCCGAGCGGTAGATGTCAAGTCAAA
>NZ_JWIO01000008.1:0-18879 GCF_001017755.1 Protofrankia coriariae
CGTTCTTATCTTAGCGGCATTGCCAGCAGGACGATCGGACCGAGTTCACGTTTGGCTCTGATGACCTCGTGCCGGCACCATCCCCGGGAGCTGTAGGAGTCCGTCACGATCGCCAGGAACGCCGACGCGGAAATCGCCCGGTCTATCGCCTCGACAAGCCGTTCGCCGGCGGCGATGCTGTGCACGTCGAGAAAGTCACCGACGTCCGTGCACTCGTGCAGGTACTTGCGCACGGCCAGCGCCACGCCCCGACCGTCCGTCGACGCGTGGCTGAGCAGCACGGTGAGCGGAGAATCGTCGTCGGTGACATGCCGGAAGAGCCGGTGCAGGATCTTGTTCACGAACACCTGGTCTCGCAGCTCACGAGTTGTCTCGTAGAGCCTGAGGCAGTTCACGTCCGAAATCGACGAGGTCCGGTCGACCTTCCGGGTGAGCAGCACCGGCAACAGCCAGTGACGAGATGACGTCGATGTCATGTCGACGAGCTCGGTGACGTACTCGTTCCACCCTCCGCTCATCAGCCACGCGTCGACAAGCAGCACCACGATGTTGCGTTCGGCCCGTTCGAGATCGACGGCCGGCGGCGGATCGTCCCGTCCGGGCGGCCGCGGATTCGGTGCGGACGTCCAGAAACGGACCGGCACGCCGAGACCCCGTACCCGCGGACGCCACTGATCGGCGCACAGGAACTTGAAGGCGACGTCGGCAAGATGCTCACCGAGGAGACTGCCACCGTGCCAGACCACGTGCACCGCAACAGGCAATCGCCTGTCAGCGGTCACCAACGGTCATCAACCGGATCGGGATGCACTCCGGCACAATAACCGGACGGTCACGCCCGCCTCGGGGCCACACACAGGCCATGTATATCCGGGTATATCCAGCACATGGCAGGGACGCGTACCGGCGCCACACGTCAGGACGCGGCCCTTCCCGAGCCAGGTCCGGCTCACGTCGGTCTCGGGCGGACAGACGGACAAAATACCGGCCGGTGGCTATCCCTGCTGCTCGGTGGTCCGCCGCCAGCGGATCTCCGCGTCGATGAACTCGTCGATGTCGCCGTCGAGCACCGCCGCGGTACCGGACGTCTCGACCTCGGTCCGCAGGTCCTTCACCATCTGGTACGGGTGCAGAACGTAGTTGCGGATCTGGGAGCCGAAGGAGACGTCCTGCGGGCCGCCGGTCAGCCGCTGCTTCTCGGCGGCCTCCTCGGCCCGCCTGCGTTCGAGCAGCTTCGCCTGGAGCACTATCATGGCCGCGGCCTTGTTCTGCAGCTGGCTGCGTTCGTTCTGGCAGGTCACCACGATGTTGGTGGGCAGATGGGTGATCCGCACCGCGGAGTCGGTGGTGTTGACACCCTGCCCGCCCGGCCCGGACGACCGGAAGATGTCGATCCGCAGTTCCCTGTCGTCGATCTCGACATGGTCGGACTGCTCGACCACGGGCGTCACCTCGACCCCGGCGAACGAGGTCTGCCGCCTGTTCTGGTTGTCGAAGGGGCTGATCCGCACGAGCCGGTGGACGCCGTGCTCGCTGCGCAGCGTCCCGTAGGCGTAGGGTGCCTTGATCTGGAACGTGGCGGACTTCAGGCCCGCCTCCTCCGCCTCGGAGGTGTCGAACACCTCAGTGGCGTATCCGTGCCGTTCAGCCCAGCGCAGGTACATGCGCAGCAGCATCGCGGTCCAGTCGGCGGCGTCCACGCCGCCGGCGCCGGCCGAGAGCTGGACGATCGCGTCACGCTCGTCGTACTCGCCGGAGAGCAGGGTGCGGACCTCGAGCGCGGAGATGTCGCGGGCGAGCGTGGGCAGGTCGTTCGCGGCCTCGGCGAGCAGGTCGTCATCCCCCAGATCGAGGGCGGCGATGACGTCGTCGAGACGCCTGCGCAGTGCCTCGACCCGCGAGATGTCCCCACGCACCGACGACAACCGCCTGGTCACGGCCTGAGCGCGGTCCTGATCGCTCCACAGCTGCGGGTCGGCCGCTTCGCGTTCCAGATCGGCTGCGCGACGCCGAAGAGTATCGAGATCAAGAACTGCTTCGATGCCGGCAAGCGTCGCGTCGAGAGCCTTGATCTCCTCGGTGATGTCGGCGGCCATGAGACCCACCTTACCGTCGGCCGCACCCGCCCTCACCCGTACAGATCTTGGCTCTCCCTTCCCGCTCTTCCCACCTGGTACGGATCACGGCTCACCGATGGCCATCGGCGGCATGGGACGTGCCCGACCGGCGCCCGGCCAGCCCGACGGACCGCCGAGCGGAAAGCGCCGGCAGCAGGCGTCCGCCGGACGGGGCTGCCCGACAGAATCCGGGAACTCGGCCGGCGGAAACCGCGGGACGGGTCGTGCGCCGGCGTAACGTGCACCGCGGGCGATGCCCGTGGTGCTGGCCGGGTTCCCCGTCCGGGTTCCCGCCCATGCGCCCGCGGGTCGCGGGACACTCGTCCCGACCGGGGTACCGGATGCCTCCCGTACCCGTGCCTCCTGTACCCGCGCCTCCTGTACCCCGCGCCTCCCGTATCCGCCTGCGCATCCCGCGCCCACTTGCCGCGGGCCGTGGATGGGCCCCGGGGAAAGCGGGCGCCTGAGAGCGCACGGGAGGAACATGGGAGGCATGGCCAGCCCAGCATGGCCAGCCGCGAAACCGCACCGGCCGCGTCTGTCGGCCCACCACGGCCGAGGCGGCGTCATCCGGCGGAAACATCGGCGCGCGGGCCGCAATAATACGGAAACAATGTTACGCAAAAGAGACGACGTTACAGCCTGGTAATTCGCTCCGGCAGACCCTGTACTCTGCCGCGACCGGCCCGGCGGCGTAATCTCTCTCCAGAGACTCTCGCGAGAGACGTACAACACACCGCCACATCCCGGCACGGAAGCGGCAGGCGTTCTGAAACGCTATCTTTGGTAACGAGTGGCCTCTTCGGTCTGGAAGTGGTGACGTTGCGAGTGCCCTTCCACGGCTTGCCGGTATCGGCGCCAGTGAGCGCGGGGAGCCTCGCGCCGCCCTGTCACCCTTCGGGTGGAAAGAGAACCACGGCAATACGACCGCACGCACCCGAAGGACGCCGACATGCCTGAGCCTGCCGACCGACGACGGGTACTCACAGCCGCTGTGGCCCCCGTTGTCGTCATGACCGACCAGGCAAACACCAGCGATCTGCACGAGGCCTGCGCACAGGCCCTGGGGCAGGCGCTGGACAGCTACGAGACCTCCGATCTGACCGACATCGTCGCCGGCCTGACAAGCCTGGAAGAGGTCATGCGCACCGTGCCGCGCACGCGGCGGCTGCGGGGGTCGGTCGCGCTGGACTGGATGCGGCTGCACGCGGCCGTGACCACCACCATGGCGGGAGCCGTCTACGACCAGGGCCGCCACAGTCATGCCGTGTCACTGGCCGACCGGGCCGCGACGGTGGCCCGGGCCGCCGGCGACGGACCACTCGCCGGCCGCGCGCTGACCGTCCGCGCCCGGGTGGTACGCCAGCACAACCCGGCGGTGGCGCTGCAGATCGCCGATGCCGCGGGCCGTATCGCCGGCACGAGCCCGGCTCGGGCCCTGGTCGCCGGCAAGGTCTCGGCCAGCTCGTACGCCGCGGTCGGGGACGTCGCCGGGGTCCAGCGCTCGGTGGCCCATGCCTGGAAGATCATGGAGTTGCTGGACAGCTCCGCGCACGGACGTCCGGGATTCGCGCTCGACACCTACTCCCCCGCCGACCTCGCGCTCGCCTCCGCCGAGGCGTTGACCACCGTCGGCGTCGCCGAGGACGCCGGGCCCCACCTGGAACGGGCGTCCGAACTGATCACCAATAGCGGGCAGACCGGGATGGTGATCGCGGTGTACATGGCGCGGGCTCGGGCCGCGCTCAGCCGCGAGCGTCCGGACCCCTACGAGGCCAGGCACCATGCCTCGCGGGCGGTGACCCTCTCCCTGCAACGGCCCGCGGAATGGGTCGCCCGGCTCGTGCACGACATCTCCGCGCTCGCCAGCAGACGCACCGGCCACGACATGGACGACCTGGTCGCCACCACGTCCCCCTGGTTCTGAAGCGGTCCCGGATCCAAAGCAGCGTCGCCCCCACCACATCCGCCATGGCGCCGATGCCGGCGCTGGTGCCGATACCGGCACCGGTGACGCTGGCACGCACCGACAGCGCTGTCGGGTGCACGTCGTCATACCGGTCGCAGGGAGCTGCCGGAAAATAATTTCGTTTTTGACCACGGTGTGGGACTGCGGGATCGTTCTTCACTTCCGACGCGGTGAGACGCGTGGCGGATCGAGTAATATGGGAGTCATCGACAGGGTGTGCTGATCCGGTCTGATGTCAGACCGGATCAGCACACCAGACCGGATCAGCACACCCTGTATGCGAGCCTCTTTGACTGTTACCGGATCTACCTCAGTACCAGACCCACAGGTCGTAGTCGGCCCACGGTGCCGAACTGCCGTTGCAGAAGTAGGACTCCCACCGGCCGGTGTTGACGCCGGCCTTGCCGGCGGCGTCACAGCTCTCGAACCAGTAGAAGCTCTGGCCGGTGTTGTGCCACGTCGCGGCGCTCGCCTCAGCGGCTGGTGCGATCAGGACGGTGACGCAGGCCAATGGCGCGATCAGCGCCGGGATGAGCTTTCTGCGCATTCTGTTACCCTTTCGGACGGGGGTCATGGTGGACGCTTTTCCGTGTTCTCGGACGGTTGTCGTCATGTCTGAATGTCTAACACCGGCGGCCGAGGGTGTGACCCTGTCATGTTGTAGGAGTGGATCTCGGTTAGATTGCTGGCCAGCAGATCACAAGGGCTTCAATAGTCTGCCCCGGCAGGCTGGAATCGGGTTTCGCCAACCCGAAGGGCGACCTGCCGAAGCGTGACGTGGGTAGGCCGCCGACGAGGTGCCAGCTGTCCTGGTCCTTTTTCGGCGACTTCCCTCCGAGTCGGACGTGCCCGCTTTCCGTGGCATCCGGCCGTCAGGGCTCCGGCGTGTTGGATTCATGCACCGTTGCGCCCGGAAAGCCATGAAGATCGAAAGTGGCACTCCGGGTGGGTGGTCACGGCGGGCATGCGGGAAGGGCGGACCGGACACGGTCGCGACCTTCGAAGTCCGGGTCTCGTGACGGCCGTGGCGCTGGAGGAGCATGCCGGTTGGAACGACCTGGCATCGTCGCACAGACAGGTGAACGCCTGTGGGCGAACGCCTGCTGACGCGCTCACCTGCCCTGCCGGTCCGTGGCCCGTGCCGCGGACCGGCAGAGGTCTGTCCAAGCCCGGAGCCAAGCCCAGAGGCGTCAGGAACTTTACAGAGCGTACCCACAAGACCACGGTCGCCTTATGGTGCCGGAAAGCAGCCGAGCTACCGAGCAGTCGGTTCTTCCGGGAGGACGGCGTGAGCCACCTGGTCGTTCAGCCATCCGCAGGGCCATCGGACGCCGATGGCGAGGGCCAGCTCCACCACCTCGCCGCCGGCCAGGTGCTCACCTTCGGCCGTGGCGCTCCCGGGACCAACGTGGACCTCGTACTTTCTCATCCGGGCATATCGCGACTCGCCGGAGAAATCACGGCGGTCGTCGACCACTGGACGCTGACCAATTTCAGCAACACGAGCTCCTACGTGGTCGACAACATCGAAGGCGGCGGCGAACACATCCGGATCCCACCCCGTAGACGGGCCGCGCCCATCCCGTTCGAGCTGGCGCGGATCACTGTTCCGACCTGCGCCGGTGGTTGGGGTATCACCGTGTTCGCGCCCGAGCAGGCGTTCGTCGTCACCGCCGCCGGCACCGGGGAACACGACCTGCCCGGAGAGCTGACCACGAACGCCTTCCATCTGGACGAGACCTCCCGGTACTTCCAGGTGCTCGTCGCCCTGTGCGAACCACGGCTGCGGGACGCGACCAGCGCGGCGGTACCCACCACCGCCCAGATCGTCGAACGGCTCGCCCTCGACCCGCGACGGCCCCCACTGACCTCGACCGCGATCACCTACCACATCGACTATCTGGCCTGTCACAAGCTGTGCACCCACCCGTTCGAGCAGCCAGGCGCCGGCCGCGACACCGCCAAGCGGGACACCCTCGTCGCGGTGGCCCTGCGGTTCGGCCTCGTCGGCCCGGAACATCTCGCGCTGCTGCCGCCGCGCAGGCGTGTCGATCGGGTGACAGGCGATCGTCCCGCCGTCGGTGCGCTGCTGTGAGCAGAGCCACCGGGCTGCCCTTCCGGATCATCACCTTACGCTCGAATGATCCGCACCTGGACGGCGCGGTCTGCCTGGTCATGGAGCGGGCGGCGGGATCGCTGGCCGACCGCTGGTCGACCGCGGCCAGCCGGCCGGCACCGGGCGGCACAGCGAGCGCGGCGGACACAACAGGCACAGCGGCCGAGGCCACTGCCGACACGGACGCCGACGGCACCGACAGCCCGGACGACGCGGCCCGTGAATCGACCCACGTCGTCCGCCGGGCGGAGCCACGCGGAATCCTGCTGGGGGTCGCGGAAGCCCTGCGCAACATCCACGGGTCCGGCTGGGTGCACGCGGATCTCAAACCGGGCAACATACTCATCGATACCGACGGTGACGCCCGTATCGCCGACTTCGGCCTGAGCAGCGAACTCGACGGGACGCACGCGTACACCCCGCCACGCGCCGGATCATAGGAGCACGTGCCGCCGGAATGGTGGAACGAGCGGCTCACGCCGTCCGGCACCCCGGTGCGGACCAGCCAGGACATCTGGGCCTTCGGCGTGATCGCCCACCAGGTCCTCACCGACGGTGTCCATCCTTTCCCCGGGGCGACGGCGTCCGCCAGGGCCGAAACGGTACGTGCCTACGGAGCCGGTCTGGTGGATCTCCACCTGGCCTCGGCGATCCCAACGCTGTGGGCGGAACTCGTCAGAGCCTGCCTGGAGCGGGATCCGGAACACCGACCGTCCGCCGCGGACGTGGCGGAGCGGGTGCGGGCCCTGCCGCCCCCGGGCCCGCCGATATCTCCTGATCTCCTGCTCTCCGATCCTCCGATGTGGAAGGCCCCCAGCTGGAAGGACGACGAACAGCAGGATGACGAACAGCGGGGGGACGAGCGGAAGGCTCCTGAACGCAGGGACGCCGTGGCCGACCCCGTGCGCCGTCGTCGGCGCCGCACGGGGGCCGTGGCCGCTGTCGTCCTCACCTGCGGTGTGGCCGCCGGCGGCGGGCTGTGGGCCGCGGGCGTCATCGGCTCCGGCAGCGACCGTGGCAGCCGGCCTGCCGTCGTCGGCCAGGTGCCGGCTGCGTCCCATTCCCTACAGGTACGTGTCGACCGTGACTGCGCGGTGTCCGCCTGCACCCTGCGCCAGCCGGTGTTGTTCCTGACCTCGGGCGCAAGCCCGTCAGGCATCGTGGAAACCCTGGTCACCGGCCCGGACGGCGTCGACCGGAACATCGCCAAACCAGGCGCCTACAACCCGCTCGGCCGGGCGGACCGTAACGGACGGAAAACCGGCCGCTGGAGCTACGAAACCGGCGATCCACTCGGTACGTGGACGGTCACGATACGGGACGTCCAGACGGGCAGGCGGGCCGTCACCATCTTCCAGGTCCTGAACACATGAAACTCCCGTTCCGGATCACATCCGGACAGACCAGATCCCACGCCTGCCCGTCGGCCGATGTTTCAGGGGGCGGGTGGGCGGACGAGTGACTGGGCGTCCGCGCTCGCCGTGATGGTCAGCGGACCGATCCCCAGGATCGCCACCACCGGCAGGGTCACCGTGCGGGTACCGGTCACCCGGACCGTCGCCGGATCCACCAGTTGCGCGGTCAACGCCATACGCCCGGACGGGTCGGCGTCGCTCTGGTACTGCGCGACGGTCGCGGCCACCTCCGCCAACGGCAGCCGCTGAAGATCCCCCGTCGCGGTGTAGATCGCTGTCTCGTCGATGCTCTGGGCCGCGGCGAGCGCCGCGCCGTCCGCGGCGGAAGCGAGCGAACGCCTGGCCAGGTACACCGCGGACACGTCGGTCACCACGATCGCCAACATCAACGCGGCAAGAACATAGCCGAGCGTAAGAACCAGAATCGACCCCTCGTCCCGGCTGTGACGGACTTCCGACCCCCGGCGCATGGAACGTCCAAGCAGGTCAGCGCGCATCCGCATCCCCTCGGTCAGTATCCGGGCGCCGCCGGGGTCGCGGGCTGCCCATCGGGGCCCGCGACGTCCGCGATTTTCCGCGTCCGGTCCGCCGCACACAGCTCACAGGTGAGCGTAGGCCTCCAGCCTCCCGAAGCGGTCAAGGTGGTCCCTTCAGGGCCTCACCACGTCCGCCGGCCCACCGTCCGCTGGCCACCCGCTGTCAGCTGCCAGCTCCCACGGTAGGCGTTCATCGGCCGACTCCTGCCCTCGCAACGGAACCGTAGGTGAAAACGGTTGTTGCGATGACAGTTTCCACCTACGGCTTCCACACCTGTAGGTGGAAACCGTCATCGCAACAACGCTTTCCACCTACAGTTCGGCTTGGACAGCCGCCAGGTCGCCCGAGTCGCCACCTGCCGGCTGGTCTTCTTTCATGGCCGGCCCGGCGCTTCCCTCGGCAAAATCATGGATAGCAGGGAGAGTCGACTGGCGATCCGTCCGATGTCGGGCGGGAGGTCGTCACCGCGGAGCACATCCGCCAGCGGTACGGCCGCGACGAGGAACAGCCGCACGTCCCTGTCACAGAGAATGTCGACAATATTGGCGAATCGCTGCCGGGCGTCCTGGCCGACCTCCGCGAGACGAGGCAGCCCGGCAATCACCCAGGTTGTGAAGCGGCCGGTGAGAGCCAGATAGTCCGTTGCGGATCTGGCTGTGTCGCACACGTCGAAGAAATCGAACCAGACGAGGTCGCCACGGGCCGCCAGGGCCCGGATCCGCCGGTTGCCCACGTCGAGCGCGGTGATTTCCGCCTCGGCCGGGGCCGTCAGGCCGGCGTCACGGAGCTGGGCGTCCGTGCCAGGCCACACGTAGACACCGGTCTCGAACCGTGACCGGGGCTCGCCCGACCAGGACCGGCCGCGATAGTCCCGTGGACCGGCAAGCTCGACCACGTCCATCGTTCGCTCAATATTCTCGATCATGGGAACGAAAAGATGATGATAGATCGGATTCGGCAGCAGACCACCCGGCGGATAGTTGGACGTGGCCAGCAGAGTGATCTGCTTCTCGAACAGCGACGCGAACAGCCGGCTGATCAACATGGCGTCGCCGGCGTCGTGGACGTGAAACTCGTCGAAACACAGCAGACGGCAGTCGGCGAGGAGCTCCTCGACCGCGAAGTCCACCGCCCGACGTTTCTGCCGGTGCCGGGAAAAGGCCGCGTGGAACTGGCGGAAGAAGTCGTGGAAATGTACCCGGTGTTTCTTGTCCGTCGGCACGGTCTCGTAGAACACGTTCATCAGCCAGCTCTTGCCCCGGCCGACCGGACCCCAGAGGTAGACTCCGCGCGGCTGCCGGCCGAACGGGCTCCGCCACCGTGACACCTCGGCGCCGAGCTGGGCGAGCCGGCCGGCGACCCGCACCTGCGCGGCGTCCAGCTCGAACCCGGACCGCCCGGCGGCATCCTGGAAACGCTTCGCGAACCGCCCCGCGTCCGCGCGTTCACCAGCCACGAGCACACCGACCACGCTGCTCGCCGACCGACGCGGCCCGGGCCGAGCCTGCGGAGAACATCCCGCTCAGAGCCGCGTCGACCAAGTCCGGCGACAGCAACCTGATCGTCTCCTGACAGACCCGGACCTGGTCGTGGTGCCCCACAGGATCAGAATCCGCCCGGCCACCCGCATTCCCGGGACAGCACAGCGGTTTGTTCGGAACTCCTTTTTCGATTATCAGAATCATGAGATCGCCACAGGTCGAAATACCGTTGCCAGTCCCGCCCAGAGGGTCCCGAAAGCCTCCCTGCGATCAGTCACCGGTACGGGTACGGGCTGCCCATTCGACTCGGGTGATCGTGTAGATGGCGCTGTCGGTCTCGTGCAGAGTCTCGTAGCGCTCGAACGTCATGCCCAGCTTCTCAGCGACGCGAATGGACTGCTGGTTGTCCCGGTGGGGGATGGCCACAAGCCGGTTCACGTCGTGGTTCGCGAACGCCCAGGTGCCGGACGCGCGGGCCGCCTCGGGCGCGTACCCGCGCCCCCACCAGGGCCGGCCGATGAACCACACCAGCTCGATCCCGGGCCATCCCGGCTCGTACCACAGCCCCGCCCGGCCCACCAGCGCGCCGGTGGCCCGTTCCACCACCGACCACGAGCCGGCCCCCTCCAGCTCCCACGCACCGATGTTCGCCGCCAGGTTGTGCCACATACTGTGCCGATCGTGGGTACCGACATACCGCCCGAACTCGGCATCGGCCCAGATGGCAGTGGACGCATCAAGATCATCACGGCGAATCGGCCGAAGTACCAGCCGATCTGTCGTCAACGTGGGGGTGTTCACGCGTCACCGCCGGCAGTAGACGCACGGATGTGGGCAACCGCGGCCCTCCGCCGCACCGAAATGGACGTACCGATCATCCTGTCCAGCTCCACAGCGCAACGTGTATGCGGAAGATCGGTATACGGGAGAACACCCCGACAGGTCCAGTGTGATCATGCCCTCCGTCGCCGCGCCATCCACCGTCGCGTCAGCACCATAACCGGCTGGCCGCACAGCCGACGCACGAACAGGAGACGCCTCCGAGGCAGCACAGCCCGGCAAGCCGCCGCTCATAACGGGCGGCGCCCACAGACCGGCGGATTTCATGATGATCCACAACGCCCGGAGACACGGTCCGCTTACGAACATGCTCCACCCTGGGTACGATCTCGCCGATATACCACGCCTCGATGATCGGCATTCCACGCGCGCCTGGATCGCACGAACTAGTCGATCAAGGAAAGCCCTGCTGCCACCGACCAGTCGCCGCCACACGCATGGGCGCGCGGCGACCCCTGCCACATCGAGGCGGCCAGTCGCCACGCTGCGCGTCGGAAAGATCCGGCGGGCAGAAAATGCCAGAAAGTCCGTGTGACGTCATAAGAGCACATGATCCCGTGTAATCCAGTGAGTGGGCGGGATCCTTACGTCACAGGCATTTGTGTGCGGTCTCGGCGGTAGGCGTCCACTACGACTACGAATTTTCCGTTGACTGTGATGTCGGCGAGGCCGGTGAACAACCGGGCTGTTCCGGGCAGGGCGACGGCGGAGCGGACGCACACGGCGAAGCGGGAGCCGGGGGCCAGCGATGCGGCGCCGTCGCCGGGGTTGCCGGCGCCGCAGTCGGCCCCCTCGGGCGCGAAACGCAGTTCGGGCGCGCCGTCGAGGCCCTGGTCGGCGAAGGCCGTCTCGGCTGCGACCCGGGCGCGGGTGACGGCCTGCGCCTCGCTGTCCGCGGTCGCGTACGCCCGGCCGGCGGCCCGGGCGGCCTGGGTCACCGCGAACGCGGCCCGCTGGACGGCGAACACGCTGAGGAAGAAATAGACGAACGGGATGAGCAGCAGGACCGACAGGCCGACGAACTCGATCAGAGCGGTGCCGCTGTCGTCGCGCCGACGCCGTCGGCGCTGCCCGCCCTGCTGGCCCCGCTCACAGCATCGGCGCCATCCACGATGTGGATGCCACGCGCGGTGCGGATGCCATGCGCGGTGCGGGCGCGGCCAGCGTCGCCGACCTGGCTCTGGTACCTGCTCCCGCGTCCGCGTCTGGTCACACTCGGGGCTCGAGCGGGACCGAAGCCGTAGGGGCATGTTCAAGGGGTCTCCTTGACCGCGTGGCCGACGACCGTGAGCGTTGTCTTCGCGCCTCCTGGCAGGACCGTCAGCGGGACGGCGACCTGGCAGCGCACCTCGACCAGGGGCACACCGGACTCGCCGGTCGTGGCGGCACTGGTGCAGGTGGTATCAGCCCGGCCAGGGATGGACGACGCGATCAGCTGCTCCGCATAGGGGCCGCCGGAGGCCTCGGGCATGTTCAGGTTCGCCGCGTGCCGGGCGCCCTCGGCCGCGTCCGCGGCCAGGGTGTTGCGGATGTGCAGCACCACACCGACCTGGACGACCCCGAGGAACAGGAAGAGCAGCAACGTCCCGACCAGCACGAACTCGACGACCGCCGAACCGCGTTCGGACGCCGGTCGCGGCGCTGACGCCCAGGCGCGCAGCCACGCCGGGAATCCGGTGGGCCCGCGCCCATCCGATTCCGGGCAGGCCGAAACAGGCGGATGATCCCGCGCCGGGGGCGACACCTTTGCCGGAAGCGGTGTCGAAGGCAGAGCGGGCTTGCGCCCGCCTGGTTCCGGGCGTGCCGGAACAGGCTGATGCTCTCGCGCCGAGAACAGACGCTCTCGGGCCGGGAGCAGGCAGCCCCACGTCAGAAACAGGCGTTCCGGGACCGGGACCACGGCGGCGATTGCGCGCCTCCGGGTGAGACGCCCGGACGGGATGGCTGTCTGCGTTGGCCGTGACCGTTGGCCGCGCACCGCCGCGCGGAACCCGGCGCGGTCAGCCGTTGCCGACCACGGAGTCGATCGCATTGGTGAAGACATCCCGCAGCTGGGGCACAGCGACCGCCATCAGGGCGACGACCAGGGCTGCCGTCATGACGGTGACCATGACCCAGCCGGGCACGTCCCCGCGGTCCCGGCGGTCCCGGCGGCCGCGGCCGGCCTGNNNNCCGGCGGCCGCGGCCGGCCTGTCCGGCCTCCGCCACGAGCAGGCCTCCCCCGGCCCGGGAGAGGCTCTCCCGCTCCAGCACCCAGCGGCTCACGAACATCGCGAACACCCGCACGGCCAACAACTCCTTCACATTCTTCCGGACTCTTCGGGTCCTTCGGGCTCTTCGGATACTCACCTGGTCGTCGGACAGCGAGAAAATTTCCAGAAAATCACCGGCCGTCATCACTGGGCGTTGAAGGAAAGGCTGACCAACGCCGGGTAGAAAGCGAAGATCACGGTGGTCGGCAGGACGAAGAACACCACCGGCACCATCATCGCGATCTCCTTACGGCCGCCGGCCTCCAGCAACTGGCGTTTGCCCGCCTCCCGGACGTCGACCGCCTGTGCCCGCAGCACCTCCGCCAGAGGCGTGCCGCGTTCGATGGCCACGGCCATGCCGTCGACGAACCGGGCCAGCGACGGCACCGTCGTCCGGGTGGCCATGCCCTCGAGGGCCTGGACGAGCGTGGCCCCGGCGCGGGCGTCCGCGAGAGCCAGCCGCAGCTCACGGCCGAGTTCCCCGTGGGAGAGCCGGCTGACCCGTTCCAGCGCGCCGACCGGGCTCTCCCCCGCGGTCACCGCGAGCGCGAGCAGTTCGGCCACGGTCGGGAACTCGATCAGTATCCGTTCCTCGCGTTCCCGGATCGCGCGTGTCAGCCACCAGTCGCGGGCGACGATCCCGCCCGCGACCCCGGCGACGACCATGGCAACACCGACGATCGGCGGCGGTCCGACGCCGGTGAGCGCTCGCACGAGCAGCAGGAACGCGCCGACAAGCGCGCCGGCCGCGGAACAGATCACCTGCTGGACCCGGAACTCCTCGACAGAGGTTCGCCCGCCCGCCTGGGTCAGGCGCCGGAGCAGGGCGGCGCGCCCACCGAGGAAGCGGTCGAGCCGCCCGGCCGCGTCCCGCACGAAAGGCCGTAGCAGCTCCTCCAGACCGCTACGGGACGACATCGTGGTTCGCGGACGGTCGGCGAGCAGCCGGGACTGCGCCGGGGCGTCGCGCAGGTAGGGATCCATCCGGTCGGCGAGCCGAATCCGCCGGACGACCGGCGAGCGCCGGATGATGATGAGCAGCCCGAGCCCGGTGAGCAGGCCGATCAGGGCACCGGTCGCCGCCGGGCTCACCGCGGGCTCCCAACGGGGATGCCTGCGAAACCCGGGCTCACCGGGGTGGCGCCGGCAGAACGCGGACCCGGGAAAACGCTCATCGGCTGCGAACCCGTCGGGCGCTCGTCGGGACGGCGTCTCGTGTCGGGACGGCGCTCGCGAGGGCGGCAGCCGCCGACGGCGGAGCGTTCGCCCGCACCCTGCTGGGTTCTCATGGGCGTAGCACCCGACCTTCCTCGGGCAGCCGTCCGATCCATTTCATGATCATGTATGCCAGTGCCGACACGACGCCGCCGGTCACGAGCACGGCGACGCCGGTCGGGCTGTCGTAGGCGCGCACGGTCTCCCCCCGGGTCGCCAGCATCAACAGGACGACCCACGGTGCCCCGAGCGCGAGCCGGGCTGCGTTGACCGTCCAGCTCTGCCGGGTCTCCAGTTCGGCGCGGGTGCGCGCGTCCTCCCGCAGGAAGGTCGACAGCGTCCGCAGCAGCCGGCCGAGGTCGGTGCCGCCGACCTCCCGCGCCATCCGCAGCGACTCGATGATCCGGTCGGCGATCGGGTCGGCAAGGTCGTCGGCGAGCCGGTCCAGGCTCGCCGAGAAGGAGCCGGTCGCCCGGTAGTCCTCACCGAAGCGGGTGAACGCGGGACGCAGCGGGACCGGGCCGCGCACCCCCACCGACGCGAGCCCCTCCGGCAGGGACATCCCCGCCCGTACGGCGCTGGCCAGGTTGTCCACCACGTCCGGCCACAGTTCGCGCAGGTCGTGCATGCGGGTGCGCCGGCGCCGTACCACCAGCGCCCGCGGCAGCAGGGCGGCGAACACGAAGAATGCCCCGGCCAGCGACCAGGTGGCGGTGAAGGCGAGGACGAGCAGGCCGACCAGCAGCCCGACCCCAGTACTGATCATGAGGAACTGGTCGGGGCTGACCCCCGGGATGCCCGCCTGCGCGAGAAGCTCCTTGGTCCGCACCCGCCATTTGGCGGTGCCGGGATCACGCCGGACGCGAGGGCGGCCGCTGGTGACGATGAGGAACAGGCCGAGCCCGAAGAGCAGGCCGAGGAAGATACCCATCAGCCCTCTCCCCCTCGGATCTCGAGCCAGGGCCGTTCGCCCAGCGAGGCCCGCTCGGGCAGCGCGGCCCGCTCGACGTGGCCGTGGCCGTGGCCGTAGCTGTGGCTGTGGCTGTGGCTGTGACTGTGGTCATAGTCACGATCATGGTCGGACGCGGCGAGCAGCCCGGGCAGGTCGTAGCCGGCCTGGGCGAACCGTTCGGCGTGCGGAGGGTAGCCCTCGGCGCGCACCAGGGTGCTGCCGCGCGTCCGGTAGATCTGGGCGATCTCGATGACGTCCCCCTCGGTACGCCCGGGCAGCGCGACGATCTCGGTGACGCGCCGGCGCCCATGGGCGTCCTTGGACAGGTGGACGACAAGATCGACGCTCGCGGCGACCGTCGGCACCACGAAGGCGTGGCTGACGTTCTCCCCGGCGAGCAGCGGCAGGGTGCACAGTTTGGTGACCGCCTCGCGGGCCGAGTTCGCGTGCAGGCTGCACATGCCGGGCAGGCCCGAGTTGAGCGCGATGAGCAGGTCGAGGGCTTCCTCCTGCCGGACCTCGCCGACGATGATCCGGTCCGGGCGCATCCGCAGCGCCTCCTTGACCAGCCGTCGCAGCCGGATCTCCCCGGTGCCCTCCAGGTTGGCCTGGCGGGTCTGCATCGCGACCCAGTCCGGCGCCCGCAGCTTGAGCTCGAAGACCTCCTCGCAGGAGATGACCCGCTCCCGCCCGGGGATCGCCGAGCCCAGGCAGTTGAGCATCGTCGTCTTCCCGGCCTGCGTCCCACCGGCGACGATGATGTTCAGCCCGGACGCGACGGCGGCCTCCAGGAAGGCCGCGGCCGGCGCGGTGATCGTGGACAGGGCGACCAGCTCGTCCAGGCTGGCCGCGGACAGGACGAACTTGCGGATGTTGACCGACCAGTGGGCCCGGGTGACGTCGGGGATGACCACGTGCAGGCGCGAGCCGTCCGGCAGCATGGCGTCCACGAAGGGGGTGGAGAGGTCCACCCGTCGCCCGGAGCTCTTCAGCATCCGTTCGACGAGGTCCGCGACGCCGTCGGCGGTCAGGATCGTCGTGGTCAGCTCGCTGCGCCCGTTGCGGGCGATGAACACCCGGCCGGGCTCGTTGATCCAGATTTCTTCCACGGACGGGTCGTCGAGGTGGCGCTGCAACGCCCCGAATCCGGCGACCGCGTCGTGGACGAGCCGGGCGGTGGTGGCGCGGTCGACAATCGGCGGCAGATCGCTGGTGAGCGCGCGTTCCTCATATTCGCTGAGGACGTCCTCGACGAGCTGGCGTATGCGGGTGGGTTCCTCAACCGGGTCGAGGGAATGGCGCCGGACGAGTTCGCGCACTTCACCCTCGATGAGTGAGGTGGCGTCCATCCAGTCACCACGTACCGCCACGGAAGACCGATCCCCCCTGGTTATGCGTTCAGAGCGCCGCCACCCGGACAAATACTACGAAACGTAGAAAGAAGATCACGCCTAATCAGGCGGTTGACACCGTGCCCCGGCCGCCAGCCGTACGAAAATCAAGATCGCACTGCCTTCAGCTGTTCCCCTCCCGACCTCCGGCGGCGCGATAGCAAGATCGCATCGCCTTCAGCTGGTGATGTGTGCGCCTGGCGACAATATTCGCATGGCCGTTGCAGCCCACCCACATCGGGCCATGGGCAGCCCAACGACAGCGGAAAACGATCACATGCCCAGCCGAACGGCTGTTACTCTCCGCATCCACTACCTGGCTGACCTGCCACCGCGCGGGAAAACGGCCGGTCAGCCGTCGACCGGTCGGGAAAACACCCGGAACAGCCCCCGCCAGCCAGGCGGTTGCGGACCGGAGAGGATGCTCCACCGGTCGGCCGGACAGTCCTGGAAATCATTCCGCGGCAGAACTGGCACCAGCGCCGCCCCACATCCGTGAATACCTCGGCGACCGCGGCCCGTCCGATGTTCACGGGACGCGGTTGTAACCGGTGAGAAATATGCTGGCCCGCTGGCCGCGCGGCCGGATGCCGGAACCGTCACGAACGGGCCGCCACCGTGCCGCATACGCGGTCGATACCGGCTGACATGCGAGCCTGCGCACCCTGAAAGAAACCGGATCATTCTCTGGCCCACGGAGCGACACCCACGGTGCTGTTCGGCCCCGGCCTGGGCGGCGTCCACGAGAACGGATTGCCAGAACTGCCAGAAATTATTCGATATCAATTCTGATACTGATCAGAAAAATCGGCGACCGGCGCCCGGAACCGGCTCGTAGCCATATTCATGACCAACATGCCCGGCCGATCGGCGTCGCCGCCGGCCAGCGGCGGCGCGAGCGTGCCGGAATCGGCCGCCCGNATCGGCCGCCCGCCGCATCCGGGACAGCTTCGCACGATGCCACGGACAGCCCGTGGACATCCCTGCCGTACCCCGGCGGCGGTCGGGCATCCAATAACGGACAGCAACATCCTGATCGGCCCGTACCGCTGGACGACAGGATGACCGGATGCTCCGATCGGGCCTGCTCCGCTGCCAGCCCACGCCTGTGGCCCATGCCCGCCTGGAGGCCTGCTGACGAAGATCGGCGCGAGCTTGTCGTTGCGCACGCCGACGGGGCCGGAAACCGTACATGACGACAAACTCGTCCGGATTAATGCCCGGCCCGGGTAGCCGCAGCTGGTGGCTGTGCTGCCTGGGCCGTTACCTGTGGGCTGGCGGGCTAGACCAGGCCGCGATGGTGGCGTTCGTGGAGGGAACTGGCCTGGCCTACCCAGTCGTCCGAGACGATCCGGTCGCCGAAACCCTCCAGGACGCTGCCGAGCCAGCTGACCCCGTCCTCGTTGAGATCGGCGAGCTGACGGAAGCTGACGATACCGAGCGCGTGCAGCCTTGCCTCGACGACCGGGCCGATCCCGACGATCTCCTTGAGGTTGTCCTGACGGGCACCCTGCATCGCGGCGGGCGGCGGAAGGGAAGCGGAGCCACCGGATCTACCGGAGCCAGCGGAGCCGGAGCCGGAGAACGACGTCAGCCCGGCCAGCGCCACCGAGCCCGGCAACGCGGCGGGAGAAGCACCCGAGGAGGCGGTGGGGGAACCACCCGAAGCGTGCGACACGCCCGGTGGCACCGAGCCGGCAGGCGCTGAGGCTCCGGATGCTGAGGCCCCGGATGCTGAGCCCACAGGTGCCGTGCCCGCGTGCGCCGCAGCTGGGGAACGACGGTCCGGCTGGGCGCCTGGGACCGGCCGGGCGGTGAGCACCGGCACGGCCGCGGCAACAGCCGGATCCTCCTCGAGGAACTCGGGCTCCTCCTCCGCCGGCAGCGCGAAAAAAACATGATCGCGGCTTCGCCGACCGCTGGGGCCACGGCCATCGGGAAGTGCGGAGGGCTGGCCTTCGCGGGCCTCGCGGGCCTCGCGGGCATCCCAGACGTCACGGGGATCGGCGTCGCTGCGGTCCTTCTCCGCGCGAGCGGTCCGCCCGCCGACAACACCGGTGTCCGGGTGGCTTGCCGCCACGGCGCCCCCACCGGCAGTCGGCTCAGGTACAGCCGGCTCAGATGCAGTCGGCTCAGAGGCGGCCGGCTCACGGGCAACCGGCACGTCCGGCAGCCCGGCAGCCCTGGGGGCAGAGTCGGTGTGGCCGGGATCCGGAAGATCCAGTTCGACGTGGGCGGTGCGTGGGTGTTCGGATGCGGCCGGGGGCTGCTCACGACCACCCATCTGGGCGAGCAGCCGGACCTTCTCGGCGGCCCACTCGGCCTGATGGCGATCAAGCCTGGTCGTCAGGGTCGCGACCTGGCGCTGGGCGTCCTCGGCCTCGGTACGTGCCATCGCCAGCCGGGAGGAGAACTTCGCGGAGCGCTCCTCGGCCTCGGCGAGCTGTCTGCGCAGCTGCGCGGCCTCGGCCGCGAGCGCCTGCAAGTCCTCGGCGTTCGACGCCACGGCACCGTCGGGCTCGCCTGGCTCCTCGGCCTCGGCGAGGGCATCCTCAAGCAGCTGTACCCGGCGGCCGGCGACAGCGGCCTGCCGC
>NZ_JWIO01000008.1:18888-29737 GCF_001017755.1 Protofrankia coriariae
GCCTGCCGCTCGGCGGCGGTCAGCCGGGCCGTGAGCGCCGCCTTCTCCAGCAGCCACTCGTCCTGCTGATGGTCGTCCGGCTGGCCCGATGACCGCGTGCCCGGATGCGCGAGCGGAACGGAACCGGCCTCGGCGCCGCCGGCCGACGGCTCGGCCCCGGCGGCGGTGTCCGGGCCATCGTCCCGTAGGCGGGACGCGGGACGAGTCCGGAGGGCATCGCCGCCGGCCGCCGCCNCGGGCGGACCGGTGGGCCGCGCATCGGGCGTACCAGCCGGGGCGGGTGTGTCAGCCGGCAGCGCCACGACGGGCAGCGGCCCGGTGCCGGGGGCGGCCGGGGCGGTGGTGGCGCGCCGTATCTCCTCGACCCGGCGATGTACGGGGCCGAGGAGGAACACCCAGGTCAGCAGTGCACCAACAGCCAGCGCCGCCGCCATGAGCACCAGAATCTGGCCGGCAAGGTAGAGCACGGGTGGTCAGCCTCCTTCCCGCGGTGCGCGCCGCGGAGATCCACACCGATACGGGTGGCAGCCTCCGGCATCATCCGGGGTTCCCATCATGGCCACGAAAGTCCTCCGTGGGTGCGCCGGGCACACCCTGAATCCATCACAAAAGTATCGCGAGGCACGATCGCGATCTTTCCGGGTGGCGGCAAACCAATACGCACACGGTGGCTGTCCACGCACCCGACCACGCCGGGTGCGTTCACCGACGGCCCGGCCCGGAACATCCCCCGGGGCGATCCTGTATCGCACCATTCCACAGCCATGTTCCGAACGTCCAGTTCCAACCGGACGACCAACGGGTGACGGTGTGGTCCGAGTGTCCGCCAGCCCTGTCAACTGCCCAACAGCGCTGTCAACCATCAAACAGCGCTGTCAATAGCCAAACAGCGCGATGCCACCGGAACCGGGTCGAAGCCGGATAGCATGTCACCCGGGTCGACGCGCGGCATCCGGACCGCCGTGGTGCGTCGGCCCGGGTCAGAGGCCGGTCAGAGGCCGGTCAGAGGCATTGGCGGGGAGCTCATCCCATGTGTGGGTAGGCGACCTGTCGCGGTGGGTCGAACGTCTCCTTCAGTGCCCGTGGGGAGACCCACCGCAGCAGATTCAGCGCGGAGCCGGCCTTGTCATTGGTGCCGCTTGCCCGCGATCCGCCGAACGGCTGCTGGCCCACCACCGCGCCGGTCGGTTTGTCGTTGATGTAGAAGTTTCCGGCGCTGTACCGCAGCACCTCGGTGGCCGTGGCGAGCGCGCGGCGATCCCGGCCGAAAACCGCGCCGGTCAGCCCGTAGGGCGAGAAGTCCGTGACATCCCGCAATGCCATGGTAAAAGCCTCCGAACCGGACCGTCCCGGAGCATCGTCGTAGATATGCACGGCGAGTACCGGCCCGAAGTACTCGGACGTGAACACCTCGTGCGTGGGATCGGCGCACACGACGACCGTCGGTTCCACGAAGAATCCGATCCGGTCGTCGGCGCCGCCACCGACGAGCACCGACACGTCCGGGTCCGCGCGCAGCCGCGCGAGCAGGGCCGACAGCCGGTCGAAGGCCCGCCGGTCGATCACCGCCCCGCCGAAGAGGCTCAGATCGGACACGTCACCGTAGGTCAGCGCCGCGGTCTGCGCGACCAGTTGGTCACGCAGACCCGAGCGCCACAGTGAGGCGGGCAGGTAGGCGCGGGACGCCGCCGAACACTTCTGCCCCTGGTATTCGAAGGCGCCCCGGACCAGCCCGACGACGAGCGCGTCCGGATCGGCGCTGGGATGGGCGACGACGAAGTTCTTCCCGCCGGTCTCGCCGACCAGCCGCGGGTAGTCCCGGTAGCCGTCGATCCCCTCGGCGACCGTCCGCCACATCGTCCGGAAGGTGGCCGTCGACCCGGTGAAGTGCACTCCGGCGAGCTCCCGGTGCCGCAGCGCCACCGCCGAGACGGCCGCGCCGTCCCCGGTGACCATGTTGATCACTCCTGGTGGGAGGCCCGCCGCCGCCAGCAGCGACATGGTGTGCTGGGCGGCGAGCTGCTGGGTGGGGCTCGGCTTCCAGACCACCGTGTTGCCCATGATCGCCGGAGCGGTCGGCAGGTTCGCCGCGATCGAGGTGAAGTTGAACGGTGTCACCGCGAGAACGAACCCCTCCAGGGGACGGTAGTCCATGCGGTTCCACGTGCCGGGCGCCGAGAGCGGCTGCTCGGCGACGATCTCGCGGGCGGCAGCGACGTTGAAACGCCAGAAGTCGATCAGCTCGCAGGCCGCGTCGATCTCCGCCTGGTAGCAGCTCTTGCTCTGCCCGAGCATGGTCGCGGCGTTGAGGGTGTCCCGCCAGCGCCCGGCCAGCAGGTCGGCCGCCCGCAGGAACACCGCGGCCCGGTCGTCCTGGGACAGCGCCCGCCAGTCGGGCGCCGCGGCCAGCGCCGCGTCCACCGCGTCGGCGACGTCCCCGGGCGCCGCCGCCCGGCCCGCGCCCAGCACCAGCTCGTGCCGGTGCGGGGCTACCACCTCGAACGGCTCGCCCGCACCCGGACGGGCCTTCCCCGCGATCACCAGCGGCAGTTCGGCGCGCTCCCCCGCCAGCCGCTCCAGCGCCGCCCGCAGGCCGGCGCGCTGCGGGCTGCCCGGGGCATAGGCGCGGACCGGCTCGTTGACCGGTTCCGGGACAACAGCGACGGCATCCATCCCAACCCCACCCTCCGAAGCGCTGGAAACCGAGCGTTGGAAACACCGCGCCGGGACGCTCGAGGAGCGGGCCGCCCGGCCCGCGACGCCCCTCCTGGAACGCTCCCAGACCAGGCGGCCCGTGGCCGTCCGCGACGCGCAAGAACATGTTCGCGCCGCCGTCGGCCGCCGTCCGCTGTTGTCGCTTCTCTGTCGGTTCTCCGTCAGGCCGTGATCAGGCCGTGATCGGGCCGTGATCGGGCCGTGGTCAAGCCGCCGACGGGTGTCAGACGAGGTCCGCCAGCTCCTGGGTGGCGTACCAGAGCAGTTCGTAGCCGTCGGCGGCGTCCACCACGAACGCCGCGTCATCGCTGCCGAGGTCGGCCGCCACGATCGAGTCCGCCGCGGCGGCGACAGCGGCCTCGGCGTCGACGTCGTCCACGTGGACGGCGGCGACGGCTGCCAGCGGCACCGGGCCGCGGATCTCGACGACACCCCGGTCGAGGTCGTTGCGGATCCGCAGGTCGGGATCGTCCACGTCCACGGCGAGGACCACCCGCCGCCGGGGCGCGCCCGGGTCGGCGTCGAGCAGCCGCAGGCTCGCGCGGGCCGCGTCGAGGAGAAGCGCGTACTCCATCTCCTCGGCGTCGGAGCGGGCATACCACTCCCGGACGGCCGGGGTGACCGCGAAGCCGAGTCCCGCCGGAACCGCCCGGTCCGCGAGGACGCGCCGGGCGGCCGACAGCGTCGACGGCAGGTAGACACGCACGATGCCAGTGTGCCGCGCGGCGCTCGAGGCCCCGCGCGCCGGGCCCACCGGAGCCGGGCCCAGCGGAGCCGGGCGTGCGCGGGGCACGGCGGGATCGCGACGGTAGCGGGTCCGCGCGATCACCGCGCATCGGTGTCCCGGGCGGATGCCTGCCCGGGCGGGTCGTCAGCCGGCGGCTGCCAGGTGACCGTCGGCGCCGGGCGAGGCCGTGGGCACGGACGCTGTGGGTGCGGCCGTGGACGGCGTCCCGATGCCGGCCTCCGCCAGCGCTGCCGCGCTCGTCCGCAGCGAGGTCTGGAAAACCTCCTGCCGGCGGTTGAGGTCCATGACGTTACCACCGATGATCTCCAGGTCCTCCGGACCCGGACAGATCACCGTGACCTTCGTTCCGGTGGCCCGCAGCAGTTCGGTCTCTCGGATCAGCACTCTGGTCGCCAGCCGCCGCATCTGGCGCTCGAGCCGGGCCAGTGCCCCCCGGGGCTGGTCGAAAACTAACGAGCAGGCGGGAGCGAGTACCAGGACCTCGTCGAGATCGGCGTCGACGAGCAGGTCCACCGATGTTGGCGACCGTGTCCCACCGTCAACATAGGATCGCCCGTCGATGACGACGGGCGCGTACCACGACGGGATCGCGCACGACGCCATCACGGCCTCGGCGATCGACGCCTGTGGCGCGTCCGGCGAGCCGAACACGACCCGTGTCCCGGTGTCGTAGTCCATCGCGACGATCCACAACGGCGCGGGGGTCGGCCACGTGGTCACATTGGAGCCCACGGAGGACACCAGGTCGCCGATGGCGGCCAGCGTCCCACGGCCCTGCGGGAGCAGGGAGACCAGGGCCACCAGCGGGGTCACCCGGCGTGGATGCAGCGCCGAGGTGGCAAGCAGCCGACGCGAACCGATGCGCATCCGTGGCCGCGGCGGAAGAGCCGAGCCGAGCCGGGTGTAGTCGAGAATCGGGTCACCGAACAACGGCTCGCCGTATTCGGAGTTGACCATTGTCTCGACGCTGGTACCAAGGCCAATCAGAGTCGACAGCACCGATCCGGCCGAGGTGCCGACGGTCATGTCCATGTCGCGGACGTCGACGCCGGTCGCCTCCTCGTAGGCGCTCAGGGCACCGATCATCCACGCCGACCCGAGTACGCCTCCGGCGCCCAGTACCAACCCGCGGCGGGGAACCCCTCTGCCAGCCATCAGCCACCTCCTGCTGTGCGTCCACAACCCCCGGTACACGCCCCCACCGCCAGCGAAGGGATCATGCCGGCGGCAGCGGTGCACACCATCTGGTCCGCCGTGCACGTTCTCGTGGCTGGCTACCGCGCCTTCCCACCATGCGGCACCGCCAGGGACCGGCGCTGCCCAGGAACCGACACCGTCCAAAGGACAATTGACGTTGTCCCAAGGGATTTGACATCCCCCCAAGGGATTTGACGTTGTCCCAGGGGATGGGGTCAGGGCGGCCGGCGCGGCAACGTCCTACTCGGAAACCTCCTCCTCGCCGTAATTCGTCTCCAGTACGCCCCACCCCCGCAGCCGTTCGGAGAACTCCTGCGGAGTGGTGTCGTGCAGAAGGGCCAACGCCCTCAGGTCGCCATCCCGGATGGAGAGGACCTGCCCGGCGTAGTCGTCTCGCTGGCGCTGTATCTGCGCCACCCACCGGCGTACCAGCCCGGACGAGTCCGGTGGTGCCTCAGCGAGTTTCTTCAGGTTGAGGACGGTGCGATGCCGGTGCTCGCGAGGAGGTAGCGCCTCCTCCTCCGGCAGCAGCGCCGAGACCGGAACACCATAGAACGCGGCGAGTTCCGAGAGCTGATGGACACTGATCATCCGGTCGCCACGTTCGTAGGAGCCAACCGCCGCGGTCTTCCAGCGTCCGCGTGACTTCTGCTCCACACCTTGCAGGGACAGCCCCTGCTGGATCCGTATGGCCCGGAGACGAGCTCCCACGGCCTTCGCATACTCCCGACTCATCCGATACACCCCCCGTCCACCTCAACAGAGCACTTGGTGATCATTTATCGCTCCCACCACTGCGGTGACGCAGGTGCTCACACTAACTGAACGTTACCGAAAAGGATAGCTACATTTGATTAATGCATTTAGTAAGATGATCGTCACAACGGTTACTTCCCGTAAGATCACTCCCCTCGCCGGAAGCGAAATCCACCTGGGCGGCACCAGCGCCACACTCCGAACAGCATGATGATTGCTAACCGCTATCTTTTCTCTACGATCAGTCACTCAGACAGGCTGCCCCGGAACCGCAGTCCGTAACCGTTCCGCTGGCTGGTTAGAGGAAGATTTCCTTGTAAAAACGGCATTCCCGGCAGGAGAAGGTCACCTAAGTCAGTTACTCTTCGTATAAAATCAACGGGACAAGCCATACAAGATCGCAAGACGGCCGAACCCGTACGAGGGCTTTCGGGCAGCGGTCCGCACGGCCTCGTCGGCGCGGCCAGCACGCGCGGTTCACTACATATCGCTCACAATCCACCACAGCCCGCGCGGCCCAGGGCAGGTCTGACGCATGTTGGTCGTCTGGGTGCCGCCCGCGCGTCGAACATCCGTCGGACACGCTCCGGCACGGCCCGCACGCGCAGGTCGTCAGGGCAGCCGTTCTCCCCGCCCGCGGGCCGAGGCCCGGCGCGGCCCGCGGACGCGGATCGTCACTCCGTCCGGCTGAGTGTGATCGGCTCGTCGAGCCGGNNNCGGCTCGTCGAGCCGGCACGGCCCGCACACGCGGATCGTCAACGGCGAACGGGCGAGCGTCGGCGGCGGCCACGCACCGGACGCCCCGCCACCCGCGCGGCCAGCTCGCTGATCGCCAGCCTGGCCGGCGACTGCGCGGCGACGTCCCGCAGCAGCTGGCCGGCGGCCTGGGCGCTGTCCATCGCCGCGACGTCGAGCGGTACCACGGCCACCGGCTCCATACCGACATGGCGCGCCATCGCCCTGGCGACCTCCCTGCGGGCATCCTTCCCGATCGCCGAGGCGCGCAACCGGTTCACCACGACCCACGGATCCGCGCCGGGCACGGCCTCGCGCAGATCCGCCAGCCCGCGCACGAAGCGCACCAGCCCGACCGGCTCCGCGGACGCCACAGCCAGGATGGTGTCAGCCGCCGCGAGCACCACCTGGGTCGCGCCGTTGCGCCGCGGCGCGGAGGTGTCGAACGACAGCTCCTCGTCCATCTCCAGACAGAAACCGCAGTCGACGACGACGAAGCTCGCCAGCCGCCGCGCCATGGCGAGCACGACCTCCACCGAGGCCGGGCGCAGCTCCGGCCAGCGCGACGGACGGGCGATCCCCGGCAGGATTCGCAGCCCCCCGCCCAGATCCCGGCACAGCAGCGCCAGCCGGGGGACGTCGAGCACCCCCTGGTTGGCCGCCCGGGCGGCAGCGGCCAGGCCAGGTGCCTCCTCCAGCAGTCCCACCAACTGCCCGATCGCCCCGCCGTAGACGTCGGCGTCGACGAGCAGCGTCGGCATGCCCATAGCGGCGAGTTCGGCCGCCAGCCCCAGGGCCACGGTGGTGCGGCCCGGGGCACCGGTCGGGCCCCACACCGCGATCACCCGGCCGTCGCCGGGCTCGGAAAGAGCGTCGGGCGCCGGTCCGTCGGCCACCGGCGTCAACGTGGCGAAACCGGGTGCCGGCCTGCTGTACGCGGCGGGCAGCAGGCCAGCGACGTGGTCGGTGTCGGCGAGCGCCCGGACCGCTTCCACCACCGCCGACGCCACGATCTCGGCCGTCGCGTCAGTCGTGATCACCGCCGCGACGCCGAGCTGGCGCAGCCGACGCTCGCCGTCCTCGTCCCCGGGGGTGATCAGGCCGACCGCCGCGACCCCGGCCACGGCCAGCCGGGTCAGCGCGTCCCGGTCCAGGCGGCGCAGGTCCGCCGACAGCAGCGCGGCCCGCGCCGCGCCCGTCGTCGCCGCCGCGAGCAGGTCGGGCAGGTCGACACACCGGCGGACCACCGTCACCCCGAGATCACGGCGGTCGAACGCCGTGACGAGCCCGGACTCGACGACCGAGTTGGTCACCGCGGTCAGGATCGGCAGGCTCACTGCCCGAACCCCGGCACAGCGCTCGGGCCCGGCCCGCCGACCTCGCCCCGGGAACCACGCTCAAGCTTGACGACGTCCACCCGCTCGCTCTGGGACGCCGCCACCGCGTTGATGGCGAGCTCCACCGGCACCCGTAGCGTCAGCGCGTACGAGCCCGCCGCCAACGTCGTCCGCGCGATGAACTCGACATCGTGCAGCACCAGTACCTCCGTGCCGGCGCTGCCGCTCTGCGCCACCGGCACCTGCCCAGTGGCCTGTGCCGCGCTCGCGCCCGGCGCGCCCACACCCGTGCCCGTGCCCGCGCCGGCGGCGCCGACGCCCGCGGGGCCCGACCGTTGCAGGACGAAGATGTCCACATGATCGCCCGGGGTGAGCGCGGGGGCTCTGCCGTCCTTGACGACGATCGAGACCAGCCGGGTCGGGCGTACGTCGTCGAGTACGAAGTCGGCGCCGCTGAGCAGTTCCCCGGCCGATACCGGGCGGGCGAGCGTCGCCCCCACCAGCTCCGAACGGCGCTCACCCGGGAAGTAACGGGCCGCGGTCGTCGAGCGCAGGTGGGCCGAGGCCGTGGTGAGGTCGGCGGCGACCACGACATGCCCGGCCGGGAGGTCCGCGGCCGCCACCACCCAGTTCTGGCTGCGGTCGGCGGTCGCGAACAGCCGGGCGCCCACCACGACCGACACCAGCACCAGCAGGACGCCCACCAGCAGACGGGAGTCCCGCCAGCGCGGCGGGGTGAGCCGGCGGGCCGGTGGGGACGGTGCTGTCGGCGGCGACGGTGGAGCGGCGGGCTTCTCCGAGACCGCGACAGCGGGGGTGAGGTCGGTCACCGGCGGACCTCCTGTAGCTTGTGTCCCTCCCGGCCGGCCGGTGNGACATGTCCGGCGCACACCCTGATCGCTGAGGGTACGTGGTCCGCGACGGCGCCTGTGGACGAGGGCCCACCAAACCGGCGGATCCGGGCCGGCGAGCCCATTTTCTCCCGAGCATCACCACCTCTTCCGATCACCACTTCCCGATCAACACGCTCCAGTCGACGACCCCAGTCACCACTTAACGATCATCGTGTCCGGGCTGTGCCACCCCGGGCCGCCACCCTGGACGGCTGCCTCCGGACGGCTGTCTCCGGACCGTCGTGCCCGGGTGTGTCATGCCCGAGGGCCGCCCGTCCCCCGGCCCCCGGCCGGCGCGCCGGACCCCTCGCGAAGGTCTTCGAACGTGCTGTTCGACGGGCCGCGGTAACGGCCCGTGCCGGCCTTCTCGGCGAGGCCTGCGTTCCGGATCGCCGCCGTTCGCCGCCGTAGCGCCCGACAGCACGACCTGAATCCGTTGACGGGCCGCAGCCGGGGCCCGTCGGCGCCGTGGCGGCGGGGCCCAGGAGTCCTGGCGCCCAAGGCGAACAGCACCTGTTATCCACAAGCGGAGGCATTCACAGGCGATTTGGGCCTGCGACTCTGATACACAGGAGACACGACCCATCCATCGCCAGGGAGACAGGCCGATGAACGAGCGTTTCCTTCAGCTCAGCGATGTGGCGGAGATCCTCAACATCTCGTCGAGCCAGACGTACGCGCTGGTCCGCTCGGGTGAACTCCCCGCCATAAAGATCGGCGGACGCGGACAGTGGCGAGTCGAACGCAGCGAGCTCGAGGCATACATCCAGCGGGCATACGAGCAGACCCGCGCATTCGTGCTCGCCAATCCCCTTGGCCGCGGCGAGACGCTGCCGGACGAGGAGTTCCCCGGCCTGCATGGCTGACCGGGGCCGAAAGCGGGCCGGTCGGGCAGCCCGGACCGGTTCTTCGGCCCGGGAGCACCAGCGATTCTTTCTGGAACAACAGCGGCTCAGACGGTCCGACGGACGAACCCGATCGCGGCCAGTGGAATGGTCCGCACCGCGCGTACCGACCGCGCCCTGCGGAACTCGTCGTCCAGGTGCTCGGCCACTTCGACGAAGTCCGCCCCGACCCGGTCGACCGTGCCCCGCACCGGTGTGCCGTCCGCCAGCACGACCGCGCACGACGAACGGTCCCGCGCCACGCCCCGCAGGACATAGCGCAGATCCAGCCGGACCGCCAACGGGCCCTCGTGGCCGGGATGCGCCGACAGCGCGGCCAGGCCGTGCACCCACAGGACACGGTGCAGCGGCACCAGCACCTCGTGGGCCGCCGGCTCCCGCAGGAGCATCCAGTCCACCCCCAGCGCGGTGAGCTGCCCGGTCAGGACGCTGTCGGACTCCCGCCCGACAACCTGGACACCCAGCCGCAACGACGAGCCGATCGCCGGCCGCAGCCGGTCGATCAGACGCAGGTACGCGGCCTCGCGCCGGCTCCTGTCGATGAGCTCAGCGTCGAGCTCGGCTGCCTCGGCCGCCTCCCACTGCATCTCAAGATCGGCGAAAAGCGCCTCCCAGCGCACCCGTCCCCTCTCCCTTCACTCCCGGACGCTGCCGTGAGCCCTGGCCCTTGTGGCGGGCTCGGGCCCGGCCGCGNNNNCGGGCTCGGGCCCGGCCGCGAGCTCCGGTCGACCGCGCAACACCCGGACGACAACCGCCACAACGGCACATCCGAACACGCGGCGCGGCAACGCCGGATACGACCCGGAACGCCAGCCATGTAACCATGTGTAGCCGCGCGGGTGGCAACATCCGTCGGCGGGCGCCAGCCATCGCAGAAGATCGACGCAGACGTGCCGCCAGGTACGCGCGCCTGGCCGAAAAGCGTGCGCAACAACAAGCCCATCTGGATCACGCCCCGCGGGACGGTCACGAACGGTGTCCGCACCACATGACCGGCGCCCCAGCAGGCTGGCACGGACCGCTCCAGCGTGTCCAGCCAGCGGGAGCGGGCGCGTGACGATCACCGGACGCGGGTGCGCGACGATCGTGACAGGCGCCGGCCACGGGCGCCGTCGGACCCGTGGACAGCGAACAAGCCATCCAACCGAGGTTGACATCAACTCTTCGGGGGATTACACAAGCAAACAGACTCAAACGAAGCATTTCAACGATCAACTGGGCCAACGAGCCAACGGCGGTGTGATCATTTTTGCGCTGCCGGCGGATCAGGCCCCGAGCCACTGGGAGTTGCCGATGCCAGCCGTCCGGCGCATGCTCGTCTTCCTGACGGGAGCGGCCGCCGCGACGGCACTGACGATCATCCTGATCACGGTCGGGCCGGGACGGGCGGATCTCCCGTCCGGCTTCTCGGCGGTGCCCGACTGGGTCACGGCCGATCCCGAGCACGCGCTCACGACCGTTGTCGGCCTCGCCGCGTGGGCCTGCCTGCTGTGGCTGTGCGCGGGGTTCGTCCTGGCCGCGCTGGCCGCGCTGCCGGGCAGCAGCGGGCGGGCGGCGGCCGCC
>NZ_JWIO01000008.1:29746-35501 GCF_001017755.1 Protofrankia coriariae
CGCCGCTGCCCGGCGCATCCTCCCCCAGGCCCTGCGCCGCATCGTCGAAGTGGCGCTCGGCGTCACGCTCGCGGCGGGGACCGCCGCCCCGGCACTGGCAGTGAGCCCGGCGGCGGCCACCGGACCAGCCGCCGTCACCGTCACCGTCACCGCCACGACGCCCTCGACCAGTTGGCCGGACCTCGACCCGACGTTGACGGCGAGCCCGCCGGCAGCTGCCGGACCAGTCGCCGTCACGGCCAGTGCCACGCCCTCGCCATCCTCGACCAGCTGGCCGGACCTTGACCCGTCCGGCCTCGCCACCCCGTCCACGACATCCGCGGACGCGCCAGGCCCGTCCACACAACCGCCAGATCCGGTACCAGCCGGCTCTCCGGCGCGGCCACCGGTCACCACAACGTCTCCCGCAAACCCGGCCACCCCCGCGGCCCCGACCCGCCCCGCGGCCCCGCCGGCACGACACGTCTCCGCCCCCACGCCCGTCACGTCAACGCCACCTGGCGATCCGCTGGTGGCGCCGGCACCGCGGGGAGTCGGGACGCCCGGCCAGCCCACACCCGCGTCCCCGCCACCATCGCCAGTCACCCAGGTCCAGGACAGCGCCGTGGTCGTCGTGCTGCGCGGCGACACGCTCTGGACGATCGCGGCCCGCCATCTCGGGGCGGGCGCGACCACCGAGCAGATCGCGCGGGAATGGCCACGGTGGTGGGCCGCGAACAAGCACGTGATCGGCTCCAACCCCGACAAGATCTTTCCAGGGCAGCACCTACAGCCGCCCCCTCCCCGGCCCTGACCCCGCCCATCACTCCCATCTGGAGAAGACGCCGTGACCACTGCGACCACCGCGGCAGACCCTGCGCACACAGGGTCCACCCGCGCGCGACGCTTCTACCAGATACCGCTCGCCCCCACCGATCCGCCGTACGACGACGATCCGCGGGCCGACACCTGGGGGGCACACCCACCCGCCGGCAGCACGGCGGCAGCCCCGGTCGTCCTCGCGCTACCCCGTGCCGATCATGCCGACCGCGGTGACCAGCGACCGTATCCGGCCAGAAACACGCTGGTACGGCCGCTGCGGCCCCTCCCGGGTCCCGGGCATGCCGATGCCCCAGGCGCCCAGGAACTCCCCTCGGCCCGGGCCGCGGCCACCGTCGTCGTGCGGGCCATCGTCGAGGCCGTGACCGGGATCCGGCCCGCCGCGCACCTTGTCGCCTGGACGTCCCCGCGGGTGCAGGCAGATCTTGAACGGCTGGTCGCCGCCAACGTCCGGCACCGGCGCCACACCCTTCGCTGCCTGCGGGTGTGCGAACCGCGGGAAGGGATCGCCGAGGTTGCCGCCGTGATCGCCAGGGGCGATCGGGTGTCCGCTCTCGCCCTGCGAATGGAGACCGCCGGCAACCGCTGGCGGGTCACCGTGCTACAGACCGACGCCCTTCGGCACGGTCCAGCAGGTACGCCCCGGGCAAGTACCGCTCCGGTCGCGTAGCGCCCGTGCTCACCGGCACGGGCCCCGTGCCGCGCGGACCAGCACGACGTTGGCCGGATCACGTCCCACCGAAGGCTGCCAGGGGTTCTACCGGGGGTGTCCGTGTATCCCCCCGGCGGGCGAGCTCACGGCGCCCCGCCAGGGACGCTCGGTGAACACGCTGCCGCGGCCGACCGCGCCGCGACCTGCTCAGCTGACCGTTCTGCCCAGGGGCCCGGTGGACGCGGCCCGGGGATGTCAGGCGGTGCTGCGATGGGCGGGGTCCCCGTGGCAACGCTTGTACTTGCGCCCGGAACCACACGGGCAGGGGGCGTTGCGAGCCGGGCGGCCGCTACCGACGGCTGCCGGCTGCTGCCCACCGGGTATCCCGACCACACCCCCGGAGAGCCGGGTCGTCACCGGCTCGGATCCGCCGTCCNCGTCCGCTGACGGTGCCGTATAGCGAAGATCACCAGTGGGACGACGCGGCTCCAAGCCCTTGACGAACACCGGTGGTGGCGCGGATGCCGACTCAGCAGCGGAACGCGCCGGTGGACCGGCCGGCGCCACAGCGCCGCCGGCCCCGGCGGGAAGAACAGGCCCGGCGGCGGCCGCNACAGCCGTGGGGTGACCGGGCCTGCCGGGCACCTGCGCCGCGCCGTCCACCGGGGTGATCGCCGGACTGGCCGGCACCGCGCCGGCCTCGGCGGCCGCGGAATCCGCGCCCGGAACCTGCACCTCGGCGTTGAACAGCAGCCTGACCGACTCCTCCTTGATGCCCTCCATCATGGTCTGGAACATGTCGTAGCCCTCCCGCTGGTATTCGACCAACGGGTCGCGCTGCCCCATTGCCCGCAGGCCGATTCCCTCCTGCAGGTAGTCCATTTCGTACAGGTGCTCACGCCATTTCCGGTCAAGGACGGCGAGGACGACCCGGCGTTCCAGTTCCCGTATGAGCGGGTCGCCGTCCGGGCCCGGGCCGAGGGCGTCCTCACGCCGGTCGTAGGCGTCGTGCGCGTCGGCCTGCAGCTCCTCGATCAGGGTTTCGGCGGTCAGACCCTCACGATCGTCCGATGCCGGAACCTCCACGCCGATCTGGTACAGCTCACCCAGGCCGGACCAGAGGGTGTCGAGGTCCCATTCCTCGGGATATCCTTCCGCGGTCGCGCCGCGAACGTACGCTTCCACCGTGTCGTCGATGAAATGGCGGACCTGTTCGTGTAGATCGGCCCCTTCGAGAACCTTCCGGCGCTCCTCGTAGATGACGGTGCGCTGCTTGTTCATCACCTCGTCGTATTTCAGGACGTTCTTGCGGATCTCGAAGTTCTGACCCTCGACCTGGGTCTGCGCGGAACGGATGGCACGGGTGACGATCTTCGATTCGATCGGCACGTCCTCGGGAATGTTGAGCCGGTCCATGATGCCCTCGACGGCCGCGGCGTTGAACAACCGCATGAGGTCGTCGCCCAGCGACAGGTAGAACCGGGATTCCCCGCGGTCGCCCTGGCGGCCGGCTCGTCCGCGCAACTGGTTGTCGATGCGACGGGACTCGTGGCGTTCGGTGCCCAGGACGTAGAGCCCGCCGAGTGCCAGGACCTCCTCGTGCTCGGTGCTGACCGACGCGCGAGCCTTCTCCAGGGCCTCCGGCCAGGCCGCTTCGTAATCCTCCGGGGTATCGATCGGACTCAGGCCGCGCTGGCGCAGTTCTATCTGGGCGAGGAACTCGGGGTTGCCGCCGAGCATAATGTCGGTACCGCGCCCGGCCATGTTGGTGGCGACGGTCACCGCGCCCCGGCGCCCCGCCTCGGCGATGATCGAGGCTTCCCGCTCGTGCTGCTTGGCGTTGAGCACCTCGTGCTTCACGCCGCGCTTGGTCAGCTCCTTGGACAGGTATTCCGACTTCGCCACGCTGGTCGTGCCGACAAGCACCGGCTGGCCCCTGTCGTGGCGCTCGGCGATGTCGTCGACGACCGCACTGAACTTGGCGACCTCGGTCTTGTACACGACGTCGGGCTGGTCGGCCCGGATCATCGGTTTGTTCGTGGGGATCGGCACAACGCCCAGGGTGTAGATCTGGTGGAACTCCGCCGCCTCCGTCATCGCGGTTCCGGTCATCCCGGACAGTTTGTCGTAGAGCCGGAAGTAGTTCTGCAGCGTGATCGTGGCCAGGGTCTGGTTCTCCTGCTTGATCTCGACCTTTTCCTTGGCCTCGATCGCCTGGTGCATACCCTCGCTGTAACGCCGGCCGTGCAGTACCCGACCGGTGAACTCGTCGACGATGAGAACCTCGCCGTCCGTGACGATGTAGTCCTTGTCCCGGCGGTAGAGTTCTTTTGCCTTCAGGGCGTTGTTGAGGTAGCCGACCAGCGGTGTGTTCACCGATTCGTAGAGGTTGTCGATACCGAGCTGGTCCTCCACCTTGGCCACCCCGCTCTCGGTGATGGCCACCGTCCGCTTGCCCTCTTCCACCTCGTAGTCGACGTCTCTGACCAGAGCCGGGGCAATACGGGCGAACTCGGTGTACCAGCGGGTCGGATTGTCCGCCGGCCCACTGATGATCAGCGGTGTCCTGGCCTCGTCGATCAGAATCGAGTCGACCTCGTCGACGATGGCGAAGTTGTGCCCGCGCTGTACGAGTTCCTCACCGCTCCAGGACATGTTGTCCCGCAGGTAGTCGAAGCCGAACTCGTTGTTGGTGCCGTAGGTGATGTCGGCCTCGTACTGCTGGCGGCGGACCGCCGGTGGCATCTGCGGGTGGATCACACCGACCGTGAGCCCGAGAAAGCGGTGCACCCGGCCCATGTTCTCCGCGTCCCGCTGGGCCAGATAGTCGTTGACGGTGACAATGTGCACGCCCTTACGGGACAACGCGTTCAGATAGGCCGGCAGCGTGGAGACGAGGGTCTTGCCCTCACCGGTCTTCATCTCGGCGATGTTGCCCAGGTGCAGGGCCGCCCCGCCCATGATCTGGACATCGAAGTGCCGCTGGCCGAGGGTCCGCCGGGCCGCTTCACGCACGGCCGCGAATGCTTCGGGGAGAAGTTCGTCGAGGGTTTCCCCGTCGTCGATCCGCTGTCGGAACTCGTCGGTCATCGCGCGCAGCTCGGCGTCGGTGAGCCCCACGAAGTCGTCCTCGAGGAGGTTCACCTGCTCGGTGATGGCCTTGAGCTTGCGCAGAATACGGCCCTCGCCGGCACGGAGGATCTTCTCGAGTACCACGGGTGAAACTCCTCGGGCGGCTTGTCGGCTGGGTCACCTACACAACGAGACTAGGCTAGACCCCCGGTGCTGATCGATCCTCCCCGTAGGGCGGGTCGGACACCCTTGCGACAGGTCGGCTGCCTCACCGGGCGACCTCGCCCACCGAGTGGGGCCGATCCTCCCTCCCCGTCAGGAGGGCGGTGCGGAATCGTGCGACCGCGACCGGCCGCGGATCCTCGTGGCTGCTGGTGGATCCGCACCCGGCCCGGTCCCGGGGTCCACCCATCAGAACGTACGGGAACCGCGGTCAGTGCCCGGCCCCCCGACGCTTCCCGCGGGTCCGTGGGCGATCCTGACCAGATGCCGAAGTTCGACCCCGTGGAGATCACAGCGGGCCGGATCCACCTCCGACCGTGGCTCCCCTCCGACATCGACGACGTCCACAACGCCTGCCAGGACCCGGACATCCAGCGCTGGACGAGGATTCCCGCGCCCTACACCCGGCGGGACGCCGAGGCCTACGTCACCGAGCTCGCGCCCCGGCAGTGGGACGACGGCCGGGGCGCCCCGTTCGCCGTGCTGGACGCCACGTCGGGGTCGGTGCTGGCCTCCGTGAGCCTGACCGAGGTGACCGACGACGGCCTGGCCACGGTGGGTTACTGGTGCGCGCCGGGCGCGCGTGGTCAGGGCGTCGTCAGCCAGGCGGTCGGCGTGGTGGGCCGCTGGGCATTCCAGGTTCTCGGGGTCGAACGGCTGGAATGGACGGCCGGAGTCGGCAACTGGGCCTCCCGCCGGGTGGTGGAGAAGAACGGGTTCACCATCGAGGGCACCCTGCGCCGGGGCCTCGTCCTGCGCGGCGTCCGCATCGACTGCTGGATCGGTTCCCTGCTACCGGATGACCAGCCTCCGTCGTGACGGTCAGGAACCATCCGGCCAGGAACCATCATGACGACCGGCCTCGCTGGCCGGCCCCGGCCGCGGGAAACCAATCCGGGAAATATGACGTATGCCAGGAGAAACACGGCATGCGCCAGCTCGGCGTGTCCCGGCCGGGCGACCGCCACGACGGCCGCCGACAGGCTCGGG
>NZ_JWIO01000008.1:35512-44578 GCF_001017755.1 Protofrankia coriariae
ACGGCCGCCGACAGGCTCGGGTGGCGGGTGCGGATGGTGACGGATTCAGGTGATTTCCAGCAGCTTCTCCCTGACCGCGTAGACCACCGCCTCCATCCGGGAATGCAGCTGAAGCTTCTCCAGGATGTTGCGGATGTGGTTCTTGACCGTGTTCTCACTGATGAACAACTGCTTGGCGATGTCGCGGTTGTTGAGCCCCTTGGCGACAAGCCGCAGAACCTCCATCTCACGGTCGGTGAGCCTGGGGGTGGGCAACTGCGGCCGACTGTCCGCCTTTTTGATCATTAGTGCGAACTCGCTGAGGAGCTTCGAGGCCATCGAGGGACTGATCAGGCTCTGCCCACCGTGCACGGCGCGGATGGCGGTGGCGACCTCGTCGATCGAGATCTCCTTGAGCAGGTACCCCATGGCACCTGCCTTGATCGCGTCGTAGAGGTCGCCCTCCTCGTCACTGATGGTCAACATGACGATCTTTGCGCTGGGCACTGCCTGCTTGATCGCGCTGGTCGCGTCGATCCCGCCGCGACGGGGCATCCGGACATCCATGAGGACGATGTCGGGCGCGGTGTCGACCGCCATCGTGACGGCTTCGGAACCGTCCGGCGCCTCACCGACCACCTCGATGTCCTTCTCCTGCTCAAGAACCATCTGTAGGCCACGCCGAAACAGAGCATGATCGTCCACGACGAGCACCCGGATGGGATCCGGCGACGACGGCTCCTCCCCCGGCTGACGCCCATCCCCCGTCATATGACCTCCCTCACGTCGCGGCGGACCCCTGCCAGGTGACCCATACCGGTGCACGGGCCACCTGGCAGGCGGCTGAAGACGTCCACGGCAGATGGTCCCACGTCAATTGGACCTGCATGCCTTTACACCGTTGCGACCACGTCACGAGGTTGGTCGTAGCCGTCCTTCGGATCCGCCTGCCGGTGGCCCGGACACGGCGGCCTATGCGCGAACCGCGGAATCCTAGTGAGGATTCTGACCCGTGTCCGCACCCGCATCCGACTCAAGCCGGATCAGACCGTAGTCGTAGCCGCACCGTCGGTAGACGACACTCGGCAGGCCCGTATGCGCGTCACAGAAGAGGTAAAAGTCGTGGCCCACGAGCTCCATATTGGACAACGCCTCGTCGAGAGTCATGGGAGTGGCTCGGTGGACCTTCTCACGGACGACCATGGGGGACAAGTCCGCGACACCGTAGTCCGTGTCGCCGCCGGCAGCCGCCGAAGCATCGATCGCGCCGGCCTCCGGACCCCCGTCCGGCAGACCGGACGGCCGGGCGGGGGCGGTCTGCGCCAGCGAGACACGGCCCGCGCCGTTGTGACGGACCCGCCTGTCGGCAGCCCGCCGTAGCCGTTCGGCGAGCTTCGCCGCGGCCAGGTCGAGCGCCGCGTAGGGGTCGGCCGCGGCTGCCTCCGCACGGATGACCGGGCCCCGTGAGAACACGGTCAGTTCGACACGCTCGCGGACGTCCGCCATGCGCGGGTTGCGCTCGCGGGAGAGCTCCGCATCCACCCGGAACGCCTTGTGATCAAACCTCTCAAGCTTCGCAATCTTGGCCTCGGCTTGCTCACGGAACCTTTCAGGAACCGCGGTGTGCCTTCCCTTGACCACGATGTCCACTCGTTTCACCTTCCTGTAGACCGGAAGTCGCGACAATCGGGCAGTCCCGACAGATCGGGCCAGATCCCACTTCCGGTGTCGTGCCGTGCGCCAGGGCTTATCTGCTGCCTCGTTCCTTCCGCTCGGGCCCCCGGACACCTGGACCCTCGCTCCGCCTGTCAGTTCCCGCGGTGCCGGTACGGGTGACGACAGTTTTATCCCTCCGGTACCCTGATCGCAGGCAAACGGACAGCTTGGGGCCGGTCATCTCGAGTAGGGCTTCGGTGAGCCAACGTCGCGGCGGCGACAGCTGCTACCGATACCGGTACCGCGCCGGCGCGCAGCACCCGAGTGGCTTCGCAGAGCGTCGCCCCGGTCGTCACGACGTCGTCGATGACGACGAACAACGGTCCAGGTGTCCCGTGGCCGTCCCGACCGACGGAAACACCTGGCGGGAAGGACTCGGCCGCGAAAGAAACATGGTCGCGTGGCTCTCTGCCCCCTGGAGCGCGGCGCAGGATGAACGCGCCGTCGATATTGGCCGCGCGTTCCGCGGCACCCAGGCCCGCCTGGTCCGCCACCGGCCGGGCGGGGCGCAGCATCGGCACCACCCGTGCCGGCACACCGGCCCGGCGCAGCACCCGGGCGGCGCCGTCGCCGAGCCGGCGCACGTGGTCGAACCCGCGCCGACGTACCGCAACCCGGGTCGACGGCACCGGCACGAGAACGACCGGGCCGTCGTGCGCTGACATGGCCATGGCCGCGACCACCGCGCGGGCCAGCGCCGACACGAGCGGGCCGGGGGCGTCCAACCGGCCTCTTTCTTTGAAGGCCAACAGGATCCGCCGGCACGGACCGTCGTAAACGGCACCGGCGAAGCACGGTGGCCCTCGCCGCTTCGGGGTGGCCGTCTGTCCCGGAGCGGCGAGGAATGCGGGCCGATCGACCGCGGCCTCACACACCGCGCAGACCGCCGGACCGGGACTGCCGCAGCCGGCGCAGCTTCGCGGCAGGAGAAGGTCCAGCAGAACCTCGAAGGCGGCAGTCAGGTATGTGGTGGGCATGTGTCGCATGGTCGCCCCGCCGGCCTCGACCTGGCCAGCACCTGGCGCGCCCTGTGGAAAACCGTCGTGGGACGGTACCCGCCTGTGGACAACGCCTGTCCAGGGCGTCCAGGACGTGCATGATCTGTGGGCACAGCCGTCCCGCCGACACGAAAAGAAAATGAATGAATACATACAGGCATCGACAGCGGGCTTTCCCGCCCGCCTGACACTCAACATCGACAAATCTGGCACGATCGCACTCACCGGGTCCACCGGCAGTACGGGCACGCGACAGGCCGGGCCGATCGTTGGCAGCGCGGATCCACCTGTACGACGAGCCAGTCACGGTGGCGCGGGTGCGCCGGCCCCGGACAGCGCGCCGGGACACCGGCGCGACCGCCTCCCCCGGACCGCCGGAGGCCCGAGAACGTGAGGAGACCGACATGACCGGCGGAGCCGGCTGGGGCAACCCCCAGCCACCCGGCGGGCCGAATCCCGCGGACGGCCGGCAGCAGCCACCGCCACCCGGCTGGGGGCAGCCCCAGCCACCGCCGTCCGACTGGAACCAGCCGTCCCCGCATCCCGGCTGGAATCAGTCACCACCGGGCTGGGGGCAACCGCAGCCAGCGGGCGGGCCAGGCCGGTGGGGGCCGCCGCCGCGGGCCGAGAAACCGGGAATCATCCCGCTACGGCCGCTGGCCGCCGGCGAAATACTCGACGGTGCCTTCGCCGCGCTGCGGCGCAGCCCCGCGGTAATGATCGGACTGACCCTCGGCGTCACCACCGCGACGCAGATCATCGCGGTCACGCTGACCGCGATCGGTCAGAACGCCTCCACCGGTGTCGCGCTCTCCCTCGGCATCGTGAATGCGATCATCAGCTTCGTCGTCGGCATCGCGCTGACGGGTGCGCTCAGCGTGGCGGTCAGCGAGCTGACACTGGGTAGCAGCATCCAGATCGGGGAGGTGTTGCGGCGCATCCGGCCCCGGCTGCCCGGCCTCGCAGGGCTGTCGATCGTGGTGACGCTGCTGACCCTGATCGGGATCGTCGGGCTCGTCGTCGGCGGCGTCTTCGTGGCGGTCGCGCTGGCCTTGTCGACCCCCGCGTTCGTCCTCGAGGGCGGCACGATCAGGACGGCCATGCGGCGCTCGTGGACGCTGGTACGCGGCGCATGGTGGCGAACCTTCGGCATCCTGCTGCTGACAGGCATAGTCGTCGCCGTCCTGCTGTTCGTCCTCGCCTTCGTCTTCGGGCTGGCCTTCGCCGCCGCCAGCGACTCCCTGACCGATCCGGTCAGCGGCGATTTCACCGGGCCGGGCCTCGCGCTCAACGCGATAATGAGCATCGTCATCGACACCGTGGCCATGCCGATCATGGCGAGCGTGATCGTGCTGCTCTACGTCGACCGCCGCATCCGGCTGGAAGGGCTCGACATGACGCTCGCCCAGGCGGCGCGGGAGCGCCGTGCCGCGACCGGCCAGGGCCCTCAGTGACGAGGCCACGGGCATCGGTGACGGGAGCACGAGCGTCCGGGCCATGGCACGGCAATGGCTGAACCGCTGTGATCGGGCCGGTGGTGACCCGTGACGCGGCGGCGGAGGAAGCCCGCCGCGAGCTGTCCAGAGCGATCTACCACCGGGCCGGACCAGGCTGGTTCGAGCGTGCGGTGAACTGGCTCACCGTGCGGCTCGCCGATCTGTGGGCCGGCGTCACCGAGCCGTCCAGCGGCGGCCTCGGCATCGCGGCCATCGTCATCGTGGTCGCCGCGGCCGCTGTGGCGTTACGGCTGCGCCTCGGCCCACTGCGGCGGCAGGCCCGGACGGCCTCGGCCGACCTCGATCTGGCCAGCCCGCTGCCGGCGGCGGCGCTGCGGGCCGAGGCCGCCGCCGCGGCCCNCGCGCCGGCGCGTTCGCCGACGCGGTGCGTTCCCGGCTGCGTGCCGTCGTACGGATGCTGGAGGAGTCAGGGGTACTCGAGCCCCGGCCGGGACGGACCGCCGGCGAACTGGTCGCCGAAGTCGGCCGGATCGCGCNGGATCGCGCCCGCCACCACCCCCGTCCTGGCCGGGGCCGTGACCGTGTTCAGTGAGATCTGGTACGGCGGGCGGACCGCGTCCGAGGCGTCCTACCTCACCGTCGTCCGGGCGGACGAAGCGCTCACCGGGCTGCGGCCACGGCCGGGAGCGGACGCCAGGCCGGCTCCCACTTTCACGGTGCCGGCTTGAGCCCCCTGGCCGGCCGGCGGCAGCGCAACCATGCTTCCGGCACTTCGCCTTCCGGCGCTCCGTCACGAGCTGTGCCAGCGCGGGGCGCTGTCCCGCCGGAGGGGCCCTTGCACACTGTGTCTCCGCAGATCGCGTCCTCGCAGGCTGTGTCCTCGCAGATCGCGTCCTCACAGGTCACGGTCTCGCAGGCCGCTGCCCCGCAGGCGCCGGGCACCGGGCACCGGAGACTCGATCCGCGAGCCCGCCGCGGCATCCGCGTCGCAGCCGTCCTGATACTACTTGTCGTCATCTGTACAACACTCGCGGCCATATCCGACAGCTCGAACGGACGCCCACTCGATCCTGGGTCGGCCGACCCGGACGGGACCATGGCCCTGGCACGGCTCGTGCAGGCGCACGGCGTTGCGGTCACCTCGACGAACGACCTGGCCGAGGCGGTGAACGAGTCGGATCCCGCCGATGTCACGATCGTGCTGACCCACCCGCAGCGGGCACCCGGGCAGGCGCTCGACGGACTCGCCCACCTGGCCGGCCAAGGCGCCGACGTGGTGCTCCTTGAGCCGGGCGCGACCGTCGTCGACGCCTTGGACCTGCCGGTCACCGTCACCGGCCGTGTCCCGTCCGGGACGCCCGCGCCACGATGCCAGCTGCCCGAGGCCACCGCCGCGGGGACCGTCACGCTCGGTGGCAGGTCCGGTTTCCGGGCCGCCGGGCCGGACGCGGCCGAGGTCACCACGTGCTATCCGGTGGGGTCGGCCTCGGCCCTGGTCGTCGTGCCGGCGCCCCGGACACCGGGCCGACCGCCGGCACCATCCGGACCCGGGCGGTTCGTCCTGGTCGGCAACGCCGGTTTCATGACCAACGACCGGCTGGACGAGCAGGGCAACGCGGCACTCGCGATCGGGCTGCTCAACCGGCACCGCACGCTGTCCTGGGTGACCCCACAGCTCGGCGCGCCGGACGCGGTGGCCCGCAGGAGCCTGCTCGACCTGCTGCCCGACCGGGTGCCGCTGGCCTGCCTCCAACTCGGCCTGGCCATGGTCGTTCTCGCCCTGTGGCGGGGTCGCCGGCTCGGCCCGCCGGNGCTCGGCCCGCCGGTACCTGAACCGCTCCCGGTCGTGGTGCGCGCCGCCGAGACCGTCGAGGGGCGAGGCCGCCTCTACGCCGCCGCGCAGGCCCGGGACCTGGCCGCGGCGGTGCTGCGGGCGACGGCACGCGGGCGGCTGACCGAACGGCTCGGGCTGCCGACGCGGGCCCGCCCTGCCCGGCCCGGTGACGCGGGGCAGCCCGAGGCGGACCCGACCGCGCTCGTCGCCTCCGTCGCCGCCCGTACCGGACGCTCCCCAATGGAGATCACGTTGCTCCTGTACGGTTCCGGGATGAGTCAGGACGCCCCGGCAGCGGTCAGGACGGCCCCGACAGCAGAGGTGACGGACGAGGCGCTGGTGGCGCTGGTGGATCAGCTCGACGCGCTGGACCGGCAGGTGGCGGCGGGATCGGATCGGCAGGTGGCGGCAGGATGAGTGTCCCGGAGACATCCGACGACACCCAGCGGACGGCCGCCGCTTCCCCGACCGGGCCCGTGGGCACCGCGGCGCCGGCCGCCCCGGCGGCCAACGCCGGGCCCGAGGGCAGGGGCTTCGAGGTATCCGAGGCCGGGCTGTCGTCCCAGGTCGAGCTGTCCAAAGCCGAGCCGCCCAGGACGCAGGCGCAGGCCCAGGCCGCCGCGGGTGACCCGGAGACGGCTCGCCAGGCGCTGATCGCGCTGCGTGCGGAGGTGGCCAGGGCCGTGGTCGGCCAGGACGCCGCCGTCAGCGGTCTTGTCGTGGCCCTGCTCTGCCGTGGCCACGTGCTGCTCGAAGGCGTCCCGGGGGTTGCCAAGACCCTGCTGGTACGGGCCCTGGCCGCGGCGCTGTCCCTGGACACCAGACGGCTGCAGTTCACCCCCGACCTGATGCCCGGGGACGTCACCGGGTCGCTCGTCTACGACACCCGCACCTCGCTGTTCACCTTCCGGGAGGGGCCGGTGTTCACGAACCTGCTGCTCGCGGACGAGATCAACAGGACGCCCCCGAAGACCCAGGCCGCGCTGCTGGAGGCGATGGAGGAACGCCAGGTCAGCGTCGAGGGGACGGCACGCCGGCTGCCGGTGCCGTTCACGGTCGTCGCCACCCAGAATCCGATCGAGCACGAGGGCACCTATCCGCTCCCCGAGGCGCAGCTCGACCGCTTCCTGCTCAAGCTCACCGTGCCGCTGCCGCCGCGCGAGGACGAGATCGGGATCCTCACCCGCCACGCGTCCGGTTTCGACCCGTCCGACCTGGACGCGGCCGGGCTCCGGCCGGTTGCCGGGCCGTCGCATCTCGCCGCCGCCCGCGACGCCGTCCGTGGCGTGCAGGTCCACCCGGAGGTGCTCGGCTACATCGTCGATCTCGCCCGGGCCACCCGGGCGGCGCCTTCCGTGCAACTGGGCGTCTCGCCCAGGGGCGCGACCGCGCTGCTGGCCACCACCCGGGCGTGGGCGTGGCTGTCCGGGCGGGGATACGCCACCCCGGACGACGTCAAGGCGCTGGCCCGGCCCACGCTGCGGCACCGGATCTCGTTGCGGCCCGAGGTCGTGCTCGACGGCGTCACCACGGACACCGTCCTCAACCAGGTACTGGCCACCGTGCCCGTCCCGCGGTGACCCGCGGTGGCCATCACCGGGCGGGCCGCCGGCCTCGCCTTCGCCGGCGTGGTCGCCGTCCTGCTCTCCCCGGCCCCGGGTGCGACCCTGCTGCTGGTCGACGCGGCGCTCGTGCTCGCGGTGGTCGTGGACGTCGTGCTCGCCGGCGGTGTGCGCACGCTTGAGTTCACCCGGTCCGGCCCGACGCAGGCGCGGCTGGGTGAACCGGTGCCGCTGGTCCTCGCCGTCACCAACACCGGGCGGCGCAAGGTCCGGGCCCTGGTACGTGACGCGTGGCCGCCGTCGTCCGGTGTCACGCCCCGGGTGCTGCGGCTGGCGGTCCCGGCCGGGCAGCGACGGTTCGGTGAGGTCGTCCTGCACCCCACCCGCCGGGGGGACCGCCACCCGTACCGCATCACGGTCCGTTCGCTGGGGCCGCTCGGCCTCGCCGGCCGGCAGGGCCGCCATCATGCGCCGTTCCAGGTGCGGGTGCTGCCCGCGTTCCCCTCCCGGCGGCAGTTGCCGACCGTGTTCGCGCGACTACAGGAGATCGAGGGTAACGTCACGCTTCGTATCAGCGGACAGGGCTCGGAGTTCGACAGCCTGCGCGACTACGTCCCGGGCGACGACGTTCGTATGATCGACTGGCGGACCAGCGCGCGGCACGGCACGCTGGCGGTCAGATCGCTGCGGCCGGAGCGGGACCGCCGGGTCATCTGTGTCCTGGACACCGGACGGACCAGCGCCGGCCGCATCGGCGACGCCCCCCGTCTCGACCACGCGATGGACGCCGCCCTGCTGCTGGCGACCGTGGCAGCCCGCGCCGGCGACCGCGTCGGCCTGCTCGCGCACGACTCCACGGCCCGGGTCACCCTGCCGGTGGCCGGTGGCGGGAATCCGGTGGTCCGCATGAGCGCGGCCATGGCGCTGGTGGAACCCGTGCTGGCCGAGGCCGACCACCAGGCGATCGCCTCGGCGGTGCTGCGCGCCGCCGGGCGGCACTGCCTGGTCGTGCTGTTCACCGAGCTTGCTCCCGCGGTCGTCGAGGAAGGCCTGCTGCCGGCGCTGCCGGCGCTGACCGGCCGGCACACCGTCGTCGTCGCGGCGGTGAGCGACCCGCGGCTGACCGAGCTTGCGGCCGGCCGGGGCGACGTGCGCGCGGTCTACTCGGCCGCCGCGGCCGGGCAGACGCTGCTGCGCCGCAACCAGCTCGCCGGGCTGCTGCGTGGCCGCGGCGCGCACGTCGTGGACGCCCCGCCGGCGACCTACGCGGCGGCCGTCACCGACGTCTACCTGGCGCTGAAGTCCACCGGAGGCCTGTGAGCCCGGCCCGGACACCACCCCGCACCGGGCATGATCCGCACAAGTTTGCCGTTGGCTACGCTTTTCGGCCGAACGGGCGCACCCAACGACAGACATCCGCCGATCTTTCCGGGACCGGCGCGTCAGGAGACCGGCGCGAGGTCTGCGGAGAGTTCTCTGTCCAGGTCGCCGGACTCACCGGCGGCCACGGCCCGGCCGCC
>NZ_JWIO01000008.1:44590-58343 GCF_001017755.1 Protofrankia coriariae
GGCGGCCACGGCCCGGCCGCCGTAGATCTGGACGTACCCGACGAACATCGCCAGGGCGAACGCGCCGACACCGATACGGACCCCGGCCGGCAGGGACGACGGCGTCACGAACGCCTCGATCAGGCCACTGACCGCCAGCGCGGCCGCCAGCCCGAGCGAGATCGCGACCGCGGCCCGGCCCTCGGCCGCCAACGCCTCCACCCGTCGGCGCGGCCCCGGATCGATGATCGACCAGCCCAGCCGCAGGCCGACCGCGCCGGCCGTGAAGACGACGGCCAGTTCCAGCATCCCGTGCGGCAGGATCAGGGTGAAGAACTGCGACGACTCACCGCAGCTCGTCATGTAGCCGCCGACGATCCCCAGGTTGACCGAGTTGAGCAGCAGCACCGCGAGGGTCGGCAGGCCCAGCAGCGCGCCGAAGGCGATGGCCGACGCGGCCACCCAGGCGTTGTTCGTCCAGACGCGCGCGGCAAACGAGGACGCGGGATTCTCCGAGTAGTAGCGGGCGAAGTCGCTGTGGCACAACTGCCGCACCTCGCTCGGCGGGAGCAGTCCGCTGTGCGCGGCCGGGCTGTGCACCACCCACAGGCCAAAGGCCACGGCCACGGCCAGCGATGCCGCGCAGGTGGCCAGGACCCACCCGCGCCGCGCGTACACCGCAGCCGGGAACGTGACGGCGATGTACCTGCCGACGACACGCCAGCCCGGCTCCCGCGTCCCGACCACGACGGAACGTGCCCGGGTGACCGTGCCGGCGAGGCGGTCGACCAGCACCGGGTCCGGACCACGGCTGCGGATCACCGACAGATGGGTCGCGACCTTCTGGTAGAGCTCCACGAGTTCGTCGAGCTCCGCCTCGGACATCCGCCGGGGCCGCGCCGCGCGCCGGACCAGTTCCTCCAGCCGGGCCCATTCGCCACCATGGCGGCCGACGTACGCATCCAGATCCATCCGTACCGCCTCCCACCGCGTCCAACACCCGGCAAAGATCGCTACCCGGCACACATCGGACGGGCGGAAACAATCGAATGGATGATAATAGGGATCATAATGGGGTCCGATGTCTCACCCGGCTGTGGGCATGGCTGTGGGCACGGCTGTGGGGCGTCGGCCCGTGCTGTCATGATCTCTCGGAGGCATCTGCGGGGCCCGCGGCCCCTCCGCGCGAGAAGAAGCAGCGATCGCACAACCTCCCAGCGGACGGGCTCCCAGCGAACGGGAAAGGCCGGAGCGCCCAGCCCTCGGACGCAGGTGCCGACTGCTGGCACACCACCGTCGCGGACCACTGTCGGACATCCACAGGCCGGCAACCGGGCATGCGCGGCAGGGCGTACACAGGCGAGGCGTACACATACAGAGCGGGGACGACGAGGCAGGGACGACGGGGCAAGGGCAACGGAGCGGGGACAACGGACAGCGCCGACAGAACAGGACGAGCGTGACCAGGATCGGGGCCATCGGGAACGCGGCGGCCGGGAACGGAACCACCGGGAATGAGGCCGCCGCGTGAACCGGCTCGTCACCGGTGAGGCGGTCACGATCGACCTGCGGGTCGCCCGGCTCGGCTCGCGGATCATCGCCGGGCTCATCGACCTCGTCCTACAGGCTGTCGTACTGGTGGTCATCGCCTGGGCCGCCTTCACCACCGTCGCTCCGGGTGACGAAGCGCTGGCATCCGCGCTCTATCTGGCCGTCGTGGTGCTGGTCGTGGTCGGCTACCCGACGACGACGGAGACCCTGTGGCGGGGACGCAGCATCGGCAAGGCGGCCATGGGGCTGCGGGTCGTACGGGACGACGGCGGGCCGNNNNGGGACGACGGCGGGCCGATCCGGTTCCGTCACGCGTTCGTCCGTGCCCTGCTCGGCGCCGTGGTGGAGCGGCCCGGCGCGCTGCTGGCGATCCCGGGGATGATCAGCATGCTGGTCTCCGGGCGGTCCAAGCGGCTCGGGGACCTGCTCGCCGGAACGGTCGTCCTCCAGGAACGTATCCCGCCCGGCGCGGCAGTGCCCGTGATGATGCCGCCGCAGCTCGCCGGCTGGGCCGCCGCCCTGGACCTGTCCTCGTTCGAGGACGCCCTGGCGCTGACGGTGCGCCAGTTCCTCGGCCGGGCCCGGGAACTGTCGCCGCAGGCACGTGAACGCATCGGCAGCCAGCTCGCCGCGTCGGTGTACGCCGTCGTCATCCCGCCACCGCCGCCGGGTACCCATCCCTGGGCGTATCTGTCGGCCGTCCTCGCCGAACGCACCGCCCGCGCACGCTGGCAGGCCGAGCGCGCCGCCGGCGCGCAGTGGCAGGCCGAGCGCACCGCCGGCGCGCAGTGGCCGCTCGCCGGGGCCGGCACACCACCGGCACAGCCGGCCCCGCCGTGGAGAGCCGGCCAGCCGTGGACGTCCGGACAGCCGTGGCCAGCCCACCAGGGGTGGGGGATTCAGCCAGGCCCGGACGGTCAGCCGTGGACGGCCCAACCAGGAGCGGCCCAACCGGAAGCGGCCCAACCGTGGGCGGGCCAACCGGGAGCGGCCCAGCCGAGGGGAAGGGAGTCCTGGGCAGGCCGGCCGAGCGATCCGGACGACGTGGCTGAGGCCCCGACGCCGAGCCCTTTCGTACCCCCGAGCTGACCCGGCCGCTCCGGTCGCGACGGCCGGGCCCGTGGCGCCCGTGGCCGGTGCGGCCAGGGAACAGAACTCCCACCGACGAGGCACCCGCTCCTGCCCCGCGGACCACCAACGAAAACGCGCGCCCCCGCCTGCGGGCATCGCGGCTCACAGGAACGAGTACGCAAGTGGCTGCCACAGCAACCACTTGCTCCCTCACTCTCATGATCTGTCAATATTTGATCATGAAGGGTTGTGGCGGCGGGAGTGTGCGGGGGATGTCTGGTGGTGGCTGTGGTCAGCGCTCGCGCTGCCCGTGGCGGCCTGCCAGGGGCAGGGGCGCCACGGGGAACGGGGTGGCTCCTGGGTCAGGAGCCGATGGTCAGGAGCCGTGCTCCCAGGAGTTCAGGTACTCCTCCTGGGCCGGCGTGAGGACGTCGATCGCAAGCCCCATGGTCTCCAGCTTCAACCGCGCGACCTCCTTGTCGATCTCGAGCGGGACGTCGTGGACGCCCGGGGCCAGCGACTGCCAGTTCTTCGTCAGCCACTCCGCGGTCAGCGCCTGGTCGGCGAAGGACATGTCCATGACCGCCGCCGGGTGCCCCTCCGCGGCCCCCAGGTTGACCAGCCTGCCCTCGGCGAGCAGCAGCAGGCGCCGGCCGTCGGCCAGCACGTACTCGTCGGTCTGGTGGCGCACCCGGCGCGGGCCGGCGACGGCCAGCTCGGTCAGCGCCCTGATGTCGATCTCGATGTCGAAGTGCCCCGAGTTCGCGAAGATCGCGCCGTCCTTCATGGCCTCGAAGTGCTCGCGGCGCAGCACGTCCCGGTTGCCGGTGACCGTGATGAACACGTCGCCGATGGCGGCGGCCTCGATCATCGGCAGGACGCGGAAGCCGTCCATGGCCGCGTCCAGCGCCTTGGTCGGGTCGATCTCGGTGACGACGACGTTGGCGCCCAGCCCCTTGGCCCGGGACGACACACCCCGGCCGCAGTACCCGTAGCCGGCGACGACGACGGTCTTGCCTGCGAGCAGGGTGTTGGTGGCGCGGAAGATCGCGTCCAGGGTCGACTGGCCGGTGCCGTAGCGGTTGTCGAACATGTGCTTGGTATCGGTGTCGTTGACCGCCACCATCGGGAAGCGCAGCGCGCCGTCCTTGCTCATCTGACGCAGCCGGATGACGCCGGTGGTCGTCTCCTCGCATCCGCCGCGGACGCTCGGGAGCACCTCGGTGCGGGTCGTGTGCAGCGTGTTGACCAGGTCGCAGCCGTCGTCGAAGACGTAGTGGGGGGCGCCGTCCAGCGCCGCGTTGATGTGCGCGTAGTAGCCGTCGCGGTCCACACCGTTGCGGGCGAAGGTGGAGATGCCGTACTCGGCGACCAGCGCGGCCGCCGTGTCATCCTGGGTGGACAGCGGGTTGGACGCGGCCAGCGCGAGCTGCGCCCCACCGGCGGCGAGTGCCCGCATGAGGTTGGCGGTCTCGGTCGTCACGTGCATGCAGGCGGCGATCTTCACCCCCTCGAACGGGCGCTCGACGGCGAAGCGGTCGCGGATCTGACGGAGCACCGGCATGGACCGGTCCGCCCATTCGATACGCGCCTTGCCCTGCTGGGCGAGCGCAAGGTCGGCGATGTCGTTCTTGGGCAGCTCTGCCATCGGAATCTTCTCCTGTCGAGGGGCTTGCGGACCCCGGGCAAGGGGAGACCGCCTACGCGGACGAACCGGCGGGCCTGCGGCGACACGATCATAGTTCCTCGCCCCGTCGGCGGCCCTGGTGCTCGGATCGCCAGAGCGACCGGTGGTAGGAGCGCTCTGCAACGACGTTACGACATCCGCCTGCGCGATCCGTCCTTCGCCCTGCGCGTCCGGCGAATCCGGAAGTGGCCGGCAACGTCCGGAACCAGCTCACCCACCGGCCGGCGCCCCGGCTCCCCGAGCATCCGCGGCACCCGTCCCACATACCGCGCACGGCCACCGGCGGGAGGATCGGCCGCCTCGGCCGCGGAAGACGACGAATGGTCACAGAAGGCAGACAGCCGTAACTGTCAGAAGCCGTAACTGTCAGAAACCAGAACTGTCAGAACAGGAAGATAGCGGGAAACAGGAGAAAATGGTCACAGGGGTGGCGCGAGCGGGCGGTGCCCGGCGGTCTGGCAGTCCGCGCAGGGGCGGGTCGACCTGATCTGGCACGGCTCCCCGCCCAGGCTCGCGGTCTGGACCACACCCACCCGTCCCATGCCCTCACAGGTGGGGCAGAGCATGTTGATCTCACGGGTGACTGGCTCGGGACGGTCGCCGGAGGCCGTGGGGCTCACCGGGTACGTCCTGCGACGCCGCCCGTCCCGTCGCAGGTCCCGCAGTGGACCATGCGGTTCGTGCTGAAGCCGCCGTCAGCGTCCAAGCCGGCGAGGAACTTCGGCGTCTCACCGATACCACGGCAGGTCGGACAGAGCTGCCGGCCCTCGCCGCCACGGCCGCCCGCCGAGTACCCGCCGTGGCCGTCGCCACAGCCGCCCGAGCGCCCGCCGCGACGATCGTCGCGGTCATCCGGGTACGCCGCGTCCCACTCCCCGTCCTTATTACCGTCCATCGCGTCGTCCGCCTCCGCAGGGTCGCGGAGTGGCTCCGTCCCCACCAGAGTCCCCACCAGAGTTCCCACAAGAACAGTTCCCACGAAACCACTTTACGCAACATGATAAACACGGTCCGGACACCCAGAACCTTTGATCCCGAAGGAATCACAGCCAGGCCACTGACAGACCACTGGAACGTCACCGACGGATTGTCGACAGATCACCAACGGGTCACCGCGTGGGCGAGTCAGCGTACGGGGCGACCGATGCGCGGGCCGGCCGGGCGGGCCGATCAGACACAACGTCGGCCAGGCATGTCGACCAGGCACGTCGATCAGACACGTCGATCAGGCACAACGTCGCCACATCCGACAGCGGTCGGGCGCGGCAAATTCCGATCACACATACGGGTCGGCGACAATCCAGTGGGGCGTCACCGCCCCCAGCGCCACACACCTCCCTGATCTCGTGTGTGTGACATCGTGAGGACAGGCCGCAGGTGTCCACCGACCCCGCGGGCCAGCGGCGGCATGATCATGTTCTGGTGCCGGCCCCGCGGGCCCGACGGGTTCGGGCCCTTACGGACCGCCGTCCGGCCTATCACAGGAGGTGACCTCAACGGCCGTGCAGAGAGAGCCCACGTTCCGTGCACGACCGCGCCGTCGCACGGCAGACGCCCATCTCACCTCGGCGCCACGGACGCCCGCTGGTGGGCCGGCCCACCAGCCTTCCGACACAGCCGGCCCGTCCGATACCCGGTCGGGCCCTGACGGCGCCCGGCCCCGGGGCCTCGCCGCGGCCGGCACTCCGGGCGCCGGCACGACCGGCTGGGACGCCCGATCCGACGACGATGCCTCGGCCGCTTCCGACGGACACCGGGGCGGCCCGCCCGGCGCGGGACCGGGCAGCCCCCCGGACCGGGGCGACCTGCTCACCCGGCTCGGGATAATCGCCTGCGCCGCCGGTGTCGGTCTCGCCCTGTTGCTCCTTCCCCTGGTCGGCGCGATCGGCCTGTTCGCGAAATCCTCGGCGGACCACTACCTGAGCCTGCCGGACGAACTGCTCACCCCGCCGCTGCCGCAGAGCTCCCAGATCCTCGCCGCCGACGGCAGCCTCATCGCGACGCTGCGCGGGGAGAAGAACCGCACCGTCGTCGACGGCAGGGACATCCCAGTTGTCATGCGGCAGGCCATCGTCGCCATCGAGGACTCACGCTTCTACAGCCACGGCGGGGTGGATGTGAAGGGCGTCCTGCGGGCCGCGCTGCGCAACAGCGAGGCCGGGGACGTCCAGCAGGGCGCCTCGACGCTGACCCAGCAGTACGTCAAGAACGTGCTGCTGCAGAACGCGCACACCAAGCAGCAGCGCGAGGAGGCCGCCGGCACGTCGCTCGAGCGCAAGATCCAGGAGGCCCGGTACGCCGTCGCCCTGGAGAACAAGATCTCCAAGGACGAGATTCTCGAGCGTTACCTGAACATCGCCTACTTCGGCAACGGCAACTACGGCGTGGGTACCGCCGCCCAGAACTACTTCCAGGTCGACGTCGCCAAGCTGACGCTTCCCCAGGCCGCGCTGCTCGCCGGGCTGGTGCAGAGCCCGTCCCTGTACGACCCGGTGAACCACCCCGACGCCGCCCAGCTGCGCCGGGACATTGTGCTGGACCGGATGGCCGCCCTGGGCGACATCACCCCGGCCGAGGCGGACGCGGCGAAGGCCACCCCGGTCACGGTGGTCCACGCCGCGGCCGCGGCGGCGCGGGACTCGTGCGAGACGTCGAGCGCCTCCTTCTTCTGCGACTTCGTCCGCTCCCGGCTGCTGGCCGACCCGGCACTGGGCACGACCGAGGCCGAGCGCGCCCGGCGGGTCTACGAAGGCGGGATGATCATCAAGACGACGCTGCAGCCCAAGGTCCAGGACGCGGCGCAGAACACGGTCAACGCCGTGATAGCGCCCGACAACCCGGTGTCGGCCACCGAGGTGGTGATCGAGCCGGGTACCGGCAACATCCTGGCGATGGCGGTGAACCGGGTGTTCGGCTCCGACTCCGCCGCCAACCAGACCAAGGAGCCGCTGGCGACCAAGGCGGTGTTCCAGCCCGGGTCGACGTTCAAGACGTTCACCCTTGCCGCGGCGCTCGAGGCCGGCTACGGGCTGAACACCCAGTTCTACTCGCCGTCGTGCTACAGCACGAAGAAGTTCCCGCTGGACCGGCGGGACGGCAGCCCCTGCGCCACCGGCTACTCGAACGCCGACCCGGCGGAGAGCGGGATCTACGACATGTCCAAGGCGACCTGGGACTCGGTGAACACCTACTACATCCAACTCGAGGAGAAGATCGGCGTGCCGGCCGTCGTCGACATGGCGACCCGGCTGGGCATCCCCGCGTCCTACCTGGAGGACGTCCATCCGACCCAGGGCGACCTGACCATCGGCTCCAGGCGGGTCACCCCGCTGGACATGGCCAACGCCTACGCCACGCTGGCCGCGCACGGCATGCGCTGCGACCCGCGGTACGTCCTGTCGGCGAGGGACTCCAGCAACCAGAACGTCGACATCGCCCCCGACCCCGCCTGCGAGCGGGCGGTGACAGCCGGGGTGGCCGACACCGTGACGAGCATCCTGGCGGGCGTGGTCACGCAGGGCACCGGGTACCCGAACGCGGCGGCGATCGGACGCCCGGCCGCGGGCAAGACCGGTACCACGGACAACTACTCCGCCGCGTGGTTCGTGGGCTACACCCCCCAGATGGCCGCCTCGGTCGCGGTCGGCAACCCCAAGGGGGCGCAGGGCAACCCGCTGAAGGGGGTCGTCGCGGACGGCCGGACATGGTCCCGCGTGTTCGGCGGAGACCTACCGGCGATCATCTGGGGCCGGTCGCTGCGGGCGGCCCTCAGCGGCGTCCCCGTCATGCCCATGTCGAAGGCCAATCCCACCGTGGCCAAGGGCACCAAGGGCGGGCTGCTGTCGACTCCTCCGCCGCAACCAACACCGGCCCCCACCACGGCGGCACCGGACATACCGGCCATGCCGACAGCGGCGCCGGACATCATCGAACCCATCCTGCCGCCCGGCAGATTCCCGCTCCCGGGCCCGGGCCGGTAACGGGCGGCCGGCCGGGACTCCCCCGGCCGGCTCCGGCCCCGCTCCGCCTTCGCCGGTGGCCGAACGGCCTGAGGCGGCCGGCGTCCATCGACGTGTGCTGCTGTTCGCGAGGATACGCATGGTCACATGACCGGCGCCCCAGGCTGGCCACGGCCTCGGAGCCGGTCGCGTCCGGAACGGCCGCGTCCCAGGGCTGTCGTGCCCGGGACGGTTATGTCTCGCGCGCGGCCGGGGTGGGCGGGGCGCTCAGGTCGCGCGCGGCGGCCACCGGCGTGGGGTCCACGCCGAGCGCGAGCGCGAGATAGACGCTGGTGTAGTCGAACAGGCCCACCAGGGACGCCAGCCGCTCCAGACGGCTGGCCCCCTGCGCGGACAGCTCGGTGACCGCCACCGCCCGCTCGGCCGCGGCCGTGACGGCGGCCTCGGCCTGCCGGGTCACCGTCGGATGCTCGGCCGCCTGGTCGCGCAGCAGGACCAGCCGTAGCCGCACCGGCTCGGCTCCGTCGTCGACCCGGTCGCGGAAGAAGTCCTCCGCCGGGTCGCCGTCGGCCCCACGGACCCCGAACGGCCCGTCCAGGACGCCCGCCTGCAGGCTTGCCGAGTCGGGCAGGGTGCCCAGCAGCGCTGGGTAGCCGGCGTTCGCGGCGAGCTGGCCGGCGGCCCGGCTGGCGGCCGCGGCGGTCAGCGCGGTGGTCCCCCACAGCAGGGGTAACGACCCGGCGAGCTCAAGCGCCAGCACCTTCGCCGGACTGATGAACGTCTCGCTGGCGGGCCGGCAGCGTATCGCCAGGTCCTCCAGGCGTACCGCCGCGGCCTCGACCGCCTCCGGGCCCTCGGCTGTGGGCGGGAGAAGGCCGAGAGCCCGCACGACCGCGACAGCCGGCAGCAGCAACGCCCAGAAACCCGCCCGGGTGGGCCGGCCGTCCGCCACGGGGGCGGGCAGGAACAACGCCCGTGCGCGTCCGGCGCGATGCGCCAGCGGCGAGTCGGGCAGGCCCACCGCGACCGTCCGGCAGCCGCGACGGTCGGCCTCCTCCAGCGCGGACAGAGCCGCCTCGTCGCGCCCCGAACCGGATATCGCGATCACGACGTCGGTCACCCCCACCCATCCGGGCAGGCCGAAACCGTTGTGGCCGAGCACCGGAACCGGGCAGCGTGACCCGGCCACCGCGGCGAGCGCGTCACCGACAGCCGCCGAGGTGCCCGTCCCGGCGACGAGCACCGCCCGTGGACGGCCGTCGGCGGCGAGCGAGTCGACACCGACCTCCCGCGCCAGCGCGGCGGACTCCCGGACCTGGCGGGCCGACGAGGCCACCTGCGGCAGCATGCCGGACGGGTCGGCGGCGTCCAGCCGGACGACGTCGTCAAGGATGCTCTCGTCCACGCCCGCGTCCCACATGTCCTGCACCATCGCACGCCCGGGCCCGTCCGGACACATCGGGGCCCACACCCGGATCTGGCCAAGCGCACGCCAGGGCCGTGTCAGGACCCTGTCAGGACCGCGGACGCCGCGGGCCCAGCCTGGATCAGGCGGAGCCCGGCCGGGAGCCCGGCGGGATCAGGCAGGGCCGGGCAGGGCAGAACCGGGCCAGGGTTCACGACGATGTGGACGCCGACGGCCGGGCCTCCCCGCCGAACGGGACGGCCTCGTCGAGCAACATCACCGGGATCTCGTCCCGTACCGGGAACGCCAGGTCGCACGACGTGCAGACCAGCACCGGCTCACCACCGAGGGTGTCCTGGCGCAGCGGGGCGTGCGCCGGGCACGGACAGGCGAGGATCTCCAGCAGGAGCGGGTCGAGACTCAACGGCCGACCTCCTTTTCACACTTCTCACAGCGGCTTCTCACGGGGCTTCTCACGGCGGATGCGTGTGAGGACCTCATCGCGCACTCGGGCCATCGTGGCATGGTCGGGGGCCTCCACATTGAGCCGCAGCAGTGGTTCGGTGTTCGACGGCCGTAGGTTGAACCAGACCCCGCCACCGAGCGTGACGGTGAGCCCGTCGAGGTGGTCGATGTCGGCCGCGTCCCCGGCATACGCCTTCTCGATCTCGGTCGTGACCGCGGCGGCGTCGGCGACCGTGGAGTTGACCTCGCCGGAGGCCACGTACCGAGCGTGGCCGACGAGCAGCTGTGACAGCGGCCGGTCCTGCTCGCCCAGCGCGGCCAGCACGTGCAGGGCCGCGAGCATCCCGGAATCGGCCCGCCAGAAGTCACGGAAGTAGAAGTGGCCGGAGTGCTCACCGCCGAAGACCGCCCCCGTCCGGGCCATCTCGGCCTTGATGAACGAATGGCCGACCCGGGTGCGTACCGGCACTCCGCCGAGCTCGCGCACCAGCTCCGGGACGCCCCGGCTGACGATCACGTTGTGGATGACGGTGGCGCCGGGCTCGCGGGCGAGCTCCCGCTCGGCGACGAGGGCGGTGATGGTGGACGGCGAGACGATCTCCCCGCGTTCGTCCACCACGAAGCAGCGGTCGGCGTCGCCGTCGAAGGCGAGCCCGATGTCGGCGCCGGTGGCCCGCACCGCCGCCTGCAGGTCCCGGAGGTTCTCCGGTTCGATCGGGTTCGCCTCGTGGTTCGGGAACGAGCCGTCCAGCTCGAAGTAGAGCGGGTGGACCGACAGCGGCAGCCCCTCGAACACCGCGGGGACCGTGCGTCCGCCCATGCCGTTGCCCGCGTCCACCGCGACCGTCAGCGGTCGGATCGCCGACAGGTCGACCAGCGTGTGCAGATGCCGGACATAGGGCGCGAGCAGGTCCTGGTGGGTGATGGTGCCGCGCGGCCCGGTGGCGGGCGCGACGCCGGCCTCGGCCAGCGCCCGGATCTCACCGAGCCCGGTGTCCTGACCGATCGGCGCCGCGCCCGCCCGGCACAGCTTGATCCCGTTGTACCTGGCCGGGTTGTGGGACGCGGTGAACATCGCGCCGGGCAGGCCCAGCGAGCCGGCGGCGAAGTAGAGCAGGTCGGTGGAGCCGAGGCCAGCCATGATCACGTCTGTGCCCTGGCCGGCCGCGCCCGCGGCGAACGCCTCTGACAGCGGGACCGACGAGTCGCGCATATCGTGCGCGACGACGATCCGGGGGGCGTCCAGCACGCGCACGAACGCGGCGCCGACGGCGTGCGCGACGTCGGCGTCGAGCTCGGACGGCACGACGCCCCGGACGTCGTATGCCTTGAAGATCCGCGACAGATCGTGCACTCGTCCGCCTTCCCGATCCCTGGGCTTCCCGGTTCCTGGCTTCCTGATCACCAGCCCCTGCCGGCCGTGACGCCGGCAGCCGTCCGCAGGGGCCCTGCCGCCGGTGGCCGTCCAAAGAGCCCGGCCGCGACGGCGCTGACGGCAGCCATCAGCCGCCGCCGGCAGCCGTCCAGGAGCTGCCGGCGGCGACGCCGACGACCTTACCGACACGTTGCCGGCCTGGGCCGAGCCGTTCGGGTACCCGACACCTGGCCCGCCGCGGGCGCACCGGGCCGGACACGCGCCATCCGGCCCGGCCCCGGCCGGCCCCGGCCGGATGCCAGGCTGGCCGGTTCAGGACGGACGGCGGGCCGATCCAGGCGGACTGGCGGGCCAGCAACGGCAGACCGGTTCAGGACGGACGGCGGGCCGGGGCGGTTCAGGACGGCCGGGGAAGTACCCGTAGATGACCGCGCCGCCCCGGGGTGGGCGGGCCGGGAGGGTCGTCACGACCCGTGGGTCGGGCCACCTCACGAACCGCGTCCGCGAGCGCCTCAAGATCATCAGAGGCCGGGCTGTGCCTGGACTCGCCCTCGATACGCACGACCGCCCAGCCCAGTGGCACGGTGAGACGGTCGGCGTGCGTCTCACACAGGTCGTAGGAGTGCGGCTCGACATATGGGGAGAGCGGCCCGAGGACGGCTGTCGACTCGGCGTAGGCGTACGTGAGTGTGGCGACCGCAGCCGCTGAACATGCCGAGCGGGAGCAGCGCCGAGGCTTCACGTTCCGGACGGTAGCCCCCGGAACGGGCGACGGCCACAACCGCCCGCCGTGTCGCATCCATCCGCGGAGGAAACGTAACAGATTTATAACGCTGCGCGTGCGCGCAGTTGTACAGGCAGGGCGCCGGAACGCGGATACCGGTGGGCTGTGGCGAACGGTACAGCGAATCCCGCCGGGGCTCGCGGGGGGCGCCGGCACGGTCCGCCCGGTGAGCCGTACGCTCACGACATGGCGGACAACGCCTCTACCGGCACCTCCTGGGGAACCCCCGCACCGGCCTTCCCGTCCACCCAGCCGCCGATACGCGCGGCACGCCGGCGTGACCGGCGCGGACGCGGCCTGCGCGGCCTGCTCATCCCGCCGGAGGTGCCCGCCTACCGCAGCCGCGGCGAGCGGTTCGACGACCTCGTCCTGGACGCTGTCGAGCACCTTGAGCACCGCTGGTCGGCCGAGCTCGCAGGGGTCGAGTTCGCGGTCGAGGACGTCCCGCCCATACCGGCCGTGTTCGGCCCGGACGACCCGGTGCCGCTGGCCCACCACCAGCCCCCGGCCGGCCGGGGGCGGTCCGCGACACCGGACCGGATCATCATCTACCGCCGGCCGCTGGAAGCCCGCGCGATGGACACCGACGACCTCGCCGAGCTCATCCTGGACGTCCTCATCCACAAGATCGCGGACATGCTCGGCGTGGAGCCCGAGATCATCGATCCCGAGGGCCACGGCTGGCACGAGGACGAATAGCCGGACCCGCCACCCCCGCTGCGACAGACGCGACATGCCGGCTTTGCGACCGCCCCTGGATGTCCGCGGCGGTGTCGCGTCAGGTAACCTGACAATCAGATGGATCGACCGCGTGAATACCGGCGACGACGCTGGCGGTCAGGCCGGCGGTGACGCGGGCGATAACATGAACAATAACGTGAGCGACAACATGGGCAGCGCTGCGGGCGGCACAAATCCAGGCGGCCCGGAACACGGGACGCACAGCGAAGGAATACGTACCGCGAGAATGTGACCGGCGGGGCACGTCCTGAGCCGTCAGTCACGGCGCCCGATGCCGGGCCGCATCGCTGTCAGGCCATGTCAGAGCTGGTCGTGGCGCTATGGGGGATCTTTTCCCGCCAACCGTGCCGATGGTCACGCGACACGGGGCCGGTCGCCGGTATCTTTTCCGGCCCGGCCGGGGGCATCCTGCGGGAGAGGAGCGCGGAAAGGCTTTCGGTCGGCCAGTGCCGCGCGGCGGCGACAACGACGGCTCCGGACGGCGGCTCCTTCCGTCCGACGGAGGTCGAGTAGTCGAGTAATGGTGACGGGGTGGCGAGCAATAGTGACGGCTGATCGGTCCGCCGGGATTCTGCGTTTGTTCGGGCGGGTACGCGACTACGACTGGGGCTCACCCACCGCCATCTACGACCTGCTCGGTGAGGACCCGTCCGGCCGGCCGGCCGCGGAGCTGTGGCTGGGCACCCATCCGGGTGCGCCGTCCGAGACCGAGACCAGCGCCGGCGGCCGGCGGCAA
>NZ_JWIO01000008.1:58358-60581 GCF_001017755.1 Protofrankia coriariae
GGCAACCCGCCGAGGACGCCGTGGGCCGGCTGCCGTTCCTGCTGAAGGTGCTCGCCGCCGAGCGGGCGCTGTCCCTGCAGGTACACCCGGACCAGGCACAGGCGCGGGCCGGTTTCGACGGCGAGGAGCGGGCCGGCGTACCGCCGCAGGCCCCCTGGCGCCGATACCGGGACCGCAACCACAAACCGGAGCTGATCGTCGCGCTCACACCCTTCCGCGCTCTGGCCGGTATCCGTGACCCACGGCACACCCTGCACGTGGTGCGGGCCCTCGGCCACCCCCCGCTGACCGCCGCGTTCGAGCCGCTGCGGGCGGACCCCGCGGCCGGGGCCGCGACGGTCCTGCGCACCCTGCTGACGATGCCCGCCCACCAGGGGCGCGGCCTCGTCGCCGGGACCGTCGGGGCCGCCACCGTGATCGCCGCACGGGCAGCGGCCGGCGCAGCGGCGACCGGCACGGCGATGGCTGGCACGACGATGGCTGGCACGGCGGCGGCCGGCGCAGCGGCGGCCGGCGCGACGACAGCCGTGACGGCTGACGTAGCGACCGACGTGGCCGCGGCCGCCGACCTGGTCGTCCAGCTCGCCGCGGCACACCCCGGCGACGTCGGTGTCGCCGCCGCGCTTCTGCTCAACGACGTGCTGCTCCAGCCGGGGGAAGCACTCTTCCAGCCGGCTCGCCTGCTGCACGCCTACGTCCATGGCGTCGGCATCGAGATCATGGCCACGTCCGACAACGTGCTGCGCGGCGGGCTGACGTCGAAACACGTCGACGTGGACGAACTGCTGCGCGTCCTGGATCCGACACCGACCCAGGCGCCCGTGCTCACCCCCCGGACGGTGGGCGGGACGGCCGGGATCATCGTGCGCACCTGGGACGTTCCGGTCGACGATTTCGCGCTGACCGAAGCGATCTGCGGCTGGACGGCTCCCGCCGGGAGCACCTCNNCGGCTCCCGCCGGGAGCACCTCCCACGACAACACCTCCGGCGGAAACGTCTTCCGTGGCGGCGCTCTCGGCGCAAGCGTCTCCCGGGGGAGCAGCCCTGGGAGAAACGTCTCCGGTGGAGGCGTCCCCAGCGGCAGCGCCCCTGGCCGAAACACCCGCAGCGGAAACGTCCGTGACGCGAACGCCCCCGGCGGCGCGGTCACCATCCGACGTCCAGCCATCCTGCTGGTGACCGACGGCGCCGTCACGGTGGAAGGCGCGGGCATCCCCTCGATGGGGCTTCGCCGAGGCCAGGCAGCCGTCGTGCCTCCGGCTTCGGCTTCGGCTCCGAACAGGGCACCGACAGCGGGCGGGGCGTCGGCAGTGGGCGGAGCCATGACGGCGGACGGGGCACTGACTCTGAATCTGTGGGGACGAGGCAGGGTGTTCATCGCCTCACCTGGCTCGCGCACGCCACCACCGCCCTGAGCGGCTGGCTGACCGCCTGGTTCCCCCGACGGACGTGGAGCTCTCAAGATCTACATCCCGCATCCAGGCGAAGATCTTTTCGTCGACGAGCCATCCGCGGCCACCCGCATGAATCATGATCCAGAAGAGTTTGCCGCTCGGTACGCTTTCGGCCCTGTAGGCGTGCACAACGACAGACACACAGCGATCTTCGCTGTCCGGCCAGTGCCCCAGGGCGCCGGTCGTGTTTCGGGGAGCGGCATGATCCCGGCATGGGGCAGCGCGGCGTCCAGGATCGCCAGGGGCGTCTTCGCGGAGCTGTTCCACCTGGTCATGGAGCCCTGTTCCACCTGGTCATGGAGCCAATGTGGGATCGGGGCCGGGTAGGCCGGGCTATCCGCGGAAGGCGGCCCGGGGGTCCTGGAACAGGGTGGGGACGAAGACCGTCCGCGGCGCCGCCGACAGGGTCAGCGTGGCGACCCAGTCGGTGGTACCGATCGTCTGTGCCGCGACCAGCGGCCCGCCGCGGGNCGCCGCGGGTGACCATCCGTACGGTACCGGCCGATCCGACGGATACCGTCCGGCCGACCGGGACGCGCAGCGGGTTTCCATCGATCCATACCGTCACTGTGGTCTCTGGCGCAGTGAGCACCAGGGCGGAAAGTGTCCGATCCGGTACGGCAGGCAGCAGCGTGGCGGCTGCCGCGTCAGGCTCGATCACGTCTGCCGCACCGACCCAGCGATACTCCCGCGCCAGCGGCGCAGCCGTCACGGTTGGTGACGGCTGCGCCGCTCCGTCGGACGCCGACCCGCCGGCCGGCGGCGACCC
>NZ_JWIO01000008.1:60702-65073 GCF_001017755.1 Protofrankia coriariae
CCGCCGCCAGACCCGGCGGGGTGAAACGCGCGGACGCGGTGAGCAGCTCCAGACGGATCACCGCGTCCGCCTCGGGTGCAGCCACCACGACCTGCGCGCCCGCGATCCCGGCCGGTATCCCGGCCGTGCCGGCCAGCACCAGCGAACCGGCCGCTCCAGACCCGACCGGCCCAGCCTCGGCCGGCCCAGCCTCGGCCGCCACGGACCCGATCTGCCCAGAGCCGGCCATCCCGGACCTGGCAACTCCGGGGCCGGCCGCCCCGGCCGCAGGCTCGGCTCCTTCGGCCCCGGCCGCCCCTGAGCCGGCGGCTCCGGCACCGGCGGCCGGGGCCCCGGNNNNCGGCCGGGGCCCCGGCCGCCGCAGGCACGACGACCTGATCCCGGGCGAACGGTGCACCCGCACGGTCCAGCATGGCGGCGGCCAGCCGCCCGTCACGTACCCGGATCCGCACCGCCGTGGCTTCCGCGTCGGGCACCCAGTCGGTCAGCCGGCGGATCACCCGCGCCATGGGCGGCACCGAGACACCGTCACTGACCGCACCGTCACCGACCGCACCAGCGGCGGCCGCACCATCATCGGCCACGGCGCCGGTGGCCCGCGCGGCGGCGCCCGGTCCTCCACGGTCGGCCGGCCCGAACGACGTGATCTCCACACGTGCGGGCGCGGTCTCGGGGTTGGTAAGGACGATCACCGGGTCACGGCCGGTGCCGGTACCCGGGCCGACGAACCAGAACTCGCTTCTCGGCGGATCGCAGCGCGCCCGGGACGGCGCCCGACCGGGCGCGCCCGGGACGGTCACCGTGGCGCTCAGCCCGGCCGCCACGAGGCCGCTGGCGTGCACGGCCAGCGGCACACCACCGTTCACCTGGACCAGCACGCCCCGCGCTCGGGCCGGACCGGTCGGAACGTCACGCACCGCACCACCGGCGGACAGCCAGATCCGTCCGTCCGTGCCCGGCTTCCCACCCACGGTGCCGCCGGCGGTCGCGACGTCCACCGTCACCGGGGCACCCGCCGACGGGTCAAGATCCGGGCACAGCAGTGTCGCGGACGTCACCGGCGCCCGTGGGCCGGCTGTGGGTGGGACCGCTTCGGGCCGGCTGCCTGCCGGGGGCCGGCCAAGGACGGCCAGGGCCAGCACGCTGGACAGGGCGAACATGACGGCAACCGTGATCATCGCTGTCAGGCGCGCGCGCCCCGTCCAACTCGCGGCCCGCGCGGCCCGGATCGGCCGTTGCGTCCCAGGACGTCGGCACCGGCTGAACAGCCCTGCCCGCACGGCCCGGATCGACCCGCCACGGTCTCCGGGAGGCGGCGCGCCGGCAGCCGCCGCCCGCACGGCCTGGACCAGCCGGCCAGGCAGTTCCCTTCGAGTACGTCGCTCCGCCTGGGCTGGTTGATCCGCCTGGTTTGACCGCTGCGGGCGGCCGGGCTGATCCGGATGGGCCCCCTGCGTCCCGGTCACCGTGGAGAGCCCGTCGCCGGGCCTGGCGCGGCCCCCCGGGATGGCGCCGCGCCAGGCCCGGCCACCACCGCACCGGGCGAGCCCGCCGGGCCGGCCGGCAACCGGCGCCACACCACGGCGTCGTCCGCCACCTGTTCCCGGACCAGCCCGGGCACGGCGTCCAGCGCGGCGACCAGCGACGGTGCCGCGCCCGCGGCGGGGACGACGACAGCGCTCACAGCCAGCGCCGTAAGCCCGCCGGCGGCCGTCGCACGCCCGGTGACAAGGTCCGCGACGACCACCCCGACCGCCGCGCCACCAGCCGCGGACATCGCGCCGAAGGTGGTGTCCAGACGCGGGCCGCGGGCATCCGTGAGCGTGTAGCCGATCGGCGCGTCCCGCGCCGGCTGACGCAGTACCAGCACGCGGGCGTCCGGCCCGGACAGCTGTGCCGCCGCAAGCGCGGAAACCACCATCCCGCCCGTGCGGGCGGCGGCGCCGGCCGCCACCTGGCCGGCGTCGGCGACCATGAACGCGCCGGTGAACGGGCTGGCCGCGACCGCCCCACCGAGGGACAGCGCCGTGACGTGCCGCCAGCCGGGCGGGTGACGGCGGAGCATCCCCCGTACTCCTGTCACTGAGAGTGCGCTAGCCGCCAACATGCCGGCGACGGCGACGGCGAGCTGCGCGGCGGCGGGCTCCCCGGCGCGTCCGGCAACACCCAGGTAGCTCTCGACGGCCGCGCCGGCCAGGCCGACGGCGACCACGCCCCATGCCGCGAGCGCCGGCCCGCGGGTCTCGGCCCGCACGGCCCCGGCCGCGCCGGCGAGCGCGACCGGGGCCAGTACCGCCGCGAGGCCGGCNTGGCCGCTCCCAGCCAGTCCGGCAACGCATCGGCCATGGCTCCGGTGACGTCCCGGCCACCCGCGCCTGTCCCGGGCAGGGCGCCCGGGACTTCGACGGCCGCGCCGACGAGCCGCCGCCACCCGGGGAGCAGGTCACGCCACGGCCACCACGGCAGGCTGCCGGCGACGGCCACGGCGAGCACCTGCGCCAGCCGGTGCGGCCGGTGCGGCCTGCGCAGCAGCACGACCGCGCCCGTAAGCCCGGCAACGGCGGACAGCAGCAGTGCCGGCGCGCAGGCAACCACGGCGAGCAGTCGCAACGCGAGCCGGCGGGCCATGGGCCAGGTGGCGCGGCCCGTGCCCGGCTGCGTCACCAACGCGGCCGCGGCGGTGAGCAGACCGGGGAGCAGCACGAGCGCGAACACCACGTCGACCCGGGCCGCGGCAACCGCCCAGCTCATCGGCGGGGACAGCGCATAGCCGGCCGCGACGACGACCCGGACCGGCGTGCGCGGCGGACCCGGTCCGCCGGCATCGGGCGCCCCACCGCCGGAGACCGCCTGGACGGCACCACCGCTGGGGACACCATCATCGGGGACGGCCATGCCGGCAACAGCCCTGCCGGAACCGGTATGCGCAGAACCGGTACGGGCGGGGACGGTACGGGCGGGGCCCAGGTGACCGCAGGCGGCGTAGGCGGCAAGAGCGGCCAGCGCCGGTCCGCCCAGCAGGACGACATCGGCCGCCAGCCACGGCCTGCCACCCAGCACGGTCGCGAGAACGGCCAGCGGCAGCAGCCACAGCCCGGTGTCCGTCGGCCCGGACACCACAGAGCCGGCGGACGCCGCGCCGGCGGCACCGCCAGGCCATCCGGCCAGGGCGACCGACCACAGATCCCGGGCGCTGTCGGGTAACGGCAGCGACACACCCATGCCGGGTATCCGGCAGGCGGCCGTTCCCGGCCCCCATCCCGGCCCGAGCATGAAACGGGCCGCTATGAGGCTCACGACGGCCAGCGCCCCGGCAAGCGCCAGCGCGGGACGCTGCGCCCAGACCGCCTGCCCGCCCCGCCCACGACGGTGGGCAGGCGCACGCGGGATGAGCGCGGCAAAGGTACGCAGGAACGTCCGGACCGCACCCAGCGGCCCGCCCCGGGCCGCAAGCAGCGTGCGCAACCTCCAGGCGGGCACCCGCGCGGACACCGCCCGGCGACGGCGCGCCCGCCACAGCCAGCCGGGACGGCCCATCACCGTGGCGGCCGCGGCGACCTCGTCCAGTCCCTGGCGGGGCTGGCCGACGGCGGCCAGCGCGACGCCACGCACCAGCGCCGCCGGCACGAGTCCAAGCCATGCCGGTACCAGCGGACCGGCCGAGATGTTGGCCATCCGGACCCGCAGCTCCTCCCGCCGCAGGTCACGGTAGCTGCCATGGCCATGGTGGCTGTCCTGCCCACGGTGGCCGGCACGTCCGCCGGGCCGCTGCCCGCGGGCCGGGACACGGTGGCCGCCGGGGCGGGCAGCGTGGATCACCGCGGGTGGGACGACCACCACTCGCATCCCCGCGCGCCAGACCCGCCAACAGAAGTCGAGGCCGGCAGCGGCGCGCAGCCGCGGATCGAACCCGCCGAGCCGCCGCCACGCCGGCCCGCGCACGAGCGCGCCCGCGTCCGAGACCGCCAGGACGTCCCGGACGGCGTCGTGCTGGCCGGCGTCGATCTCACCGGGGCCGATGCCGGTCACCCGGCGCCCAGCGCCGTCCACGGTGGCTCCGGCTTCGACGATCAGCTTCGGGTCGGCCCAGTCGAGCACTTTCGGGCCGAGCACGGCGGCGCTGGGATCCAGTGCCGCATAGGTCAGCAGCCGCTCCAGCGTGTCCAGGGCCGGTACCGAGTCGTGGCGCAGCAGCCAGAGGAAGTCCGGTGTGCCGGTGGCCTGGCCTGTCCGATCCGGCCTGTTTGCCTGGCCTGTCCGGCTCGCCAGCGCCGCGGCCACGGCCGCCCCGTAGCCGGTGCCCGGCGGCATGGTGCGGACCAACACCCGCGGGCTGTCCGGGATCCGCGTCCGGCGGGCCGCGGGCCCGCC
>NZ_JWIO01000008.1:65079-67069 GCF_001017755.1 Protofrankia coriariae
GCGGGCCGCGGGCCCGCCGCTGACGTCCACCACGACGACATGGTCGGGCCGGCGGGTCTGCTGGCCGAGCGCACGCAGCGTCCGTGCCAGGCCCGGGCCTGCCGCGGCGTCCGGAGCAGCATGATCGGAACGTTCTCGACCGGCCCTGCCCCGGCCCTGGTCGGCGGCCACCACGATCGCGACGACTTCGACCCTGCCGTACCCGTCTACGGCCTGCCCGCCGACCGCGGGCCCACTGGCGAGGCTGCCCGGGTCACCGGTGTCGGCGACCGGACGCTCGGCAGATGGCGGTGACGGCCCGGTGGCGGTCACGCGGCCGATGCCCGCCTACCGGCTTCCCGGCAGGGCTCGAGCGTCGAGGATCGGTGTGCGGGCCCCGGATCCGGTGGGCGGGCCGGAAACATGATCGTCCCGACGTCGGCGGCCCGGCCGAGTCCGGTGGGTGTCAGGCGCCGCCCGCACGATCGAAGATCCATCGGATGCGGACGAAGGTCCATCGGATGCGGTCTAGACCGCCTGCCGACGCAGCCGGCGTCGCTCCCGCTCGGACATCCCACCCCAGATACCGAACCGTTCGTCCTTTTCGAGCGCGTACTCCAGGCATTCGCTGCGGACCTCGCATCCCGAGCAGATGCGCTTGGCCTCGCGGGTCGATCCGCCCTTCTCCGGGAAGAACGCCTCCGGGTCGGTCTGGGCGCACAGCGCGCGCTCCTGCCACTCCGGCGGGTCCGCAAAGATGTCGTCGATACCGAGAGTGACGACGTTGGCCAGACCCGTGCCGCGCGACTCTTCGGCCGCCGCGCCACCGGCCAGCGCGTCACCAGCGGCTGCGTCACCGGTCATCGTGTCACCGGTCACTGTGTCACCGGTCCGCGACCGGCCGGCAGACGACCTTACCGATATCGATTCAGTGAATTCATCTTCTTCTTTGTCTTCGTTGCCATCATCGTGAAAGTCAATATCAAAATTGACATCGAACTCGGCGGTGGTCAGCTCCCGACCCTCGCGGCGGCCGGGATCCGGCCGCCCGGCCCACTCGGTGGCCGTGGGCTGCGCGGGCAGCCCGGCACGTGACCGGTGTGTTTCGGCGAGGACGATGTGGACGCCCGCGTCGGTGCGTTCCATGTGGACTCCTCCAGACCCGTCGCGGTGCGGTCGGCCACCCCCCGGGCGCCGGCGCGCAGGTGACTGGTGTCCACACCGGCTGGGCGGGCGCTTTACCGCACCTTCCCCACCGGCGGGGGAAATGACACGCCGGTAATTACACGCGCCGAAGACCGCCGCGTCAACCCCACCAGCGCAACATCCTCTACAACCAGCGATCAAACAATAGCTCACGGTAGCAGGACGCTGTTACAGAGGGTCCCCGTCCAGCGCACTGAGCGATATGCGAGAAGTCCCCGAGAGCTCTGACCAGGCCATCTTACCCTCCGAAATCAGATAAAGCTGCCACGAACTGTCCTTCTTGTGACATCTCCTCCTATCCGCTGGACTTCCACTTTCGCGGATATCCATCCGGACAGTGACAACGAACATCGGCGGTTGTCGGAGCCGCACCGGCGCCCGGCACAACCGCGATCAACCCGATGACCGGGTACCGCCGGAACGTCGATCAGGGCGCCGCCAGGCATCCACCCACCGCCCATCCTGACGGGCGGGCAGGAGCGGCTGACAGGCGGGACCGGCTGACGGGCAAGCAGAACCAGCCCGTCACGCGATGGCACTTCCACCAGTCGCGATCCAGCGGAAGTGATCCGGCCGGAGCCCGGCGGAAGTATTGTCCAGCGGAATCACCGACCGGGGTACCACCGGGACGAAAGTCAGGACTTCAGACCCGGTCAGGAGACGATCGGCAGGGCCCTCCGCACGGCTCCGTCGCCGCCGCCAGGAGAGCGATCCCGGCCCGCGCCGGTCCCTCTGGCGGGGATCCGCACACCGGAGCGATCATCACTCTGCGTATCCGCTCCGCCGTCCTGGCGGGCTGCGGCCA
>NZ_JWIO01000008.1:67078-85801 GCF_001017755.1 Protofrankia coriariae
GCGGGCTGCGGCCAGCCGCTCCGCCGGGACCCGCCCGTAGGTCGTCGTCCGCTGCCGCGCCGGCCGTCCCGCGGCCTGGGCCAGCGCCTCCAGCTCCGCGACGGAACGGGCCGACCCGTGCTGGGAGCCGGCCATCCGGCTGATGGTCTCCTCCATGAGCGTGCCGCCGACGTCGTTGACCCCGCCGCGCAGGACCTGCTCACAACCGTCCGGGCCGAGCTTCACCCAGGAGCACTGGATGTTGTCGATCGCGCCGTGCAGGAGCAGCCGGGCCATCGCGTGCACCGCCCGGTTCTCCTGCACGGTGGGGCCGGGCCGGGCCACGCCGGCCAGATAGATCGGCGAGCTGTGGTGGACGAACGGCAGCGCCACGAACTCGGTGAACCCGCCGGTGGATTCCTGGATGCGGCGCAGCAGCCGCAGGTGGGCCACCCAGTGCGCCGGGGTGTCCACATGCCCGTACATCATCGTGGCGGACGACCGCAGGCCCACCTGGTGCGCGGTCGTGATGATCTCCACCCAGGCCGAGGCCGGCAGCTTGCCCTTGGTGAGCACCCAGCGGACGTCGTCGTCGAGGATCTCGGCGGCCGTCCCCGGGACCGAGTCGACGCCGGCCTCGCGGGCCGCGGTCAGCCAGTCCCGGATGGACAGGCCGGTCCGGTTGACGCCGTTGACGACCTCCATCGGGGAGTAGGCGTGCAGGTGTATGCCCGGGACCCGGCTCTTGATCTCGCGGGCCAGGTCGAAGTAGGCGGTCCCGGGCAGGTCCGGGTGGATGCCGCCCTGCATGCATATCTCGGTGGCGCCGGCCGCCCACGCCGCCTCGGCCCGGGTGCCGACCTCCTGTTGGGAGAGCGTGTAGGCGTCGGCGTCGCCCCGCCGCTGCGCGAACGCGCAGAACCGGCACCCGGTGTAGCAGACGTTCGTGAAGTTGATGTTCCGATTGACGATGTAGGTGACGTCGTCGCCGACGGCGTCGCGCCGCAGGTCGTCCGCGAGCCAGCAGAGCTCCTCGAGCGCGGGGCCGGCCGCGCCGAACAGGATCAGGGCGTCCGCGTCGCTGATGCCCGCCGGATCGTCGGCGGCGCGCCGCAGCGCGGCCCGCGTCTCGCCGTCGAGGCGCGTTGGCACGCCGGCAGCGGTGGCCGAGGCCGGCGAATCCCCACCGGACACAGCGTCGCGCACGGCGACGCCTTCAGGCACAGCGTCGCCCTGCGCGACGCCACCAGCGGGCACAGCGTCGCCCTGCGCGGTGTCACTCGATACGGCGCGAGATCCCGTGCCGATCACCCCGTCCGCGCCGGTGCCCGCGGCGCTGACCTGCGCGCGTAGGACGTCCCAGTCGCCGTAGACCGAGGCGAAGTCCGCCCGGCGGTCGGTACGGCGGCCGGAGACGTCGATGGCCGTCTGCAGGTCGACCCGGCCGCTGTCGGCGAGCCCGCCGTCCGGCTCCTGCCAGGGGCGGCCCACCGCGGCCGCTCCCGCGCGCAGCAGGCCGTCCGGGCCGCTCAGCGCGGCCACGTGCGGGCGCAGCCTGGGGTCCAGCCACGGTTCGTCCAGGTAGGGCGGGTAGGCGGTCAGCCGGGGCCGCAACGTCAGGCCAGCCGCCGCGGTGGCCGTGGCCAGGGCTGTCACCGCCGGCCAGGGCCGTTCCGGGTTGACGTGGTCCGGTGTCACCGGTGACACCCCGCCCCAGTCGTCGATGCCGGCGGCCAGCAGCAGCGCGCACTCGTCCGGGTCGACCAGGTTCGGCGGCGCCTGCAGCCGCAGGGACGGGCCGAGCACCAGCCGGGCGACGGCGACCGCCGCGGCGAGTTCCTCGGCGCCGACGTCGGGCGTGCCCCGCATCGCCGTGTCGTCCTTGGCCCGGAAGTTCTGGACGATCACCTCCTGGATACCGCCGTAACGGCGGGNGCTCTGATCGCGAACAGCGTCTCGGCGCGTTCCAGGTAGGTCTCGCCGATGCCGAGCAGCAGGCCGGTGGTGAACGGCACCGACAGTCGGCCGGCGTCCTCCAGCACCCGCAGCCGGCGGGCCGNGGGCCGGCTCCTTGTCGGGCGAGCCGTAGTGCGGGCCGCCCGGGGTGGACCACAGCCGGGTCGCGGTCGTCTCCAGCATCATGCCCATGGACGGCGCGACCGGCTTGAGCCGGGCGAGCTCCTGCCAGGACAGCACCCCGGGGTTCAGGTGCGGCAGCAGCCCGGTCTCCTCCAGGACGGCGATGGCCGCCGCCCGCAGATAGCCGAGGGTGGAGTCGTAGCCATGGCTGTCCAGCCACTGGCGCGCCGCCGGCCAGCGGTCCTCCGGGCGATCGCCCAGGGTGAACAGCGCTTCCGCGCAGCCCGCCGCCGCGCCGCTGCGGGCGATCTCGACGACCTCGTCCAGGCTCAGGTAGGGCGCGGGCAGCCGGTGCGGGACGGTCGCGAACGTGCAGTAGTGGCACCTGTCCCGGCACAGCCGGGTGAGGGGGATGAACACCTTCGGCGAATAAGTGATCGTGCCCGGCCGCCCGGCCGAGCGCAGGCCGGCGTCGCGCACCCGCGCCGCCGACGCGGACAGGTCGACGAGATCGTCCCCACGGGCGGTCATCAGCACGGCCGCCTCCACCGCGTCGAGCGGCACGCCGTCGCGGGCCCGGCGCAGCGCGCGCCGCAGCGCCGGGCCCGCGGGAGCCAGGCCGGCTTCGGCGCCGGTGGTCGCTCGGTCACGCGGCTCACGACCCGGCTGGACGGCAGGCCGTACCGGCCGGGCGGCCGTCTGTCCGGTCTGCCGTGTCACCGGCGGCGTGGCATCGCTGTCCGTGGCCCGGGACGGGCCCTGCGTGGGCTCCCGCGATCTCGTCATCTACCCATCCGAATCCCAGCGATCATCTATCGGGCGAAGCCGCCAGCAGCACGATCATGTTCTTCGCACCGGCGACGGCCATCGCATCCGGGCGCATCCGGGCACCCATACGGACACCTCTGTCGGACACGTCCGGGCACCTCCGGGCCCCCTCGAGCCGAAGGTGGCAGGACCATGCTCCGCGCGCCGCCGGCGGCCGGCATCTTCGAGGAGCCCGTGTTCGGGGATCCCGAAGGCCGACAGCAACGCGATCATGCTTTTCACGCCCGGGCGGCGGTGGCATCCGGCCACGCCGCCAGGGTCACCGCGACGATCCGGCCGACTGCCGCCGGTTGGCTGTCACCAGGGCCCGAAGGGCGCCTGTAGTCACGGACAGTCAACGGCAGACCGATCATGCTCTGTGCGCAGCCGGCTCCGAACGCCGCTTCGCGAGCCCGGGCGGCCCAGGCCGTGCCCGCGGGATGCCGGCCGACGTGAGCGCCTCCGCGCGGTCGAACATCCCCCGGGCACGACACAGGCCTCGGGCCGACAGGTGGTGTCAGCGGGTCAGGTGGTGATGGCGCGCAGCCGGCTGGCAACACCAAGAATGTTGTACGTCCGGGTACGGGCGACGAGCCGGTCGCAGCTGCGGGCCCCGGGGTCGCCCGGCGGTGCCGGGGACCTGCCCGCGCTACGGCGTACCTGCGAACGCCTGGCTGCCTCGACCTGTGGATGGCGCGCGTCGGCCAGCGCCCGGGCCAGCGTCGCCGTGAGGGCGTCGAGGCTGTGGCGCATCACGGGCGGCTTCGACTGGGACATGAATCGTCCTTTCCGGTTACGGCACACATGCCGGTGGTACATCCAGTCTCCCCATCCTCTCTAAGCAGAATCAAGAGATACGACACATCCAATGCGATCCGCCATCTTTTCAAGATCACAACTCGGAGCGACAGGGCGGACCGGACAAAAAACGACCTTGACGGGTGGATACACCGATAACGGACGACAACCACCGTTGACATCCATCACGTGTCGCCGGTCCGGGTACCTTCCACGCACCGATGACGGCGACGGTCGTTAGGCTGATCAGGTGCCGCGTAACCGTCAGGAGGTCCCACGCGAGGAGCGAATAGACGCGCTACTGGCCGTCGCCGAGCAACAGTTCCTCGCCCGCGGCTTCGCCGCCACCTCCGTCGCCGAAATCGCCCGGGCAGCGGGCATCGAGCCAGGCTCCGTCTACTGGTATTTCCGGTCGAAGGACCACGCCTTCGCCGCCGTCCTCAACCGGTTGCTCGACGGTGAGGTCGACCGCATCGAGGCGCTCGACGGTGATCCGGCGCAGAAGCTGTTCGCGGCCCTGGATTCGGTCGAACGCCGGCGTTCCCTGCATCCCTGTGTGGCCGAACGCGCACCGCACTCCCCGACGGTGATGGAGTACCACGAACGGCTGCACTCCTGGCTGCACGATCTGGCGCTGGCCACGGTCGCCGACCATGTCGACGAAACGGAACAGGACATCGCCGCGGACGCGGTCGTGGCCACCATCGAAGGCGGGCTGGCCGACCCCGCTCCGACGCGGCCGACCAGCAGCCTGGTGCGCTATCTGCTGGCCGCGTTCGCCATCCACCACCCCGCGGCCGGGGCCGACAGCACCCCCCTGTCCCGGCCGGCGAGCGCGCAGCCGTAGGTTTTTGTCAGGCTTCGTGAGTTCCCCGAGTCCCAGCGCCTGACAGCCGCGGGGAACCGGCGGCCCTGGAACGCGGCACTGGAACGCGGCCGCGGTACCCACGGCGGCCGGCTCGGCCGTCACCGGTGACAGCATGCGGATAGGGTCGAACGGTGACACAGTCACGGGACGCGAGGGCACGGGACGCGAGGGCACGGTGAGGATCACAGCGCTCGCGGGCGGCATCGGGGGATCCCGTTTCCTGCTCGGTGTGCGGGCCGCGTTACCCGACGCCGACATCACGGTGATCGGCAACACCGGTGACGACATCACCCTGCACGGCCTGCGTATCTGCCCCGACCTCGACACGGTCATGTACACCCTCGGCGGGGGGATCTCCACCGAGCGGGGCTGGGGCCGGCACGAGGAGACGTTCACCGTGGCCGAAGAGCTGGCAGCCTACGGCGTCGGCCCGGCCTGGTTCGGGCTCGGCGACCGCGACCTCGCCACCCATCTCGTCCGCACCCAGATGCTCGCCGCCGGCTATTCGCTCACCGACGTGACCGCGGCGCTGTGCCAGCGGTGGCAGCCGGGGCTACGTCTGCTGCCGATGAGCGACGACCGGGTCGAGACGCATGTGGTCGTCGACACCGAGCAGGGGCGGCGGGCCGTGCACTTCCAGGAGTGGTGGCTGCGGATGCGCGCCGCCACCCCGGCCCAGGAGATCATCTCGGTCGGGGCCGAGCAGGCGCGGCCGGCACCGGGGGTGCTCGACGCGCTCGCGGACGCCGACGTCGTGCTGCTCCCGCCGTCGAACCCGGTGGTGTCCATCGGGTCGATCCTCGCCGTGCCGGGGCTGCGGGCGGCGCTGGTCGCGACACCCGCGCCCGTCGTCGGGGTGTCCCCGATCATCGGCGGGGCCCCGGTACGCGGCATGGCGGACGCCTGCCTGCGCGCGATCGGTGTGGCCACCACCGCGGGCGCGGTCGGCGCCCACTACGGCGCCCGCGGCACCCCCGCCACGGGCAGGAGCAGCGGCGGCGGGGGCACCAGCGGCGGGGGCACCGACGCGGCCGCTGGCGGCGGGATCCTCGACGGCTGGCTGGTCGACACCGCCGACACCGGCACGCAGGTACCCGGCGTCACGGTGAAGGCCCGGCCACTGCTGATGACGGACATCGGCGCGACCGTCGAGATCGTCCGCGCGGCTCTGGAGCTCGCCGGTGTCTGAGTCACCACGTTCGTCACTTTCCGTAATAGCCATCACGGGAATCGGCGAGATACACGCGGGCGACGACCTCACAGCGGTCATCGCAACCGCGCTTGCCACCCAGAATGTCACGTTACGCGACGATGACATCCTCGTCGTCACCTCGAAGATCGTCTCGAAGGCCGAGGGGCGGCTGGTCCCGGCGGGCGGCGACCGGGATGCCGCGCGACTGGCCGCCGTCGAGACCGAGACCGTCCGCGAGGTCGCCGCCCGAGGGCCGACCCGCATCGTCGAGACCCGGCACGGGTTCGTGCTCGCCAATGCCGGGGTGGACGCGTCGAACGTCCGCAAGGACGAGATCGCCCTGCTGCCGCTCGACCCGGACGCGAGCGCGCGGGCCCTGGTCGACGGCCTGCGGGCCCGTCTGGGCGTGTCCGTGGGCGTCGTCGTCAGCGACACCGCCGGCCGGCCGTGGCGGGCCGGCCTGACCGACCACGCGATCGGTGTCGCGGGGCTGGCCGCGCTGCGCAGCCACATCGGCGACGTCGACCCGTACGGCAACGAGCTGGGCATGACCGAGATCGCCGAGGCGGACGAGCTGGCCGCCGCCGCCGACCTGGTCAAACGGAAGCTGTCCGGGGTGCCGGTGGCGCTCGTGCGCGGCCTGCGCGCGCTCGCCGACGACGGCCGCGGGGCCCGGGCGCTGGTCCGTCCGGCGGGCGAGGACATGTTCCGGCTCGGCACCGCCGAGGCCCGGCGCTCGGCGGTCACCGCCCGGCGGACGGTCCGCGAGTTCAGCGACGCGCCCGTGGATCCGCGGGCGCTCCAGCGCGCCTTCGCCGCCGCCGTGACCGCCCCGGCCCCGCATCACACGACCCCGTGGCGGTTCGTGGTCGTCGCCGACGCCCGCGACGAGCTGCTGACACGGATGGCCGAGGCATGGGCTGCGGACCTGCGCGCGGACGGCTTCGACCCGGCCGCGGTCACCCGCCGGCTAGGGCGTGGCGACGTCCTGCGCCGGGCGCCCGTCCTGGTCGTGCCCTGCCTGGTCACCGACGGCGCCCATGGCTATCCCGACCGCCGGCGGGCCGCCNCGCCGCCGAGGAGCGGATGTTCCTGGTCGCGATGGGAGCCGGCGTGCAGAACATGCTGGTCTGCCTGGCCGCGGAGGGCCTGGGAGCGTGCTGGGTGTCGAGCACCCTGTTCTGCCCGGACGTGGTCCACGAGGTGCTGCGGCTGCCGGCGGACTGGCAGCCCATGGGCGCGGTGGGGATCGGCCATCCGGCGCGTCCGCCCGAGCCACGCCCGCCCCGGGACGTCACGCCGTTCGTCGTCACCAGGTGAGCCGGGTCACGTGGCCCGGGCCGGGTGAGCGGATCAGCTGACCAGGAGCGGGTGACCAGGAGCGCACCCTGTGACCCGGATCCCGTAACCGGAACCTCATGGCCAGGACGGGGTGCGGCGTGATATTCGGACCTTCGTAGGATGGGGCGCCGTGGGCAAAAAGAACGCGGAACGCAACGCACGGCTGGAGGCGCTCCGGCGCGAACAGCGGCGCCAGGAGCGGCGCCGCTCCTGGCTGCTCTACGGTTCCGCCAGTGTCGTCCTGCTCGCGGTGCTGGCCGGCATCATCTATGCCGTGCGCGACAACCAGTCGAAGGACGAAACCCGCAAGGTCGGCTATGTCGCGGCGGCGAGCGGGGCCGCGGCGACGGCCGGGTGCACCGGGGTCGTCAACGACGCGTCACGCGGCAACACCCATGTCGCGGCGAACGAGACCGTCAACTACGACGTGGCCCCGCCGTCGTCCGGCAACCATGACGCCGACCCGCTGCCGGACGCCTACCGCTTCTACGAGCGCATCCCGAAACTGCGGATCGAACGCGCCGTGCACAATCTCGAGCACGGCTTCGTCATCGGCTGGTACGACCCGAAGCTCCCCGACGACCAGGTCACGGCGCTGCGTGCGGCTGCTGAGAACGCCGGTGAGCGGTTCATCGCGCTGCCCTGGGAACGCGGCGACTTCCCCGAGGACAAGCACTTCGTCCTCACCGCCTGGGACCGCACCCAGCGTTGCGCGACCGTCTCCGAGAGCGTCATCAAGGAGTTCGTGTCCACCTACGCCAACCCGGACCCCGCCGGCGCGGCCTGGGACTCCCCCACCGCCGCCGAGTCAGGTGCCTCCGGTGGGAGCCTCAACCTCAGCCCGACGATCGCGGGCACGGTGGCCGCGCTGACCGCGCAGGCGCAGGCCACGCCGGGCGGGACGACTCCCGCGCCGGGGACGTCCGCCGCGCCCGATCCCACGGTGCCGCGCTGAGCGCTTCGGCGTTGAGAGCTTTGGTGCGGAGAGCTTCGGGCAGGCCGCGGGCGCGCGCCCCGGCCAGGAGACGAACGAAGGGCCGGGTGGACGCCGCCAGCCGGCCCGCCCCGGCCGGTCAGACGCGGTCGGAGCTGAAACGGATCGCGCCCGCGGTCAGCACCGCGTCGGGGAAGACGCGGGCGCCGGCCCGCAGCTCATTGCCGGCCCCGATCCGTGCGCGGTCACCGATGACCACCCCGTCCAGCGACACCCTGTTCCCGACGACCGCGCCGGCGCCCACCACCGAGGTGCGCACGGTCGCGCCCTCACCGATCACCGCGCCGTCGAAGAGCACCGCGCCGTCGACGGTGGCGCCGGCACCCACCACCGCGCCGACGCCCACCACCGCGCCCCCGCCGATCTTGGCGTCGACGGCGACGGAGGCGCCTGGCAGCACCAGCCAGTCACCCACCGGCCCCGGCAGCGCCGAGGAGGCGATCCGTCCGGTCACCAGATCCCGGGAGCCCCGGACGAACGCGTCGGGTGTGCCCAGGTCCAGCCAGTAGGTGCTGTCGATGTAGCCGACCACCAGGAAACCGGCGTCCAGCAGCCCGGGGAAGGTCTCCCGCTCGACCGAGACCGGACGCCCCACCGGAATGCTGTCGATCACCGACCGGCGGAACACGTAACAGCCCGCGTTGATCCGGTTGGTCGGCGGGTCGGGTGTCTTCTCCAGGAACTGGGTGACCCGGCCGTCCGCGTCGGTGGAGACGACACCGAACGCCCGCGGGTCGTCGACCTCGGTCAGGTGCAGGGTGACGGCCGCGTCGGCCTGGCGGTGGCGCCGCACCAGCGCGGCGATGTCCAGCCCGGAGAGGATGTCGCCGTTGAAGACGACCACCGGGTCGTCCGGGCCGCCACGCAGCCTCGACGCGACGTTGCGGATCCCGCCGCCGGTCCCGAGCGGCTCGGCCTCGGTGACGTATTCCAACTCCAGCCCGTGGGCGGAGCCGTCCCCGAAATACTCCTCGAACACCTCGGCCCGGTACGAGGTCGCGAGAACGACCCGGGTGATCCCCGCGTCCCGGGCGCGGGCGAGCATGTGGGCGGTCACCGGCACCCCGGCGACCGGAAGCATCGGTTTCGGTGCCGACATCGTCAACGGGCGCAGCCGGCTGCCCTGCCCCCCGACCAGCATCACAGCGTCCATGGCGGGTCAGTTTCGCAGAGGCGACACCGCCTGGTGCACGATGTTCGCGTATTTCGGTGACGTCGCGTCGCGGACACCCAGCCGTGGGAGCCGGCCAGCCGGCCGCGCGGTGTGCCGGAGTGCGCTGCCCGGCACTTCTGGCGATGCTGAAAGGGTGGTACGCCCGTCTGATCGCAGCTATCGGCTCCTGCACGACGGCACCCTGTCGGGTGCCGAGACCGCTCTGGCCGGGCTGGCCCAGGGCTGGGAGCCGGGCTTCGCCGCCGCCCGCACCGACGACGGGACCGCCACGCTGGCGGTGTGGCTCGCCTGGCAGGCGCACGAGCCGCCGATCGCCGACGTGATACCGGTGCTGGCCAACCTGGGCCTGCGCGCGCGGACCCACCGCTGCCTGCCGAGCCGTCCGGGCCCGGACGGGGGCATGGCCACCCTGGACGAGTACCACATGATCGTCTCCCCGGAGCTGGCGGAGGCGGCGCTGAAGCAGATGGACGGGCTGCGCGACATCCTCAGTGGTCTCGCGCTCGGGGACGTCGACAGCGACAGCCTGGACTCGCTGGTGCTCACCGCCGGGCTCACCGCCCGTGAGGTGCGGCTGCTGCGGACGCTGTTCCGTTACCTGCGCCTGGCCGGGACGTCGCTGGGTGGGCGCTACGCCCACCGCGTCCTGACCGCCCACCCGTCCTACGCGCACGACCTGGTGGCCCTCTTCCACGCCCGGATGGATCCGTTGCGGGCGAACCCGGACAACGCCGAACGGCTGCACGCCGCGCTGGAGGACGCGCTCGGGTGGGTGACGGGCATCAACGACGACACCGTGCTGCGCAGGCTGCGCGACGTCGTCCTCGCGATCGTCCGGACGACGTTCTACGCGACACCCGACTCGGCGCCGGAGCGGATCCAGCTCCAGCGAACGCTGCCCGACCGGCCGGCGGGAGCCGGCCNCCGGCCGGCGGGAGCCGGCCACGCACCCTCCGAACAGAGCGAGCCGGCCGGGCCAGCCGGGTCAGCGGTCCACGCCGGGTACGGCCACGGATACGAGATGGGCGGTGGCGCCGGGGACGCGCTGGCCTTCAAACTCGCCCCGGCCGGGCTGCCGTGGCTGCCCCGGCCGCTGCCGGAGGCCGAGACCTTCGTCAGCTCCCCCCGGTTCGACGCGGTGCACCTGCGCGGCGCCCTGCTGGCCCGCGGCGGTATCCGCTGGTCCGACCGTCAGGAGGACCTGCGGACCGAGATCCTCGGTCTGATGAAGGCCCAGCGGGTCAAGAACGCCGTCATCGTGCCGGACGGGGCCAAGGGCGGGTTCGTGCTGCGCCGCCCGCCGACGGACCCGGGGCGGCTCGCCCGGCTGGCCGAGTCCTGCTACACGCGGTTCATGGAGGCGCTGCTGGCCCTCGTCGACAACCGGGCCGACGGCGAGACGCACTGCCGGGCGGGGATGGTCTGCCACGACGGGTCCGACACCTATCTGGTCGTCGCCGCCGACAAGGGCACGGCCCGCTTCTCCGACCTGGCCAACCAGGTGGCGGCGGCGAACGGCTACTGGCTCGGCGACGCGTTCGCCTCCGGCGGCCGCAGCGGATACGATCACAAGGCGCTGGGCATCACCGCCCGCGGCGTGTGGGAGTCGGTGCGTCGGCACTTCGCCGAGCTCGGCGTCGACGCCGACCGCGAGCCCCTGACCGTCGTCGGCATCGGTGACATGTCCGGCGACGTCTTCGGCAACGGGATGCTGCTCTCCCGCCATCTGCGGCTGGTGGCCGCCTTCGACCACCGGCACATCTTCCTCGACCCCGACCCCGACCCGGCCCGGTCGTTCGAGGAGCGCCGCCGGCTGGCGTCGCTGCCGTCGAGCAGCTGGGACGACTACGACCGCGGCCTGCTGTCGGCCGGCGGGGGCGTTTTCCCGCTGTCGTCCAAGCGGATCGAGCTGACCGAGCCGGTCCGCGAGCTGCTCGGTGTCGGCGACGACACGCTGCCCGCCGACGCCCTGGTCCGGGCGATCCTGCGCGCACCGGTCGACCTGATGTGGAACGGCGGCGTGGGCACCTGGGTGAAGGCCAGCGGGCAGGAGCACGCCTCGGTCGGGGACAAGGCCCGCGACGGGATGCGGGTCGACGCCCGGCAGCTGCGCTGCCGGGTCGTGGCCGAGGGCGGCAACCTCGGCCTCACCGACGCCGCCCGGGTCGAGTTCGCCCTGCGCGGCGGACGGTGCAACACCGACTTCGTGGACAACTCCGGCGGCGTCGACTGCTCCGACCGCGAGGTCAACATCAAGATCGGTCTTGAGCTGGCGATCGGGGCGGGTGCGATCGACCGGGCCGAACGCGAGCGGCTGCTGGCGGCCGCCACCGGCGACGTCGTGCGGGCGGTCCTGACCGACTGTGCCCGCCAGGCCCTGGCGCTGAGCGCGGCGGAACGCCATGTCGTGACCTCGGCGGACGGGCTGTCGAGGTTCGTCGAGCACCTGGTCGACACCGGCGAGATCGACCTGGACGTCGAGACCCTGCCGGGCGCCGAGGAGCTGACCGCCCGGGTCGCCGCGGGACGCACGTACACCCGGCCGGAGATCGCCATCCTGCACGCCTACGCCAAACGGACGGTGGCCCGCGCACTGCTGGACTCGCCCCTGCCCGACGATCCGGCGCTCGTACCCGTCCTGGACGCCTACCTGCCGGCGTCCCTGCGGCCGGTGCTGCACGCGCACTTCGACCGCCACCCGCTGCGACGGGAGATCGTCACGTCCCAGCTCACCAACTCGATCATCGACCGGGTCGGCGCCGGGTTCCTGCACCGCCTGCGGGAGCTGACTGGCGCGGACACGGTCCAGGGGGCGCGCGCGTTCGTCATCACCGGCAGCCTGCTCGGCCTCACCGACATCTGGGAGGCGCTCGACACGCACTGCCTCGGCGGAGATCTCAGTGGCGGCAGCCCCAGCGGCGGCCCCAGTGGCGGCATCGGTGGCGGCTCTGGCGGAAGCCCCGGTGACGGCTCCGCCGAGGGCAGCCGTTCACGCCCGGCCGTGGGTTCCAGCGATCCGTCCGCCGAGGCCCTGCTGCACTGCCACTTCGTCCAGGAGGAGGCCGCGCTGTGGCTGCTGCGCTCCCGCCGGTCACTGCTGGACATCACGGCCGAGACCACCCGTTACGCCGAGGGGGTGGCCGAGGTCGCCGCGGCGCTGCCCACCGTGCTCGCCACCGTGGGCAGCGACCAGGAGCTGACCGCCGTCCTGCGGTTCGCCGAACAGCTCTACGAACGCGGCCTGCCTGCCCCGCTGGCCGAACGCGTCGCCTGGCTGGACGCGATGAGCCCGGCGCTGGACGTCGTCGACGTCGCACTACGTAACGATCTTGAGCCGAGTGACGTGCTGCACGTCCACACCGCCATCGGGACGAGGCTGGGGCTCGGCAAGCTGGGCCTGGCGCACCTGATCGGCCGTGGCGCGCAGCCGCCCGGCCAGTCACGCTGGGAGCACATGGCCGCCGCGGCACTGCGGGCGGATGTCGCCCGGGCCCGCTCGGCACTGACCGAGGCCGCCATGTCGGCGCCCGAGTTCGATCCGGACGCGGCCATCGAACGGATCACCACCGGCGCCCGGGCGGACCGGGTACGCGCCATCGTCGAGGAGGCCGCGGCGGCTCCCCGCCTCACCAGCGCCATGATCTCCGTCGTGGCCAGCCGCCTGAACGAACTCGCCCCAAGCCGCTAGGCTGCGACCCTACCGTCCGGCCAATCGCCGTTTCCACGGGTCAGCCCCCACATCGTCGACTCGGTGCGTACCGGGGGACATACGCTGCGCTCCGAGGCGCCGGTTACGATCTTTATAGATCGTCGACCTTGCTCTGGTGGAGGCGTCATGCACGGAGGGGACGGCCACTACCGTCCAGTCTCACGACCCTACGTGCAACGGTTCAGCTACCGATACACGGAGCACGTCTTCGACAAACTTCAGATCATCGACATCGCGCTCGGCGAGTTTGAACGGTTACTCGGATCAGGCCAGGTCATCGAAGAAGCGCCGGGTGGACTGTTCGTCGCCAAGGAGTTAGTGCTGGTGGTCGAATGGCTCCGGCCACTGCATGTCGTAGTCGCCGTTGACGAGAGCCGGCGACAGGAGACACTGGTGACGGTATACGAGCCTTATCCGACCGAGTGGTCGGACGGCTTCCGGAGGAGGCGGTAGTGCGCTGTGACGTGTGTGGCAACGGCGAGATCCGTCCTGGCCGGAAGCCGAAGGTCGTACAGCGGGACGGCCGGGTGGCGGTGGTCACGGACATCCCGGTGGAGGAGTGCCCGTCGTGCGGTATGACGTGGCTGGACGGTCCGGTGGCACGCCGACTGGATGATCTTTTTCGTGAGATGCTGGCCGTCGACGCGGTGGCGGTCCGGCCCTACAGCGAGGCCGTGGCAGCGGCCTGAAAACCGCCCTCGCCCGGGGTACCCGAGTCGACGTTTCGTGGTGGGTCGCTGTCCCGGGTCACATCCGCATCTCGAACAGACCCCGTGTTCTGAACAGGCTCCGTGTCACGGGCGAGCTCTGTGTCGCGGGCCGGTGCCTCGTTCTGGGCGGGCTCAGTACTTCGGGACGGGTCGGTGCCGCGGGGCGGGAGGGCGTCGGCGGAGCGGGTCGCGCGGGCGCCGGCGCTGTTGTCGGCGAACGCCACGGCCAGCAGCAGACGCAGGCCGAGCCCCAGCCCGAGCAGGATCCGCAGCGGCAGATGGCGCGCGTCCGGGTACTGCCGGGACAGGTAACGGAACATGCTGCGGTGATGGGCGACGACCATGCGGCGGGAGGAGCGCCTCGTCGAGTGGCCGCCGAGATGTTCCACGACCGCGGTCGGCACGTAGACCCGCTGCCAGCCGAGCAGACCGAGCCGGCGGCCGAGGTCCACGTCCTCCATGAACATGAAGTACGTCTCGTCGAACCCGTCGACCGTCTCGAACGCCTGGCGCCGCAGCACCTGGCACGCCCCGGACAGCCAGCCGGCGGTCGTCTCGACCAGCGCGCCGCGCTCGCGGCGGTAGGCCGTCGTCCACGGGTTCGTCGGCCAGCACCAGCCGAACAGGGCGTGGCCGATCCCCCGCCACAGGGAGGGGAGCTCGCGGGCCGACGGGTAGAGCACGCCCCCCGGGTTGGTGATCGCCGGGCCGAAGGCGCCAGCGCCCGGCCAGCGTTCGGACGCCGCCAGCAGCTCGTCGAGCGACCCCGGCGTGAACGTGATGTCGGGGTTGGCCACCACCAGCCACGGGGCGGTACTGCCGGCGGCGCCACGGTTGACCGCCGTCCCGTAGCCGAGGTTGCGCCCGGTGCGCAGCAGGCGGACCTCGTCGCGTTCGGCGGCGGCGGCGGTGCCCTCGTCCAGCGCCGGCGAGTTGTCCACCACGACGACCTCGTAGGGCAGCGACGTGGCCTTGGCCAGGGAGTCCAGGAAGGGGCCGAGCACCTGCCCGGAGTGGAACGCCACGACCACCACCCGCAGGTGCGGCCGCGCGTCCCCGGGAACAGCGCCCTCCGGCCCGCCGTCCGGTGACGGTGGCGGTGACGCCGGTTGCGGCTGCGTCGGTGCTGCCTCGTTCTGTGCGCTCACTGACCGCCCTCTTCGTCCCTGCTCACCGGATGCGCACGCGATTGTCGCACCCGGGTCAGGATGCCACCGGCGGGGCCGAGGCCGACTGTCGGGGTCAGGACACAGCGGCCCGTGCGTAGCTCGCCAGGTGCGCCTCGGCGCTCGCCGCCCAGGTGAACTCCCGGGCCCGGGCGAGACCGGCCTGCGCCAGCGACTCACGCCGCGGCGCGTCGTCGAGCAGCGCGCCCATCTCCCGGGCGATCGAGTCGACGTCGGGCTGGGTGTAGGCGACGGCGTCACCGCCGACCTCCGGCAGGGACAGCCGGGGTGTCGTCAGCACCGGCGCGCCGCAGGCCATCGCCTCCAGCACCGGCAGCCCGAAGCCCTCCCCGTGGGACGGGTAGGCGACCAGCGACGCTCCGCCCAGATACCCGGGCAGGTCGGAGAAGCGCAGGTAGCCGGGGCGGACCACCTTCAGATGGGACGGCACCGAGGCGACCGCGGCGTCCACGTCGTCGTCCCAGCCCGAGCCGCCGGCGAGCACCAGCGCGGGGGGGTCCACTCGGTCGTGCACGGCCTCGGCCCAGCCTCGGATCAGGTTCGGCACGTTCTTGCGGGGCTCGAGCATCCCGAGGAAGGCGACGTAACGGCTGTCGCCGAGACCGAGCCGCAGCCGCACCCGGCGCTTGTCCTCCTCCGTGGGCGGGTGGAAGGTCGCGGTCTCCACCCCGTGGTAGGCGACGTCGGTCGTGGTCGAGTCGCCGTCGAGGACCCGGATGAGCTCGTCCCGGGTGGCCTTGGACGGGACGATGATCCTGTTTGCCTTGCGCACGGCGGTGCGCATCGCCGACCGGAAGAACGTTCCCTTCACGGCGGTGTGCATCTCCGGCTCTGTGAAGAACGTGACATCGTGGATGGTCACGCACACCGGCTGTGAGGTGCGCAACGGCATGGTGTAGTGCGGCGAATGGATGACCTGTGCGCCGACCTGGTAGGCGACCAGCGGCAGGCCGGTCTGTTCCCAGGCCAGGCGGGCGGGCCGGTGGGCGATCGCCGCCGGACCCGCCACCACGTTGGCGCGCGGGGCCATCCGGCCGTACCGCTCGTAGTCCGATCGTTGACAGACCAGGGCAAGGTCGGCGCCAGCCGCATCCAAGGCCGCCACCAGCCCGTCGACATAACGACCGACGCCACCACGGTCGGCTGGAACCGCAGTGGCGTCGACGAGCACCCGGGGAGACACGGCGCTCCTTCCGACTGGCGGCATGTTACTCACCGCTAGGTTCTTTGAGACCACCGACGCCGTGTGAAGCTGTCCCCCGACGGATCGCTCCCGATCCGTCGGGCGCTGCCGATCACATCGACCTCGGTCCGCAGGCAAGCCTACGCCCGCACCGGATCCCGAGAGTCACCCCGTCGAGAACTCCCGAGAGCCGCTAAGTCGACGGTAAAGGGACCAGAGCGATTCCGCTGCCCCGTTCCAGGTAAATGCCGCCGCTCTCGCTCGCCCGTCCACACTCAGCCGACGATGTAACTCTGCGTCGCTAACAACGGACGCGGCGGCGCGGGCCAGCGCGGTGGCGTCGCCGACCGCGACGGTTACTATCGCGGGCCCACCGACCTCGACGAACGCGGGAATGTCAGAGGCGATCACGGGGACGCCGTGGGCCATCGCCTCGACGACCGGCAGCCCGAAACCCTCCGACCGGCTCGGCGCGAGCAGCGCGGTGGCCCGCGACAGCACGACCGCGAGGTCGGCGTCGTCCAGCCGGCCGAGCAGCCGCAGCCGGGCCGGGTCGAGGCCGACACGGGTGGCCTCGGCCCGCAGGTCCAGCCCGCCCCAGCCCGGCGGGCCGACGTGCACCAGCGGCAGGTCGGGCGCGGCCGGGTCGCGCAGCGCGGCGAGCACCGTGTCCAGGCCCTTGCGCGGCTCCAGAGTGGCGAGGGTGAGCAGATAGCCGCCGGCGGGCAGGTCGAGACGTTCGGCGCGGGCGGCAGCGTCCGCCGGGACCTGCCCGACCGCCTCGCTCACCCCCTCCCCGACGACGTGCACCCGGTCGGCCGGGATCGGCAGACAGGCCCGCAGGTCGACGGCGACGGCCCTGGTGGGGACGATCACGGCGTCGGCGTGGCGGGCCACCCGGACGCCCATCCGCCGGTGCCAGCGAGCGCCGTGCGGGGTGAGGGTGTGCGGATGGGTCCACGGCACGGCGTCGTGGACCGTGACGACCAGCGGCACCCCCGGCCGCCGGGGCGGGACGAGCAGGGTGGGGGCGTGGACGACGTCCACCCCCGTCGGCGCCGGTCCGTGGCCACGCTGCCAGGCGGCGGCCAGCCCCTGGCGGGGCAGCGGCAGCCGGATGGGGCCGAGGACGCCCGGCACGGCCGCGGCGGCGGTGGCGGCCTCCGGGCGCCAGGCGCACCAGCCGACGACGGTCTCGCCCGACCGCGCCGTCCGCACGAGGGCGGCGGCGAGCTCCGCCGAGTACCGCCCCGTCCCCCCGGGCACCGGCGCCAGCATCTGGTCGAGGAGGAACCCAATCCGCACGACGAACCATCTTCCTCGGGAGAAGCCGGCCCGCTAACTGCCGGTGGTGTGGTGGCGGTGCCGGTCACAGTCGGTGCCGGTCACAGCCGGTGCCGGTCGTGGCCGGCGTCCGCCGCGAACCGGGCGTGGTTACCGTTTACGGGCGTGGAGCAGCACCACGCTGCCGTGGCCGTCCGGGGTACGCCGGTCGGACAGGGTGACGATCGGTGACAGCGGGGCCGCCGCGTTCCAGCCGGCCCGGCCGCCCTTCGCCGACAGCGTCAGGTACAGCCGCTCGGCCCGCCGCGAGCGGAACATGTAGGTCTGGCGCACCACCGTCAGGCCGCGCTCGTCGAGCAGCTTCGCCAACTGGTCGCCGGTGTAGGTCTGTTGGACGTGGTAGCGCTGCCGGTGCCGGGCGAACAGCCGCGGCCACTCGTCGGCGCGGGTGAGGGCGTCCGCGGACATGACAAGGTCCCCACCTGGCCTGAGCACCCGCGTCATCTCGGTGAGCGCGGCCGGCCCGTCGTCGAAGTGCTCGATCGCGCAGACCGACAGCACCACGTCGAAGGAGGCGTCGGCGAACGGCAGCGCCAGCGCGTTCCCCTCGACGAGTGAGGGACGCCCACGCAGCCGGCGGCCGAACTCCAGCTTGCCGCGGGCGAGGTCGAGGCAGACCGCCCGCGCCCCGCGGCGCACCGCCTGGCCAGCCCAGTACCCGTCACCGCCGGCGACGTCCAGGACGGTCCGCCCGGCCAGCTCACCCGCCCAGGCCAGCAGCGTGCCGGCCTCCCGGCGGCGCATGACGTGCACCTGATGCCCGGCATACGCCAGCGCCTGATCCCGCAGCAAGGCCACCGCCGCGCCTTTCGCGGTCGGCCCCTTCACCGCCACGCCTTTCGCGACCGCGCCTTTCGCGACCGCCCGCTTCCGCGTCTCACCGCCACCCACGTCATGAACGACAGTCTGCCCCGCCCCAACCACCCCCGGCCCACCACCCCCGACGGATCTGTCAAGCCCGGCGGATCTGTCAGGCCGGTGGGCTTCACCGATCGCGGGGCTTCCGCTCACAGAGGTCTTGGCCAGCGCACTCTCGAACGTGTGGATCGTCCGATTCCCGATCGGACGCAGCGTCCTGATCGGCACGAAAGGCGGCCAGAGAGATACCGGGAGCACCGCGGGACATCACCACGAACTCGCTGCGCGGGACGAACCGTGTGCGTCGCCGCAACGGGATCAGTTCACCGATCCGATGGCCGTCACGAGTAGCCGTGAACGCCTGGCCGCCCTGAACCGTGTCCATGATTTCCTTCGATCTTTCATCCGCCTCCACGATCGTGTTGTTGATCACATGTCTCCTCGCCGGCCGGCGCGCGCCGCGAACGCGTCGAGGGCGGGCGAGTACGGCGGTGGCCTGC
>NZ_JWIO01000008.1:85806-100302 GCF_001017755.1 Protofrankia coriariae
GAGTACGGCGGTGGCCTGCCACATTCTGTTACGGGTGAATCCGGTGAACTCGGTGAGAATGCCCGCTTCGACGAGCGGCGCGATGGCGCGCCGCTCGTTCTGCGGCGTGACGCCGAGTTCGGCGGCCACCGTGCCCGCGCCGACGACCGGCTGCCGCAGAAGCACATCGGCAAGCCGCCGGGCGCCAGAGTCCCGCCGGACCCGAAGCGTCTCCTCCCAGCTCGCACGAAGACCGCGCAGTTCGGCGGCAAGCTGACGCCCGTTCGTGACGGCCGCGAAGGAGGCGTGCGCCATCCGTTCCACGATTGCCGACAGATCTCCCTCGCGATAGGCGGTCAGGGCGTCGAAATAGGCCCCGGTCTCGGTGAACAGCCCGGCGGAGACCGGGACGGTGACGTCACGGGTCAGCCCGTGACCGCGCAGCATCGCGTGTATCAACGCCCGGCCGGTACGTCCGTTCCGGTCGGGGAACGGGTGGATCGTCTCGAACTGGGCGTGCGCGATCGCGGCCTGGCTCAGCGACGGCAGATTGGTCCTGCCGATGAACCGCACCAGGTCGTCCATCAGCGCGGGGATGTGGCGGTGGCGCGGGGGAACGAAGGCGGCGTCGTGCGGGCCGTAGGAATTCCCACCGATCCACACCTGCTCCTCGCGCCAACGGCCGGCGATTCTCGGGGCGTGCCTGGACAGGAGAGCCGCGTGCACGGCCAGGATCGCGTCCTGGTCGAGACGGTCGGCCAGGTCCAGAGCGGCTTTCATCGCGGCGACATTCCCGACGATCGCGGTGGCGTTGCGCCTGTCGGTGCTGCCCAGTTCGGCGAAAGCGATGGCCTTCGCATCAGAGGTGAGGTTCTCGATCCTCGACGAGGACGAGGACTCGGACGGACGGACGATTCACAGAAGGGCTGCGCCTATCGGTCGAAGATGTCGTGGGTACCGATACGGAGCCAGATGATGTGCGGGCCGCGCCTGCCGGGGACCGGGTCGCCGTACATCCACAGCGCCCGGCCGTCGGGCGCCCATGTCAGCTCCCAGACACCCGGCATCTTCCTGAAGGGCTTTGCGCGCAGCCGGGGATCCCGGCGGCCCTCACGCAGGGCCTGGACGAACAGCCGACGCGCCCGGTCGAACGCGGCCCGCTCCGCGGGACTCAGTCGCGAGTACTCCGCGAGGAACCTCGCGACGACGTCGAAGGTCGGCATGCGCACACGATAGGGGATCCGAACAGCAGTTCGATGCCGACTCGCTCATCCGGACACGCGGACGCGGTCAGCCGGCCCGAGGATGCGGGTGCGCGGCCAGTGACGCGAGGAGCGCGTCGAACTCGTCCTCGCCGTGGCAGCGGATGAACCGGCCGGCCGCATAGTCGTCAAGCGCCTCGTCGATCGCCCGTTCGGTCCCGGGATCGGCGTCGATCTCCTCGGCGTCGGCGAGGAGCCGTGGCAGCTCGCGCTCGTCCGGCCAACCGCCGGGCTGTGGCTGCGTCACTTCCCTCCCCGTCCCTCCGGGTCCGTCCGGATCCATCAAGTCTGCCTCGACCTCAGCATGCCTACACATGCCAGCACATACAAGAACCCCATCGGGTGAGCTACGGACCTCCCCAGCGCTGGATGATCCGGGTGCAGTCGCCACCTGCTCCGCAAGGGAACAGGCGTCCGCCCTCGGCTCACCCCGCATCTCCCCGCCCTACCGACGTGACGCACCAGCACAGCGACGATCGAACAGTGGCGGCCCTGGTTCCGGAGCAGGCCCGAACTCGGAATCCTCGATGCTGGTCGGCACAGGCGGCGAACGTCCACACCCCGACCGGTGAACCGACTGATCAAATCATGAGTTCAGCCTCAGTATCCGTCACCCGGTCGGTGACGCGGTCGGTGATGGAGTCGACGTGCACCACTCGGCCTGGATCAACAACGTAACGCTTGTGCGGGTCGAGACACAGGAACCAGGCTCCGGACGCTGGCCGAGAACATGCCGCACGTTTGGGGAGCCCGCGCAGACCCCCGTGTAGCTGATATCCAGAAAATCGTGTGAGCGAAAGGCATAAGCGGCATTGTCCAGGGTCATTCCAATCACGTTGGGAGCCGCGTTGCACTCCGCCCTGGTATGTACAGGTAACGGTACGGGACCGATCACCCGGGAACTGCCGGTCGGACGCGCGGCGGCCTGGGTGCGCCCCGCGGGACTCGTTCGTATCGCCGGAGGGGACGACCGACTGGACGGCGCCATCATGATCGACGGTGTTGCCAGAGGCGGCGTGGACTGCGCCGACGGGGCCCCAGTCCCAGCGGACGGCATCGGATCTGAAGGAACGGGCGAAGCGGTCAGCATCGGATCCGGAGGAAGATGCGAAGCGGTCGGCACGGCTTCCCGACCACACTGCTCGCCTTGCCCAGTCCAGCCACAGCCGGCAAGGAACAGCAGCAACGTGCAGGCAGTGAGCCAGACCCACAGGATCATCTACCTACATGATGCTTCTCTTCCTCCCACCAGGTCACTCCCCTCCTGCTTCTCTGCCCGTGTGTTCTCTGCCTGTGCGGCGCACCACGCCCTGCCTGGTGGAACTACGCGTTCAGCATTAACAATATTGAAAATGATGTTGAGGTGTTTCTTATATCTCATCATCTTCGAGTTCGGGATATACGGGTGGCGTCGGCGGACTGCTTGAATCCCAGATACCGCGACCGAAATTATCTCCAATTTTATGCACATGCTCAGGCGCAGGAGGAGCCGGCCAGATGCCGATGGCATGCTCTTCTATGGGCTCACCGAGAACCGTACTGTGCTTCATCGCCTCATCGCGACCACGTGCTTGTACCCGTACTCGATACCAGCCTCGACCGACGTGTGAAAGAACACCGGCATCCAATACTGCGTTCGCCCCCCATTGCATCAGGCATGTCTCACCATTAGTGCTGTAGTGACTAATATCGACTACCACCTCCCAAGCTTCAAGATTAAGAGTGGGTTCGACATCGCATTCATCGATCGTTAGTCGCACGTTTCCGGTGTGCGTTCCACCCATCACTGTGAGATGCCCAGGACCAGCCGCGACCAGCGAGTTACCGTGGTGGATTTTAAAAAGAGTTTCCACGTCAGGAGAAACATCGAAGTCGCAGATATAGTACTGGAAGTAGGACAGGTGCAGCGAGTCAGTAATCCAGATCATGTCCTGAAGAGCCCGAAAACAGCGGAGAGCCCAGGCCCTGGCGGACCGTACCGACCTACGGCACAGTCCGGGAAAGACATGGGCGACCTACACGTCCACACGGACGAGTAGCGGGAGGAAGAACGTGGAACAACGCGAGAGAACACAAGGAAAAGCGGTGGAGACGGACGGAATGATCTGGGCCCGACATCGTCGAACGGGCGGACGTCACCCCGTCGTGTTCACGGCGTTCACCGTGTCACACCGTCCGGCGCTATGCCACTGCTCCTGGAGATTACATGTCGATGTTGCGCGAGATTTGTTGTCGACGCATCCGACCACCAGCCGGGGACACCGGCCGGCGTTGCGTCCAAACAAATATCCGCTGATGCACAACCAGAAATCACGGGACGGCGTCACGGGGCGCGGCTGCCCCTGATCACCCAATGGTCGCCCGCCGGCGGGAAGATTTGACACGCGGTGGCGGCAGGTGTTGTTCCAGAAGTTGTTCTCCGCGCCCGGAGCGGCCGGGCGGCACAGCGCACACCGGCACGTCCGGGAGCGCCTCGGGGGCTGTCTCCGGGGCCATCCCTGGACACAGTCCCCAGGCCGCAACCTGTCAGCGACGGCCGAGAGCGTCGTGGAGCACTGTCAGGTAGCGGTCCCATGCCGCGTCCGCGTCGGGTGGGACGATCCCGGCGCGCAGGGTGTCGAGCACTCCCGGCTCGTACAGCCGGCGCAGTGCGGCGGCCAGCGACCCCGGGTCGTCCGGGGCTGCCAGCAGGCCGTCCACCCCGTCGCGCACGGCCCGCGCCAGCATGCCGACAGAGGTCGCCACCACCGGCAGGCCGTGACGATGGGCCAGATCGGCGTTCTGGGTCGCCGTCGCCGACCGGTACGGCAGGACCAGCGCGTCGGCGGCCGCGAACAGGGCCGGCACCTCGGCGGCCGGCACATAGCCGGGACGCAGGTCCACCCGCCCGGCCAGGCCGAGCTCGCCGACCAGCCGCCGGGTGTCGTCGACCCCACCCCAGAACTCCCCGGCGACGGTCAGGCGCACGTCGGGTGGGCCGGCGACGAGCGCCCGCAGCAGGACGTCCAGCCCCTTGTACGGCCGGACCAGCCCGAAGAACAACAGGCGCCGGCCGGGGACGCCGTCACCGCGCAGCTCGGCCTCGGCCCCCGCAGTGCCGAGTCCCGCGATGTCGAGTTCCGCGATGTCGGACTGCGCAGTATCGGATTCCGCAGTGCGGGGTTGCGCAGTGCCGGGTTGCGAGATTCCGGACTGCGAAGCGGCGGGCGACGAAGCGGCGGGTTGCGGGGCGCCGGCCGTGCCCAGGTGCGGGGCCATCTGCGCCACCCACACCGGGCGGGTGGTGAGGCCGCGGGCACGCTCGGCCTCGGTCGGCGTGTGCACCAGGACCCCGGACACCCTACGCAGCACCGCCCGCACCAGTGGGACGTCCAGGGCACGCCGCTCGTGCGGCAACACGTTGTGGCACAGCGCGAGCGCCACCGGTCCTTCCCGCCGCCTGCCGCCAACCGTGGGGACACCCCGTCTCCCGCGAACGGTCTCGCCGCCCTCCGCCGGCCCCGCGCCCACGGACCCGCCCCCGAGACGTGGGGTCGGCAGGCGCAGGCCAGCGAGGATGCCCAGGTAGGCCGGCACCTGGATCGGGGTGACCACGACGATGATCATGGCGTCCACGGCGTTCGCGCCGGTACGCAGCCGGTGGCCCAGCCGTACCCAGGTGTCCGGCCGCCGCCATGACAGCGGGTAGGACGTCGCCGGGAACGGCCACGTCTCGGGGGCGTCCACCCGCTGCCGGCCCGGGTAGAGCCGGGTCGGGTACTGCGCCGACCAGGACTCCAGCCGGACGTCGTGCCCGCGCACCGCGAGTCGGTGCGCAAGTTCGGTGGTGTGCTGGGCCACGCCACCCTTGTAGGGGTGGGTCGGGCCGACAATCGCGATCCGTGATCGTGCCGGCGCCCCGGCGGGCGTCCCCGACCGTTCGCCTGTCGCCTCGTCCGTCACCATGGAACATCCATCGCTGTCAGCACATCTGTCGCTGTCAGCACGTCTGTCGCCGTCGGAACATCCGTCACCGCGGAAGCCGACAGGGCATCAGCGCAACCCGGCGGGGCATCAGTCGCCGCCGCGGGAGCGGGCCACGAGATCCCCGATCAGGGCGAGCACGACGATCTGGAAACCGACCAGGATCGCCAGCAGCGTGGACGTGGTGACCCGCAGGTCGTATCGGATCAGGTCGACGACGAGCTTCACGAAACCCAGCCCCATGATCCACAGGGCGATCGGCATCAGCACCCGGATCGGGTCGAAGTACATCACCATCCGGAGCACCTGCAGGATGTAGCGGCGCGCGTCCCGGAACGGGTGGAACTTGCTCTTGCCCGAGCGCTTCGCGTAGTCGATCGGGATGTAGTCGACGGGATGCTGGTTCGACAGGAACGCCATCGTGATCGTCGTCACGCAGGAGAACCCGGGCGGCAGCAGCCGCAGGTACGGCAGGGAAACCTCCCGCCGGAACGCCCGCAGCCCCGAGTTCAGATCGGGGATCTTCATGCCGGACAGCCGCTGCGCGATCATCCGGATGAACCACTTGGCCGGCACCCGCGCCCACTTGTGGGTGCCCTCCTCGGTCGTACGCGCGCCCACCACCTGGTCGACGTCGGGACAGGCCTCGAGGTGGCGGACGAACTCCGGGATGCGCTCGTTCGGGTAGGTCATGTCCGCGTCGGTCCAGACCACGATCTTCCCGCGGGCGTCCTGGGTGCCGATCCGGCGCGCGGTGCCCGACCCGCCGTTGCGGCGGAACGCGATCAGCCGCATGTTCGGGAAGCGGTGCATCACGCCGCGCAGCAACGCCAGCGTGTTGTCGGTCGACTTGTCGTCAATGACCAGCAGCTCGTAGCTGTAGCCGCTGGTGTCCATCGCGGCGGTGATCCGCTCCAGCTCGTGGATGATGTGATCCTGCTCGTTGTAGCAGGGCAGTACGACCGTCACATAGGGCGCGGCGGGTACCTCCGCCACCGGCCCGGCGCCGCTCTGCTTCCTGGGGACCGGTACGCCGGGGCTGACAGCTGCGCGTACAACGCTGACACTCACGTCGATGTGGCTCCTGATTTCCGTCCGGGAACAGGGGGTTCACCGGTGCCGTCGAGTTGCGGCCGGACCGGCCGGGCCGGTCGGGTCGAATGATCACAACCTCCTCCGCACGTGTTCGGGATGCCCCGTCCGCATGCCAGGGTTACCGGATGCCAGCGTTACACGCCGCGGCCACCGACCGGTCACGGAGGTCCCACGGCGCGGTGACCCGCCCCCGCCGCCACACCCTCGGCCGACGCGACCACCCGGGTGCGACTACCCAGGTGCGACCACCCGGGTGGCGGCGGTGCGGACACGGGACGGCGCACGCCGGGACGGACGCGACTGGCGGTACATCCCAGCATGACCACCGATGGTGAGCCGATGGTGAGCCGATGGTGAACGGGGGCGCATGGAGGTCATGATCGGCCCAGGCCGACCGGTTAGGATTGCCGGCCATGGGTGGGCTCATCGAGCGTCTCGGCAGTCAGGTCAACCGGTTCGACCGGCGGTTCGTCGACGACGCGCGCGAGTACGCCCGCAACGTCCGAGCGCTGCGGGCCGGACGGGAGACCTCGGCGCGCTCCTTCGTGGCCGGGCTGCGCTATCCGCTGACGTACGGTCAGCCCATCTGGACCGGTTCGCCCACCGTGCTCGAAGGCCGTGAACGGATCGAGTTCGCCGACGGCGCGGCGCTGCGGATCGGCCTCGGCCCGTTCGGGATCTCCACCCGGCGGGACGTCTCTGTGCTGCGGATCCACCCCGAGGGGCGGCTGCGCTGCGAGGGGGTCGTCTCGGTGCAGCGCGGCACCCGCATCGTGGTGGACTCCGGCCTGCTGCAGCTCGGCCACGGCGTCAACATCAACGGTTTCGCGAAGATCCTCGTGCGGGAACGGGTCAGCATCGGCGCCGGCTGCAACATCTCCTGGAACACCCAGATCCTCGACAACGACTTCCACCCCATCACCGTGGACGGCGTCGAGCAGCCGGTGAGCGCCCCCGTCGTCCTGGAGGACCGGGCCTGGATCGGTACCGGCGCCATCGTCCTGAAAGGGGTGACGATCGGTGAGGGCGCGATCGTCGCGGCCGGCGCCGTGGTGACCAGGGACGTCCCCGCCAAGACGATCGTCGCGGGCAGCCCGGCGAAGGTGGTCGGCCAGGTCGACTCCTGGCGCTGACCGTTTCTGTCTCCCTGTCCGATCTTCTGTCTCCCGTCCGATCCCCTGATCGTCTGATCTCCTGATCTGAATCTGATCCACCGGCGGCGGCCTGCTGGCCAACCGGCCCGGATTTTCCGTCTTCCCGCGCTTCCCTCGCTTTCCGCGGTCGCGACTGCGGCGGCATGATTCCTGGCAGCCGCGAAGAACGAAAGCGTCACAGCACACGCAGCCGTCGAAAAGGCACAAACCCTACGTACGATGGCAACCATCCGTTTCCGGAGATCCCAGCCCCACCCGCCAGCGGGCCGGAGGCGGCATGATCACGTGTTTCTCGCGTCGCCGCGGGCCCGAGTCCCGGAGCCGCCCTGATGGAGGCCGCAGTCGGAACGACCGCCGCCGCGGTTGCCGTGGAACCGTCCGGTGACCGCCCGGCGGAGCGGTTCAGCCCGCTTGGAATCCTGCGCCAGGCACCCGGCCACATCTGGCTGATCACCGCCGCGTTCGCCTGCCTGCTCGCCTCCTGGTCGATACTGGTGCCCCACTACCACGCGCCGGACGAACCGAACCAGGTCGACGCCGTCATGCGGCTCGTCCAGGGCGACGGCTGGCCGCACCCGGGCGACGCCGTGGTGACACCGGACGGGGTCGGTGCCATCAGAGCGTCACCGTTCGGCAGCCGGACCAGCCCCTACGAGCTCACCGTCGCGCCGATCCCGGCGCACGACGCGCCCCCGGACTCCCAGCGGCCGGCCTGGCGGGATCTCGCCGCCCCGGGGCAGCCGTCCGGTTACATCCAGCAGATGGTGCAACACCCACCGCTGTACTACCTGCTGGAAGCGATGATCCTCAAAGTGCTCCCGGGCAGCGGCGACGCCCTGCGCTGGGACGTGACCATCGGTCTGCTGCGGATGAGCAACGTCCTGATGGTGGCGCCGCTGCCGCTGCTGGCCCACGCCGCCACCAGACGCCTGTGCCCCCAGCCGGTCGCCGCGACCGTTGCCGCGCTGGTCCCCTGCGCCGTGCCGCAACTGGTCCACATCGGCTCCAGCGTCAGCAACGACAACCTGCTGATCGGCCTCGGCGGGCTGGTCACGGTGGCCGTCGTCCATGTGCTGCGCGGGGACACCTCGGCGCGGACCGCCTGCTGGATCGGGCTGCTCACCGGTCTCGCGCTGTTGACGAAGTTCTTCGCGGTCGTGCTGATACCGATGATCGCCGCGGCGTACGTCTGTGCCCGGTTGCGCGGCGCGCGCTCGCTGTGGCGACCCGCCGTGCTCTGCGGCGGGCTCGGGATCGCCGCCGGCGGCTGGTGGTGGCTGGTCAACGTCCTCCGCTGGCACACCGTCCAGCCGCGCACACCGGGGTTCCCGCCCGGTGAGTACGTCGGACGGGACTGGAGCGTCTACTGGTCGTGGATGTCCGAACGGCTGGCGACCCGCTGGTGGGGTTCCATCGGCTGGTACGAAGCCGACCTCTCCCCGGTGCTGGTGCTCGTCGCCTCGCTCCTGCTCGGCGGCCTGCTCGGCTGGGGCCTCCTACGTGCCCGCGGCCGGGCACAGCGGATGGACCTGTTGTTCATGCTGTGGCCGACGGTCGGCCTGCTCGTGATCGTCGGCGGGCAGGCCGCCGCCCACCTCGTCCGCACCGGGCACATGACCGGGGTCTCCGGACGGTACCTGTTCACCGGCTTCGTCGGGGTCGCGGTCCTCGCCGGCGCCGGAGCCGCCGCGCTGGCCGCGGCGCTGCGGCCACGCCCGGCCCGCTGGCTGCCGCTCGCTGTGTTCGCCGCCGCGGTCGGCATCCAGCTGGACGCGGCATGGCTCGTCCTCGGCCACTTCTGGCGGCCCGCCGGGGGCGGGCCGGTCGCGGCCCTGCGCGCCATGGCCGCCTGGTCGCCGTGGCCGGCGGCCGGCATCGCGGTCGTTTTCGGGTCGGCTCTGGCCCTCGCCATCCTGACCGCCATAAGCCTCGCGCGAAACACCCGGGCCGCCAGGCCCACAACGCCGGCCCCATGACGCGGACGCACCACAGCCACCCGCACGGAGCATGATCCAGAATAGTTTGTCATTTTGTACGCCAGCAGGAACAAAAAGTGTACAAAACGACAAAGATTCGGCGATCTTTCTCGGCGCTGGTGGCCGTGGACCGCGCCGGCCGCGGAGCGGATCACGGCCTGGGGTACCGGCGGGGTGCGGGGAGGTCAGCGGCGGGCGTGCAGGGCTCCGCGTACCGCACGCGCCGTACGTACCGCCCGCGCGCCGCGGTGACCGCCCAGCCGGACCTTGAGCGCCGCGTTCGCCACCCGGGCCGCGTGCACGAGCTTCGGTTCGTCGGCCAGGGCTGCGCGTAGCTGCTGGGCGGTCGCGCGTTCCGCCTCCAGCGCGCGTTCGGCCTCGGCGGCCGCGTCGAGCAGCCGCAGTTCGGTCGTGGCACGGTCGGCCAGGGCCGCGTCCAGGCGGGCCCACTCCCGCTGCCGCCGGCGAGCGGCGTCGATCATCTCGTCCTGCAGCAGTAGCACGTGCAGGTAGAGGTCCAACCGATTGCGTTCCAGGCGGGTCAGCAGACTGTTACGCACCCACGGCCGCAGCAGCTCGTCGACCCGTTCGGCGTACGGGGCCCGGTCGTCCACCACGATACCCAGGCCGAAGATCGGCGCGGCCACGAACAGGCGCAGTTCCGGACGGGTGGCGAGGAAGTCCTCGACCGCCGTGCGGACGCCGTTGCCCGCCCCGCCCTCCGACCGGGCCCACGCGAACGCCCCCTCACCCCGCAGCCCGCCGGCGACCACACCGGTGCTGTCGAGGCGGACCCCGAGCTCCCACGAGTACGGCTGCCGCTCAGGCTCCGGGATGCGCTCGGGCGTGTAGTAGGAGTCCCGCCGGGCGTTCGGCCAGCCCACGTCATGCATGATCAGCAACGGGAGGTAGGGACGGCCGGTGGCCCGGGCCGCGTCGGCGATCGTCTCCAGCTCGCTGGTCACCGTCGCGTAGTTGTGATCGCCGTCGATCAGGTAGGCGTCCGCGGGAGCGAGCCCGACCAGGGCCTGCGGGCTGTAACCGCGCACCACGTCGACCTCGAGCCCGTCTCCGGGCTCGGGCGCCACGCCCGGATCCGGGTCGATGACCACCAGTTTCCCGCCGCCACGCCCGCGCAGCAGGTCGACGAGCAGGGACGTGGTGGCGCCGCTCTCCGAGCCGATCTCGGCGACGCTGCGGATGTCGGCGGCCCTCAGCAGCGGCACCCAGATCTCCCGCAGCTCCGCGAGGGAGTGCAGCAGCAGCGGCTGCAACGTCCTGTTGGGGGCCGACTCGACCGCGTACGTGTCAGGCTCATCGGCCCCGCCCAAGACGTCCTCCTCGCGATCGTCGACGCCTTCACGTTCAGTGACAACGCCGCCAGGAGCGACGGCAGCCGGCATGCTCCCCGACACGCGGGCGGTGACCACGCCGCCGCTCTCCCGATCGCCGCGCGTCCCCCGATCGTCACCGGTCTCCTGGTTGTCCTGTGCCTCCTGATTGTCCTGTGCCTCCTGGTCGCCGTGGGCGGCAGCGGCGCGGCTGGCGGACGGCACGCCGAACCACGGCGTACCCGGCCGCGCCCCGGCCATCCCATTCGATCCATCCGATCCATCCGATCCGGCGGCCCCGGCGGCCCCGGCGGGATCAGGATCCGGGACGGGGGTGCCCGCGTCGGCGTCCGCGGGCACCCGATTGCCGGGATCCGGCGCTGACAGGTTCGCCGCGGGATGCTCACCGGCGCTGCCACGCGGCCCACCGTCACCGGCGGAACCGCGCCACTCGGCCGGACGGCCCACAGCAAGATCGTTCACGCTGGCCCCACCCAGAGCTGTATCACTCACAGCGACCCCGTCCACATTGTCCGCAACGACCGCACCATCGCGATCGACCGATTCTCCCTCAGAGTCTTCTTTGGATGCTTCCAGCGACGCGCCCGGCAACCACGATCGCACCACCTCCGACCACGGCGCCTTTTCAGTGGCCTCCTTCGATGGCCGGCTTCAGGGGCATCCGGCTTCAGGGGCATCCGGCAGCTTCAACGGTCCCTGGAACCCTTCGGCGGCACAGGCAAAATACGATCATGCCGCCGGCGGCCCGAGAGCACAGGCTCAGAAACGCTCCTCGAGCTCACGCCGCAGCCGCTGGACGGCCCGGCGTGACAACGGCGCGCTCTGCTCGGTCGGGATCGCCAGCGGATCGGAACGGATCCCCAGCCACCCGAAGGCGAACTCGACGTCAATGGCGTAGGTGGCCGCCAGATGTGCCTGCGCCACCGGGTCGAGCACGTAGATGAGCTGCGGGTCGTCACCGAGAATCTCGATCAGGTTCGGCTGGAGGACCCGCGCCCCGAGCAGGTGCAGCCGCGCCTCGTCCAGGACCGAAGTGATCGTCACCTCGTGGGGCTCGGTGACGTTGTTGAGGTGGAAGGACAGCTTCAGCCAGTCCAGCCGCAGCAGGCCGCGCCGGCCGGCCGGGTCGATGCGCACCCGGCGGACGCCGACCCCGTCGATGCGCAGGCGCACCAGCGACAGCCCGTCCCGCCCGGAGCGGGTGACCGCGGACTCCTTCGGGCCGGCGGCGAAGTCCGCCCCGGCGTCGACGTAGACCTCGACCGGTCCGGCGGCGGCCTCCGGGGAGACCTCCAGCGCCGAGATCCCGGCGCCCGCGGCCAGCCCGCTGACGACCGCCAGCGGCCGGTTCGCCACCGCCGCCACCCCCGCCGGCCAGTAGAGCTCCTGCATCGGGATCTTCTCAAGATCGGCCGAGGTCAGGTACGGCATCCTGCGCAGCAGATCGGCGGGCAGCAGCCCTTCGGAGGACTCGGAGCCGAAGTTGTCGTCGTGCGACCACATCCCGAACGCGAACGCCTCCTGCGGGATCGGCCGGGTCACGAACCGGGTGAGGGTGCGCAGGGCAGCCAGCCGCGCCCCGTCCGACACCAGAGACGGCATCGGTGTCTCGCTGCGGTGGTAACGCAGCCATTCCCGCTGGTAGGCGAGTACCCCGTCCTGGACGGCGGCCCGCTGCGCGACCTGCGTCCGGGAGGTGTGGTCGGCGGCGAGCACGGGGGTGAGATCCTCGTCGAAGCCGATCAGCGAGCCGATGTCGGGCATGCAGAGCTGCTCGAGCACCTCAGGGCTGCGCATCACCGGGGCGAACAGCGCCTCCGGTTCGCCGCCGGAGGCGACATAGCCCTCCAGCCGCAGCCCGGACAGGCGGTGCACGTTGGCGCCGGCGTTGGTCGCCAGGTACAGGCCGACGATCTCCACTTCGCGGCCGGAGGCCACCAGCAGCTGGTGCAGCAGGCCCTGGATGGTGCCGCCCCAGCCCAGGTCGACGATGACGATCCGGTCCGCGTCGCCGAGCTGGGCGTCGAGATAGCGCAGGTAGCGCTCCCGCAGCTGGCTCGCGGTCGTCACGATCTCGCCGCGGACCCGCTCGTCGTTGCACAGCGCCCGCAGGGTCTCCTCGAGCAGGCCCGGGACGTCCAGCCGCCGGCCGGCAAGCGCCGAGAGGCCGGCGACCTCCTCCACGCCCACCCCGAGCTGGCGCAGCAGCTGCCCGACGCTGGGGGCGTGCCGCCGGGTCAGGAAGCCGCGCAGCTCCTCCGGGCTGCCCTCGAAGACGTTGGCCAGCGCGCACACCTGCCGGGACGCCCACAGCGGGGACGTGGTGATCCCGCGGTCGTGCCCGGGCTCCGCCAGCGCCCGGGCGAGGAACACCCCCTCGCGCATGAGGCAGTGGATCCGGTCGACCCCGTAGGCCGCGGCCCGTTCGACGGCCCACTCGGCGAATCCGGTGAACACCGGGCCGAACACGGTCGCGCCGGTCTCCCAGTGACGGCGCAGGCCCGGTGGGACGGCGGCGGCGTCGGCGCGGTGCAGGGTCCGGGCCCGGATCGCGGTCACCCCGTGGTCGCCGTGCACCGGGTCGACGGGCGTGTCGGAGGTGGGCCGGGAACGCAGCCCCTCCAGGTCCAGCGTCGTCTCCAGCCCGCTGGTGTACTTGGGGTAGTGGACGGCGAGAATCCCGTGCTCACGGGCGCCCTCGACGTCGGCGACCGGGTTGTCACCCAGGTGGATGACCCGGGACGCCGCGACCCCGGCCTGCGCGAGCACGTGGGCGAACAGGCCGTTGCTCTTGTTCACCCCGGCGTCGCTGGAGGTGAGCACCTGGGTGAACCTGATGCCGGCGAGCTCCGGGCGCCGCAGCAGCCGGCGCAGCTGGTCCGGCGAGAAGTAGGTGTCGGAGACCAGGTGGACGGGCCGGCCGAGCTTGGTGATGGTCAGCTCGGCCAGTTCGGCAACGGCCAGGTCGGCCCGGCAGATGTCCCGTTCGAGAGCGACCTCCATGGCGACGAGGTCGTCGATGCTGCCGCTGCCGGGCAGCGCCGCCGCCAGCACCGACCAGATCTCGTCCAGCCGGGCCTCCGGCGTGCCGCGCCCGGCCTGGCTGCGCTCGCGGGCTCTGGTCTCGGCGTGCACCCGCAGCTGGGCGAACTGCGCGGGCGACAGCGACGGCGGCAGCAGCCCGGCGGCGGCCAGCCGGTGCCCGAGCAGCAGGAAGGCGTGGGTCGGTTCGGGCACGAGCCGCAGCAGCAACGTGTCGAACACGTCCAACGTCAGCACCTCGGCCCCGCCGGACTCCAGATGGGACCAGACCTCACGGATCCGGACGTCGGTGAACACGGGCGTCCTCCACAGACGGGGGCACCGTGGCCACCGCCGACAGGCCGGCTGGTATCCGGGTCAGACTGGACAGTGACCGGCCGGAGCTGAATGAACGGCCCGATACTATGAATCGGCCCGGTGGCCGCAGTCACCGGAGTACCAGGTCCGGCCGCCGGAGCGCCAGGCCGGCCACGTATCGTCTCGGCGCGGTGTCCGCCGGTCAGTGCGATCCGGTGTTCCCGGTAGCGTCGGGCCCGTTTCCCACTTGGCGCGGCTCACGGAAGGTTGTCGGTGTCGAACCTGACTGATGAGCGGTCCGCACCGGCGGCCACGCCGGCGGCGCGGCGACGGATCCACGACGACGGGCGGGGCCCGGATTCCCGCCGGCTCGCCC
>NZ_JWIO01000008.1:100307-112165 GCF_001017755.1 Protofrankia coriariae
GCTCGCCCGTCGCAGCCGAGCCCAGACCCGGGTGCGCTGGGAGCTGCTGCGCAATCTGATCCGCAAGGATCTCAAGGTCAAGTACAAGGGGTCGACCCTCGGGTTCGCCTGGTCGCTGGCGAACCCGCTGCTGCTGCTCGCCGTGTACACCCTGGTGTTCCAGGTCATCATGAACGCCGGGGTGCCCCGTTTCGGCGTCTACCTGATGTCCGGCCTGCTGATCTGGAACGCGTTCTCCGCCAGCGTGTCCGCGGCCAGCGGCAGTGTGGTCTTCAACGCGAACCTCGTGAAGAAGGTCCGTTTCCCGCTGCCGGTGCTGCCGCTTTCCGCCGTGGGATTCGCCATCGTCCACTTCGTCCTGCAGCTCGCCGTGCTCTTCGCGGTGGTCGCGGCGCTCGGTTACAGCTTCGTCGGCTTCCAGCTGTTGCTGCTGGTGCCGGCGTTCGCGGTAGCGATGATCTTCACGATGGGCCTGGCCATGCTCGTGTCGGCGCTCAACGTCCGATACCGCGACACCGAGCACCTGCTGGAGGTGGCGCTGCTCGCGTGGTTCTGGCTCAACCCGATCGTGTATCCGGTCGGGCTGATCCGTAAACTTCTGCACGAGTGGACGTGGATCTATTTCCTGAATCCGATGGCGACGGTCGTCGCGACCTTCCAGCGGGCAATCTACAAAGGGCCGACCGTCAACCCCGCGAACGGGCAGGGCATCCTGGCCGACCCCGGATACTTCTTCTACCTCGAACATCTTGCTGTCGCGGGCGCGATGTCGCTGGGCCTGCTCTGGCTGGGAACACACGTGTTCCGCCGCATGCAGGCCGACTTCGCCGAGGATCTCTAGAACCCGGCTGAAGTGGCCACGACAACCGTCATGATCGTGTCCGCGGAGGCAGTGAGGAAGGTTTGACAGACGTGCCAGCGCAGCAGTCACCAGCCGGCCCGACCGTGACCGGCGAGGCCTTGGACGCCTCGGACGCCTCGGACGCGGACGTTTCGGACGCGGCGATCACCCCGGCCCCCGCACCCGCGACGGGTCCGGCGGGCCCAGCGCCCGTAGCGGGCCCGGCGGACGGGGCGGACGGGGCAGGCCCGGTGGACGTGACAGGCCGGACGGACGCGGTGGGCGAGGCGTCCACGGCGGCTCAGGGATCCCCGCCGGTTACCCCAGTGGTGATCCGGGCGACCGGTGTGAGCAAGAAGTTCATTTCCTACCACCGGCGGGCAACCAGCCTCAAGGAGCTGTTCGTCCGCCGCGGGCAGGCCAGCGGGGACGACTTCTGGGCGCTGCGCGACATCGACGTGGAGATCGGCAACGGCCAGACGGTGGGGCTCGCCGGGGCGAACGGCTCCGGCAAGTCCACGCTGCTGAAGGTGCTGGCCGGCATCCTGCGCCCGACCCACGGCGAGGTGTCGGTCAGCGGGCGGATCGCCTCCCTGCTGGAGCTCGGCGCCGGCTTCAACGGCGAACTGACCGGCCGGGACAACGTCTACCTCAACGCGTCCCTGCTCGGCCTGTCCCGTCGCGAGATCGACCGGATGTTCGACTCGATCGTCGACTTCGCCGAGCTCCCTCACAAGATCGACGACGAGGTCAAGCACTACTCGTCCGGCCAGTACGTCCGGCTCGGGTTCGCCGTGGCCGTCCACGTCGACCCGGACGTCCTGCTGGTGGACGAGGTGTTGGCGGTCGGGGACGAGGCCTTCCAGAAGAAGTGCCTGGCGAAGATCGAGGAGTTCCGGCGGCAGGGGCGCACGATCCTGTTCGTCACGCACTCCCTGGACCTGGTCGAGAGCATCTGCGACCGGGTCCTGGTCCTGGAGTCCGGTTCGATGATCTTCGACGGCGCGCCGGAGATCGGCACCCGGCTGCTGCGGCAGCGCCTGGGCAGCCTGCCCTCGGACGGCTCCGTGCCCTACGACGTCGCCGCCGTCCAGCCCGTCATGGCGACCTTCGCCAGGGACCCTGGGGGGCCGCCCCAGGTCCAGTTCGACCCGGGTGAGAAACTGACTGTCTCCCTGACCCTCGACCTCACCCGGGACGCGCCGGAACGGATCTACCTACACGTCTACGTTCTCGGCCAGCACGATCTGCCGATCTGGCTGATGGAGACGCCCGTCGGCGGCATACCGAGCAGACCCGGACTCCTCACCGTGGACTTCACCGTGCCGAAAATCCCCGAGCTGCTGGGCGCGTTCGCGATCAGCGTGCACGTCTCCGACGCCGCCACCGGCGTCCCGATCACCAAACGGCGCTTCGACGACCTGTTCGGGATCAGCGGCCCGCAGGCCGGCGGCCTGCTCAAAGTCGACTACGAGGCGAGGGCCCGCGGATGAGCGACTCGACCACCCCCGACCCGGCCCCCGAGGCTCCCGGCCTGACCGCCACACCCGCCAAGCCGACTGACGCGGCCACCGAGGCGGCCCCCGACCTGACCACCGCGGCCACCGGCCCGACCACCGTGCCCGCCGGCACAGCCGTCGAGCCGACCGCCGTGGCCGGGGAGCCGAACGTCGAGTCGGCCGCCGAACCGCTGGTGACCGTCGTCATCGTCAACTGGAACGGCGCGCACCTGCTCCCGGCCTGCCTGGACGGGCTGGCCAAACAGGTCACCGGCTTCGCCTTCGAGACGTGGGTGGTCGACAACGCGTCGGCGGACTCCTCCCGCGCCCTGCTGGCCGAGCGCTACCCGTGGGTCCAGGTGGTGCCCTCCGAGACCAACCTCGGCTTCGCCGGCGGCAACAACCTCGCGCTACGCGCGGTCACCACCCCGTACGCCGCCCTGCTCAACAACGACGCGGTGCCCGAGCCGGACTGGCTGGCCAACCTGCTGGCGCCGTTCGACGCCCCCGGCGGCGACCGGCTCGGCGCGGTCACCGGCAAGGTCGTCTTCCTCCCCCGCTTCCTGCGGCTGCGGCTGTCGACGCCGACCTTCACCCCCGGCCCGCACGACCCGCGCCAGCTCGGCGTCCGGGTGTCGTCGGTGACCGTCGACGGCCGGGAGACGCTGCGGGAGGTGCTGTGGGAGAAACTGACCTTCGGCGCCGAGGGCGGCCCGGACGCGCCGTTCTTCTGGACCCGCGGTGACGGCGAACTGTGCGTCCCGGTCCCGGAAGGGGGCCCGGTCACACTCGGTTTCACCTGGGCCGGCCAGGCAGCCAAACCGGTCACGCTGAGCTGGGACGGCGGGTCGGTCACCCTGGACGCCGGCGCCGAACCGTCCACGGTGGAGTTCACCGTCCCGGGCGACGTGGCACGCGTCGACGTGATCAACAATGTCGGCGGGATCGTGCTGCGCGACGGGTACGGCGCCGACCGCGGCTATCAGCAGATCGACACCGGCCAGTTCGCCCGCCCCGAGGAGGTTTTCACCGCCTGCGGCAACGGCATGGCGATCCGCACCCGGCTCGGGCACGAACTCGGCTGGTTCGACGACGATTTCTTCCTCTACTACGAGGACACCGACCTGTCCTGGCGGATCCGTGCCCGCGGCTACACGATCCGCTACATACCGGACGCGGCGCTGCGGCACGTCCACTCGGCGTCCAGTGTCGAATGGTCACCGCTGTTCGTCTTCCACACCGACCGTAACCGGCTGCTGATGCTCACCAAGGACGCGAGCGCCCGGATCGCGGTGGCTGCGGTGGCCCGCTACCCGCTGACGACCGCGTCGATCGCGCTGCGGACGCTGCGCCAGGCATGGACGGCGCGCAGCCGCCCCCCGCTGCGCCCGACCTGGCTGCGACTGACGGTCATCGCCTCCTACCTGCGGCTGCTGCCGGCCATGCTGGCCCGCCGGCGGGCNCCCGCCGGCGGGCGATCTCGCGGACCGCCTCGACCCGCCGTCACGAGCTGGAGAACTGGCTGGTGCGACGATGACGACCGGGCCGACGACCGGGCCGACAACCAGCTCGGCGACCGGGCCGGCGCGGACACGCGCCCCGCTGGCGGTGGCCGGGCCGGCCGGCGGCGTCCGGGCCGCCGTCTACAACAGGTTCTGGCATTCCATGGGCGGCGGGGAACGCCACAACGGCATGATCGCTAAGGTGCTCGCGGCCGAAGGCGCCGAGGTCGACCTGCTGGGGCATTCGGCGGTCGACCTGGACGCGCTCGGCGCCCACCTCGGGCTCGACCTGTCCGGCTGCCGGTACCGCCTGCTGCCCGACCGGGGCGACGACGCCGTCGCCGAGATCAGCGCCGAGTACGACCTGTTCGTCAACGGCTCGTACATGAGCCGGCTGATCCCCCGCTCGAAGCACGCGGCGTACCTGTGCTTCTTTCCGACACCGGCCGATCATGACGCGGCCGCGTGGCGCCGGGCCGCGATCCGCGCCGGCAGCCCGTTCCTGCGGGGCGTACGTCCGGCGGTCGGGTACGGGACAGGCTGGTATCCGCCCGAGGGCGGCCGCCGCCGGCAGTGGGTCTGGTCGAACGGCGCGGGGATCCTCTCGGTCTCCCCCGGCGGCGAACGGGTGCTGCACGCCGACGTCGGCCGGCCAGGGGCGCCCGGGACGGTACGGCTGCGCGTCCTCGACGCGACCGGGCAGGCCCTCGCTGACATCGAGGTCGGCGCCGTGTTCACGCCGATCTCCGTGCCGCTGCCCGCCTCGTCCACCGGGACCGAACTGATCCTGGTCAGCGAGACGTTCACCCCCGCGGCGACAGGCGCTCCGGGCACACCTGACGTACCTGGCATCTCAGATACACCTGATAGATCAGACGCGCCGAATGACACATCAGACGCGGCGAGCCCGCCGAACGGGACGAGCCCGCCGGACGGAACGAGCCAGGCGGACGGGACGGGACGGCCCGCGGGCGGCGCGGCGGCATCCCGGGACATTCGCCAGCTCGGGGTGGCGCTCAGCCGGCCACGGGTGACCGACCGGCGCGAAGGTGTCCGGGCCCGGGTGGCGCTGCGTTTCCCCTGGCTGCTCACGGACCCGCGTGACCTCGGCTACCTCGACGCCTACGACGTGGTCATGGCGAACTCGGCCTACACCCGGGACTGGATCCGCCGGCTGTGGCGCACCGACGCCGACCTGCTCTACCCGCCGATCCAGGTGGCGCGCCTGGCCCCGGCGCGGGAGCGGGAGCCGTCGGTGCTGAGCGTGGGGCGACTGTTCGCCCCCGGCCTGGGGCACGCCAAGCGGCAGCTGGAGATGGTGCGCTGGTTCGGTGAGCTGTGCCGTTCGGGCGCGCTGCCCGACTGGCGGATGCACGTCGTCGGCGGCTGTGAGGACTCCCAGCTCCCCTACCTGGAGCAGATCCGGGACGCGGCCCGCGGCCTGCCGGTGGAGATCCACCCGAACGCCCCGCGGCACGAGGTGGAACGGCTGCTGTCCACCTGCTCGGTGTTCTGGTCCGCGACCGGCTACGGGGAGGATGTCGAGCGCCGGCCGTGGACGGCCGAGCACTTCGGGATGACCACGGTCGAGGCGATGGCCGGCGGATGCGTCCCCGTGGTGATCGACAGCGCCGGCCAGCGCGAGATCGTCCGGCACGGGCTCGACGGCTTCCGCTGGACCTCCCCCCAGCAGCTCGCCTCGTTCACCCGGCGCCTGGCCACCGAGGACGGGATGCGCCGGCGGCTCGCGGCAAGCGCGATCGCCCGCGCCCAGGAGTACTCGGACACGGCGTTCGCCACCCGCTGGCGCGACACAGCCACCCGCCACCACCTCTACAGCAAGTCGCGGCAGGCGGAGAGCAATCACTTTCAGTGATTGCTCTCCGCTCAACAGAAAACAAACAAGACAGGCAACGTCGAACAACGTCGTCACGATCCAAGGACGTCGAGCCCTGGAATGGCTCACCATGGAGAACCGTTTGATCACCTTTGGCGATCATGCTCCACCAGAATGAGCAGCACCGGGAGTACTGACCACCGAGAGACACCGACCAGCAGGACCGTTCACGCCGGCTGCCGAAAGCTACCGGCAGCATGGCCTGCCGGCCCACGGCCCGGCGGGTGGTGTCGCCGGGCAACTGTGGTACTCACGGACGTACGCATGGAGAGGAGCGAGGTCGATGCGGGTCATCCTGGACGGAACGCCCCTGCTCGGCCCGCGTACCGGAGTGGGCCACTACACCGGCCATCTGCTTGCCGAACTACCGTTACTGCCCGGCCTGGACGTGGCCGCGACCGCGTTCACCTGGCGTGGGCTCGAGGAGTTCGCCCCGGCCCTGCCACCGGGCGTACGGCCGGCCGCACGCCGGATCCCGGCCCGACTCGTACACGAGGCATGGGCGCGCACCGACGCGCCGAAACTGGAATGGCTGGCCGGCGCGGCCGACGTGGTGCACGCCACGAACTTCGTCCTGCCGCCGCTGCGCCGCGCCCGCGGTGTGCTGACCATCCACGATCTCGCCTATCTCAAGCTCACGAGCACCGTCTCCACGGCGTCCGCCCGCTACCGGGAACTGGTCCCGCGCGGCCTGCGCCGCGCCGCCGCCGTCGTCACCCCGAGCGCTGCGATCGCCTCCGAGATCGTCGACACCTACCGGCTGGATCCGGCGACGGTGACCGTGACCCCGCTCGGTGTGGACGCGGCCTGGTTCGACGCGTCCCCGCCGTCCGCGCGCTGGCTCGCCGCCCGTGGCCTGCCCGAACGGTATCTGCTGTTCGTCGGCACCCTTGAGCCGCGCAAGAACCTCCCGACCCTGCTGGAGGCGGTCCGAGGCCTGCACGCCGAGGTCGCCGACGCCCCGCCGTTGCTGCTCGTCGGGCCATCCGGCTGGGGGCCGCTGCCCGACCAGTCGAGGCTGCCGACCGGGGCGGTCATCACCACCGGCTACCTGCCGACGAACCAGCTCCGCCGGCTGGTCGCCGGAGCCGTCGCCCTGTGCTTCCCCTCGTTCTACGAAGGGTTCGGCCTGCCACCGCTGGAGGCGCTGGCGGCCGGGACCCAGGTGGTCGCCTCCGACATCCCCGCCGTCCGGGAGGTCGTCGGCCCGCTGGCCGGCAAAGGGGTACGGCTCGTCCCACCGATGGACGCCGAGGCCTTCACCGACGCGCTGATCGGCGTACTCAAGGAGATCCCCGACCCGGCCCCGGGCCGCTCCCACGCCCGAACGTTCACCTGGCGCCGCACCGCCGAACACACCGCCGCCGTCCACGCGCCTCCCTCACCTGATCCACCCCACCCTGTAGGTGGATTCCGTCGTCACAGCAGCGGTCTCGACCTACAACAGCGGAAGCCGTAGGTGAAAAGCGCTGTGGTAGTAGCGGTTCCCACCTGCCCTTCGACCAGAGGCCGTGCCCGAAGCGGAACTCCAGGGCACCCACGGATGCACACAACCGAGCAGCGCACAGCACGGCCACAGTCAAACGACAGCACCTTGATTGCCGCCCGTAACCTCCGACACGCCGAAGAACCAGGGAGATTGCGAAAAACATCAACATCCCGCCAACCTGTACAAACGCTATTGATCGGGAATTTTGGCGCAGTTATCTCCAGACCCCTCCGGAGATTGAGCGAAGATCTTGCATCGCCGCAGTTCAGCGGGAATGAAAACTGTGGCAGGGTCCCCGCACGGGAAAAATCCGAGCCGGATTGCAACTCTTCTCGTAGGTGAGGGCGATGCACTGCTGTGCGGTCCCCGCGCAGGCAAAAGAGGCAGGACCCGGGAGCGCTGGAACGATGTTGGTTTCTGATCCGTGGTTCGGGAGTGTGGGCTGCCATCCCGCCTGGACGAGCCGGGCCGGCGGGCCAACATCAAAAAATGGGGTTGTTTTTCGGTGGCTCCCGCGCCTCGTGGGCTGGGGTGGCCGTTGTTCGTTCTGACTAAAGTCAGCGAACATGGACGAGGTCACCGGCGTCATACGGCGTTTCAACCGCGGCTACATCCAGTGGATCGGCGCTCTGGAGGACCCGTTCCTCGGGACGGGCCTGCCGCTGGGGGCCGCGCGCCTGCTGACCGAAATCGGCGCTGAACCGGCCACGTCCCAGGCGCTGCGCGTCCGCCTCGGGCTGGGCTCCGGGTATCTGAGCAGGCTGCTGCGACGGCTGGAAAAAGAGGGACTGATCGAGGTCACGCCGGACCCGGTGGACCAGCGACACCGACGTGTCGGCCTGAGCGACAAGGGCCGACGGCGCCGGGCCGAGCTGGAGGAACACTCCGAGGATCAGGCACGTCGCCTCGTCGACCCGCTCTCCGCGCGGCAGCGGGCCCGGCTGGCCGCCGCCCTGGCCGAGGCCGACCTGCTGGTACGCGCGGCGACGGTGGAGTTCGAGGCCGTCGATCCGGCCTCCCCGGTCGCCCGGCAGGCCGTCGCCCGTTATTTCGCCGAGCTCGGCCGGCGCTTCGGCTACGACCCGGCGGGGCAGACGGACGATGACGCCTTCCTGCTGGCGCCGCCGGCCGGTGTCTTCCTCGTGGCAGTCGGCGACGGCGAGCCGGTGGCCTGCGGCGGCGNGGGGGGAGCCGGTGGCCTGCGGCGGCGTGCGGACCATCGACGACGGCGTCGGCGAGATCAAGCGCATGTGGGTCCATGACGCGTGGCGCGGAGCCGGCATCGGGTCACGCCTGCTGCGCCGCCTCGAGGACACCGCCCGGGCCCTCGGCCACCACACCGCCCGGCTCGACACCAACGAGACTCTCGTCGAGGCCGTCGCGATGTACGGACGGGCGGGTTACCAGCCGGTGGGGCGTTACAACGACAACTCGTTCGCGACCCATTTCTTCGAGAAGCCGCTGACCCCGCCATATTGATCATCGGATCGACTGTTGTGGCCGCCCTGAAGCGGGCTGATGTGGCGGCAGCTTTCCCACCGCCGGCACTGCGTATCCGGCTGACGGGGGTGGGCAGGGGGTTCTCGTAGCCTCCAGGAGTGGTGGACGCAGTCGACGGGCCGGTGTCCGTCAGCCAGGATGCGGCCGGAGCGGAGCCGGCCCAGGCTGATCGGCGGCGGTCCGGCCTGGCGGACCGGGGTGGTGGACGGTGGCGCTTCGGCTCGGCAGGCCGGACCGGCGGCCGGCGATGGTCAGGCCCGGCGGCCCGGGGTGGTGGGCGGCGGTGGGCCGGCCTGGCGGGGCAGGGCGCTGGCCGGTGGCGGGACGGGGTCGCTGTCGCGGCGCTCGTCGGGCTGGACGTGGTGGTGGTCGCCGCGCTGTGGCCGACGCTGGTGCGTCCGCTCTGGTACGACGAGGCGTGGCGGGCGTACCACCTCAGCGTCGGCGCGGGCTGGTTCGAGGCCCTGCGGACGGCGAACGCCCCGCTTTCGGGGGGCTGGTTCGCGGTCGAGAAGCTGGCGGTCGCCCTCGGCGGCAACACCGAGCTCGTCCTGCGGGTGCCCCAGATCGTCGCGTTGGTCGCGCTGTCGCTGGTCACCTACCTGCTGGGCCGGTGGTGGCTGTCGCGGCCGGCGGCCACGGTGGTCGCCGAGCTGCTCACGGTCAACGGCGGGCTGCTCGTCTACGGGATGCAGCTGAAGTCGTACCTGCCTGAGGCCGCCTGCACGGCGGCCGTCCTGCACCTGTGGCTGTGCGCGCGCCGCCGCGCCGAGGCGGGCCGGCGCCCGTGGCCGGCACAGGCGGGTATGGCGCTGTGCGCGGTCATGACCGTCACCTCGCTGTTCGTCCTGGCTCCGCTGCTGTTACTGGACGTCGTGGACGCTGCCCGGGCCTGGTGGGCGCACCGTCCACAGCGGGCCCTGAGCACCACGATCGAAACGGATGCCGCGGCGCCGGAGACGGCCCGCCCGCGGCAGGGCTCGCAGCAGCGCACCTGGCGGAGCCCGGGGCGGCGTCCGATACTGGCGGGGCTGGTCGGGTCCGTGCTGGTGGGCGGCTGCGGGCTTGCTCACCTTGTGCTGTTCGTCCTGCCGCAGAGCTATCTGACCACGAATCCGTACTGGCGGGACTTCTTCCTCACCCGGGACAATGCCGCCGGCCGGTTACGGACGGCTCTGTGGGAGCTTCCCCGCAACACGTTCACGGCGGCGATGACCAGGCCGGACGCCCAGTTCGGTTCGCCGTTCACAGGCTCGCCGCTGCTCGCCGATCCGGATCACCGGCTGCACGTGTGCGTGATCGTCGGGGCGTTGTTGTGCTGGGCGGTCGGCCTGGTCGTGGCGGTGCGGGGCAGGGCGGGCCGGGCGTTGCTGGTCGCGCTCGGCGGGGCGCTGGCGCTGATCGCGTTCGCCTCGGCGGCGGGACTATGGCCGGTTGGGTTCGTCCGAGCGAACCTGTTCCTGCTGCCATTACTGTACGTGCTCGCCGGCATCGGTGGGTCGGCGTTGCTCCGGTCCGCGCTGCCCCGGCCAACACGGGCTCGGCCAGCCCCGCTCCAGGGGGCCGAACCCGGGCCGAACCGGTCACGGCTGAGCCGGTCACGGCTGAGCCGAGCCAGGCTGTGCCGGCTGTGGCTGGTGCCGTACCAGCCGGAACCGAGTCAGCGGGAGTTGAGCCGGTTGGGGATGGACTGCCTCGGGTCGAGCCGGTTGTGGGCGGGGCCGGGCGGGCTCGGGCCTGGTCGTGTGATCGCTGTGTTGCTCGCGGTCGCGGTTGTGTTGTTCGTCCTGGCGGCAGGGGCGGTCGGGGCCCAGCGGGGCAGGCAGATCCGGGCGAGCGCGGCCGGGCCGCTGCTGCTCGGCGACATGCGGGAGCTGGTCGCCGTCCAGCGGCGGACAGCCGGGCCGGGTGACATCCAGATCGTGATCCCCGGACGCTGGGACGAACGGCAGTGGTACAAGGCCCAGCAGTACTACGCGCGCTACTACGGCGGCTACCCGACAACGACCGGCCATCCGGCAACAGCCAGCCACCCGTCACCGGATGGCCACTCGACGACGGCCGGCCATCCGGTGACGGGCACGTTCGGCCCGCCGGTCGCCGAAGCGGACACGCTGATCCTGCCCCCGCTGGGCTGGGACGCCTCGATCCCGCCGTTCCTCGCCGGGCGTCCGCGGGCCGGCACGCTGTATCTGGTCACCTACAACCTGGTGTTCCCGGACGCCGTCCGCAGCCTGCACGCCCTGCTCGGCGGGCTCGGCTGGTGCCCGGACGAGNGGCTGGTGCCCGGACGAGCCGACCAGGCGGTCCTGGCCGCTGACCGGCGAGATCACCGCGTTCACCCGCTGCCCGCCCGCGACACCTCCGTCTGCGTCGGGGGCGCCGCCCGCGCGGGCGGCGTCGGTGCCGGCGGCCGGGCCAGCGGCATGAGCGTCCGTGCCAGAGCCGCCCAGCCGAGTACCGCGGCGGCGCCGAGCAGGCCGATGACGGAGGCGAGATAGCGGTAGTCGAAGCCGGCGGTCAGCGCCGCGAGCACGAGCACGGACATCCCCGCTCCGGACGCCAGCCAGAACATCCGCCCCGGCCCGGCCGAACCGGCCCCGGCGGCAGCCGGCCTGGCACGGCCTCGTCGGGTGCTGGCGGCCGNGGCGAGCAGGCCGGCGAGCAGGCCGGCTCCGACCGGGGGCATGGGCAGGTAGCCCAGCCGGCTGTATGCCGCCAGCTTCCCGGCGAGCGGCCGGGAGATCCCGGTGAGGACGTAGTGGCCGTCGGCGGCATGCGGGTTCTGCGCGGGCAGGATGTTGGTCAGCTCCGTGGGCAGCTCCCAGGTCACCGCCCGCGAGGTCCGCGCGTTCTCGTGCTGGACGGGCGAGAAGTAGCCGGCCAGATAGGCCACTGTGGTGGTGACCACCATCGTCGGCTGGGCCCGGACGACCTCGGCGGCGAACTGCCCGGCAAGTTCCTCACGCCCGGCGGGGATGCCGTCGTTGCCCTGGCGCAACGGCGAGTCGTCGGGCCACAGGTACATGTCGGGCTGTGGGCGCCGCGCCACCGGCCGCGGGTCGCAGAGTGTCCGAAGGTCCTCCCGGGACAGGACGTCACAGTCGGCGAACGGCGCCACCCGCCCGTA
>NZ_JWIO01000008.1:112173-137062 GCF_001017755.1 Protofrankia coriariae
CGAACGGCGCCACCCGCCCGTACAGGAAGAAGCCGGAGTGCGCCGAGACGGAGAAGGCGCCCCCGTTCGCCGCGCTCCACGTCGAGTAGCCGATGATCGGCACAGCGGCGGCGAGCACGAACGCGGCCAGCCGCGCCAGCCCCCCGCCAGCACGGACAGCACGGACAGCACGGACAGCACTATTTTGACTGCTTTTAGCACCATAATCAGCACTTTCAGTACCGATTACAACACGATAAGTGCCATCGGTACCGTCAGCCGTACCACCGCCCTCGGTGCCGCTGACACCACTGCCGCTGGCGCCGCTGATGCGCCGGCCACCGGCACCGACCGAGCTCGCGTTCCATGATTCTTGCGAGTTGAGTGCTGTTCCAACAGCATCAGAATCACAACGATCATGGCGTTGTCGAGCAAGCCGGCGAAAGCGGGGGGAAAAGCAGGAGAAGCGGTGCGGGTAGGCGGCTGCCGGGTCGGGGCCGACGTCAGCGCCGCCGGGGTCGGCATCACCGCCGGCGCCACCGCGGCCGCTGACACCGCGACTGCTGACATCGCTGTCGGTGTCGGTGCGCTGGATGCGGGTTCGGGCGGTCATGGCGAGCAGTGCGACAGCACCCATGGCGAGCGGGCCATAACCGACGGTGCGGATCGTCACGGCCGTCCCGAGCAGCAGCCCGGCGACGGCGCAGGCCCGTACGGCAGGCCGGCCGGGACGGGCAAGCATGATCACTCCGCCGGTGACCAGCGCTCCGAACAGGCTGTCCGCGAGGACGAACTGGCCGAGGTCGAGTACCCACGGTGACAGCAGCGCCGGCGCGGCAACACAGGCTGCGATCCAGGCGGTACGCACGGTATGGAGTGCGACGGCGTACAGGCCCACGCCGGCCAGGAACGTCAGCAGATGCTGGACGATCACCAGCCTGGTGAGGTGGGCGTGGCCGTCGATGAGCAGCAGGAACATCGGGTAGCCGGACGGCCGCCAGTCCCCCGGCCACAGCCCGTTCCACGCCTGGTCGAGGTAGGCGGCCGAGTCCCCGAGATACATGATCGCGGGTGGGTAGGCGACGATGACCAGCACGCGCAGGAGGGCGCCGGCCGCCGCGATCCCGACGAAGACGGCGTGCCGCCGCGCTCCGGCTCCCAGTGTCCGGCGGAAGCTCGCCCCCCGCTGAAAGCCCGCCCCCTGGCGAAAGCCCGCCGCCCGGCCAGCCAGCGACCGAACAGCCGACAGCCGGCCGAGCGTCACCCGGCCGCCCGCGAGCCGACCGGGTACTGGCCGGCCGCCCGGCGTCCGGACAGCCGCCGTCCGGTCACCGGGTGGCGGCACGGACGTCATTCCAGCGCCCAGAGCGTCAGTCCAGGGCGTCCGGGTCGAGCTTGGTGAACAGCGCCCCGGACCAGGTCAGGGCGCGGCCGGCCGGTACGGGCTGGCGCTCCCAGACGTCCAGGCTGATGCCGAGGGTGTCGGCCAGGCGTGCCGAGGTGAACGGCAGGAACGGCGCGAGCGCGGTCGTAATGCCGGAGATCGCCTGGATCGACACGGCCAGGGTGCGCCCGGCCCGCGCGGGGTCGGTCTTGACCGTCTTCCACGGCTCCTCGCGGTAGAGGTAGGCGTTGACCTCGGCGGAGATCTCCATCGCGGCCCGCAGCGCCGCCCGCAGCTCCACCCGCCCGATCAGCTCGCCCACCCGTACCAGGCCGGCGTCCACCGAGTCGATCAGTTTGGCGTGCGCGCCGTCGAGCTCCCCGGCCTCGGGTACGCGCCCGTCGAAACGCTTGCCGATCTGGGCCATCACCCGGTTGACCAGGTTGCCCCAGTTCGCGATCAGCTCGTCGTTGATCCGCCGGATGATGTCCGCGTCGGTGATCTCGGTGTCGTTCTGCTCCGGCAGCACCGTCGCGAGGGCGTAACGCAGCGCGTCCGGCTGGAGCCGGTCGAGGTACTCCCGGACGCCGCGCCCGATCCCGGCGGACTTCGACGCCTTCGCCCCACCGAACGTCACGTACTGGTTGGCCGGGACGTCCGTCGGCAGCTCGAGCCCGCCGTAGCCGATCAGCATCGCCGGCCAGATCACCGTGTGGAACGGGATGTTGTCCTTGCCGACGAAGTAGTAGCTGGCCGCGTCCGGGTTCTGCCACCACTGACGCCACGCGTCCGGGTCGCCGGACCGGGCCGCCCACTCCTTGCTCGCCGACAGATAGCCGATCACGGCCTCGAACCAGACGTAGATCCGCTTGCCCGGGCCGAGCTCGTCGGTGGGCAGTGGGACCCCCCAGTCCAGGTCACGGGTGATGGCCCGGTCGTGCAGACCGTCCTTGACGAACTGCAGGGACCAGTTCATGACGTGCCGGCGCCAGCCGGTGCGGGTCTCCAGCCAGGCCAGCAGGTCGTCGGCGAGCGCGGACAGCCGCAGGAAGAAGTGGGTGGTGGCCCGTTTCTCCGGGACCGCGCCGGTGAGCTTGCTGCGCGGGTCGAGCAGGATGTCCGGGTCGAGGGTGCGGCCGCAGTTCTCGCACTGGTCACCGCGGGCCTCGCCGTACGCGCAGAACGGGCAGGTCCCGACCACGTATCTGTCGGGCAGGAAGCGGCCGGCCTGCGGGTCGAAGAACTGGACGGTCTCCTCGGGCACGATGTAGCCGGCTTCCCGCAGCCGGACGAAGACGTCCTGCGCGACCTCGCGATGGTTGTCGGTCATCGTCGAGGTGAACAGGTCGAAACTGATCCCGATGTCGTCCCAGATGCGCAGGAACTCCGGGTGGTAACGGTTGACGATCTCAGCCGGCGACACCCCGTCGATGTCGGCACGCACGGTGATCGGTGTGCCATGGGCGTCGCTGCCCGAGACCATCAGCACCTGGTTGCCGGCCAGCCGCTGGTAGCGGGCGAAGATGTCGGCCGGCAGATAGGCGCCGGCGATGTGCCCCAGGTGGGGCATACCGTTGGCGTACGGCCAGGCCACCGCGACCAGGACAGGCCTGCCCCGCTCCCGCGAAACGGTCGAACCACTGGTCTCGGTCGCCTGCGATGCGGGCGAAGCACCGGTCTTGGTCGTCACGCTCCCAACGGTAGCGCTCGCCACCGATGCTTCTCGACCGGGTTTCCCAACAACGACAGGTGCCGGACGCCGGCGGCTCCGCTCAGGCCCACCGAGCAGCGCGGGCCAGGCCCGCGGGGCGGCACCGACGGGGCTCGGGGGAACGGCACCGGCGGGGTCGGGGGGCCCGGCGGGGCGGCGCCGATCAAGCCGGCGGAACGCCGATCAGGCCCGCAGAACATCGCCCGACTGCGCGAAGGCCGCGGCCAGCGCCTCCCGCCAGGGGCGCAGCGGCCGCAGCCCGGCGTCCGTCCACGACCGGGGCGAGAGCACCGAGTAGGACGGGCGCGGCGCGGGGCGCGGGAACGCGTCCGTCGTCGTCGGCCTGACCTTCTCCGGGTCCATCCCGAGCTCGGCGACGATCGCGCGGGCGAAGCCGAACCAGGTCGTGTCGCCACCGCCCGTGCAGTGATAGATCCCACTGGCGGCACGGCCGGCACCGGCGGCGGACACCAGGTCGATCAGCCCGGCGGCAAGATCCACCGACCAGGTCGGGGAGCCGCGCTGGTCGTCCACCACGGCGAGGGTGTCGCGCTCGCGGGCGAGCCGCGCGATCGTCCGGACGAAGTTGCGCCCGGACGCGCCGTACACCCACGCCGTGCGCACCACACAGGACGACGGGCACAGCGCGAGCACTGCCTGCTCGCCTGCGAGCTTGGTCCGCCCGTAGGCGGAGCGCGGCGCGGTCGGGTGGTCGGTCTCGTACGGCTTGTCCGCGGCCCCGTCGAAGACGTAGTCGGTGGAGATGTGCACCATGGTCGCGCCGACCTCCGCGCAGGCGGCGGCCAGGTGCGCCGGCGCGGCGGCGTTGACGGCATAGGCCCCGGCCTCGTCGGACTCGGCGCCGTCCACGTCGGTCCAGGCGGCGGTGTTCACGACCACGAGGCCGCCCTGGATCTTCGCCGGCCGGGCCTGGTCGCGGACGACGGCCCGCACCCGTGCCGGGTCGGTGACGTCCAGCTCGGCCCGGGTGAGCCCGGCCCAGGCGTGGACCCGTTCGTCCGCCTCCAGCAGCCGGCACAGGTCCACCCCGAGCTGACCGCCGGCTCCCGTCACCATCACGCGCACCCGGCAAGTGTCGCAGACCCAATTACCCGACCGGACGCGCACCCACCACCCATGAAGTCACATGCAGTATCCACGTAATTGCCAACGGCAATTGGCAGCTAAACTCAGGAGCGGCCCGTTGACTATGGGCTCAGCCGGCCAACGGCGGCCGGTTGCCGTCGTCCTGGAGAGATGGCGATCGTCGACTACTCGGAGATCAAGCTGGCCTGGCCGACGGCCGGGATCCCGCGGCAGGCAGCCTCGGCAGCCGATGCCCGCCGCGGACAGCTCGGTGCCGGCGCCCCTGCCGCCGGCACGCCCCGGCCACGCGCCCGCCGGCCCCGACTGCCGCGGACGGTCGTGCTGCTGACCGTGCTCCACATCGCCCTGCTGCTGACCTACTCGTTCGCCTTCACCACCTGGACGGGCTACGACGAGGCCCAGCACGTCGACATGGTCTACGGCCTGCAGCACGGCGCCGGCTGGCCGGCGCCCGGTGAACGGATCATCGCCTCGGGGATCGCCGCGACCTCGGACGACTTCGACCGTGGCCGCTTCGCCGAGATGTTCCAGTCGGGCGGCCGCGACAACGGCGCACCCCCGTTCGCCGAGATCGATCCGACCCCTCGTGACCAGCGCCTGTCCTTCGACAGGCTCGGTGGGCCCGCCCCGGTCACCGACGGGCGGCTGTCCAACCAGATGGTCCAGCACCCACCGCTGATCTACGCGATCGGGGCCGCCCTGCTGTCCGTCCTGCCCGGTTCCTCGAACTGGGCGTACGACCAGCAGGTCTGGGCGCTGCGCCTGCTGAACATCATCGTCGTGGCCCCGCTGCCGTGGCTCACCTGGGAGGCCTCCCGGCGGTTCGGGCTCAGCGCGCCGCTGGCCCAGGCGGCCGCCGCGGTACCGCTGGCCGTGCCCGGGCTCACCCGGGTCGGCGCCACGTTCAACAACGACGGCCTGCTGATGCTGTCGGTCAGCGGGCTGACGGTGCTGCTTGCCGGCGTGCTCACCGGCGACATGCGAAGACGGACGGCGGTGGGCGTCGGCCTGCTGCTCGGGCTCGCCTTCCTCGCCAAGGCACTCGCGCTGCCCCTGGTGGCCGTGGTCGCCGCCGCCTATCTCGCCGGCTGGGCCCGCCCCCGCCGCTCCCACCGGCCCGGCCGCCGCCTCCCCCGGTCTGTCGGCCCCCAGCCCATCAGCCCCCGGTCCATCAGCCCCCGGTCCGTCAGCCCCCGGCTCGCCGGTCGCCGCCTCCGCTGGTCGGCACGCCGCCCTCGCTGGTCCGGCCGGCACGGCCAACACGGCCCGCGCCGTGACGGCTGGACCGTGCCCATCCGGGTGCTGCGGGCGCCGCCGGTGTACCCGGCGCTGCTCGCGATCGGGATCGCCTGCGCCACCGGCGGATGGTGGTGGGTCCGTAACTACGTCCTCTACGACGCCGTTCAACCCAACGGATGGGCAACGGAACCCCCACGGCGCGAGCCGGTCCTGCTGCCGAAGTCCTTCTACACCTGGTACGAGTACTTCTGGCGGACCATCATCAGCCGGTTCTGGGGCGGTCTCGGGATGTTCGAGCCGCCCCAGCTCTCCCCGGTTGTGATCGTCATCGCGACCACGGCCGTAGTGAGCTGCGTGCTGGCGGCGGTCGTCCGTTCCCGGGCCACCGGTGAGGCGCCCCGGGGACACCGGTTCACCTGGCCGCGCGCGGCCGCGTCCGGACGCGCACTGGTGCTGCTCATGCCGATCATGCTGGCCTACCTGCTGGTGGGCCAGCGCAGCTATTCGGACTACCTGAAGTACACCCAGGGCATCGCCATCCAGGGCCGGTACCTCTACATGGGCGTGGTCGGCCTCGCCGTCGTCACCGCCGCTGGCCTCGGCCGGCTGCTGCGTGGGCACGAGCGGGCCGCCAGTCTGATCGTCCTGGTCGGCGCGCTCGGCATGCAGGCGGCGGCGCTGTGGGCGGTGTGCGGGTACTACTGGCTGCCGCGCGGCGAGTCGGCCCCCCCGCTGCACGTCGCCGAGATCGTCACCGTGATCGGACGCTGGGCGCCGTTCCCCGTCGGGGTGACAATCACCGTCTTCGCCCTCTGCCTGGTGATCGCCTGCGTCACCGTCGCCGAGATGGTCCGCGAAGCCCGTCGATGTCCCCTGGAGGAGCCAGGCGGTTCCTCGGGGGAGCCAGGCGCCCCCACGCCGCTGCCCGCGGCGCCCGCACTGCCCGGCCTCCGCCCGGCCGGGACGGCCGGAACCCTCCTGTCCCCGGTGCAACGACCCGGGCCCGGCCAGCGGCCCTGGACCGGCAGACGGTCCCCGGCCAGGCGATGGCCCCGGTCAGGGCGTGGTGGCGACCGAGACCCGGGAGTGGTCGCCGAGCATCAGCCGGTGCGCCCGCGGCCGGGCCGCCGACGGGACGACCTCGACGTCCCGCCCGATCAGTGAGTCCTCGATCCGCCCGATCCCACGGATGGTCGCCCGCTCCAGCACGATCGAATACTCGATCTCGGTGTCCTCGATCGCGCACGAATGGTAGATCGAGGTGAACGGGCCGACATACGAGTCGACGATCCTCGTGCCCCGGCCGATGATCGCCGGTCCGCGTACGGTGGAACGCACCAGTGACGCGCCCTCCTCGATCACGACCCGGCCGACGACCGTGCTGCCCTCGTCGACCACCCCGCGGACGGCCGGCTCCAGCGACTCCAGCAGGTGCCGGTTGGTCTCCAACATGTCGTCGAGCCGTCCGGTGTCCTTCCAGTAGCCCTCGACCAGGTGCGGCGCGACCTCGTAACCGCCGTCGACAAGCCACTGGATCGCCTCGGTGATCTCCAGTTCGCCGCGTGCGGACGGTTTGATCGCCCGCACGGCCTCGTGGACCGCCGGGCCGAACAGGTACACCCCGACGAGGGCAAGATCGCTCGGTGGCTGCCGGGGCTTCTCGACCAGACGCACGATCTGCCCGCCCGGCCCCAGCTCGGCCACGCCGAACGCGGACGGGTTGGACACCTTCGTCAGCAGGATGAGCGCGTCCGGCCCGCTGCGGCGGAACTCCTCCACCAGCCCCGAGATCCCGCCGATGATCAGGTTGTCGCCGAGGTACATCACGAACGGCTCGTCGCCAAGGAAGTCACGGGCGACGAGCACCGCGTGGGCCAGGCCCAGCGGCGCCTCCTGCCGAATGTAGGTGACCTCGATCCCCAGTTCGGCACCGTCACCGACGGCGGCCTCGATCTCCGCGGCGGTCTCCCCGACAATGATCCCGACATTCGTGATACCCGCGGCGGCTATTGCCTCCAACCCGTAGAAAAGCACCGGCTTGTTCGCCACCGGCACAAGTTGCTTGGCCGAGGTGTGGGTGATCGGACGCAGTCGTGTTCCGGAACCACCGGCAAGCACAAGAGCCTTCATGATCCGAACCTTATCGTGCGGCCGGGCGGCGACCGTACAAGCCCACAGCCATACGGGTCCAATACCCGTCGAACGACATTGTTCCGGACGGCGTACCGAACGGCGTACCGAACGGCGTATCGGACGGTGTACCGAACGACGCTCCGGACGGCCGGCGCTGGTTTCGGCCGGCCGCCGCGGTGGCCCGCGCTCCCCCGCCAGCCGCCGCCGAAACACCGGACCCATCGTCCTCAGGGCATCCCACAACGGGTGTGCCGTGCCTACGGCGGGTACCTTCAGCAATCAGGACCACAGTTGTCCTCCGCGGCCATGACGACAGTCATGACATCAGCGGTACGGGGGTAACGCCGCGATGAATCCAGCAGCCGGCCCGCGAACACCGGCGGGATCCGTCGGCATGCCGTCCGAAGACGGCACGAGCGGGCCACCGCCGGCCCGGCCGGCCTCGACGGCCCGCCAACGGCACCATCACCCGGGACATAGTGGTAAACAGGACCATATCCGGGGACGCGGGACACATCGGGTGGTGTGTACGTCCGTGGACCGGTGCCAGGCCATGGCGGGGGTGGGAGGTACGGCACGGTGACCGCTACGACCAGGGTTTCCGTGGACCAGCCTGCCAGCACCACGCCACCGCCGGGCCCGCGCCGCGTCCGAAGGGCCCGCCCGAGGGCGAGGTGGCGATGGTTCCTGCGCACCGCGAGGGAACGCCGGCGGCAACGCTCCCTGACCGGAAAGCTGCTGCTCGCCCTCGCCGCCGTGCTGTCGATGTCGATCGTCGTGACGAGCGTCGGCGGCTACTTCGCCTACCGCTATTTCGACTCCCAGATCACCAGGGTCACCCTGGCGCTCGGCGACGACCACGAACGACCGGCCGCGGCCCCGCCCGGGAGCACGAACTTCCTGCTGGTCGGATCGGACAGCCGGGCGGGCACCGGCAACATGTACCAGCGCCAGGAGGTCGTCGCCGGGGAACGCTCGGACACCACCATGCTCGCCCATCTGGACGCGAACGGAACAACCACGCTGGTGTCGTTCCCCCGGGACACCCTGGTGCGCGTTCCCGGCCACGGCCGGAACAAGCTCAACTCGGCGATCACGACCGGCGGCCCGTCGCTGCTGATCAAAACGATCGAGAACCTCACCGACATCAAAATCGATCATTTTGTGTCGATCGACCTCGCTGGCTTCAAGGCCATGACGGACGCCATCGGCGGGGTGACGGTATGCGTCAGAGCACTGCCGGACGGCAGCAGGTCCAACCTACGTGACGACTACTCACAGTGGCGCGGTGTCGTGGGCGAGAACCACCTCAACGGCGAACAGGCGCTGGCCTTCGTCCGGCAGCGCTACGGCCTGCCGGACGGGGACTTCGACCGGATCAGACGCCAGCAGCAGTTCATCAGCGCGGTGTTCCAGAAGGCCACCAGCAGCGGGGTACTCACCAACCCGGCCAAGCTGGAGGGCCTGCTCACCGCCGCCACCGGTGCGTTGACCGTGGACGCCGACACCACCGCCGACGACCTGCGCAACCTGGCGACCCGGCTGCGGGGCATGTCCGCGAACGCGATCAGCTTCGAGACCATCCCGGTCCACTCGCCGACGAGGGCCGAAGGGGCGAACGCGGCCGGCGAGATCGCGCCCTTCGGCTCCGTCCAGATCTACGACCCTGACGAGCTCGAGACGTTCCTGGCGCCGCTGCGCGGCCGTGGGAGCTCCGCGTCACAGCCGTCCCAGCGCCCCGGGACACCGACGCCGGTGCCGACACCGCCGGCTACGGCGACGACGCCCACGCCCACCGGCAGGACGCCGCTACGGCCGTCGTCGATCACGCTGGACGTTCTCAACGGCACCCCCACGGGCGGTCTCGCGACCAGCGCGGCCCGGGAACTGGCCGCGGCCGGCTTCCGGATCGCCCATGTCAGCAGCGCGGCCAACCGGCACACGGCCACCTCGCTGGTGCGCTACGGCCCGGGCAGCCTCGCCGCGGCGCGTACCGTGGCAGCCGCTGTCCCCGGGGCACAGCTGCGCGAGGATCCGGCCCTGTCGGAGCGTGTCACGCTGGTGCTCGGGACAGGCTTCAAAGGGGTGAACACAAAGGCGCTGGCAGTCACCCCGGGGCCGGCCGACACCCCGACCGACACCCCGACCGCGAGCCCGGAAGATGCCACCCGGGCCACCGACCCGGAGGGCAGCGCCCGCCCGGACAGCGGCGCCGGCGCGACAGACGCGGGCGGCACGGGCGGTACGGGCACGGGCGGTACGGGCACGGCAACGGGCCGACCCGGCTCGACAGGCGCCCGGCCGAGCCCGACGCCACCGCCACCGCCCGTCACCGCGGCCGAGCTCACCGCCGGCTGCACGTTCTAGCCCCGTCAGCTCCAGCCCCGTCGAGTCTGGACCCGTCAGACCAGGCCAGGGCCAGATCAAGGCCAAAATCAGGTCCCGCCCAGGGCCAGACCCGGTCGTCCAGGTCGGGAACAGCCGCGGAGCTGGCAGGACCGGCCCGGACAGCTGCCGGCCGTCCCTGGACGGGTGTGCGGTGTCTCGTTTCTCTCGTTCGGCGGGCCGGAGCGTCGGCTGTCCGCTGGCTAGAATCGCTGCGAACCGGGAGTAGTCGGTCCCGGATCACCAGCGCAGCCAATGCCGTCTGCCATCCGCCGCGTAGGGTGCCGGCACAGCGCGGGTGGGCCTATGGCGGGCCCGTCCGTCTCGGACACCCGATCCGGCGAACCATGACCTGAGTGACGATGATGTTACTTATGGTTCTTCCCAGCACCCGGTGGTGAGCTGTCGTTCGCCTCATGGCAACGTCAGAGCGGCCCAAAGCGTCCTAATCAGACAGGGCCACACTGCCTCGTGGAGACCGACACCGCCACAGAAGTCGCCCCGGCCGAGGAGGACTGAACAAGCCGGTGAGTCGCAGACCTGCGCGCCGGCCGGCATTGCCCGCCGAGCTCAACCCACGGCTCCCCCGGAGCGCGCGCCGCCACGGGCGCTCACCGCTGCGCGTGCTGTCGGTCGGGGCGGCCGCCGCCCTGTCGGTACTGGTCCTGGCGGTCAGCTCCATCGGGTGGGCGGCATATCGCTACTTCAACAGCTCGGTCACCGGGGTCGCCTGGTCGCCCGGCGGCAGCCGGCCGGCCGAACGGCCCGGGGAGATGAACATCCTCCTGCTCGGGGACGACAGCCGGACGGGCACCAACGGCGAGTACGGCCAGGTCGACGGAGTCCGCTCCGACACCACGATCGTGGCCCACTTCGGGGCGGACGACTCCGTCACCCTGGTCTCCTTCCCTCGGGACACTCTCGTGACGGTGGCCCCCGGCCTCACGAAGACACCCCGGGACGGCAAGGACAAGCTGACCAACATCCTGTCCTACGGCGGGGTGGAAGGGCTCACCCGCACGCTGGAGAACCTGACCAGCCTGAAGATCGATCACTTTATCGCGATCGACCTCGCCGGCTTCAAGACCATGACCGACGCGGTCGGCGGGGTGGACGTGTGCGTGGCGCCGCTGCCCGGCGGCGGCACGTCCAACCTGCGCGACAACTACTCGCAGTGGCGGGGGAAGCTCGGCGTCAACCATCTCAACGGCGACCAGGCACTCGCCTTCGTCCGCACCCGGCACGCGCTGCCGGACGAGACCTACCGGGTCGCCCGTCAGCAGCAGTTCCTGTCGAAGCTGCTGGACAAGGCGACCAGCGCGGGCGTCCTCACCAATCCGGTGCGGATCACCCAGCTGATCGGCGCTGTCGGCGGCTCGCTCAAGGTCGACAACGGCCTCACCGAGAACGGCGCAATGATCAAAATTGCGCAACGGCTCAGCGCGATTACCAGTGGAAAAGTGACATTTATCACTATACCCACCTTCGTACCAACGAAGGCGGACGGTGCCATCAACGACAAGGGCGAGATCCCCCCACACGGCCAGGTGCTGTTCTACGACCGCGCCGGCCTGGCCGCCCTGCTCGCTCCGCTGCGGCCCGCGACGGACAACCCGCCGGCCGCCGGCGGCAGGAGCGACGACGGAGCCGCCAGTCAGCCCTCGCTCCCGCCGGCCCAGGTGAGTATCGCCGAAGTCCGCAACAAGACCGGCCGCTCCGGCCTGGCCGCGCAGACGACCGACGCCCTCAGCGCTCTGGGCTTCGCCGGCTCGATGCGGAAGACCACCGGCCCGGCCGGACAGGTCATGACGGAGATCCGCTACCCCGCCGGGCAGAAGGAAGCCGCGCAGACGCTCAGCCGGCTGATCACCGGCTCGCAGACCGTCGAGGATCCGACGATCAGCCGGGGGCTGGTCGTCGTCCTCGGCGCCTCGTTCACCGGTGTGACCAGCGCGCTGGACCTGCCGGCCGCGCCCGGTAGCGCGTTGCGCGGGGCGGTGGGAGCCGGCTCGGCCAGTGGCACGACAGCGGCCGGAGCGGGGGCGGCACCGGGCGCACCCGCGTCAGCGGCACCGACCGTCGCCCCTGCGAACACATCCTGCACACCTTGAGCAGACACAGCTTTTCGTGATCAAAACTCTCGTGGCCGGCACGCCTGTGGCCGGCATACCGTGGTGCCGGCCACACCGCCGGCTGAAACCCGCCGGAACGAACGCTGGCTGACATGCCGGCCGACAAGGCTGGCCCACAAGGCTGGCCGGGGCGCCAACCATGCCACCAGAAGACCGGCCGGACCGGCGGTGCTCTACCGTAGGCGTCCCATGAGTACGAGCATTCGATGAGTTCATCGCCCCTGCCCGCGGGACGCCTTCTCGACGGGGTTCTCACCGGCGTCCTGGACACCGCTGAGACTGCCGTGCCCGCGCACGCCCTCGGCGCTCCAGCCGGCGTGGACGGTTCAGCCGACGTGGCCGGTGTCGCCGCGCTGCTGGCCCGTCGGGTACGCGCGGACGCAGGACGTCCGTTGCTGACCTTCTACGACGACGCCACCGGCGAGCGGACCGAACTGTCCGCCACCACCGTCGACAACTGGGTGGCCAAGACCGCGAACCTGCTCGTCGACACACTCGGTGTCACCACGGGTGACACCGTCCGGATCGCCCTGCCGCCGCACTGGCAGACCGCGGTGGTGCTGCTCGCCGCGTGGTCGGTGGGCGCCCAGGTGGGTGTCCACCAGCCCGGCGCCGCCACCGGCGCAGGTGCCGCGGCCGGCGCGGGTGCCGTGGTCGGGACGGACAGCCACGACGACCCGCCGGTAGCGGTGTTCGTGACCGAGCAGGCCGTGGACGACCCGGCCGTGGTGGGCGACGGAGCTGAGATCATCGCGCTGTCCCTGCGCCCACTGGGTGGGCGGCTGGCCCAGCCGGTGCCAGGGGTGCTCGACTTCGCGGCCGAGGTCCTCAGCCACGGCGACCGCTTCACCCCGCCGGCGCCACCGGCGAACCAGCGGTTCCTGGCCCGGCTGGCCGGCTACTACGCGCGGACCTGGGAGCTGGCCGCGACGGACCGTGTGCTGACCACGGCCGGCTACGACACGCCGGACGGCCTGTTCGGCGGCCTGCTGGCCCCGCTGGCCGCCGGCGCGTCGGTGGTCCTCTGCCGCCATCTCGACCCGGGCCTGCTCGCCCGGCGGATCGCCGTCGAGCGCGTCACCGCCATATGCGCCCCGACCCGCTACGACCCGCTCCAGCCAGCCGCGTCCGAACCAGCCGACCCGACCAGACCGCCCAGACCGGACACCCCCGCGGAGCGGGCAACACCCACCGTCCGTCACCTCACCACCGGCCTGCCGTAACCGGACGCGCCAGCTGTACGTCGCAGAACGGACACCATCCCATGCGGACGGCCATCAGCTGTCAGAGAAGCAGGCCCATCCCCCGGCGCGTGGCGCCGGGAGAGTCAGAGGGTGACCTCACTGAGTTCGCCGGTGGCCACGTCGTAGATAAAGCCCCGGACGGATGTCGTGGCGGCCAGGAAGGGGTTGGAGCGCAGCCGCGCGATGGACAGCCGCACGTTCTCCTCGAGATCGGAGAACGCGTGGACGGGCCAGTCCGGGCGGGCACCGGTGCGTTCGAGCAGCTTGTCCCGGAACCCGTCATCGGTGATCGAAATCATCCCGCACTGAGTGTGGTGCAACAGGATGATCTCGGTGGTGCCCAGCTCGTGCTGGCTGACCGCCAACGAACGGATCATGTCGTCGGTGACCACTCCGCCGGCGTTGCGCAGGACGTGCGCGTCGCCTTCGCCCAGCCCCAGCAGGGCGTGCACGTCCAGACGGGCGTCCATGCAGGCCAGGACCGCGACCCCGGTGGTCGGACGGGCCGACCGGGCCTGCGGCTGACCGCTGCTCCGCCGGGCGGCCGCGAAGTCGGCGGCACGCCCCGCCAGGACGTCGGTGACGCTGTGGGAACTTTCCAGGCTTGACGGATCATCGCGAGCGTCGACCGTGGTCATGGTCGTACAACCTCCATCGGCGCGGTGCATGCATCGGCACGGTGGGCATATCGGACAGCGGGTGCATCGGACGGTGGACACATCGGACGGTGGACACGGCCACCGGCGATCCGTGTGGCACACGGCGACATCGCCATGCGGATCGCCGTGGCGGCACCGACAGCGCATGACGCCCCGCCGCACCCCGATGGGCGCCGCCGCGGGGCGAACGGTGTCGGGCCGCCACCACGGCCAGCCCCAACCAGCATGACGCGGCCACACCGATTCCGCCAGCGTTCGCCGCGGCCGGCGGCATCACGATGCCGGCCGGGTCGCGTCACGATGCCGGCCAGCGTTCAGACCGGCCAGGTGCAGATGCCGGCCAGGTGGCGCTGTCGGCCAGGCCGCCCGCGGGCCGGCCGAGTCGTGTGCCGGTCGGGTCGTCGCTGTCCGCCAGGTGACGGCTGTCCGCCAGGTGTCAGGCCGGAACAGCGCCCCGCAGGCATCACCCGCCGGGGCACGGGTCATACTTACCGTGAGGAGATCGGCAACTGAACGGCCCACAGACGTGACACAGACGTGACACGGGTATGACACGGACAGGGCGCTGGTGGGCTGTGTACCCGGCCGGGCAAACGGCGATCGCGGTCAGAGCGTAGTCACGACCGCACCCCGGCCGCCGGCGACGGCCGGGAACCCGGGGGGGTCGGATGGGTCCAGGACAGCGGTCTGTACGCTCAGCCGGTGACACAAACCGGTCGAGATCACATGAGGTGAGCGTGGCATCAATGGACGACGGTTCCAGGCGGTCGCGCTGGCAGCTACTTGCTCATGAAATGGCGAAGTTCGGTGTCGTCGGCGGCTTCTGCTACCTCGTCGACGTCCTCGTCTCCAATCTGTGCCATGGCGTTTTCGGTATGGGCTGGCTCAGCGCGAAAACCGTCTCCACCATTGTGGCCGCAACCTGCGCCTACATCGGCAACCGGCACTGGTCCTTCACGCATCGCGCACGTACCGGCCTACGGCGTGAATACACCCTCTTCGTGATCCTCAACGCCATCGGGCTCGGGATCGCCCTGGCCTGCCTCGGGATCGCCCGCTATGTGCTGGACCTGAACAGCGTGCTGGCCTTCAACCTGGCCGGAAACGTGGTCGGCACCGGCCTCGGCACCATCTTCCGGTTCTGGGCGTACAAGCGGTGGGTTTTCCTGCATCCGGACGACCCGAAGGCCGTGCTGTACGCCGAGACCGACGCCCGGCGCGGCCAGCGCCTGCCCGAGCCGGTAGGCCGTCTGTAACCGCGGAAAAGCCGCTGGTAAACATCTGGAACGGATTGCGCCGGAACGGATGCTCCTGGTTTTCCAGCGTGGTTCCGTTCCTGTGACGGCCACGCCGCACGGCACCTTTCGCCCCGTCTCGGCCGGCTGGCCGGCCCCGGGCCTGGTCGTGTCCCGGCCGGCCAGGTGAGCCAGGGCCGACCACGAGGAGAACCGCCCCGCGGGACGACATGCCGCCGGAGGCCGTCGCTGCCCGTACCCATCGCATGGTTTGCCCGTCCCGCGGCCTGTCGGGCCCCTGTCGGGTCTATCGGGCAGCCGTTCGCCGGTACATACCGGTCAGCCGGTTCAACCGGCACGGTTTGACCGGCACGACCCACCGGCACGGTTCGATCAACGCGGCTCACCCGCACTGCCCGGGAATGCTGCCCGGGCAGGCGGTGTGGACGCTCCCACCGTCGCGCGCCGGCGTCAACATGCTCCCGGGCTGGCAACCAGGAATCCGATGCACGGCAACCCTGCGTAGTATCAGCCAAGGTTCACAGACGCACCGGGGAGGATTCGTCCCGCCTCGGACACCGTCGGCGCAGCCACCATGCCCAGGCCGTGTCCGATGGATGCTGGCCGACGCGAGCACCGCCCGCGCGATCGGACATCCGTCGGGTACAGCCCACCCCGTGACCCGGACCATGGCCGCCGCACCGGATGATGTGCCGCCGTATCCACGCAGACCGCATCAGAAGATCTGCATACCTGACCCACCGGGGGGGACGTGGCAACCGGACTGACACTCGCGGTCGATATCGGCACTGGCTTCACCGTGGCCGCGACCGCCGTCGACGGCCGATCGGAACCCTTACCGCTAGGTCCGGACGGACCGATGCCCGCCGTTGTCAGCCTGAGCCACGACGGCCGGCTGCTGACCGGCTCGGCCGCCGTCGACATCGCGGTGACGCATCCCGACCGCGCGCAGCCCCGCCCTCTGCGGGCGCTGGAGAGCACCGAGCAGGTGCAGCTCGGCGGCACGGCCATCCCCACGATCGAGCTGGTCGCGGCCGTCCTGCGCCAGGTCTCACACGAGACGATGAGCCGTTTCCCGGGCCCGCCGCCGGCGCAGGTGGTCCTCACCGCGCCGGTCCGCTGGGGTTCCGCCGAGGTCGAGCGGCTGCGGGCCGCCGCGTTCCGGGCGGGCCTGAGCAGCGTCACCCTGCTCCCGGAACCGGTCGCGGCGGCCCGCTGGCAGGNGCCCGCTGGCAGGCCGATCCGGCCGGCTTCCAGCCGGGGACGACCGTCGCCGTCTACGATCTTGGCGCCACGAGCCTGGCGACGACCGTTCTCACCGCGACACCCGGCGGGTTCGACATCCGCGGTGAGCCAGGCGGCAACCCCGGCTTCGGGGGCGACACGATCGACGACATCCTGCTGCGCAGGATCGGCGAGCGGGCCACGAAGACCGACTCACAGGCCTGGAACGCGCTGTGGGCCGACCAGAGCCCGTCCGGGCAGCGGTCGCGCGGCCAGATACGTCAGCAGGTCGTCGCGGCGAAGGAAGCGCTGTCGACCGCCAGCAGCCACACCGTCCGGGCCGGCGGATCCGTCGGGGACCTCGAGCTCACCCGGGCGGACCTGGAGGCCGCGATCGAGGGCGAGCTGCGCGCCACCGTGGCGGAGCTGATCCGGACGGCCGAGAGCGCGGGTGTGCGGCCAGGCGGGCTCGCCGAGGTGTTCCTCGTCGGCGGATCGACCCAGATACCGCGGATATCAGCGCTGCTGCTGGAAATGGTCGGCGTCTCACCCCGCCCGCCTCGCGACCCGCGGTACGCGGTCGCGCTGGGCGCGCTGGTCGCCGTCGGCGCGGCCAGTGGCCCCGCGCCGACGGGCCACGGGCCGGGGCGCCCGGCCGGTGGGGCCGCTGGGATCGGTGGGGCTGCGGGGGCCGCCGCGGCCGGCGGGATCGTGGGGGCTGCGGCGGCCGGTGGGGCCGTCCCCGCGCAGCCTGGTCCCGACCTCAACGCGACCCGCTTCCTCCCGGAGGCCGGGCCGGCCCGGGCCGCAGCCGGCCCCGACGCGGAGCCACGCCAGGGGCAGGAGCAGTACCCGTCCGGGCCGCAGGGGCCGTACCAGCCCGGGACACCGGACGAGTACGCGCCCACCGCCAGGGCCCCGTACGGGCAGTTCCCGCCCGGCGCCCAGCACCCCTATCCGCCGACCACCCCCCAGGGCGGCTTCGCGCAGTCAGGCGGATATCCCCCGCCCGGCGGGTATCCGCCCGGCTCCTATCCGCCGCCGGGCGGATACCCGCCGGGCGGCTATCCGGCCGGTCCGTACCCGGCGGATCCGTACCAGCCGGGCCCGTACCCGGCCGGCGGACCGCCGGGACAGCCGACGCCGAGACGAACCGGGCTGATCATCGGAATCGTTGCGGCGGTCCTGGTCGCCGTCGCCGTCCCGGTGATCGCGCTGACCGTGGCCGGTTCCGACAAGTCCGGGGGCAGGGCGTCCGCCGGCCCGACCCTGCCGGTGATCCCCGCCGGGCCGACGGGCGCCGCCACGTCGACGTCCGGACGGCCGTCGGCGACCCCGGCCACGACACCGCCGAGCGCCAGGTTCACCGGCGGCCTTACCGCCGCCCAGAGCGACCTGGAGGCGACGCTGGACCCCACCGAGATAGACGACTGCGTGGGGAACTCGGACGACGAGGACTCCGACATCGAAGCGTCCCTGACCTGCCGGTCGAGTAGCGGGACGCTGGTACGCGCCTTCCACTACTACGACAGCGGCTCACTGCGTAACGACATCGACTACCGGTCGGGCCAGATCACCGAGGACGGTTCCTGCCGCACCGGCAGGAACAGCATTGAAACCTGGCATGTGACCAGTCGGCCGAACGTGGACGTCGGATCACTGCTGTGTTATCACGACGGCGGTAACTATGTGATTTTCTGGAGCTACGACGACGATCTCACCGCCTTTGCCGCCCAGGGTACCGACGCGGCGGCGCTCTTCAAATGGTGGCAGGGATTCGACCCGCTGGCCTGACCCGGCCGCACAACCGGCGGAAACAACCGGACAACCAACGAGAAAAACCGCCGGCAGGAACAACCGCTGACAGCGGGCGGCCGCTAACGCGGATAACCGCTGTCGTCGGCGGGGCCGCGCAGCCGTGCCGCGTTCTCCTCGGCCAACCGGTAGAGCGTGGCATACACCTCCTCGGCATGGGGCAGGTTCACCAGTACGAGCCGGCCGCGCTGCCCCCCGCTGTCGATCGAGAGTGTGCCGGATCCCACCAGGCCCTCCCAGAAGGAACGGCTGAACGAGACGTCGCTGAGCCGGAGCAACGGGATGTCCCGGCCGTAGCGGGAGAGGATTCCCGCGCGGACGACGACCCGTTCCGTCGTCACCACGTAGTGGGTGGTCACCCATCGTAACCACGGCCGCAGGCTTGTGAAGAAGAGCAGGACCGCCCCGGCCGCGACGATCAGCCACTGGGCCGCCTGCTGGAACGAGCCCGCCGGGACGGCCAGCACACCGAAGAGGGTCAGGCCGAGAAGCACGACGAAGGCCACCGCTGGTCCGGTCAGCCTGATCCAGTGCGGATGCAGGTGTAACACGACCTGTTCGTCGCTGGTCAGAATGTTGTCCGGGAATCCCACCCGGCGATGGTCTCACCGCCGCGGCGGCCGACGGAGCCAAGGGGCGGGCCGAGCCGAGGGACAGGCCGACCGAGGGACGGCACACCATTACAGCCATGGCCGGGCGTCACCCGACGGCGCGGTTGCCCGCGGGCGCGTGGACCAGCCGCGTGTCCACGGCCAACCGCTCAGGAGGCGGTAGCTCTACCCGAGAGCGCACGGGCCCGAGCCGATGGTGGCGCCGGAGAACGTCAGCGGCGGCTTCCCCGAGGACGCGCGGGCCGGGGCGTCAGCGGAGGTGGACGACGTCCCCGGCGGCGAACGCCCGCCCGTCGACGACCAGCCGGCCGTGATCGTCCACGTCGGTCGCGGTGCCCGTGACCACCGATCCGTCGGGCAGCTCGACCCGTACCCGCTGGCCGAGCGTGTCGCACACCGACCGGTAGGCGTCCGCGGTGGCGGTGGGCTCGGCGAGCCAGCGCCGGTACACCCTGACCAGCCCCCGCAGCAGCTCGATGAGCAGTTCCCCCCGGCCGACGAGTGGCCGCGACTCCTGCCGCTGGCGCAACGCGACGCTGGTGGCCCCCGGCGGCAGCTCGTCGACGTCGTTGTCGACGTTGAGGCCAATGCCGACGATCACCGCGACCGTCCCGGAGCGGTCCCGGTCGGGGACGGCCTCGGCAAGGATCCCCGCCAGTTTCTCGCCGGCCACGAGCACGTCGTTCGGCCATTTGAGACCCGCCGGTATCCCCGCGAACTCACGCAGCGTCGAGGCCAGCGACAGGCCGGTGACCAGCGGCAGCCAGCCCAGCGCTCCCGCCGGCACGGCCGGCCGCAGCAGCACGGAGAAGGTCAGGCCCGCGCCCGACGGCGACGTCCACGACCGGTCGAGGCGCCCGCGACCGGCCCACTGGTGCTCGGCGACGAGCACCTGCCCCTCGCCGGCGCCGGTCTTCGCGGCGGCGACGAGGTCCGCGTTGGTCGAACCGGTCTCCTGGACGACCCGGACACTCAGGCCGTCCCCGGCGAGCGCGGCCGCGAGCAGGCCGGCGTCCAGCGGAAACCGCCGGTGCCGCGTCATCGATGTCCACATGTCAGCCAGAGTCCCACCGCATCCTCACCGCCGACGGCTGAAAGTCATATCGCACCGCGGCCACGCGCCCGGATCAAGAGGTAGTTGTCGCAGAATCGAGCGCGGGAGGCCACGACGGCCGTACGCTGCCCGGCATGGCGCTTCCTGTTCCCGCTCAGAACCCCTCGCACGATCCGGTACCCGATCCTCTCACAACTGCCGGCAAAATCGCCGAGTTGAAGCGCGTGATCGACGAAGCGGTACATGCCGGTTCTCAACGGGCAGTCGACGCACAGCATGCCAAAGGCAAGTTGACGGCCCGTGAACGGATCGAGGCCTTCCTCGACCCGGGCTCCTTCGTTGAGACGGACGCCCTCGCCCGGCACCGCGCGCACGACTTCGGCCTCGACCGCAACCGCCCGTATGGTGACGGTGTGGTGACCGGCTACGGCACGGTCGACGGTCGCCAGGTGTGTGTGTTCAGCCAGGACTTCACCGTCTTCGGCGGCAGCCTCGGCGAGGTTCTCGGCGAGAAGATCGTGAAAATCATGGATCTGGCGCTGAAGACCGGCTGTCCGGTGGTGGGCATCAACGACTCCGGCGGCGCGCGCATCCAGGAGGGTGTCGTCGCGCTCGGGCTGTACGGCGAGATCTTCTATCGCAACGTGCTGGCGTCGGGAGTCGTCCCGCAGCTCTCACTGATCATGGGCCCGTGCGCCGGTGGTGCCGTGTACTCCCCGGCCATCACCGACTTCACGCTGATGGTCGACCAGACCAGCCACATGTTCATCACCGGTCCGGACGTCATCAAGACCGTCACCGGTGAGGACGTCGGCATGGAGGAACTCGGCGGCGCCCACACCCACAACTCCCGCAGCGGGGTCGCGCACTTCCAGTCCGCGGACGAGGCTGACTGCCTGGAGACCGCCAAGGCGCTGCTGGCGTTCCTGCCGTCGAACAACCTGACGGACCCGCCCGTCTTCGCCGAGGTGGCCGACGTGGAGGCGGAGGTCACACCGGAGCTGGACACGTTCATCCCGGACTCGTCCAACACACCGTACGACATGCACACGGTGCTCGGCTACCTGCTCGACGACGGTGACTTCCTGGAGGTCCACGCCCAGTTCGCGCAGAACCTGCTCTGCGGGTTCGGCCGGGTGGACGGGCGTTCCGTCGGCATCGTCGCCAGCCAGCCGATGCATTTCGCCGGCACCCTCGACATCGACGCCAGTGAGAAAGCGGCCCGCTTCGTCCGGACCTGTGACGCGTTCAACATCCCGATTCTCACGCTGGTCGACGTACCGGGCTTCCTGCCCGGAACTTCGCAGGAATGGAACGGCATCATCCGCCGGGGCGCAAAGCTTATATACGCTTATGCCGAGGCGACGGTACCAAAAGTGACCATCATCACACGTAAGGCATACGGTGGCGCTTATGACGTCATGGGCTCGAAACATCTGCGCGCCGACGTCAACCTGGCCTGGCCGACCGCGGAAATCGCGGTGATGGGCGCCCAGGGCGCCGTGAACATCATCTATCGGCGTGAGCTCGCCGCTACCGAGAATCCCGACGCCCGTCGCGCGGAGCTGATTGCCGACTACACCTCGCATTTCGCCACTCCGTACATAGCGGCCGAACGCGGGTATATCGACGCGGTCATTCTCCCGTCGGAGACCCGGCGTGAGGTGATCCGGGCGCTGCGACTGTTGCGGACCAAGCGGGAGTCGCTTCCTCCCAAGAAGCACGGAAACATCCCGCTGTGACCCTCCCGGGGGACACCACGGACCGCTCGCCCGCCCCCGCCGTCCCGCCGGTGGCGGGGCCGGGCGAACGGTCCGGGAGCCACGAAAGGATGATCAGATGAGCAGTGCCGGCGACGGCCGCGCCCCACGCCCGCACCTACAGGTGGTGCCGACGAACGCGTCCGCCGAGGAGATAGCCGCCCTGATAGCGGTGCTCTGCCTGCGGACGGGGGCGGCGGCCGCCCCCGCCCCGCCCTCCTCGGCCTGGTCGGACCGGTCCGCGACGCTGCGACGAACCGTGCATTCCGGACCGGACGGGTGGCGTTGGACGGGATTCACTCCGGGTACCCGAACCCGAGCCGACTGGTAATCATCCGATCACATTCGGATATCACCGACCGTTTCGCGGGGCCGGACATCCGCACCAGCTCCGCGAAACAGCGGGAATGGCAGGTTTGTGGGCGCCGGGGATACACATTCCCCGGCGCCTTTCATGATCGATTCACTACACCACCAACGCGATCTCGGCAAGCAGGGACCCGACCAACAAACCCAGCCGATCAATGTTGGTCATCGAGTCCACCACGGCGGTCACGGCCCTGGCGGTACAGGACCCGCACAAGGATTCCTTTAACATTGCCAGAACAACAGCCTGCGCCGCCGAACTCGCCTAGACTCAGCCACGCTGAACGAGGACGGGAGAAACGTGCGTAAGATCCTCATTGCCAACCGGGGAGAGATCGCTGTCCGGGTCGCCCGGGCATCCCGCGACGCCGGATATGCCAGTGTCGCCGTATACGCGGAGCCTGACATCGACGCTCTGCACGTACGCATCGCGGACGAAGCGTACGCCCTCTCCGGCAGCACACCGGGTGACTCGTACCTACGGATCGACAAGATCCTCGATGCGGCTCGCGCCAGCGGCGCCGACGCCGTCCACCCCGGATACGGCTTCCTGTCGGAGAACGCCGACTTCGCCGAGGCCGTCATCGAGGCCGGGCTGACCTGGATCGGACCGCCTCCCGAGGCCATCCGGCGCCTGGGCGACAAGACCGCCGCCCGCCACATCGCCCTCGCCGTGGGCGCCCCGCTGGCACCCGGCACCCCCGACCCGGTCGCCAGCGTGGACGAGGTGGTGGCCTTCGCCGAACAGCACGGGCTGCCGGTCGCGATCAAGGCGGCGTTCGGTGGCGGTGGCCGCGGGCTCAAGGTCGCCTGGAACGCCGAGGAGCTGCCCGAACTGTTCGAGAGCGCGGTGCGGGAGGCCACCGCAGCCTTCGGCCGCGGCGAGTGCTTCGTGGAGCGCTACCTCGACCAGCCCCGCCACGTCGAGACCCAGATCCTCGCGGACAGCCACGGCACGGTCGTCGTCGTCGGCACCCGGGACTGCTCCCTGCAGCGGCGCTACCAGAAGCTCGTCGAGGAGGCGCCGGCACCGTTCCTCACCGAGGAGCAGCGCACCTCGCTCTACGAGGCGTCCCGGGCGGTCGTCCGGGAGGCCGGCTACGTGGGAGCGGGCACGGTCGAGTTCCTCATCGGCCGGGACGGGACGATCAGCTTCCTCGAGGTCAACACCCGGCTACAGGTCGAGCACCCCGTCACCGAGGAGACCAGCGGCATCGACCTCGTCCGGGCCCAGTTCCGGATCGCCGAGGGCGAGGCGCTCGACCCGGTCGACCCCGCCCCCCGGGGGCACTCGATCGAGTTCCGCATCAACGGCGAGGACCCTGGCCGCAACTTCCTGCCGGCGCCGGGAACGGTCACCCGGTTCGTCGCGCCCACCGGGCCGGGCGTGCGCGTCGACACCGGCATCGAGTCCGGCGCCGTCATCGGCGGGGCCTTCGACTCGCTGCTCGCCAAGCTGATCGTCACCGGCGCGACCCGCACCGAGGCCCTGGAGCGTGCCCGCCGCGCCCTGGACGAGACAGTCCTGGAGGGCCTGGCCACGGTTCTGCCGTTCCACCGGGCCGTCGTGCGGGATCCGGCGTTCGCGCCGGCCGACGCCACCGAGCCGTTCCGGGTGCACAACCGCTGGATCGAGACCGAGTTCGACAACACCATCCCCGTCTTCACCGGCGGGGTGGACGCCGACACCGAGCAGGCGGCCCGCGAGTCGGTCGTCGTCGAGGTCGGCGGCCGGCGCCTGGAGGTCGTCCTGCCCGCGGGCTTCGGCGCGGCGGCCACCGCGGGCGGCCCGGCGGCCGGTGCTGGAGCGGCCCGGCCACGGCGGCGGTCCGGCGCCAAGGCCGCCCGCGTGGCCAGCGGGAACGAGCTGACCAGCCCGATGCAGGGCACCATCGTCAAGATCGCGGTCAGTGACGGGGACACCGTCGAGGCCGGTGACCTCGTCGTCGTCCTGGAAGCCATGAAGATGGAGCAGCCGATCACCGCGCACCGGGCGGGCACCGTCGCCGGGCTCACCGCGACCGTCGGCGCGGTCGTCTCCAGTGGCGCCGTCCTCTGCGAGATCAAGGACTAGTGGAGCCGGGGCCCGCCCGGCCCGGCCCGGTTCGTTCGTAGTTCGTAGGCTGGTGCTCATGGGCACCGACGGCGCGGACGACAGCGGGACGGACCGGGGCGGGGCCTACCCGCCGTCCGCGAGGAGCTCGACACGACCAGGCGGCGCGGCACCGGCGTCAGGATCGGTGCCCGCCGAACCGGCATCGGCCGAGCGGCCGCCGCTGACCGGCCGGATCTACTACCTGGTGGGTGGGACGCTGCCCCCGCGGTACAACCAGTGGATCTCCCACGATCTGACCGGACCGCGGTGGCGCGTCCGGCAGGCGTCCCGGCCGCCGCTGCTCATGCTGCCGTTCGCCGTCATGTTCGCGCTGCTGCCCGGGCGCCTCAACGTCCGGCTCACCATCGCGATCGTCCTGCTGGCGATCGCGGTCGGCCTGGGGTTCGCCACCGCCGGCTACTTCCGCAACCGTCGTCTCGTCCAGCACGGCTTCCCACCGGTGTTCCCACCCGAGGAGGACGAGAACACCAGCCCCGAAGACGCCGGCCACGCGGCCGCCGATCACACTGCTGCCGATCACACAAATATCGATCATAACCGCGCAGGAACCGGCCGCGACCGCCCGGGGGCGGAGGACCACTGACCCCCGGCGGCCACGCAGCCGCCACCCGAAACGACCCGTCAGCCGGACCGGCCCTCTGACAGCCCTCTGACAGCCTCTGCCGGCCACACCCGCCGACCAGCACTCGCCATCAACCGCGGCTGCCAGCCGCG
>NZ_JWIO01000008.1:137069-152765 GCF_001017755.1 Protofrankia coriariae
GGCTGCCAGCCGCGACTGTCAACCGCGGCTGGCGCTGGTCAGAAGCTCGCGAACAGGTCCCGGGGCATGGCGATGCGGGCTGCCTCGGTCAACGAGCCGGACACCGACGGGTAGATCGTGAAGGTGTGGGCCACCTGATCGACGGTGAGACCGTTGGCCACCGCCAGCGAAACCGGAAAGATCATCTCTGACGCCCGCGGTGCCACGATCACCCCGCCGAGGACGCTGCCGCTGCCCGGCCGGCAGAACAGCTTCACGAAACCGTCGGTGATGCCCTGCATCTTCGCGCGCGGGTTGCGCGCCAGCGGGAGGATCGTCGTCTGCGCCGCCACCGCGCCCGACTCGATCATTTTCTGTGAGATGCCGACCGTCGCGATCTCCGGCTCGGTGAAGATGTTGGACGACACGGTGCCCAGCCGCAGCGGCGTGACCGCCTCGCCGAGCGCGTGCCACATGGCGATCCGGCCCTGCATCGCGGCGACGGACGCCAGCGGCAGCACCCCGGTGCAGTCGCCGGCGGCGTACACCCCCGGCACCGACGTTCTCGACATCCGGTCGACCTCGATGTGGCCGGTCGGGCTGCGGCGTACCCCGACCTCGGCAAGCCCGATGTCCGACGTCCGCGGCACCGACCCGACGGCCATCAGGACGTGACTGCCGGTGATGGTCCGGCCGTCCGCGAGATCGACCTCGACGCTGTCACCGACCCGGCGGGCGGCCTCGGCCCGGGCCCGGCTGAGCACGGTCACCCCGCGGCGCTGGAAGACCTCCTCGAGCACCTTGGCGGCGTCCGGGTCCTCCCCGGGCAGCACCCGGTCCCGGGAGGAGACGAGCGTCACGTTCGCACCGAGCGCCTGATAGGCGCTGGCGAACTCGGCGCCGGTGACACCGGAGCCGACAACGATCAGATGCTCGGGCAGCTCCCGAAGATCATAGATATGGCGCCAGGTGAGAATTCTCTCACCGTCCGGTTCGATGTTCGGAAGAACTCTCGGTGACGCTCCGGTCGCGATCAGGATGATGTCGCCGAAGAACGCCTCCCCGGAGGCGACCTCGACGGCGTGCGGGCCGACCAGCCGGCCGCGGGCGTGCACCACCCGGACGGCCTCCTTCTCCAACCGGGTCTCGATGTCGCGGGACTGCGCCGCGGCAAGCCCCCGCACCCGGGCGTGGACCCGCTCGATGTCCACACCGATGCCGGGCGGCAGCCCCGGGCCGGGCGCCGCCCCGGCGTCCCAGCCCGCCTCCGGCAGGACGTGCCCACCGTCACGCAGCCGGACTCCCAGGGACGGCGCCGCGGCCAGCTCCGTCATCGCGGCCGACGTGGCGATCAGCGCCTTGGACGGGACACAGTCGGTGAGGACGCACGCACCACCCACCCCGTCCGAATCGATGAGCGTGACGAACGCCCCAAGCTCAGCCCCGACAAGAGCCGCCTCGTACCCTCCGGGTCCGCCTCCGAGAATGACGATTCGCGGCACCTGCGCGCTCCCTTCGGTGGGTGGGATTCCCACCAGCTATCTTGCCTTGTCCGATGTGTGAGCAACCATCGCATGAACAGTCACTCGGCCGACGTGCGCGGACGCTCCCCCGCCGGGCCGGCATCGGGCGGACCGGGACACCGACGGCCAAGGTCCGGGATGGTCGGGATCCGGGATGGTCGGGGTCTACACTGTCTTTCGCGTAGCTGTCGAACATCGACGACCGGATCCGCGGTGCCCCGCGGGAGACCGTCTGCCACCGCGACGTGGTTACGGTCCGCGTTGTCACACGAAGTCGGGTCCACGGACGTCGCGATCAGGATCCCACGGCCGCCCAGGTAGTTGTGGTCGGATCGTGCTCGGATCGATCGTGGCACATCGGACGGGTCCGGGCAGATATACGGTCCGCGAGGTCGGCCGGAAGTGGCCGAGGGTTCCCCGCGCGGCGCGTCCGCGCCCGCGGGGGGAGGAAGTGGGTACGGGTAGGGACCAGTGAAGATCCTCCAGGTAGTTCTTTGCCGCCGCGGCCACGACCTCGGCGCCCGGTCCGGTGAAGGACGCACACGATGACCTTGTATGCCGCCTACGGCAGCAACCTCGACCCGGCTCAGATGAAGGAACGCGCACCCCACGCCCCCGTCATCGGGACCGGCTGGATCCGCAACTGGCGGCTCACCTTCGGCGGCGAGGACGTCGGCTGGGAAGGCGCGCTGGCCACCATCGTCGAGTCACCCGGCTCCCGGGTGTACGTGATGCTCTACGACGTCGCCAAGCGCGACCTCAGGCAGCTCGACGTCTGGGAGGGTGTGGACGCCGGCCTCTACACCCGCATCCGCGTGCGGATCTTCACCCTGGACGGCGAGACGCTGGCCTGGACGTACGTGCTGGACGCCTACGAGGGCGGGCTGCCGTCCAAACGGTACGTGGCCATCATGGCCGACGCGGCCGAGCGGGCCGGCGCGCCGTCCGACTACGTGGCCGATCTGCGCAACCGCCCCACCGCCTGACGCCCCGGTCACGCTCTCCGTCGCGTGGCCTCTGCCGGTGCCGGCGGTCCACACGCCACGTTGCGGCCCGCCCCCGGCCCGCCCCNNNCGGCCCGCCCCCGGCCCGCCCCGGGCCGCCATCGCGGCGGCAGCTCCAGCTGCCTCCCGCCCGCGGTCTTAGCTGCTCTCACCGACGCCAGGCCCGCAACCGAGTCCTCGGGGCTGGACAGCCTGCCCTCGCGTGGCCAGCTCGTCCCCCAGCACGCCGAGGATCCGGACGAGATCGGCCTGGTCCCGCTCGGACAGCACGTCGAACAGCGCCGACGCCCGCTCGACATGCTCCTGCCCGACGCGGTCCACCACCTGTTCACCCTTGCTGGTCAGGGTGATGAGTATCGCCCGGCGGTCGCGCGGGTGCCGGGTACGGCGGACCAGACCGTCGTGCTCGAGGGTGTCCACGAGCCCGGTCACGGCCCGGGCCGTGGTGCCGAGGTCCTGAACGAGATCGCGCATGATGGGCGGCCGCGGATGGTGGCGCAGCGCCGACAGCAGCCGGACGCCGGCCGGGCTGAGACCACCGAGCCCTACGGACGCGTGTAGATAGCGCACCCAGGCAGGGCCGAAACGGGCAAATGCATAGAAAACCCGCTCCCGCAAAGGCATCGTGATGTCACGGTCAGCGTTCACCGCAGGCGTGTCACCCATAAGACAAACCATTACTGGGTTCACAATCGACAGTGGTACCGTTGCGGAGGTCAGTATGCAGGAGCACAGATCATCTTAACGAGTGAGGGGACGCCGATGTCGGCGCTCGCGCGCTGGTGCCTCCGGCACCGCCGGCTTGTGATCTCTTTCTGGATCGCAGCCTTCCTGGTGGGAGGCGCCACCGCCGGTATCACAGCCGACCGGCTGACCTTCGACTTCTCGCTGCCCGGCCAGCCCGGCTACGAGACGGCCAAGAAGGTCCTCGCCATCTACCATACGGATGACCAGGGCGCACCGATCATCCTGTCGCTGTCGGCCCAGCCCGGCGGGCAGGCCACCGACCAGCAGGTGACGACCGCGTTCGCCGCGGTCAAGAAAGACGTGCCCGGCATTCGGGTCATCGGCAGAGCGGAAACCGGCGACGACATCTTCGTCACCGACGACGGCCGCGCCCAGTTCGCATACGCCTTCTACCCGCGGCAGACCAGTTTCACCTCCGAGACCGCGGAGGCGCTGAAGAAGTCGCTCGCCGCGCACTCCCCGGCCGGGCTCACCGGCACCGTCACCGGTCTGGACGAGCTCGCGACCAACGGCGCCAACGACTCCGGCCCGGGGGTGCTGGTCGAAACCCTGCTCGCCGGGCTCGGCGCGCTGGCCGTCCTCGCCTTCGTCTTCGCCTCGCTGCTCGCGCTGCTACCGCTGCTCATCGCCGCGGTGGCGATCCTGTCGACCTTTCTCGTCCTGCTGGGACTGACCGTCTTCGTGGACGTGTCGTTCCTGGTGCAGTTCCTCGTATCCCTGATCGGCCTCGGTGTCGCCATCGACTACTCGCTGCTGATCGTCACCCGTTGGCGGGAGGAACGCGCGCACGGCCGGGACAACCACGACGCCGTGGTGGCCTCGATGCAGTTCGCCGGTCACGCCGTGGTGTTCAGCGGCCTGACCGTGGCCATCGGCCTGGTCGCGATGGTCGTCATCCCGGTGCCCTTCCTGCGCTCCATCGGCTACGGCGGCATGCTCATCCCACTGATCAGCGTGGCGGTCACGACCACTCTGCTGCCCGCCCTGCTCGGCGGCATCGGCCCGCGGGTCGACTGGCCGCGTGTCCGGCACGAGAACACCGCGAGCCGGTTCTGGACGAGATGGGCCTCGCTGGTGGTGCGCCGCCGCTGGATCGCCGCCGGCGTCGGTATCGCCATCCTCACCGCGCTGATCATCCCCTTCTTCGGGATCCAGATCGGCACGGCGCAGTCCGGGTCGCTGGCCAAGAACGGCCCCGCCTACGAGGCGATAAAGCTCCTCGAGGACGGCGGCGCCCCGAAGGGCGTCCTCACCCCGGCCGAGATCCTGGTCCAGTCATCCGCGGCGGACGACGTGGCGCAACGTGTCCGGGCCGTGGACGGCGTGGTCACCGCGACCCTTCCGAGCGGTACCGACGCAAACCGGGACGGCACCTCGCTGATCATTGCTGTGCCGGACAGGGAGACCGCGGGCGGCAGCAGCATCGACCCGATCCGCAACATTCGCTCCGCGCTGCACGACGTGCCCGGCGTCATCGGTGTGACCGGGATAGGCGCGTTGCAGCTGGACTACCTGCACGGCGTCTACGGGGTGTTCCCCTGGGCCCTGGCTCTGATCGTCATCGTCACCTACATCCTGCTGGTGCGGGCCTTCCGCTCGCTGCTGCTGCCCCTGAAGGCGGTGGTGCTCAACCTCGTCTCGCTGGGGGCGACGTTCGGGGGCGTGGTGCTGTTCTGGCAGCACGGCTACGGCTCCGAGGAGATCTACGGCATCGAGGCCACCGGCGCCATCACCTTCTGGCTGCCGCTGATGGTCTTCGCGTTCCTCTTCGGCCTGTCCATGGACTACGAGGTGTTCATCCTCGCCCGCATCCGTGAGGAGTACGACGCCCGCGGCGACACCCACGCCGCCGTCATCGAAGGCGTCGGCCGCACTGGGCGGCTGGTCACGTCGGCCGCCCTGATCCTGTTCCTGTCGTTCCTGTCACTGTCGAGCGGGCCGCAGACCGACATCAAACTGTTCGCGACCGCGCTCGGCTTCGGCATCCTGCTGGACGCGACGGTCGTCCGGATGCTCCTGGTGCCGGCACTGGTCTCCCTGTTCGGCAGCTGGAACTGGTACCTGCCGGACGGGGTCGCGAAGCTGCTGCGGATCGAGACGTCGCACGCACGGCCGGCCGTTCCGGAACCTCGCTCCCGGCCCGAGGCCGACCTCGAGGTGCCCAGCCCCCGGTAGACCCGATGCTCCAGGTAGACCCGCCCGCGGGGCCCTGGCTTACGGCCAGGGCCCCGTCGTCTCGGTTTTTCGACGGCTGCTCGCCGTCACTCCCCGGCCGCGGCGGCCGACGCGAGATCGACCGCGGTGGTCGCCAGCAGTCGGACGCCGATACCGATGGCCTTCTCGTCCACGTCGAACCGGCCCTGATGAAGGTCGTAGACGGGGCCGTCGGGGCTGCGGGTACCCAGCCGCGCGAGCGCTCCCGGCACCCGCTGGAGATACCAGGCGAAGTCCTCACCGCCCAGGGACTGGCCGGTGGGCGCGACGGCGTGCTCACCGATCGCCGCCACGGTCGCCCGGCGAAGCACCTCGGTGATGTCCACAGAGTTGATCACAGGTGGGATGTCCTGCCGGTGCTCGATCGTCGCGGTGGCGCCGAACGGCGCCACGAGCTGCGCGACCAGCCGTTCGACCATCGCCGGGGCCCGTTTCCAGATCTCTTCGTCGAAGAGCCGCAGCGTGCCCCGCAGCAGGCCGTCACGGGGAATGGCGTTCGGGACGCTGCCCGCCTCGATCTGCCCCCAGACCAGGCACGCCGCCGCCCGGGGATCGACCGTTCGCGACAGCGCCGCGGGCAGCCCCGTCACCACCTGCGCCAACGTGTACACCAGATCCACGGTGTTCTGCGGACGCGAGGTGTGCCCGCCAGGGCCCTGCAACCGGACCTCGATGTAGTCCGTCGCGGCCGTGATCGGGCCGCCGCGGATACCCACCCGCCCGACTTCGAGCGCCGGGTCGCAGTGGACGGCTATCGCCGTGGACACCGAATCCAGCACACCCTCACGGATCAGCTCGAGCGCGCCGCCGGGCATGACCTCCTCCGCGGGCTGGAACACCAGTCGGATGGTGCCAGGCAGCGGGTAACGCTCGTCGAACGCCGCCAGTGCCCTGCCGACCCCGAGCACGATCGCGCTGTGGACGTCGTGCCCGCAGGCATGGCTCACCCCTGACACGCAGGAGGAATAGGGGAGGTCTTTTTCGTCCTGCAACGGCAGCGCGTCGATGTCCGCACGGACCATGACAACCGGGCCGGAACCGGTACCGACATCGCACCACAGGCCGGTGCCCGAGGACATCACCCGCGGCTTAAGACCGGAACTGTTCAGTGATTCCGCAATCAGTTCGGTCGTCCGCAGCTCCTGCCAGGCCAGCTCGGGATGCGCGTGGATGTCGCGGCGGACATCCACCAGATCTTTCTCATTTTCCGCAAGCCAGGCCGCGACGAAGTTCTCCACCTTCACCGCACGGCCACCTGCCTACTGCCCCCACCTTGGCTCACGAGCCATCGACACCGAAAAGCCTCGGCCCCCTGCAAGTCAGACCCCTACTCTCCCGATATCAAACGATCACCAAATGCTACTGCGCGACCTACTGTGCGACGAGACGCCCAGGCGGCTCGACAACCGCGGCGACGCGGCAACCGGAACACGACGGACGCCGACACACCATCCCCGGATTTCCGGCGGATCGACTCGCAATCCCCAGGGGACGCCGAGAGCCACACCACAAAATCGCACCGCCGCAGGTGAGAGCACCATCGCCGCTCACCCCCGTCAACCACGGTACTCCGCCCCCGCCGCGCCCCGGACGCGGCCGCCCGGCAACCCCCGCTGTCACCGTCGACCGCGCCCCCGGCTTCCCCACGTCACCCCGCGCGGGGAGCACCCTCGCGCTCCTCCGCGCCTTCGGATCCGTGGATCCGTGGATCCGCGGGTCTTCCGGTCCTGAAGGTCTTCGGAGTTCTCGGGATCCACGGGGACCGGAAAAGAAGCATGACCGTACACCCTTTGGCCAGCCAACGCACCGAAGCTGTCGCCCACGCCACCGGCAGCCATACCGCCAGCAGCTCCACCATCAGCGGACCCACGGCACGGGGCCATACCACCGAAAAGTCATACCGCAGGGAGCCATACCGGCCGTTCCCCGCTAAAGAGGCCGGCGGGACTTCATCTCCCGAAGAAGGACATCGACCACCGCGGAGAGATCCCCGTCGGCCCGTTGCGCCGCCGCACGCTGGCGATCGCAGCTCGAGCCGACCTGAAGAACGTGCAGGACGTCGGTGAGCTCGTCGACGCATTCCAGCCGCCGCGCGACGGGCAGCAGATCGTCGACGAGAGCGGCGATCTCGTCCCGGACACGACGGGTGGTGCCCCGCTCGTCGAGCAGGATCTCGGCGTCCAGACCGTACCGGGCGGCCCGCCACTTGTTCTCCTGCACCACCCAGCGCTGCGGTGTCGGCAGCTGGTAGCCCTGGTCGAGCCGGGTGTTCATCCGGTCGACCAGGCACTGGGTCAGCGCGGCGATCGCCCCGACCTCCAGCAGGGTCGGCAGACCGTCACAGATACGCAGCTCCACCGTGCCGAAGTCCGGGTGTGGCCGGACGTCCCACCACACCTCACGGATGGTCTCCACCGTCCCGGACGACACCAGCGTCCCCATGAACCGCTCGAACTGCTCCCAGTCCGACAGAAGGTACGGCAGGCCGGCGGTGGGCAGGCTCTCGAACACCTTCGAGCGCGACGACGCCAGCCCCGTGTCCAGACCCAGCCAGAACGGCGAGGACGCCGACAACGCGAGGAAATGCGGGATGTAGCCGACGAGTGCGTTCACAACGGGAATCGCCCTGTCCTGCGCGGGAACACCGACATGTACGTGCACGCCGAAAATCAGCAGGCGTCGGGCGACCCACTGCATGCGTTCCAGGATGGAGCGGTAGCGCGGATCGGGGCTGATCTGCTGGTCCGCATAGCTGGTGATCGGGTGGGTACCGCTGCACATCAGGGCAAGCCCGCGCGACGCGGCCAGATCCTCGATGAGACCGACGGTCACGGCCAGGTCGGCCTTGGCGTCGGCGACCGTGTCGCAGACCCCGGTGACAACCTCGATGACCGACTCGAACAACTCGTGTTTGGCACGCTGTTCGGCATGTTCACCGATCTTGGCCTGATACTCGTCGAGGATGGCTGTCGCCGCCCCGCGAAGCTGACGGGTACGACGGTCGACCAACGCCAACTCCCACTCGACACCGAGACTGGACGTCGGTGACGGCGAGAACGGTATCTGCATTCCCGGGCCTCCTGTCGTATCCGGCGCGTGATCCACGACCAACCCGCCCGAAGCCGAACCAGCCGGCCCCGATGCCCGTCCGGGGCGGATTCACCGGTCATACCCACGACACGACGCGTGATGCGGCCAGGTAACCGTAAAACGGCCGGGACGCCGCCGGAGGCGGTTTCACCCGGTCGTGCCTGCCAGGTAGGGGAATTCGCGTGCGGTGGCAGGTGAAGGTGGCAGGCGTTTACGCTGTCGGTAGTACCCGGATGCCCAGCTCACGCACCTGCCGGGCGTCGATCGGGGTCGGTGCGCCGGTCATCGGGTCGAGTCCGGACTGGGTTTTCGGGAAGGCGATGACCTCGCGGATGTTGTCCTCGCCGGCCAGGATCGCCACCAGCCGGTCGATACCGACGGCGAAACCGCCGTGCGGCGGGGCCCCGTAGGAGAACGGCGTCAGGAAGAAACCGAACCGGCGGTCGGCCTCCTCCGCCGAGATCCCCAGGGTGGCGAAGATGCGCTGCTGCAGGTCGGGCTCGTGGATCCGGATAGATCCCGAGCCGAGCTCCCAGCCGTTGAGCACCAGGTCGTAGGCACGGCTGCGCACGGCCAGCGGCTCGGTCTCGAGCTTGTCGAGGTCGTCGGGATGCGGCCGGGTGAAGGGGTGGTGGCCGGGCTTGGGCCGCCCGGTCTGCGGGTCGACCCCGACGAACAGCGGGAAGTCGGTGACCCAGACGAAACGGAACTCGCCCTCGCCGGCCGGCGGGCGGCCGAGGTCGTTACGGAGCTGGCCGAGCACCTCGCAGACCGTCGCCCACTCGTCGGCGACCAGCAGCAGCAGGTCGCCGTCCTCACCGCCGGTCGCCTTCACGATCCCGGCCAGCTCGGCGGCGGAGAGGAACTTCGCCACCGGTGACTCCAGCGACCCGCCGGCACCGACCCGCATCCACACCAGGCCCTTCGCGCCAAGCTGCTTGGCCCGCTCGGTCAGCGCGTCCAGCGCCTTGCGGTTGTGGGTGGCCGAGCCGCCCGGCACCCGGATGCCCTTCACCGACGGCGCCCCCGCGAACGCCTGGAAGCCGCTGCCCGTGAAGACCCCGGTCAGCTCGACGAGCTCCAGGCCGAAACGCAGGTCGGGCTTGTCCACGCCGAAACGGTCCATGGCCTCGTGCCAGGTGATCCGCTCGATCGGCGCGACCGGCCCGCCGGTGACGGCCCGTGCGGCGGCCAGCACGGCAGCGGAGATCACCTCCAGGACGTCGTCCTGGTCGACGAAGCTCATCTCGATGTCGAGCTGGGTGAACTCGTACTGCCGGTCGGCGCGCAGGTCCTCGTCACGCAGGCAGCGGGCGAACTGGAAGTAACGGTCGGCGCCGCCGACCATCAGCAGCTGCTTGAACAGCTGCGGGGACTGCGGCAGCGCGTAAAAGCTGCCCGGGAACTGCCGGGACGGCACGACGAACTCCCGCGCCCCCTCCGGCGTGGAGGGCATCAGCAGCGGCGTCTCGACCTCGACGAACTCCCGCGGTACCAGCTCCGAGCGCAGCGCGGCCAGCACCGCCGAGCGGGTGCGCAGGTTGCGCTGCATGTGCTCGCGGCGCAGGTCCAGATAGCGGTAGGTGAGCCGGGTCGCCTCGTCGACCGAGTCCGCCCGCTCGTCGATCGGGAACGGCGGCGGCAGCGCCGCGGAGAGGACCGTCACCGTGCAGTCGTGCAGCTCGATCTCGCCGGTGGCCAGGTTGGGGTTCGTCGTCCCCTCGGGCCGGGCCGCCACCGTCGCGGTGACGGCGACGACGTACTCGGAGCGGACGTCGACGGAGCCGTCCACCACGCACTGCACCTGGCCGGAGTGATCCCGCAGGTCGACGAACATCAGCGACTGACCATGCTGGCGGCGGCGGGCCACCCAGCCGCATACCGTAACCGTCGCACCGATGTGCTCCGTGCGCAGCGCACCGCACAGGTGTGACCGCATCGCCGTCTTCATCGACCGTTCCGCCCGTTCGCTGTAGTTCCTGGGCCTGCCGTGGCTGCTTCAGGTGCCCGCGCACGCCCGTATCACGACGCCCGTACCGCGACCGACCTTACCGGCCGCCGGCGCCATGACCGAGCGAACATTCACGCCCACCGCCCGCCACCGCGGCGAATCCGCACCGTCCCGGATCCGTCGGGGCACCGCCACGATCAAGCATCCCAGCGGCCGACCGCCCACACGGCGCACGGCCACCCGCCCACGTACCGGCGTCCATTTCACCACGACCCATCCGGCCAGATGACCACGCAGTAGGCATCCAGATGCCCACGGTTCCTGCGGCCAACTGTCCACAGACCATGCGACCAGATGACCACAATCATAGCGTCCAACTGTCCACGATCATGACGGCTAGATGACCATAATGGTGCTGTGAACGCACCTGGTGCGCTGGTCAGGCGCAAGGCGGAAGCACTCATCGTGGAGGCACTGGGAGACACCAGAGTCGTCGCGATCAACGGTGCGCGGCAGGCCGGCAAGAGCACCCTCGCCCGGCTGGCGGCGTCCGCTACCGCCAACCCACTGATCCGCTTGCTCGACGACCCCGCCACACTGCGCGCCGCACACGACGACCCGACGAGCTTCATCGATCATGACGGGCTACTGGTCATCGACGAGGTCCAGCTCGCCCCCGAACTGTTCCGCGTGATCAAGGTAGCGGTGGACACCGACCCCCGGCCCGGCCGCTTCCTCCTGACCGGCTCCGCCCAGATCCTCGCCCTACGCGACCTTCCGGACGCGCTTCCCGGACGTATCGAGACCATCGAACTGTGGCCGTTCTCGCAGGGCGAGATCGATGGGACGCCCGACCGCTTCGTCGACGCGGCCTTCACCCACGGCCCCGAACTCAGGCGCAGCTCACCGCTGCGGCGTCGCGACTACCTGGAACGCATCGTCCGCGGCGGCTACCCCGAAGCGGTGCGGCGCTCACCCCGCCGCCGGGCGGCGTTCTTCGACTCCTACCTGTCCACCCTCATCGCCCGGGACGTCACCGAACTGTCCGCCATCCAGCGCCGCGGCGAACTGCACCAACTGCTCGCCCTGCTCGCGAGCCGGTCCGGCGGGCTGCTGGTACCCAGCGCGCTCGCGTCGCAGTCCGGCATCCCCAGAACCACTCTCAACCGCTACCTGGACCTGCTGTCCGCGGTCTTTCTCATCAAGCTGGTTCCGGCCTGGTCCACCGGCCACACCCACCGGGCGGTCGGCACACCGAAGCTGACATACGTGGACAGCGGCATAGCCTGCCATCTGCTGGGGCAGGACGCGGCCCGGCTCGGGGAACCCGACGGCACCGCCGGCCCGATGGTCGAGAACTTCGTCCGCACCGAACTCGCCCGCCAACTCAGTTGGAACGAGCAGCCCGCCCGCCTCTACCACTACCGGACAAAGGACAAGGTCGAGGTGGACGCGCTGCTGGAGACCCCTGACGGCCGTGTCGTCGGGATCGAGGTCAAAGCCGGCGCCACCGTCCGCACCGAGGACCTCGCCGGCCTGCGCCACCTCGCGAACCTGCTCGGCCCACGCTTCGTAGCCGGCTACGTCCTCTACACCGGCCAACAAACCCTGCCCTTCGGCGACCGCCTCCGCGCCCTCCCTCTCGACGCCCTGTGGAACCTGACCCCCTGATGACCCACCTGGCCCCGCGAGTCCGGTGAGGTCGTTCTCGCGGGTCGGGCGGGAGTGGGCCGGTGAACGGCGCACGTTCCGCTTCCTCAGCCAGCCCGGATGCACAGCCAGACGTCGCCCGTGGTGGTGCCCGCCGTAGAGTGATCGCATGACGGCAGGTCGGCTTGCGGCGGTGACGGTCGAGGGGTACACCTCGATCCGCTCGACGCGGGTCCGGCTGGGCAGGCTGAACGTCCTGATCGGCCCGAACGGGGCGGGCAAGAGCAACTTCGTCTCCGCGCTGGAGCTGCTGGGGCGAATCGTCGACGAGGACCTGCAACTGTTCGTCGGGCTGCGCGGCGGTGCCGGAGCGCTGCTGCACGGCGGCCCGCGGGCCGGCGCGTCGGGGATCACGGTCCGGGTGGAGGCACCGCCACACTCCTACCTGGCACGGCTGGTCCCCAGCGCACGCGATGAGCTGGTCTTCGAGGCGGAGGAGATCTCCGGGCCGGCCGGGACGGTGCTGCTGGGCCGCGGGCACGGGAGACGCTGCTGCACCGGAAGACCGGCGGCCAGGCCGAACAGGCGACGGCAGGCCGGGTGGCGGAGATCCTGGACGGCTGCCGGGTGTACCACTTCCACGACACCAGCCGAACCGCGCCGGTGAAACGGTTCGCCGACCCGGCGGACAACCTCATCCTCGCCCCCGACGCGGGAAACCTGGCGGCCTACCTGCTACGCCTGGCAACCGAGGACACCCCGGCCTACCGGCGGATCGTGCGGGCTGTCGGGCAGGTCGCGCCGTTCTTCCGGGACTTCGTGCTGGTGGGGGAACACGCCGGTGTCCGGCTGCGCTGGCGGCAGACCGGCACGGACGGGGCCTTCGGCCCCGAGTCGCTGTCCGACGGCACCCTGCGCTTCATCTGCCTGACCACGCTGCTGCTGCGTCCCGACCCACAGCCGCTGATCATCCTGGATGAGCCGGAACTCGGCCTGCACCCGTTCGCCCTGGTCCAGCTCGCCGGCATGCTGCGCTCCGCCAGCCAGACCAGCCAGATCGTCGTGGCCACCCAGTCCGTCCCGCTCGTCGACCACGTCGACCTCGGCGACCTCGGCGACCTCGGCGACCTCGGCGACCTCGGCGACATCGGCGACATCGGCGACCGCGCGGATGGCGCCTCCGCCTTCCGCCGCCCCGACCCGGCCGATCTCGCGGCCTGGCTGGACGACTACTCGCTGGGCGAGCTGTGGCAGAAGAACATCCTCGGCGGCGCCAAGCCTGGGGAATCCTGTTCGCGATCGCTTCGTGTCGGGCGTCCGCGGAGATGAGTGGGTCAGGTTGCGCGGGGCGTCCAGCCGGTAGCGTCGGCCCATGCCTCCGCCCGGGTTGTGATCTCGGTGATGAGTGCGCTCTTTGCGTCCGCGTAGGCGTTCATGTCCGGCCAGTCGTGGTAGGCGAGGTCGCGTTTGAGCATCTCATAGGCGGTGCGGTCCGCGGTGTTGTGGCGTAGCCAGTCCCGGAACAGCAGGTGCCGTCGTTCCCAGCCGCTGCTGGTGGAGCAGATGTGCGCGTGGACGTCGAGGTCGGGTGTGCGGACCATGCGGTGTCCGGGTTCTCGGACCCGCAGGAGGTATCCGGCGTCGGTGAGCGGTGGGAGGTAGCGCTGTTCGTCCTCGATGTCGGGGACGCTGAGCTGGATGTCGATGATCGGCTTGGCTGCGAGTCCGCGTACCGAGGTGGAACCGACGTGGTCGACGCGCACGGCCGTGGCCCCCAGCGCTGTGAGGATTCGTCGCCGTTCCTGCTCGAATCTGGCCGGCCAGGCCGGAGAGTAGTCGACGATCGTGATCGTGCGGTGCTCGACGCCGCCGATGAGCTCCGCCATGGCCGTTATCCTCGTCGACCGATTAACCACATGGGAGATAGGCGGCAGGGTCCGTCATCTGTCTGACCAGTTTCAGATAACCGTCAGGTCAGACGCCGCTTGCGTAGCCGAGCGACCGGCAGATGAGCCGAGACAAGATCATCACCCTGATCGAAACCCTTGGTGACATGACAACCGCTCTTGCCGAGGCCGACTTGCCAGACAAAACCAAGGTATACCGTCACCTAAGCCTGGATGCACCGTCGTATATGCCTGTCTGGCGCCCGGTTTAAACGCGAAAGTGCCCTCTGAGCTGGGAGGATGGGAGTTCTCTACGCTTCCGTCCACCCGATCGAGAGGGCACTTCGCACGTGCGATTGTTGCATGTGGCCTCGAGGACCCACGTCCGGTTCGACGACCCTGACCTGATCGCCTGCGCGGGACTCGTCCCGGTGATGCGGCTGGGCGAACGCGCCGGCCTGCCCGAGCTGGTCACCGAGCACCTACGACCGGCCGACCCCAAGGGCGTCAACGCCCCGGCGAAGGTGGGGTGCCTGGTCGCTGGCATGCTTGCCGGCGCCGACTCCATCGAGGACATGGGACTGCTGCGCCACGGCGCGGTGGGCGACCTGTTCGGCGGAGTCCGCGCCCCTTCGACACTCGGGTCGTTCCTGCGGGCGTTGGACTGGGGCAACGTCCGCCAGCTGGGCAAGGTCAACCGGCTGCTGCTGGCGGGTCTGGCCGCCCAGGCGCCGTTGCTGTCTGGTGCCGACGTGCTGGCGTTCGTCGACGTCGACTCCTGCCAGCGGCGGGTCTACGGCCCGGCCAAGCAGGGCGCCGCGTTCGGCCACACCAAAATCGCAGGAAAATCGCTGCTGGTCCGCGGGCTGAACGCGCTGGTCGGCACACTGTCCACCCCGACCGCGGCACCGGTCGTTGCCGCCACACGGTTGCGCGGCGGCGACGCCGGCTCCGCCCGCGGCGCGGCGTCGTTCGTCGCCGAGACCGTCACCACCGCCCGCCAGACCGGCGCCACCGGAACTCTGGTCGTGCGGATGGACTCGGCGTTCTACTCCGGGGCGGTCGTGGCGGCCTGCNGCCGCCGTGGCGGCGCCCACTTCTCCATCACCACCCCGCTCGACCGCAAGATCGCGCGGACGGTCGCCGCGATCGGCGACGATGCCTGGACACCGATCCGCTACCCCCGCGCGATCTGGGACGAACAGACCGGCCAGTGGATCTCGGACGCGCAGATCGCCGAGGTGCCCTACACCGCGTTCGCCTCCAGCCGAGCACACCGCACCGACGGCCGCCTCGTCGTACGCCGGGTCAAAGACCTCAACCGCAAGGCGGCGGCTGGCCAGGGGGAGCTGTTCACCGCCTGGCGCTACCACACGGTGTTCACCGACAGCCCGTTCACCCTGGCCCAGGCCGAAGGCCAGCACCGCGACCACGCGATCGTCGAACAGGTCCTCGCCGACATGATCGACGGCCCGTTGGCCCACCTACCCTCCGGAGTGTTCACCGCGAACGCCGCCTGGCTCGCGCTCGCCGGGATCACGCACAACCTGCTACGCGCCGCCGGCACCCTGACCTCGGTCTTCCACGCCCGCGCCCGCAGCGCCACCCTGCGCACCCATCTGGTCGACGTCCCGGCCCGGCTCGCCCGCCAC
>NZ_JWIO01000081.1 GCF_001017755.1 Protofrankia coriariae
CTTGCAGCGGCCGTCCGGCGCCAGCGCGTGCTGCCGGGAGAACTCGACGAACGATCGCAGGGTGGGCATCACGGTCACGCCGCCGGCCAGCGCGAGCCCGCACTCGCCGGACCGCAGCGCGCCCACGGCCTGGTGCAGCGCGACCAGCGACGACGAGCAGGCGGTGTCCACGGTGACGGTCGGGCCCTCGAAACCGAACGAGTACGCCACCCGGCCGGAGGCGACGCATGGTCGTCCCGCCGGTCAGGACGTACCCCTCCAGCGGCTGGATCGCCGCGGCCCCGGCGCCGGCACCGTAGTCCGAGGCGATCACCCCGACGAACACGCCGGTGTCGGAGCCGCGCAGCGTCGTCGGGTTGATCCCGGCGTGTTCCAGCGCCTCCCAGGCGGTCTCCAGCAGCAGCCGCTGCTGCGGCTCGGCCGCCAGCGCCTCGCGCGGGGAGATGCCGAAGAACGCGGCGTCGAAGTCGCCCGCGTCGGGCAGGAAGCCGCCCTCGCGGGAGTAGGTGGTGCCGGGCCGTGCCGGGTCGGGGTCGTAGCGGTCGTCAAGGTTCCAGCCGCGGTCCGTCGGCGGTGGGCCGACCACGTCGCGGCCGTCGGCGACCAGCCGCCACAGGTCGTCTGGTGACTGCACCCCGCCCGGGTAACGGCAGCCGATCCCGATGATCGCGATCGGTTCGTGCCGGGACGACGTCAGCTCCTGCACCTGCGCGCGGGCGGCACGCAGGTCGGCCGTGGCCCGCCGCAGGTAGTCGCGCAGCTTCTCCTCACGGGAGCCGCCGCCCGCGGACGCGGCGGACGCGGCGGACGCGGAGGACACCGGGGGTACCTGGGAGCCAGAGGACGCGGTGGACATGTGAGCTCAGCCTCCGTACGGGGTGGTCAGCTCGTTGTCGAGCACGTCGAACAGTTCGTCGTCGTCGGCCGACTGGAGATCCGCCAGGTCGCCTGCGAGGGAGCCGCCCGCGCCGGCGGGCCGGCGGCCGTCCCAGACCTGGAGGAGCTGCCGCAGCCGGACCGCGACCCGTTCGTGGGCGTCGGGGTCGGTGGCGGCGTCGGGCGCGGTCGTCAGGACGTTGCCCAGCCGGTCCAGCACGTCGGTGAGCGATTCCCGCTGGGACGGGACGGCCGCGCTCCCAGCACCGCCGTGCGCGGCCGGTACGAGCAGGGTGCGCAGGTGCGCGGTCAGCGCCGCCGGGGTCGGATGGTCGAACAGCAGCGTGCTCGGCAGCCGCAGCCCGGCGGCCGCGCCGAGCCGGTTGCGGAACTCCACCGCGGTCAGCGAGTCGAACCCGGACGCGAGGAATCCGCGGTCGACCTCGATCACCGCCGCGTCGGCGTGGCCGAGCACGGTCGCCGCGGTCGTGCGCACCAGGTCGAGCAGGATCCGCTCCCGCTCGTCCTCGGGTCGCCCGGCGAGCCGGTCGGCCAGTGACGCGCCCGCTCCCGACCGCGTGCCGCCGTCACCCGCCAGGCCGTCCGGGCCGGCTGGGCCGGCTGGGCCGCCGTGGCCGTCGCCGGCACCGGCGGCGCGGCGGACGGCCGGGCGGGACTGGCCGCGCAGCACCGCCGGCCGGTTGTCGTCCTGGCCGAACGCGTCCCGGTCGATCCGGGCCGGTACCAGGGCCGGGTGCGGGGTGGTGAGCGCGGCGTCGAACAGGGCCAGCGCGGTCTCGGTGGGCAGCGGCCGCAGCCCACCGCGGCCCAGCCGGGCCACGTCCGCCCGGCCGAGATGGCCGGTCATGCCGCTGGCCTGCTCCCAGTAGCCCCAGGCCAGCGAGACCGCCGGCAGCCCGTGGGCGCGGCGGGCTGCTGCCAGCCCGTCGAGGAAGGTGTTCGCCGCCGCGTAGTTCGCCTGCCCCGGGGTGCCCACCACGCCCGCGACCGACGAGTAGAGCACGAAGGCGGCGAGATCGGCGTGGCGGGTCAGCTCGTGCAGGTTCCACGCCGCGTCGATCTTCGGCCGGGCCACCCTCCGCAGCCGCTCCGGGGTCAGTCCGGTGACGGTGGCGTCGTCGAGGATCCCGGCCGTGTGGATCACCGCGGTGAGCGGGTGGGTGCGGGGGACGGTGGCCAGCAGCGCGGCCAGCGCGTCCCGGTCGGCGACGTCGACGGCGGCCAGGGTGACGCTGACGCCCAGCCCGGTGAGCTCGTCGACGAGTTCGGCGGCGCCGTCCGCCGCCGGCCCGCTACGGCTGGTCAGCAGCAGGTGGCGCACCCCGTGGTGGGTGACCAGCCGGCGGGCGGCCAGNGGCCGAGCGTCCCCGTCCCGCCGGTGACCAGGACCGTGCCGGACGGGTCGAGCCGGTGCGGCACGGTCAGCGCGAGCTTGCCGACGTGGCGGGCCTGCGCGAGGTGGCGCAGCGCGCGGGGGGCGTGCCGGATGTCCCAGGCCGCCACCGGCAGCGGGCGCAGCGCGTCCCGGGCGAACAGCAGGCCCAACTCGGTGAGCAGTTCGGCGATCCGCTGCGGCGGGACGTCCGCGAGCAGGTCGAACGGCAGGTAGGAGACGCCGGGATGGTGCGCGGCCAGCTCCTCGGGACGCCGCGGGTCGGTCTTGCCCATCTCGACGAACCGGCCGCCGGGGCCGAGCAGCCGCAGGGACGCGTCGGTGAACTCGTGCGCCAGCGCGTTGAGCACCACGTCGACCCGGCCGAACCGGGCCTCGAAGCCGTCGACGGGATCCAGCTCGCGGGAGGAGGCGATGTGGTCGTCGTCCAGGCCGAGGGCGCGCAGCACGTCCCATTTCGCGGGGCTGGCGGTCGCGAACACCTCCGCGCCGGCCTGCTGGGCGAGCTGCACGGCGGCCTGGCCGACCCCGCCGCTGGCGGCGTGCACCAGCACCCGCTCGCCCGGCCGCAGGGCACCGAGATCGAACAGGCCGTAGTAGGCGGTGAGGAACGCGACCGGGACGGTGGCGGCCCGCGCGAACGACCAGTCCGCCGGGAAGCCGACGAGCAGCCGGCGGTCGACGCGCGCGAGCGTACCGGCGCTGCCCGGCAGCAGCCCCGTGACCCGGTCGCCGGGGGCGAGGTCGGTGACGTCGGGGGCGGTCTCGACGACCACGCCGGCCCCTTCGGCGCCGATGCGGGCCCGGCCCGGATAGACACCGAGAGCGATCAGTACGTCGCGGAAGTTCACCCCGAGGGCCCGCGGCGCGACCCGGACCTCTCCCGGCGCGAGCGGCCCCGCCGCGTCCGGGTCGGCCAGCAGCGCGAGCGCGTCCAGGCTGCCGGGCGAGGTGACGTCGAGCCGCCACGGCGTGCCACCCGCCTCCCATCCGGCGCCTGTGCGCTGGCCGGCACCGGCACCGGTGCCGGTGGTGCTGTCAGCGTCGCCGGCCGTGGCGCCGCTGAGGTCACGGTCGCCGTACAGGCCGGTGTCGACCAGGCTGGCGCTGTCGCCGGGCGGCGGTGGCAGCTCGCCCGAGGCGGGTGAGCCGGGCGCGGGCTGCCGGACGAGCCGGGGGAGCAGCACCACGCCGTCGCGGACCGCGGCCTGGGGTTCCCCGCTGGCCAGCGCCGCCGCCACTGCGGCCGCACGGGCCGGGTCGGCGCCGGTGTCGGTGTCGGTGTCGCCGTCCAGGTCGAGGATGACGAGCCGGCCGGGATGCTCGGACTGGGCCGAGCGCACCAGCCCCCAGACCGCGGCCGCGGCAAGGTCCGTGACGTCCTCGCCGGTACGGGTGGCGACCGCGCCGCGGGTCACCAGGACCAGCCGGCCCACCGCGAAACGTTCGTCGGCCAGCCAGGACTGCACCGTGGCGAGCGCCCGCTCGGTGGTGGCCGCGACCGTTGCCGCAACGTCCGCCGCTGGAACGTCCACCGCTGGAACGTCCGGTGCCGGGATGCCCGGTGCCGACGGGGCGTTCACCCAGACGGCGACGGTGGCCGGGGCCGGCGCGTCCGGGGGAAGGCTCGGAAGATCCGGGAGGATGTCGACAGCGCCAGCGCCGCCAACGAGGCCGGTGGGTGCGGCGTCCGCGGGTGTCGCGGGCGGCGACAGCGGCGGTAGCGGCGACCAGTCCAGCAGGTACGCCGCGTCGGCGCCACCGGCGGCCAGCGTGCCCGGCGCGACCGGCCGCAGCGCCAGCGCGCCGACGGACAGCACCGCGGCGCCGGCCGGGTCGGCGGCGTGCACGCTCACCGTGCCCGTGCCGGTCGGGCGGACGCGGACCCGCAGCGCGGTCGCCCCGGTGGCGGCCAGCGAGACGTCCGTCCAGGCGAACGGCAGGAGCAGGGCGTCGCCCTGGCCGGGCAGCAGGCCGACGACCGGATGCAGGGCGGCGTCGAGCAGGGCCGGGTGCAGCCCGTAGCCGTCGGCCTCGGCGGCGTCCGCGACGGGCAGCCGGACCTCGGCGAGGACGTCGTCACCGTGCCGCCAGGCGGCGCGCAGGCCGCGGAAGAGCGGGCCGTAGCCGTAGCCGTACCCGTCGTCGGCGAGCCGGTCGTAGAAGCCGTCGAGGTCGATGCCGACCGCGTCGGCCGGCGGCCACTGCCCGGCGAGGTCGTCCGGTGCCGGCGCCAGCGGCCGCTGGGCGAGCAGGCCGCTGGCGTGGCGGGTCCAGGGGACGTCCTCGTCGGGGTGGGCGTTGCCACCACCTGACCAGCCGTCACCTGGCCGGATGTAGTCCGGCCGTCCCGCGGCCGGGCGGGAGCCCTCCGGGCGGGAGTACAGCGTCACCGGCCGGATGCCGGGGTCGTCGCGTTCCGGCGGGCCCACCACGAGCTGGAAGCGGACGCCGCCGCCGTCCGGGACCACCAGTGGGGCGTGCGACGTCAGCTCCCGCAGGTGGCCGTGGCCGACCAGGGCGCCGGCGTGCAGGGCGAGCTCGACGGCCGCCGCGCCCGGCAGCACCGTGCTGCCGGCGACGGCGTGGTCGGCCAGCCAGGGTGTGGTGGCCGTGGTCAGCCGTCCGGTGAGCAGCAGGCTGTCGTCACCGGCGACGGGCAGCGCCGCGTCGGCCAGCGGATGCCCGGCGGCCAGGCCCGGTGCCGGGCTGCCGGCGTGCGTCGGCGCGGTGATCCAGTAGCGTTCCCGCTGGAACGGGTAGGTGGGCAGTTCGGTGACGCGGGCGTGCGGCCCGTAGACGGCGGGCCAGTCCGGCGTGACGCCGTGCGCGTACAGCTCGGCGAGGGAGAGCAGCAGCCGGTCCCAGCCGCCGTCGTCGCGGCGCAGCGTGCCGGTGACCAGGACGGGTCCCGCCGCCGCGTCCCACCCGCCGACGGGGTTCCCAGCAGCGGTGCTCCCGGCGGTGTTTCCGGCGGCGTCCTCGGTGCTGTGCCCGGGGACGGCGCCGGTGCTGCGTGCGGTGGCCAGGCCGTGTTCGGCGACGTCGTCGACGGTCTGCTGGATGCCGATGGTCAGTACGGGGTGCGGGCTGGACTCCAGGAAGATGCGGTGGCCGTCGGCGAGCGCCGCGCGGACCGCGTCGTCGAGCCGGACCGGCTGGCGCAGGTTGCGGTACCAGTAGTCGCCGGTCAGCTCGGCCGGGTCGAGCCGTCCGCCGGTCACCGTCGAGTAGAAGGCGACGTTCGCGGGACGTGGCGCGATGTCCGCGAGCAGGGTCTGTACGTCGTCGCGGATGGCCTCGACCTGGGCGGAGTGGGAGGCGTAGTCGACCGGTATGCGCCGGGCGGAGACCCCGCGCTCCTGGTAGGCGGCGAGTAGCTGGTCGAGGGCGGCCGGCCGCCCGGACACGACGGTGGCGGCCGGGCCGTTGACGGCCGCGATCGAGACGTCGTCCGAGATGCTGCCCGGGGCGCCACCGGCCAGCGCGGCCAGCTCGGGCAGGTCGGCCTCGACGGTGGCGGCGGGCAGCGGCACCGAGACCATCCCGCCCAGCCCGGCGATCTTTGTGATCGCCTGGGCGCGCAGCGCGACGATGCGGGCGGCGTCGTCCAGGGTGAGGGCGCCGGCGACGTGCGCCGCGGCGATCTCGGCCTGCGAGTGCCCGATGACCGCGTCGGGCCGGATGCCCAGCGACTCCCACAGCCGGGCCAGCGCGACGATCACCGCGAACAGCGCCGGCTGCACCACGTCCACGCGCTCGAAGGTGGGCGCGCCGTCCACCCCGCGCAGCACGTCCACGAGCGACCAGTCGACGTACGGGGCGAGCGCGTCCGCGCTGGCCGCGATCGACTCCGCGAACACCGGGGAGGAGTCCAGCAGGCCGGCGGCCATTCCCGGCCACTGGGAGCCCTGGCCGGGGAAGACGAAGACCGTCCCACCCGGGTTCCCACCCGGGTTCCCGGTGGTGGCCGCGGACACCACGCCCGGCGCCTGCTCGCCGGCGGCGAGAGCGCGCAGCCCGGCGAGCAGCGCCTCACGGCCGGTGCCGACCACGGCGGCCCGGTGGTCGAAGACGGTACGGGTGGTCGCCAGCGACAGCCCGACGTCGGCGGGACGGGCGTCCGGCCGGGTGAACACGGCGTCGTGCAGCCTGGCCGCGGCCGCCCGCAGCGCCGGCCCGCCGCGTGCGGACAGCGTCCACAGCACGGGCACCGTCTCGGATGCATCGGCCGCCCGGTCTGCCCCGGACGCGCTCCCGGGGTCAGGCGTGTCCGCGTCCGCCGTGCTTGCGCGCGACGCGTTCGCGGCGGGCGTGCCGTCCGCGTCGGAGATGTTCCCGCCGGGCGTGCCGGCGGCCCCGGGCGCGTTCCCACCGGCTGTGTCCCCGTCGTTGTCGTCCGCGGGTGGGGCCTGCTCGAGGATGATGTGGGCGTTGGTGCCGCTGATCCCGAAGGACGACACGGCGGCCCGTCGGGGCCGGTCGACGTCGGGCCAGGGGCGGGTGTCGGTGATCAGTTCGACGGCGCCGGTGGTCCAGTCGACGTGTGGGGACGGGGCGTCGACGTGCAGCGTCTTCGGCAGCACCCCGCGTTGCAGCGCCCCGACCACGCTGATCACCCCGGTGATGCCGGCGGCGGCCTGGGTGTGGCCGATGTTGG
>NZ_JWIO01000082.1 GCF_001017755.1 Protofrankia coriariae
CACCGCGCGGTGCTCATGGCACGCCGCGGAGCCGGGCGATCAGCTGATGAATGCCGGTGGACCCGTCACAACGACGGCGGGGCCGTGTCGAGACCGAGACGTTGACGGGGACGGACACGCCGGTCGAAAAAGTCGCGGACCGCCTGGTCGAAAAACGAGTTGTCGTCACCTGTGACCATGTGATGGGCTCCGGCCACGTCGACATATTCGGCGTGGGGAACCAGCTCAAGGAAACGACGGGCATCGTCGACGCTCAGTACGTCCGACTGGCCACCACGCACGAGCAGGGTCGGGATCCGCAGCGAGGCGGCCGCCTCCGCGAGCCCGGACGTGATTACGTGCTCGCGCTGGGACAGCTGGCTGCTGGTATCACGCAGAAAAGCGGGATCCCAGTGCCAGAACCACCGGCCGTCGACCCGACGGAGGTTCTTGCGCAGGCCGCTGATGTTGCGCGGTCGGGGCCGGTGCGGAAGATAGGCCGCGACGGCGTCGGCGACTTCGTCCAGAGAACTGTAGCCCTCCGGCCTGGCTGTCATGAACTCGCGGATGCGATTCGTACCGGCGGCCTGCAGGAACGGTGAGACGTCGACAAGGACGACACCAGCCGCAAGATTGGGATGCTGCCTGAGAGCCGCCAGCGAGGCAATGCCACCGAGGGATGCCCCGATGAGCACGGGCACCCGCCCCGTCCACCGCACGGCCGCCACGACATCGGCAGCGAACCGGCTGAGGGGGTAGATCCCGTCGGGGGACCAGCCGCTGTCGCCATGCCCACGTAGATCGATGGTGAGCGCATACCAGCCGTCACGGGCGAGCATGCGGGCGGTCGTGCCCCAGGAATGGCGGGTCTGGCCGCCGCCGTGCAGGAGCAGCACCGGGGCGGCGGCCGGGTTGCCGTAGGCGTCACCGACCAACTCGATCCCGTCAGCGGGAATGCGTACTGTCACCGGAATATCGGTGTCGGTGGCAGCCCCGGCACGATCTGGCGCGTCTCCCGCGGACGAAATCGATTGTGGGTCGTTCTGCACGCCGCATCTCCTATCCGCTCCTATCCGCGCACGTCGGTCCGTGCTGACGTCATCAGGATACTGTTCAGCACCTCCGTGACCAGCGGGTGAGGCGGGCTCCGATATGCGTCGATATGCGGGGAACGGCCTTCTCGGGATTTTTCCGTACACCCGGCAGAACCACCGCTCCATGCCGAGTCGTCTCCACTCCGAATCCGTCGCCGGTGGTTGTTCCGACGTTCGGGCCGGGCCGGCGAAAACATCGTTGTTCGCCGCGGTCGCGACAGCCGGTTCGACACCCGCGCCACATCGGCGGGACGGGCCGCATACGCGCCGCTCCCCGCATCGGCTCGGGCCGNGAGGAGGAGGCGGAATTCTCAGTTCCCGTCGTCGCCCGACCAGGGGATCGTCCAACGGTGGTCGATGGCGTCGTCACGACGGGCGAAGCGCAGATCGGTGGACAGCCGCATCACATCCCCTGTGACGTCCAGGGACGCGTGGATGAGGTGCGAGTTGTGCAGGGTGATGTCGCCAGCCCTGCTGACGGCGTGCATCCATCGCAGGCCCAGCTGGCTGGAGACCCAGAAGAGATCGTGACTGATCGGCCGGGGATCGTCCGGACGGTCCGTCACCTCACGCAGGGGTGCCAGTTTCTCATGGCCGAGACGGTGCGACCCCTCCAGGTAGACCATGCCGCCGGTCTCGACCGAGCAGTCACCCAGCGGTATCCACATCGTCACCAGATGGTCGGAACCCGCGTCGAGGTAGTCGAAGTCGACGTGGGCGCGGGTCGCGGTGGGCGACCCACGGTGGAAATGCCGGACGATACGCCGCGGCAGCAGAAGCGCGGGGGCCTCCAGCAGCGTCTCGGCCAGGCGCAGCAGTCTCGGATTCTCTATGAACCGGGTGAAAGCCGCCGAACGGGCGAAGCTGTGGGCCGGATGACCCGGCCAGCCGTGCGGTGGAAGGTCCGGCGGCAGTTGCCCGGAGAAAACACCGTGGACCGGCTCGGTCCCGGGCCTCAGGTAGACCGGGTCGAACCGGGAGAAGTAGTCGGCCCGTAACGCGCGGACCTCGTCCGGATCGAGCGCGCCGCGCAGGTGCAGGTAGCCGTCCTCGTGGAACCGGCGTCGGAGCGCGGCCGGATCGGACAGCAGCGGGGCGCTGTCGCGCAGCAACGTGAAACGGTCGCCGTCAAATGGGATCGACAGTCCGTTGGAAGTCAGTTGTTTCGCGGCGGCCGGCGTCTGCCGCAACCTGTCGCACACACCGCGGACAACCGGATCCAACGGCGCGAAATTCCGGCCACCTGCCTGGTTGATATAATTCACCTCAGAGATATCTGACGAATCCGGCGAAGCACCGGTGACAATGGCGAGTTCCCCCACGCCTGATCCTGACCTTTCTCACGGTGACGAGCACGACAGCGAACCCCATGATTTTAGGGGATGTGGCGCGGAACAACGCCCGAATTGGGGAATCTGGACGAAACCGACCTGCAACCGCAGGTCAGCGGTGGTGGGTGTTATGCCATGACGGCACCAGCATCATCTGCACAGCAAGAACATCGGATCGGTACCGCCGACGCCGGCACTCCTGATTCATCCACCGAACGATCACCAGCTGGACGCCCACTTTGATGATCGGCTCCGACGGCTCCCACGGGATCTCAGCGTCGAGAGGACCGCACCGGAGCTGGTATTTCTCGCTCGACGTTCTACGGCTACGTCGGCGGCAGGCGCGGCCCGCCCAGTTCGATGGCGGCCGACGCCGTCAGTGTCCGACCCGGCCCCGACACCTCCTGAGATGATCAGAAAAGTTGACCTGGCCGTACCGCCGCCTGGCTTCCCTGGCCGGCCCGGCCTGGTCACACCGGCGGGCCTGGCGCGGCCGCCCAGGGCCTCATGGACGCTCCACGCCTCCCGACACGCGTTTCGAGCGGCCGTGGCAACCGAACCCACCTGCCGAAAAGGAATGAAGCAGTACCCTGGTACGACTTCGAGTATCGACTCTCCGAGTCGTCAAGGAGGTCCGGATGCCCGCGGAACGTCTACTTCCCTCGGACGAGGCGCGTGAGCTGGTCGAACTCGCCAGCACGATCGCGGAGAAGGAGCTCGAGCCGCGGGTGGTGGAGTGGGAAGAAGCCGGCCGGTTCCCTCGTGACGCGTTCACGGTCCTGGGCCGGGCCGGGCTGCTCAGCCTGCCCTACCCCGAGGAGGTCGGTGGCGGCGGCCAGCCGTTCGAGGTGTACCTGCAGGTCCTGGAGGAGATCGCCTACCGGTGGGCGGCGGTCGCCGTCGGCGTCAGCGTGCACGCACTGTCCTGCTACCCGCTGGCCATCGCCGGCAGCCCGGCGCAACGTGAGACCCTGCTCCCGCGACTGCTGGGCGGCGACCTGCTCGGCGCCTACTGCCTGTCCGAGACGCACGCCGGCTCGGACCCGAGCGCGATGCGCACCCGCGCGACCGCCACCACGGACGGCGGTTTCCTGCTGGCCGGAACCAAGGCGTGGGTCACCCACGGCGGGGCGGCGGACTTCTACACCGTCTTCGCCCGCACCTCCGACGACCGCTCCAGCGGCATCTCCTGCTTCGTCGCCGACGCCACGAGCGACGGCCTGACCGCCCAGCCACCGGAGAGGAAGATGGGGCTGCGGGGCTCCCCCACCGCCATCGTGAACTTCTCCGACGTCCGGCTGCCCGCCGACCGGCTGGTCGGACAGCCCGGGCAGGGGCTGTCGATCGCCCTGTCCGCACTGGACTCCGGCCGCCTCGGGATCGCCGCCACCGCCGTCGGCCTGGCCCAACGCGCCCTCGACGACGCGGTCGCCTACGCCCGGCAGCGCACGAGCTTCGACAAACCGATCATCGAACATCAGGGGCTCGGTTTCCTGCTCGCCGACATGGCCGCCGCCGTGGAGTCGGCACGCGCCACCACGCTCGCCGCCGCCCGCCGCCGCGACGCCGGGCTACCGTTCTCCCGTCAGGCCAGCATCGCCAAACTGGTCGCCACCGACGCCGCCATGAAAGTCACCGAGGACGCCGTCCAGGTGTTCGGCGGTGCCGGCTACACCCACGACTATCCGGTCGAACGGTACATGCGCGAAGCCAAGGTCATGCAGATCTTCGAAGGCACCAACCAGATCCAGCGGCTGGTCATCAGCCGGCACCTCGCCCGCTCCTGACCCGCTCCTGACCCGCCTTGCCCCTGCCCGGCGCACGTGCCCCGGCGGGCCGCCATCCCTCCGCACCGTCAGCCGGACAGACCGTTGGCCGTTTGGCCAGGCCGTCCGGCGGCATCCGTACCCGTATCCTGAACGATCCCGTGCAGCAGCAGTTTCGCCAGCTCAGCGTAGGCGTCGGCATCGGAAAGGCCCGTGACAACCGCGACCTCACCCTGCTGAATCGCAACCATGGCAAGAGTCGCCACGTGCCCGACAAAGGACGCGTGCACATCGCGGAAGGCCCCGTCGGCCACCCCTTCGGCGACGAGCGTACGGATCCGCGCCGCCGCGATCCGCGTGTTGAGCTCGTAGACGTCACGGGCCGGCGGGAAGGCCGCGAGATCCCGCCGGAAGGCCTCGGACGCGGGTTTCAGCTCCTCCGCCACGGCCGCGAGATAGGTACCGACCCGCGCACCAGGATCCGTGACCCCGGTCACCCGCCGCTCCACCTCGGCCGCGGCGGTACGGAAGAAGTGGACGACGACCGCGACGGCAAGCTGCTCCTTGCTGTGCGCCAGCGCATAGAGACTCGACTTCGAGCAACGCAGCCGCGCGGCAAGATCAGCAAGTGTGAAGTGTGCGAACCCCTCACGCAGGAAAATCTCGACGAGCCGGTCGAACAGGTCGGACTGCCGAGACGTACGGCGACTGCCGGAACTCGGCCACGGATGGCCGTCAAGGGACACGGTCATGACCAGTACAACGTTACCGGCCCAGCGGACACGGCGGCCCGACGCGGCAACACAGGGCACAGGGCACAGGGCACAGGGAGATCGTGGCCGCCCGGCATGCCGCCTCCAGCGGCGGGCCGGGGTGTCAGGAGCCCCCTCGTCCGCCGGCTCCGCCCCGAGGCCGTAACTCGGTTGGCCGTCCCGGATCGGGCGGGCAGCCCCCGCCATCCGCCGGACACACGGAGCAACGATCAATTGACCATCAACAGCCGCGCCGGCGACAACGTCCGCTGGTGGACAGCAGGCAAGATCGACGTATGGCTGTTGTTGTGTACGTCAACCGGGCCGAAAAACGTACCGAACGACAAACTCGTCCGAATCATGTTCCGTGCGGAAGGCCGCGGACGTCGTCCGCGGCCTTCCGGCACTCTTAACGCTGGAAGTCTATTCGCTTCAGGCGGTTCGGGTAGATGCTGAAACGGCCCAGGTCGTTGGTGCCGAAGAAATCGCAGCCGGTTCCGATGCCACCCCGCGCCGTCTGGCCGGTGAGCAGGGTGACGACCAGGTCGGCCTTGCCGTTCGGGGTGAACTGCTCGTCCGAGCGCAGCACCTCTATGCTTTTCATTTTCTCGAACGGGATGTCCTGTCCGCTGGACAGTGTGATGCCGTGCCCCACGGAAATGCAGTAGGACAGTGTTTCGGCCCGTACCGAGGTGGCCACGCCGTCCGTCGCGGTCAGCACCGCGTTCGTCTCGGACCACGGCTTCACCCCGGAGGCCGCTGACGCACCGGTGCCCCCGGCGGCTCCGGAGGCGGCACCGCCCGAAGCCGGCGAGGCTGACGAAACCGATGAAACATCTGAATCCGACGAACTCAACGAACCTGATGAGGCTGATGAGACGGTCGGGCTGGGCCAAACGGCTACCGTTCCTCCGGACGCCGACGAGGTTTCGTCGCTATCGGTGAGGGTGGTGAGGGAAACAACCGCGGCGATGGCGGCTGCAAGCAGGAGAGCGGTGGCGAACGCCCACCACAGCCGACGTCGAGGTCCACGGCCCCGGCCGCCGTCACCGGGCGCGGCCGGCGACTGGAGAGGCAGCGTGCCCGGCCAGGGCGGCTGTGCCTGGTGCGGCCAGGGCGGCTGTGCGCCATGGCCCGTGCCACTACCCGTGCCCGTATCGGTGCCACGGTCGGCTCCCAGGCTCGGCTCATGGCCACGGTCCTGGTAGGAGGGTGGTTCCTGCTTGTTGAAGGCATCAGCCTTGTTGAAGGCGTCGGCCTTGCCGAAGGCATCAGCCGGCGGCGGTGGCGCGGGCCTGAAGGCATCGGCCGGCGATGCCGCCGCAGCGGGTCTGAAGGCATCAGCCGGCGGAGGTGGCGCTGAGGGCCTGAAAGCGTCGGCCGGTGGCGGTGGTGCCGTGGGTACGTACCTGGCCGTCGGCGGCACCCGTTCGCCGGGCGCCGGAACGTGGCCGGCGGCCTGACGGACGTCGTCGTCGAGGCGCAGCCGGATGCTGGAGCGGGCGGTCCAGTCCGGGCCGTAGGCGTCGGCGGCGGCATGGGCCAGCTCGAGGGCGAAGGCGTGGGCGGAGGGCTGACGGTCGGCCGGGTCCTTGGCCAGGGCGCGCAGGACCACATCCGCGACCGGGGCGGGCGTCCCCGNTCCCCGCCGGCGGCGCGGGGACGAGGTCGAGGTGCTGCTGCCACAGTGCGCGCACCGGCAGCTTCGGGTCGAACGGCGCCACGCCGGCCAGTAGCTGGTAGAGCACGATCCCCAGCGCGTACAGGTCGGTGGCCGGCCCCAGCCGACCGCCGGTGATCTGTTCGGGGGCCATGTAGGCGGGGGTGCCCACGAGCGCGCTGGCGGTGGCCGCCGTCCCTTCGACGATCTTCGCGATCCCGAAGTCGGTGACCTTCAGCAGGCCCGTGGTGTCGAAGAGCATGTTGTCGGCCTTGATGTCGCGGTGCAGCATCCCCTGGCCGTGCGCGCAGGACAACGCCGCAGCCACGGCCAGCCCGACCGCGCAGGCGTCCTCGGGCGGCAGGCCCACCCGGCGGCGGGTCAGCGTCCCCCCGCCCAGCAGCTCCATGATGATCAGATGCAGGTCCACGGTCTCGACGTAGTCGTAGACCCGGACCACGTGCGGATGGTCGATACCGGCGAGCAGCCGCGCCTCGGCGGCGAAATCGGTGCCCGCGCCCTCCTGGGCCGCGGCCAGCACCTTGATGGCCACGGGCCTGTCCAGCCGGCGGTGCCGGCCCGCGATCACCAGCCCGAACGCGCCGGTACCGAGTTGGTCTCCCAGCTCGTAGGCTGGCAGCGCGGCACCTATCCGCGTACGGTCAACGATCACAGCTCGGCGTCCACCCCCGGACGGCACCAACTACCGCCCACCATCACGAAAACGTCCATATCCTCCGCACAAGCTGCTGCGATTCTAGCCGCACAACGTCGCATGGAGGCGGAAGGTCGCTGGCCCGACAGATCGGGAAACACGCACCGTCGAATCCGTTCGCCCCTCCCGCTTGACCCGTCCGGCTCGCTTGAGCGGATCGACGAACGCGTTCAACGCACCGTTGGCTCCCTGTTCGTCGGAGGTGACGCATGGATCGGGCAGGTGCTGGGACGCAAGGGCACGAGAACTGGCTCAGCGAGCCAGCTCTCCGCCACTCGCTGTCGCCTATCCGATGTTCGGTCGGGTGGGTGGTTCAGCGTCCGGCCGAGGTTTCCGCCAGCTCGGAGACGTACGGCCGGCCCTCCCGCCAGGCCGCCACCTGATCAGGACGGCCGTAGGTCCTCATGTAGTCCTCGACCACGTTCTCGGCGAGTTCACCCAGCACCACCGGTTCGAAGTCGGTGCCGTCCGCGCCGACGAACGCCGGCAACGGCTCGAGCACGGTGTCGAGACTCGGATGGTAGAAGATCCCGATGGACCGCCGGGTACCGTGGGGACTGTTTCAAGATCGG
>NZ_JWIO01000080.1 GCF_001017755.1 Protofrankia coriariae
CGGTGGCGGTGGCGGGCACGGCCGCGGTGGCCTCGGTGGCGACAGCGGCCACTGTGGAATCGAACATGTGTACGAGTATAACTCGCTATTCGGATATTTCATCACCTAACGGCGATCGACAACGACAGAAATGACAGAGCAGCCACACCCAGATCAGCAGTGGCCGTCCGGCGCCTCGACACATTTGATCATCAACCGGTATACGGCGGATGCGTACGGTAGCGAATAGAACGCGCCCAGCCCGCCATCCCCATCGAGAGTGACGATCGATGAGCCGCCGGTTCGACACCACCGGCCCTGCCAGCCAGAGACCGGCCACATGATCCCAGCGTCGTCGCGGCTACCCGAGGTACCAGGGCTCATCGATCAGCTGGGCTGTTTCACCGTCTACGCCTTCACCGTCTACGCCCCTCCGCGGGACAGGCAGGACGACGACTCTGCGGGCGCCTGCCGACGAGCTGACCGCCGGCGGCCGGTAGGCGGCACCGCCGTTCTCCCGCGATGCCGCCCGGGCGGCCGGTGACGACTGCGTTGCCGGCCGCCCCGGCGGGCGGTGACAACTGGGCAGCACGTGGGTTCGCGCCGCCGCGGGCAGGCTCCTGGTCCTGACGAGAGCCCACGCGTCCTCGAGTGCCTGCGTGACCGGATCCTTCACCAGCCGGACCTTCACCCTGGACGCCTCGGCCCGCTCGACCAGGAGCATCGTCACCGGCAGTTCCTGGCTGGTGAACGCACGCTGGAGCCGGGTGGGACGCGGGTTCCGGGATCTTCCATGAGGCGCGGATGACTACTATTATTTGGGCCTCCAACTATCGGTCGTCCAAGTACGAACGTCCGAGCCTGGATACCGCGGGCTCGGAGGCGCGGGAGGGCCGAAGGCGATGTCGCCGCCGGAAGGGGGAACGCCGTGCCGTCAGATTCCCTGCGCATACCTGGCTGGCTGCACTTCCTGGCGGTGGGTTTCCCCAGCGCCAACGTGATCGCGACCAGTGACGGATCTCGCGTGATCTTCGACTCCGGGTTCGGCAGCGACACCTCGCGTATCGAGGACGCGCTGGCCACGGCCGGCATCGGCATCACGGACGTCGAACTGGTCGTGAACACCCACTGGCACAGCGACCACGTCGGCGTGAACACCCGCCTGCGGGACGTCCACGGGATCGCGGTCGCCGCCGCCCGCGAGGACGCCCAGGCGATCAACAGCCGGCGGGCGGACGCGTGCCTGTCCGCATGGCTCGACCAGCCGGTCNNNTCGACCAGCCGGTCGAGCGATACCACGTCGACCACGCTCTCGAGGCCGGGCAGACGCTGCGAGCCGGGCCGTCGGAGTGGGAGGTGGTGCCCACTCCCGGGCACACACCGCACCACCTCAGTTTCTACGAGCCGCAGGAGCGGCTGCTCGTCCTCGGGGACGCCATCCACGCCGACGACGTCGGCTGGCTCAACCTCGCCCTGGACGGCCCGGCCGCGATCGATGTCGCACTCGACACCGTGGCGAGGCTCAGCCGGCTCGCCGTGCGCACGGCCCTGCCCGGCCACGGCGGCCCCATCCTCGACCCGCCCGCGGTCTTCGCGGCGGCGCACGCACGGTACGAACGCATGCGCGCGGACCCGCAGCGCGCCGGATGGCACGCCTGCAAACGCATCTTCGCGTTCGCCCTGATGATCCGTGACGGCATCCCGCTGGACGACGTCGACACCTACCTGGCGCGGCAGCCGTGGCTCGTCGACCATGCGAGCAAGATGTTCGACACGGATGCCGAGACGCTGGCGGCCGACCTGCTCGCGGAGATGCGGCGCACCCGCGCGGTCGAGGAACGCGGCGGGCGCCTGCACGTCCGCACGCCGCACCACCCTCCCGCGCGGGACTGGCTGGCGGGTTCTCCCCGACGGGACTGGCTACACGAGTTCATCCCGTCCGGATGAGATCATCCCGTCTGGGAGGTGGCCGGCAGGGTGATGCTCAGCGGCTCGAACGGCTCCCCCACGGAGTACACGTTGTTGAACAGCCCGGCCCCCTCGGCCAGCAGCCGCACGTCCTCGGCCTCCCAGGTCCGCAGGCCGGGCGGCGCCGTGCCGGGCCGCGGGGTGAACCGCACCAGGGGAATCCTCGGCTTCGTCTCGGACTCGAACGGCTCGACGACGTTCAGCTCGGCCTCCGTGCCGCGCAGCACCACGTGCGGGTCGGCGATCCGCACGTACAGCAGCCCGAAATGGCCCTGGAAACGGACATCGCCGCGGAACGCCCAGAAACCGTCGACGCCCTCGGGTACCGCGGCCGACGGATCCGGCTCGAAGACGAACTCGTCGTTCTCGGCGGGCTGCGCGCCGCCGNNNNCGGCGGGCTGCGCGCCGCCGCTGATGCTGCCCTGACCGTCGGGCATCCGGGCGATGTAGGTGAGAAAGGTCGCCTTGATCCCCCACCGCAGGCCGAGCAGGGGCTCCGCCGCGCTCACCGGGCCACCTCGCAGCGCCCGGCGCCATACCGCCCTGACGACGGCGCCTCCGTCACACGGCCGCCGGTCAACAGCTCGAGGACAGCGACCCGACGCGCCGGCGTCGCCGGACGCTCAGCGAGATCACCTAATTTCATGCTCACGGGCTCCCTTCGGCGGTAAGGCTCCAGACGGTACGGACACTGATCAGCGATATCCGACGTCGGCCACGGAACGCGGCGCCCCGGCGCGAGACAGTGCCGGCGGCCACCATCGCCTCGACCGCCTCCGTATCCGTGTTCTCGGTCAGCGCCTCATGGCTGTGCCGCCAGAGGCCCCGAACAGGATCGTGACATCTACTCGCAGCGTCTGCCTGAAGTGAGCGTAGCCACCAGGCAACCACGCGGTACGGCCCTCGGAGCAGACGGCCGCGCCGCGGTCGCCCCCGCAACCCGGATCGCCCGGTTGAACCGCCGCATCCGAATGCCACGTCCGCTGAACCCGTCGAAGACGAACTGGCCACCGGCTGACCAGCACGCGCACGCGGGACGCGGGTACCGGGAAAAGCCACCGAAAAGGCCAGCCGGGCCGGCCACTGGTGATCACCTCGACCGCTGGTTGGTAGGCGGTGGGGCCCGGCGTCCCGCCGCCCACCCGCAGGTCACGAAGTCTGGACGGGCTGGCTGATGTTCGGCTCGACGACGGCGGCGGGCAGCCGCGCGGNGGCGGGCAGCCGCGCGGGCCGACCCGGCAGGAACCAGCCCGCCGCCAGCACCGCGAGCGCCCCGGCGAACACCCACCAGAAAGCCGGGTGGAACGCGGTCTCGACGGATGCCCCGTCCGACGCCCGACTCTGCAGGATGAGCGCCACGACCGCGATACCGAGCGAAGCACCCAACTGGTTGAGCACGTACAGCGCGGACGTCCCCTGCGCCACCGACTCCGCGGGCAACGTCCGGTACAGCGCCCCCATGGTCGGAGCACCCACGAAACCGAGCCCCAGCCCCGTCCCGAACACGGACACCGCAAGACCAACCTCGCCGGTGTGCGGCCCGGCCTGTGTGAACACCAGCATGCTCAGCGCGATCACGAACGCGCCGGCCGGCACCAGCGCCCGGGTGCCGACCCGGTCACTGAGCCGTCCCGCGATCGGCATCGCGATGAAGGAACCCACACCCAGCGGCGAGAGCAACAACCCGGCCGCCAACACCTCGTGATCACGAACCTGCTGGTAGTACAACGGCACCAGGAACAGCATCGAGAACAACATCACCCCGGTGATCGCCATCACCGTGACGCTCGCGCTGAAACCACGGTTGGTGAACAACCGCAGATCGATCAGTGCCGCGCCGCGGGCCCGCAGCGCGTACACGACGTAGCCGACAAGCAGCCCACCGCCGACCGCCAGCGTCACCAGCACCCGGGTGGCGCCGAAGCCTGCATCCTCCCCGGCCTGCGACAACGCGTAGACGAGGATGGCGAACGCCGGGCACAGCAGCGCCACCCCGACAACGTCGAGCCGGCTGGCAGCGCGCTCGGCCCGCGGCGGATCGGCTGGCACCACCCGCAGCGACAACACCAGCGCCACCAGCCCGATCGGCAGGTTCACCAGGAACATCCACCGCCAGTCCAGACTCTGAATGATCACACCGCCGACGATCGGGCCGAGGACGGGACCCAGCGGCATGACGACACCCATCAGCCCCATCACCCGCCCCACCCGGGCAGGGCCCGCCGTGCGCGCCAGCAGCGTGAGCATGATCGGGTCCAGCATGCCGCCCCCGAAGCCCTGGATCACCCGAAAGATGATCAGAGTTTCGATCGAGGGGGCCAGCCCGCTCGCGAGCGAGCCGACGAGGAAGACCGACAGCCCCGCAAGCCACATCCGCCGGCTGCCGAACCGGTCCGTGGCCCAGGCACTGAGCGGGATGGCCACGGTCACCGCGAGCAGATAGCCGGTGGCGACCCATCCGACCGTGCTCAACGAAGTGCCGAAGTACCGCCCGAGGGTGTCGACCCCGACGTTGACGATCGTGCCGTCGAGCAGCCCCATCAGGCCGCCCAGCAGAAGCACGCCGATCAGCCGCAGCAACGCGGGATCCAGACGGTCGCCCTGTTCCTGAACCATGAGCACCTCGATCTCGTATCGAAAAATGTACTGGACAGTACAAATTATCGTACAGATCAAGAGCTCTTCAACGGTGAGGGAACCTACTGCTACCTGCCCGCCCCCACCGCGGGCGATGACGGGCGCACGGCCGTCGCCACCTGCCTGCGCGCCCTGCTCGACACACTGAACGGCGCCGACAGGAGCGGGAACGGAGCCCGTCCGGACGGCCTCGAGCCGGAGCATGCCGAGCGGCCTCCCTGCGCCCGCGCCCGATGCCTCCGACGACGAGATCTTCGACTTCATCGACAACGCGCTGGGAGCTTCCTGGCGAGAAAAGAGAAAGAAGAAAGCTTCCGGCGGAAAAGGGCCGCGAAAACAGCCAAATCGCAGAAACAAACCGTAAGAGCACGGAACAAACCGCAAGAACAGGCTGCGCCTGCCCCACCTGACGCTGTTTGTCGCGAAGCCGCCCGTTGCAACGTGCCGCCTGTTGCAACGCCGCCTTCAGGGCTCGACCTGTGATGTGCCGGCGGCCGGCATGGCCGGTCAGGGCTGTTCCTCCGGCTGCGTTCTCACCGTCCGTGCCCTGCCGTCCGCACTTCCGTCGTCTGTGGTTCCGCGGTCCGCGGTCCTGCTGTCCATGATCCCGGTGGCCTGGCGAACCGCGACCTGGAGGATGTCGGTGAACACAGCCTCGTCGTTGTCCAGCCAGTACTCGGCCGCCACCCGGGTGACGGCGGCCACCGCCGCCGCGAGCACCCGGACCGTCAGGTCGTCCGGGTCGCCGCCGGCGCGGGCCGCGATCGCCTCCTCGGCGTCGAACTCGTCGACTTTCCCGGCGGCCACGCCGGTTTCGTCAGCCACCCCGACGCGTTCACCAGCCGGCTCGTCGAAGTCCTGGCAGCACCCCGACCGGCATGACCTCGTCCGTCCGCAGGGACGTGGAACGAGACCGCCCCCACATCCGTACTGCCGGCCAGCACCTCGCGACTGCGCCGACGCCGACGGCGCCGAGCACCCGCAGGCGACCGTCCGCCGAACCGTGGGTACAGCGAGGGCGGCTACGAGCGGGCTGGCTCCTGGGCCAGGCGAGTACCGGTGCCCGAAGCGCGGTGTGATCCGGGCGGCGGCACCCGTCAGAACTCCAGTCGGTAGAAGACCGCCATCCTTCTCAGCGCGGGGAACAGCTTCGCCACCCTGGCCAGCAGGCGGTAGCCCGTCGGCAGCTTCTCATAGCCGTCGATGTCGAAAGCGCCCGTGGCTGTCACGCACCGCAGCCGACGATCAATCGCCTCAAGCTCCGCGCAACCGTCCATGCCCCACGAGACGGTCGCCCCCGCAACCCGGATCGCCCGGTTGAACCGCCGCATCCGAATGCCACGTCCGCTGAACCCGTCGAAGACGAACTGGCCACCGGGAAAACGGTTCACGATCCGCCGGAAAAGCGCCTCGCCCTCGTTCTTCCTCAGATACATCGTCAGACCCTCGGCGACCACCAACACAGGAAGATCACCCGCCACCTGCGTCAACCAGGACGGATCGGTGACGGACGCACCGATCGTCTCGTAACCCCCACGCGACGGATATATCTGTCGGCGAAGGTCAATCACATCGGGATAGTCCACGTCGAACCACCGCACGCCGGGGCCGGGGTCGACGCGGTGGACACGCGTGTCCAGACCGCAGCCCAGGTGCAGCACGGTGGGGACTGTTTCAAGATCGG
>NZ_JWIO01000083.1:0-2781 GCF_001017755.1 Protofrankia coriariae
CCGGCGGCGTCGCCGGATCGTGGCCGTGGCCGCGGCCGTCCCGGTGGTCGCCAGCGTGGTCGCCGTTCTGCTGATCAGCCAGCCACCGCGACCAGCAACGATCATAACGGTGGCCGGTACCGGCGTCGCCGGCTTCTCCGGCGACAACGGACCGGCCACCGCGGCCGACCTGAGCAAGCCGGACGACCCGCTGGTGGACAACACCGGTGCCGTCTACTTCACCGACACCGGCAACAACCGCATCCGCCGCATCGGCGCCGACGGCGTCATCACCACCGTCGCCGGCACCGGCACGTACGGCTTCTCCGGCGACAACGGGCCCGCCGCCCAGGCCCACTTCGCAACGCCCACGGACGTGGCCCGAGACCGGGCCGGCAACCTCTACATCGCCGACACCGACAACAACCGCATCCGCCGCATCAACGTCGTCGGAACCGTCACCACCGTCGCCGGCACCGGCGCACCCGGCTACTCCGGCGACGACGGACCGGCCACCGCCGCCCAACTGGCGAAACCGACCAGCGTGCTGGTGGACGCCGACGGCACCCTCTACATCGCCGATACCGGCAACCACCGCATCCGCCGCATCGGCACCAACGACGTCATCACCACCGTCGCCGGCAGCGGCACACCCGGCTACTCCGGCGACGGCGGACCGGCCACTGCCGCCCAACTGGCGAACCCGGGCAGTGTCGCGGTTACCGACGACGGGCGCGTCTACATCGCCGACACCGACAACAACCGGGTGCGCCGCGTCGACTCCGACGGCGTCATCACCACCGTCGCCGGCACCGGCGCACCCGGCTACTCCGGCGACGACGGACCGGCCACCGCCGCCCAACTGGCCAGGCCCGGCGGCCTGGCGGCGGACACCGCCGGCAATCTCTACATCGCCGACAACGCCAACAACCGCATCCGCCGCGTCAGCTCCGACGGCGTCATCACCACCGTCGCCGGTACCGACGAGGCCGGCTACTCCGGCGATGGCGGGCCGGCCACCGCGGCCCGTCTGTGCGAACCCAACGGCCTGGGCCTGGACGCCACCGAACGACTCCTCTACATCACCGACAACTGCAACGACCGAATACGCCGGGTGATGGCGGCCGGTTAGGCTGCCGGTTGCGGACGGTGCGGTCGCCATCCGCGACCATCTGTTCGGCACCTGATCCAGGCGCGTGTGTCGTCGGGCGCGCTTTCCGACTCGACGGATGTATCTGACGAAGCACTCACCGTGATAGTCGCCGACGGCAGGCGGCCGTCTACCCAGAGCAGCGTTTATCCAGGCGGTCACTTACACAGACCGCCACCTCCAGGGAGCACCGCCCATATGACTACGCACAGCTACGTGACTCATGTCTCGGTATCTTGTCCCCGGGAGCGCTTCGCCGTGGGTGGCAGCCGTATTCTTCCGGAGCGTGTCCTCCCCCACTGGATTCGGCCCCGCCGGCCGGGCCGCTGATTTCGTCCAGGTGCGCGACGGCGCGTTCCGGCTCGCCGGCAGACGCTTCCGCTTCTGCGGCACCAACAACTACTACCTGCACTACAAAAGCCAACGGATGACCGACAGCGTCCTGACCGATGCCGCCGCGCTCGGCCTGCGGGTGGTCCGCTGCTGGGGCTTCCTCGATGGAACTCCGGCGGACGGCGTGGTACTGCAACCGGAGCCGTTCCGCTACGACGAGGACGGTTTCGAGCCGCTGGACCACGCTGTCTTCCGGGCCGGGCAACTGGGGCTGCGGCTGGTGATCGCCCTGACGAACAACTGGAGCGACTTCGGGGGAATTCCCCGGTACGCCACGTGGTTCTCCGCCGAACACGACGACTTCTTCCACCGCCACGCCATCAGGGAATGCTACCGGGCCTGGGTGACACACGTGATCAGCCGGCGGAACCGGTATACCGGCGTGCCGTACAACCACGAACCGGCGGTGATGACCTGGGAGCTGGCGAACGAGCCCCGCTGCCCCTCCGACCCGTCCGGGGACACATTGGTCGCCTGGGCCGACGAAATGAGCAGATATGTCCGACAACTGGCCCCCCGCCAGCTGGTCGCGGTCGGCGACGAAGGTTTCCACGGCCGTGCCGACACGGCCGACTACCCCGCATCCAACCAGGAGGGGGTGGTCTGGCACCGGCTCCTCAGGCTGCCCGGGATCGATTACGGAACATTTCACCTGCATCCCCAGCAGTGGGGCGAAAAATCGCCGGGATGGGGTGTCCGCTGGATTCACGACCACTTCCGGGAGGCCGCCGTGGCGGGTGTACCGGCGGTGCTGGAGGAATTCTCCTGGCAGGACGACGGGATCGCCCGCGACACGGTCTACGCGGCCTGGACGGCCGCGGTCGAGGATGCTGACGGTGACGGTGACCAGTTCTGGCTTCTCACCGGACGCAATGACGACGGTTCCCACTACCCCGACTACGACGGCCGTCGCGTGATCCACCCATCGGCCACCGCCGCGCTTTTCGCCGGGCACGCCGGGCGGATGTCCCGTCCTGGCCGGGAGTTCCCGTCCCGGCCGGCGTAGAACTCACCGTCCCGGAGCGGAACCCGGCCGGACCGGAAATCCGGCCGGACGGCGAGACCGTCACTGCCCGACTCAGGGCACGTCGGCCTGCCGAACGGCCTGCCACAGCCGGCAACGGCCTACGCCGCCCCGGGTCCGGGCCGGTCGACCCAGGTCGGGACCGGGCGTCAGCGCTGACAACGGAATCACCACAAGACACCACCGCCTACCCGCGGCGATACGGCTGCGGGACCGCCGGTAAGCTACGGCAGCC
>NZ_JWIO01000083.1:2790-6074 GCF_001017755.1 Protofrankia coriariae
CCGCCGGTAAGCTACGGCAGCCGTCGTATCGCCGACGGTTTACACCTACTCCGGTCCGGCTGGCGTATTGTTTCAAGGACCGTGATCAGACTCCTGTGGGGGGAGCCGCGTGACCACGTCCGAGCATCTCATGCGTCGGGAATCCTTGGAGTGGGCCAACGCCGTCGCGCACGAGACGATGCCGTTGACCGAATCCCGGGAACGGTCGGTATGGCGACCCGGTTTCAGTTCGTTTCTGATCGGCTTCACGGTGTTCGGTGCCTTCGGATGGTGGGCCTGGGCCCGCGACCCCGATTTCGGCTTCATGGGCTGGATAGCGGCCGTGGTCTGGACGTTGCCCATCGTAAACACCGTCATCGGTATGTACGGAAGCGTGCGCACGGCCGTTCGGCTGCGCCGCGAGCGTAAACTACCGGTCACCGCGGCAATCGTCCGCGACCCGCTGATCGTGGTCGTCCCGACGGTGGGGCGTCACGACACCTACCCCGCCCTCGAACGGGTCGTCCGCTCCTTCTGCCGGTACCTGCCGGACTACTTCCCCCACCTGCGGGTGGACGTGGTCGTCGAGGAGGGCTGCGCCGCCTACGACCGTATCGTCGCGCTGGCGGCGTCGGACCACCTGATCCGCGTGGTGACCGTACCCCGCGGCTACCGCACCCCGAACGGCACCCGGTTCAAGGCCCGCGCGAACCACTACGCCCACGAGCTGCGTTACGCCGAGGGCGAGGCCAGGGGGGACGTGTGGGTGCTGCACATGGACGACGACACCGGCGTCAGCTCCGACACCGCCGAGGCCATGGCCCGTTTCCTCAACGCCCAGTGGCTCGCCGGTGAGAATGCCCGCCACCTCGCCCAGGGGGTGTTGAGCTACCCGCGGGAACACGCGGTGAACAAGCTGACCTGGCTGGCCGACGCGGTCCGCCCAGGCTGCGACATCAGCCTGTTCGCGGCCACCACCGGCCGTGGCGTGCCCCGCGCCGGGCTGCACGGGGAACTGCTGCTGGTCCGGGCATCGGTGGAGGCGGCCACCGGCTGGGACTTCGGGCCGCAGGCCATCGTCGAGGACGCCCAGTTCGCCCTGCTCTTCTGCGGCCGTCACCCCGGCGGCAGCGACTGGTTCCCCGGCCGCTCCTACGGCGCCTCCCCGGCCACCGTGGCCGACTTCATCCGGCAGCGGGAGCGTTGGTCCTGGGGGCTGTTCCGGCTGGCGTTCGACCGCGGCGTCCCGCTGCGCCACCGGCTGCTGCTGCTGCACAACGTGCTGATCTGGGCATGCGGGCCGATCCAGCACCTGGGGCTGATCCTCCTGGTCGGCTCGTTGCTCGGGGACACCGACACCACGCCGGTCAGCGCCCTGCTGCTGCCCGTCTGGGCGGCCAACATGGCCTACAGCATCTGGCTCTACTGGGAAGGCCTGAAGATCAACATATCGGCCTCGGCGGACCCGCGGCACCGCTGGTGGGAACCGCCCTGCCTGCTGCTGCTGATCCCATTCTTCTCCCTGCTGGAAGCGGTCGCGGTGTTCCGGGGGATGGTCCGCTTCCTGCGCAACGGCGAGTCCACCTTCAACGTGATCGCGAAACCGATGTGATCAGGCTGGGCACGGCCGGCGCGACGCTGGCCGCCGTGTTTGTCATGACCATCGCGGGCACGGGCTGCGCCGCCGCACCCCAGGACCGCACCCCCGCCTTCCACCCGGCCGCGCCACCGCCGGTCACCGCGACAGCCGGCCCGCAGACGCGGGCGGGGGCGGGGGCGGGCCCCACCGTCGCCTACCCCTGGCAGCCCGGCCGGCCCGAGCTCGGCGTCCAGGTCTACTGGGACGACAATCCCGACGAGCCTGTCGAGCTGGTCCGCGCCAAGGCCCGCCAGATCGTCGACTACGTCGTCGACCTTGAGGCCAACGCGCTGTGCGTCTCCTTCCCCTTCTTCACCGACACGGCCCGCTCCAACGCCGTCCACGGCGGCCGGACCACCCCCACGCCGGAGCGTCTCGGCATCCTCCTGGACGAGGCCAGACGCTCCGGCCTGCGCGTCACCCTGCGCCCGACGCTCGACGAGCGCACCCTGACCGCCGCCAACCCGCTGGACTGGCGCGGCACGATCAGGCCGGGTGACCGGGACGCCTGGTTCGCCTCCTACCGCCGCTTCCTCACGCCCTACCTGGCCCTTGCCGCACGCACCGGCGTCGCCACCGTGGTGATCGGCACGGAACTCAGCTCGCTGGAAGGCGACCCGCGCTGGGCGGAGCTGGCCGCGTACGCCCGGACCCTGTTCGGCGGCGAGACCGGGTACGCGTTCAACTGGGACGTGTTCGTGCACACCGCGGTCCGGATGCCGGTGGACCGGGTCGGGGTGGACGCCTACCCGGAGCTACCGCTGTCCGACGACGCCTCCGTGGCGGAGCTGGCCGCGGGCTGGCACTCCTGGCTGGACCGCCGGGCCCGTGGTCAGATGCCCAGCCTGCTGCTGTACGAGGTGGGCGCTCCCGCGCAGGACGGCATCTACCGGCATCCGGCCAACCCGAACAACGGCGGCCCGGTCAACGAGGTCGTCCAGCAACGGTGGTTCGCCGCCGCCTGCCAGATGGCGCGGGAGCGCTCCCTGGCCGGCCTGTACTGGTGGCGGGTGGACTTCCACGCCGGTCCCGCCACCGTCGACCCGCTGCGGGACCGGCACGAGTCGTTCGCCGGCAGGGCCGCCGAACAGACGATCCGGGACTGCTTCTCGGGCTGGAGGGCGGTACGCTGAGCTCTTCCCCATCACGTGCGGTAATCGGCGTGTTCGGTGTCGCGGTGCTCGCGGTGATGCTGCAGAGCACCGGGGGATTCCGCGCGGAACTGCTCGGGCCGGATCTTCTCCTGGCAGCCAGCGGCTACCTGACCGCCCGCGTCCTGCTGGCCGCCTGCTCCCGGGCCACGGCGGCGCGCGAACGGCACGGCCGCGAACACGGCTGCCCCGCCCCCGGCCTGGGCAGTGTCTACCGTGACCATGTCAGGGAGCACGTCAAGCAGCGGCTCCCGCTGCTGCTGTTCACCCTCGTCGCCACCGTCGGGCTCGCCGTGCTGCTCAGCCCGCCCGGCCAGGCGCGACAGCTCGGCCCGCAGGCGGTCGCCGGCCTGGCGCACGTGGGGAACTGGTTCGACCTGGTGTCGCGGAACTGGCTGGCCGGCGCTGGCGGCGACTGGTACGCCGACCGGCCCGCCCAGCTCGACCCGCTGGGCCTGCTGTGGCTGCTCGGCCTGATCGAACAGTTCGCCATCGCCGGGCCGCTGCTGCTGGTC
>NZ_JWIO01000084.1 GCF_001017755.1 Protofrankia coriariae
CCGCCTGTACGAGCGGACGCTGGCCGACAGCGTGCGGGTCAATGGTCCCGACCACACCTTCACGGTCATGGTCAGAGACAATCTTGCCGCCACGAAGCATCGCGGCCCGTCGGCCGGTAACCCAACACGGTCGACGGACAACCCGGATCGACCGTAATCCGCTCGGGGGCGGACGGCATCCGCCGCCGTCGGGAGCACAGGCAGGGTGCACGGCCTGGCGGGGCACCGCTGCCGAACCAGTCATGATCGGTGCCGGTCCGGGCCGAGTGGCCGGTCATGGCAGGCAGCCATCCACCCGGCCGTGGCGGGATGGCGATCCGGGCCGGCGGCCGGCTACCCCGCTCGAGGCGCGACTGGCCCGGCAGGCCCGCGCCGCTGGAGTCGGCGGCGAGAGATGGCGGTCGGGGGGAGATCCGCCAGCGGCAGATTCACGTTCTGATCAACACTTTCTGTCGATCGATAGGCCACCCTTGCCCACAGGATAGACAATCCGCCATCTTTCAGTAGCAGATTGCGTATCACCACACCATGTTGTTACTTTGGTTAACAAACTATGTAGCCGAACTGCATTGTACCCCCTGATGATCCTCTATAGAAAGAGGACTATGCCGACGACTGGGAGCCCGCCCGCTCTCGCCTCCACGACCGCGCCCGGTCTTCGGCGTCCACCCCGTCGTGGTCACGACGCTCGCCGCGACCGTGGACGGCGGCCCCACCGGGCCGGCCACGGGCTCGTTCACGTCGGTGTCGTCGCGCCCACCGCAGACGCACCCACCGCGGACGCGCCCCGACCGGGCCTGGCCCGACGAAACGTGTCCGCGGTGACGCCATGACGGCGAAGAAGAACCAGGGCACCCTGGACATGCTGGGCCCGCTGCTGGGGCGGAACCTGCGGACCATCCGGATCGGCATCGCGCTGACGGTTCTCGCCCAGGCCGCGCTCGCCGCGCTGCCGCTGATCCAGCAGGTGATCATCGACGACGCGATCGTGGCCAGGCGACGCTCGCTGGCGCTGTGGGTCGCGATCCTGGTCGCCGCCGGCGTCGTGAGCTTCGTCCTGCAGTACTTACGCCGCTCGATCGGCGGCAGGGCGGCGGCGCGCAGCCAGCGCGACCTGCAGGTGCAGGTCCATCACCACCTGCAGTACCTGGACGCGGCCGGGCACGACGAGTTCCGCACCGGCGACATCATGTCGCGGGCGACCTCGGACCTCACGGTGATCCAGATGTTCATCCACCAGCTCGGCATCGCCTATGGCAACCTCACCCTGCTGGTGGTCGCGCTCGGCGTGATGATCTGGCTCTCGCCACTACTGTCAGTGATCATGGCGGTCTCGATGCCGGTGTTCCTCGTCGTCGCGACGCGGTTCCGCCAGCGAACATTTCCAGCCAGCTGGACGGACCAGTTCTACAAGGGCTCGGTCGCCGGCGTGGTCGAGGAGGCCGTCACCGGCGTCCGCGTGGTGAAAGCCTTCGGGCAGGAGGCCCAGGAACAGCAGTCCCTCAACGCCGAGGCGCACACGCTGTTCCAGTCCCGGCTGCGGACCGCGCGCATCACCGCCGCCTTCAGCGCCTCGCTCGATGCCTTTCCCGGGCTGAGCCAGCTTGCGGTCCTCGCGCTGGGCGGCTGGCTGGTGATGCGCGGCGAGGTGACGCTGGGTGTCTTCCTCGCCTTCTCCAGCTACGTCCTGCAGCTGGTGACCCCCGTGCGGTTCCTGTCCAACATCCTCACCACGAGCCAGCAGGCCCGCGCTGGCGTGGCGCGCATCCTCGAACTGCTGTCCGCCGAGTCCCGCGTCCGGCAGCGGCCGGACGCGGTCGCCCTCACGGACCCGGACGGGCTGTTGGAACTCGACCACGTCGACTTCGCCTACCCCGGTGGCGAGCCAGTGCTGCACGACATCACCCTGCGTATTGAATCGGGAGAACGGATCGCGATCGTCGGCGCGTCCGGCTCGGGCAAGTCGACGCTCGCGCTGCTGCTGGCGCGGTTCCACGACCCGACCTCCGGCACGGTCCGTGTGGACGGGCGGGATGCCCGCGACTACACGTTGATGTCGCTGCGCTCGACGGTCGGCCTCGTGTTCGAAGAGGGGTTCCTCTTCTCCACGACGATCCGCGACAACATCGCGTTCGGCCGCCCGACCGCGTCCGATGACGAGGTCGAACACGCGGCCGTCGCGGCGCACGCGCACGGCTTCATCGCCGGCCTGCCGGACGGGTACCAGACCGTGGTCGGGGAACGGGGCTTCACCCTCTCCGGCGGGCAGCGTCAGCGCATCGCTCTCGCGCGGGCCGCCCTGGCCAACCCGCGCGTGCTCGTTCTGGACGACGCCACGTCGGCGATCGACGCCCGCACCGAGCACGCGATCCACCATTCGTTCGAGGAGGTGCTCGCGCAGCGGACCACCGTCCTGATCGCCAAGCGTCACTCCACACTGCAGCTGGCCGACCGGGTCATCGTGCTGGACCGCGGGCGCATCGTCGACCAGGGCACGGCCGAGGAACTGCTCGACCGCTCGGAGCTGTTCCGCGAACTGCTCACCGGCCTGGACACCGGGCTCGCCGAGCACGGCACGCCGCCGGCCGAGCCGGTCACCGCGATCGACCCGGTGGCCTGGCCGACGGACGTCTCCCGCCTCGGCGCGCCGAAGGTGAGCACCTATGCCAGCGACTCCGCCCTGCGCTCGACGGTGGGCGGGCCCGGAGGCGGCCGCGGCGGCGACTCCTCGCAGCTGGCCGGGCTGGCGGCCGCGTCACCCGAACTGCTCGCCGAGGTGGACCGGCTCCCACCGCTGGCCGGCGACCNTCGACCTCGACGCGGCGATGGCGCCGCACGACGACTTCAGCATGGGCGACGTCTTCCGGCCGTTCGCCCGGCCGCTGGCGCTGGCCGCGGTGCTGGTCGTCATCGACGGGCTCAGCGGCCTGGCGGCCCCGGCACTGATCCGTTTCGGTGTCGACCACGGTGTGCTGCGGCACTCCCAGCGGGTGCTCGCCGTCGCGTGCGCCGTGCTCCTCGTCCTCCAGATCATCATCTGGGCCAACCAGCGGCTGATGACCTTCTACACCCAGTGCACCGCGGAGCGGATGTTGTTCGGCCTGCGGGTGCGTACCTTCGCGCACCTCCAGCGGCTGTCGCTGAACTACTACGAGCGACACCAGGCCGGAAAGATCATGACGCGGATGACCTCGGACGTCGAGGCGTTCGCGCAGCTGTTGCAGCAGGGCCTGGTCACCGCGATGTCCAGCCTGATGACCTGCGGCGGCATCGCCGTGGTGCTCGCGGTGTTCAGTCCCTCCCTCGCGTTGATGATCTCGGTCGTGCTCGTGCCGCTGGTGCTGTCGACGATGTGGTTCCGGCGGGTGTCCACACAGACGTATCTCGCGGCCCGGGAACGCATCTCCGTGCTCTACGCGGACATGCAGGAGAGCCTGTCCGGCGTCGTGGTCAGCCAGGCGTACAACCAGCAGCCGGCCAACGAGGCCCGCTTCGCGTCGCTGGCCGACGCGTACTGCCACGCCCGGTCACGCTCGTACGAGCTGATGGCCCGGTTCTTCCCGTTCCTGCAGCTGCTGAGCACGGCGGCGAAGGCGATCGCGCTGGCCGTCGGCGCGCATCGCATCGCGAACGGCTCGCTCAGCGCGGGACTGCTCATCGCGTTCCTGCTCTACCTCGACCAGTTCTTCACGCCGATCCAGCAGCTGTCGACGGTCTTCGACCAGTGGCTGCAGGCCGTCGTCGCCGTGACCCAGCTGCGCGAGCTCCTGCAGACCCCGAGCGGAACCCCCGACACCCCTGATCCGGTGCGTCCCGGGCGGTTGCGCGGCGAGATCACGCTCGATCACGTCCGGTTCGCCTACGAGAGCACCGGGCTCGTCGCGATGGACGACGTGAGCCTGTCCATCCCGCCCGGCCAGGTCGTCGCGCTGGTCGGTACCACCGGAGCCGGCAAGTCCACGCTGGTCAAGCTGGTGGCGCGGTTCTACGACGCGGCCTCGGGGACGGTGCGGGTCGACGGCGTCGACGTGCGCGATCTCGATCTGGCCGCCTACCGGCACCAGCTGGGGTTCGTGCCGCAGGAGCCGTTCCTGTTCTCCGGGACCATCCGGTCGAACATCGCCTACGGCCGCCCGTCCGCGTCCGACCTGGAGGTCGAGCGCGCCGCACGGGCGGTGGGCGCGCACGAGTTCATCGCCGACCTCCCGCACGGTTACCTGACCCCGGTCAGCGAGCAGGGACACTCCCTGTCGGCGGGCCAGCGCCAGCTGCTCAGCCTGGCCCGCGCGCTGCTCGTCGACCCGGCGATCCTGCTGCTGGACGAGGCGACCGCCAACCTCGATCTCGCCACCGAGGCGCGGGTGCAGCGGGCGATGGGGCTCGTGGTCAGCGGCCGGACGACCCTGCTCATCGCGCACCGGCTGCAGACCGCACGGGCATCACACCGGATCCTCGTCGTCGACGGCGGGCTCATCGTCGAAGACGGCTCACACGAGGAACTGATCGACCTCGACGGTCGCTACGCCGCGCTGTGGGCAGCCATGACCCAACGGCCAACGTCGGCCGTTCGCGACCGTCCGTAGCGAGTCCGACGAAACCTTTCCGCGGCCGCCGGGCCCGCGATCACCCAGGCGATCATCGCGATCACCCTGTGTTCTTCCTGACCTGGTTCGTCGGCGGCTGGCTGGGCCTGGAGGGCAAGCTCCGCGCGGTGCTGTCCACAGCCGGGGCACGCCCGACCAGGCCGGGCTCACATCGAATTCACATGCCGACAGTCATATCGTGCTGCCCATGCGGGTGCTGGTGGTCGAGGACGAAACACGCACCGCCACATTGCTGCGCCGCGGCCTGACCGAGGAAGGGTTCGCCGTCGACATCGTCGCGGACGGCCTCGAGGCGGTATGGCAGGCCAGCGAAATCGCCTACGATGTCATCGTTCTCGACCTCATGCTGCCAGGACTCGACGGATTCGAGGTCTGCCGGCGCCTGCGCGCCGCCGGGCGCTGGGCACCGGTACTGATGCTCTCGGCCCGCAGCGAGGTCACCGACCGCGTGCGCGGACTCGACGTCGGCGCCGACGACTACCTCGCCAAACCATTCAGCTTCGACGAGCTGTTCGCCCGGATCCGGGCACTTATCCGCCGCGGAACCCATGAACGCCCTGTCGTCCTCGACGTCGACGGGCTGCGACTTGACCCGGCCGGCCGCACCGCGAGCCGTGACGGCACCGCCCTCGACCTCTCACCCAAAGAATTCGCCCTCCTCGAATACCTGATGCGCCACCCCGGCGAGGTCCTCAGCCGAACAGCCATCCTCGAACACGTCTGGGACTTCGCCTACGACGGAACCTCGAACGTGGTCGACCAGTACATCGCCTACCTTCGCCGCAAAATCGACAGGCCCTTCGGAACCTCACAACTGGAAACAGTCCGCGGAGCCGGTTATCGGCTGTGCGCCACCACGAGCACACGGACGGCCTGACCAGCCGATGCCACTGCGCATCCGCCTCGCGGCCGTCTTCGCGCTCGGGACGCTGCTCGTGCTCGCCGGGCTGGGAGCGCTGTTCTACGTCCACACCGCTCGGACCCGCGCCCAGGGCGGAACCGGCCTGGGCCTCGCCATCGTCGCCGCGATCGCCACGGCCCACGGCGGCCAGGCCAGCGCCGCCAACCATCCTGAGAACGGAGCCGTCGTCACCCTCACGCTGAGGGTGCACCAACTGGGAGAAGCGGCGCGGCCGGGCAGGGGACTGTTTCAAGATCGGTG
>NZ_JWIO01000086.1 GCF_001017755.1 Protofrankia coriariae
TTGTCCCGCTCGTCCAGCGACGCGGCACGAGGGTCCCCCGGCAGCTCGCGAAGCGTGATCCCCACGGGTGACAGTCTGCCGCACAGGTCTGACAATCACGCCAAGACCCTTGCGNGATCTCACGCGAAGACGGAGTGCTGGACGCCCGCGCCCGGGCCATGGGCCACCGGCGCCGCCGCGTTCGGGGCCGAAGTTCCTGGCCAGCCCGTTCCAGCAGCCGAGCAGTGTGGCGGACTCGTCGATTCTGATCTCACCAGACTCGGACATGGCCTGCTGGAAGTTCTTGGCGAGGTACCGCTGTCGACGGCGAGGACCAGCACCTTGTCATCGGCGAGCAGGCGGTGAAGCCGCTCTGGCCACGGTTCGCGGTGACCAGGTCGATCCCGACGTCGGTCACCCCGGCACGGCCAGGCCAGGCCGTCCACTGCCAGACCTCGGAGACACCCCGGGTCGGTCTCCAGATATGCCTTGATCAGCCGCTCGAACTTATCGCCGTTGTCCCGCTCGTCCAGCGACGCGGCACGAGGGTCCCCCGGCAGCTCGCGAAGCGTGATCCCCACGGGTGACAGTCTGCCGCACAGGTCTGACAATCACGCCAAGACCCTTGCGACACGGTCAGCACCGGCTGCGATGCGACAGAACATGCCCGGTGGGCTTGGTCCGCGGCTCCGTGATCGTCCACCGCAGGCTGCTCGCCCCGCGTAGTTCACTCTCGCGTGCGTGTCGCGCCGAGAAACCGGTCTGACTGACGGAGGGGCTACGCCGGCTCGGTGTCCCGAGCGGCCTCGCCAGCCTGCCCGCTCCAAACCCGATCTGGCACCCGCTTGGCTGGGCCATCCGCACCTCGGCCACTGCGGAGCCTCACGCAACCACGAGCACCAACGGTCACCATCGGAGCCGGCCCCACCGGAAGCCCGGCATTGTGCGAACCAGCCCGCCATGCCCGCTGACCTGCATCTGTGAACTGTCGGCGATCGCACCGATCGATAGGTGTGACCTATTTGCCCAGGTCGGAGGCTAGCTACGGAGCGTGGTGGGGCGGGTGGGACTCGAACCCACGACCGACGGATTATGAGGGCTTCAGCACATGATCCACCGGCGTCCGTAGACGTCCGCTGGTGCTGGTCACTGGGTGGACCTCGTCCGCCGGGCTCTGTCCGCGTCCGGGCTCGTCCACCCACTTGGCTGCCACCGTGGCTGCCGACGGCGGTGGACCACGCCCCGTTCTGACCAACCGTACCGCACTGGAAAAAGTCGCCCGCCAAAGGCATTCGGCAGCCTACGATCGCAGAGAACGAGGGAGGCGACCCGACAGCCAAATTACCTATTTTCAAGAACCTCGGCGAAGTTATGATCCGTCGATCTCATCAATCCACTCTTGCGGAATTAGCTTCTCTCCTCCGCGCCATCTATGAACGACAGAGTCCTGAAACCATTCCTCCGGCAGGTTCGCGTGATCACACACAATCACCTGCATATTTGGTGCCAACTCGTTCACAGTATTGTACATGAGACGGTACATTCGCCTCACCGCCGCCTGGTCTGCATCGTCTTCGAGAGTGCCAGAGTTCTGCGCGACCTCGGACCGATACCATGCCTGTGACGGTTGATCAAGCATCAGTATGCGCGGAACGGGTCGTTCTCGCCTCACGAAATATCGGTGCAGAGCGAGATGGGCGACAAGATGATAGCCAACCCAATTTTCGCCGCTTCCAATACGGAACAGCGGAGCAGGGCCATCTTCGGTGTCCGCGACGACCGTAAGTCGATTCATGTCGATCCGGACGTTTCCACTACCGTGTTCAAGTTCCAGATCAGTTGCCCATCGTGTCATGTCCTGGCTAATCGCCACCAGGCGCGAAGTCAACTGTTCCCTTTCCTCATCTGGATCGAGTTCCGCCTCTAGACTGTCGACCTGTGCCCTCAGCCCGTCGCGAATACGCCTAAGGTTACTCAATTCCGACTCGGAGGAACCTTCCATAGTTGACAAAAAGCTATGGATTCGTCCTCTCATGAAATCCACACGAGATCGATCGGGTAGTGCTTGGGACACTGTCTGTGCCGACACGATCGACTCAAGGGCTCGCTCGATCGTGCGAACCTGATCGCGCATGGAAGCCAAGTCGCCATCCAGTCTCAAAAGGGCCGCACGACGAGACGGCCTCGCCGCGTCTACTCCTCTTAGATCATTATTCAGGCGCTCAAGGCTCTGCTGAAGTTGAAGGGGGATAGGGTCCGGTTCCGTTAGTGCCGAACCACAGATGGGGCAAAGCGACCCGGGACTACTCTCTTGATCCGAAGACTGGGTTGGAAAAAGATTCAAACTCGTTAGTCGTGCCACGTGACTTCTCGCCGCACCAACATAGTCTGTTTCGCTTCTATCTTGCGCCAGAAGCAGATCCCGATCAACCGACATAGCTCGCATCTGCCCGCGGAGTCGATCTCTGTCGTTCTGAAGATTGGCGAGGCGTTCGGCTATAGCGGATCCTGCAGCATCTGGTTCCTGCGTCGCCGTGACAGCTGCCTGGAGCCTTCTCACCATCTCAACTCGGCTTGGTGGCTGCTCTGGTTCAACCATACCCAGCGCATAGGCCTCCCGCCAGATTGCCCCGAGGCCTATATCGGTCGAACGCGCGGCCTCTTCGGCTTGTCGAAGCGTATTCTCCGCTCGACGAAGGTCACGACGTGCAGCCACCAGTTGTGCCCGTTTGAGCGCCTGGTCAGAAGCCACAGCGCCGACGAAGTAGGGTATCGTGTCCTTCAGGGTCTGAGAAATTCCTGGTTCGCCCTGGCGATGGAAGAGAAGATTTCGATCAGCTACCTCACCTTGCCGCTGTAGGCATAGAAGCGCCGCGTGGCCAATATTCACCTCGTATGGAGATCGGGCGGAATATGTCGCTGGCTCGAACTGGTTCTCTTCGATTCCAATTCTCCGGCCGAGTTGCTCCCGAACGCTGCGCGAGTCCGTATTTACAACCAGGCGAGAGGAGTCCAAAGGCTCCAATCCTGATCCAAACTCGAGCATTGCCTGCTGAGTCGTCGCCCGACCAGGAAGAGGCCTCGGACGAGCTACGAAGGCACGGCCACCTTCCAATTCGAACAGCACCCCATACCAGGCGACCGTTCGAGTAATCGGGCCGACAGGCATTTGCATTTCGTCGCGACCAAGGCAGTATTCAACGATATCCAGCAGAGCACTCTTGCCGGTCTTGCTGTCGCCAGTGACGATATTGAGAGCACCCGGAGAGAATCGTATAACCCGTCGACCTCCCGACGAATTATACAGTGCGATCGCAAGTATCTGCATGACAGTTAAGGCTCCACCCCTAGAACAGCGAATATAGTCACGGGACTATTAACCTTGCCGAACCATCGGCCCAAGAGATTCGCCTTACGAACCAGCTCACCGACCTCGTCCGCGACTTCAGTGCCCCTCTTCCGCCTGAGTTGATGCCCTAGCAACCGTCCGCCATCGATCTCCAATATACCGTGCACCAGTCCGAACCGAATTCCCTCTCTGACCGGTTCGACAAGACCGCGGGCACGTAGTGGGAATCCTGCGCGGATAGTCGGGTTTCGAGATACCCAGGTCGTCAGATGGGTCGCGGTACTCGCCGGCAGCGCCTCACGGCTTCCGCGATGCAGCACCAAAGGAGCTGCAACGAAGGCCATTGGCCAAGGCATCGCCTCGTTCGCCTCTCGGCGGTAACCGCTAGCAGTCGAGGCCGTGACTACCGCCAGCAATGCCGGATTTAGCATGGCCTGTACTACCTTCGGCCGATCCCCCCACGCTGCCAATGGCCACAGCCTTTCACCTTTATCTAGCCCTATCCGTTAGGATACTGGAACTTTTAGGAGCATTTCAAGACGGCTCCTGAAATCGGGATGCCAGCCAATCTTTCCGACATCAGCTAGGCCGTGGCGCATTCCTCGCACGAAGAATGGATCATCATACTGAGGGCGGACGCGAAGTTCAGTTCGATCGAGAAGTTGATGTAGCATCGACCGACCCGCAGCCCGCATGGTTTTCTCATCCGCAGCATCGCCAAGTTCGACCTTCATCCACTCGAATTGCCCCTCCCATTCGGCGATCAGGTTCGCCTCAAGGATTTCAATCTCGGCGATTCCAATTAGATCCTCAGCGACCCATCGCGTCTCGTGCACGAACGCGCGGTAATAATCAACGATCGCCAATTGCAAATTCCGGGGAGGGTATTCTACCCAGTGCATCTGTCGGACGAAGACACGGTCTTCATGTTCGCCCGAGAGACTTTCTATGTCGACCTCGGTTCGCTGAACTAAGGTAGGTAGATTCTCGGCCGTGAATTTGTCGCGAATCTCGCCGATGGCGGTTCTGGCAGCGCCTACCCCGACGCTCCTGCGTCGCCCTTGAAGGAGCGCTAGAGCCTGGTCATCCCACCATTTCCAGACCAGTGCGAGGAAGATGTCTTCATGTCCCGTCGGAAGTGACCAGTAGCAATGCCGCTAAGATAAGAT
>NZ_JWIO01000089.1:0-2627 GCF_001017755.1 Protofrankia coriariae
ACCGATCTTGAAACAGTCCCGCACGCCACGGTCGTGGTGCCCGGCACGGCATTCGTCGAGCTGGCCGTGCGGGCCGGGGACGAGGTGGACCTCGACGCGGTCGAGGAACTCGTCCTGGAGGCGCCGCTGACCCTGCCGGCGCGCGGCGCGGTCGAGATCCAGGTCGTGGTGGCGGCACCGGACGGGACGGGGAAGCGCACGTTCGGCGTGTACGCCCGGCCCGCCATCGACGGGGACACCCCCGCGGACTGGACCCGCCACGCCACCGGCCTGCTGGCATCCGCTGGCCTGCCGGCAGCCGACGGCCGGCCGGCGGACGGCCAGNCGGCCAGCCATGGCCGCTGGAGCAGCCGGAGCGCGCGGTGTTCGACACGCTGGCGCCGACGGCCTGGCCCCCCGCGGACGCCACCGCCGTCGACCCGGACGACGTGTACGCGCGGCTCACCGCGGCCGGGCTGGCCTACGGCCCGCTCTTTCGCGGCACGAGCGCGGTGTGGCGGCGCGCGGGCGAGGTCTTCGCCGAGGTCGAACTGCCGGAAGGGGTACGCGGGGACGCCGGGCGCTTCGGCATCCACCCCGCGCTGCTCGACGCCGCCCTGCACGCCGCCGTCCTGACCGCGCCCGAGGGCGGGCGCGCCACCGCGGGCGGCGCGCCCGAGGGCCGGGTGCCCTTCGCCTGGTCGGGGGTACGGCTGCACTCCGCCGGCGCGGCCGCGCTGCGGCTGCGGATCGCCGGTGACGGCGACAGCGTGGCCGTGCACGCGGCCGACAGCACCGGCGCGCCGGTTGTCTCCGTCCGCTCGCTGCTGTCCCGGCCGGTCAGCGCCGCGCAGGTCGGCGCGGCGCGGCGCGAGGCCCACCGGGACTCGCTGTTCGCCGTCGACTGGGCCGTCATCGGCCTGCCGGCCACCGCCGACCTGCCTACCATCACCGACCGCTACCAGGTGCTCGGCAGCGATGATCACCCACTGCTGACCACGCTGCGCGCGGCCGGGGTGGACGCCCGGGCCGCCACGGACCTCGCCGGGCTGGGCACGACCGAGCCCGAACTCGTCCTCGCCCCCGTGACCACGTCCGACACGGCCCCCTCCGGCACGGCCGCTACCAGCACGGCCGCTACCAGCACGGCCGCTACCAGCACAGCCGCTACCAGCACAGCCACTTCCGGCACGGTCGCGTCCGGTTCTCGTGGGACGGCGGCAGCGGCGCACGCTGTCACCCACCGTGTGCTCGAGCTGGTGCAGGGGTGGCTGGCCGAGCCGCGCGACCCGGGATCGAAGCTGGTGCTGGTGACCCGCGGCGCCGTGCCGGCCGGCGGGCAGATCCCCGATCCCGCCGTGGCGGCCGGCTGGGGGCTGGTCCGCTCGGCGCAGTCCGAGCACCCGGGCCGGTTCGTCCTGCTCGACCTCGACCCGCTGGACAGCGTCCTGCTGGACGCGGACCCGCCGGAGATCGACCTGCCGGCCGTGCTCGCCACGGCGCTGGCGACCGACGAGCCGCAGCTCGCCGTCCGCGGCGGCACGCTCACGGTCCCCCGCCTGGTCCGGGTCGCGGCCCCATCGGCACAGCCGGCGGTGGAAGCGTCGGCGGAGGCAGCGCTCGATCCGGACGGGACCGTACTGATCACGGGTGGTACCGGGGCGCTCGGCGGGCTGCTGGCCCGTCACCTGGTGACCCGGCACGGCGCGCGTCACCTGCTGCTCACCAGCCGCCGCGGCCTCGCCGCCGCAGGCGCGGAACAGCTGCGCGACGATCTCACCGCCCTCGGCGCGTCGGTGACGGTCGCCGCTGTCGACGTCACCGACCGGCAGGCGCTGGCCGNGGCCGGCCTGCTCGCCGCTGTCCCCACCGAGCGCCCGCTGACCGCGGTCGTACACGCCAGCGGTGTCATCGACGACGGTGTCGTCACCGCGCTCACCGCGGACCGTCTCGACGCCGTGCTGGCGCCCAAGGCGGACGCCGCCTGGCACCTGCACGAGCTGACCCGCGGCACCGGCCTGGCCGCGTTCGTGCTGTTCTCGTCGGCCGCCGGCATCCTCGGCAGCCCCGGCCAGGGCAACTACGCGGCGGCCAACGCCTTCCTCGACGCGCTGGCCGGCTACCGCCGCGGGCACGGCCTGCCGGCGACGTCGCTGGCCTGGGGGCTGTGGGCCGGCGCCAGCGGGATCACCGGCGAGCTCACCGACGCCGACCGCGAGCGCATCGCCCGCGCCGGCCTGCGCCCGCTGTCCGCGCGGGACGGCCTCGACCTCTTCGACGCCGCCCTCGGCGTCCGCCCCACCGCCGCCACCGCCGCAGGCACAGGCACCAACGCGGGCACAGGCACCGGTCCGGACGCGACTGTTCCCGGCACCGCTACCAGCGGGAAAGCCGGCACCACCGGGAACGCCGACGCAGATGCGGGTACCGGCACCATCGGTAACGCCGACAGCGCCGGGGATGCCGACACCGGTGAAACGGGCGAAAAAGCCAGCGTGGGCGGGACCGGCGGTGTGGAGCGGGCGCTGCTCGCACCCGTCCATCTCGATCTGGCCGTGCTGCGCGGCCGGGCCGCCGAGCACGGGGTGCCGGCGCTGCTGCGCGGCCTGGTCCGGCCGGCCCGGCGGGCGGCCCGCTCCGCCGGGCCA
>NZ_JWIO01000089.1:2644-8069 GCF_001017755.1 Protofrankia coriariae
GGCGGCCGCCGGGTCACCGCTGGTGGCGCGGCTGGCCGCACTGTCCCCGGACGAGCGGACCGCGCACCTGCTCGACCTGGTGCGCGGCGAGGTCGCGGCGGCCCTCGGGCACGCCGACGCGCGCGCGGTCGCGGCCACCAGGCCGTTCACCGACCTGGGGCTGGACTCCCTGACCGCCGTCGACCTGCGCAACCGGCTGGGCGCGGCGACCGGGCTGCGGCTGCCGACCACCCTCACCTTCGACCAGCCGAACCCCACCGCCGTCGCCGCCTTCCTGCTCACGCTGCTGACCGAGACCGAGACCGGGCTGGCCGGGACGGCGCCGGCCGATGCCACGGCGTCCCGCGCCGGACGGCCGGGCGGCCAGGTCGTCGACGACCCGATCGCGATCGTCGGCATGGCCTGCCGCTTCCCCGGCGGGGTCGCCTCGCCGGAGGACCTGTGGCGGCTCGTCGCCGCCGGCACCGACGCGATCACCGAGTTCCCGGGCGACCGCGGCTGGGATCTCGAGGCGCTCCACGACCCGGACCCGGACCACCCTGGCACGTCCTACACCCGCCACGGCGGTTTCCTGCTCGACGCCGGCGACTTCGACACCGACTTCTTCGAGATCGCGCCCCGCGAGGCGCTGGCGACCGACCCGCAGCAGCGCCTGCTGCTGGAGACCACCTGGGAGCTGTTCGAGCGGGCCGGGATCGACCCGACGACGCTGCGCGGCAGCCGCACCGGCGTGTTCGCCGGGGTGATGTACCACGACTACGCCCCCAGGCTGGACGAGGCGCCGTCGTCGCTGGAGGGCTTCCTCGGCACCGGCAGCGCCGGCAGCGTCGCCTCCGGCCGGATCTCCTACACGTTCGGTTTCGAGGGGCCGGCGGTCACCATCGACACGGCCTGCTCGTCGTCGCTGGTCGCCCTGCACCTGGCCGCCCAGTCGCTGCGTTCCGGCGAGAGCGAGCTGGCGGTCGCCGGCGGGGTGACGGTGATGGCCTCCCCCGGCGCCTGGGTGGAGCTGTCCCGACAGCGCGCGCTGTCACCGGACGGCCGCAGCAAGGCGTTCGCGGCGGCGGCGGACGGCGTGGGCTGGGCCGAGGGCATCGGGCTCGTCCTGCTCGAACGGCTCTCGGACGCCCGCCGCGCCGGCCATCCGGTGCTGGCGCTCGTGCGGGGGTCGGCGGTCAACCAGGACGGCGCGTCCAACGGGCTGACCGCGCCCAACGGGCCGTCCCAGCAGCGTGTCATCCGCACCGCGCTCGCCGCCGCCGGGCTTGCTCCGGCCGACGTCGACGCCGTCGAGGCGCACGGCACCGGCACCCGTCTCGGCGACCCCATCGAGGCCCAGGCCATCATCGCCACCTACGGTCAGCACCGGGAGGCCGGCCGGCCCGTCTACCTCGGTTCGCTGAAGTCCAACATCGGCCACACCCAGGCGGCGGCCGGCGTCGCCGGCATCATCAAGACCGTCGAGGCGCTGCGGCACGGCGTCCTGCCGAAGACGCTGCACGTCGACGCCCCGTCCCCACACGTCGACTGGACCACCGGCGCCGTCGAACTGATCACCGACACCCGCCCCTGGCCCGACGTCGACCGGCCCCGACGGGCCGCCGTGTCGTCCTTCGGGATCAGCGGCACCAACGCACATCCTCGAGCAGGCCCCACCCCTCGAGGACCGTGCCAGCGACGCCGGGACCACGCCCGCCGGGAGCGCGTCCACAGCCGACGGCACGCCCGGCGGTGGCGCGCCCGGCGCGGGCACGCCCGACACCGGGATCACCTCCGACACCGGGGTCGGAGCCGGGCCGGTGGCGTGGGTGCTCTCGGCGCGCGGCGGGGACGCCCTGCGCGCCCAGGCCGCGCGCCTGCACGACCATGTCGCGGCCAACCCGTCCGCGCGTCCGCTCGACGTGGCCGCGGCGCTGGTGCGGGGCCGGGCCGCCTTCGCCCACCGCGCGGCGGTCGTCGGCGACGACCGGGACGCCCTGCTGGCCGGGCTGGCCGGGCTGGCCCGCGGCGAACTGCCCGCGGGCACCGTGCGCGGTGTCGCCCGGGCCGGCCGGCTGGCCGTCTTCGTCTTCCCCGGCCAGGGCTCCCAGTGGCCGGGAATGGCCGCCGGCCTGCTGGACTCCTCCCCGGTGTTCGCGGAGTCGATCGCGGCCAGCGCGGACGCGCTCGCCCCGTACACCGGGTGGAACCTGCTCGACGTCCTGCGCGGGGCGCCCGGCGCGCCCTCGCTGGAGCGGGTCGACGTGGTCCAGCCGGCGCTGTGGGCGGTGCTGGTCTCGCTGGCGGCGGTGTGGCGCTCGTACGGGGTGCACCCGCACGCCGTCGTCGGGCACAGCCAGGGGGAGATCGCCGCCGCGTACGTGGCCGGCATCCTCACCCTCGACGACGCCGCCCGAATCGTCGCCCTGCGCAGCCAGGCCATCACCACGATTGCCGGGCAGGGCGGCATGGCCTCGATCGCACTACCCGCGGACGACGTGCGGGCGCGGCTGGCCGACAGCGGCATTGGTGACACGGTGTCGCTGGCGGCCGTCAACGGCCCGCGGTCGACCGTCGTCGCCGGCAGCCCGCGGGCGCTGGCCGAACTGGTCGCCGACTACCAGGCGCAGGGGGTGCGGGCCCGGCTCGTCCCGGTGGACTACGCCTCCCACTCGCCCCAGGTCGACAGTCTGCGCGACCACCTGCTCACCACGCTCGCCGGGATCACCCCCCGGGCCGGGACGATCCCGCTGCTGTCCAGCGTGACCGCCGAGCCGGTCGACGGCAGCACGCTCGACGCGGCGTACTGGTTCGCCAACCTGCGCGGCACCGTCCGGTTCGAGGCCGCCACCAGGGCCCTGCTCGGCAGCGGCCACGACGTGTTCATCGAGGTCAGCCCGCATCCGGTGCTCGTCGGCGGGATCAACGAGACGGTCGACGCCGCCGGGCCGGCCGGTGCCGGCGTCGGCGTGCTCGGCACGCTGCGCCGCGACGNCCGCGACGCCGGCGGGCCGGCCCAACTGCTGACCGCGCTGGCCGAGGCGCACGTCCACGGCCTGCCGGTCGACTGGAGCGACACCCTCGCCGGCGCCGACCCGTACGCCGTCGACCTGCCCACCTACGCGTTCCAGCGGCGCCGTTTCTGGCTCGCTACCGGGACGGCGGCGGCCGGCGAGCTCACCGCGGCACCGGCCTCGTCCACCGACCGGCCCGGCCTGGACGGCGGCGAAGGCGATCTCGACACGGCCGGGGCGGCGGGCACCGGGCTCGGGCTCGCGGCCGGGAGCGCGGCCGGGGCGTCGGGGCATCCGCTCGCGGCGCTGTCCCCGCAGGCGTTGCGGGAGCGGCTGACGGAGCTGGTCCGCACGACCGCGGCCGGGGTGCTCGGGCACGCGGACGCGGAGTGGATCGACGACGGGCAGACCTTCCGGGACCTCGGTTTCGACTCGCTCGGCGCCGTGCGGTTCCGCGACGGGCTCGCCGCGGCCACCGACCTGACCCTGCCGAGCACCCTGGTGTTCGACTTCCCGACGCCGGCCGCCCTGGTCGAGCGGCTGATCACTCTGGTGTCGGGCACGCCCGCGACCACTGCGCGGCGCGCCCGCCGGCGCGTCGACCCCGCCGAGCCGATCGCGATCGTCGCGGTCAGCGGACGCTGGCCGGGCGGCGCCGACTCCCCCGAGGCGCTGTGGGATCTCGTCGCCGACGGCCGGGACGCCATCGGCGGGTTCCCGTCGAACCGCGGCTGGGACGCCGAGGCGCTCTACGACCCCGAACCCGGCAAACCGGGACGGACCTACACCCGTGACGGCGGCTTCCTCTACGACGCCGACCGCTTCGACGCGGAGTTCTTCGGCAGCAGCAGCGGCTGCTGCTGGAGTCCGCCTGGGAAGCGCTCGAACGCGCCGGCATCGACCCGCACAGCCTGCGCGGCAGCCGGTCCGGGGTGTTCGTCGGCGCCACCCAGCAGGACTACGGCCCGCGTCTGACCGACTCGCCGCGCGACGCCGAGGGCTACGTGCTCACCGGCAGCACGACATCCGTGGCCTCCGGGCGGCTGGCCTACACCCTCGGACTGGAAGGGCCGGCGCTGACCGTCGACACCGCCTGCTCGTCCTCGCTGGTCGCGACCCATCTGGCCGCCCAGTCGCTGCGCGGCGGCGAGTGCGACCTGGCGCTGGCCGGCGGCGTCGCCGTGATGGCGACCCCGGGGCTGTTCACCGAGTTCTCCCGGCAGCGGGGGCTCGCCCCCGATGGCCGCAGCAAGGCGTTCGCGGCGGCGGCGGACGGCACGTCCTGGGCCGAGGGCGTCGGGTTCCTGCTGCTGGAGCGGCTGTCGGACGCGCAGCGGGCCGGCCGGCGCATCCTGGCGGTGATCCGCGGCAGCGCGGTGAACTCCGACGGCGCGTCGAACGGGCTGACCGCACCGAACGGCCAGTCCCAGCAGCGGGTCATCGCGGACGCGCTGGCCGCCGCCGGGCTCACGGCCGGCGACATCGACGCCGTCGAGGCGCACGGTACCGGCACCCGCCTCGGCGACCCGATCGAGGCGGAGGCACTGATCGCCACCTACGGCCAGCAGCGCCCCGCCGACCGGCCGCTGCTGCTCGGCTCGATCAAGTCGAACATCGGGCACACCCAGACGGCGGCCGGCATCGCCGGCATCACAAAGATCGTCTATGCGCTGCGCCACGGCCTGCTGCCGAAGAGCGTCGCCGGCATCATCAAGACGGTCCACGCCCTCCAGCACGGCGTCCTGCCGAAAACCCTGCACGTGGACGCGCCGTCACCGTTCGTGAACTGGTCGGCGGGCGCGGTGGAACTGCTCACCTCCGCCCGCCCCTGGCCGACAGCCGACCGCCCCCGCCGGGCCGCGGTCTCCTCCTTCGGCATCAGCGGCACCAACGCCCACGTCATCATCGAACAGTCCCCCGACCAGGACGTCCCAGCGGATGCCCCCGCGGACGCTTCGGATCATGACANCGGCACCAACGCCCACATCATCATCGAACAGGCCCCCACCGACCAGCCCACCGCGGAGAACGCCGCGGTGGACAGCCCTCCGGCCACCCCGGCGGATGCCGGGACGGACGGCCCGGCGGACCGGACGGACGTGCGGGCAGCTGCCCTGGTCGACGCGGACGCGCCCGCCACGGGCACACCCGCCACCGAGGCGGGCGCGGAGCCGGGGAGGGCGGGGAAATCATGACAACGAGGGAACAAGCGGTCGCTCCGGCAACCACTTCCACCCTCAGCCTTCTGACGGCCAGCCTTCTGGCGAGATCACCGGCGGCCCGACGGACGTCCCCGTGGACGCCCCGGCGGGGGACGCGGGCGCGGGGGCGGTTGTCGTGCCGTGGGTGGTCTCCGCGGCGTCAGCGGAGTCGTTGCGGGAGCAGGCCGCCAGGCTGGCCGCGCACGTCACCGCCGACAGCGCGCTGCGGCC
>NZ_JWIO01000085.1 GCF_001017755.1 Protofrankia coriariae
CAGCCGCAGCCGCGCCGCCCGACTCCCCACCGCCGGGCCGGTGGCCGCGACGGGGCCGATCGGACCGTCCGGATGCGCCGGCAGCCGGCCGGCGGGGTCCGTTCCGTGCTTCATGCGGCCCGCTCCTCCTGATCATGATCATGGTTGTGGTCCGGGCCGTGATCGTCGGCCGGGTCGGGGTCGGGCGGGTGGCCGGGGGGCGGTTCCCGGCAGCCACACACCCGCCCCCGCCCGACCGGCACCCGGCAACCGGTATCGGTGCGGTGCGCCGCCCACAGGTGCCGGCACCAGGAGCACAGCGGCAGCACGAACACCGGGGCGTAGCCGTCCGGTCCGCTCATGCCGCCCAGCCGTTGATGTCCGGGGTCCACCCTGTGCCGGGATCGTCCAGACCGAGCACCGTGCCGGTCACCGGCGGCCGGTAGCGGTGCGCCATCCGGCCGATCTCGGCGTCGTCGACCCAGGCGGCCCGCACCCGCACCGGGTCGGCCTGCCCGTCGGCGAGCACATAGCCGACCCCAGGCAGCCCGTCGGGAATCTCCTCGGCCCGTGCCCCGCGATCCCGGGCACCGTCGCCCAAGACCAGGTCGACTTGGTCGGGTTCGGTCAGCCGCAGCGCGACCCGGACCGGGAACAGGTCCCGGAACGGGAGCACCTCTTTCCGCGGGTCCTGTACCGCCCCGATGACCACCACCCCGGGCGCCCGGCCCTGCGACAGCAACAGCGGCAACGAGGCGGCCAGCCGCCGCTTGAGCTCCCGGTCGGTGACGTAGGCGGTGAGCGCGGCGAGCTCGTCGACGATCACGACGATCAGCGGTTCGTCGGTGGTCGGGGTGTGCAGCCGGGTAACCCCGCGGAGCCGCCCGGCCCGGCCGCGCATGACCGCCACGGCGTCGTCGAGCAGGTCGGCGATGCCGGCGGTGTCGGTGGCGAACCGGGTGAACATGCCCCGGCCGAACGCGAGTTCCATCCCGCCCTTCGGGTCGGCGACCCACAGTTCGACCAGGCCGGCGCGCACCGCCGGGCCGAGCCCGCGGATCGTCGCCCACAGCACCGAGCTCTTGCCCGCCCCGGTGGCCCCGGCCACCAGCACATGGGCGCCGCGGACCGGTAGCCGCCAGGGCTGGCCGTCCTCCTGCCGGCCGATCGGGATCCCGGCCAGGTTCACCGGCGTGCCGTCATCCCAACCGTCGTCGTCCCCGCCGTCGCCATCCGCGTCCGGACCCTCCAGGTCCGCCGGGGGGATGAGTTCGGCCAGCGGGTCACGGTGGGTGAAGTCCAGCCAGAGGTACCCCACCCGATCAGCGCGGATCCGACAGGTCTGCGCGCGGAACGCCTGCCGCAACGCCTCGGCCTGCTCCGCCCACTGCTGCGGGGTCTGCCCGTAGAGCAGTTCGACCCGTAGCCGGTCGGCCCACCGGTCGGAGCGGATCGTGCGGATCCGGGGGAAGGTTTCGGCGAAGGCGACCCGGTCGCCGTTGGACACCGGCACCCGGATCGCCAGCCCGGTATGCACCATCACCGGCCGCCACCGCCACCGGTAGACGGCCAGCAGCCGCAGCCGGCCGTGCAGCCAGCGGGTCAGCCAGGCGAACGACCGGCGATGCGCCAGCCGCCACCCCACCGCCAGCACCACGACGGCGAGGAGCACCAGGCCCAGCCCGGCCAGCCCCCACCGCTCCCGGATCACCAGCACCGTCAACAGCAGACCCACCAGCACCGGATGCCGCAGCACAAAGAGCACCAGCCGGGCGCATATCCGCCCGGCCAGCCCGACCAGCACCACCCACAGCGGCACGTCGACTCTCGGATGCCGGGTCGGCACGTCGGGAAACGGCCGGGAGCCGTTGATTCTGGCCATGACAGATCACACCCACCCTGCATCGCACGAAAAAGAAACGGAAAGAAAGAGGAATCGGCGGACCGGAACCGGCGGAGCGCAAAGAAAGCTCAGACGGCCGTCCCGGTACCCGGGAGAGGCGTGCTCAGGCCGCTGTCGTGGTATCGCTCGTCGAATCGTCGGCGGTGCGGCCTGCCAGCAGCCGTTCGCATGCGCTCAGATAGTCGGTGGCGGCCCGCACCAGCGCCCGCGCGAACACGAGATGATCCGCGGTCACCGTGCCGCCCGACACGGACAGGGACAGGTCGATGTGGCCGGCGTCGACGGTGAGGATCGGCCGCTCGTGCGGGTAGGTGTGGCAGCGCGCCGACCCGTCCGCGCCCACGGCCAGGCCGACATGCCCCCACGACCCGACCGGCATCCGCCCGCCATCGGTGTCCGGGCTGGCTGTTGGCTCGGTCATGCCGCCGCTCCCGTCGAGCCCCGACCACCGGCTGTCGCCCGGACCGGTCGCATACCGGTTGCCCGCAACGCGAATTCCTGCCGCGGCTGGTCACCGTTCGTGCGCACCCACGGGGTGAGCGTCAGTCCGTCGAACTCCACCGGCCGAAACGGCGTGCCCGGCATCGGCTCCGGGGGCACCGGCCGGACAGGAGATGAGATCTTCACCTTCACTTCCGCCGACCCCGCCCGCGCCTGGGGATCGGCGTCCACCACCCGGGCCACCCATACCAACTCGCCGGTGACCTTGTCCCGTTCCTGCACATCCGGAAGGCCCGCCTTCGCCTTCTCATAGTCGCTGGCCGCCTCCACCCCGAGCACATACGCGCCGTGCGGAAACACATCCCCGAACGCCACCGGAATCCGTCGCGGTATCGCCATCGCCGTTTCACCTCGCCCTGCGTCATCAGCGTGCCGGCCGCTGCCGGCCGTCGGTCGTTGCAGGACATACAGTGCACCGCGCGTGAACCGCTCATCAACCATTATGTGCCCGTAGCATGTGAGGTTCACATAAGCGTGCAGCAAAGACCATGCGTCCGGCAGCGGGTCCCGCTGGGATATATGTGTACCTCACATGCCCTACTGTTTGCTTGACAGCTAAAATCGGCGGCATGGAGGAGCAGGAAGAAAGATCGCCCGTCTACACGGCGCGGGGCGCGATCGGGGGTGAGGACTGGGCCGCGGTCGCCGACGCGGTCAACCAGCGGATGGCAGCCCGCCGCATCGGACAGCAGGAACTCGCCGACATCTCCGGCGTGTCCGTGTCCACCGTGCGCCAGATCCAGCATGGCGGTAAGGGTCGGCGGGTCCAGAACAAGACGCTGACAGCGCTTGCCCGCGCGCTCGACTGGCCCGGCGATCACCTGATTCGGGTGCTGGTCGGTGACCAGGCACCGGACGTCCCTGCCGGGGCAACCATGCGGGAGATCCTCGCCGGGATCGACCGCATCGAACAGCAGCTTGCGGACATGAGCCACCGCATGGCCGCCGTCGAGGAACTCGTCACCGCCCAGGGGGCCGGCAGATAAAAGGGCCAGGATCCCCCGATGGCGTTATACCGCCCGGGATCCTGGCCCTTTGCACCCGTGCCGTGAGGGCAGCCCCTAACCGCTCAGTCCGGCGCGGGTAGCTCCCCGGACAGCAGCCGGTCGAATGGTCGGAACACCAGTATTACTTCCACATCGCCGAACGCTTCGGCGAACCCGAGCCCGTCCGGAAGCGCTGCCCAGGCCCGCATCACGTCCACCGGACGATCCGCCGGATAGATCGTGACTGCGCAGTCACCGCCATCCGGATCAGGCCCGGTCACCGGCAACGGACAGCCAGATGTGGTCTCCGGCGGATCGCTCTCCCGGTCGCCGGTCATCGACCGTTGGCCCGCCGCATGGACCGGGCCAGCGCCGCATCCAGCAGCAGCCGCCCTGCCGTCGGCGCCGTGACGCTGTCCACAAAGAAGAACAACGGCGTCACCTGAAAGTCGGACCAGCCGCTTTCCACCGCGAACAGTTCCGCCGACGCGGGCGAATCGAACGCGATCGTGGTGTCGCGGACCCGCCGTTCCTCACCCGGCTCGAACCGCACCACCCCGTACAGGACAGGCATCCGCACATCCGTGGCCCCACCGTCCACCGTGTTCTTCCTGGTTACCGTCACCGGTCGCATCCCGTCCCGCTCTCGTTATCCGCTGGTTGGATGCCGGCCCGGTCCCACGGAGACCACCGCTCGACATGGGACGGGGCCGGCTGCGCCTCAGCCTCACGGCGCCGCACGAGCCCACGGAAGATGCCATTCCCATGTAACTCTCGCCTGCGCCCGACGGACAACCCGTCAACGACAGCCACACGCCCCCGCAATAGGTGAGCTTTCCCTACTAGGACTTGATTAGGTCTGTCT
>NZ_JWIO01000087.1 GCF_001017755.1 Protofrankia coriariae
ACGTATCCTCCAGCGTAATGGCGGCGACCTTCGCCGACGGCACGCACAGCACAGCAAATCGACAGGAGAGAACGAGCACACGGATCACGCGTTACCTGCCGCCATCGGTCAGCCGTCGGATCGGTGAACCCGTTGACCGGAAAGCCCCCGGTTGGCGAGCTGGCGAAAAGCCGGGCGGCAGCCGGCCGGGTTTCGTGGGCCGACAACTCCACCGGCGGCCATACACGCCCGATGGACGGACAACAATGGGGCATCTCGAAGTGGCCCCGTAGCGGGAGTGCGCACACCCGGAGCCGGCACAGGCCGGACGGGCCCGCGGCGTTCGCCAGCGCCTTGATCAGGGAAAGTGGGTGGATACGTCAACGTCCCACCTGCCCACCTGCCCCGGCCGGCGGAGTACGTCGGGTTCTGACGATGCGTCCCAAACTACTGACCACTGATACGTCGATACCGGTAGCGTCGCGCGAAAGGTCACGATCTTGCCTGCTCTGTTGTTGGCCCTGGCGATTCTGTCCGAGGTGACCGCGACGGTGAACCTGCGGCTGTCGGAAGGATTCACCAAGCCGCTTCCCTCGATCGTCGCGGTAGTGGGATACATCGTGGCTTTCGGCCTGCTGTCACAGATACTCAAGATGGGAATGAGTATCGGGGTGGCCTACGGGGTCTGGGCCGCCAGCGGTATCGCGCTGGTAGCGTTCATCGGAGCCGTTTTTCTCGGTGACAAACTGTCCCTGGTGCAGGTGGGCGGCATCGTGCTGATGATCGGCGGAGTCCTCGCCATCGAGCTGGGAGCGACCACGCACTAATGACGCACCACGGTGCCGATCGTGCAGGGCTTGCCGGTCCCGTTCGTGGCGACGACGCGGATGGTGCCGAGAGATTGTCCTGGATGCTCGATGTTCGCGGTCAGTTGGACGTTCGTCAGCGGCGGGATGTTGCGGACGTAGTGGACGTGGATGGAGACCGTGCGCGCCGGGCGCGGCAGGGTGAGCGCCGCGAGCCAGTCGGTGAGGCAGAGGGTCACGCCGCCATGCAGGTTGCCGAGCGGGTTGGCCAGCCGCGGGAGCGCCGTCACATCCATGTGCGGGGGCCGCACGGTCACGGCGTGGCCGAAAAGGCCCGCGAGGGTGCCGACGTCCAGCGGCTCGTCGGTCGTGACGACCCCGTTGGCGATCACGTCCTCCGGGGGCGATCGGTCGATCCAGCGGCCTCGCTCCTGGCAGTATGCGACGACGTCGCCCGACTCGGTGCGGACGCGGCCCCGGGCCAGGGCGCCGACCTCGTCCGCGTGGACGACGCGGCCCTCGGCGTGGACCATCGTCCCGTCCAGGGGAAGATCTCGGACGATGTCGAGCGTGATCTCGGTACTGATCGACCACGTCCCGGCCACCGCGCCGATGGCGTAACCGAGCACATCGTCGATCAGGACACCGAGCGCGCCGGCTGGTGTCATGGCGAGCCCGGGGCCCTGGTCCGGGCCGTTCGTCGACAGCCAGGGCCCGAGACACATGGCGCTCGTCACGAGGCCGCCCGGGCGGAACTGAAACGGCTCCACGCGGAACAGCTGCTCGGGAATGCCCATCACGAACGGCACCGGCCGATCGGACGGGAGTGGCGCCGCGTCGGGGCCGCCTGTTGTGGCGCTCACAGGAACCTCGCGATGACTGGTCTCAGAGAGGCGTCGGAGTGCTGTCGGCACGGCCGCGGTCCACCCGGTCGAAGAACTCCTGGGACCGCTTCATGACGGTGGGGTTGCCGCCGCACAGCGCATATCCCCACATCGCCTCCACCCGGAGCTGGTCGTGAAGCGGCCGGCCGATGATTTCCAGCACGGTCTCCTTGGCGGATTCGATGGCTGCCTGGTCGCAGCGCAGAATGCTGTCGACGACCTTCTGCACCTCGTCGAGGAGTTCGTCGTGGGGGACGACAGCATTGACCATGTTGGCGGTGTAGGCGCGCTGCGCGGTGACCGGGTTCCCGGTGAGCAGGAGCTCTAGGGCGAATCCGACTCCGCAGCTGTTGACGAGGCGGACGATCCCACCGTCGGCGGGATGCACGCCCCGGCGGACCTCGAAGGTTCCGAACTGGGTACGGTCACTGGCGATCCGCAGGTCACACGCGTACGGTCCCCGGCCACATCCGAGGAAACGGTGCGGGTAAAGCGGCTCCGGGCGATACCGGGCAGCCAGGGAGCTGTTCGCCAGCGGTCAACGGCCGAAGATCGAATACTATGCGGTCGTGAGCGCGCACGGTGACACCGCCGACCCTGACGGGCGGGTGGGAAGCGCGGCTGGTGTCGTGTGTGCCGGCGCTCCCAGCGCGGGGAAGGCGCAGGCCGCTACCGCTACCGCCAGTTTGTCGACTGTCGTGGATGTTGTCACGGCACATCTGCCCGGTCTGCGGGTCCACTCGGTCGAGCTCCTGGGCGAGGGACTCGACAACACGGCCTACCTGGTCAACGACGAACTGGTCGTCCGCTTCAGCAAGGAGTCCGATCCGACGGACCGTGCCGCGCGGATCGTCCGTGAGGTCGCCCTGCTCGCCGTCGTCGCGGACGTCTGTCCGGTGTCTGTTCCGGCGCCGACGGTCGTCGCTCCTGACCTGGGCTGCCTCGCCTATCCGAAACTCCCGGGCGTGCCGCTGGCCGATCTTGGGCTGCCTGCGGACGCGGCGCGGGCGGCGGCCATCGCCGCGTCGCTCGGGGATCTGCTGGCTTCGCTGCACGCCGTCCCACCGGAACGGGTCGCCGGCCTGGTCGAGCCGGACGACCAGCCGACCAGCGGATGGCGGGAGGACGCGGCCGCGCTCTACGCGGCGGTCGCCAACGCCGTCCCGGCGCATCACCGGCGATCGATCGAGATCTTCCTGGCGACCCCGCCGCCCGCCGACAGGGCGGAGCTCGTGTTCTCGCACAACGACATCGGGATCGAACACGTCCTTGTCGATCCCGCCACAGGCTTGGTCACCGGCGTGATCGACTGGAGTGACGCCGCGCTCACCGACTCCGCCTACGGCATCGGTCTGCTCTGCCGTGACCTCGGCGACGTGGCGCTGACGACCGCCGTCGACAGACTCCGGCACGCCCACGACCAGGCGTTCTCGCTGCGAGAACGGGCTGTCTTCTACGCACGCTGCAGCGTCCTTGAGGACTTCGCGTACGGCCTGGAGACGGGGCGGCAAACCTACACCGACAGAGGCCTCGCCGCACTGAACCGACTTTTCCCGCCGTAGGACGCGCTTTACCCCTCCAGGGCCCGCTTCATCATCGTCTGGAAGAGCGAACGGCGCGTCGGGCACCACCCCGCTGGTAGACCGTGACGTAGGTGTCCGCCACCTCGGACGGAAGCTGGAACACGTGCCCGAACACCGCCAGCCGGATGGTCACCACAGTCATCGCCAACGCCGTACGAGAGTCACAACCATAAACAGCCCACCGGCGGGTGGGATACCGACGCCTGCCGGGAGGCCGCCGGCTTGGCGGGGCCGCGGGGCGTCGTGGTGACAGCCAGTATCTCCCGCTACGAGCCGAGCTATCATCCTCCAGACCAGGAGGGCGAGGTCCGAGCGCCTTCAAGGCTCCAGCACAGTCGCCGTATTTTTGTGTAGTGGATTTAGACGATGCGTTGCGTGCTTTGGCGACGCTGCAGAGGGCTTCCAGCCGGGATACCCAGTTGCCGTACCAGCCTTTGACGTTGTTGTGGGCAGTCGAACGTGCCGCGGAAGGCGTGCGGTTGAGCCGATGGTCGCGGGCACGTGCGGGACTGGCCGCAGCCCTCGCGACGGACGGTACCGCGGGTCATCGACGGGTAACGCCGGAATATCCTGTCGTTGCGCTTCGGGACTCGCCGTTGTGGGAGATCCGCGCCAGCTCACCAGCGCCGCCGGCACACAGCCCACAGCCACGCCGGTGGCTGGATCGGGAAGATCCCGAGTTCGGTCTCTCCGTGCCTGCCTTCGACCTCCTGCGGGATGACCGTCACCGTGAACAGTTCGTTACGGCGCTGCGCGGTCTCATCGAGCAGATCATCGGTGCTGGCGGCACGGCTGGCATCTTCTGGGAGATCCAGCCGGGAGTTGTCGCGGTACGCCGTGACATCCACGCTCGATATGGCGGTCGACGACAAGGCGGCATCGGCCCGTCCCGCTCTACCCCTAATATTCTGATCTTCACCGACCCTGTGGCCCTCTGTGTCAGTCTCGGGT
>NZ_JWIO01000088.1 GCF_001017755.1 Protofrankia coriariae
GTAGCGGCGGGCGAACTCGACGACGATCTCGCTGTGGGTCATGCCCACCGCACGCATCCGATCCCGCAGTTCCTCCTGCTCGACGCGCTGACTGAGCCTGCCCATGCTGCCGCTCCCTTCCCGGGCCTGGACACTGATCAACCCCAATCACCGTCTCCCGACGGCCTACCGGAGCAGCGTAACCGTAACCATCCCCTCACCTTCAGAACAGAGGGGTCGGACAGACCGGAACCGTTGTATCGCCGGTGACCCGGGACAGGGTGAGGGCGCCGCCGGCTCATCGTCCGCCGGGATGTAGGAGCAAGGCCACGGCGGCCGTGCCATATCCGCTCGCGATACACCGACAAACGATCAAGATCGGATGCGGGTGGGATCAGCCGAACGAATCGACGTGTTCGGGCCGGACAACAGCGGCCCGCCACCACCGTTCTCGCAGGTCAGCGGCCGATTTGGACCCGAACGAACTCTTCCCGCTGGAGGGAATGATTCGTCACCGCGACTGAGGCATCGTTACAACACACCCACCTACCGTCCCACACGGTCGCGCTGCACACGACGATTCCGCGCCGGCCACCCGCCCCACCCGGGAGCAAAGACGCCATGGAGATCCCCGTGCCAACCCTCACATCAGAAAGATCAACAGTATCGTAGAGTTTACGAGATGTTGCCCAGGGTCGCTATTTGCGTTCGAGGAGAAGCCTGGTGCTCGCCCCAGCAACCGATACCAGTCATGATCATAAAGATGTGCGGCCGGTGGATGTCGCTCGCCTGCGTGAGGAACTCGTCCGGGAACTACGCGCGCTGAAGGCGCTCGTGACCCCCGAGGTGGAACGGGCGGTGCGGGCGGTACCACGGCACCTGTTCGTCCCCGAGGTCCCGGTGGAGAAGGCATATGCCGCCGAGCACCACTACGTGACGAAGAAGGACGAGCACGGGGTCAGCATCAGTTCGGTGTCCGCCACACGAATCCAGGTCATGATGCTGGAGCAGGCCCAGGTACGGCCAGGGATGCGGGTCCTGGAGATCGGCACAGGGGGATACAACGCGGCGTTGCTCGCCGAACTGGTCGGTGAGGGCGGCGCGGTCATCTCGATCGACATCGATCAGGACGTCCTCGATCGGGCCCGCCGGCTCCTGCCGGCCGCGGGATACGGGAGCGTCACCCTGCTGCGCGCGGACGGGGAGTTCGGCGCGCCGGAGCACGCCCCCTTCGACCGGATCATCGTCACGGCCGGGGCGTGGGACATCCCGCCAGCGTGGGTGGGCCAACTGGCTGCCGGTGGGCGGATCGTCGTCCCGCTGCGGATGCGGGGGCTGACCCGCTCGGTGGCGTTCGAGTGGACCAACGGCCGGCTGGCGGATCAGGGCTACGAGCTGTGCGGCTTCGTGCCCATGCAAGGCGCCGGCGAACAGCGCGAACGGCTGATCCCGCTCCACGGCGACGATGTGCGCCTGCGCCTGGACGACGACCAGCAGGCCGACGGCGACGCTCTGCGAGCCGCGCTCGCGATGCCACAGCGGGAGGCATGGTCGGGGACAGCGGTGGGGAAGGACATCAGGTTCGACGGCCTCTACCTGTGGATGGCCATGAGACTGCCCGACTTCGGGCTGCTGGCCGCGACGAAGGCAGCTGTGGACCGCGGACTGGTCGCGCACTCCTGGGGGCTGGGAGTTCCGACTCTTCTCGACGGGGACAGTTTCGCGTACCTGACCTTCCGCGCCACCAGCGAGGCGCGCGAGCGGTTCGAGTTCGGTGCCTACGGGCACGGGCCCCACGCCGACGTCACCGTCGAGAAGCTGGTCAGCCTCATCAGGTCCTGGGACGGCACCAGCCTGGGCGCCCGCATCAGCGCCTTCCCCGCGAGCACCCCTGACGAACTGCTGCCCTCCGACGCCCTCGTACTCACCCGACGCCATACACGCATCGCGATCACCTGGCCGTCCCCGCGGCCGGCGAGCACGGCCCGCCGGCCGTAGAAGAAGCATGCCCGGTGAACGTGACCGTGCGGCGGATGGTCCAGCGGTAGGTGTGGCCTTCGCGTCGTAGTTCGAGCAGGCTCACGCTGGTTACCGGGACAGTGATCGGTGGGATCCGGCGGAGTTCCGTGAGGCGGTGGATAACCTCGGCAGCTGGTGGGGGGGCATTGCAGTACGTCACGCTGATGTGCGGTTTGAACCGCGCCGGTTCGGCGGGGACCTGGTCGGCGCCAAGCTCGGCGGCGATGGCCGCGCGCAGACACTCGCGGACGTCGGCGACCGGACGCCACGGCGCGGCGCGCAGGAACGTGCCGCCGGGGTAGGCGGCGACGGGGCCAACCGTCAGCGTGAAGGGCTCGATGTCGGCCGTGCGTGCGGCTGCCTGCTCGCCGATGCGGGTGGTCGTGTCGACGTCGACCTCGTCGGGGAAGCCGACCCCTTGCACGGTCATGTGGATGCCGTCCGTGGGCACCGGGTCGAGATAGTCCAGGTCCGCGAGTGCCTTCTGGTGGTGGGCGACGTGGTCGCGGAGGGCCTGGTCGTCGAAGACGACGTACCACGTGAGGTAGGTGCGTCCAGGGCGGTGGCCGGGACGCCAGTACCAGTGGTCGGCCATCCGTTCCGTGCGCTGGAAGGCTTCCCAGTCGTCGGCGTCGACCTGGCCCTCGTGGGAGTGCGGCACGCTGCCAGGCTAGAACGGGGCGCGGGTGGAGGTGCTCGGCGTGCGCCAGGCGGCGACGGCGTCGGCTATCTTGGCGATCTCCGGGGTGCTTGACCAGGGTGCGGCGCTGGTGACGAAGTCCTGCGCGCGGCGGGCCACGATCCGCGAGTCGAGTGTGGACCCGACGGTGAGGGCCTCGCGGACGAGGGCGCCGGCTCGGTCGGGCTCGGCGGCGCGGCCGACGAGGTAGGTCATCGCGGCGTCGACCAGCGTCAGGGCGTGGCTGGCGGCCGAGTGCGAGCGGGCGAAGACGGGGATGACCTGGTCGGTGAACTCGCGGACGCGGCCGACGGCGCCCAGCGCGAGGTAGGCGCTGGCGGCGTTGCCGGCGAGGCGGGCGGCGCCGAACGGCTCGAACGACAGGAAGTAGCCGACCGGGTCGACCTGGTCGGTCTGCGCGTGCGCGGCCAGGGCGCGGTCGACCGCGTCGTCGACCCCGCGCCGGTCGCCCAGCTTGCCGAGCGCGCGGGCTTCGCCGCTGACCGCCAGCCGGATGGACGCTGGGCCGCGGGCGGCGTGGCGCTGGCCGTCGCGGGCGTAGTCCAGGGCCTGCTGGTAGCGGCCGGTGTAGTAGGCGATGAAGCTTTCTGTGCCGCGCACCCACGCGGCGAGGCCGCGGTGGCCGGCGGCCTGGGCAAGGCTCATCGCCTCGTTGCAGTAGGCACGGGCGAGCAGCTCGTTGCCCAGGTCGAACGCGAGATAGCCGAGCAGGCCGGAGAGCTTGCCGGCCACGGCGTACAGGTCTGCTCGGTGACGCGGGTGCTGGTGGCCGCGCATGAGGTCGGCGACGTAACGGCGCTGGCGAAGCGCGGTCGGGTAGACACTCCTGGAGTCGGACGTTTCGTAGCGGCGGCCGATCACCTCGATGCTCAGGTCCAGCTGCTCGACCGCGGCATCGTCGACGTTCGTTGCGGCAAACAGCTGCATGCGTTGGGTGACTTCGTCCACCTCGTCGTCGGCGGCCAGGACCACCGTGGTGGCCGTCGCGGTGAGAACGGTCCGACGGCCCGAGCCGTCGCGCTCGGCGACGGCCGACGGCTCGTCCGTTCCGGCGGGCACGGTCGATCCCCGCGGCGGTGTGGTGACAGAGGTCGCGGGTGCCCTGCTCGGATCTGCCGACAAGCGGCGCATGCTGTTGATCAGGAGCATGTCGGCGGGCGTGAGATGTTCCCGGTCGTCGAGGTCGAGCAGGGTGTGGATGTCGGTGCCGTAGACCGCGGCGAGCACGGCGAGGATCTGCGGGGTGAGGCGTCGGCGGGCTGGGAGCGGCCAGTTCTCCAGTTCGGACAGCCATGGGGCGGTCATGGTGGCGGCGCCGTCCGGGTCAAGGCCGGCGTGGGCGGTGTGGGCGTTGATGCGGCTGGCCGCCTGCGC
>NZ_JWIO01000007.1:0-2129 GCF_001017755.1 Protofrankia coriariae
GGCCAGCCGGCGGCGGCCGGGCCGGGTTACGCCCAGCCGGCACCGGGCCACGCCCAGCCCGCCGCCGGGTACGGCCCGCCCGGGGGCGCCGGTGGCGTCCCGCCCCAGCAGGTGCCCGGATACGGCCAGCCGGCACCCGGTGGGTTCGGGCCGACCGAGGTTCTGCCGTCCCAGATCCAGCCGGTGGTGCCGGGCGCGATGAACAGCCTGAACCCCTATCGGGAGGTTCCCGCGGCCGGCCGCTGGACGCAGCAGAACGGCAAGCTGGTCCGGGCCACCCTCGGTCAGGGGCCGGAGGTACTCGCCCTGCGCGGGTCGATGGTCGCCTACCAGGGCGACATCGACTTCGACTACAAAAGCTCCGGCCTGCGCGGGCTGATAGAGAACAAGCTCACCGGCCAGGGCCTGAAACTCATGACCTGCAAGGGCCGCGGCGAGGTCTTTCTCGCCCAGGACGCCAGCGACCTGCACATCGTCGAGCTCAACGGCCAGTCGCTGTGCATCAACGCGAGGAACATCCTGGCGTTCGACAGCTCCCTGCGCACCGAGGTCAGACGTATCGAGAGTCCCGGTATCCCCGGCGGTGGCTTCTTCCACTTCGAGGTGTCCGGGCAGGGGACGATCGTGGTGATGACCAAGGGGACGCCGATGACGCTGAACGTCGCCGGGCCGACGTTCGCCGACATGAACGCCCTGGTCGCCTGGACGTCCGGGATGCGGGTGAGCGTGTCGACCCAGGTGCGTATCTCCCGGCAGATCTACTCCGGCAGCAGCGGCGAGTCCCTGGCCCTGCAGTTCATGGGTTTCCAGGGCCATTTCGTGGTCGTCCAGCCGTACGAGGTCTAGGGGCATGTCCGACGGATACCGGTTGACGCGGTCGGCCGTCCGCTGGCGGCCGGGGGCCGGGTGGCCGAAGAACACGCACCGATATTTCCGCCATCGCAGCCCTGGTTTCTTCGTCCGGCCCCGGAAATTCTCGGACGGTCTGGTGGAAAAGCGTACGATGATTTTTTTCGGCAGGTACCCGGAGGCTTGCGGACAGCGGGAGGGAGGCGGCCGTGTACGGAACGTTGATGGATCATTTCGGGCAGACACAGATCATGGACCGGATGAGCAGGCACGGTTCCAAGATCGTTAAAGTGGTCATGCAGCCCGGGCAGGACCTGTTCGCCCGGACCGGATCCATGATCGCCTATGAGGGTCTGGTCGACTTCAACCCGCAGCCTCCACAGCTTGGCCGGATCGCCTCCTCGTGGGCGACCGGCGAGGGCGTACCGCTGATGACCGCGGTCGGCCAGGGCCTGCTCTACCTGGCCGACTACGGCAAGGAGGTCATCGTCGCCCAGCTGGCCGGCGAGGGCCTGTCCGTCAACGGCAAGAACATCCTCGCCTTCGACGCCAGCCTGCAGTGGGGGATCGAACGTGTCCGCGGGGTCAGCATGCTTTCCGGCATGGGCATGTTCAACGTGGTCATCCGCGGTCACGGCTGGGTCGCGATGACCGCGAAGGGCAGTCCGGTCGTGCTGGACACCCGGGAGGCGCAGACGTTCGTCGACACCGACGCGCTCGTCGCCTTCACCGACGGCCTGCAGGTCCAGCCGCGGCGGACCGTCCGGCTCGGCGGGCTGATCGGCCGTGGCTCCGGGGAGGCGTTCCAGCTCGGCTTCTCCGGCCAGGGTTTCGTCGTGGTCCAGCCGAGCGAGGACGAACGGCCGAACTTCTCGGTACGCGGCTGACCGGGGCGCGGCTGGTATGGCTGGTACGGGGATCGCGTGTGACGTGCCGGCCGCACGCGACACGGGTTGCCGGTGACGCGGCGCCCGGTCCACCGCGCGGCACGCATGGGTGAGAGGATTCGATGATGAGCCACGGTGGATTCGGCGGTCCGCCCGCGGGTGGCTACCCCGGCGGCGCAGCTCCCGGTGGATATCAGCCCCCGCCCGGCCAGCCGGGCGGCTACCCGCCGCCGCCCGGCCAGCCCGGTTACCCGCCGGCCGGCGGCCAGCCGCCGGGATACCCCCCGGCCGGGTATCCGCCTCCTGGCGGGGCGCCGGGAGGCTATCCGGGAGGGGGGCCGGGCGTCCCACCCGCTCCGCCCGGCCCGCCCGGCGGCCCGGCGGGCGGCATCC
>NZ_JWIO01000007.1:2135-5259 GCF_001017755.1 Protofrankia coriariae
GGCGGCCCGGCGGGCGGCATCCGCAGCAGCCTGCTCGGCAACCCCGAGGTGCAGGCCCGGGAGCGTTTCACCCTGCAGAACGGCAAGATGCTCAAGGCGACTCTCGGCGCCGAGGGGATGCGGGAGTTCTACGCCCGCAAGGGCGCCATGGTCGCCTACCAGGGCGGGGCCAACTTCGACGCCCACTGGGAGGGCTGGGGCAGCCGGTTCCGGTCGCTGTTCCAGGGCGGCGAGGGCCTGAACCTGATGAAGGTCTCCGGCGGCGGCACGGTCTTCCTCGCCTACCAGGCGCAGGACGTGCACATTCTCGATCTCGGCGGAGACGGGCTGTCGGTGGACGGCAAGAACGTCCTCGCCTTCGACGCCGGCCTGCACTGGGATGTCGTCCGCATCGACTCCCAGGTGTCGATCGCCGGGGTCGGCAACTACCAGGTGGAGCTCTCCGGCAACGGCAAGGTCGCGGTCGTGACGTCGGGCGCCCCGCTCGTCATGCGCGTCACCCCGCAGAACTACTACTTCGCGGACGCCGACGCAGTGGTCGGCTGGTCGTCGAGCCTGCAGGTGTCGATGCAGGCGGCGGTCACCTCGTCCTCGGTGTGGCGGCCGCGTGGCAACACCGGGGAAAGCTGGCAGATGCAGTTCTCCGGGGACGGCTACGTCATCGTCCAGCCCTGCGAGCTGCTGCCGCCGTACAACGCGCTCGCCAACGCCGGCCTCGCCGGGCACTTCGGGCTCGGCGAGGGCGGTTTCGCCGGCAACCAGCTGCAGGGCCACCGCGACGGCCCGCCGGGACACGGTGGCGGGCACGGCGGGCACGGCGGCGGCACACCCGGCGGCCTCGGCGGAGCGCTCGGCGGCCTGTTCGGCAACCAGGGCCGCGGCGGCGGCCTCTTCGGCGGCCGCTAGCCGGCGGCCGCTGACCGGCGGCACAGCCTCGTCCGGAAGGACGTCAACGACGAACTGATGTAGCTCCGTTCTCACCTGTCCCTGGGAGCCCTCTCATGTATGAAGTGTGTCACTTCGACGCAAAAACTGACATGCTTCCGTCATGCCCCGGACCAGGTGGATGCTGGTGAGCAGGCAGAGCTCACAACTGTTGACGACGGCAGCCCTCAGCACCTTGCTCTCGCCTGTCGCCGAGGCGGTGACGGTCGGCGGCATCATCTGGGTGCCGATCCGGGCAACCGGCAAGGAAGGGACGGTCAGGGTGCGGACCACGTTGTCCACGCTGGCGCCATGCCGTCTCCGGATAGTGATCAATACGCTGGTTCCGAGTGAACCCAGGATGCAGTATCTTGCCGGCGCTGGCAGGGAGACGTTCTCAGCGCGACGGCTTTGTCTCAATATTCCGCATCGTCCTTTTGATGGTACTCATAAACATCGGACGGAACCGAGGTCGGCCGACGAGAGCGCTTACGAGCCCGATGACATCCCCGAGGTGCCGCTGGCGCCGAGGGTCGCCCCGGGCGCGTGCCGCGCGGTTCTTGAGGCGTTCGCCAGAGAGTGTTTCATTGAGATCGGACCGGACTTCGTCTGGACGGAACCGTAGCGGAGGTGTGGATCATGGATGGTGCGGCGACGGTAGGCGCGGTCCTGCACGCCATCAACGACCATACCGTGGTCCGGCCGTACGGAGACGGTCTACTTGTGGATCTTCCTCTGACGTACGGTGACGGCGACGCCGTACGTGTTCTTGTCGAACCGATGGGCAACGGTTACCGGGTGACGGACCGGGCCGCGGCGGCAGCTCTACTCGCAATGGCCGGTGTGAACGTGACGAAGGGCCGGTCGGCGGAGGCTTTTGCCGAGGCCGTACGGAGCGCCGGTCTCAACGGTACGGATGTCGCCGAAGGCGAGCTCGTCGCCTTCGGCGACGCCAGCGATCTCGGTCAGCGCGTTCTGGATGTCGCGCAGGCATCCATGCGTGTTGACCAGCTTCGTTGGCTGGCGGTACGCCAGCCGTCGGCCAGGTTTCCGGAGCTGGTCACCAAGCGAATAGACAGGTGGGTCGACGGCGACGAGCGTCAGGTGCAGCGCAAAGCACCGGTACCGCTGCGATCGGGACGCAGTCGACCGGTGACACTGCGGGTCTCGCACAATGATCGATCCGCCTATATTCAGGCGGTCGGTTCCCGGGACCAGGAGCAGGCTGCCGAGCGCTGCTACTGCATCTTCAGCCTTTCGCAGGTGCCGAAGGACAACAGGATCGCCGCCCTCGACGGTGGGCCGGAGGACTGGCAGGCCGCCATCATCGACGAGCTGAAGTCCGTTGGCAGCGTGGAGTTCTTCGATGATCTGATCGGTCTTGAAAACCGTCTCGACGCGATAGTTCCCCCGCCGCCGTCCTTGTTGTCGGCACAGTCGTCGGCATAAAAACAGCCCGGCTCCGTGGCCGCTTGGTTCCTGGGCCGCGTAGAGAAATAATCATGGATTGTCGCCGGGATGGCCGGCCGGCCGGCTGCGTTCTGTTGGTCGCCGCCGTGTGCGGCAAAAAGATCGAGAGACGAAAGATGTTGGATACAGAGCGATTACATGATCTTAACTTGCGCATGGAGCCGGATATTTCTGGATAGTTAGGTACAACAGGGACGAGGATGTCATCCCGCTCCTCGGAGCCGTAGGGGAGTACCGCGTGGGATTGCAACCCGGACGGGTCCGGACTCGTCGTACCTGGTGTGGGGCAGCTACCTTCTCGGCGTACAGATTCCGGACGCGGTGACCACGACTTCGTGTTCCGCTCGGCAGCCGACGGCCGCATGCGGCCGGAGCGGCGTGCGCGAGAGCGGGAACCGGAGCAGGTAGGGGTCCGCATGAGCAGCCGGCGGCGCACGTCCGGCTGGTGGTCGCGGGTACGGGCGAAACCGTGGCTGGGGACCAGCGCCGGGATCCTCGGGGCCGCGCTGATCGGCTTCTCCCTGTATCTGTATGACGTCGGAGGCGGGCGCGGCGCCGGGACGGCTGACCAGGCGGCGGTGCTCAGCGCTGTTGCCCCGCCGCCCACCACCCCGTTCGCCCCCGCCGTGCCACCTCCCGGCACCGCGCCACCCACCCCGACCGTCTGGCCATCCGCTCCGGCGCCCTCCGCGGACGTGCCGCCCGCGACCACCGGCGAGGGGCCGGCCGC
>NZ_JWIO01000007.1:5270-20311 GCF_001017755.1 Protofrankia coriariae
CCGGCGAGGGGCCGGCCGCCGCCGGGACCACCGCCGACGGCGGGTCGCGCTCCCTGCCGCCCGTGCCCAAGGTGCTCCCGCCCCGCGTCACCCGGCCGACGGCGGTGGCCACGACCGGCGTTACGGCACAGCCGTCGCCGCCGCGGACCGGCCCGTCCGTTCAGCCGCCGTCCGTTCAGCCGCCGCCTGTTCACACCGAGCAGCCACCGCCACCGCCGCCGGTCACGCCGACGCCGTCGACCGGTGTGCCGGTGCCCACCCAGGCGGTCGGCCCCTGACAGGGAGCCTGAGCAGAGACGTTGCGGCAGGTAGGGGCGTTGCGGCAGGTAGGGGCGCTGTGGCGGGTACGGTGGCCGGACAGGTGGCAGCGCCGCCCAGGTGACCGGTGGCCGTTTCGCCCAGGAGCGACCGTACGCGTCCTCATGGTCGCCGAACCTGCCGGACCCGCCGGAGCAGGACGGGCGGCGAGTCGACAGCGGCGCGGCCGTGCTGCGTTCGTACCGCTGTTCACGCTGCCGGAGGTCACAGATGCCGCAAGGACAGGACGCACGGTGACCAGTGTCGGAACGGAGTCCTCGGCGCTGTCGGTGCGCTGCTCCGAGTGGACGTGGGAGCAGGGTGTCGACCCGATCGGCTCCGCCCTGGTGTGCGACACCTTCGTGCTCGTCGAGACGCCGCCACCATGGCCACGGGACGTCGGCGACATACCGACCTTCGCCGACGTCATGCGCGGCCTGCCACCGGGGGTCCGACTGCTCGCCGTCGCGCCGGCCGACGAGCCCGTCACGGCCGCCGACAGCCGGACCGCGGCCACGGTGGAGACGGACGCCGGTACCGATCGTGACGGAGGACGGCCCGGCGTCCGGGTGACACTCTGGCGCCGCCGGAACTCCAACGGTTTCCAGGGCAGCGACCACGTCGTCCCCCGGGATCGTCTCACCGAGAGAATCCTCGGCCTCCTCGACCGTGCCCCCAGCCTCGATCTCGGCCGCGGCCTCGGCGTCGATCCCAACCGTGGACGTGGCCTCGATCGTGGCCGTGACCCCGGTGTGCGGCCGGGCCCCGGCCATGGTTCCGAGCCCGGCGCAGGCCCAGGGCTCGACCCCGACCCGGGTCCTGGCGAGTGGGCGTCGGCCCGGCCCGCCCCCGTCGAGGTCCTGCTGTGCGGCCATGGCCAGCGGGACCGCTGCTGCGGCCGGATCGGCACCCGTCTGCATCTCGACGTGGCGTCGGCCTGGCCCGGCGTGCGGGTCCGGCGGTGCAGCCACACCGGCGGCCACCGGTTCGCTCCGACCGGTTTCACCTTCCCGGACGGGCGGGCCTGGGGCTTCCTCGACGCCCCGACCCTCGACGGGATCGTGCGGCGCGCCAACACCCCCGCCGAACTGCGCGGACGGTACCGGGGGAGCACCGCGCTCGACCAGTGGGGACAGGTGGCCGAGCGGGAGCTGTTCGAGCGTTTCGGCTGGGGCTGGCTCGACCACGAGCTCACCGCCTCCCGCACCGAGGTCGTAGCCGACGGCCGACTGGCAACGGTGGAGCTGGCCTGGCAGGGACCGACCGGCGCCGCAACAGCCACCGCGTCCGTCGCGGTGGTCCGAAACGTCCCCGTCCCGCTCTGCGGCGAAGCCCTGGACCACGCCGAAAAAACCAGCCCCGAGCTGTCCCTGCGCTCAATCGAGATGCGACGGACCCGCGGAACTCAGGGTATTTCGTCGGCATCCGCCCGATCTTTTCCACCAGCGGGAAATTCGGCACCATGAGCTTCCCGCCAGCGCCGTGGGCGGTCAGACCGAAATACGGTGCCTTCCACCGCGGATCGATGCCCGGACGGTACTGAAAAACTCCTGGGTCGGCTCTGGTCGAGGTGGGCTGAGCAGCAGGCGAGACGTCGGGACGGGGCATTTGGGTTTGCAGGTGGAGGACAGCCGCGATGAGAACGGCCGCGCCGACGAGTTGACGGAGGTTGAGGGACTGACCGAGCCACAGCCATGCGATTACGGCGCCGAAGGCGGGTTCGAGGGCAATGGCCGCGGAGGCTGCCTGGGAGCCTGCTCGGACGACCCCCCAGGAGAACAGGACGAAAGGCACGAGGGTGCCGAGAATGCCAACGAGCAGGACGTCGGGCAGATGACGAGTGTCGGTAAGGACACGCGGCCAGCCCTGAGAGGCCTGGATGATCATCCAGGCGACTGTGGAGACGGTGAAGGCTCGGGCCATCGATGCGGTGGCACCGTAGGCACGGCTGGAACTTTCGCCGAGGATGGAGAACGACGCGACGGCGACGGCGGTAAGCAGGCCGTAGGCGAGGCCGGTCAGACTGATCTGGCCGGTTCCGGCTGCCGGTAGGTCGACGACGAACGCCACCCCGATGATCATCACGGCCAGCGCGATCGGCACTGTCGCGGCTGGCCGTTTGCGATGAGTCAGCAACGACCACAGGACGACGAGAGCGGGCGCCATGTTCTGTAGCACGATGGCCATGGCGACCGGCAGGCGTGCGATAGCCAGGAACAGGGCGGCATTGGCGGTGCCGACGGCCAGCCCGAACATGAGGGTGTGCCCGAACCGGGGAGTGTTTCCACCGACAGACGCTCGATCGCCGTCGCGGGTGTGCCAGACATAACTGAACAGGCCGAGGCCCACGGCGGTGATGTAGGTCCGTGCCTCCACCAGTTCGAGGGGTGTGACTCCGGCATGGAACAACCTGCCGGCGACGCTGGCTCCGAACGCCCACAGAACGGTCGCCACGGTGACGGCGAGAAACCCGACCCGGGAGTGAAGAAGGTCGCCGCGTGGTGCATCACTGTCACGTGGCGAGCGTCGGATCAGACGTACCAGCGCAGCAGGACGCTTCCCCACGTCATGTCTCCTCTGAATCCACTGTCGATTGGCCGGGATCGGGCCGCGCGTCGGTGGGCCGTTCGGGTTCGCGTTGGCTGGCCGGCACACGAGCCTTCTGCGGGGCTGATCATCAGCCGCTCGGCTGAAGTGCGGCGCGTAGGATCGGCGCGATGCCGATGTTGCTGGTTGTCCACCACACGCCGTCGCCGACGATGCAGGCGATGCTGGAGGCCGTGCTCGCCGGGGCGCGCGACGACGCGATTGAGGGCGTGGACGTCGTCGTCCGCCCAGCGCTTGCCGCCACGGCCGTCGACGTGCTGGCCGCCGACGGCTACCTGCTCGGCACGCCAGTGAACATCGGCTACATGTCCGGTGCCCTCAAACACTTCTTCGATCAAGCCTATTACCCTTGCCTGGAAGCAACTATCGGTCGGCCGTACGCCTTGTACGTCCACGGCAACTCCGACACCGCTGGCGCGGTCCGCAGCGTGGAGACGATCGCCGTCGGTCTGAAGTGGAAGCGGTTACGTGAGCCCGTAACGGTGATCGGCACGCCGGGCGCGAAAGATCGAGAGGCGTGCTGGGAGCTGGGGGCCACGGTGGCCGCGAGTCTGATGCCGTAGCTGACCGGCGGGCCCTGCCGCATGGGCCGCGCGTTCCGTCCGGCCAGACGTGTGGTCGCGGAGAGCGACGGGTCGCGACCAGGGTTCGGCACATTGTCTTCGACGGCTTCCACTATTCGATCTTGGAAGCGACGGTTGGTTGCCCGTACGCCCTCTACGTCCATGGCACCAGCGACACGACCGGCGCGATCCGTCGCGTGGAGACCATCGCGCCAGCCTGAAAATGGAAGCGCCTACGTAGATCCCCTGCCGGTGATCGGCGTGATCGACACCGCGGCCCGTGAGGCACGCTGGGACCTTGGAGCCACCGTCGCAGCCAGCCTGCTGGAGGCCTGACCCTTCGCCACCGGATTGCGAGTGCTGGGCCGTGGCCGTGGCCGCCGTGCCCGGCGGCGCTGCTCGGCGTGGCCATGATCGGTGCCGCGGTGGTCGATGCGGCAGCGACAGCAGGAGGCATCCGGCGAGTGCGGCGCCAGTGCCGGCGATGAACGGCGCCCGTGGGGTGAGCGCGGCGGCGAGGGCGGTGGTGATGGGCCCGCCCACCGGCGTGCTTCCGACGAGCACGACGGAGAACAACGACATCACCCGGCCGAGGTAACGGGGATCGGCGCCCTGCAGGGCGCCGATGGTCGAGGTGAGGTAGGTCGACCAGGCGACTCCGACCGCCGCGAGCATGCTCAACGCGACCACCGGATGGGGCGCTGCCGCGACGCCACCCAGGCTCGCCGCGAGCGCCGCCGCGGCGGGCGCGGCGATGGTGCGTCGGGGCGGCCGAGCGGCGGCCCAGATCGCGCCGGCCAAGGATCCGGCGGACACGGCGGTGAATGCCTGCCCGACCTGCGCGGGGCCGCCGCCGAAGGTGCCGGTGATCAGCAGCGGGATGGATACCTGGAAGGTGATCGCGAGAGTGCCGATGACGGCCATCGCGCCGAGAGCGGCGCGCAAGGACGGCGTCGCGGCGACATAGCGCATGCCTTCGCGGATCTGCCCCGGCGTTCTGGGCACCCGGGGTGGCGCGGGCACCAGTTGGGCCAGGACAAGCAGGACGACGACGTCGGCGGCGAAGGAAACGGCGTTGAGCCCGAAGACCCAGCCCGGGCCGCGGACCGTGACCAGCCATCCGCCGAGGGCGGACCCGGCGGTCATCCCGGTGAGCAGCACGAGGGTGGACGACGCCGAGGTCCGAGCGGCGGCGCCGGGCATCAGGGCGGGGATCAGCGCCTGCCGGGCCGGTGTGTCCAAGGCGTTGAGGACACCCCACGCGAAGGCGATGGCGAGCACCACTGGCACCGACAGCGTGCCCGTGAACTCGGCGACCGCGTACCCGCTGGCGACCACGCCGAGGCCGGCTTCGCTGGCGACGAGCAGCGCACGCCGGTCACGCCGGTCGGCCACCGCTCCGAACCAGGGGCCGAGCAGCAGGCTGGGCAGGAACTGCGTCGCCACCACCCAGCCGAGCATCGCGGGGTCGAGCCGGACGGTCACGACGGACAGGGCGACGACCTGCGCCCACGAGCAGACGACAGATGGTAACTGGCCCACGAGGTAGAGCCGGAGCGCCGGCGTCACAGCGTGGCCAGCACGGTCCCGGCGAGGGCCAGCCCGAACAGGTAGGTTCCAGCCGCTCCGACCGTCCGCCGCCTGGTCACGTCGGCCCATGACCGTGCGGCCAGCATGCCCCAGGCATGCGCCAGGCGAGCCGCGGTGGCCCCGATCACGAAGGCGAGCGTCCATGCCGGTGCTCGCGATCCGACCAGCAGGGACAGCACGATCAGGGTGGGGATGTACTCGGCGGCGTTGCCGTGCGCGCGGATCGCGATGAACAGCGGGTCGGAGGGGTCGGTGGGCGCCTGGCTCCCGCCGCGGCCGGCNCCCGCCGCGGCCGGCGGCCGCCGCGCGCAGCCGGGTGACGTTGGCGCCCAGCCCGAACACGAGCGCGGCGAGCACCGCGGCACACACGAGGGCGATGGTCATACGAACCTCCGCTGGAAACGGGCGTCAGAAAAGGCGGCGTCACGAGGGGCGGCGTCGTGAAGGGCGAGGTCGAGGACGTCCGCGCACAGCGACCAGCCGAGCAGCGCGTCGGCCTTGCGCAGCGCGCCCGGGCTGGTGATGTTCACCTCGATCAGGTGCGGGCCGATCACGTCGAGGCCCGCTACTCGCACTCCGTACGAGGCCAGAACCGGTGCCAGCCGCGCGCAGATGTGCCTGTCGCGGGTCGTGAGCGGGGCCTGCGCGGAGGGCTGGCCGATGCGGAAGTCGCCCGCCGCCGGGTATCGGTAGACGGCGCTCACCGGGATGCCGTCGAGGACGAAGACGCGCTTGTTGCCGTCATCGACCTCGGGCAGGTAGCGCTGGGCGACGACCAGCCGGGTGCCGCCGGCGGTCGCGGTCTCCAGCAGCGACGCCAGGTTCGGGTCGCCGACGCCCAGCCGGTAGACGCCGTGCCCCGCGTAGCCGTCGACCGGCTTGAGTACGGCCACCCGCTGCGCAGCGACGAACTCGTACAGGGCCCGGATGTCGGCGGATACCAGCGTCGGTGGAATCAGATCGGGAAAGCGCAGCGGCATCAGATGCTCGCTGCAGGCGCGCAGCCCGCGCGGGTCGTTGACCACCGGCGTGGAATGGACGAGGTCGAGCACGAACGTCGCGGCCAGATAGGCTGCGTCGAGCGGCGGCTCGACCCACATGAAGATCGCGTCGGCATCGTCGAGATTGACATGCTCGGGTGGGCCGGCTGACATCCACGGATCGGGCACGGTCCAGGCACAGCCGCCGGCCGGGTGGGACGGAGCGAGGCACAGCTGCCGAGCGGTCGCGCCCGGCTTCCCCTTCACGACGGACAGCTCGGAAGGGGTGGTGACCCGCACGGCGGCGCCGCGGTCCTGGGCCGCGTGCATGAGCCCGACGCTGGTGTCGGTGGCCGGGTCGAGCCGGTCGAGCTCGTCGACGACGAGGACGACGTTCATCGCGGCCTCGACCGGGGCCCGGTGCGGCCCGGTGGTTGTCATCGGTTGCTCCTGCTTTGGGATGTACGGGTTCAGCCGACAGCCGGGCGGCGGCCAGCAGAGGGACGGCCGCTACTACGCGGACGCCTGGTCGGACCGGTGCTCCTGCTCGCGGCGAGCGGCGGTCACGATCGCGTCGTCGACGGTGGCGATCTCGGGATCGGTCCAGTCGGTGTGCGCCTGGGTGGTGTAGAAGCGGACTTCGTGACCGTCCGGGTCATGGGCACCGGGCAGAATCCAGCCGATCGTGGCGAAGTGCACGCCGGCATGGGCTTCGCCCAGTGCTGTGAGCCGCCGCGCGAGCGCCTCGAGGGCCGCCTTGGTCGGCACACCGATCGAGAAGTAGTCGAAGCCCGCCGCGCGGGCGGCTCGCTCCGGGTCCAGCCGCAGGCCGAAGGCCGGCCCGCCATTGGGGTGCACCATGACCACCCCCATCAGGACGCCGTTCTCGACGAACTCGGTGCTGATCTCGTAGCCCAGACGGCTCTCGTACCAGGTACGCGAGCGGTCCAGGTCGCTCACCGGGAGCTTGACGTGATGCACCCCGTCGAGCTCTGGCGCGACGGTGTTCGTCACGGCGGACCTCCGAGTTGTGTATAGCGCAGATGCAAAAATGCAGTCCAACTGCATTGCAGTTAGACTGCATCGCATGATGAGTGATGTCAAGGGCCTGCGGGCGGCCCGGGTCGCGGAGACCGAGGAGCGGATCCTGGCCGCCGCCCACGAGCTGTTCGTCCGCGACGGGTACGCGGCCACCACTCTCACCGCGGTCGCCGACGCCGCCCGCGTCGCGCCTCGCACGGTCTACGTGCGCTTCGGAACCAAGGCCGATCTCCTGCGGCGCGTCGTCGACGTGGCCATCGTCGGTGACACTCAGGACCTCGACGTGCAGAGCCGTGAGTGGTACCAGGCCGCGCTCGTCGCGCCCACCGTCGACGAACGGATCGGCCTGCTCGCTGACGGCAGCGCCGCGCTCATGGCCCGCGCCGGCGACGTGTTCGCCGTCGCGCAGCAGGCCGAACCCCTCGAGCCCGTCATCGCCGCCGCGGCCCGCGCCGGACGCGCGGCGACCCGAGACTCGATGCGCTCTTTCTTCACCGCGCTGCGCGACGACGGACTACTTCCCGCCGGCGTCGACCTCGACTGGCTGTGTGACACCGCCGGCGTGCTCGCGCACGCCAACACTTATCTGCTGGTCCGCGAAACCCTCGGCTGGACCATCGACCAGTACCGAACGTGGCTACGCGCCACTTGGCAGCGCCTCATCGCCGCCGCGGCCACGCCGGATAGGTGAGCAGCCCGCGCCGAACCCCAAGCAGCCGGGAGCCGGCGATCGGCGCGGTCCCACCGCCCTGGCGGTGCGTGTCGAACCGTGGCAACAGCGGTTCGACCAGCTCCCACAGATCGTCCGGGACCAGCCGTATCGCCAGGCTGTTCTCCATCACATCCATGATCAAATATGTACCTGGAGAGCCACACGAGACACCCGCTAATACTGAGCCTCACCCTGAGTAATTTTCGACTCAGTACTAAGGCGCCGCCCGCGGCGGTGTCATCGTCACCGATGCTTCCGCTGTCGGCGCCGGTCGGTGACTGGACCGGACCCGGAACCGGACGGTGGACGGTGGATGGTGTGGGTAGGTTGGTCGGGTGTACTCGACGCGGGTCTCGCGGCATGTGAACGCTCCGCGTGCGGTGGTGTATCGGGCGCTTCTGGACGCGGACGCGATCGCGCGGTGGCGGGTGCCGGCCGGGATGACCGCTCTGGTGCACGAGTTCGACCCTCGCGAGGGCGGCTCGTTCCGGATCTCGCTCACCTACGACGCGCCGGACCAGGCCGGCAAATCGGCGTCGAACACCGACACTTGTCACGGCCGTTTCGTCTGGCTCGTTCCGGGCGAGCGGGTGGTCGAGGAGCTCGAGTTCGAGACGGCGGACCCCGCGTTCGCCGGCCGGATGGTGATGACGACGACGCTCACCGATGCCGACGGCGGGACCGATGTCCTGATCGTCCATGAGGGGATTCCGGACGGTATCCCCGCCGCCGACAACGAGACGGGCACGCGGATGGCACTGGCCGGCCTCGCCCAGCTCGTCGAGTCCCACCACGCCGGCGGCTGACAGAGGACCGGGTCTCACCCGTCGACGGGACTGGCGCCGACGCGGCGGCGGCGCGGTGTGTGACGGGGCCGTAGCATGGTCGCGATGCCGACTCTCCTGATCGTTCACCACACGCCCTAACCGACGATGCAGGAGATGCTGGAATCGGTGCTGGCGGGTGCCAGGACGGACGACTACCCTTGTTGATGTTACTTTTGCGACCAGATCTACTACCCGTGCCTTGAGGTGACCATCGGCCGGCCGTACACGCTGTACGTACACGGGAACTCCGACACGACGGGCGCGGTCCGCGGCGTCGAGACCATCACGACCGGCCTGAGATGGAAGCGGTTGCGTGACCCGCTGGCCATGATCGGCGAGGCGGACGCCGCCGCTCGCGAGGCGTGCTGGGAACTCGGAGCCACCGCGGCCGCATCACTGATGTTCGGCTGATGTGAGCCAACCGACGTACTGTGGTAGATTCAGGGCGGTATCCGGCATCGACCGAAGCCACAGCATCGTCGAGACGCCCATCCTCCTGATCGGCCACGACGCCGTCGCCCGCCCGGTGCGGACCGACGACGCGGGCGAAGCCGAGTGCCGCGCGGTTGTCGTGTCTGCGAGGATCGGGGCATGGACGAGACGCTCGTTGGCATCGCGACGCGTGACGCTGTCGCCGTGCTGCGTCAGGCAGGCGCCCAGTTCGCCTATCTGCACGGCAGCCGCGCCGTTGGGTGCCAGCGGGCGGAATCGGACATCGATATCGCCGCCTACTTCGGCGGGCCGCGGCCTCCGAACTCCTTCGACATACTCCTGCCACCCGGCGTCGACCTCCTCGTCCTCGACAACGCGCCGCTCGAGCTCGCGGGCAGGGTCGCAGCCGGCGGGCGGCTGCTCTTCGAGGACGACCGGGCCGCGCGGGTGCGCTGGGAGGCGATGACCAGAAAGATCTACTTCGACGAACTTCCGCGGATCACTCGGGCGCACCGCGAGTTCGCCGCGGCTCTTCTGGACCGGAGCGCATAGCAGGTGGTCGACGAGGCTCGGGTGCTACGCCTGCTCCGCGCGATCACCGACGACCTGTCCGTGCTCCGCCGCGAGTCGGACGCCAACGACGAGCGCCGCGCGGACCCGATCTGGCTGCGCGGGGTGAAGTACACCTTCGTGACAGCGATCGAGGCCTGCGTCGACGTCGCGCAGCACATCTGTGCGACGCAGGGCTGGGGACCGCCGGCGGACAACGGCGACGCGGTCCGGCTCCTTGGCGTCCATGGAGCACTGGCCCCTGCGCTCGCGCTGTCGCTCCGCAAGGCCGTCGGCTTCAGGAACGTCCTCGTCCACGACTACATCGACGTCAACGATGAGATCGTCGTTGCTCGGCTGAATGCCCTTGACGACCTTGACGAATTCGTCCGGGAAATAGCGGCGTACGTGTCTGCCGCGGAGGCGTAGCCGGGGGCCCAGGCGCGATCGCGGTCCGACCCCTGACGACGGCACAGGACAACCGGGTTCCGCTGGACGTGGAGGCCAACCTCATTGTCACGTACTGTAGCTAACTGATGCACCCGAGTTTCGGGCACTTCTGCGACCAGAAGTAGCGCGAACGCTGTACCCGTGATCTGCGGTAAATAGTGATCTATATACGCAAGGTCGGCATCCGGAGGAGCCGGCCGCCCGACCGGACAGTCAACATCCACGAGACACGCACGGAACCTTTTCGCGTAGCGAGCGGTGATGCTGAGCGATCTCCAGTGTGTTGTCCTTGCGGTGGCTGTCTGGAGCGCCGGTCAGGTAACCATACGTATCCCCGCGAGCGGTGGCACGCTTCGAGGGGTGCTGGCCACCGGAGAAGATCGGCGCGAGTTTGTCGTTGTGTACGCTTTTGCGGCCAAAAAGCGTACACAACGACAAACTCGCCTGGATCATGGCCTGTACGGCTGGTTGTGGAGGGGAACCGCGCTACTTGACCGGCGCTCTGGGTGGTACGGCGGTGTTCGGTGTGGATAAGCACGAGGGCTGCCTTGGCTATGAGGCCGATCTTCCAGGAGCCGAGGCTGGCCTTCTGGAGCGCCTTGAGATGCTTCAGGATGGCGTTCGCGCGTTCGCCGACGGCCCGCGGGGCGTTGTGGATCCTGTTGTGCTTCTTCCGGTCGTCGGTGAGCGACCCGCCCTTCGGTGTCGTGAACGGCACGGCTGCTGTGACCGAGATGTGGCCGCGGCCGGCGGCTGATCCGTCGCCGTCGGCCGTCGCCCGTCGGCCTTGACCGGGCCGGTCCAGCAGGTCGTGCCGCGGATCAGCCGCAGCGGTCAGCGCAACGATGACGGCGGACACCGGTGATCTCCGAGATCGTCACCGGTCCCCGGCGAGCCCTGCGCCTGGTCGCGCTGTCAACGGCTGGATGGATGATTCGCTCGATGGCCGGGTGATGGCCCCCGCCGCGCTCACCTTCGCCCTCCATCTGTCTGTCGCAGGCACGGTCCGTCGTTGCGATGGACTCGTTAGGATCATGGCCATGAAGGCGGGCGTGGAAGACGCGATGATCGCTGTCCCGGCCGGGCGGGTGACGCTGTCGGACCGGCGAACGCGGCGGAGGTGGTCCGTCGAGCTCGCGCCATACCATCTCGCCGCGTTTCCGGTCACCCGGGCGCAGTACGTACAGGTCACCGGTGGGCGGCCAGGTACTGCCCGGGGGGACCGGCTGCCCGTCGAGGGCGTTTCCTGGTGGGACGCTGTCCGGTTCTGCAATGCGATGTCACAACACGAGGGGCTGGCGCCCGCGTACGACATCCGTGCTGGCAGCGAGGATGTCGAATGGGACCCCTCGGCGGACGGGTACCGGCTGCCGACCGAGGCCGAGTGGGAACACGCCTGTCGTGCCGGCACGACAGGCCCACGGTATGGACTGCTCGACGACATCGCCTGGTACCGCGCCAACTCGGACGAGCGAATCCACGAAGTGGGTGGCAAACAGCCCAACCCGTGGGGCCTGTACGACATGCTGGGCAACGTCTGGGACTGGTGCTGGGACACGTACGACATCAAGGTTTACGGCACGTACCGGGTGTTGCGTGGCGGAGGGTGGTTCGACCAGCACTGGAGCTGCCGGGCGTCCGTGCGCCGCCGCAGCCATCCGAACTTCCAGGTCGACGACACAGGATTCCGCATCGCTCGGTCCGTTCCTCACTGACGCACGCGTCTTTGCCTCGATCGCTGGACGCCCCGCCGGGGTCTGCGGGCAGTGCCGTCACAGCGATCCGAGTCGTATTGCCCCGGTCAGCGTCGCCAGCGCTGTGGCCCGGGCGCGTGCTGGATGAGTGGCGTGGCCGGAGTTACCCCGGGTGCGGCCACATGACGGAAGCTGGCGGAAAGGGTTGACCTTCACGTCCGCGTCAGGGTTTAGCGTCCGGCGGCATGACCGGATTCCAGTCGTCATCCGTTGCTTCGGACCAGCCGCCGGCTCTCGCCGGGGACAGCGTCGGTTGGCAGGTGCACCTGGCCGCCCGTCCCGTTGGGACGCCCACTCCCGCTGACTTCGCCCTCGTGAAGACGACGGTCCCGCGGCCGTCGCCGGGGCAGGTGCTCGTGCGCAATCTGTTCCTGTCCCTGGACGCGGGAGCGCGGCTACGGATGAGTGACGTCGGTGTGCCGATTCCGCTGTACGCGGTGGGCGCGGTGATGGACGGGGACGCCGTCGGGGAGGTCGTTCTCAGCGCCAGTCCGGATCTCGCCGTCGGCGATCTGGTTCACCATGGCATGGGGTGGCGAGAGTACGCGGTCGCCGACGCGGCGCGGTTCCGCCGGGTCGACAGCCGGGTCTTCCCGACGCTGTCCGTGCATCTCGCGCCGTACCTGACGGCGTGGGCCGGGCTGGTCGACGTTGCCGGGCTGGCCGCCGGGGACACCGTCTTCGTCTCGGGAGCCGCCGGCGCGGTGGGTGGCCTTGCCGGCCAGATCGCCCGGCTGAAGGGTGCCGGCCGGGTCGTCGGCAGCGCCGGCTCGCCGGCCAAGGCCGCCCACCTGGTCGAGGAACTCGGTTTCGACGCCGCGTTCGACCACCACGACGGCCAGCTCGCCGACCGGCTCCGGCAGGCCGCTCCCGGCGGCGTCGACGTGTACTTCGACAACACCGGCGGCCCGCAGCTCGAGGCTGCGATCGAGGTGATGAACCCGCACGGCCGGATCGCGCTGTGCGGAGCGCTCGCGTCGCAGAACGGCGGTGCCGGCGCGGCCGGGCCGTCGAACCTGGTCCTCGCGATCGCCAAGCGGCTCAGGCTGCGGGGATTCCTCACGAGTGACCATCTGAGCCGGACGGACCAGGTCCGGGCCGAGGTTGCCGAATGGCTCCGGCAGGGACGCCTCCACCTCGACGAGACCGTCGTCGACGGCCTGGAGAACGCTCCCCGGGCCTTCACCGACATGCTGGGTGGCGCGTACACCGGCAAGGTCGTCGTCCGGCTGTCGCGGTAGACCCGCCCGGCTACGGTTACCCGTGGAGGTGGGAGCCATGCGGATCGGTGAACTGGCCCGCGTGGCCGGTACGACCACGCGCACGCTGCGGTACTACGAGGAGCAGGGACTGCTCAGCCCACGGCGTGCCCCCAGCGGCTACCGGCTCTATGACAGCACGGATGTCACGCGGATAGACAACATCCGCAAACTGCTCGCGAGCGGGTTCACGGTGCGGGACACCCGCTCCTTTCTCGGCTTTCTCGACCGCCCGTTACCAGACCGTTTTCGTCCAGCACCCATGTGCGAGGACGCGCTGGCAGTCGCCGCTCGCCGTCTCGCCTCACTCGACGAACGCATCGCCGCCCTGACCCAGCTCCGAAACCGGTTGGCGGGCCGTCTCCCCGAGTTGACAGAGAACACCCTGGGTGATGATAGAGTGACTGTTGCGAGCGACAGCTCTTCGGCACCGGCAGTGATGACGCTGGTGGACGAGGAGGATGGTGTGGTCGCTGTGGCCGAGACGAACATGCCCGCGCTTACAGCCGACCTGGTACGTACCACACTGGAGAACGTCAGACGATGAGGATTTCTGGCCATTCGCTGACAGCGCACCACCGTACCGTGCCGAACTTCATGAGACCTCGGCCATAATCCGTTCGACATCGCCGCGGGTAAGGCGGCCACGATTACCCATTATGTAGTACCCCGGAACGCCAAGGGCCTTGAGGCTCTTCGTTACACCTTTCAGGTCATCCCAGACGTCTTCTCTCCCGCGGGGCGTCCGCTCCTTCGGGTCACCGGTGGCATGATGATCATATATTTGTTCCCAGTACTCGTAACCGAGTCTCCTGAGCTCCTCCATCAGGGCGTCGACGCCCGGTTTCGCGCGCCACTTCCTGTTGGTGACGTCCATTTCCTGGCGGGCGGTGTAGATGACGGGGCTGATCCGGTGCTCTTCTTCGGGCCGGCGGGGCGAGGGGCTACGTGTCCATGCACTGGCCTCGAAGCACACCGCCAGCCAGAGGGCTTCGGCGATATACTGACGTGTCTGACGAACGAACGAACCGACTGTCGGTCGTTCAGGACCTCGTCCTTGGTCAGCTGGACGCTGGCGATTTCCCTGCCCGGCCGTTTCGACTTCCGAAGCTGTGCGCTCGCGTTCGTACAGAACAGCTCGTCCGTCTCGGGATCGTGGACCACGCAGAAAACCGGGGCGTTACTCCTGCTCCAGTATTCCCTGTGGTTTTCTGTTGGAACATGATAGCCTGATCCGGTCCTGTACGAACGACCACCCTTGACTTGTATCCATACGGTGTTCCCGGTCCGTTCCAGGTTCTCCACGAACGAAACGTAGAGATCCTCGCCGTGGTCGTTGTCGCCGTCGATCTTCTGGATCATGTGTTCGTGGCGCTCCATCAGTCCGGTGAACGCGTGAATCGCAGCCCGCTTGGTGACCCGATTTTTGTTGACCGGCATCGCGGCTCCCCCGACAGGCTCGCTCTGCATGGGTCGTCCCGCCCCACTTTAGCGTGAGGAGAGATCCGGGAATAACGTACCGTGACCCGGCGCTCTTTTGGGTTCTATACGGACCCGTCTGCTCCCAGTGGTCCGGTCGTTCCGCATGCGCGGTGTGTCCAGCGCTCGCTGGATCTCGACTGTGGTTACTGCGAGTGCGCGGGATCTTGGCCGCGCCACGGGTATCCGGGATGGCCGTGCCCACGTGGGAGAGCAGCCGTTCAGCCCTGTGATTCATCCGAGGTCCTCGATCCGTCGTCCATGGATCGAAGATCTCGGCCTGGCGCTGGTTGGATGATGCCTGGGAGGTGGTCGGTGGGATGAGCGCGACGCTTGTTGCCAAGGGGGTTGCGGCTGCTCGCGGTGGCCGGAACCTGTTCGACGATCTTGACCTGGTCGTCGGGCCGGCGGAGCGGGTCGGGCTGGTCGGGCCGAACGGGGCCGGTAAGTCCAGTCTGCTGCGGATCCTCGCCGGTCTCGACGCGCCGGCGGCCGGCGCCG
>NZ_JWIO01000007.1:20318-79557 GCF_001017755.1 Protofrankia coriariae
GGCTGGCGCCGCCGAACGCGTCCGCCGGCTACCTCGCGCAGGAGCCGCAACGGCGCCCGGGCGAGATCGTGCTGGACTTCCTCGCCCGGCGGACCGGCGTCGCCGCGGCGACCAGCCGGATGGAGGCGGCGACCCGGGCGCTGACCGACGACGAGCCGGGCGCGGCCGACGCCTACGCCGACGCGCTGGAACGCTGGCTGGCGCTCGGCGGCGCCGACTTCGCCGAACGGGCCGACGCGTCCGCCGCCGACCTGGGGCTCGCGATCGACCTGACAGCGCCGATGACCGGGCTCTCCGGCGGTCAGGCCGCCCGGGCCGGGCTCGCCGCCCTGCTGCTCAGCCGGTTCGACGTCTTCCTGCTCGACGAGCCGACCAACGACCTCGACATCGACGGGCTGGAACGGTTGGAGTCGTTCGTGGCCGGGCTGCCGGCCGGGACGGTCGTCGTCAGCCACGACCGCGAGTTCCTCAGCCGGACCGTCACGTCCATCCTGGAGATCGACGCGCACCAGCACCAGATCGCCTTCTACCGGGGTGGCTACGAGTCCTACCTGGAGGAACGCGCCCGCGCCCGCGGCCACGCCCGTGAGGACTACGAACAGTACGCGGCCAGGCGCGACGCGCTGGCCGCCCGCGCCCGCACGCAGCGGGCCTGGATGGACAAAGGCGTCCGCAACGCGCGCCGCAAGGCCGGCGACAACGACAAGATCCGACGGAACCTGCGCGGCGAGACATCGGAGAAACAGGCCGCGAAGGCCCGCCAGACCGAACGGATGATCGAACGTCTGGAGGTGGTCGCCGAGCCCCGCAAGGAGTGGGAGCTGCGGATGACCATCGGCGCGGCGCCACGCTCGGGCGCGGTCGTCGCGACGCTGCGTGACGCGGTCGTCCAGCGCGGCCCCTTCACCCTCGGGCCGGTGAACCTCCACGTCGACTGGGCCGACCGGATCGTGCTCACCGGCCCGAACGGGGCGGGCAAGACGACGCTGCTGGCCGCGCTGCTCGGCCGGGTCCCGCTGACGGCCGGTGCCGCGACGCTGGGCTCGGGTGTGATTGTCGGGGAGGTCGACCAGGCTCGTGGCCTGTTCGCCGGGGCGGATTCCCCGCTCGACGTCCTCGGCCGTTTCCTGCCCGAGATGTCCACCGCCGACGCCCGTACGCTGCTGGCCAAGTTCGCTCTGGGTGCCGACCATGTCGGCCGGGGCGCGGCCACGCTCTCGCCGGGGGAGCGGACCCGGGCCGCGCTCGCGCTCCTGCAGGCACGCGGTGTGAACCTGCTGATCCTCGACGAGCCGACCAACCATCTCGACCTGCCCGCGATCGAGCAGCTCGAGTCGGCGTTGCGCGGCTACCCGGGCACCCTCGTGCTCGTCACCCACGACCGGCGGATGCTCGAGACCGTCGACATCACCCGCCACCTGCATGTAGACGCCGGAAAACTCACCGAACCCGACCACTGAGCCGAGCCTCGAACCGTCGTGGGACGCCGATCGTCGTAGCGGGCACGAACGTCCCGCCCGATCTCTACCGGGCGGTGCGGCGCCAGTCCTGCGCTGTACATGTAGTAACATCCAGTTCATGACAGCGCCGGCTGGCCATGAGCCCACGCGGGTGGGCATGCGTGAGCTCTCCCAGCGGACCGCGCGTGTTCTTGCGCTGGTCCGTGCCGGTGAAACTGTCGAGGTCACCGACCGGGGGCGGACGGTGGCACGTATCGTGCCGGCATCCGATGACCGCTATGAGCAGTTGGTGGCGGCAGGGGCGATCCGCCCTGCCAGGCGTCCGTTCGACTTGGCGCACCTTCCGGAGCCCGGGCCCAACCTCACCGGACGTAGTTCCGACGAATGGCTCGCCGACCTGCGCGGCGAGGGCTGATGGCAGGTCGGGTCTATCTCGACACCTCGGCCGTGGCGAAGCTCTTCGTCGCTGAGAAGGAATCGTCGGATCTGCGGGAGTGGCTGTCGAGCCGGCTGGAGCCACCGACGCTCGTTTCGTCGGCGTTGCTGGGGGTTGAGTTGATCCGGCTGCTCGGCCTGGTGAACCCCGCCATGCGCGACACCGCGAACTCGTTTCTCGCGGCCGACGTCGACATTGTCGAGATCACACCACCAGTGCTCGGTGACGCTGCCGGCGTGCCACCGCCGCGGCTGCGCACTCTGGACGCGATCCATCTCGCCACGGCCCTGGATCTCAGGGACTCACTGGACGTCATGCTCACCTACGACAAGCTCCTCGCCGAAGCGGCGCGTGCCGCCGGGCTGGCCGTGGTATCCCCGGGCGCCGCCTGCTGACCAAGGCGCAACCCGCCAGGAACTTGTGACAAGCATGGATCTGCTGTATCCGGAGCGGTCCGGTGCGGGTCACCGCCCAGGGCGGCGTCGGCCTGGGGACACGTCCTGGCCCTGGCAGGCGACAATGGCGGTCGTGTCCGCTGACGCTTCCGATACGGCTCCTGTGCCTGGTCCCGCCGGCTCCTCCGGTTTTCCTTCCGGTTCCGCCGCGTCTCCCGCTGCCGAATCCTCCGCTGCCGCGCGTCCCGCGGTCGGCACCGCCGATGCCCGCCGGGGGCTGGCGGTGGTCACCGGGGCCAGCAGCGGGATCGGTGCCGCCAGTGCGCGGGCGCTGGTGGACGCGGGTTTCGACGTTCTGCTCGGTGCGCGCCGCGCCGACCGGCTGGCGGCGGTCGCCGCCNGGCTGGCGGCGGTCGCCGCCGACATCGGGCCGGCGGCCCGCAGCCGTCCCCTGGATGTCACCGACGCCGCGTCCGTCCAGGCGTTTGCGGCCGGTGTCACCTCCTGCGAGGTCGTGGTGTGCAACGCCGGCGGCGCGCTCGGGCTGGCTCCGGTGGTGGCGGCGACCGCAGCCGAAGCCGAGGCCGAGGAGGAGCGATGGCGGTGGATGTGGGAGGCCAACGTCGCCGGGGTCGCCCGCACCGTGCGGGCCTTCCTCCCCGCGCTGGTCGCTTCCGGCGACGGCCGCATCGTCGTGATCACCAGCGTCGCCGGCCATCAGGTCTACCCGGGCGGGGGCGGGTACACCGCGGCCAAGCACGCCGCGGCGGCGGTCGTCCAGACGCTGCGGCTGGAACTGCTCGGCCAGCCGGTGCGGATCATCGAGGTCGCCCCGGGCATGGTGGACACCGAGTTCTCCCTCGTCCGCTTCGACGGGGACGCCGAGCGGGCCGCCGCGGTCTACACCGGCACCGTCCCCCTCACCGCCGCCGACGTCGCCGATGCCGTCACCTGGGCGGTCACCCGTCCGTCGCACGTGGCCGTCGCCCGGATAGACCTCTTCCCCCGCGACCAGGCGTCCGCCCGCGACGTCCACCGCCGGCCCTGACGTCACCCTCCGAGGCTCTGGGAAGCCCGGCCGGGCAGGCCGGGGCCCCGGTCGGCACGGCCGAGGGCAGCGGCGTACCGGTCGGGCAACGCGGATCCGTCCCAGAACCGATCGGAGATCCGTGGCCACACGCCGTCGAATCACGGGAACGAGTACGTAAACGGTCGCTGGGGCAACCGCTTGCGTACTCGTTCCGTACCTGACTCCGGGTCAGCGGCGGCTGCNNNNGGCGGCTGCCGTTGGCGGCGGGGTCGCTCGGGGGGATCGTCGAGGGGTCCACGTTCAGCTTCGTCCCGTCCCAGCGGAACGTCACGTCGGCCGTTCCAGCGGACGGGCAACATATCTTGTCCGCGGGTTTGTACAGGTTGTAACGCAGCACGACGGTGGTGTCCCGGGCCGTGGCGACGCGGATACCGGCGCTCGGGTCGGTGAAGTCCGTGCCGATCATCTCGGTGCCGACGAAGAAGAAGCCGAACTGCTGGGGGACGGTCGGGGAGTCCGCCTTCTTGCCGATCAGGACGTTGAGGCTCCGCCCCCGCACGAAGCCAGTGCGGTCGGTCACGGTGAAACCGCGCTCGTTGAGCATGTTCGAGGCCTCGGCAAGGGTGAGCTGCCCGGCTGTCGAGCCCGCCGTCGGCGTGCCGGTGCGCGAGACCCGAGGGGTGGGGGTGGCGCTGCGTGTGCTGCCCGTGCCCGCGGTGGGGCTGCGGCGGGCGGTCGACGTCCGGGCCGAGCTGGTGACCTGCGGATACGACGGTGACACCACGCTGTTCTGCGCGCTGAGCTTGGGGTCCCGCTCGCGCAGGGTCAGCGCGGTGGCCACTCCACCGAGGGTGGCCAGGGCCAGCAGCGCCACCACCACGGTGGCGAGCCGGCCGCGCCGGCGGGACCGCGCGGGGCCGGGCGATACCGGCCCGTACGCCGAGCCGGCGCCCGGGCCGGGACCGTAGCCCGGGCCGTTGTGGGGTGCGCCGGGCGGTGCGTGGTAATGGCTGGCCGGTGTCTGGTCCCACCGCTGCTGGTGGGCCGGTGTGTGCCCGAACTCCGGTGGTGCCGTCTGTTGGTAGGGCGGCTGTTGGTAGGGCTGCTGAGGATAGGACTGCTGGTAGAACGGCTGCTGGTAGGGGTCTGCCGGCGGCCCGGAAGCGACCGGCGGCCCGGCGGGCGCCGAGGTGGGCGGGGGCGTCAGTGACCACCAGCGGGCCAGGGCGGTCTCGGTCGCCCGGACGGATTCGCCCGCGTCGGCGACGTCGTGCCCGACAAGCCGGGCGACGAGGTGCGCGGCGGTCGGGCGCCGCGCCGGGTCCTTGTCGAGCGCCGTGGCCAGCACCGGGGCGAGGTGGGCGGGGACACCGGTCAGGTCGGGCTCAGCGGTCATGATCTGTACGGCGACCGCCTCGGGTCGTTCGCCGGCGAACGGCTGGCGGCCGGTGGCGGCGAAGGCCATGCAGGCGCCCCAGGCGAAGATGTCGGCGCCGGGGCCGGCGCGTTCGCCCCGCAGCTGCTCGGGGGCCATCCAGACGATGGTGCCGATCAGGGTGCCGGTGCGGGTGTGGTTGGTCGAGTCGGCCGCCCGCGCGATCCCGAAGTCGATGACCTTCGGGCCCTCCCAGGTGACCAGGACGTTGGACGGTTTGAGGTCGCGGTGGATCACGCCGGCGGCGTGGATGGCGACCAGGGCGTCGGCGAGCCCGACCGCCAGCCCGTCGAGCAGGTGCCCGGTGAAGGGCCCGCGCCCGGCCACCGCGTCGGTCAGGCTGCGGCCTTCAACGTATTCGGCCGCCATCCACGGGCGCGGGCTGTCGAGGTCGGCGTCGAGGACGGCGGCCACGCTGCCGCCGCGTACCCGCCGGGCGGCCGCCACCTCGGTGCGGAAGCGGCTGCGGAACTCCGGGTCGTCGGCGAGGCCGGGCGAGGGCACCTTGACCGCCGCCGGCTGGCCGTCCGCGCCGAACCCCAGGTAAACGGTGCCCATGCCACCGGCGCCGATCCGGCCCTGAAGCCGATATGGCCCGATCTGTCGCGGATCGTCGCTGGACAGTGGCTGGAGCACGCTTCTCCCCTCGGACGCCGTCCGCCCGCGGGATCGGCGGCTGGCGCACCTGATTCTCCCTGATGCCCGTGACCCGCTGCCGGCGCCGTGCGTCCTATATCGATCATTCGACGTTATCGACGTAGGGCAAAAAATTTTCCCTAGATCTCATGAATTTGATCAAGTAGATTAATGATCTAAGGGTGTCAGCAGAAAGATTTATTCGCCCTTTGGGAGCCCCGCGCGGAAAGGGGAAACAGGATGTCGATCACCCCCACCTCCACCCCCACCCCCNCCCCACCCCCACCTCCAGCGTCACGTCCGGCGCCACCGTCACACCGGCGCCGACGGCCGCGCCCGTCCGGGGACGGGCCGCCGTCACCGGCGCGGCCCCTCCCATGCACACCCACCCAGCCACGCGCGACACGCTCGTCGACGCGTCCGCTGGCGCGGTCACGGGCGCCGCCGCCGATCCGACAGGCACCGCGGGCATGGCGGGCATGGCAAGCACGGCGATCGCGCCGCGCGACGTTCTCGAGGTGCTCGGCCGCCACGTCATCGCCGACGGCTTCGGTATCGTCCTCGACCTCGAGCGCAGCCGCGGGAGCTGGCTCGTGGACGCCCGGGACGGCCGGCGCTACCTGGATCTCTACAGCTTCTTCGCGTCCGCGCCGCTGGGGATCAACCCGCCGGAGCTGACCGGCGACCCCGCCTTCCTCGCCGAGCTCACCGCCGCGGCGGTGAACAAGCCGGCCAACTCCGACATCGCCACCGCCGCCTACGCCGGATTCGTCGAGACGTTCATCCGTGTCCTCGGCGACCCGGAACTGCCGCACCTCTTCTTCGTCGAAGGCGGGGCGCTCGCCGTCGAGAACGCGCTGAAGTGCGCCTTCGACTGGAAGAGCCGGCACAACGCCCAGGCCGGCCGGCCCGCCTCGCTGGGCCGGCGGGTGCTGCACCTGCGGCACGCCTTCCACGGCCGCAGCGGATACACCCTGTCGGTGACCAACACCGACCCGGTCAAGACCGAGCGGTTCCCCGTCTTCGACTGGCCCCGCATCGACTCGCCGGTGGTCAGGTTCCCGCTGGACGCGCGTGGCCTGGCCGACCTCGCCGAGGCCGAGGCGGCCGCGCTGGCCCAGGCCGAGGCCGCGTTCGCCCGCCATCCCCACGACATCGCCTGCTTCCTGGCCGAGCCGATCCAGAGCGAGGGCGGCGACAACCACCTGCGGGCCGAGTTCCTCGCGGCGATGGAGCGCCTCTGCCACGTCCACGACGCGTTGTTCGTCCTCGACGAGGTGCAGACCGGGGTGGGGATGACCGGTTCGGCCTGGGCCTACCAGCAACTGGGCCTGCGTCCGGACGTCGTCGCGTTCGGCAAGAAGGTGCAGCTCGGCGGGGTGATGGCCGGCCGGCGGGTGGACGAGGTGGCCGACAACGTCTTCCGGGTGCCAGGGCGGATCAACTCGACCTGGGGTGGCGGCCTGGTCGACATGGTCCGGTCCCGGCGCATGCTCGAGGTGATGGCGGCCGACGGACTGTTCGCCCGCGCTGGCGAGCTCGGTCGTGACCTGCTCGCAGCCCTGGGCGAGCTCGCCGGGAAGTATCCGTCGCTGGTGTCGAACCCGCGTGGGCGCGGGCTGCTGTGCGCGATCGACCTCCCCTCGGCACGGTGCCGGGACGACGTGGTCCGCCGGTTGCGCACCGAGGAGAGCGTGCTGGTGCTGCCCGCGGGCGCCCGCGCACTGCGTTTCCGGCCGGCGCTGACCGTCTCCGCGGCCGAGCTGGAGCTCGGCGTGGCCGCCCTGGACCGGATCCTCGCCCGCGTCCCGACTCTATGATCGGATCCCGACCGGATGACCGGATGACCGGATGACCGGATTCGGGGTTGGGTGGCCCGGGCCGCTCCGGATGATCGACTGCATGGTCCGTCAGATGATCGACTGGATGGTGAGGTCGTCGACATGAAGATCCCTCAGGCGCCGCCCCGCCCGGCCGTCCCGCCACGCCGGGTGGAGCTACTGATCGGTGACGGGGCCGGGCACACCAGCCGGCGGCCGGCGGCGGCCCNGGCCCGGGCCGTGACCCGCTCGACGAATCCGGCTCACCTCGACGAGGTGGTCGCCGAGGTGAGCCTCGCCGGCCCCGCCGACCTGCTGGACGCCTGCGCCGCCGCGCGGGCGGCGGCACCGGGCTGGGCGGACGTGCCCGCGCCGGTCCGCGGCAGCGTCATCGCGAACCTTGGGCACCTCGTCGAGGCCAACGCCGAGGCGCTGGCCCGCCTGGTGACGCGCGAGGTCGGCAAGCCGCTGGCCGAGGCCCGCGGCGAGGTGCAGGAGGTCGTCGACACCTGCCGCTTCTTCCTCGGGGAGGGCCGGCGCCTCTACGGCGAGACCGTGCCGTCGGAGATGCCCGACAAGCAGCTGTTCACCTTCCGGGAACCGGTCGGCGTCATGGTGGTGATCACCGCCGGGAACTTCCCGGTGGCGGTGCCGTCCTGGTACATCGTGCCGGCGCTGCTGTGCGGCAACACCGTCGTGTGGAAGCCGGCGGTCTACGCGGCCGCGTGCGCGCAGGCGTTCACCGAGCTGATCCTGCGCGCCGGGGTGCCCCACGGCGCGGTCGGGCTCGTGCCGGCCGAGGGCGTGGAGACATTCACCGGCCTGGAGCGCGCCCTGGACGCCGGGCTCGTCGACAAGGTCGGTTTCACCGGGTCGACCGAGGTCGGGCGGATGATCGGCGAGCTGTGCGGCCGGCACCTGCAGACCCCCTGCCTGGAGCTGGGCGGGAAGAACCCGATGGTCGTCGCGCCCGACGCCGATCTCGACGCGGCGGTCGCCGGCGCGGTGTTCTCCGGGTTCGCCACCGCCGGGCAGCGGTGCACCTCGCTGGGGACGGCGATCGTGCACGAGTCCGTGCACGGGGAGTTCCTGCGCCGGCTGGTGGCCGCGGTCGAGGACGCGCGCATCGGCGACCCGGTCACCGACGTCCTGTACGGGCCCCTGCTCGACCTGCGGTTCGCCGCCGGTTTCGAGCACACCCTCGGCCTGATCCGCGACCACCACCGGGTCGCGGGCTCCTCGGCGGTCGGGCGGGTGGACGCGGCCCGTCCGCGCCGCGGCTTCGTGGGCGACCCCGATGACGGGCTGTACTACCACCCGGTGATCCTCGACGGTGTCCGGCCCGACGACGAGGTGTTCCGGGAGGAGACGTTCGGCCCGGTCATCGGGGTGACGACCTACCGGGATCTCGACGAGGCGGTTCAGCTCGCGAACGCCCCCGGCTACGGCCTGTCCTCGTCGATCTACACGAACGACCCGCGGACGGTCTTCCGGTTCCGCCGGGGGATCGGTGCCGGCATGGTCAGCGTGAACAACTCGACGTCCGGCGCCGAGGCACACCTGCCCTTCGGGGGCAACGGCCGCTCCGGCAACGGCTCCCGCCAGTCCGGCCGCTGGGTGCTCGACCAGGTCACCCGTTGGCAGGCGGTCAACTGGGACTATTCCGGCCACCTGCAGAAGGCCCAGATGGACACCGCCGTCCTCGCTGCCGACCTCACCTTCCGCCTGCCGCCCGGTTAGGACGTCGGTCGGCCTGCCATCCGTCCGCGCCGCCTCCCGCCGACTGGCCGGCCGGCGGCGTGGCGCTGGCTCGTGCGGTCAGCGTGCCCAGCGGGGGAGCAGCGCGGTGAGGTCGAGATCGACCGGGAACGGTTCGGTGACGGTGAGCCGCTGCCCGCTGCCGGTCGCCACATAGGCGCCGCCGGGGCCGGGCTGGTAGGTCGTCACACGGGGTGGCGCCGGCTCGATCCGCCAGTAGTGCGGGATGCCGAACCGGGCGTAGAGCGCGGGTTTGGTGGTGCGGTCCTCGACATGGTTGCCGGGTGACTCGATCTCGATCGCGACGACGACCTCGGCGGGGGAGAACCAGTGCCGGGCGGGCTCGTCGCTGCGTATCACCATCAGGTCGGGGACGCGGGTGAGCTGCCGGCCGAACCGGATGTCCACGGCCATCGCCAGCGCGAACGGCTCCGGCGTGACGTCCTCGAGCGCGGCGAAGAGCCGGGCGCGCAGCGCCTGGTGCAGGTTGGACGGAGACGGCGACACACTGAGCGCTCCGCCGGTCAGTTCGTACCGATGGTTGCTGACCGGCAGCTCGTCGAGGTCGTCGGTGGTCCAGCTACCCGGAGGAATCGCGATCAGCGGCTCGCTCATCGGTGAGTCCTCCCATCCGTTTCGGTAGTTCAACTCTGTCCGCGGCGGGTTTGGTCATCTACGGCGGGTTCACGGTGTGTAAAGAGCGTGTATCGCTCGCGCCGCAGCCCCATGCATGATTATTCTCACTCAAGAGCCATGTATCATCCTGGATAATGGTTCGATATCTTTTGTAACCGACTGTCGGTGGAATACCGACATGTCTGGTGTGTCACCATGTCTGTCGCGTCACCATGGTCGGCCGGTTCCACATGTTGGTTACGGCCAGGGAGGGGAGCATTGTCAGTGGCCGAGCATGATGAAGTGGTTCAGTCGGAGTCGCTGTGGCCGAGCCAGCGGGCGTCCGAAGAGGACGCCAACGACGGTTCGGACGCCGCGGCCGAGCCGTGGCGAATCCCGCGTTCGGTCGCGAACCCCACCCGGCTGAGGCTCGGAGTACCGCGGCAGTCGGACGCGGCCAGCATCTCCAGCAGCGCCTGAGCCCGTGGCGACGCCTGCCGTCTGACGGCGCGGGAGGCGCGCGTCCGGCGGATTGTTCCGGCCCTGCCGTTCCAACCCTGTCCGGGGCTGTCCGCCTCGGATGACCGGCCTGTCATCACACCGGGCCGGGTGGTTCTACGCAGGTCGTACCAGGCGAAAGCCATACCAGACAGGCAGGTGGGTACGAAGGCAGGTAGTCGTACGACACGTCAGGCCGTATGACATGACATGGCACGGGCCGTGGCACCGACTTGTTCGGTGCCACGGCCCGTGCCGCTGTCCGGGTAGTCCGGCCGGCCTGTTTATTCGGTTGATGTCGTGGTGGACGTCGAGCCCTGCGGCCCACCGGACCGGCGTCCTGCCCGGCGGGACTGGTCGGAGCCGCGATGGGATGAACCACCGCGGCCGGCGGGCGTCCCCCACTGCTGTCTGTCCAGGTTCCTGTCCGAGCCCCGGCGTGGGCCGGCGTGCGACGAGCGCGCCTGCGCCGGCACCCGGATCCCGGAGGGCTGTCGGGTGGCGCCCGAGCGGGGCGATGTGCTGCGCGGCTGCGGGGGGATCCGGGGGGCGGGCGGCCCGGCGAGGCGCGTCACCACCTCGTCGTCGGCGTCCGCCGGTTCGGGCTGCGCGTCGCTGCCGGCGGCTCGCAGCAGCGCGCGCACCAGCCCGCGCTCCTCGGGGAGCGAGACGAGCACGTCGGCACCATGAGCCCCCGCCCGTGCGGTACGGCCACCCCGGTGCTGGTAGGTCTTGGGGTCGCTCGGCAGCCCCGCGTGCACGACGATGTCGACCCCGTCGACGTGGATACCGCGGGCGGCCACGTCTGTGGCGACGAGAACACGGTGCGCGCCTTCGGCGAACCCTGCGAGCGCGCGGCTGCGGGCGTTCTGCGCCATGCCGCCGTGCAGCGGCTGGGCCGGCACACCGGAGCGGGTGAGCTGTTCGGCGAGCCGGTCGGCGCCGCGCTGGGTGCGGGCGAACACCAGGGTCCGTCCGGAGCCGCCGGCCAGGGCGGTCACCAGCCGGGTGTGAGCGGCGGGATCGGCGGCCTCAAGCGCGTGCCGGGACAGGGTGGAGACCTGCGCGGTCTCCGAGTCGATGGCGACGAGCACCGGGTTGGGCAGGTACTGGCGGACGAGTACCTCCACCTCGCGGTCGAGGGTCGCGGAGAACAGCAGCCGCTGGCCGCCGGCGGGGGTGGCGTCCAACAGCGCCCGCACGGCCGGCAGGAAGCCGAGGTCACACATGTAGTCGGCCTCGTCCAACACGGTGATCGCGATCTCCTCCAGGGAGCAGGCGCCGCGCTCGATCAGGTCGGTGAGACGACCGGGGGTGGCGATGACGATGTGCACACCGCGCCGCAGCGAACCGATCTGCCGGGAGATCGACGTCCCGCCGTACACCGCGCGCAGGCGCAGGCCCAACGGCCTGGACAGCGGGTCGAGGGCGTCGTGGACCTGCTGGGCGAGCTCCCTGGTGGGGACGAGGATCAGGCCGCGGGGGCGCCCCGGGGCGACCGCGCGGTTCTTCGCCAGCTCGGCGAGCATCGGCAGGCCGAACCCGAGGGTCTTGCCGGAGCCGGTGCTCGCCCGGCCGAGCACGTTCTCGCCGGCGAGAACGTCGGGCAGGGTCGCGGCCTGCACCGGGAACGGTGCGCTGATCCCCTGCCGGGCGAGGGCGGAGACGAGGGGGGCGGGCAGGCCCGCGTCCGCGAAGGAGCTGGCCGCCGGCCGCGGCTGACGAGTCGGCAGCGCTGGCTGCGCGGGCGCGGCAGATCGGTTCGGTCCGTTCTGCTTGCCACCCGAACGGGGGCCGCCGCGGCCGCGATGAGCGGCGCCTCGGGCGGGCCGGGGGCGGCGGCGGGCAGGGGAGGGCTGAGTGTCACCGTGCTGAGACAGGGTTCTTCCGTCCGTCGTTGTCGAGGTCGCCGGGGGAAACCACGGCGATCGTGTGGCAGCAGTCGTGTGTCCGCTTCGGGCCGCGTCACCAGAGCATGAACGGGTGCTCTCGCTACCGGAGCGCACACCGATCTGCTGTCACACGGACCTCTGACGTGTGGCTGGAAAACCACATGTCATGGACGGCTCGTGGCCGCCAACGGTCTCAGAGTACACCGATCACGACCGCCGGTGCTAAGGGCGGCACGCCCACCAGGGGTGAGACGTCGCGCACCCCGGCGTGGCAGGGAGACGACACCGTGCGTCATGGTCACTGTGGGCCGGCAGCGGCAGGTGCGGGCCGATCGCCACAGTCAGTGACAGAGAGTTAATGGCAGCGGGTTGGCGACGGGGCCGCCGGAGGGGTTGTCAGGACCAGCGGGGCCTCGGAGGGGAGGTCACAGCAGCAGGTTGGTCAACAGGTGGATGACCAGACCGGCGAGCGCGCCCACCACCGTGCCGTTGATGCGAATGTACTGCAGGTCGCGGCCCACGTGCAGTTCGACCTTGACCGCGGTCTCGGTCGGCTCCCAGTTCGCGACCGTATCGGAGATCACCGTGGAGATGTCGGAGCGATACCGCCGAACGAGCCACGCGACGGCCTCGGTGGCGGCGGTGTCGACGCCAGCCCGCAGGTGGGGGTCGGTGACCAGCCGCCCGCCGAGCGCCTGCAGCTCGTCGGTGATCCTGGTCCGCAGCGCGCTGTCGGGATCGCCGGCGACGTCGGTCAGGATGGATCTGGTGGCGTTCCACATCGCCGCGACCGCCTGGTGGATCTCGGGATGGTCACGGATGCGCTCCTTGAACTTCTCCACCCGTTCGGCGGTGTCCGGGTCGGTGCGCAGCTGCTCGCCGAACCGGGCGAGGAAGTCGTCCAGGGCCCTGCGCAGCAGGTGGTCGGGATCCGTGCGGACCTCGGCGGCGAACCGCAGCGCCTCCTCGTACGCCCGGGCGGCGATCACGTCGTCCAGGAACCTCGGCGACCACGACGGCGCCTGGTCGGCGACGATCCGCATCACCGTGTCGGGGTTGTTGCGCAGCCAGGTCTCCGCCTGGACGGCGATCACGTCGACGAGCCGGTGGTGCAGGCCACCGGCGGCGATCCGGCCGAGCGCCGTGCCCGCGGCCGGCGCCCAGGGACGGTCCATCACCCTGGCGAGGATGGTTTTCTCCATCACCTCCAGCGTCACCTCGTCCCGGATGTTCGAGATCGCCTCGACCAGCCGGTTGGACGCCTCCGCGGTGATCCTCTCGGCGTGGCCGCGGTCGCTGAGCCAGGTGCCGATCTGGACGGCCGCGCCCATGCTCGCGACCTTCTCCCGGATCACCGTGTCGGCCAGGAAGTTCTCGGAGACGAACCGTTCCAGGCTGCGGCCGAGGTCGTCCTTGCGATTGGGAATGATCGCCGTGTGTGGGATGGGCAGGCCCAGCGGCCGGCGGAACAGCGCGGTCACCGCGAACCAGTCGGCGAGCGCTCCCACCGCGCCTGCCTCCGCCGCGGCCCGGACATAGCCCGCCCAGCCAGGCCCGCCACCGGACTCCCAGCGCCAGAACACGACGTAGACGACCACCACGAAGGCCAGCAGTCCGGTCGCGATCGTCCGCATCCGGCGTAGCCCCCGCCGCAGTTCGGCGTCACTGTTCTGGCCGTCCCGGCCGGGTCCGCCACCGTCGCGGCGGGCAGCGTCGCGGGACCGGCCGGGACGTTGTCCGGGTGGTGTGTCCGCAGGCTGTGCCGTATTTCCTGGTTGCGCTGTGTTTTCCGGCTGCGCCGGGGGTGGCGTCGTGGGCATCGTCCTCCACCCAGAGGTGTCTCGCGCCGATGGGAACCGGCGTTGGTCGAATGATCCCGGTCATGACCGCGCGGTTCCGGGCTGTCGGGGTGGCCGGGGCCGGTGATCGTGGCCACCTGCCCGCAGCGCGGCCGACGGCCCCGACCGTTGCCGCAGTGACCAGCCCAGTACGGCGAGGACGCCAAGCAGGGCGCAGTAGGCGCCAATCACCCGCTGTGGGTTCCCGTAAGCGGTCGCGAGCAGTTCTACCCCGAAGCCGACGCCGACGACAGTCGTGGCGACGGCGACAGCGGTGATGGCAGCGACGATCACCACCCCCGGCACGGGAGCCGACACCGGACCCGATACGGGACCCGACGGAAGGAGGGCCGCGGCCGCCGCCGCGTCGGCGCCCCGGCTCGTGTCCGCCGCACCGCCGACGACCCCGTCACCGACCACCGTCCCGCCGTCGCCTGTCCCGCGCTCGGCCGTGCCGCCATCGGCCGTCCCACCGTCGATGTGGCCGCGGCGGATGCGGGTCTTCACGGCATGCCCGACAGCGGGTGCGGTGAGTACGCTGATGATCGCGATGCCGGTGACGAAGCCGACCGGGCCGGTCTGATGAGGGGTGACGACGAACCAGCTCGCGACGGTGAAGACGATCAGGGGTATCCGTGACCTCGGGGCGCTGACCAGGATCGGTGCGAGCAGAAGCAGCAGGTAGTGGCTCCATACGATGGGTGAGGCCACGAGCGCGGCGGCGAGCGTGCCGGCGTAGAGCATCCGTTCGTTCCCGCCGCGTCGCGGGCGCGGCCAGTCGCCGGCCAGCGCGGCCACGACCAGCACGGCCACGGCAACCGCACGCGCGACCCAGGTGGCCACGTCCATGCCGAGACCGGTGTTGACCAGCAGGCCGGTAAGGCTGAGCCCCAGCGGTGCCTCCTCGCGGGCAAGCACCCCCAACATCCCCAGGTAGGTGCGGGTGCCCACCGGGCTGGTCAGCTCCGTGACGGCCAGCAGCAGCCCGACGAAGGCAGCCGCCACCGCGCCCGCCTTCGTCCTGCGGGTCAGTACCAGCCACAGCCACACCGGTGCCAGGAACAGCTTGGCGTAGATGACACCGGCCGCAAGCACACCCGCGGCGACCGGACGGTCACGAAAGTGCCACAGTGCGGCGAGGCCGAGGAACAGAACAGCGTTGAGCGTGCCCATCTGCAGGCCGGTGATGGCGCAGGAGGACATCAGCACCAGCGCGTACGTACGCCGGTCGCGGACGCCGAGCAGCCGGGCGCCGAGGAACAGCGCGCCCACCGACAGCGCGATGAAAACGGTCGCGCCGTGCTCGCCCAGCCATGACAGCGGGACGAAGGCGAAGGCGACAAGGTAGGGATACACGTAGGCGAAGCCCGAGTAGACCTCGGCGGATCCGGGAGGCGGGTAGGGGCCGCGCCCGTCCCCGACGGCCGCGCCCGCGCGCAGGAACACGTCGACGTCGTAGTGGGGAAGCGGGGCGATGTAGACCGTCCACAGCACCGCGACCAGCGCGGCGAGCGGCGCTGCCCGGATCAGGACCGACCATGGCCGGGCACGTCCGCCGCCGACGGCACCGCCGCTGGCACCGCCGACGGTGCTGGCGGCGAGCGCGCCGGCCCGGCTGCTGGTACCGTGCGCTGCTGCCGCCGCCGCCGGCCGGGCCGGTTGTTGGGGCGTACCTGTGAAAGCTGTCAACACGCACGCTCCGCCAACGCCGTACCCGTTTCGACACCCGTTTCGCCAGCGGCCGGGCCGCGTCGGCGGCCGGGCCACGCTGGCACCGCTGGCGCGCCCGGCCCGTTCCCTCCGGGATCCGTGTCACCGACCGACGCACCGTCATGCCGATGAGACCTGCCGCATCGATGTAACACATCGCATCGATACGGCACTGGTCGACGGCGCGGCACGTGTCCATCATGGCCTGTCGCATGCTGACGGCACGGCCGTCCGCCGCTGCGCCCTCCCGGGGCGTGGTGCGCGGCTGACCGGGCGGTGGGGCATCAGCCGGTCGAGCGGGAGTTGGGCGGCGGTTGACCGGAGGCGGGGTGTCAGCCGGTCGGCGTCCGGGTATGGCTGCCAGGGCCGTGAATGTCGGCAGCGAGCAGGCACAGATCGTCTTCCCGGCCGCTGGGGCCGGCGACTTCTGTCAGCAGCCGGTCGCAGAGAGCGTCCAGGCTGAGTGTGTCGGACTGTGCCGCGACCGTTGCCAGGACGGCGAGCCGGTCGGTGATGGAGGCGTCCCGGCGCTCCACCAGGCCGTCGCTGTAGAGCAGCAGGCGGGCTCGGGTCGGCAGCGTGACGGTGTCCTGCCGGTAGGCGAGGTTGTCCACGGCGCCGAGGATCGGGCCGTGGACAACCTCCAGGAAGGCCGGGCAGTCACCGTCGAGGAGCAGCGGCGGCGGGTGGCCCGCGCACGACCAGGTCAGCGTTTTCTCGGCCATGTCGAGGCAGGCGACCACCGCGGTGGCGTAGACCGCCGATTCGCTGGCTGCGAGGTTGGACGACAGCTGGCTGGTGATCATGGCGGGAGGATGGCTGAGCAGCGCGTAGGCGCGCGCCGCGTGCCGCAGTTCGGCCATGACCGTGGCCGCCCGCAGGCCGTGGCCGCCGACGTCTCCCACGATCAGGGTGAGCTCGCCGGTCGGGAGTACCAGCGCGTCGTACCAGTCACCGCCGACGTCGACGTCCCGGCCGGCGGGCAGGTACCGGGCGGTCAGTTCCACACCGGCCAGCTCCGGTAGGCGCTGGGGAAGAATCGCCCGTTGGAGCGCTTCTGACACCGACAGTTGTTTCTCGTACAGGCGTACCCGTTCGAGGGCGTGCGCGCAGTGCCCGGCGAGGGTGGTCAGGAAGGCCCGCTCGTCGGCGTCGAAGACCCGATCGCTCTCCCACAGCAGCACGATCACTCCGATCGGCTGCCCGGAGACGATCAGTGGGATGTGGGCTATCCACGCGACGGCGGCCGCTTCGAGCAGGGACATGGCGTGCGGATAGTCGGCCAGGTGCTCCGCCCGGGAGTCGAAGCGGGCCCGGGCCGTGCGCAGGACGTCCGGGGTGGCCGCGGTTCCCCGTGCGGAGATCAGCTCCAGGAGCCGGCTGATCCGTTCGGACTGGACGGTCGGGGTGACCACCCGTACCCGTCCCTCGTCGCCGACCAGCATGATGATGGCGCAGTCCGCGCCGAGGTCGTCCCAGGCCGATCGGACGATCACGTCCGCGACATCCGGGACGGTCAGGGCCTGGCCGAGCGCGGCGGTCACGTCGAACAGCTGGCGGGCGCGGCCGAGCGCCGACGACAACGACGTGATCAGTGCCGCGCGGTGTGCCTCCGCGCGGCGGCGCTCGTCGACGTTGCGGAAATACGCGGTTATCCCCTCCGGGGAGGGGAACAGCCGGACCTCGAAATGCCCGCCGAAGGCCGCGTAGTCGGCCTCGGACTCCACCGGCAGCTGGGTGTCCAGCGCCTGCAGGTACAGCTTTTCGAACGCCGGCCCCATGAGCGACGGTTCAAGATCCAGAAACTGTTCGCCCACCAGCTCACAGGTGTCACAACCGAGCAGTCGGCTCATGACCGTGTTGACGAACACGAACCGGCTGTCGTTGTCGAATACCACCACGCCGTCACTGACCTGCTGCAGAGCGCGTCCAGCCTGCTCGCGGCCGGCGCGCAGCCCGGTGGTGTCGGTACAGATCCCGGCCACGCGCACCACCCGGCCGGCGTCGTCGCCGACTATCCCGCCGCGGACCTGGAGCCAGACAGGTGAACCGTCCGGGCGCACCACCCGGAACTCCTCGAGAAAGGACTCGCCGGTCGCCAGCACCGTGTCCATCCGCGCCCGCAGGAACGGCAGGTCGCTCGGGTGCACACAGGAGAAGAAGGCCTCGGCCGTCCCGGCGAAGGAACCCAGCTCGACACCGTGCAGGTCGGCGGTGCGCTGATCCCAGCGCAGCCGGTTGGTGGCGACGTCCCACTCCCAGATGCCCACGCCCGCCGTGTCCAGCGCGAGCAGCACGCGTGCCGGCCCGCCGCCGTCGGAGCCGGGCGGCGCCGGCAGGTCGTTCGCATGTCGGTGAAGCCGGGGTCTGTCGTCACCACCCGATCCCACGTCACGCTCCCCACTGACTGTCGGCGTTCCCGCCTGCCGGCGTCGCCGGCCCGGGGCACACCCTGATGACCGACGGCGACAGCTCAGGTGGGGGGGAGCTGGTGGATCGCGACTGGTCCGCGGGGTCTCACGGGTAGGCATCGGCCCGGCTCGACAAGTCAACCACGAGGCATCGTGCCTCGTTACCCGATAGGACAGAACAGTCCATTATCCCGCCGGATTACCGCCAACAGCGATCACAGCCGTGTGGGCGTGCTCACTGCCGCGTGGCGTCCCACCGAGTGTGGATCACCAGCGGGTCACTGTTCGCGGATGCCGATGCGGTTGTGCAGGGCGCGCAGGGGGCGGGGCGCCCACCAGTTCCAGTCGCCGGCCAGGCGCATGAACGCCGGGACGAGGACGGGGCGGACGATCAGGGCGTCGAGGAGGATGGCGAGCCCGGTGCCGAGGCCGAAGAGTTTGATGAACGACACCCCGGAGACCAGGGTCGAGAAGAAGGACACGGCGAGGATGAGCGCGGCGGCGCTGATGATCCGTCCGCTGCGGGACAGACCGGTGATGACGGCCTGCCGCAGCGTGGTGCCGCTGTCGTGCTGTTCGCGGATACGGGCGAGGACGAAGACGGCGTAGTCCATGGACAGCCCGTAGGTGATGCAGAACAGCAGGACGGGGATGGCGACCGGAAGAGGTGCGGGGGTGATGCCGAGCGGGCCGGCGAGATGGCCGTCCTGGAAGATCCAGACCATGGCGCCGAAGACGGCGCTGAGGCTGAGCAGGTTGAACACGAGGGCCTTGAGCGGCAGGACGACGCTGCCGGTGAGCAGGAACAGAACGGTGAAGGTGATGATGGCGATGAGGGCGAGGGCCAGCGGGAGATGGTGGCCGATGGAGCCGGTGATGTCGAGGAGCTGAGCCGCCTGGCCGGTGACGAGAACCCGGTGGTGCTGGGGGACGGGGGCGGCGCGCACGGCGTGGGCGAGGTGGGCACCGGCGGGGGAGTAGGGCTCGGTGCGGCTGAGGATGGAGAACCAGGTGGCGGCGCCGTTGGCGAAGCGGGCGGCGGTGGCCGGGGTGGGTGGGGTACTCAGGCGGCCGGCGGTGTAGGAGCCGGCGGCGCTGTCGACGCGGTCGACACCCGGGATGGCGGACAGCCGGCTGGCGTAGGTGGAGGTGTCGGTGGCGGCGGCGGGGCCGGTGCCCCAGGTGGTGGCGATGATGGCGAGGGCGCCGGTGGCGGGGGCTGCGAAGTCGGCGCGCAGCCGGTCGGCGGTCTGGCGGCTTTCGGCGCTGGTGGGCAGGACACGGTCGTCAGGGACGCCGAAGGTGACGTGCAGGAAGGGGACGCCGAGCAGGAGCAGGACGGCGAGGGTGGGGATGGCGGTGCGGGCGGGGTACCGCCAGGCCACGGCGGCGACCCGGCCGACCGCGCTGAGGCCGCTGGTCTGGCTCCTGGCCCGACTCCTGGTCCGGCCCTTGGTCCGAGTCGAGCGGCGGCGCCAGGGCAGCGGCCAGCGTTCGATCCGGCCCCGCAGCAGGAGCAGCAGGGCCGGCAGGATGATCAACGCCCCAACCAGGGTGATCGCCACGACCGCGACGCCGGCGAAGGCGAACGAGCGCAGGAAGTACTGTGGGAAGACCAGCAGGCAGCACAGGGCCGCGGCGACGGTGGCGGCGCTGAACACGATCGTCCGGCCGGCGCTGCGCATGGTCGCGTCCAGGGCTGCGACGGTGCCGTAGTGGCGTCTGCGTTCCTCGCGGTAACGGGAGATGAACAGCAGGCAGTAGTCGATGGCGAGCCCGAGCCCGAGCGCGGTGGTGAGGTTGACCGCGAACACCGAGACCTCGGTGAGGGTGGCCAGGATTGCGAGCGCGCCGAGCGTCCCGATGATCGACAGAATACCGATGATCAGCGGGATGCCCGCCGCGACCACGGTGCCGAAGACCACCAGCAGCAGGGCGAGAGTGACCGGGATGGCGATGGATTCGGCCCTGGCCAGATCCTTGGTGACCTGCGTGTTGATGTCGTTGTTGATCTGAGTGAGCCCGCCGAGGGAGACGGTGACGCCGTCGGTGGGGCCTTCCGCCCGGGTGAGCAGGTCGTGCAGCCGTCCGGTGTGCTCGGCGCTTTCGTCCTGGTCACCGTCGACATGGGCGACGATCAGGCCGACGTCGCCGGAGCGGCCGCGCAGCTCGGCCACGGGCGTCTCCCAGTAGGAGGCCACCACCTGCAGGCCCGGCTCGCGCCGCAGCGTGGCGGTGACGTCCTGTCCCTTCGTCCGAACCGCCGGCGTCTCGACGCCGGCGGTGGAGCCGATCAGGACGACCAGGTTCGGATCGGCCGAGCCGAACCTGTCCAGGAGGGCCTGCGTGCCGCGGACCGAGTCCGAGCCAGGATCGTCGAATCCGCCGGTCTTCATCCGGCTGACCGCCCCGACGCCGACGATGGCGGCGAGGATCGTCACCACCACCGTGACGAGCAGGATCGTGCGGGGACGGGTGACGATGGCGCGCAGCAGCCGGCTGCGTATCCGCGGGCGTACCCGTGGGTGGACGGCGGGGCCGCGCCCCACGCCTCGCGGCAGGGGGACCCGGGGCCGGTGCCGTCCGGTGGCATGAGGCTCGTGGAGCTGGGATTCCGGCGATGAGCCACCGTGTGGTGGTGACGTCTTCATCGCGGTGAACCATCCTTCCGGTCCGGGCGGAGCGTGTCCTCGGCCCAGCCGGCCGCGACCACAGTACCCAGCGCGCCGCCCGTCATGCTGCCCAGCGCGCTGCCCGGCGCACTGTCACCGGGGCCGGAAATCCGGCCGGTATCGGTGCCACCCGGGTTCTCCCGACTATTCCGATGGTGTTGGTTCCCGAGCCGCGAACGGCTTTGCGCGGTATCGCTGAACTGCCCTCCTGGCTGCTGCGGCAGGCACCGGAAAAGATCTCCGCCGGCCGCTTCCGGAGATGAGGAGGCAAGCTCGACGATCGCGACTTCGTTCACCAGAGTTTTCCCCGACGATTGGTTTCTGTTGAGTGCTCGTGCCGATGGTAGGGCAAAACCTCGGCGTGGCATCGGTGCGGACCTCCCCGTCGATTCGTCGCCATCGCCCACGCCGGCGGGCACCAGCCGCTTTTCGGTACCGGACGTCGCCGCCCGTCCAGATACGGGCAAACTGTCTATATCAGTTGTGTGATTTATCTCCGGTGATGTTCCGGGGATTCCGCTGACGGGCTTCCGGCCGGTTCGTCCATGGCCGTGTCACGGCCCGGGCCCGGCCATGGGCCGTTCGGTGAACAGGGATTCGTACCGGCTCCGGAACCAGCGCACCGCAAGGTGGGCCGGTGTGTTCTACCGGACACTGGCCACGGGTGTTTGTGGCCGCCCAGTATGGTTGGTGGCCGAACCACCGAAAGAGCCGACGGTGAGCGGATCATGCTTCTTTCGCGCCCAGGGATTCGGGAGGCCCGGCCTCCGGCCATACGAGGAGAGGCCATGACGACCCGGTCCACCCTCACGGCTGGCGGATCCGGGCGGCAGCTTGCGACGGTCTTCCTGCTGATGCTCGTCGTCGGGGCTGTTCTCGGCGGGACGGCCAGCTATCTGACCACGAAAAGTGCTCAAAACGGCGATCCAGGTGACATCATCATCGATACCGCTCCTGAATCACCGCCAAGTGCGACAGCGAGTGTGTCGACAGCGCCCGTTGGCGCGGGCGTCGTCCCGGTCGCCGGTGTGTCACCGGATACCGCGCCGGCCGTCCCGGCCGCCCTGGCCTCGCTGGCCGCCAGCACGCCGGGCTCGAGCGCGCCGCCCGGTGAGCAGCCCGCGGGCCAGGGCGCGGAGCAGGGCGCCACCGCCGTTGGCGGCCGTCCGACCGGTGGCCCGGACGTGCCGGGACCCGCCTCGGCGTCCCCGACGCCCGCTCCTACGAGGCGGCAGCCGACGCCGGGCCCGGCGACCACCGCGCCCGAGCCGGCCAGCACCACCGCGGCGCCCGGGCCGGTGCCGTCGTCCGCGGAGCCGACGCCGGTTCCTCCGCGGCCCAGCCGGTGACGTGTTCTGACGGTCCAGAACCAATTTCTGACAGCAAGGAATAATTTCTGACGGTCAGGGGCCGGGGCCGTTCCGGCTGTTTCCGCCGGTACCGGGCCCGTTCGATATCCTGCAGACTTTCCAGCGCAGTAAAATCGTGAACATAGATGCTGTGACGATGGTCGGGTCAGGCCGATACCCCGACTGGTCGGACCGGCGGCCCGGATATTCCGCGCCGGTGCCGGCGCACGGTATGCTCCGGCTCGCGGCCGGGTTGCCGCATCCGCCGCCGCATCCGGCAAAGGGGCGCAGACTTCCTTGGAGCACGTTGACGGCAGTTCCGTGAGCGGGCCGGCCGGGAATGTCCGCGACATGTCGGTGGTCCCGGGATGCCGGCCCTGCGGCGGCAGGCGGGACAGTTGCCGGTGGGGAGCTTCACGAGCTCTCCGGACCCGGCAGCCGTCCGGCCCCCGGCCAGTCATGTGGAATGCCCGGAGACGGCCTTTTATCAGGAACAACGTGAGACATGTCAGAACGTCCTGACCGGTTTGCCATCGATGTGCCGCCGCGTCTTCTCGTCGGACTGGGCAGTGGTATTCTGTTGCTTGTTGTCCTTGCTTTTGCCGAATCGCTGGATCTGCTTGCGTTCGCCGCGGTCCTGAGCTATCTGGCAATCTACCTGTTTTCGTTCGTTCTGCTGCGCCCGCCCCCGGAGCGGGATGTGGAGCCGGCGCCGGTCAGCACCCGCCGGCAGTCCACCGATAATCGTGACCAGCCATCCTGAGGCGAATCCGCCTGGCACCGCTCGAACCTGTTGCCGGGTCAGGCCGTCTCGTTGGCCAGTCGTACGAGTGCTCCGCCGGCGCGCATGAGGTCTGTCAGGTCCTGCTGGTCCAGCTGCCGCAGCCGCCGGAAATACCAGCCGTCGACGATGTCGCGTGAGCGGGCGACCGCGGCAAGGCCTTCGGCGGAGATCCGCACGATGAACTGCCGGCCGTCGTACTCGTCGTGTTCCCTGATCACTAGGCCGCGTTCGGCGAGAGTCGCCAGCGCACGGGTCATCGATGGTTTGCGTACGCCTTCCAGATGCGCGAGCTGTGTCGGAGTCAGCGGGCCCAGCCGTTGCAGTGTGGACAGGGCCGATATCAGACTGACCGGAAGTGCCTGCGGATCCCGTTGTCGTTCGGCCCGCTGTGCGCGCGCAAGTCTGGTTATCGACGTTCGCAGCGCGGTCACGAATGCCGGGTCGATACGGCTGCCTTTGTCGTTCTCGGGTAGGCCTGAATCCCCGTCGACGGCCGGGGACGGCCGGCGTCCCACGGACGGCGGACTGCTGGTTGACTGCACGGGCACGGTCATTGCCCCATGGTAACGATGGTCCGGTCCGCCGGCGGGCCGAGCGCACCTTCCCGGCGGGACGGCCGTGACATTCCCGGATCCAGGATTTTTCGCGCCGATAATGCCCTGGGTCACGACAGTCGGTCAGGCGATATGGCGACAGCGGTATCCAGGGGAGATTCCATGGTTACTGGTCGCCGTAAACCAGCGGAATTCACTGGTATCCGTAGGTGGTCGCTACTCTTCACTGGATTACGCATGGTCCGGTCACCGCTGTTCCAGAAGCCAGGCCAGGGCGCCCGGGAAACGGCCCGGGGAACCTTCTCGGTCGCTGCTGGTTCATGCCGTGCCGGGTTCGTGCTGTGCCGGTTCACAGCGCGCCGTCGTGGTCCGCGGTGGGCAGGGTCCGCCGCCGATCGTGGCGGTCCCGGACCCGCTGGTAGATCTCCAGGGAGAGGTTGAGAACGAGGCGCCCCTCATGGGCCGAGCGGCGGAAGGTGTCGGACTGGATACCGAAAAGGCGGGCGGCCCGTTCTCGGCGCTGGTCAAGGGTCAGGCCGAGGGTGCCCGGCCACAGGCACAGCATGATTCCGATTGCTTCGCTGTGCGGCTGTTCCATGGCGGCGACGGCGGCGGTGAGCATCCGGTGCGCGCGCAGCGCCCGGTCGTGGATGGCCTGCCGGGGCATGCCCGCCTCGGCGGGCCAGACCAGGTCGACGAACTCCGGAGCGTATGTGATCAGCTCGGCGGGACGGCCGCCGCGACGGAGCATCCGGATGAGCTGGTTGTGAATTTGTTGCGCTGTTGCTGTTTCCATCGTGTGATTTGGCCGTTCCTTTCCGCGTAGCCGGTCTGGTAGCTACCAGTTTTCTGTACCAGTTCGCCGCGCGGTAGGTGTTCGGGGGACTACGTCGGTCTCTCGGCTACCAGTTTGATGCCATTCTCGTGTCGGTTTCCGTCCCGACGATCGACTTGGGATCTACCAGACACAGGCGCTGCATTCTGCCACGGCGCTGATGTTCACTGTTCCGTGACAGGCGAATCCTGCCCCAGCGGGTGTCGCCAGTGACGCTGTCCAGCGAAGCCGTCGAGCCGTGCGTCGCTCGTCATGACAGCCGCCTCGAACAGGAAGTGATCCCCGGAAGTGATCTCAGGCAGCGATCTGAAGGGCTGGCGATGACAAACTGTGACGATTCCAGGTCCGGATGCTCGCGGAGGCGGGGCAGGCGTATCCGCCCCGTGGACGCTGTGGGCACAGTGGATGCCGTGGATGCCGTGGATGCAGCGGACGCCGTACCGTGGCCGGAAGGAGTCGAAATGACGGCCGTACCGCTGTCGCGGCAGTTGTCGCGGCAGCCGGCACGGCGGCCGTCGTCCGGGCCCGCGGCGGAATCGCCACCATCGCTGTACGCGGCGGTTCTCTTCGGTGGGGACGACCGATCGACCGTCACGGAGGTGGTGATTCTGTTTGAAAGCGCCGCCGCTGCCGACGGGTATGCCATGGAATGCGGCTGGGACGACTATGCTGTCGGTGCCGTCCGTTTCCATCTTCCGCCGCGGATCCGCAGGGTCCGGTGGGTGGCGTGAAAAGGCCGCTGAATCGATCGGGCCGGTGGTCCGCCCACGCGGTGGTGTGGAACGGGTTTACACCGGGGTGCGGCAGGCGGAGATGAACTGGGTCAGCGCCTCCACCCGGTCTGATGGTGCGTCGACGGCGTGCCTGATGACCCGGATCAGATGTTCGTAGGCGTCGGTATGGTCGTATCGTGCGGTGTCCGCGATCCGCAGCGCCCACCGCCAGTATCCCTTGATGGTGTCCGCCAGCGGCATCCGGAAGTTCGCTATCACGTCCCGAATCGGTTCCACGACGGCGTCGCCGTACCGGATCAGATATCGCTCCACCATGTCTGCCATGAACGAGAAGTGACGGGCCTCGTCCCGGCTGAGCCGGTTCAGGATCTCCGCGAGAACCGGCTCGTCGATCACGGCGCGGAGCTGCTGGTAGTAGAGCTGCGTCGCTTTCTCCTGCACGAGGGTGTAGGTGAACAGCGAGACCGGACTGTCGAAGGGCAGGATGAACCTCCGCCGGCCTTCCTCGGCGAGCTCGAGGCGCAACCGTTCGGGTTCGGCGAGCCCGGAGGCCACCTGATAGCGGAAGAGAGCGCGGGCATGAGTGTCCTCCTCCTGCGCCCAGCGGACCGTGAAGTGGTACAGCTCCCGGTTACGGACGAAGTCCGCCGGGTCGACATCCTCGTCGAGGGGGAAGAACCGGTTGTAGAGAGCGAAGTAGCCGGGAAGGTGATCCTCGATCAGAGTGACGAAACGGACCGCGGACCGTTGCCCCTCGGTCAGTCTCCCGCAGTCCGCACTGCTCCAGTCGAAGTCGCCCTCCACGTCGAAGCGGCGTGCCGATGGCGAGGCAGCCATGAACGAGGTGACCGCATGCTCGATGTCGGCGGCCGGCAGGAGCCGGCTCACATCCTGTTCGGACGGCACTGCCGCCGGGGTTCCGTCCACGACGGTCATCGATCCTCCCACCGCTTTTCCAACATTCTTGCTGGCCCGACAGACGGCCACCGGGCCGGAGCGGCGACAGTGTCGCAGGTCGGGGAATATGCCCTGGTCCAGCAGGCCGGAGTGCCCCTGACAAAGGCCGAAAGGCGCTGTGATCGTATTTTTGTCACGCCCGGGATTCCGTCATCGTGTCTTTCGGCACGTCAGGGCGTAGTGCTTGGTGGTGTAACCCCACCCGGCGTTGGCGATCTCCAGGTAGCGTTCGAGTTCGCCGGTAAGACCCGGTCGGATCCGTTCGATGTCGTCGGTGGCGGAGCGGACGTTCGTCAGCCAGTCGTCGATCGTGCGGCGGTAGTCCGCGGTGAGGTCGTCCAGGCCGACGATGGAGAATCCGGCGTCCTCGGCGCCACGGACCAGGTCGGACAGCGGGCGCATGTCTCCCCAGCCGAAGATTGTTTCGCCGACGAACCGGGTGCCGGCGCGACGGTGGAACGCCCCGTGCGCGGCCGCGTTGCGAAAGCAGCTTTCCGACACGTAAAGGGTGCCACCGCGACGCAGCAGCGCCCGGGCCCTCGCGAACACGGCGGTCAGATCGGGCATGTGCACGATGGATCCGAGCATGGTCACCGCGTCGAAGCTGCCGGCAGGCAGGTCGATCTCCTCGAAATGCCCCTGCCAGGTGCTGACCTGGTCGGCCACGCCGAGTTCACGGGCCCGGCCGCTGATGTAGGCGTGCTGGCGGGCCGCCGGGCTGATGCCGGTTGCCCGGCAGGCGTGTTCCCGCGCCATGAACAGCAGCAGGGAGCCCCAGCCGCAGCCCACGTCGAGCAGCCGCTCGCCGCCTCGCAGCCCCAGGCGCTCGGCGACGAAGCGCAGCTTATTGATCTGAGCGTCCGCCAGGGTGTCCGTCTCGGACCGGTACAGCCCGCAACTGTACTTGCGCGACGGGTCGAGGAAGAGTCCGAAGATCTCCGGGTCGAGGTCGTAGTGCTGGTTGGTGTCGGCGAGGGCGGTGTCCGTTCTCGGGCCTGTGATCGTCATCATGACGGATCCGGTGTGAGGACCTTCGCCACCACCAGCGCGATGTCGTGGACGGAGGAGATACCGAAGACGTCTTCGTCCTCCAGTTCGATGTCGAAATGCCGCTCGATTCTGGAGATCATCCGGAGTACCTTGACCGAGTCAGCCCCCTCGATCGAGCGGAGGTCGGTGGCCGAGGCCACGCTGTCGGCGGCGAGGCCGAGTTCGCCGGTCACGATGTCGGTGACAACAGCGACGATCTGTTCATGGGTGACGGACAATTTTACTCCAAAACATATTTTGCCCCACAGCACAGGGTTGCTGACGGCGCGAAAAGGATGGTCACGCGATCTCTGGCCGGATCTGTCCCGCTGGCCAGACCGGCCGGACCGGATACGGCCGGTGTCATACCAGTGCTTCGGCCAGCGCGCGCCGGATACGCGCGTTGCTGGCGAGGTCCAGACCGGTCAGGGCGCCGAAGGCCCGGCGGATCTTCACCTGGAGGCGGTCGAGTTCGCCGGCACCGCCGACCTTGGTCAGGAAGAACTCGAAGCCGGTGTCTATCGTTTCGTACTCGCGCAGTTCCGGCAGTTCGCTTTTGAAGACGCTTACCGGATGCCTGATCCGTGTGTCGGAGGTGTACACATAGAGCGTTTCGAGCACCGACGGCAGCTCCCGCGGATGTGCGGCCAGCCGCCTGCGGGCGAAGTAGATGAACTCGCGGGCGTGGGCTGCCTCGTCCCGGCTGGCGTCCCGCATGATTGTCCGCAGCACCGGTTCGGCCACCCAGTCCGAGACGGCCCGGTAGACGTGGTTCACCGTCAGTTCCGAAATGATATTTGTCGCGAGGGTGGCGGCCGGTGTCGTGCCGGGCGCGTACGGTTCCCGCATCGCTTCGACCGGAGCCGCGTCGATGTGGACGTCCAGAGCTTCCAGCCAGGCCCGGAACGCGTAGTGGTGCTGAAGTTCCTGAAAACCCCAGATCGCCACGAACGCGGAGAAGTCGTAGTCATCGACGAATTCGTTGAAAAAGCCGTGCTGGGCGGCTATCGAGTTCGACTCGCCCATCACCGCGCTTTTCGCCAGCGTGACGTAGTCGGGGTCGACCAGGTCACGATCGATCTCGTCGAACGGCAGGTCGGCGAGTTGCCACTGATGACGTTCATACTGGCGGAAGACATCGTAACTGTGCATCGGCTTCCTTCGCGGACTTCGCGTGCGGGCTGCTGCGGGCTTCAGGGCCGGGCCGTCCCGGGCTGCCCGCGTGGGGGTCACGGGCGTGCGGGCTTCGTGGCCGGAGCACATCGGGCTGCTACATCGGGCTCTGCTACACCGGGCTCTGTTGCGCTGGAGAACTGGGCGGCGGGCCCGCGATGTCAGAGCGGAGACTTCCATGATTGTTCGCGGATGGCCAGGCGTTGGAACTTGCCGCTGGATGTGCGGGGGAGCGTGCTCGGGGGCACCAGGTGTACCGCCAGGTCGGACAGGCCGAGTGTTCCGGTGATCTGGGCGCGCAGGTCACCGGCGAGCCGGTCACGCGCGGCCGGGTCGTCGAGACTCGTCTCCGCGAGCAGAGTGATCACTTCCGCCCCGTCGCCGTCGCTTCCGTCGGCACCCTTGCCGCGTCCGTCTCGGCCGCCGTCACGATCACTGTCATGGGTGCGGCCGGCAACGGCCACGCAGCGGCGCTTGAAGACCCCAGGGATGTCGCGGGCGATGCCTTCGACGTCCTCGGGGTAGAAGTTCGCCCCATGAACGATGATCATTTCCTTTGTTCGTCCCGTGACGAACACGTCGCCATCCAGTCGGAAGCCCAGGTCTCCGGTGCGCAGCCAACCGTCCGCGGTGAAGGTGTCGTCGTCGGTCCCCTCCGCCAGCAGATAGCCGGACGTCACCGGATCCCCGCAAATCTCGATCTCGCCGACCTGTTGGTCGTCGACGGGCAGCCTGCCGGCATCGGGGCCGGAGAGCCGCAGGTCGACTCCGCGTACCGGCCGGCCCACAGCGACGACGGCCCGCGCGTGTGGATGCCCGGGGGGCACCTGCCAGACGCGCCCGGCGTTGGCCAGCAGGTCCCGGTCGACCCAGACCGACACCGGCGGCCGGCCCAGCGGAGGAAAGGTGACTGCCAGCGTCGCCTCGGCCATCCCGTACACCGGGAACATCGCCTCAGGGGCGAAACCGGCCGGCGCGAAGTGTTCCAGGAACCGTTCGACCGACGCCAGGGCGACGGGCTCGGCGCCGTTGAAGGCGACCCGCCAGTGCCGCATGTCCAGCCCCGCCACCTCCAGCGGGGGCATGGCCGCGACCAACTGGTCGTAGCCGAAGTTGGGAGCGGGGGAGATCGTCGCCCCGGACGCCAGGAACTGGCGCAGCCATCGCGCCGGGTCCTTGACGAAGGACGCGGGTGACCACACCGTCATGGGGACGTTGCGCAGGATCGCGGACAGGGTCGCGAACAGGCCCATGTCGTGGAAGAGGGGCAGCCAGCTCCCGCCTCCGTCGCCGTCCCGGCCGAGGGCGATCCCTTCACTGATCGCTTCGATGCCCGCGAGCGTGTTGGCGTGGGTAAGCCGGACCCCCTTGGGAGCGGCGGTGCTTCCCGAGGTGAACTGGACGATGGCCATCTCGGCCGCGTCGACCAGGGGCAGCCGCCCGGACGCAGGCGCGGCTGCCAACAGATCGCCGGCGCAGACGAAGGCCACATTGCCCACGGCGCCGTCGAAACGGCTGGCCAGCCCCCGGAAGCGGGAGGAGACGACCACATCGCGGATGCCCGCGACCGACACGATCCGCGCCAGCCGGTGCGCGTGCCCCGCCAGATCCCAGGCCGCCGTGGGCAGCGGCAACGGGCAGGCCGCCGCGCCGGTCCTGGTGATGGCGAACAGCGCCTGGAGGAATTCAGGCGCGTTCTGGCTGAAGATCCCGACCCGGCTGCCAGGCCCGATGCCTGCCGCGGCCAGCGAGCGCGCCATCACGCGGGTGGAGTCAGCGAGCTCACCGAGGGTGATCGACGCCGGCTCAGACGGGAAGTCGACCCGGGTGTCCCTGCCGTGGGCGGCGACCCGGTCAAGCGCATCGTGCAACGTGCCGGTGACCATGCGGCCTCCCTCTGTCCACGAAGAGCCGGCCGTCGCCTTCTTCGCGCCGTCGCCTTCTTCTCGTCGCCGTTTCTTCATGTCGCCGTCTCCGGTGACCGCCGGTTGGGACGTGCGCACTGGGTGGCCAGTGGGCGAATCGTGCCCGCCGTGCCGTGAACGCCGTCATCGGCAAAATTGTTCGGCGGCGTGCCGAAGACCGTCAATGGTTATTTTCCGATCGTATAGATCCATTCGGGAAAGCTATCGGACGAGGCCGGATCCGATGGTTTGCGGGCAGGATTCCCACACCATTTGTCGTCGCTTCGTGCCTCGTTCACCACCGAGCCGTGACGGGCTGGACGAAAGCTGGGGAAAGCGGCCGGTGAACATCCTGCCGTAATGTGTCGGACGCCGGTCAGGCGGTGGCCGAACCGCTGCCGGTCCGACCCGCCACGAAGACTCTGACCCGCTACGAAGACAGCGGCCAGAGCATCGCCAAGGACCGTTGGGATGCCGAGGACCGTTGAGAACGGCCCTCGCTCCGCCCTGCCGGGTGCCATGAACTCCACGGCGCTGCGGGCCTGCGTCACCGCGGGGGTGATACCCGCCGAGGGGGNATACCCGCCGAGGGGGTTCCAGGCCACAGACCGCTGACGAGCGTCGCGCCGGCTCCTGGACGGGTGTCGACGGTGCCGCTGGGCCTGCCAGACGTACCCGGCGCACACCCCGGGCCGGGGCACGGCATCCCAGCGGCACACCCGGCCTGCTGAGCGGCGACGAAGGCCGGACGAAGGCCGTGAGCAGTGACGATAAGCGTTCGTAATCGTACGTCTGAAAGTTACTCGTTGCCAGGGCCGCGGGCTGCCAGCAACATCGCTGGAACCGGGGGAACCGTGCGCCCCCAATTCCCAAACTCCAAAGTTCCCCGACGGCATCACGAAGATCCACGCACCGCGCCGTCGGAGCGCCTCGGCGCACCACACCACACCAGTACTCCGGGGTCCCTGGATTCCGGTATTTCAGAAGATCGGATATTCCACAGATGCATCTCACCGTCCTCGGCTGCCGTTCGGGAATGCCTTCCGGTGGCCAGGGCAGTTCGGGTTATCTCGTGAGCACTGACAGCACCAGGATCCTGCTGGACTGCGGTCCCGGTGTGGCGCTGGCGCTCAGCTCGATAGGGCATCCAAAAATGTTGGACGCGGTAGTGATCAGTCATTTCCACCTGGACCACTGCTACGATCTGCTGCCGATCGGAAAAACTCTCCTGAGCCGGCATGCGCGGTATGGCGCGTCCTTCCCCACCCTGCCGGAGATCCGGGACGCCGCTGACGCCGCCCCGCTCACGCCGATTCCGCTCTATGTGCCGGCCGGTGGGCGCGCGACCCTGCGGAAGCTCGCGGAGCTTTTTCCGGTGGCGACCATTCCGCTGCTGGACAGGGCGTTCGACCTCGCCTTTGACGTACGGGAGTACGTCCCGGGCGAGAGTTTCACGGTGGGTGACTGCACGATCAGCATGCACGCGCTGCGGCACGCCATCCCCAACTGCGGTGTCCGGCTGGACGGCCCGACGGGCAGCCTCGCCTACACCGGCGACACCGGTTGGACCGACGCGTTGATCCCCCTGGCCCGCGACGTGGACCTGTTGTTGGCCGAAGCCACCCTGGAGCTCGCCGACAACGGGCCGCACGGTCATCTGTGCGCCACCGACGCCGGTACCGCGGCGGCCGAGGCAGACGCCGGGCAACTCGTCCTGACCCATTTCATCTCCGCCGACTCGCGGTGGCTGGCGGCCCGGCAGGCCGATGCCCGCCAGGTCTTCGCCGGCCCGGTGCACATTGCGGCGCCGGCCGCCCGGTTCGACACGTGGATTCCCGGGGGCATTCTCGGATGATTCCCGGGACCGCCCGCGGCCGGCCCCGCGCCGGCCAGCCCGTACTGCCGGCCGCTGCGCCTCCGGCCGATGTCCCGGGAGGCGGACGTGGCTGACGATGCCCGGTCCGTCGGCTGGCGCCCGTCGCCGGTGGAGATCTCGGTGGTGTGGTGCGATTTCGGCGGTGTGCTGACCTCCCCCATCCCGGAGGCGTTCGACCGGTTCGTGGCCGCGGCGGGGGTGCCGGCCGCGGCCCTGCGGTCGGCCATCGACGCCGTCGCCGGCGAGCGCGGCATGCGGATGATCGAACCGCTGGAACGCGGGCTGATGACGCAACACGAGTGGGGCCTGCGGGTCACCGCGGCGCTTGCCCCGGAGTGGACGCCACGGGTCGACCTGACCCGTTTCGGCGACCACTGGTACGAGGGGCGGCGGATGAACAACGCCCTGCTCGGCTGTTTGGCCGACTGCCGGCGCCGCGGGCTGCGGGTGGGGCTGCTGACGAACAGCGTGGCCGAGTGGGAACCGCACCGCGCGGCGCTGATGCCCGACGCGGGCGTGTTCGAGGTGACCATCAACTCCCACGAGATCGGGCTCCGCAAGCCCGACCCGGAGATCTACCAGACGGCTGAGGACGCCTTCGGCGTGGCGCCCCGGCAGTGCCTGCTCATCGACGACACACCGGTCAACTGCGCCGCCGCCCAGGCCCGCGGCTGGCAGACGATCCTGCACAGCTCGCCGGAACAGACCCTGGAGCACCTGGCGCGATTGTGACGGTAGGTGTCCCACCCGCACCGGGGCAGGGTGGACAGTCGGCTACTGCGCGTTTCGGGCTGTGTCCACGGGCTGCAGCAGGCAGGTGCTCGTTCCGTGGGCTATCAGCTTTCCGGCGGGGTCGGTGACGCGCGCTTCCGCGAGCGCGGTCCGTCTGCCGACGTGGATCGCCAGGCCCTCACAGGTGAGCTGGTCCGCGTCCAGTTTCACCGACCGGACGAAATTGACCTTCAGCTCGAGCGTGGTGTAAAGAATCCCGTCGGGGAGCCTGGTGAAGACCGCGCTCCCCATGGCGGTGTCCATGAGGGTCGCGAGAACTCCGCCGTGCACGGTGTACATCGCGTTGGCCGTGGCCGGTGAGGGCGCGAGCGTGTAGACCGTCCGGCCCTCGTCCACCGACTCGAGGGTGATACCGAGTGAGTGGCCGACCCCGATTCCGGCCTGTAGACCGTAATCCAGCAGCTGCCGTAGTTCCCGAATGCGGTTCTGCGCGGCGGACTCCTCCCGCGTTCCGTTCACCTGCACGGACTCGCCTCCTTTGTCTCCCGCCGTGCTCTTGTCTCCCGGGGCTCCAGTTGCCGTGTTGCCGGCCGCGATATTCTGCACGCCACCCGCATGCGGCCCCGGCTCGTCCCGCACCCGGGACGCTCGTCACCGGACGATACGCCGATATCCGCTGGAACAGGACCACGGAACGGTGGACCGCTGGTGAACGTTCTGTTGCCCCACGGTGGGTGAACGAGCTTTTCCATTTTCCCGGATTTTCATTTCCGGGAACGGAACTGTCCGGAAAGCGGCATGGACGGCTGTTCGGCCGGCGGGATATTCCTGGCTGTGCCGGCCGGCGCCGGTCACCGGCCCAGCCGGCGCTACCCGCACCTGCCTGGATCAACCCGCCGTCGCAGGCAGCCGGGCAGCCGGGCGACGCCCCAGAGCAGAACACTCGGTAGCTTTTACAAGATTTCGTCTCGTTGGTGTCGACAGGTTCCGCCGCCGTGAGCCGGCAGTCGAACCGGCCGGGTGCCGTGGGTGCCCGTTCGCTACCCGACAAGGCCGGCTACCCGGATGTGTCGCCTCTGGTCAGAGCCCGGGCATCCTTCATCAGAAGGAACAGATGGAGCGGGTGGGTGGGAGACGGTTCGAACCCGAAATGCAGGTAGAACTGCCGAGCCTGGTCGTGCAGTGCGTGTACGAGCAGGCTCGCACACCGACGATCTCCGCTGCCGCGGTGGTACGGGTGATCGCGTTGCGTAACAGGTGGGCCTTACAGGTGGAACGGAAATCCCTGACGGCAGGCCGGTGACGGTGGGCTGGTTGAGGTTACGCGACGCTTGGCTGCTGTGGCTCCGCCGTGGGTATGGCCCGGCTGGCGTGATCGCCCCGTTCGCGTAGCACGATCACCGTCACGACGGCACCGGCCAGCGCCCCGGCCGCGGCGACGATGAAGGTGACGTTCATCGAGGTGACGGCATCACCCCGCTGTGGCGAGAGGACACCCGCGAGCGCCACCCCGAAGACGGCCCCGAACTGCCGGAACGTGTTCATCGCGCCGGACGCGGTACCGGCGAGATCGGCCGGTACCGCGCTCATCATCGCCTGGATCGCGACCACACCGCTGGACAGGGGTATGCCGGCGCCGAGCAGCACCAGCGCCCATCCGTAGGTGAAATAGCCGCCCGCGTCCTCGACGAGGGTGAGTCCGCCGAGCCCGGCCGCCACGAGGAGCAGGCCCAGGAGCATGGTCGTGCGGGTCCCGAGCCGGGCCACCACGGCTGCCGCGCCCATCGAGGCCACGCCGAGGAACCCGGTGAGCGCCAGGAAACGCACCCCGGTTTCCACCGGTGACAGGTGCCGGGTCTCCTGGAGGTACACGGTCAGCAGGAACAGCACCGCGTACATGCCGAACAGGCCGAGGAAGTTCACGACGCAGGCCACGGCGACCGCGGGAACGCGCAACAGGCGCGGCGGGAGCATCGGGTGTGAGCAGCGGATCTCCCACCGCACGAAGAGCGTCAGGATCACGGCGCTGCCGAGCAGGAGCCCGAGGATGACCGGCGAAGACCAGCCGAAGCGGCCACTTTCGATCATCGCGAACGTCAGTGATCCGCTACCGAGCACGAACAGCGTCTGCCCCACGGTGTCCGGCCGGCTGGCGGCTTCCCGGTCTTTCCGGACGCCACCGGCCGGTGCCGTGCCGGGCAGGCCGTCGTGGCGTTCGTCGACGGCCCGGCCGTTCGGGGACGGGGACGGCCGGCGGGGAGGGGACGAGGGCAGGGTCCAGGACAGGCCGGCGAGCGCCACCACGCCGATCGGTAGATTGATCCAGAACATGCTCTCCCAGCCGGCGGTCTGGACCAGCAGCCCACCGATGATCGGTCCGAGTGCCACCGCCGTACCGGCGACGCCACCCCACACGCCGATGGCACGGGTCCGTTGCCTCGGGTCCGCGAACAGTTCGGCGGTGACCGCGAGCGACAGCGGTACGACCGCTGCCGCGAACACGCCCTGGCCGCCGCGCGCGGCGATCAGTATTCCCGGGCTCGGGGCGAGCGCGCAGGCCACCGAGCAGGCTGTGAAGCCGGCGGTTCCGGTCAGCAGGGTCGCCTTGCGACCGAAACGATCGCCGACTGATCCCGCGGTCAGCAGCAGGCAGGCAAAGCCCAGGGTGTAGGCGTCCAGGAGCCACTGGGCGGCGGTGACGTCGGCGTGGAGATCGGCGCGGATCGCCGGCACGGCGACCGGAGTGATGCTGGCGTCCAGATAGACCACGAAGGTCGCCACGCAGACGAGCGCGAGCCGGATCGAAGGACTGTCGCGGCGCGACGTCGAAGCGGGTGTTCCGTCTGGCCTCATGAAAACATCCCCTGCCGGTGGTCATCTCATGACGTGTGGCATGCGGCACTCGCGGTGGGTTCCAGAAATCGGTCGTACGATAAGATCCGACATTTTTCGTGGCTGGTCGTACGTGCGCGAAGCTGTTCCGCCAGTGTAATATCCGTGTGTGCGCGGACGAGTCGAGATTGCCAGGTGGTAAACGTCACGGCAACGTTCCGGTAAATGTTCGCAAAATGGCTGGCCAAGAGAATACGTCGCCGTCGTCCCTACCGATCGTCTCCGCCGATCGGGCGATTGTGTCTGCCAAATCGACGTTGACACCGTCCCGGCAGGTTCACACACTACTGAGGTGCCCGCCGATGCCCGGCCCCAGGTTCCCGATCCGTCGTCCAACCGGCCGGCCACGGGAGTGCTGTGAACGGGCGAAGTTTTTGTGGCGGCTTTCGTGGTGGTGTTCGTCGGGGATTTTCTTCGTATTCATGCCCGTCCGCATCCCGACGTCGCCGGTGAGTTCTCGTTTCTCGACATCGGAAATCGTCGCCGCGAGTAGGTGGTTGATATGCAGCAGTACAAGTCCGGGGACGGTGTCGTTCTTCCCGGGGATCGGGGCCTCTCCCTCATCCTGGACGAGGGCGTCCGGCTGGCCCCGGACCGCCCGGTGCTGAGCTGGCAGAACGCCGCCGGCTGGCAGGACGCCAGCTACCGGCAGTTCGCCGACCACGTCCGGGCCGTCGCCAAGGTGCTGCTGGCGCACGGGGTCGCGCACGGTGACCGAGTGGCTGTGCTGGGACGGACCAGTTACGAGTGGGCCGTGGTGGACTTCGCGGTGCTCAGCATCGGCGCGGTCACGGTCCCGATCTATCCGACGGCATCCGAGCAGCAGGTGCGCCACCTGCTGGTCGACTCCGCGGCGAACTGGTGCTTCACCGAGACCGAGGAACAGCGGGTCCAGCTCGACCGGATCGGCGGGGCGGCCCTGCGCGTCGGCGCCTGGCCGCTGGCGGCGGTCTGGGCCTGGCGGGACGCCGACCAGGACGGGCCCTGGGACGCCGAGTTCGACGAGCGCCGCGCCAAGGTGCGCGCCGACGACCTCGCGACGATCGTCTACACCAGCGGCACCACCGGCATGCCCAAGGGATGCATGCTCACCCACCGCAACCTGTACGCGTCCTCCGCCAACACCGTCGAACACACCGGTGACCTCTTCCGCACCGCCGACGGAGAGCAGGCGGCGACCCTGCTGGGCCTGCCACTGTCGCACGTCTTCGGCCGGACGATCCTCATCGCCTGCCTGTACGGGGGCACCCGGACCGGTCTGGTGGCGGGCATCCCGGAGCTGATCGGGCAGTTCCCGGTGTTCCGGCCGAGCTTCCTCGCGCTCGTGCCGTACGCGTTGGAGAAGATCCGCAAGCGGGTACGCGTGCCCGCGGCCGGCGGGGCCGGCGTGGTCGACGCCGAGGCGGAGCGGGTCGCGATCGAGTTCGGCCTCGCCAGCGCGCGCGGGCTGCCGGTCGACGACGGCCTGCGCGCCGCGCACGCCGTGTTCGACGAGCGGGTCTACAGCCGGGTACGGGCCTCCTTCGGTGGCCGTTTCCAGGATGTGATCTGCGGCGGCGCGTCGCTCGACGACTCGACCGCGGCCTTCTACGGCGGAGTGGGGGTGCGGATTCTCAACTGCTACGGGCTGACCGAGGCCGCGACGGCGGTGACGGTGAACGTCCCGGCCACCAACCGGATGGGCAGCACCGGGCGCCCGATCCCGGGCACCACGGTGGCGATCGCGGACGACAGCGAGCTGCTCATCCGCGGCCTCAACGTCTCGCCGGGGTACTGGAAGGGAAGCCCGCAGCCCACCGACCGGGACGCGACACAGGGCGGTGAGGGCCCGTGGCTGCACACCGGCGACCTCGGCCGGCTGGACGACGACGGCTTCCTCTACATCACGGGCCGCCGCAAGGAGATCCTGGTCACCAGCGGTGGCAAGAACGTCGCGCCCGCTCCGTTGGAGGACCGCGTCCGGCTGCATCCGCTGGTGAGCAACTGCATGGTGGTGGGTGACGGGCGGCCCTTCGTCAGCGCGCTGGTGACGATCGACCCCGCCGCGCTCGCCGGCTGGAAGGCGAGCCGAGGGCTTGCCGCCGACGACGACTCCTGGAGCCACGACCCCGAGCTGCTCGCGGAGATCCAGACCGCGGTGGACGACGCGAACAGCCTGGTCTCGCGCGCCGAGTCGATCCGGGCGTTCCGGGTGCTCGCGAGCGACTTCACCGTGGCCGCCGGGCATCTGACGCCATCGATGAAGCTGCGCCGTAACGTCATCGAGGCCGAATTCGCCGCGGACATCGCGGCGGTGTACGGCTGACCGCTTCTTCCTTCCTCCTCCCCCTCCTCCCGCTCCCTCCTCCCACCGTCCGGTGAACTGGTGGAGAATTCTCCACGTATTTTTTCGGGCATTCTTCCGTACCGTTCCCGGATTATGGGTTGATTGTGTCGTCCAATCGGACGATGTGTCTCGGCAGTAGCTGTTGACTCTCGTTCCGACAGTTGTGGAAAATCGATTCGTACCACTGCCGTGTGTAATATCACCGCGGGCTTCGCCGGGTTCACGACAGGAGCACACTACTCATGTACGACGTCATCGTTGTCGGTGCGCGCTGCGCCGGTTCACCTCTGGCGCTGCTGCTCGCCAGGCGAGGCCACCGGGTCCTTGTCGTCGATCGGGCAACCTTCCCGAGTGACACCGTCTCGACGCACTACATTCACCAGACCGGCCTTGCCCGGCTGCGGGACTGGGGCCTGCTCGACCGCCTCGCGGCGTCGGGCGTCCCGCCGATAAGAAATCTGATCATGTCCTACACTGGCATTCACATCGAGGGCTTCGCCGACCCGATCGAGGGCATCACCGAGGTCTACTCCCCACGGCGCACCGTCCTGGACAGCATTCTCGTCGACGCGGCGCGCGCGGCCGGCGCAGAGGTCCTCGAGGGGTTCACCGTCCAGGATGTGATCTTCGAGGACGGCCGGGCGGCCGGTATCCGGGGCCAGCTCGGCGACGGGCCGGCGCAGGAGTTCCGCGGGTCGTTCGTCGTCGGCGCGGACGGCCGGAACTCGACGATCGCGGACAAGGTCGGGGCTGACTTCTACCGGGTGGTCCCGGCGAGCTGCTTCGTCTACTACTCGTATTTCAGTGGCCTGGACTGGACCTTCCAGCACCGGACCGGCTTCAACGAGCAGCAGATAGGCACGTGGCCGACCAACGACGGTCTGAACCTGCTGTCCCTGCTGCGCCGGCGGGAGCACTTCAGCGCGTTCCGCACCGACGTGGAGAACAACTTCCACGCGGTGTACGACGAGGTCGTCCCCGAACTCGGCGAGGAACTGCGGGCCAAGGGGAAGCGGGAGGAGAACTTCCGGGTGATGCGTTACCCGGACAACTACTACCGCCGCTCCAACGGGCCGGGCTGGGCGCTGGTGGGGGACGCCGGATACCACAAGGACCCGTTCACCGGCTGGGGAATCACCGACGCCTTCGTGTACGCCCAGCTCCTGGCGGACCACCTGCACGAGGGGCTGGCCGGCGAGCGTCCGATCGACGACGCGGTGGCGGAGTACGCCAGGCTCCGCGACGAGCGGAGCAAGAGCACCTTCGAGTTCACGTGTATGATCTCCGAACTCCTTCCCCTGCCCCCCTTCTTCGACTCGGTACTGCGCGCCGCGAGCCAGAGCCCCGAATACACGAAGAAGTTCTACGGGATGATAGGCGGGGGTATCCACAGCGAGGAGTTCTTCGCTCCGGAGAACCTGGAGAAGCTCTACGAAGAGGTTGGGACGCCGCGGGACAAGCGGCTGCTCACGGCCGCCTGACCGCTTCTCGCCCATATCTGCCGACATCCGCCTGTATTGTTCCGCACCTGCCCCGCTTCTCGATCACCAGGTGCCCTGGTACCGGGGGTCAGGGGAGCGGGGAGCCGGTGAACCGGGCGGCGCGGCAGGAGGACGAACGCGCCGCCCGCCGCCCCTGCGCGGCTGCGGCGCCGACACAGACCAGGAGCGTGCCCAGCCGTGAACGCCGCACCCAGCGCACTCACCGAGTCCGCCACGGGCAGCGCGCCCGCCGCGCCCAGCGCGGGCGACGGCCCGCGGCGAATCGCCGAACGCACGAAGGCGTTCGTCCAGGAACATGTCTTCCCGGTCGAGCGGGAGATCATCGTCAGCGGGCGCCCGATGGACGACGCGCTGCGGGTGCGGCTGCAGGAGGAGGCACGTCAGGCCGGGGTCTTCGGCCCGCTGTCGCCGGTGGCCTACGGCGGGCTCGGCCTCGACACCCGTGCCCTGGCGCACGTGCTGGAGGCCGCCGGCGCGAGCCTGATCGGCCCGATCGCGGTGAACGCGTCCGCCCCGGACGACGGCAACATCCACCTGCTCGCCCACCTCGCCACCGCCGAACAGGCGCGGCGGTACCTGGAACCGTTGGCGCGCGGTGAGATCCGCTCGTCCCTCGCGGTGTCCGAACCGTCCCCGGGGGCGGGGTCGGATCTCACGATGCTGCGCACGGCCGCCGAGAAGGCCCCCGGCGGCTGGAAGATCAACGGAGTGAAGCACTTCGTCACCGGAGCCGACGGGGCGGCGTTCAGTATCTGCATGGCCGCCACCGCCGGCGGCGGCGCGACCATCTTCCTGGTGGACCAGGACAACCCGGGGCTCACCGTCGGCCGCCGCATGCCGACGCTGGACCACAGCGCTCCGGGCGGCCACTGCGAAGTGACCTTCGACGACTGCTTCGTACCCGACGACGCCGTGCTCGGCGAGGTCGGGAAGGGCTTCGAGCAGATCCAGGCGCGGCTGGCGCCCTCCCGCATCATGTTCTCGATGAGCTGGCTGGGGGTGGCCGTGCGGGCGCACGAGATGGCGGCGGCGCGGATCGTCGGCCGCGAGGCGTTCGGGGCGGCGGTCGCCGCCCACGGGATGGCCCAGGCCCACGTCGCCGACAACGAGATCGACATCACGGCCGCCCGGGCGCTCGTCCACTCGACAGCCGCCGTGATCGACGAGCGTGGCGCGCTCAGCGGCGCCGCGCGCCACGCGTCCGCGATCACCAAGACCTTCGTGTCGGAGGCGGTCTGGCGGGTGCTCGACCGCGTGGTCCAGCTCTACGGCGGGCTCGGTGTGTGCGAGGACGAACTGGTCGCCCGCTTTCTTGTCGAGGCGCGGGGTTTCCGGATCTACGAGGGCCCGTCCGAAGTGCTGCGCTGGTCCATCGCCCGCCGGGTGCTGCGCGCTCACCGATGAGGCCGGTCGACATCGCCGGTGGCGCGGACAGCCGGTGGCGCGGGCGTCTTCTCTCCCGCCCCGCGCGCTCCTGCCCGCACGGTGACTTCACCTCTTTTTCCGCCGCTTCCGGTAACCGGTTCGGCGCCTGTTCACGGGCCGGTAGGAAAACAGTGTTGGGATGGCAGACGTGACTAGTGACACGCGGGTTTCGCCCGCCCGGACCGGGTACGCGATATTCAGCGAGGCCACCAGCGGAGCTGTCGACTACGAGCGAATTCGTGAGATCACGAACTCGCTCGTGCCCTTCGGCAGATTCGTCGGGGTCGATATCACCGAGGTGGGGCCGGACCGCGCGGTCGTCGAGATTCCGGCGGACCGGAACCTCACCAATCATCTGGGTACGGTGCATGCCGGCGCGCTCTTCCTGGCCGCGGACATCGCCGGGGCCGCCGCCCTGGCCGGCGCGCTGGCACCGCGCCTCGCCCGGGTCGAGTACACGGTGGTCCGGGACGCGCGGTCGACCTTCCGGAAGCCGGCCGTCGGCCGGGTCCGCGCGATCGCCACCGTGGACGAAAGAGAGGCACGGCGGGTCCTGGCCAGCACCGCCGCGGAACAGTTCGACCTGGACGGCAAGGCACTGCTCTATGACGACGCCGACGTGCTGGTGGCCAAGTTCCGCTTCGACTACGCCTGCAGCATCGCGGCGAGCTGACCGGGGTTCCGTCGGCACCGCGTACGAACACTGGTACCCAGACAGCCCGAAGAGCGCACGACGATGTTCCCGGCGCGCTCGGGAGGCAGCCTGGAACGACCGTCCCCGGGCCGTTTCCGGGCCGTCCACGGCCGTTGGCCGCGGCCGGCATCCGGTTGTCGGGGCGTCTCGCGCGGATGGTTTCTCCGCCGTCGGATCCGGCGCGTCGGCGGGCATGGCGGATCCCGCCGGGCGGTGAACTCCGCCGGAATGCGTCAAGAAATCTCGGAACGGGCATCTGTTTTTCCCGCGAGTACCGTCGATCGCCCGCTCCGATCGGGCAATAGGTATCCGGGATTGGCGTTGACCGTTCTTTCGGATGTTCCGCACAATTGAGAGGAAGCTTGCTGGCGAATGCCCGTGCCGACACCTGCCGGATAAAATGACAGGGACGTGAACAATGTGTGACTATTTCACGGGCGGGTGGGCTGGCGTCCAACTCAGGAAATCTTTTCGCGGGCAGCTCGGGATGGATCGGGGAACATGATGGCGAAAGCGCGGATGACGGTCGTCGGTGACAGTTTCGTCGAGGGCCGGGGCGACCCCGCCCCGGACGGGACGTACCGCGGCTGGGTGCCCCGGTTCGCCGAGATGTTCGGGATCCCGAGCGGTGGCTGCCTCAACCTGGGGACCTTCGACGCGACCACCCAGGACGTGGTCGACCGGCAGCTTCGGGTCGCGCTGGTGAACAAGGCCCCGCTGATCGGGTTCGTGGCCGGGGTCAACGACCTGATCCGGGACTACGACGCGGCCCGCTTCCGGCGGAATCTCGAGTCGATATTCACGACACTGTCCGGCCCGGACACGGTGATGTTCACCGCGACCTACGCGGACATCCCCCGTAACCTCCCGTTGCCGGCGTCCTTCCAGGAGCTCCTGCGGGGCCGTTTCGCCGAGGCGAACGAGCACCTGCGGGAGATCTCCGCGCGTACCGGCGCGCTCTGCCTGGACGTCGTCGACGGCCGGGAATGGGCGGACCCGGCCATGTGGTCGGCCGACGGCCTGCATCCGAGCCCCGTCGGCCACCAGCGCTTCGCCGAGGCCATGGCGGACCTCGTCGCCCTGGCCACCGGAATGGTGCCGCTGCCCACGGCGTCCCCGTTCGCCGGCGCTGGTGCCGGACCACTGTCGTACTAGACCAGCCTGAATACAGGCCACCCGAAATACTACGCCACCAGAAATATCAGGCCACCAGAAATACCAGGCCACCAGAAATGCCAGGACGGCCGGCGCGGCAGAACGGCAGAACAGGCACGATCACGGTTTTTCCCGCGCCGGCCGGCCGCCGGTCGCGGATGTCCGCACGCCGATCCAGAAGGTCCGACCGGCCCGGGTTCCCGGGCCGCCGCGTGGCACGGCCGAGTGGGGAACCAGCACCGCTGGCTCCCCGTCCCGGCTCTTTCGTGTGCCTGTGAGCACCGGGCGGGCCGGCGGAACACGCCGGTTCCGAAACATCCGCCGGCGGCCGCCCGGGACCGTCGGGTCCGGGAGCACGAGACCGGGGAGGACAAGACCGAGGAGGACAAGACCCGGAAACGCGCGGCCCGGGCCGCGGAAAAGGTCGGGACCATCCGCTGCGACAAAGCTCAAGGAAAGCTCAGGAGAGGAAAACGGTGAGCGGCGACACGCTGGCGCAACGGCGCCTGGCCGACAACCCGATCGCGATAGTCGGTATGGCCGGTCTCTTCCCGAACGCCTACAACTACCGGGAGTACTGGCAGAACATCGTCGACGCGACGGACTGCACACAGGACGTCCCGGCGAGCCGGTGGAACCTCGACGACTACTACGACCCCGACCCGACCGTCCCGGACATGACCTACTCGCGCCGCGGCGGCTTCATCCCCGACGTCGACTTCGACCCGCTGGAGTTCGGCATCCCGCCGAACCAGCTCGAGGTCACCAGCGTCATGCAGACACTGAGCCTGATCGTGGCCCGGGACCTGCTGCGCGACGCGGGCGCGACCGACTCCGACTGGTACGACGCCACCCGTACGGGGGTTGTCCTGGGGGTCACCGGGCCGGTCCCGCTGATGCATCCGCTGGCGGCCCGGCTGTCGACCCCCGTCCTGAAGGAAGTGGTCCGTAGCTGCGGGCTCACCGCCGCCGACGCCGAGGCCATCGCAGCCAAGTACGTCCAGGCGTTCGCGCCGTGGGAGGAGAACTCCTTCCCCGGCCTGCTGGCCAACGTGGTCTCCGGCCGGGTCGCCAACCGCCTGGGGCTGGGCGGGATGAACTGCACGGTGGACGCGGCCTGCGCGGCGTCGCTGTCGGCCCTGCGGATGGCCGTGGCCGAACTGGTCGACGGCCGAGCCGAGATGATGATCGCCGGTGGCGCCGACACCGAAAACTCGATCTTCGGGTACATGTGCTTCAGCAAGACCCAGGCCCTGTCGAAGAGCGGGCAGATCAGGCCGTTCGACGACGCCGCCGACGGCACCCTCATCGGCGAGGGCATCGGCATGATCGCGCTGAAGCGTCTCGCCGACGCCGAGCGGGACGGCAACCGTGTCTACGCGGTCATCCGCGGCATCGGCTCGTCCAGCGACGGCCGGTCCAAGAGCATCTACGCGCCCCGCGCCGAAGGGCAGCGGCTGGCGCTGGCCCGCGCCTACGCCGACGCCGACTGCTCGCCCGCGTCCGTCGAGCTGTTCGAGGCGCACGCCACCGGCACCGCGGTGGGGGACAGGACCGAACTCTCCGCGCTGACCGAAGCGCTGTCGGAGGCGAGCGGCGAGCGGCACTTCGCCGCGGTCGGCAGCGTGAAGTCGCAGATCGGCCACACCAAGGGTGCCGCGGGCACGGCGAGCCTGATGAAGCTCGCGCTCGCCCTGCACCACCGGACGCTGCCGCCGACGATCAACGTGGAGCATCCCAACAGCGCGATCGACTTCACCGGCGGGCCGCTGTACGTCAACACCCGGACCCGGCCGTGGATCCGCGACCCGGACCGGCCGGTCCGCCGGGCCNGCCGGTCCGCCGGGCCGCCGCCTCGGCGATGGGCTTCGGCGGGACGAACTTCCACGTCGTCCTTGAGGAGCACACCGGCGAGCGCCGCGCCACCACGACACTGCACCGCACCGCCCGCGCCCACCTCTGGCACGCGGCCGACACGGCCAGCCTGCTGGAGCTGCTGCGGTCCGGTGCCGAACCGGACGACAGCACGCAGATCCCGGCGGAGCACGCCCGGGTCGGCTTCGTCGCCGCGGACGACGAGACCGTCCAGCGCCTGCTCGCCCTGGCGGTCGAGCAGCTCGCCGCCGCCCCGGACGCGCAGCAGTGGACGCATCCGGCGGGGGTGTTCTTCCGCGCCCGGGCGCTGGCCGACCTGAAGGTGGGCGCGCTGTTCGCCGGGCAGGGCAGCCAGTACCTGGACATGGGCCTGGAAGCGGCGCTCAACATCCCGACCGTGGCCGGGGCCGTCGACGACGCGAACGAGGCGTTCGCCGGAGCCGACCACCGACTGGGCGCGATCATCTACCCGCCGCCGGTCTTCGACGCGGAGCTGCGGCAGGAGCAGGAAAGCCGGCTGCGCCGGACCGAGTACGCCCAGCCGGCGATCGGAGCGATCTCGGTCGGCCAGTTCCGCTACCTCGCCGAACTGGGCCTGCGCTGCTCGGGATTCCTCGGGCACAGCTTCGGGGAGCTCACCGCGCTGTGGGCCGCGGGCGCTCTCGACGACGCGGACTTCTTCCGCCTCGCCCGCGCCCGCGGCGAGGCGATGGCCCCGCCCGCCGAGGACCCCGACCACGACCCGGGCACCATGGCCGCCGTCCAGGCCACCCGGGAGCAGGTCATCGACATCCTCCGCGCCTTCCCGAACGTGGTGATCTGCAATCACAACGCGCCGGACCAGGTGGTCGTCGGCGGGGACACCCAGGCGGTCGGCGAGGTCGTCCAGGAGTGCAAGCAGCGGCAGCTGGGCGCCCGGCTGCTGCCCGTCTCCGCGGCCTTCCACACCTCCCATGTGGCGCATGCCGTCGAGGCGTTCGGGCACGCCGTCTCCTCGGCGCGGATCGGCGAGCCGCGGCAGCCGGTCTACGCCAACACCGCGGGCGTCCGGTACGGGCCGGACGTCGAGGCGAACAGGCGTGCGCTGACCGAGCAGCTCCTCCAGCCGGTCGAGTTCGTCCAGGCCCTCGAAGCCATCCGCGCCGACGGCTGCAACGTGTTCGTCGAGTTCGGCCCCAAGCAGGTGCTGACCGCGCTGGCCAGGCGGACCCTCGAGGCCGCCGGCATCGTCGCGGTCCCGACCGACGCCGGCCCGCTCGGCGACAGCGACGTCGCATTGAAGCAGGCCGCCGTCCAACTCGCGGTTCTCGGCGCGCCGATCAGTGGGGTCAACCGGCACGACGCCCCCGCCTGGGTCGCGCTGAAACCCCGGGGCATGGCCGTGACCCTGAACGGGGCGGACTACGTGCCGGAATCCCGCCGTGCCGCCTACCGGGCCGCGCTCAACGACGGTTTCCGGGCGTCGATCGTCACCCCGGCCGCCACCAGCACCAACGGGGTCGGCGGGGCCGGCGGCAACGGGGTCGGCGGTGGCAACGTCGGCAGTGACAACGGCTTCGGCCTCGGCGCGGGGATCGGCGCGGACATCACGGACGCTCACCAGGCCGCTCGTCAGGCCGGTCAGCAGGTTCCGGTGGACGCGGCGGTGCCGAGTGACCTGCCAACCCCTGACCTGTCGGTCCTCTCCGCCGACCATGCCGCACCATCGACGGCCGCATCATCGCCAGCCACGTCGCTGGCGACCGTACAGCCGGCGGCAGCGTGGCCGCCAGCCGCCGGCGTCGCCGAACCACCGGCGGCTCACGCCCACAGCGCCGATGCCGGAGAGGACGTCGGCCTCGACGACGTGGTCGCGCAGCATGTGGCGCTGCACTCCCGGTATCTGGAAAGCCAGTTGCAGGTCACCGAAGGACTGGTGGAGATCCTGCACCAGCAGCAGCCCGGTGTGGACGCGGGCGGCGGGGCCTGGCTCGCGCGGGCGGTCGAGAGCGTGAAGGACCAGAGCCTGGCGATCGGGCAGGCGCACATCCGCGCCAACGAGATCCTCTCGTCGCTGGCCGAGATCGAGCGCGGCGGGCACCGCTCCCCGACGGTCAACGGCTACCCAGCACCAGCACCAGCGGCCTTCGGCCCGGCCGCTCCGCCGCTGCCGGTCCTGCCGGAACAGCCACGCCGGACGGAAATCGCCGCGGCGCCGTCTCCGGCTCCGGCCTCCGCGCCGACACCGGTCCCGGCCTTCGCCCCAGCCTCCGCACCGGTGTCGGCTCCCGCACCGGTGCCGGTTCCGGTGCCGTCGGCCGAAGCGGCCCCGGCCTCGGCGGCTCCCGCACCGACTCCGGCGGACACCGCGCCGCCCGTTCCCGTCGACGCCGCTGTGTCCGCTGGTTCGGTGGATGCGGGGTTGTTGCGGTCGGCGTTGGTGGGTGTGGTGGCGGAGCGGACGGGTTATCCGGCGGAGATGATTGACACCGGGATGGATCTGGAAGCGGATCTGGGTGTTGACTCGATCAAGCGGGTGCAGATTCTGGGGGCGGTGCAGGAGCGTTTTCCCCAGGTGCCGAGTGTGGGTCCGGAGTTGTTGGGTGAGCTGCGGACGCTGGAGCACATCATCGATTTCCTGGTGAGTGCCGCCGGTTCGTCCGCGGTGGCTTCGGCTCCTGTTTCCACGGCTCCTGCCGTCACGGGCTCTGCTTCCGCTGGTTCGGTGGATGCGGGGTTGTTGCGGTCGGCGTTGGTGGGTGTGGTGGCGGAGCGGACGGGTTATCCGGCGGAGATGATTGACACCGGGATGGATCTGGAAGCGGATCTGGGTGTTGACTCGATCAAGCGGGTGCAGATTCTGGGGGCGGTGCAGGAGCGTTTTCCCCAGGTGCCGAGTGTGGGTCCGGAGTTGTTGGGTGAGCTGCGGACGCTGGAGCACATCATCGATTTCCTGGTGAGCGCCGCCGCGCCTGCCCCGACCGGGGCGGCCGCCACGGCGGCGCCCGCGGCCCCGTCCGCCGAGGAGCAGGCCCCGCCCGTCGAGCAGGTCGCGCGGCACCCCGTCGAGATCGTCGGACTGCCCCCGGTCGACAGGATCGGACAGCCCTACCCGGCTGGCCCGGTAGCCGTCGTCGTCCACCCCGCAGAGCAGGCGGACGAGACGTTCGCGGCGGGTCTTGAGGAGGCCGGCTGGACGGTGACGCGGGTGAGCCTGCCAGCCCCGGGCGGGGACGGGTCGTCCGACCTGGCCGCCTGGGACGGCGAGGCCGTCGAGCGCCGGCTCTCCGAGGCACTCACCGACGCTCTGGGCGCGACCGGCAGGATCGACCTCTTCCTCACCGTTCTCGGGGGGAGCGACACCGCGGATGATCACGGTGTCCGGCAGGACACCACCGGGGATCACAGTGTCCGGCAGGACGCGTGGGACCATGGCGTCCGGCAGCTTGCCGACGCCGTGCTGGTGGCCAAGCATGCCAGCGTGCCGCTGGCCACGGCCGCCCGCTCCGGTGACCGCGCAGCCTTCGTGACCGTCACCCGCCTCGACGGCGGTCTCGGTCATCGCGGCGGGCGCGGGGCCGCCGAGGCGCTGCTCGGCGGGGTCGGCGGTGTGGTCAAGACGCTCGCCCACGAGGAACCGTCGATCTTCTGCCGCGCGCTCGACATCGACCCTGAGCTCGGCGGCGACGACGCGCTCGCCGTCCTGCTGGACGAGATCGCGGACGCGGCCACGGACACCCTCGAGGTGGGGGTCGACGCCGCCCGCCGCAGGTGGACCGTGATCCCCGCGCCGTACGGGTCGCCGCGGGCGTCCACCGCGGTGGCCACCGGCGCCACCGTCGCTCCCGTGGCCGGCTCCGTCGCCGGCACGGGCGTGGCGGCGACCGGTGCGGTCCCGTCGGCGCCCACGGTCGGCGCGGGTGACGTGTTCGTGGTGACGGGCGGGGCGCGGGGGGTCACGGCGTCCTGTGTGCGGGCGCTCGGTGAGCACAGCCAGGTGGAGTTCCTGCTGCTCGGGCGCACGGCGCTTGCCGCGGAGCCCGACTGGGCCGCGGGTGTGGCCGACGCCGACCTCAAGCGCGCGGCGATCGCCGCCCTGGGGGCCGGTGGCGGCAGGCCGCCGACGCCGCGGCAGGTCGACGCCGTCCTGCGCGACATCCAGGCCCAGCGCGAGATCCGCGCGACGCTCGACGCCCTGGCCGGCAGCGGATCCGCCGCGGCAGCCAGCTACCTGCAGGTGGACGTCGGCGATGCCGCCGCAGTGCGGGACGCGCTCGCGGCGCACCGTGACCGGATCACGGGTGTGGTCCACGGCGCGGGAACCCTTGCGGACGGGCTCGTGCGCACCAAGACACCCGACGACGTCCGACGGGTCTTCACCCCGAAGCTCGCCGGTCTGCGCAACGTCCTGGACGCGCTCGACGGCGCGCCGATCCGCCACGTCGTCCTGTTCACCTCGGTGGCCGGGCTGTTCGGCAACGCCGGCCAGGCCGACTACGCCGCCGCGAACGAGGCGCTGTGCCGGGTCGCGGCCAGCCTGAAGCGGGAGCATCCCGACCGTCATGTCACCGCCATCGACTGGGGCGCCTGGGACGGCGGGATGGTCGCCGCCGACCTGCGGGAGCTCTTCCACGCCCGCGGTGTCGAGCTGCTGGCGCCGGCGACGGGCGCGCGGATGTTCGTGGAGCAGTTCGGCGCCGAGCGCGTCGACGACGTGTGTGTGCTGGTCGGCCAGCGCAAGGCGCTCACCGACGGTACCGGCCCGCGTCCCGGCCGGGCCTTCACGGCCCGCCGCGAGCTGACCGGCATCGAGGACACCGAGGTGCTCCAGGCGCACCGCATCGACGCCTCCCCGGTCCTGCCCGCCACGTTCGGGCTCGGCTGGCTGGTCAACGTGCTCGAACGCGCCCACCCGGGGCTTCAGGTGATCGAAGCCAGCGGGTTCGAGGTGCACAAGGGGATCGTGTTCGACGGCGCGCACAGCCGCGCGTACCAGGTCGAGGTGCCCCTGGCCGAAGCCCGGGACGGCCGGCTGACGGTGCGGGCCGCCGTCCGTGCCGCCGCCGGCGGTACCGGCAGCGGTGCTGGCAGTGGTGCCGGCAGCGGCAGCGCCCTGCCCGTCTCGCACTATGTCGGCACGTTCGTGCTGGCCGAGGCCCCGCCCGCCGCGCCGGTCGCGCCGGGCCGGCCGGGCGAGGCGGTGGGCAGCGGTCCCGAGGACGGCGTGGAGATCTACACCGGGGGCACCCTGTTCCACGGCCCGGCCCTGCAGGGCATCCGCCGCATCCTGCAGCGCAGCGACGACCGGGTCGTCCTGGAGTGCCGGCTGGCCGACCAGGTCGTCGCCGACGGGGCGTTCGCCGGCGCGCTGCACAGCCCGGTGCTCGCCGACATCCTCCTGCACGGGCCGTCGGTGCTGGGCCGGTGGCTGACGGGCCTGGCCTGCCTGCCGCTGGCCGTCGGGCGCTGGGAGTACTTCGCCCCGCTGCCGGACGGGGAGCCGTTCGTCGTCGTCCTGGACGACGTCCGGCGCGCCGCGTCCTCCATCACGGTGACGGTGACCGCCAGTGACCCCGGCGGACGCGTGCTCCAGCGCCTGCGCGACGTGTCGATGATCGGGACCCCCGACATGGCCGCGAAGTTCGCCGCGGCCGTGCGGTGGTGGCTGCCGGGGGAGGGGGCGTGACCGTGCGACCGCTGACGCACCCCGGCCCCGTCCGTCTCGCACGGGCCGGTTCGACCAGACCGACGGAGGACAGGCGATGACAGCGGAGCAGGTGGCGTCCCAGGTGGTGGACGTCGACGCCCTGGAGATCGATGCCCTGGAGTTCGACGGCGAGCCCTTCGACCCCACCCGGTGGTCGGCCGACACCATTCGGGCCGACGCGCCGCCGCAGCCGCGGCCGTCGGCGGCCGGGCACGGCGGGGCTGGCTCGGTTGGCTCGGCCGGCGCGTCTGACCTGTCGTCCGGGCCGGCCGACAGGGACGCGGACGGGACCGGCTTCGTCCGCCGGCCGTCAGCCCCCGTCGGTTCTCCGTCGGTGCCCGCCGGTGAACTGGAACCGGCCGAACTGGCGGCCTCGATCGCCCGGCAGGTACGGGCGGTTGTCGTGGCCGCGCACGCCAGCGCCCTGCGGGCCCAGACGAGCGTGCAGAACCGGGTGCTCGCGGCGCTCGCGGCGTCCGGACAGCCGGCGAGTCCGGCGAACCCGGCAGGATCGGCGAGCCTGGTGAGCCCGGCGGACAACGCTGTCCGACCGGCGGGCGGGCTGTCCGCGGCAGCCCCGGCGCCCGGCATCTCGGCGGGCTTGGCGCGCCCACAGCCTGTGAGCCCGGCGCCCGCTCCGACGGTGCCCGGCGTCCAGGCGGGGCCGGTCCGGGCGGCCCTGCCCGTTGCCCGGGAGGGTGGTGTCCCGCGGGGCGCCCAGCAGGGCCTCCAACGGGATGACGCGGCCGCCCCGGCCCCGGCCGTCACCGAGGTGTTCGAGGTGGTCGACGGGCGACCGAGTGTGTTGTCGCGGCCGTCCGTGGCACCGGCGCCCACCCGGGTGTCCACGGAGGCGGCGTTCAAGCCGCTCGCGCGCAGTGACAGGAACCGGCTGGACGCCGCCGATCTCACCCGTCTCGCCGAGGGGTCGATCGCGAGCGTGTTCGGCGCCGCCTACGACCAGGACGGCGCCAACCCGTCGATCCGCCTGGCGCTGCCGCGGGCCGGGGTCCCCGGGCTGCTGCTGAGCTGGGTGGACGGCCTGGACGTGCGCGGCGGCGCCTGGGGCCACGGAGCGCTGCGCGCCGGGCTGCGGCCGGGTGCCGTGGCCGCGGGCCCCCCGGCGCAGGCCGGGCCGGACCAGGGCGTCCAGGCACAGGGCGTCCAGTCACAGGGCACGCCGGCGGGGGAGCAGGCCGTGCTCCTCGCCGAGTCGGCAGCGCAGGCCGCCGAGGTGTTCGCCCTGTACCTGGGTCTGCACCTGGGCTTCGCCGACGCCACCTTCGCCCGCGGTGTGCCGGGCGGGCCCGACGCGCCGGGCGAGCCGGACCGCTGCCAGGTCGAGATCCTCGGGCCGACGCCGGACGCCGATGTCGAGCTGGCCCTGGAGGTCACCGGCGTCGACCTCGTCCCGCGGCCGTGGCTGTCCGTCGACGCCGAGTTCCGCGTCGGTGGCGAGGTCGTCGCCAGGGTGCGGGGGGTGACGCTGGGTGTCCAGGAGAAGCCGGGCGTCCCGATCGGCCCGCAGGCCGGCGGCACCGTGGCGCGTTTCCTCGGGCGCCGGAACAGCCTCGGCGAGCCGGTGATGCTCAACGAGTTCCACATGGCCCACTGCTCCAAGGGGGATCCGGGCATCGCCCTGGGGCCGGAGTTCTCCCGCTACCGCGGCATCCGGGCGACCCGGCTGCCCGACGGTGGCCTGCGCCTGGTCGACCGGATCGTCGCCGTCCAGGGGGAGCGGGGGAAGCGGGAGAGCCTGCGCGGGGGCGCCACCCACCAGACCGAGTACGACTCGCCCGCCGGCTCCTGGTACTACCAGGACACGGCCAACGCGTCGATGCCGAACTGCGTCTACATGGAGACCTCGCTGCAGTCGGCGCTCGTCCTCGGCTACTACCTGGGCGCCACCCTCACCGACCTGGGCGGGGAGCACAGCCTGCGCAACCTCGGCGGCACCGCCATGCTGCTGCGCGAGGTGGACCTGCGAAACAGGACCCTCCGGCAGCACTCGACCCTGCTGTCCACCACCCCCATGCCCGGGTCGGTGCTGCAGGAGTTCTCCTACCGGTTCTCCGTGGACGGCGAGCCCGTCTACGAGGGCGAGTCGATGTTCGGCTACTTCAACGAGGCGGCGCTGGCCAGGCAGAGCGGGCTCGACGCCGGCCGGCTCGTGCCGACCTGGCTGGACGAGCAGCAGCCCCGCCCACCGGTGCGGACCATCGACGTCGCCGCCCGCCGGGCCGACCCGTCGGCGCCGCTGTGCTCGCGGGGCCATCTCGCGCTGCTCGACGACGTCGAAGTCGTCGACGGCGGCGGCCGGTACGGGCAGGGCTACCTGCGGGCGGCCCGCCCCATCGACCCGCACGACTGGTTCTTCGCCCGCCACTTCGTCCTGGACCCGGTCATCCCCGGCTCGCTCGGGGTGGAGGCGGTGATCCAGGCGATCCAGGAGTGGCTCGTCGACGGCGGCCACACGGCGGGCTTCGCCCGGCCCGGGTTCGTGCTGCCGGTCGGGCTGCCGATGACGTGGAAGTACCGCGGCCAGTTCCTGTCGACGGACAGCGAGACCACCCTCGAAGTGCACGTCAAGTCCGTCGAGCGGCGGCCCGGCCGGGTGCGGGTGGTGGCGGACGCGAGCGTGTGGAAGCCGACCATGCGCATCTACGAACTGACCGATGTCGCCGTCGAACTACGCGACGAAGGAGCCCCGCCATGGTGACCGCCCAGGCCGGCCCAGCCGCGCCCAGCCGGCCGGCGGACGCCGGCCACACCCCCACCGGCCGTACCGCCGGCCACCCCACCGGCCACAGCACCGGTCGTGCCACCGGTCTCGCGCGCGGCGCGGACGAGATCTACGACGTGCTCGCGACCCTGGAGCGGCCCGCCTTCGTCGTCCGGGACGCCCAGGGGATCGCGGCCACCAACGACGAGCGGCTGCTCGGCCCGGGCACGCAGGTGCTCGCGGCGGTGCCGCCGGCGCCGCCCGAACGGCTGGGGTCGCCGGACTTCCCCCGCGACCACGGCGTCCGCCACCCGTACATGGCCGGGGCGATGGCCAACGGGATCGCGTCGGCGGAACTGGTCGTGGCGCTGGCCGGAGCGGGTTTCCTGGCCTCCTTCGGCGCGGCCGGGGTGCTGTCGGCCCGCGTCGACGAGGCGCTGGCGACGATCAGCCGGCGGGTGCCCGCNCGGCACGGGGTTCGCCTGCAACCTCATCCACAGCCCGAACGAGCTGGCCATGGAACGGGACGTGGTCGACCTGTGCCTGCGCCACCAGGTGCGCTGCGTCGAGGCGTCGGCGTTCCTCGACCTGACCCCGCAGGTGGTGCGCTACCGGCTGGCCGGGCTGTCCCGGGCGGCCTCCGGCCAGGTGCGGGCCGGCAACCGGCTGGTCGCCAAGATCTCCCGGGCCGAGGTGGCCGAACGCTTCCTGCGCCCGGCACCCGAACCGATCGTCCGCGGGCTGCTCGACGCCGGCCTGGTCACCGCCGAGCAGGCCGAGCTCGCCCGGGGGGTGCCGGTGGCGGACGACATCACCGTCGAGGCTGATTCCGGCGGCCACACCGACCGCCGGCCGCTGACCGTCCTGCTCCCCGAGATCATCGCTCTGCGTGACCGGGTGCGGCGTGAGCTGGCCGGGTCGGGTCAGCCCTGGCAGGTCCGGGTCGGCGCGGCCGGCGGGATCGGGACACCGGCCGCCGCCGCGGCGGCGTTCGCTCTCGGCGCGGCCTACGTGGTGACCGGGTCGGTCAACCAGGCGTCGGTGGAGGCGTCCCAGTCGCCGGCGACGAAGCGGCTGCTGGCCGGTGCGGGCACGGCCGACTGCGTCATGGCCCCGTCCGCGGACATGTTCGAGATGGGCGTCGAGGTGCAGGTCCTGCAACGCGGGACGATGTTCGCGAGCCGGGCCCGGCGGCTGTACGAGGTCTACCGGGCCCACGACGGCATCGAGGCGATCCCGGCCGCCGAGCGGGACGCCCTGGAACGGAAGATCTTCCTGCGGCCGCTGGACGACGTCTGGGCGGACACCGTGCGGTTCTTCACCGAGCGTGACCCCGACCAGATCGCCCGCGCGGCCGACAACCCGAAGCGGCGGATGGCGCTGGTCTTCCGCTGGTACCTCGGCCTGTCCTCGGGCTGGAGCATCGCGGGGGAGCCGAGCCGGGCCACGGACTACCAGATCTGGTGCGGGCCGGCGATGGGCGCGTTCAACACCTGGGTCGCCGGCACCTACCTGGCCCCGGTGGAGAACAGGCGGGTGGCCGACATCGCCACACAGATCATGCGCGGTGCCGCCTTCAGCAGCCGGGTCGGCCACCTGCGGTCCGCGGGGGTGCGGCTGCCCGTGCGCTGCGCCACCTACATCCCGTCCCTTATCCCGTCCCCGCCGCGGACCGGCGCGGCAGCGGGGCTCGACCGGTGGGAGCAATCATGACAGTGACTCTGCCCAGGCAGGCGGACGGCACGGATGCCAGGACGACCCGGGACGCATCCTGGCTGGTCTGCGGCGGATGCCAAGCGATCATCTACGCGAAGAGGTTCGCCCGGTCCCTGCGGGTCTGCCCGGAGTGCGGCTGGCACGCCCCGCTGACCGCCGTCGAGCGGCTCACGACACTGCTGGATCCCGGGTCCGTGGCGCTGGTGGACACGGTCGTCGCCGACAGCGACCCGCTGGAGTTCGTCGACAGCCGTCCCTACGTCGACCGGCTGCGCGACGCGCGGGCCGCCACCGGCCTGGCCGAGGCGGTCGTGAGCGCCCGCGGCCGCATCGACGGCAACCCGGTGGTCGTGGCGGCCATGGACTTCCGGTTCATGGGGGGCAGCCTCGGCGCCGCGGTCGGTGAGGCCGTCACCCAGACGGCCGAGATCGCGCTGCGGGAACGCACGCCGCTGCTGCTGGTGACCGCCTCCGGCGGGGCGCGCATGCAGGAGGGCGTGCTGTCCCTGATGCAGATGGCCAAGACCAGCCAGGCCCTCGGGCAGCTCGACGAGGCGGGGATCCTCACCCTGGCGCTGATCACCGACCCGACCTTCGGCGGGGTGGCCGCGTCCTTCGCGACGCTGCCGGACATCATCATCGCCGAGCCGGGGGCGCGGCTGGGGTTCGCCGGGCCGCGGGTGATCCAGCAGACCATCCGGCAGACCCTGCCGCCGGGGTTCCAGACCGCGGAGTTCCTGTTGCGGCACGGTGTCGTCGACATGATCCGGCCGCGGGCCGAGCTGCGCGCCACCCTGGCCCGGCTGCTGACCGTGGGCAGCCGCCGGGCGGCGCGCACGGCCGTGCCCGCGCCGCGGTCCGCGCCGCCCCGGCCGCCGGTGTCACGATCGTCGGCGTCACAGCCATCGGCGTCGCAGCCGCCCGTGCCACAGCCGTCCGTCTCGCAGTTGCCGGCGGGCGGCGCGCTGGTCGTCGACCCGGAGCGGCTGCCCGCGCGGGAGCAGTGGGAGTCGGTGCGGCTGGCCCGCCGGCTCGGNCGGCTCGGTCGGCCGACGACCCTGGACTACATCGCTCTGATGATCGAGGACTGGGCGGAGCTGCACGGGGACCGCATGGCCGCGGACTGCCCGGCGATGGTCTGCGGGCTCGGCCGGCTGGAGGGCACGCCGGTCGTCGTGATCGGCACGCAGAAGGGACACAGCGCGGCCGAGCTGTCCGCGCGCAACTACGGGATGCCGTCGCCGGCCGGCTACCGCAAGGCCGCCCGGGCGATGCGGCTGGCCGCCAAGCTCGGGCTGCCGGTGGTCACCCTCATCGACACCGCGGGCGCCTTCCCCGGCATCGACGCCGAGCAGAACGGGCAGTCGGTCGCGATCGCCGAGAACCTGCGGCTGATGGCGGGCCTGCCCGTCCCGGTGGTGGCGGTGGTGACCGGCGAGGGCGGCAGCGGCGGCGCGCTCGCCCTCGCGATCGCCGACCGCGTCCTGATGTGCGCCAACGCCGTCTACTCGGTGATCAGTCCGGAAGGGTGCGCCGCGATCCTGTGGAAGGACGCGGCCGCCGGGCCGAAGGCCGCGGCGGCGCTGCGGGTGGACGCCCGCGAGCTGCTGCGCGGCGGGATCGTCGACGGTGTGGTGCCCGAGCCCGAGGCGGGCGCCGACAGCGACCACCTGCTCGCGGCGCACGCCCTGCGCGACGCGCTGACCAGCACGCTGGCGCAGCTGCTGCCGCGGGACCAGATGACCCTCGTCACCGGGCGCCGCGCTCGGTTCCGCCGCTTCGGCGCCGACACGCTCACCACGCTCGACGACGACCGCGACATCGACCGCGATCTCGACCATGAGCTTGATCGTGACTTCGACCGGGCCGGTGTCGGCGGCCACGGCATCGATGACGACCGGGACGGTCGTGACCAGCGTGACCTCGACCGGGACGATCTTGACGAGAAGGAAAGCGCCTGATGAGTCCTGTCCAGGTCAACGGGGTTCCACCGGTGCGCACGGCGGTGCCCGGCGCCGGTGAGCTCGACGAGATCATGACGGTGCTCCGCGATCATCTGCTCACCCTGAGCGCGCAGACGTCCCGGGTGCCCAGCCGGGTGCGGGCGGCGGCCGGCGAGGTCTTCATCGAGATCGCCTGGCCGGACGCGGTGCCGCCGGCATCCACCGAACTGGTCGCACCGGCAGCGCCGCCGGTGTCGGCCGCCACGGCGTCGGTTCCGGCCACGGCGTCGCCACGGCCGGAACCGGCGACCCGCGGCGGGNCGGCGGGCCGGCCCAGCCGCCGGCCGTCGCGGACGCCGACGCGCACATCCTGCGGGCCGCCACCGTGGGCGTGTTCTACCGGGCCCCCGAGCCCGGAGCCAAGCCGTTCGTCGCCGAGGGTGACCTGATCACCCGCGGTCAGCAGGTGGCGATCATCGAGGCGATGAAGCTGATGATCCCGGTGGAGGCGGACGCGTCCGGCCGGGTGCTTGAGATCCTGGTGGCCGACGGCACCCCGGTCGAGCACGGCCAACCCCTGCTGACGGTGGCCACCGGCGACGCCGACCGGGCAGGTCCGGGCCGATGATCAAAAAGGTGCTGATCGCCAACCGTGGCGAGATCGCGCTGCGGGTCGCCCGTACCTGCCGTGAGCTCGGGCTGGCCACGCTGGCGGTCCACTCCGCCGCCGACCGCGACTCGGCGGTCGTCCGGTTCGCCGACGAGTCGGTGCAGATCGGCCCCGGCCCGGCCAAGGCCAGCTACCTCAACATCCCCGCCGTCATCGAGGCGGCGCGGGGCTGGGGCGCCGACGCCATCCACCCCGGCTACGGGTTCCTCTCGGAGAACCCGGACTTCGCCGAGGTGTGCGAGGAGGAGGGCATCACCTTCGTCGGCCCGCCGGCATCGGTGATGAGCCGTCTCGGTGACAAGGCCAGCGCCCGTTCGATCATGTCGGACGCGGGGCTGCCGCTCCTGCCGGGCAGCCGGGACGCGCTCGAGCACGCCGACGAGGCCGCGGAGTTCGCCGCCGGGATCGGGTACCCGGTCATCATCAAGGCGGTGGCCGGCGGCGGCGGGCGCGGGATGAGCGTGGTGCACGAGCCCGACGCGTTCCTGCGGTCCTACAGCCAGACCCGCGCCAGCGCCCAGACGGTGTTCCGGGACGGCCGGCTGTACGTGGAGCGTTACCTGGCCTCCGCGCGGCACGTCGAGGTGCAGATCCTCGCCGACGCCCATGGCAACGTCGTCCACCTGGGCGCGCGCGACTGCTCGTTGCAGCGCCGGCACCAGAAGCTCGTGGAGGAGACCCCCGCGCCGCGGCTGCCCGCGCGGACCGTGGAGCAGATGTGCGAGGCGGCCGTCCAGGGGGCGCGGGCGGCCGGGTATGTGGGAGCGGGCACGTTCGAGTTCCTGGTGGACGGCGACGGCCGGTTCTACTTCATGGAGGTCAACTGCCGCCTCCAGGTGGAGCACCCGGTCACCGAGATGGTCACCGGGACGGACCTGGTCCGCGAGCAGCTTCGGGTCGCCGCCGGTGAGCCGCTCGGCTTCGACCAGGCCGACGTCGTCCCGCGCGGGGTGGCGATCGAGTGCCGGATCAACGCCGAGGACCCGGCGGCCGGTTTCGTGCCCACCCCGGGGGTGGTCAGCGAGTTCGCGCTGCCCGGTGGCCCGTTCGTCCGCGTCGACACCCACGTCTACGCCGGCTATCAGGTCCCCGCGCTGTACGACTCGCTGCTGGCCAAGCTCGTCGTCTGGGCGCCCGACCGGGAGCAGGCGCTGGCGCGGATGGACCGGGCGCTTGACGAGCTGCGGCTGCGCGGCCCGCATGTGGTGACCACCGCCGCGTTCCTGCGCGAGGTCCTGGACCATCCCCGTTTCCGCCAGGCCGAGCACGACACCTCGCTCATCAACGAGCTGACGGGCTGAGGCCGGCAGTGGTCCTCGGTATCCGCGGCGGTCTGTGAACGTCTCCAGAGAGGAGATCCGGTGAACGCGCTCTGGGCCGCGGTGAGTACCAACGCCCGCCCTCGGACGGTGCTGCACCTGCCGTCCGAGGGACGATCCGTACCCGTCACGCGCCTGCTGGCCAACGCCGAACGGACGGCGACACTGATCGCGGGCCAGCGCCGCGTCGGCATCCTGATGGCCAACGGCGAGCCCTGGCTGCGCGGGCTGCTCGCGTGCTTCCGGGCGGGGGCCGCCGCGGTGCCCATCGCCCTGCCCGTGGCGTTCGGGGGCAGCGAGGGCTACCAGCGGCACCTGCGCCGCATCGTCGAGGACGCCGAGCTTGCGGCCCTGCTGGTGGACGAGCAGAGCGCGCGCCTGCTCGGCCGGCTCGCGGCACCGCCGGACGTCCGGCTGGTCGACATCACGCGGGTGCCCGCGCCAGCCGGTCCAGCCGGGCTGGTCGGGCCGCCTGGGCAGATCGAGCCGGCCGGGCCGGTCGACGAGAACCCGGCCGACGAGTTCGCGGTGATCCAGTACACGTCCGGCAGCACCTCGGCGCCCAAGGGCGTCGCGCTGACCGCCGACAACGTCCTGGCCGGTCTGGCGGCCATCGACGGGGGCCTGGGCCTGACCGACGCCGACGAGATCGGCATCTGGTCGCCGCTGTTCCACGACATGAGCCTGTTCGGCACGCTCGCCCACCTGGCCAGAGGGTGCTCGGTCCATCTCTGGCGCACCACCGACTTCATCCGCGACACCCGCGGCTGGCTGGCCGCCG
>NZ_JWIO01000007.1:79562-114152 GCF_001017755.1 Protofrankia coriariae
CCCGCGGCTGGCTGGCCGCCGCGGCGGCGTCCGGCGCCACCGTGCTGCCCATGCCCAACTTCGCCTACCAGCGCCTGGTCGACGCGGTCGAGGCTGATGGGGCTCCCGACGGGCTCGACATGTCCGGCTGGCGGCTGGCCTGCAACGGCTCCGAGCCCGTGCAGTGGTCGACGCTGGAGGCGTTCAACCGGGTGTTCGGCCCCTGCGGGTTCCGGCCCGAGGCGATGCTGCCGTCCTACGGCATGGCCGAAGCCACGCTCGTCATCAGCCTGGCGGCACTGGGGGAGCGGCCGTGGCAGCTCAGCGTCGACCGGTTCGCCCTCGCGCCGGGCGACAGGGTCGTCCACGTCACCCCGGGTGCCGCGGGCGCCCGCCAGGTCGTCTCCTGCGGCTCGGCGGCGCCGGGCATCGCCGTCCGGGTCGACGCCCCGGCCCCCGGGCGGGTCGGCGAGGTCCAGGTCCGCGGCGCGGCCGTGATGAGCGGCTACCTCGGGCTGCCCGCCGAGCGGCAGCCCTTCACCGCCGACGGCTGGCTGCGCACCGGCGACCTCGGCTTCGAGGCCGAGGACGAGCTGTTCCTGGTCGGACGCGTCAAGGACATGGCGATCATCCGCGGCCAGAACTACTACGCCGAGGACGTCGAACAGATCGCGCGTCGCGTCCAGGGCTTCGACGTCCGGGTCTGCGCCGCCCTGCAGGCCGGGGACGGCGACGTCGAGCACATCGCGGTGTTGGTCGAGACGCCGCTCGCGGGCGCGGCGGCCACCGCCCTGGTGAACGCCGTCGAGGCGGCCATCGCCGCCGAACTCGGCCCCGCGGTGGCGTCCGTGCATCCCGTGCCCGTCCGCTCCATCCCGCGCACCAGCTCCGGCAAGGTGCGCCGCCACGCCGCCAGGGCCCTCTACCGGAGCACGGCAGAGGCCACCGTAAAGCCGTAAGGGCTACCAGAAGACCCGTGAAGGACGCCTCATGAGTACGCGGACCGTCGAGGACGCGGTGGCCACCGCCCTGGCCAACCGGCTGCAGATGGACAAGGCCGACATCGACCTCGATCTCCCCATGCACCTGCTGCCGAGGATCGAGTCGGTGGTGATCCTCAGCGTGGTGGTGGATCTTGAGGATGTTCTGGGGGTGGCGATCCCCGACGACGTCCCGTTCGAGGCGGTCACCGCGCGTGATCTCGCCGCGCTCGTCCAGGAACTCATGTGACTCGTCAGGGGCCTCGGGTGAGCCGCCGCTTCGAGCCGACCCCGCCGGATCTGGCGGTCTTCGACACCACCCTCACCGACGCGGCCACCGTGCTGCGCACCGACGAGGCCGGGGTCGCAGCCCTCGGCCTGCGGCAGGTCGACGGCCTGCTCGACTACACCGACGTCGCCAACGCGGGGCTGCACTCGGGCACCGGCGCCACCGTGCCCGAGCTGGCCAGGCGGCTGCTCATGCGGTTCGTGGCGGCCGAGCCCGACGACTGGTTCGCCCCCGCGGACTGGACGGTCGCGGTACACCGGGCGGCCAGCGGCGAGACCTTCCAGGTGGCGGTCCCGGACCTGGGCGCCGAGGGCGTCGAACTCCTGGAACTCCTGGCCGACGGCCCGACTGGCAGTTCGGCCGACGGCCCGACTGGTGGTCCGACTGGCGGCCCTACTGGTGGTCCGACTGGCGGCTCGGCCGGTGACCTGCCNCTCGGCCGGTGACCTGCCGCTGCCGGTCGTCACCGAGGGCCATCAGAGCAGTCCGTACCAGGTGCGCGTCCGGCTCACCGGCGAGCGCTACGACGTCACCGACCGCCGGATCCGCGCGGCGTTCGACGACGTCCTCGACGCCCTGGACACCGGCGCGGTGCGCTATCAGGCGATCGCCGAACCGCTGCGCGCCGACCACCGGCGGTCCTGGGAACTGGGCGTCGCCGACTGCGTCGTGGCGGGGCGGGTCCTCGCCGACCGGCTGCGGGCCGAGGGGTTCCGGGCGCGGGCCCGCCGCGGCTTCCTGCTCGGCCTCGTCGGCAACGACCACGGCTGGTGCGAGGTCCACCTCGACGGCCGGTGGCGCACCCTGGACCCGGTGTTCGCCCACCTCGCGGCCGAGCACGGCCGTGACGGCGGGGGGCAGTTCCGGGCGGCCTGCCGGGGCAGCCGGTTCAACCGTCTGCTGCCGTGCGCCGTGGCCGAGTCCGCCGCGCTGTTCCTGCGGCCGGCCGGCACGCCCGCCCCGGCGTGGGCCTTCGGCGCCGTGTCCGCACGTCTGCACCAGCTTCACCGGTTGCGTCGGCGCGCCGCCGTCACCTGAGCCCGAAACAGATGTCACCAGCCCGAACAGACGCCACCTGAGCCCCGAAGAGCCCTGAAAAGAGCTGAAGAGAGCGGTCATGAAGCCAGACGCGACGGCGGAGCCGGCCGGCAACTGGGCCGTCCCGCTCGGCGGGGACGCGCTGTTCACCTGGGACTACGACGCCGGAACCGAGCAGATGCTGAGCCTGTACTCCCGTGGCAAGCAGCGCCAGTGGGACGCCGAGACGCGGCTGGACTGGGACCACGACGTCGACCCGGACAATCCGCTCGGCCTGCCCGACACGTTCATCTGGATCGCCGGCACGCCGCTGTGGGAGCGCCTGCCGGAGGCGGAGCGGATCACCGTCCGCCGGCACCTGGCGGGCTGGCTCTACTCCCAGTTCCTGCACGGCGAGCAGGGCGCGCTGGTGTGCGCGGCGAAGGTCGTCCAGACCGTGCCGGACATCGCCTCGAAGTTCTACGCCGCCACCCAGGTGGTGGACGAGGCCAGGCACGTCGAGGCGTACCAGCGCATGCTGCATGACAAGATCAAGCTGCACTACCCGATCTCCGCCGGGCTGCGCGGCCTGCTTGAGACGACCATCGGTGACAGCCGCTGGGACATCACCTACCTCGGCATGCAGGTGATGATCGAAGGTCTGGCGCTGGCGTCGTTCAGCATCCAGCGGGACCGGATGCGCGACCCACTGGCGCGGGCGCTCAACGCCTACGTGCTGCAGGACGAGGCGCGCCACGTCGCGTTCGGGCGGCTGGCCCTGCGTGACTACTACAGCCAGCTCAGCACCGCCGAACTGCGTGAGCGTGAGGATTTCGCGGTCGAGGCGTGCTGGGTGCTCAGGGACCGGTTCGCCGGCGAGGACATGTGGCGCAACCTCGACTACGGCGCCGACGAGTGCGTCGCGCTGGCCAACCGCTCACCCGGCCAGCGCGAGTTCCGCCGCCGGCTGTTCACCCGGATCGTCCCGACGTTGAAGGACATCAACCTGTTCGGACCCAGGATGCGGGAAGCCCTGCGCGAGCTGGGTGTTCTCGGGTTCAGCCGGGTCGACGGAGCCGAGACCTCCGCCGAGGACGAGCGGATCGCCGACGACATCGCCGCGCTGGAGCTTGCCGTCCGGCAGCGGGAGGTGTCCGCGGCCGTGGCCCGCGGCGCCGGATCCGACGACGCCGGCAAGGACGACGCCGGCAAGGACGAGGAACGACCGAAATGACAGAACACACCGAACCGACCGCGTCCACCGAACTGGCTGAACCAGCCGAAACAAGTGAACCAGCCGAAACAAGTAAGACAGCCGAACAAGTAAGACAGCCGAAAAATATGAGTCAGTCAAAACACATGAGCCAGCCGAAATGAGCGGACCGGCAGAAACAGGCGTGCAGGTCGAAACAGGCGCATCGGCCAGAACGGGTGGACCGGGCGAAATGACGGAGGCCACCGACCCGTACGTCCTGTCCACCGAAGCCGGCGCGCGGCTGTTGGCAGGCGCGCCGTGGAAGCGGATCGCGGTGATCGGCGACAGTATCTCGGCCGGCATCCGCGAGGCCGTGCCCGGCTACCAGGACCTGTCCTGGGTGGATCGGATCAGCGCCGTGCTGCGCCGCGTCCACCCCGACCTCGACGAGATCCGGCTGGCCAGGCGCGATCTGACGCTCACCGAGATCCGCCGGACGCAGCTGCGGCCAGCCCTGGACTTCCGGCCCGACCTGGTGTTCCTCTCCGGCGGCGGCAACGACTTCATCAGGCCGGGGTTCGACCCGGCCACCGTGCGCGCCGAGCTGACCGAGATCGTCTCCAGGGTCCGGGCGACCGGCGCCGACATCCTCACCATCGGGATGCTCGACATCAGCCGGGCGGGCATCGTCTCCGCGAAACACGCGGAGGCGATCGGCAGGGCGACCAGGATCGTCACCCGGATCACGCGGGAGGTCGCCCGGGAACACGGCGCGATCTTCGCCTCGTTCACCGACCATCCGCTCTGCGCCGACGCCGGCATCTACTGCGGCGACGGGCTGCACCTCAACTGCCGCGGCCAGGCGTTCGAGGCCGCCGAGAAGATGCGCGCGCTCGCCGCCCACCTGGCCGCGAGGAGCGAAGCCGCATGACGGACCTGACGACGTCGCTGCCGCGGGGGCCGTTCGAGTGCGGCCCGGCCGCGTTCGCCGAGGCGGCCGCGGCCGTGGCCGGGCCGCCGGCCGCGCTGTACCGCCGGTTGCTGGTCGAGCAGGAGTCCGAGGCCACGCTGGTGGCCGCCCGCCGGGTGCTCGCCGCCTTTCTGCCGGAGGCCACCGGCCCGGGCGAGGACGAGGAGCTGGACGGGCATCCGGACGGGCNACGAGGAGCGGGTGTTCGCCGAGCTGGCCGCCACCCGGGCGGCGATCGCGCGGGTCGCAGCCCGGCTGCGCGCCGCCCCGGCCGGGACCGTGGCCACCGTGCTGCGGCAGCGCGCCCCGCTCGCGCTGATCGAGGGCTGCTGGCTGGACACCGTGTCGCAGCCGGCAACCCAGCCCGCCGTGATCGTCAATCGGCTCGGTGCCGAGCAGTTGGAGCTGCTCGGCGGTGGCGTGGTCGAGCACACCCTGGCCGGTCGGCGCCGCCGGCTGCTGGCGGAGCACGGCGTGGAGCTCCCCGACCTGCTGGCCACCGACTTCCTGGCCGCGGCGCAGGCCCGGCCACTCACCGTGGTGACGGCCGTCTTCTACCTGGCGCTGTCCCGCCTGCCGGCCAGTTTTCTGCCCGAGGTGGTCGGCGTGCACTGTGCCTTCCGGGCGCTGGGCACCGACGCCGCGCTGTTCGGCCGGGCCGGCCCGGCCAGACTGGCTGAGCTGGCTGAGCTGGCTGAGCTGGCTGGGCTGGCTGGGCCGTCCAGCCCGGACGGTGTGGGCAGCCGCGGGTACGATCCGGTGCCGCTGCTGGCGGAGTACCTGGCGCTCACCGAGCTCTCACCCACCGGCCCGGCCGACCGGGCGCGGCTGCTCGCGGCGATCCGGCTCGTCACGCGCCTGGAGAGCGCGCACGTGGCGATGCTCGACGAGCTCGCGAGCTGGCACCAGGACCTGTCGCCGGACGCCGAGGTGGCGCTGATCGTCGCCAGGCACGCGCCGTACGCCGGCCGTCAGCACCACCGGGTGCGGATCTCCGGTGTCCCCCTGGACGGCCTGCTCGCCGGCCCGGCGTGCGACGCCGCCGCGTTCGTCCGCCAGCTCCGATCCTCCAGCTACCTCAGGCCACTGCCGACCGGCGGCTGCCCCTTCACCAGGGCGATCAGGTTCGGCGGGCCAATGTTCGGGATCTTCGACGCCGCCGAGGCGCGCACGCTCGAGCGGTGGGCGGCCGCCGCCGCCGCGGGNCGGGTGAGCCGCCCGGCGCAGACCTGGCCGCCTGCACCGCCGGCGACGAGGACGCCGCCGCCTGGCAGTGTGCGCTCGCGTCCGCCGATCCCGGCGACATCGTCGTCGCCGAGCCTCCGGCGCTCGACGAACGCCAGTTCCTGTACCGCCTGGTCAACGTCGAGCGGTTCCCCGGCGTGCTGGCCGCCGCCCACACCCGCGTCGAGCAGGTGCTCGCCCAGGCCGAGGGGATGTTCGAGCTGGGAGCCGCCGGCCGCCACACCGACGCCACCTGGTTCGACTACAGCCCCGCCGCGCTGCGGGAGCGGGTGGAGAGCATCTACTGGACGAAGCTCGTCGGGCCCTACCGGCCGCTGGCCGACATCCCGCCCCGGGCAGAGGTGATCAACGGCCAGAAGCGGTTCGCGCTGGGCAACCTCGTCGACGGCGCCTGCACGCACCGGATCGGCAACACCGGCCGCTTCCACCGTCCCAGCGACAGGCCGCTGTTCGCCCTCTACGCCGACGAGATGGGCCGCGGCGACGTCGCACGCAACCACCTCACGCTGATCAACCAGGCCCTGGCCAGCATGGGTATCCACCTGCCGCACCTGCGCTCGGAGGAGTTCCGCACCCAGACCGAGCTGCCCGACCCGAGCTACCCGTACGCCACCTACCAGCTCGGCCTGGCGCTGTTCCCGGACTCCCGCTACGAGGAGATCCTCGGCTACCACCTGGGCGTCGAGATGTTCGGTCTCGGTGAGCTGCGGCTGCACGAGACGCAGAAGATGCGCCGTCACGGCTTCGACACCGCCTACGAGGACGTGCACCTGTCCATCGACAACATCTCGGCCGGCCACACCCGCCANNNNGGCCGGCCACACCCGCCAGGCGACCGACCTGATCGTCGCCTACCTCGACCACGTCGGACGCACCGGCGGCCCGGTCGCCGTCGAGCGGGCCTGGCGGCGGGTGTGGCGCGGCTACGCCTCGTTCGCGTTCTTCGTCGAGCCGCATCTGGCCAGACGCCTGCTGGCACGGCGGGCCGCCGCATGAGCTCCGACACGAGGAGGGCGCGCCGGTGAGCACCCTGGACCCGCGGCTGCTGGCGCTGCCGTTCTACGAGCGGCCGCACCGCGAGCTGGCCGAGGCGCTCGGCCGGTTCTGCGACACCCACGCCGAACTGGTGGCGGCGGCCCGCACCGGCGCGCCGGAGAAGTACACCGCCCGCGTGCTGCGCGCGCTGGGGGACGCGGGCCTGCTGACACCCACCGACCTGCGCGGCCTGTGCCTGACCAGGGAGGCCCTGGCCTACACCGAGGACCTGCTCGACTTCGCGTTCTCGATCCAGGCGCTGGCCACCTGGCCGATCCAACGTCACGGCACCGACGAGCAGAAGCGGCGCTGGCTGCCCGGCATGGCCCGCGGCGAGCTGGCCGGCGCGTTCGCGCTCTCGGAGGAGCAGGCCGGTTCGGACGTCGCCGCGCTCGCCCTGCGTGCCGTCCCGGACGGGCACGGCACGGGATACGTCCTGGACGGGCACAAGACGTGGATCGCCGGTGCGGCGGGCGCCGACGTCTTCTGCGTGGTGGCCCGCACCGGCGACGGCCCGGCCGCGCTGGGCCTGACCGCGCTGCTCGTCCCGGCCGGCACACCGGGCCTGCGGATCGAGCCGATCGACATGCTGGCCGAACGCGACATCGCCCGGCTGGAGTTCGACGGCTGCCGGGTTGCGGCCGACGCCGTCCTGGGCGGCCGGGGCGGCGGGTTCGTCGTGGCCATGGAGCTGCTCGAACGCTTCCGGCTCACCGTTGGCGCGGCGGCGCTCGGCTTCGCCCGCCGGGCCGCCGACGCCGCCCTGGCCAGGGCCCGGGGGCGGGCCGCGTACGGCGGGCGGCTGTTCGACCTGCCGACGGTGAAGGCCAGCCTCGCCGACGTCGAGGTGCGGCTGAACGCCACCGCGCTGCTGGTGGCCAGGGCCGCCTGGGAGGCCGACCGGGGCACCCCGCCGACTGAGCCCGCCAGCTTGGCGAAGCGCTCCAGCTTCGCCAAGCACTCCAGCATCGCGAAGCTGTACGCCACCGAGGCCGCCCAGCAGGTTGTGGACGCGGCCGTGCAGGTGTTCGGCGCCGCCGGGCTGGTGCGCGACAGCCTGCCGGAGCGGCTGTACCGGCAGATCCGGTCGCTGCGGATCTACGAGGGCGCCTCCGAGGTGCAGCGGCTCGCCATCGCCGACGCCCTGCCACCGGCCGCGTCGCATGTTTCCCGGACGGACGCGGGCCGTCCGCCGAAGACGCTGAAAGCGAGTTCTTCTCATGAGGAGTGAGTCCGCGGCGCGGTACCGCTGTGTCGGGATCGGGGCCGGACCGGCCAACCTGAGCCTGGCGGCCCTGCTGCACGGCGACCCGGAGACGCCGAACCTGGTCATCGACAGGAAGGCCGAGTTCAGCTGGCACGACGATCAGCTCATCCCCGGGGCGGCCCTGCAGGTGTCGCTGTTCAAGGACCTGGTCAGCCTGTCCGACCCGACCAGCCCGTTCTCGTTCATGGCGTACCTGCACGACCGCGGGCGGATCTACCACTATCTCAACGCGCAGTTCGACAGCGTCCCCCGTCAGGAGTTCCGCAACTACCTGGACTGGGCCAGCAGCCGCATCGAGAACGTCGTGTTCGGCGAGGAGGCGCGGTCCGTCGACTTCGTCGGTGACACCTTCGTCGTGCGGACCGACAAACGCACCCTGCTCGCCGACAACGTGGTGGTCGGCGTCGGCACCGTGCCGTGGGTGCCGCGGTTCGCCCGCCCGCACCTGGGCGGCACCCAGTTCCACGTCAGCGAGTTCCGGTCGAGGGCCGCCGGCCTGCGCGACCGGCGGGTGGCGGTGATCGGCGGCGGCCAGTCCGGCGCCGAGGCGTTCCTCGACCTGATCTCCCGGCCGGACGGCGAGCTGCCGCACCGGGTGTCGTGGCTGTCCCGCCGGCGCAACTACTTCCCGCTCGACGACTCGCCGTTCACCAACGAGTTCTACATGCCCTGCCACTCCGACTACTTCGCCGAGCTTGGCCCGAGCGTGCGGGCCGAGGTCAACAGCCAGCAGGTGCTGACCAGCGACGGCATCTCCGAGGCCACCGCCCGGGAGATCTACCAGCGGATCTACGTCCACCGGTTCATCACCGGCGCCCCGCAGCTGACCGGGCTCTACCCCAACCGCGAGGTGGTCAGCGTCGAGCCGTGCTCGCCGGAGGGCTGGAGCATCTCCGTCCGGCACAACGACCCGGCGAGCTGCCTGGAGATCTTCGAGGCGGACGTGATCATCTGGGCCACCGGGTTCCGGCCGGCCCCGATGGACTTCCTGGCGCCCCTTCAGCCGCGTCTGGAACGGGAGAACGACGAGTACCAGGTGGACGCCGACTTCGCCGCCTGCTGGGACGGCCCGGCCGACCGGAACCTGTTCCTGCAGAACGCCGCCCGCGGGCAGCGCGGCCTCGCCGACCCCAACCTCAGCCTCAACGCCTGGCGCAGCCAGCGCATCGTCGACCGGATCCGCGGCGTCCGCAGCAGGGACCAGCACCCGGCGTTCATCGAATGGTCACCCAAGACAGGAGCCCGCTGATGGGCCGAAGGGCGTGCGATCATGGCGAAGCCGCACGCCCGGAGGCCGCTCTTCCAGAGATGCTGACCATGGACGCTGGGGCTGGGGCTGGGGACGCCGACGTTGTCGTGGTCGGGGCCGGCGTGGTCGGCTGCCTGGTGGCTACCGAGGTCCTGGCCCGCGCGCCGCGCCGGCGGGTCATGGTGGTCGACAGGGGGCTGGCCGGTGGGGGAGCGTCCCGGTTCTCCGCCGGGCTGCACTTCCCGCGCGGGGCCACCCCGCGGGTGCGGGCGATGAGCGCCTACAGCCAGCGCTGGTACGCCGACCTGCGCCGACGCGACCCCCGGGTGCCGATCCACCCGGTGGGCATGACAGTGGTCAGCGCCGACGAGGCCACCGTCCGGGAGCACTACCTCCCCGAGGCGCGGCTGCGCCCGCTCCCCGAGGCGCGGTTCCCCGAGGCGCGGCTGCACCCGGCCGAGCGGGGCTGGGACGGCGACGGCGCCCACCACGCCGACGTCGCGGCGCTCACCGAACTGCTGGCCGCCCGGCTGCGCGGCCGCGCGGCGTTCCGGGAGGGCAGCGCGGTCACCGCCGTGCGCTCCACCCCGGACGGCGTTGTCCTCACACTGGGTAGCGGCATCCGGCTTACCGCCAGCCGTGTCGTGCTGGCGCCGGGCCCCTGGCTGCCCTGGCCGCTGCTGCTCGCCCCGCTCGGCGTCCGCGTCAAGAAGGTCGTCGCCCTGCACGTCGAACGGCCCGTCGCCCCGCACGACCGTGCGACCGTCTTCCACGACGATGACGCCTTCCTGCTGCCGCTGGCCCACCGCGGCCACTGGCTGTTCAGCTACACCTCACCTGACTGGCACGTCACCCCGGACGCGCTGACCGGCGGGCTGTCCGCCGACGACCTCGACCGTGGCCGGGCGGTTCTGGAGCGCCACGCCCCGGCGCTCGCCCCGTACTGCGTCTCCGGCCGCGTGTTCTGCGACGCCTACAGCCCCGACCGCGCGCCGATCGTGCGCCCGGTCACCGCCGACGGCCGGGTGCTGTTCGCCGGCGCGGCGGGCGGCTCCGGCTACCGGCTGGCCCCCGCGATCGCCGCCGCGGCCGCCGATCTGCTCGACGGGCTCGACGAGAAGGACACCGCATGATCATTGACCGTTTTGACGCCACCGCGCTCTCCGCGGCGTTCGGGATCGACATGGGCTCGGTCGACGGGCTGGGCACCGGAGCCGCCTGGGGCCGTGTCGCGCCGGGTGTTGCCACGACACACCAGCGGCACGACGAGACCGAGCTGCTGGTCATCGTCGCCGGCCGCGGCGAACTCGCCGTGGGAGCCGCGCACCATCCGGTCGCCGCGGGCACCGTCGCCCTGCTCGAGCCGTTCGAGGACCACGTCGTGGCGAACACCGGGGAGGAGGACCTGGTCTTCCTCACCCAGTACTGGCGTGACGGCGCCCGCGCGGTGTCCTCGGCCGCCCCGGTGGCCAGCGAGCACGGCGAGCGCCCGGTGTTCGTCTTCTCGACGCCGCCCACCCCCAACGGCGACCTGCATCTCGGTCACCTTGCCGGCCCGTATCTGGGCGCCGACGCCTACGTCCGGTTCCAGCGGATGAACGGTGCCAGCGCCTGGCACCTGACCGGCAGCGACGACTTCCAGTCCTACGTGGTCGACCGTGCCCGCCGGGAGGGCCGGTCGAGCGCCGAGGTGGCCGCGTACTACAGCGCCGAGATCGCGGAAACCCTGCGGCTGATGGACATCCCGCTCGACCAGTACACCGTCACGAACGCCGACCCCGGCTACGTCCCCGCGCTGAAGGACTTCTTCACCAGGCTGGTCAGCTCCGGCGCGATCGCCCCGGCCGACGGGCCGGCGCTGTTCGACCCGCGGACCGGCCAGTACCTCTACGAGGTCGACGTCCACGGCGGCTGCCCCGGCTGCGGCGAGGCCACCGCCGGCAACATCTGCGAGCTGTGCGGCGAGCCGAACACCGTGGTCGACCTGGCCGGCCCGGTCGCCGGGCCATCCGGCGGAGCGCCCGTCACCGGCACGGCCCGCCGCTACGTGCTGCCGCTGCACGAGCACGCCGACGCGGTGCTCGACCACCAGCGCCGCGGCCGCGTCCCGGCCCGGCTGCGGGAGCTCGCCGCCCGGCTGTTCCGCCGGGAGCGGATCGACATCCCGGTCAGCCATCCCGGCGACTGGGGCATCACCCCGCACGAGGCGGACGGCGCCGGCCAGGTGATCTGGGCCTGGCCGGAGATGGCCTTCGGCTTCCTGCACGGCATCCAGCGGCTCGGCGAGCGCCTCGGCCGCGACTGGACGGCAGCCAGGCCAGCCGACGACTGGAAGGTCGTCCACTTCTTCGGCTATGACAACAGCTTCTACCACGCGATCCTCTACCCGGTGCTCTACCGGCTCGCCCTGCCCGGCTGGACGCCGGACATCGACTACCACGTCAACGAGTTCCTCCTCTACGACGGCCTGAAGTTCTCCACCAGCCGCCGGCACGCCGTCTGGGGCAAGCAGATCCTCGACGCCGACAGCGTGGACGCGGTCCGCTACTTCCTCGCCCGCAACCGTCCCGAGGTGGAGCGGACGAACTTCACGCTCGACGCCTACGAGCACACGCTCACCGCCACCCTGATCGGCACCTGGCAGGCCTGGCTGCACGACCTCGGCCAGCGCGTGGCCGACCACTACGACGGGGTGGCCCCCGACGCCGGCAACTGGACACCCGAGCACGCCGGGTTCCTCGGCCAGCTCGCCGCCCGGCTCGGCGCGCTGGCCGCCAGCCTGCGGCCCGGCGGCTTCTCGCTCAACCAGTCCGCCGCCGAGTTGGACGCCCTGGTCACCGACACGGTCCGGTTCAGCCGTCGGGAACGCGCGCTGGCCCAGGCCGGCGGCATGCCGGACGAGGTGCGCACGGCCACGGCGCTGGAGCTGGCCGCGGCCTGGCTGCTCGCGCACGCGGCCACGCCGGTGATGCCGCGTTTCGCCGCCCGGCTGGCCGAGGCCCTCGGTCAGCCTGCGCCGCGGCAGTGGCCCGCCACGGTCGAACTGATCCCGCCAGGTAGCAAGATCACCCTTGCTCAGATCACGTTCTTCCACCCGCCCCGGCCGCTCGGCCCGCTCGGTGCAGCCCACGCGGCCGAACACCCGTCGGACGCCTCGCGGTCCCAGTCCAGCGGGAGCCTTGCATGATCAACGAACTTCTGGCGTCCACACCGAACCGTGGGACGCTGCACGTCACCAGGCTGGCCGGCACCCGCGAGATCCCGCTCGCCGAGGTCTGGCGACTGTCCGGCCTGGTCGCGGCCGGGCTGCGCGCCCGCGGCCTCGGCGCGGGCGACCGGATCGGCATCCTCGCCGCCAACAGCCTCGAGTGGGTGGTGCTCGACCTGGCCGCCCTGCGCCTGAAGGTCGTCACCGCCGGCCTGGAACCGGGCAAGTTCACCCCCACCCGCGAGCTGATGGAGCGCTACAGCCTCTCCCTGCTGTTCACCGACCGTCCGTGCGACATCCCCGGCGTCGAGCGGCTCACGACCCTCCTCGACGACCTGCCCGACACGGCTGGCACGGCTGGCACGGCTGGCGCTGACGACACGTCCGGCGCCGACAACACGACTGACGCGGCCGGCGCGGTCGGCGCGGTCGGCGCGGCCCCGCCGCCACCGGTCAGATACGCCCCCGACGAGATCACCACGATCAAGTTCACCTCGGGGAGCACCGGCACACCCAAGGGCCTCGGCGCCACCGTCGGCAGCATCGACAGCTCGCTGGACGCCGTCCAGGACATGTTCGGCCACGGCCCCGGCGACAACCTGCTGGTGTTCCTGCCGCTGTCGCTGCTCCAGCAGCGTTACTGGGTGTACTCGGCGCTGCGGTACGGCCACGACGTCACGGTCTGCACCTACGAGTCGGCGTTCGTCGCGCTCACCCAGGTGCGGCCGACCGTCGTCATGGGCGTGCCCGGCTTCTTCGAAAGCGCCCGCGGCCAGATCGAACGCCACGCCCGGCGCACCGGCCGGGACCTCGCCGACGCGGCCCGCGACATCTTCGGCGGCCGCATCCGCTACCTGTGGACGGGCTCGGCGCCCGCCGACCCCGCCACCCTCGCGTTCCTCAACCGGCTCGGCCTGCCGATCTACGAGGGCTACGGCCTCAACGAGACGTGCATCGTGGCCAAGAACCACCCGGGCACGCACCGGGCGGGCAGCGTCGGCCGGGTGCTGCCGGGCAAAGAGGTGATCATCGGTGACGACGGGGTGATCAGCGTCCGTGCCGAGCACCCGGTGAACCGGCGGTACGACTACTGCGAGCCGGGTGACAGCGAGCGGGTCTTCGGTGCGGACGGCGTCGTGCGCACCGGCGACATCGGACACCTCGACGCCGACGGCTTCCTGTTCGTCCTCGGCCGCGCCGACGACACGATCGTGCTGGACAACGGCAGGAAGATCGTCGTCAGGCAGATCGAGGAGCACCTGAAGGCCAGCCCAGCGATCGCCGAGTGCGTGCTCTACTGCCCGGCCCAGACCGAGCTGGTGGCGGTCGTCTCACCGGCGTCGGTGCCGGTGGACACCGGCGCCATCGCCGCACAGCTCACCGCCACCAACCGGGCGCTCGGCGGCGACCAGTACATCCACCGGGTCGTGGTGGCCGACGAGCCGTTCAGCATCGGCAACGGCCTGCTGACCTCCCAGTACAAGCCCAGGCGCAAGCAGATCCGGGCGGTGTACCAGCGCCAGCTCGGCGACCCGAGGAAGGGAATCCATGCGGCCTGACAGATCCATACGGCCCGACGTCGAGACCGCCGCCCGGGAGAACCTGGCCGCGGTACTGGCCGCCGACATCGCCCCCGAGGAGATCCAGCCCGACGTCGGCCTCACCGCCATCTACGGGCTGACCTCGCTGAACAAGGTCCTGTTCCTGACCTCGCTGTGCCGGGACACCGGCGTCGACACCGCCCACCTCACCGAGGACGATCTGGCCAGGATGCACACCCTGCGCGACTGCGTGCACATCCTGTCCAGGCACGTCCCGGCGGGGGCCTGACCGGTGGCCCGGTACCCGGTGGACTGGCACACGGCCGGTCCGGCCGTCCTGAGCAACGACCACGTCCGCCTCGCACCCGTCACCGAGGCCGACCGGGAGCCGCTGCGGGCGATCGCCCTCGACCCGGACATCTGGCGGTACTTCGTCTCCCGGGTGGAGTCCGACGCCGACTTCGAGGCGTTCTTCGACGCCACCCTCGCCGACCACTTCGCCGGCCGGCGGCACGTCTTCGTCATCACCGACCGGCGCACCGGCCGGACCGCGGGCAGCATGAGCTACGGCAACCTCTCCGAGCCGGACGCCCGGCTGGAGATCGGCTGGTCGTGGCTCGGCCGCGACTTCCGCGGCACCGGGACCAACCGGTGGGCCAAGCTGCTGCTGCTGGAACACGCCTTCGAACGCCTGGGCGCGCTGCGGGTGGAGTTCAAGACCGACGTGCGCAACACCCAGGCCCGCCGCGGCCTGCGCAACATCGGCGCCGTCGAGGAGGGCGTGCTACGCAGCTACAACCCCATGCCGGACGGCAGCCGCCGCGACGCGGTCTACTACAGCGTCCTGGCCGACGAATGGCCGCTCGTGAAGAAAACACTCACCGAACACCCGAAAATCCGCCCGTGACCGGTGTCGCCTCGGCAGCATCCTCCGCCGCGCTCCTCGGCTGCCGTGCGGCCTGCGATGTTCGCTGCGGAGGCCGTTTCATGATCGTTATAGTCGGAGTGGACGGATGGGAAGCGCTCGGCCCGACCGCGTCCGGGGGCGTCGAGTGACCATCCTGATCAGGGCGGACGGGCAGCCGGCGGAGCTGGGGCGGGCCCACGGGGCGGCGCTGGCGGGGCGGCTGCGGTCGTTCGTGGACGACCACGTCTGCCGGCTCGGCCGGCTGCTGCCCGGCCCGGTGACACTGGACGGCCTGCGCCCGACGATCGCCCGCCACCGCGCGGAGATCGAGCGGGCCACCCCGCGGCTCGCGGCCGAGGTCGCCGGGCTCGCGTCCGGCGCCGGCCTGACCGAGGACGAGGCCTGGCTGCTCCAACTGCGACGCGAAATCCTCGGCTACACCCGAATCCCCACCGCGGCCCCCGCAGCGATCCCCACCGCGGTCCCGACCGAGCTTCCCACCGCGACCCCCGCCTCAGGCGAGCTTCCCACCGGGATCCCCACCGTGGTCCCCATCTCGGAGGAGATCCTCACCGCGGGTGACTGCACCACCTACGCGACCACCTACCCGGGGGCCGCCGGCCCGCTGCTCGCCCAGACCGTCGACCTGAGCGGCGACCTCGACGACCAGATCGCCGTCCTCGACGTCGCCTCGCCGGTCGGCCGCTCGCTCGTGCTGAGCTTCGGCGGCCTGCTCGGCTACCTCGGCCTGAACAGCCGCGGCCTCGCGGTCGGGATCAACCTCGTCCTGGGCGGCGACTGGCGGGCGGGCCTGCCCCCGTACCTGGCCGTCCGGCACCTGCTCGACACGGCGGCGAGCGTCGATGAAGCGCTCGACGTCCTGCGCGGCCTGCGGCTGGCCAGCTCCCGCTCACTGACGCTCCGCGACGCCACCCAGGCCGCCTGGGTAGAGATCATCGGCGACGAACTGCGGGCCGTGCAGGCGCCGCAAACCGTCCACACCAACCACTTCCTCCACCCCGACCTCGCCCCCCACGACGAGATCAACGTCTTCGCCCGCAACTCCTCCGTCAGACGGCTCGCGGCGGCCACGGCGGCGCTCCCCACCCTCGGCCCGCACCCCGAGGAACACCTCGCACTGCTGTCCACCCCACCCATCCGAGTCCCCGGCAACGGCGACATCCGCCGAGAACGCACCGTCGCGGCAGCGGTCCTCCTCCCAGCCCTCGGCGAACTACACCTCCGCCCCGGCGACCCCGCCCTGTCCACCACCGAAACCTTCCGCCTGAAGTAGCAGCCAGGACGACGATCCACCCGTAGTCACTAGATTTTGATAATGGTGACTCCTCCCGTACCGCACAGCATCTTGAGATCTTCGGGATCCGAGGTGAGTACGGTAACTGGACCAGGGGCGGCGAGTGCGGTCGCGCAGAGCACCGCATCGATCGCATATCTGTGGCCATGTAGTCCCGTCTCCCCCAGTAACTCGGCCGCATGCCGGGCAACAGGCTCCGTGACAGGCTCCACGACGATCCGGGACACGGTCCACGCGAAGGCGGAACGCCTGATCCGCGGATGGATCACTTCGACCAGGGTCACCGCACTGGTGATCACGCGCATGTCGTCGGCGCGGGCGAGGGCGAGCCAGCCGGTGACGTCGCGGTCTCGCTGGATGGCCCTGGCGAGTCCTTCACTGTCGAGGACCAGGGTGCCTCCCGGCACGGCGACCGAGCGGGTCATGCCGCGTGTGGGTCCGAAGAGCGCTGCTGCTCGCGGGCCTGTAGCAGGGCATCCCGCCGGGATCGGATCTCCTCGTCGCCGATCGGCCCGTGCTCGGCCTCGGCGACCGCGATGAGTTCGTTGAGGTTGTCGCGTTCGATCTGGCGGGCGACGGCCGCGGCGACGTAGGCGGACAGGCCCGAGGGGCCGCTGCGGGCGCGGGCGGCCTCCGCGATGTCACGAGGCATTGTGATCGAATACTTCTGAGTAGGCTCGCTCATACCCCTTATCCTACCGTGGATGCCCCTCGATCTGGCTCGTCGGTTACTCTCCGGGTGTCGGTTTCGTGCTCACGGTGGTTGCCGATTCGATGGACAAGGCCAGGATCACCGCGTGGAAGACCCGCGGCGCCGATCTGCGGGACTGTCTGGGAGGGGGAGGGTGGGTTATGGCCGACCATCCGGATCGCGCTCGACGGGATGCCATCCGTGCCGAGTATGCCGTGGAGGAAGCCGAGGCAGCCGGAGCCGAGGCGCTGGAGAACGAGCAGGCTTGTGGTGTCGGTGCGGGTACCCGCATCCCTTGCCGAAACCCTCAGGGCCCAGGCAGCAACCGAGCGCATCCCCACCTCGGCGCTGATCCGGCGTATCCTCGCCCGGGCCGTGCACGAACCTGATGCGCTGGTGTTGACCGTCGCGCAGGTCGAGGAGATAGCCCGACGCGTCTTCCGCGAATCAGCATGAGCACGCACGCGTTGCGGTAGGAGTGGCGCCGTGGCGGCCGAACCGCTGGAATCAACGGCCGCGCCGGCAGATATCGTGGCGGCCTGATGCAGCCGTCCTCCGGTGGGCGGCGCTTACAGGCCGCGGCTACCAGTCTGCCGGCGAGCGGGCTACGGCTGGGCCTCGTCGTCCGGGGGCAGGTCCCAGTCGAGGGCGCGGAGGCTGTCGGCGACCCGTTGGAGCACGGCCAGGTCGTCGAAGAACTCGATCGGTGTGGAAATGCCGGAGTTCGCCGGCCGCAGGGGCAGGTGATCGACCGTCTCTCCGTCCATCGGCTCTCCATCCATCGGTGTGGACGGCGCTCCGGGCCGAGGAATCGGGCCCGGCCCGGTCCGGAGCACCTTACCGGCAATGGTGGAAGCAGACTATGTCAGGCGCCATGCGTACGATGTGTGAGAAACGCCCCTTATAGGTGTGGGGAAGTTGGTATTTTTCTACAGACGTACTCCTCGAATTCTGGTACTCAGCTTCAGGATTGTCCTATTTCAGGCCGGAGTGGACGAAGGCGTTGACGATGTGTCGCTGGAGCACCAGGTAGAGGCCGAAGATCGGTAGGCAGGCGAGCCCGGAGGCGGCCATGATCCCGCCCCAGTCGTTGCCCTCGGTCCCGCCGAGGAAGCCGCGCAGCCCGAGCTGGATCATGGAGTTCGCCTGCTGGAGCGCCATGGACGGCCAGAAATACTCGTTCCAGGCGTTGATGAACAGCACGATGCCCAGCGCCGCCAGCGCCGGCCGCAGGTTGGGCACGACGACGGTCCACAGCGTCGACCAGGACGACCGGCCGTCGACGCGGGCCGCCTCCAGCACCTCCTTGGGGAAGCTTTCCATGTGCTGGCGCAGCAGCAGGACGCCGAGCGCCGTGCACAGCGTCGGAATGACCACTCCGGCGAGTGTGTTCAGCAGGCCGAACTCGAACAGCAGCGTGTAGTTGGACACCATCGTCACCTGGAACGGCACCAGCCACGTCCCCACGAACAACAGGTAGAGCAGCCGCTGCCCGCGGAAGCGCCAGGCGGTGAAGGCGTACGCGGCGAGCAGGCCGGTCAGCAGCTGCCCGAGGGCGGTCAGCGACGCCACGACGAACGTGTTGAGCAGCATCCGCCCGATCGGGATCACGTCCGCGGCGTGCCGGTAGTTGCCGATCGACAGCGGCCAGGGCAGCAGCGACGTGTCGTAGATGTCGCCGGGGCGGCGCAGCGACGTCGCGTACATCCAGCAGATCGGAAAGATGCAGGCAACGCTGAGGACGGCCAGGACGGCATGGCCGACGAACGAGCTCAGCGGTGACCGGCCGCCGACCGGCCCGCCGGCCCCGCCNGCCCGCCGGCCCCGCCGTGGCCGCGGTGGCCGCGCCGGCGCCAGCGGCGTCCGCCGCCATGGTCTCCGCCGCCGTGCCGGCCGCCGCCGCGGTTCCCGCCGTCGTCACGGTTCCTGCCGTCATGCTGCCCGCCGCTGTGCTGCCCGGGCGGCGGCACAGCGGCGTCGCCTGCCGCCGGTGCGTCCGGCGTGGAGACGGCCATGAATCACTCCTCGTAGTCCTCGCGGTAGTTCCCGCGACATCGTTTCCCCGCCCCACAACCCCACCCCCGCCCCGCGGCCGAATATCGTTGCTCATACAAATGAGGGAGCAAGTGGTCGCTGTAGCAGCCACTTTCGTACTCATTTCTCGGGAGGTTGTTTCGCGGTTCGGGGGACGCGGTTGCCGGGGTGTTTGCGGTGGGGTGTTTGCGGTGGGGTGTTGGGCGGTGGGTCGTCGGGTGGATGGCCGCCGGGCGGTCAGTTGTCGTGGAAGCTGAGTTTTTCGAACAGCCAGACCAGGAAGAGGGCGACCAGGCCGAAGGCCAGGAAGAAGGCCAGGCCGGCGGCGGAGGCCAGACCCGCGTTGAAGCTCTTGAAGCAGTACTCCCAGAGCAGGTAGTAGGCGTTGGTCGTCGCGTCGTCGGGGCCGCCCTGAGTGAGCGCGTCGATCAGCGGGAAGGTCAGCTGGCCGGACAGCAGCACGGTCATGAGGGTCAGCAGGACCAGGGTCGGTGACAGCAGCGGCAGGATGATCCACCGGGTGATCTGCCGCCTGGTCGCTCCGTCGAGCTGGGCCGCGGCCGAGTACTCGTCGTTGATGTTGGCCAGGCCGGCGGTGACGACGAGGACGGCGAACCCGAGCAGGTGCCAGCCGGTGATGCCGATGATGGCGAGCTGGGCCGGGCCTCGTTCGTGCAGCCAGTTGACCGGATTGCCGATCATACGGTCCACCAGCCCGTGCCGCGGGTCCAGCAGCCACATCCACATCGCCGCGCTGGCCACCGGCGGGACCAGCACCGGCGCGAACACCAGCGCGCGGTAGGCGCCGCCGGCCCGGCCGTGGATCCGGCGGGTGAGCAGGGAGATGATCGTGGGCAGCAGGACCGAGAACGGCAGCAGGAACACGATCGTTGCCACCGTCAGCCACAGCGAGTGCCTGAGCTCGGGGAGTTGGACGACCTGCTGGTAGTTGTCCAGCCCGACCGGCACCTTCGGCCGGGTCGGCAGCAGGTTCCACTGGTAGAAGGAGAGCTGGACGGCCTCGACCAGGGGACGGTAGGTCCACACGATCAGGCAGCCCAGCCCCGGGGCGAGGTAGAGGAAGGGCGGCAGCGCCCGCAGTACCCGGCGCGCCACCGGTGGCCGGGCCGCATCGACCGCCACGTGCTCGGCGGGCGCCGCGAGGGGAGCGAGCTCTACGAACACGCTGCCCGCCCCTGTCCTGTCGGCGTCCGGCCGGCGGCTGGGTTCCGGTCGGCGGCCTGGGTGGCGGCTTGGATGGCGGCCTGGTCGATGTGTCGTGCCATGTCGCTCTCGTCGTTGTCGAAGAGGGTTTCCGCGGGGGCGAGCGTCACGACGCTGGCCACCACGGTGTCGGGGTAGATGTCGATGCGGCTGCAGGCCGCCGTGCGCAGCGCGCGGGCCCGGCCCGCGGGCGAGAGCAGGTCCGCGCCGAACGCGGTGGCCGGCGACACCCAGACCGGGATGCCGGCGAGCAGGCCGCAGCTGGCGTGGTGGGCGTGGCCGGACAGGATGATCCGCACGTCGCTGCCCGCCACGACCCGCGCGAGCCGGTCGGGCTCACGCAGCGTCATCAGTTCGACGACGAGCATCGGCGACGGCACCGGCGGGTGGTGCAGGACGAGCACCGTCCCGTCCGGTGCCGGGCGGGCGAGCTCGTCGCGCAGCCACACGAGCTGGTCGTCGGTGAGATGGCCGCTGTCGTAACCCGGCGTGGTGCTGTCGAGCACCACGATCCGCAGGCCCGCGATCCAGTGGACGCTGTCGCACGGGATCGTCGAGAGGCCGTCGGTCGTCGGCGCGGCGCCCAGCAGCTCGCGGCGGAACGCCGTCCGCTCGTCGTGGTTGCCCATCGCGTAGATGACCGGGGCGCCCAGGTGGCGCGCGAGCGGTTCGACCACCGCCCGCAGCCGCCGGTAGGCGACGGGGGAGCCGCTGTCGGCGAGATCCCCGGTCAGCAGCAGGCCCGCCACCGCGGTCCTGGAGTCCACGACCGCGCGGGCCGCGGACTCCAGGTTCGCGTGTGTGTCCACCCCGCCGTGCGGCAGCTCCCCGCCGTCGACGAGGTGGACGTCGCTGAACTGGATCAGGGTGTGGCGTGGCACCCGGGCCGGCGGTGCCGCCGGCACCGATGGCACCGGCGGCGTGGACGTCACCGATGTCACCGATGGCACGGTCGGCACCGACGGCACGGCGTCAGCCCTTCGGGAGGAGCTTGGTCGCCTGCTCCTGCGCCGCGGTCAGCGTCGACTGCGGGTCGGCCCCGCTGTAGACCACCTTCTCGACGGCCTCGAGCATGCCGTCCCTGATCTGGACGTAGTTGTCGCCGGGGAACGACGCTGTCGGGTACAGCCGGGCGAGCTGGTCGATGTTCGGCTTGATCAGCGGGTTCTTGGCCGCCCAGTCCTTCAGGGCGCCCGGGTCGTCGAGCAGGCTCGTGCGCAGCGGCAGGTAGCCGATCTTGCTGGTGATCTGCGTGTACGCCTCGTCGCTGGTCAGGAACTTGATGAGCTCCCAGGCCGCCCGCTGCCGGGCCGGGTCCTTGGCGAACATCAGCAGGGCCGCCCCGGAGTTGGTCGGCTGCACCTTCTTGCCGTCGAAGCTCGGCTCGTAGCCGGCCCGCAGCTCCCACGGCGGGTTCGCGCTGGTGGCGCCCTTGCGGAAGACCGCCTCGGCGGCGCTGCTCTCCAGGATCATGCCTACCTCACCGCGGGCGAACGCGGGGTAGGCCTGCTCCTGGGAGAGCTTGGGGCTGGCGCCGGAGTTGACCAGGTCCTGGGCCACCCTGACGGCCTCGACCGCGGGGGCGTCGGCGAAGGTGAGCCGGGTCTGGTCGTCGGAGATCACGGTTCCGCCGTTGGAGGCGACCAGGGACTGGTAGCACCAGTCATTGGTCTTCTTGGTCAGGCAGTCGATGTAGGCGCCGTCCTTGCCGGTCTTGCTCTTGATGGCCAGCGCGGCCGTCTTCACCTCCGCCCAGGTGGTCGGCGGCTTGTTCGGGTCGAGGCCGGCCTGGGTGAACAGGCTGGCGTTGTAGTACAGGATCGGCGTGGAGAACACGAACGGCACGGCGAAGGTCTTGCCCTCGACGTCACCGAGGGTGCGCGCGGCCGGCGCGAACGGGTGGGCGCCGCCGAAGTTCGCCTGCACGGCGTCGCGTCCGACGACGTCGTCGAGCGGGGTGGCGCCCAGGCCCTTGACGGCGTACCGGATGTCGCCGAAGACCAGCTGGCCGACGTCGGGCGGGTTGCCCGCCGCGATCTGGCGCTGGATGCTGGCGGCCGAGGCCGACCCGTAGCCGCTCGCGGTCGCGGTCGCGGGCTTCTGAGCCGTCACCTTGATGTTGGGGTGGGCGGCCTGGAACCTGTTGATCAGATCGGTGAAGGTGTCCGTCCAGGCCCCGGCCTGTGACAGGTTGTAGCTCTCAAAGGTGATCGAGACCTGCTGGTCCGGCCGGAGTTCGGGAACCACGGTGCTCGGCTGGGCGGGTGCGCTCGAGCCNTCCGCAGGCGGCGGCGGTCAGTGCCAGGGTGAGCGCGGCCGCCAGCCCCCCGAGCTGGCGCAGTTTTTTCACGGGATGCTCCTTGAGCGAGATGAACACGGCACCGGCGAGGACCGGGGCCGGGAAAGGCGTCGGACGTTTCGACAGGTTCGAAAGACCCGACGGCGGGACGGTTCGAGAAGGGCGGGGACGTCGAAGGCTGGTGATCAGACGGTGGACGCGTTCAGGAACCTGCCCTCAGGAGCCGGCGACGGCGGCGGCGGAGTCATGGACGTGATCGCGCTCGCGGGGGATGTCCCCGCTGGCCGGCTGCCAGACCAGCCGGCGGCCGCTGGCCCGGTCGAACAGGTGCACCCGGTCCGCGGGGACGCCGAAGGCCACCGGTTCGCCGGGACGCAGGCCGAGTGGCCGCGGCCCTCGGGCCAGCAACCGGGCGTCGCCCACCGCGCACTGGGCGACCTCCTCGCCGCCGAGGTTCTCCACCGTCTCCACCACTCCCCGGAACACGGGGGACGTCGACGTGGGCGAGGAGGCGAGGGAGGCGGAGGTCGGCGGGAGCAGGACCAGGTGCTCCGGGCGGACGCCGAGGGTCACCTCGCGGGCGGGCTGGTCGTCCGCCGTCCACAGCGACAGCTCGACGCCGGGGGCGAGCACCTGGACGCGTCCGGCCCGGCTCTCGATCCGCGCGGGGAGCAGGTTCATCGCGGGCGAGCCCAGGAAACCCGCCACGAACACCGACGCCGGCTCGTCGTAGACGTCGGTGGGGGTGCCGACCTGCTCAAGCCGGCCGGCGTTGAGCAGGGCCACCCGGGTGGCCATGGTCATGGCCTCGACCTGGTCGTGCGTGACGTAGACGATGGTCGAGCCGAGCGTGTGGTGCAGGGCCCGCAGCTGGCCGCGGGTTGCCGTCCGCAACTTCGCGTCGAGGTTGGACAGCGGCTCGTCCATCAGGAAGGCACCGGGGTCACGGACGAGCGCCCGCCCGACCGCGACCCGCTGCCGCTGCCCGCCGGAGAGCTCCCGCGGCCGGCGGTCGAGCAGCTCCGCGAGATCGAGCAGCGCGGCCACCTCGCGTACCTTCTGGCGTATCTCCGCCCGTGGCCGGCGACGTGACCGCAACGGGAATCCGATGTTGCGCTCGACGGTCAGGTGGGGGTAAAGAGCGTAGCTCTGGAATACCATTGCCATGTCGCGTTCCCGGGGCGGGGCGAAAGTGACGTCGCGGCCGTCCAGCAGAACGCGCCCGCCGCTCGGCTCGATCAGACCGGCGATCATCCGGAGCAGCGTCGACTTTCCGCATCCGCTCGGGCCGAGCAGGACGAGGAAATCGCCGTGGCTGATGTCCAGGCTCACCCGGTCGACGGCGGCGACCTCGCCGAAACGCTTGGTCAGTCCTTCGACCTGGATCCGGCTCACAGCCTGGCTCTCCTTTCGTACCGGCCCGGCGGCGTGCCGGACCGGCCTGGTATTCCCTGCCTGCCGTGGGTGGGCTGGTGGGTCTGGAAGTCGGAAGGTGGATCCCCGGTTCGGGCCGTGCCCGGTGCCGGTGGCCGCCCGAAAATTTTTGCCAGTGCTTCTTATCGTCCGTGGACCGCTGAATTCAACGTCGGATCCGTGTACGGGAAGGAAACATGCTGAAAATTTGCGGTGCGTCAAGTGCTGTGAAACGTCGTGATCAGGCCAGCTGGCCAGCATCGATTGACGTTGTTGATTATTCGATAGAATTCATCGATGGCCGCCGCGGCCGCTGCCGAGGTGCGCGGGCGGGCCGGCAGCGGAATTCGTCCCGCGTCGGCGGGGCCGCCCAACGCCCGCCCGCGGCTGTTGCCATACCGCCTATATCACCCATATCGCCTATACAACCCACGCTGCCCGCACCGCCGCAGGCCGGGCCGGATGCCCCGGGACCTCTGACCCGGGCTGGATGTTCCGGGTCAGAGGTCGAGGACCAGTTGGTCGCCGTGGGCCCGGGAGACGCAGATCATCATGGCGTCCCCGTCGCGCTGCTCCTGCGGGCTCAGCACGGAGTCGCGGTGGTCGACCTCGCCCTCGACGAACCGGGTCTCGCAGTTGCCGCAGGTCCCCTCGCGGCACGAGGAGGGCATGTCCAGGCCGGCGCGTTCGAGCGCCTCGAGGATGCTGCGGCCCGCGGCCACCCGTACCCGCTGCCCGGTGCTGGCGATCAGGACGTCGAAGGCGGTGTCCGCGGCGGCGTCGCCGGCCGGCTCCCGGGGCCGGAAGCGTTCGACGTGCAGGGCGCCGGACGGCCAGCTGCCGCAGGCGGCCTCGACCGCGCTGAGCAGGCCCTCCGGGCCGCAGCAGTAGACGGCCGTGCCCTCCTCGGGCCGGGCGAGGACGGTGTCGAGCGGCAGCAGCCCGTGCTCCTGCTCGGGGTGGACGACGACCCGGTCGCCGTGGGCGGACAGCGTGGCGAGGAACGCCATGCTCGTTCGTTGCCGCCCGCCGTAGAGCAGCGTCCAGTCGGCGCCGCGCCCGGCCAGCTCGGCGATCATCGGGAGGAGCGGTGTGATCCCTATCCCGCCCGCGATCAGGACGTAACGCCCGGCGTCGGCCAGGGGGAAGTTGTTGCGCGGCGCCCCCACCTCCAGCGTCGACCCGGCGCGGGCCTCGTCGTGCAGGTACACCGAGCCGCCCCGGCCGGCCGCCTCGCGCAGGACCGCGATACGCCAGGTCGCGCGGTCGGCCGGATCGCCGCACAGCGAGTACTGCCGGACGCGCCCGGGCCCGGCGACGACGTCGACGTGCGCGCCGGGAGCCCACGGGGCGAGCGGCCGCCCGCCGGGATCGGCGAGGACGAGGGAAACGACGTCGTCCGCCTCGACGGTCCTGCTGACGACGGTCAGGAATGCGGTGGCCGATGGTGCTGGCACCGTGGTCGACTGATCGTGGGATGCTGGGGCGGGCATGACCGACCTCCGGCGGAGTTCTGGGCGTGTCGGAATGGACGTACAGGTTCCCGGCGTCCTGCCGGGTCCGCGTTCTGGGCGGCAAATCCGCCGTCCCGGCCGCTGGCCGGCACGTCGATCGAAACAGCGAGCTGCCCGAAACAGCGATCGGCACGTCGGTCGAACGGGCGGGTCATCATCGAATTCTATCGGTAGGACCACCCGTGGCGCAGGGCCTGGCCACATCTTCGCAACTGATTTCCCGACTGGCCGGAGAAGTCGCCGACAGACGGAAAATCAACTCGGGCGATTGGATTTTCCAATAACCACGACCGGGGCTCACATGCGTCGCCGAAGGCTATTTCTGGCAGCTTGGCCAAAAGCGGCGCCGTCGTTCTTCGAGTCGTTTTCACATCGGTGTGGGCCGCCGCCGGCGAGTCCGGTCGAGGACGGTGCGATCAAAGGGGCGGGTGGTCCGGTCAGGTGTTTCGCGGCGCCGGTGGCGTCCGCCGGGTGGATCAGGCTCGACGGCCGGGCGGCCGGTCAGAAGGGCCCGGCCTCGTCGAGGGCGTCCAGCAGGGCGTCGACGACCTTGCTCCGCTGCGGCCGCCACACCACGTGCACGGAGAGCATCGGGATCGGGTCGACGAGGGGGATGGCGACCGGCCCTCTCGTCCGGCGGGCTCGTTCGACCGAGGCGAACCCCACCAGCGGGCGGGTGGTGACCACGAGGGCGGTCGCGCCCGGGTCGTCGACTTCGGCGGCGACCCGCAGGCTGATCCGGACCCGTTCGGCCGTGGTGACGATCGTGTCGTACATCGCCGGTGACTGGGTGCGGCTGAACAGAATGCAGGCCTGGTTCTGTAGCTCGCGAAACGACACCTGTTCCCGGCAGGCCCAGTCGTGCTGTTCTCCGACCACGGCGACCAGCGGCAGCCGCAGCACCTCCCGGGAACGCAGGTCGCTGGTGGGTGGCAGCCCGAAGATGAAGCCGATGTCGAGCTCGCCGCTGAGCAGGCCCTTGAGCTGGGGACCGGTGCGCCTTTCCCACAGGTGGGCGGTCAGCCCGGGGTGGGTGTTGTTCAGCCGTAACAGGGTCGGCTGCAGGATGCGCTGGCCGGCCGGGAAGTTGTAGCCGATGTTGATCGTGCCGGCGCGGCCGGCGGCGGCGTCCCGCGCCGCCTGCACGGCCCGGCTCGCCTGGTCGAGGATCCGCTTCGCCTCGGCCTGGAACGCGACGCCCGCCGGGGTCAGCCGAACCTCGTGGGAGGTGCGGGCGACCAGCTTGACGCCGACCTCACGTTCAAGGCGTTGCAGATGCTGGCTCAGCGAGGGCTGGGCCAGGTGGAGCTTGCCCGCGGCCCGTCCGAAGTGCAGCTCGTCCGCTATCGCCAGAAAAGACACCAGGTGCCGGAACTCCATCGCGCCTCCCCTCCGCAGACCCAGCACAGCCTACGTGCGGTGACTAACCAGCGGTGACGGGTAAGTGTTGTCCGGAAGAACTGTCGGGCCGGTTGGCGGGGGCGCCGGTGGGAATAGTGTGACGGCGGCGTGCGCATGATACGCATACAAACAGCGCGTATACGCACGTGTACAGCGACGTATATTGCGGCGACATTTATTACGGTGGTGTGTATTGCAGACACCGTGTATTACGGTGGCGTGTACTGTGACACGGATATGGCGGGGCGGATATGGCGGGACGGCGAGCGCCCGGCGTGCCCGTATCCGTCCCGAAATGGTCACTCGTGTCCCGGGCGGCGCGCCGCGGGACACGAAATACGGAGTGGCTCCCGCGTGACCGTGTGTCCCCGCGCGGGCGTCGTGGACGGCGGCTGGAAGCAGACCCAGGGGCCCGGAAGCTGATCCGGGGGCACGGCATGACCGCATCCGGGGCGGGAGCATGCGTGGTGTCGGCCACTGTCTCGATAGCCTCGTTGCCGTGGCAACGGTCGATCTTCCGCAGGAGTCCGCTGTCAGGCTCGACGATGGCCTGACCGCCGCGGATGTGGCCGCGCGCATCGCGGCGGGCAGCACCAACGACGTTCCGGTTCGGGCGAGCCGTTCGGTCGCCGAGATCGTCCGGGCCAACGTCCTGACCCGGTTCAACGCGATCATCGGTGCGCTCTTCGCCGTCATCGTGGTGATCGGGCCGGTCGTTCCCGACGGCCTGTTCGGGCTGATCATCGTGGTCAACACCGCGATCGGCATCGTCCAGGAGGTGCGGGCCAAACGCACCCTGGAACGGCTCGCGATCATCGGTGAGGCCCGGCCCCGGGTCCGCCGGGACGGCCGGGCGGTCGAGATCTCCGCCAGCGAGGTCGTGCTCGACGACGTCATCGAGCTCGGGCCCGGCGACCGGGTCGTCGTCGACGGGGTGGTGCTGGCCGCGGACGGGCTGGAGATCGACGAGTCGCTGCTCAGCGGTGAGGCCGACCCGGTGGACAAGAGCCCCGGGGATCCCGTCATGTCCGGCAGCTTCGCGGTGGCCGGGACCGGGGTGTTCCGTGCGACCAAGGTCGGTCGGGAGGCCTATGCCGCCCGGCTGGCGGAGGAGGCCAGCCGGNNNNGGCGGAGGAGGCCAGCCGGTTCACGCTCGTGCGTTCGGAGCTGCGTGGCGGCATCGACCGGATCCTGACGTTCGTCACCTTTCTGATCATTCCCGCCGGCGCGTTGACGATCTTCAGTCAGTTCCGGCTCGACGACGCCGACCCGGACGACGCGGTGCGCGGGATGGTGGCCGCGCTCGTCCCCATGGTCCCCGAAGGGCTCATCCTGCTCACCAGCGTCGCGTTCGCGATCGGTGTCATCCGGCTGGGGCGCCGCAAGTGCCTGGTGCAGGAGCTGCCCGCCATCGAGGGACTGGCCAGGGTCAGCGTCGTGTGCGCGGACAAGACCGGCACCCTCACCGACAACCGCATGCGGCTGACCGAGGTGCGTCTGCTGCGCGCGTCCATCGGGACGGGCCCGGCCGGCGGCGCCGATGACGCTGACGGGCAGCCCGCCCCGGACGGCTCCGCTCGGCCTGATGTGATCATCCGTCCCGCCGACGCCGACGCCGACGCCGACGCCGACGCCGACGGGACGGCGGGAACCGGCGGGTCTGCCGGAGATGGCTGGGCGGCCGGAGATGGCTGGGCGGCCGGAGATGGCTGGGCGGCCGGCGAGGTGCGCGAGGTCGGCGAGGCGCTGCGGGCGTTGGCCGCAGCCGACCCGCGTCCCAACGCGAGCCTGGCAGCGGTCGCCGAGGCGTTCCCGAGCGGCCCGGACACCTGGGCCGCGACGGCGACCGCGGCGTTCTCCTCAGCCCGGAAGTGGAGCGGGGCGAGCTTCGGCCGGCACGGGCACTGGGTGCTCGGCGCGCCCGACGTCCTGCTGCCACCCGGGCACTCCGCGCTCACCGAGGCCGACCGGCTGGCCTCCCGGGGGCTGCGGGTGCTGTTGCTCGGCCGGGCCGGCATCCTGGTGGACGCGCCGGGCGCACCCGGCGCGGTGGTACCGGTGGCGCTGCTCGTCATCGAGCAGAAGATCCGCGACGATGCCTCCGACACCCTGCGCTACTTCGCCGCGGAGAACGTCGAGCTGAAGATCATATCCGGGGACAGTGCGGTGTCCGTCGCGGCGGTCGCCAGCACGCTCGGGATCGCCGGCGCCGACCAGCCCGTGGACGCCCGGACGCTGCCCGACGACACCGCTGCGCTGTCCGAGCGGATGGCGGCGGCGTCGATCTTCGGCCGGGTGGCGCCGGACCAGAAACGCGCCATGGTCAGGGCTCTGCAGGCCGACGGCCACACCGTGGCCATGACCGGCGACGGGGTCAACGACGTGCTCGCGCTCAAGGACGCCGACATCGGCGTGGCCATGGGCTCGGGCAGTCCCGCGGCCCGGGCGGTCGCGCAGATCGTCCTGCTGGACAACACCTTCGCCGCTCTCCCGCACGTCGTGGCCGAGGGGCGGCGGGTGATAGGCAACATCGAGCGGGTGTCCGTCCTGTTCCTGACCAAGACGGTCTATTCGGTGCTGCTGGCCATCCTGATCGGGGCAGCGCAGCTGAGGTTCCCGTTCCTGCCCCGGCACGTGACGCTCATCGGCTGGTTCACCATCGGCGTCCCGGCGTTCTTCCTGGCGCTCGCGCCCAACACCGAGCGGGCCCGGGCCGGGTTCGTGCCGAGGGTCATGCGCCGGGCGGTACCGGCGGGTGTCGTGGTGGCGGTGGCGAGTTTCGTGACCTACCTGCTCGTCCGCTCCGGTGGCGAGGGCACGTCCGAGCAGGACAGCACCGCTGTCGTGATCACACTTGTCATGATCGCCACATGGGTGCTGGCGGTGGTGGCGCGGCCGTACGCCTGGTGGAAGATCGTGTTGCTGGCCGCCATGGTCGGTGGTTTTCTGCTGTGCCTGCTGCTGCCGGTGGGGCAGCGCGTCTTCGAGTTCGACACGTCGGACACTGGCGTCGTCGCGGTGGCGGCCGCCTGCGGCGCGGTCGGCATGGCCCTGGTGGAGCTCGCCTGGCGGCTGGTGGGGCACTTCTGGCCCGTAAGCGCCGAGGACCCCGTCCACGACCGCCCGGCCAGGGCCTGATCACCGGATCCGGCCCGGCCGGAGCTGGTTGCCGGGGGCCTGTGCGGGCTCGGGATGGAATCGGGCCGGGGTTGGGTGTGTTTGCGTGGACTGTCGGCCGGCCCTGGCGGGTGATGTGATCAACCACGCACGTGTGGTGCGGGAAAAGGCGGCGGTCTCTCCGTCGGGTGTCGGCCGGCGCTGGTTCGATAGTCGGGGTGGTGGGGGGTTGCGTGTGGGGTGGTGCCCCGTCCCGGAAGGAGTCGGCAGTGGTCCTGTCCCGCCGGGTCGATGCTGGCGCCGACTGTTTCGACCCCCGCGACTCCGGGCTCGTCCACGACCCGTACCCCGTCTTCGCCGAGCTGCGGGCGGCCGGCCGCCCGCTGTGGAGCGAGCAGCTCGGGATGTGGCTGGCCGCCAGGTACCGCGACGCCGACGCGGTGGTGCGCCATCGCGCGCTGGGCAGGATCCACCCGCCGCGACAGCCCGAGGACCTGTGGGCGCTGTTCAACCAGCTTGAGCGCGACTCGGTCCTCGGCTGCGAGCCGCCCAAGCACACCCGGCTGCGAGGCCTGCTCGGCAAGGCGTTCGTCCGCAGCAACATCGAGCGGCTGCGCCCGCACATCGAGGAGCTGTGCGGGGGCCTCCTCGACGGGCTGGAGGAAAGGGCCCGCGACGGCGAGCCGTTCGACCTGATCGCCGACTACGCCGAACCGCTGCCAGTGATGATCATAGCGGAGCTCCTCGGTATCCCAGACGGCGACCGGCACCTGCTGCGCCCCTGGTCGGCGGCCATGATGAAGATGAACGAGTACGGGCGGACGCCCGCCGCGGAGGCCGCCGCCCGCGCCGCCGCGGCCGAGTTCGACGCCTTCGTCCGGAAGCTCGCGGCACGGCGCCGGCATGCCCCCCAGGACGATCTGATCACCCATCTGGTCCAGGCGGAGCAGGACGGTGACCAGCTCAGCGAGGACGAGCTGGTCGCCACGGTGGTGGTGCTGCTCAACGCCGGGCACGAGGCCAGCGTCAACTGCCTCGGCAACGGGATGGTCGTCCTGCTGAACCATCCCGACCAGCAGCGGCGGCTGGCCGACCATCCGGTGGGGCTCGCCGCCACCGCGACCGAGGAGTTCCTGCGTTTCGACTCGCCGCTGCACCTGTTCGAACGGACCGCGATGGCGGACGTCGAGATCGGCGGGGTCGTCGTCCGGGCGGGGGAACGGATCGCCGCCCTGCTCGGCTCGGCCAACCGGGACGGCGAGGTGTTCGAGCGGGCCGACGAGTTCGACATCGGCCGGGAGCCGAACCCGCACATCGCCTTCGGCGGTGGGGTCCATTTCTGCGTGGGCGCGCCGCTGGCCCGGGTGGAGGTGGCGATCGCTGTACGTTGCCTGATCGAACGCTTTCCGCTGCTGCGGCCGGCCGGCACGCCGGTACGGCGTCCGGCATTCGTCCAACGCGGCTGGACCCGCGTGCCGGTGGCCATCTGACGGCGCGGCGGTTTCCGTGAACCGTCGCGGGTGGGCGCGGCATGCGAGCAGGTGTATGCCGCGCCCAGGATCTCACACCGGATGGCCGCCCGCGAGCTGGCTGAGGAAAGCGGTGTTGTCGTAGAAGTGCTCGACCTCGACCAGCCTGAGGTCGTCCGCGCAGCGCGCCACGGTGACACCGAAGAGCTCGATACGCTCACCGGTCGGGGACGCTCCCTTGTACGGCCCGCTGAAGGTGCCCCAGTGCCGCCATTTGAACGCGATCACAGGCGGTGGCGAGTAGACGTCCAGGACCTCCCAGAAAAAGCCGCCCGGGAATGCTCTGTGGAACACGTCGTGAGAGGACTCGAATGTTTCGTCGTCCGCCGAGTAGTAGGGGTTCTCGCCGATGAGGATGTTGTAGCTGCCCTTTTCGGCGAGGTCGGCGGCGGTGGCCGCCGGGCCGCCGTTCGTCCGGACCCGCAGCTGCTCGGTCACCATGCTGACCCACTGGGCCGGATCCTTTTTGTGCGAGAGCTCCATCTCGAACACCTGGACCACTTTCTCGACGATGTCGGCGAGCGAGCCCTCGGCGTGCTGACGGGTGCGTTCCCCGGGCATTGTCTCCCTGGAGTGGCGGTAGTCCGGTGGCGCTCCGTCGCGCCATCGGACGCCGGCGGAGCCGGCAATGACGGCGTCCCGGCCCTGAACGTGCAGCGGCTGGCTCTCGGCGGTTCTGTCGCTCACCGCTATCCTCCTGTTCCTGCCGTCTGGTCAAGGTCCTCGGGGATTTCTGTCCCGGGTCTGCTGCGTTGTTTCTGTCGGTCCGTACCGGTGCCGGGTTGCGGGTTGAAAATATCTCTCCGGTGATTCGCACAGACGGTTCGTGTCGGATTCGGAGGTCTCGGAAAAATACAAGGAACAGTGTAGTGCGTACAGTCTGGCCGGCCTGGGATGTTCGTGGGAACGCCGGACTTTCTGCCGTTTTCCGAGGCCCTTTGGCACGTTGTTCCGTAGTCCTTTGGCGCGTCGTGACGGTGGCCCCGTCGGGCCCATCGCGGGCGACGGGCTGGCAGCTCGCCCGGGAGCCCCTGCGAAACGCCATGGCCGGCGGCATCTCGCCGCCCCGCCGCGGGCGACCGGGGTTGTTCCGCAGGTCGATGGTCGCTCTATGTATGCGCTCGGAAGCTAAGAGTGCGGAATCTGGAGGTGAATCCTCGCTGTGCGCAGGTGCGCGGCCCGCGCGTGACAGGCACGCCGGGATGCCATCTGGCAGATCAGGCTTGACGGCGGGGTTGGGTGCTGCTTCTCTCAGACTGTTCGAGTCGGTGGAAGCCGGTGTGAATCCGGCACGGTCGCGCCACTGTCACCGGAGCTGCCCCAGAGGCGGCACCGGAAGTCAGACCCATCGCTGGGACGAGTCCTGCCCGAGTGGAACGCGTGATTCCTGTGGAGGTCCCGCCATGGCACATCCGAGCGTCCTGGACGCCCCCGTCGCCCCGGCGCCGTTGCCGACGATCCCGCTGAGTGAACTGGCCCCGTTCGCGCTCTTCGGGTCGCTCCTGGCGCTGGTCCTGCTCTACTTCGTCGGCGCGGAGCAGGGCGCGGTGTCGCTCGTGGCCGGCAGCAACGTCCACGAGTTCGTACACGACGCGCGTCACCTGCTCGGCTTCCCCTGCCACTGAGCGGGGGCGCGACATGGTTCGCACGCTGCTGATCCGCGGGATGCTGGTCGGCGTGGTCGCCGCTGTCCTGGCCTTCGTCGTCGCGAAGGTCTTCGGGGAGAGCGAGGTCGGCCTCGCGATCGCGTTCGAGTCGGCGCACGAGGCACCCGGGGCCGTCGCCGAGCCGGAGGTGGTGTCCCGCACGGTGCAGAGCACCATCGGCCTGTTCACCGGGCTGCTGGCGTTCGGAGTCGCCGTCGGCGGGCTGTTCTCCCTCGTCTACGCCGTCGCGCAGGGCCGGCTGGGGGCGCTGCGCGCCCGCACGACCGCGGGGCTGGTGGCCCTCGCCGGTTTCGCGGGGATGTACCTGCTGCCCAACCTGAAGTACCCGGCCAACCCGCCGGCGGTCGGCAACCCGGACACGATCGGTGAGCGCACCAGCCTGTACTTCGCCGCGATGCTGATCTCACTGGCCGTGGTCGTCGGCGGTTTCGTGGCCGCCCGGCGGCTCGCCCCCCGGTTCGGCTCGTGGGACGCGGCGCTGCTGGCGCTGGTCGGTGCTCTGGTCGTCATCGGCCTCGCCTACTACGCCCTGCCGGCGGCGGACGAGACACCGGAGGGCTTCCCGGCGGACGTGCTGTGGCGGTTCCGGGTCGATTCCCTGGCGATCCAGGCGACACTGTGGGCCACCGTCGGGCTGCTCTTCGGCGCCCTGACGGAACGCGCCAACCGTCCCGCACCGGTCCGGACACCGGGTGCCGCGCCGGCGCCGGTGCCGGCGCTGGCGGCGGGGGAGGCCCCCACGGCCTCGGGCGGATCACCGGTCGCCACCGGGGCGTGAGCGCGGGCGGACCGCTGCGGCTGACCCTGGTCAGCCACGCCCGGACCGCCGCCGTGCGAGCGGCGCGCTTCGGCGTCGACGACGACACCATCGACGACGCCGAAGCCCGTCGGGCCGCCGCCGTGGCCACATCGCACATGACGCACACGTCGGGTACATCGCGCACCCCCTCCGGACGGGCGCTGCGCGGTGGGCGGGCCTGGTGCGACCGCTCCCTGCGCACCCGTCAGACAGCTCAGGCGCTGGGCCTGTCGGCCACGCCCGATCCCGCCCTGCGCGACCTCGACGTCGGCGCCTGGGCGGGCCGCTCGCTCGACGAGATCAGCCCCGCGGACCTGCGGCTGTGGACCGAGGACCCGGTCGCGGCACCGCACGGCGGCGAATCCGTCGTGGACCTGCTCGACCGCGTCGCGGCATGGCTGGCCGCCCGTGCCACCGACCCGGAGAACGTGATCGCCGTGACCCACCCGGCGGTCGTCCGGGCCGTGCTGGTCACGGCGCTGCGATCGCCACCGGAGGTGTTCTGGCGCGTCGACGTCCCACCACTGTCCGCGACCCTCCTGCACGGCCGCCTGCCAGCCACCCCCACCCCACCCGGGCACGCGGGCGGCAAAGCTGGCACGGGAAGCATGCTGTGGACCCTGCGACATGCCTGCCTACCGCTGTGAAACCCAGCAACCCGGAAGCCGGCCGACGCCCACGACGGGGAGTGTCTCGTGATCAGTG
>NZ_JWIO01000090.1 GCF_001017755.1 Protofrankia coriariae
GAACAGCACGAACGCGGCCAGGTCGTGCCCGCGGGTGAGCTCGTGCAGGTGCCAGGCGCCGTCCAGCTTGGGACGCAGCACCGCGTCGAGACGGTCACCGGTGAGGCCGGCGAGCAGGCCGTCGTCGGCGATGCCGGCGGCGTGCACGACCGCGGTCAGCGGATGCTCGGCCGGGATCGCGGCGAGGACGCCGGCGAGCGCGCCACGGTCGGCGGCGTCCGCGGCCACGACGGTGGCGGTCGCGCCGAGCTCGGCGAGCTCGTCCCGCAGCGCCACCGCACCGGCGGCGTCGGGACCGCCGCGGGAGGTCAGGACGAGGTGGCGGACGCCGTGGGCGGCGACCAGATGGCGGGCGACCAGCGCGCCGATCGCGCCGGTACCACCTGTGATCAGAACAGTGCCGCCGGCGGTGAACGACGTCCCGGCCACTGTGCCGGTCGCTGTCACGTCCGCTGTGGTGTCCGACGCTGTGGTGTCCGACGTGGTGTCCGGCGCGTCCACCGTGCTGTCCGTGACGGACGCCGGGCCGCCCGCGGCCGTCTCCGTGATCGTCTCTGTGGCCGTGGCTGTGTCCGCACCCGCACCCGCACCCGCGGCCACATCCGTGCCTGGGCCTGCCGTGCCGGTCGGGTCGGCCGTCGCGACCCGGACCAGGCGGGGGACGGCGACGCTGCCCGCGCGGATCGCGAGCTGCGGCTCACCGCCGGCGTCCGCGACGGCGAGCGCCGCCGGCAGCGCCGCGGCCGAGACGGGATCGTCGTCGACGTCGAGCAGGACGATCCGGCCGGGATGCTCGGCCTGCACCGAACGCACCAGCCCCCACACGGCGGCGGACGCGACATCGACAGCTTCGTCAACAACTTCACTGCCAACGGCCCCGCTGCCGACAGTTCCGCCGCCGGCGGTCCCGTTGGGGGCGTCCGTCTCCTGAGCGGTTGTCGTGTCCGCGTCGGCTGTGCCCTGGGGGTCGGCTGTGCCCTGGGCGTCGGCGGGGGCGTCGGCGGGGACGCCGTCCACGGCGACCGCGTGCCGGGTGACGATGACGAGCTGGGCGCCGTCGACCCGGCGTTCGGCGGTCCACGCCTGCACCTGGGCCAGGACGCCGCGCGCCGTCGCGTGCGCGGCGGCCAGGACGTCACCGCCAGTGCCGCCGTCGCCGGCACTGGTGTTCGGGCCGCTGTCGTCGACGCCGGTGGCCGGCAGGCCGCTGGCGAAGACCAGACCGGGGGTGGGCTCGCCGAGGTCGATGGCGGTGGTGAGGTCGGTGAGGTCGGCGAACGCGCGGGTGTCCGCGCGGGCCTGCCGCAGCAGGTCGCGCAGGTGCTCCTCGGCGCCGAGCACGGACCAGGTCCGGCGGTCGGTGGCCGTCGACGTCGGCAGCGGTTTCCAGTCCACCGCGAACAGGGTGTCGTCGTCCGTTGCCCCGCCGGCGGCGGCCCGCGCGGCGTTGATCTGCGCCGAGGACACCAGCCGGCCGGTGAGCGAGGCGATCGACAGCACGAGCGCGCCGGTGCCGTCGGCGGTGTGCAGGGACAGCCGGTCCGGTCCGATCACCGCCAGCCGCACCCGCAGCGCGGACGCGCCGGCGGAGTGCAGCCGCAGACCCGACCAGGCGAACGGAAGCTGCACCTGGCCTGGCGGGGCGTCGAGCAGCCCCCGGTGGGCGCTGACGTGCACGGCCGCGTCGAGCAGGGCGGGGTGCAGGCCGAAGTCGCCGGCGTCCGCGCGTACCTGCTCGGGCAGCTCGATCTCGGCGAACAGCTCCTCGCCCCGTTCGGACTGCCGCTGCCAGGCGGCGCGCAGCCCGCGGAACGTCGGCCCGTACACCAGCCCCGCGCCGGCCAGGGCTTCGTAGACGCTGTCGACGTACGCGCTGCCGCTGCCGCTGTCGTCACCGTCGGTGCTGATGGCCTCGGCGCCCGGAGGCGGCCAGGTCGCCAGGGCCTCCGCGGCGGGGGTGTCGTCGGCGGTCAGGTAGCCGCTGACGTGGCGGGTCCAGCCGTCGGCGCGGGGCTGCTCGCCGTCCGGCCGCGAGTGGACCGCGATCGGTCGGCGTCCCGTCTCGTCCGGCGCGCCGACGACGACCTGTACCTGGACGCCGAACCGGCCGGGCAACACCAGCGGCGCCTCGGCGATCAGCTCGTCGACGGTGTCGTACCCGGTGATCTCGCCGGCGTGCAGGGCGAGCTCGATGAACACCGTGCCCGGGACGATCACGGAGCCCAGCACGGCGTGGTCGGCGAGCCAGGGGTGGGTGTGCAGGGAGAGGCGGCCGGTGAGGATGGTCTGCTCGGTGTCGGCGGGGGTGAGGGCGGCACGCAGGAGCGGGTGCTGGGTGGCTGCGAGGCCCAGGGTCGTGGGGTCGCCGCTGGTGGTGGCGGGGCGCAGCCAGAAGCGCTGGCGCTGGAAGGCGTAGTTGGGCAGGGGGACGGTGCGTGGCGGGGCGATCGCCGCGTCGGGGCCGGTCGTGTCGGGGCCGGTGAAGAGGGCGGGCCAGTCCAGGCGGACGCCGTGGGTGTGTGCGGTGGCGAGCGCGGTGAGCAGGGTGGCCGTTTCGGGCCGGTTGCGGCGCAGCAGGGGGACGGCGACCGTTTCGGGTCGGTTGTCGCCGCTGTCGCTGTTGGTGTTGGTGAGGGTTTCGTGGGTGAGGGCGGTCAGGACGGGGTCGGGGCCGAGTTCGAGGTAGGTGGTGGTGCCGTGGTGGTGGAGGGTTTCGGTGGCGTGCTGGTAGTGGACGGTGGCGCGGATGTGGCGGGTCCAGTGTTCGGGGGTGGCCGGGTCGCTGTCGGGGGTGTCGGTGAGGGCGGTGATGATCGGGATCGAGGGCTGGTGGTAGGTGAGGGTGGCGGCGATGGTGTGGAACTGGTCGAGGATGGGGTCGAGGTGGTGGGNCGGGGTGTCGGTGAGAGCGCTCACGATCGGGACGGCGGGCTGGTGGTAGGTGAGGGTGCGGGCGACGGCGTCGAACTGGTCGAGGATGGGGTCGAGGTGGTGGGAGTGGAAGGCATGGCTGACGCGTAGCTGACGGGTTTTTACCCCGCGGTCGGCGAAGTGTTGGGCGACGGCGTGGGTGGGTTCGGGGTCGCCGGCGATGACGACGGAGGTCGGCCCGTTGATGGCGGCGATGTCGACGCCGGGGTGGCCGTCGAGGGCGGTGCGGACGTCGTGTTCCCCGGCCTGGATGGCGATCATGATGCCGCCTGCTGGGGCGGAGTTGATCAGATGGGCGCGGGCGGCGACGAGGGTGGTGGCATCGGGGAGGGTGAGGATGCCGGCGGTGTGGGCGGCGGTGAGTTCGCCGATGGAGTGGCCGGCGAGGTGGTCGGGTTGCAGGCCCCAGTGGGTGAGGAGGTGGTAGAGGGCGGTTTCGAGGGCGAAGAGGGCGGGCTGGGTGTAGAGGGTTTGGTTGAGGTCGGTGGGGTCGGTGTCGAAGATGACCTCGCGCAGTGGCCGTAGCGGCTGGTCGAGCTGGTCGGTGTAGGTGGCGAGGGCGCTGTCGAGGGCGGCGGTGGTCTCGTCGAAGGCGGCGCGGAAGACGGGGTAGGTGTCGTAGAGCTCGCGGCCGGCGCCGGGGCGCTGCGCGCCCTGCCCGGTGAACAGGAAGGCGATCTTGCCAGGGGTGCCGGTGCCCACGACGGTCCGGGGCGTCTGCCGCTCGGTCGCGACCGCGTCCAGGCCCGCGAGCAGGTCGTCCCGGTCCCCGGCGATGACGACGGCGCGGTGGGACAGCGTCGCCCGGGTGGTGGCCAGCGAGTAGGCGACGTCCACCAGCCGCGGCGCGCTGTCACCGCTGACGTGCGCGGCCAGCCGGGCGGCCTGGTCCTGGAGAGCTCTGGGTGAGCGCGCGGAGATCAGGAACGGCAGCGGGCCGCCAGCCGG
>NZ_JWIO01000093.1 GCF_001017755.1 Protofrankia coriariae
CACCCGAGACTGACACAGAGGGTTACGGGCCTCGTCGCCGGCCTTGTCATTGTCGAGTAGCACGATGACTGGGGGCTTCTCGACGTCGCGCCCTCGGGCGAGATACACGAGGTAGGGCACGTGTGGTGTGCCGCCGGCGGGCACGATCGTGATCTTGTTGAGGTCGAGGCGTTCTCGGGCGGCGGCACCGCGTCCGGCCAGCCACCGGGATGCCCCGGCGAGCAGAACCTGGTCGGAAGGCCCTTCAACGATGAGGTTGCAGTTGCCGATGAAAGTGGTTTCGGCGACGAAGCTACCAAAGGCCGAGCGAAGCGGTTCGTAGTGGTTAGCCGCCGCGCTGGTGACGACCCGCGTCCCTTCGTCATGTTCACCTTTCTCCAGCACGCGGATGCGATCCGCTTCGTTCTTGTCAATCAAGAAGGGAGAGTGGGTTACGTAGACGACCTGCACGGGCGAGCGAGCGATGTCCTGAGGTCGAGCGAAATCCTCGAAGATGCGCAGGAGATCCTGCTGCCCGGCCGAGGACAGGTAACGGTCAGGTTCATCCATCAGCAGAATCTCCTGGGCGCCGTCCCCCGGGGCTTGGTGGGCCAGGTACTGCACGAAGTAGCTGAGGAAGTACTTAAGGCCGTCGCTGCGTTCGTCGAATCCGTAGGTCCGACCAGTGCGATCGCGGATCATGAAGACGAGATCGTATTCGTACAGGGACACGAACAGCTCAAATTTGGAGTCCTGCGACCACCAATGCGGGAAGTTGAGTGCTTTGGCGAGCTCGGCGTTGATGGTGTCGACAATACTATTGGCGTAGCCGTTCTTCGTTTTGACGGCAGTCTGCAACTCGGCGAAAAGCTCCCGACCTAGACCTGCAACATCCAACAGCAGGTCAGCGGCTAGCTTGTACGCACTCAGCTCCTCGGCCGTCGCCTCACGAAGAGGCCGGAACAGTCCGGAGATCTCGCTCGCATTGTTGGCCACGGTGGAGGCGTCGTCGAACCAACTGCGACGTTCGATGACTGCGTCCCACACCCGGCGCAGGAATTCCCGGCCGACCGAGGCGACCGGCTTGCCGCCTACGATGTAGTCGAGGGGCACGCTGTCGGGCAACGGCACGTCCGCATCGATACGAAACGGCCGCGGCATGCCCAAAGCCGAGAGCACCTTCGGCGCCTTGACGTGAGAGGAACCCGACCAGCTTCCGCCATGACGGGCGTAGACCCGCAGCTGCGGCGTCTCGTTCATTCGGAAGATCGCGATGCGGTCCACGTCCGACAGTCCGCTTAGCGACGACATTTGCTCAACGGCCCTCAGGTCGTCTTGGCTGACGTCGGTGAACAGCGCCCCGAACTCTGGCTTGGTAATCGCCTGGTCCACACCGAAGAACCGAGAATACCTACAGAAATCACTTCGGTCGTATCCGCCACCGGTCAGCGCTGCTTCGATCACGCGCAGCACCTGAGTCTTCCCAGATTCATTGCCACCGACCACGGTGGTGATGTCCGGACGCAGCTTTATGCGGACGAACGGATAGTCGCCCTCCGGCGTGCCGTCCCAGGGATCCGGCGCGTAGTCATCAGCCGAGGCGCGGAGGAAGTCGTAGTTCAAGGAGCGGTAGAAACGGGCATAGATCGAATGCAGTCGCACAATTCCTCCGGTCGTCCTTCAGAGCACTGGATTCGTTGCAGAGCGCCGCACCCCATCTACAGGAATTCCGTCCGTGCTGCGCACAATCCGCCGATCAAAACGGTCTTCTTCACTTTTGCATTCGCCTGACCTGCCGCGTGGCCGCGTCCCCGCGACTGCGCACTGAACGCCGAGAGTAGGATCTTTACAATGAACTCAGCCTCGACTGTAGATGTGCCCTGGTCGCGTGCGCGCCTATTCAGCAGGCGGCTGCTACCCGCCAAGGCAAAGACTTCCCAAGACCGACACCATCCCCGGCCGAACATTCTGTCAGTCAGTCTCCTGCGAAGTGGCGACCTCGTAGAAGGCGTCCGCGAGAGCAAGGATGACGCCGTTGATTCCCGGGCCGTCGCTGAAGAAGTAGTCGGCCATGGTGTTGTGGGCTTCCTGGTTGTCGAGGACGGCCTCGGTGACGATGGTTTTGAAGTCGTCGGAGTCCATGAACTGCTTCTTCGAGTTGACCTGGGTCTGCCTGACGAGGTCGGGGTAGGCGAGGAGTCGCTGGACTAGGCCGTTGACGAACTCGCGGATCTGGGACTCGGTGAAGGACTCGGCGCCGAAGAGGTCGTTCATCTTGTCGATAACGACCTGGAGCGCGACGTACTTGGGCTCCTTGCGGGTGCCGGTTCCGGCGGCGCTGATTCCCTTGAGCTCTCCGTCGCCGGTCAGCGAGATATCGACGGCGATCCGCTTCTCATGCTTGACCCCGACCAGGACGACATCGGAGAGGTCGACCTCGGCAGCCCACGAGGAGTCGGCGATGACCTTCTCCAGGAGACGCAGGAAGATGGAGAGCATCTCCAGGTGCGGGTCGCCGTAGTCGACGATCTGGCTCATGAAGTCGTAGAGCCGGACGTAGGTGGAGACGTCCTGGCGGAACAGGTCAAGGGTGCTGAGCGTGACCTTGTCATCGGCCTCGATCGCCGCGGCGTAGCGGGCCGCGAACTCGTGCTTCGCCGGGGCGATCGCGGCCGAGAGCGCGTTGTTGCCTTTCCGCTTCACCCACAGCTCGGCGACGTCCCGTACCTGGTCGGCGGTGTAGATCCCGGCTTGGGCGAGCTTGGCGGCGAGGTGGGCGACGACGTACGGGTCGGTCTCGGTCTCCAGGGTCGCGTTGGTGAAGTACGGCTCGAACGCGGCCCGGATGTCGTCGGGCTTGTTCACGAAGTCCAGGACGTACGTCTTGCGCTTGACCTCCCCGCCCGCGGTGCGGTGGGTGCGGTTGAGCCGGGAGAGCGTCTGCACGGCGGTGACCCCGGAAAGCTTCTTGTCGATGTACATCGCCGAGAGCAGCGGCTGGTCGAAGCCGGTCTGGAACTTGTTGGCGACCAGCATGATCGTGTAGGTCGCGCCCTTGAACGCCGCGGCCAGGTCCGAACCAGCACCGGGGTTCAGGTTGGTCTCGGTGAACTCGACGTCCTTCGCCGGCGCCGGCCCCCACTCCGAGGCCCACACCTCGTTCTCCTCCATCGTCACCGACCCGGAGAAGGCGACGAGCGTGCGGTAGGTGTACGACGGATCCTCCGCAGCCCGGCGAGCGAGGTAGGCGTCGATCGCCTTCTTGTACTTCACCGCGGCCTTGCGCGAGTCGGTGGCGACCATCGCCTTCGCCCTGCGCTCCAGCAGATGGGCGACGTTGGNGGCCTTGCCGGCGATCTTCAGCGCGGTGTCGTACGACTGGTAGCCACGCAGGACGTCGAGGATGTACCCCTCCTCGATCGCCTGCCGCATCGAGTACAGGTGGAACTCGACCGGCTTCCCGTCCGGCCCCTTGCGCCCGAACATCTCCAGCGTCTTGGCCTTCGGGGTCGCGGTGAACGCGAAGTAGGAGATGTTCGGCGAGTCGGCCCGCTCGCTCATCCGTGCCGCCAGGATCGACTCCAGGGAGACCTCGCCGCCGTCTTCGAGGTCCTTGATCTCCTCGGCGGTGAGCACGGCCTTCAGCTGGGAGGAGATCCTGCCGGACTGCGACGAGTGCGCCTCGTCGGCGATGACGGCGAACTTCTTGCCCTTCAGCCCCTTGTCTGCCTGGATCTCGTCCATCGCGAACGGGAACGTCTGCACCGTCACCGCGATGATCAGCTCGCCGTTCTTGAGCGCGGAGGCCAGCAGCCCGGACTTCGACTTCGCGCCGGCCTTGCGGACGTCCTCCGGGCTGATCGTGGCCACGATCTTGCCGGACCCGTCGATCTGCCGGATCGCCTCCTGGAGCTGCCCGTCGAGCACCGTCCGGTCCACGACCACGATGACCGAGTCGAAGACCTTCTCGTCGTTCACGTGTAGCCGCGCCAGCCGGTGCGCGGTCCAGGCGATCGTGTTCGTCTTCCCCGACCCGGCCGAGTGCTCGATCAGGTACC
>NZ_JWIO01000091.1:0-1062 GCF_001017755.1 Protofrankia coriariae
CCCCGCTGGTCCGGCGGCTCGCCGCCGAGCACGACGTGGACCTCGCCGCGGTGACGGGCACCGGTGTCGGCGGCCGCATCCGCAAGCAGGACGTCATCGACGCGGCACGCACCCCGGCCAGCCCGGCCGCCGCGGCCCCGGCCGCTCCCGCTGCCTCGCCGGTGGCGGTGCCCGCTGCGACACCGGCTGCGCCTGCCGCGCCCGCGGCGGCACCGGTCTCGCTGCGTGGCCGCACCGAGAAGCTGTCGCGGCTACGTTCGGTGATCGCGCAGCGGATGGTCGAGTCCCTCCAGGTCAGCGCGCAGCTCACCACCGTCGTCGAGGCCGACGTCACCCGTATCGCCCGGCTGCGCGACCGCGCGAAGAAGGCGTTCGAGGCGCGGGAGGGCGTCAAGCTGTCGTTCCTGCCGTTCTTCGCGGTCGCGACCTGCGAGGCGCTGCGCGAGCACCCCAACGTCAACGCCAGCGTGGACATCGAACAGGGCACGATCACCTACTACGACGCCGAGCATCTGGGCATCGCCGTGGACACCGACCGGGGGCTGCTCGTCCCGGTCATCCACCACGCCGGTGACCTCAACCTCACCGGGATGGCGCGCAAGATCGACGATCTGGCGACCCGGACGCGGGAGAACCGGGTCACCCCGGACGAGCTCGGCGGCGGCACCTTCACCCTGACCAACACCGGCAGCCGCGGCGCCCTGTTCGACACGCCGATCATCAACCAGCCGCAGGTCGGGATCCTCGGGACCGGCGCGGTGGTCAAGCGGCCCACGGTCGTCGACGACCCCGAGCTCGGCGAGATCATCGCGGTGCGTTCGACCGTGTACCTCGCGCTCACCTACGACCACCGGATCGTCGATGGCGCCGACGCGGCCCGTTTCCTCACCACCCTGCGCAGGCGCCTGGAGGAAGGCTCCTTCGAGGCCGAACTCGGCCTGTGACCATCCGATGACCAGATGATCCACAGCCGGGGCCGGGAGCCGGTACGTGACCGGCGTGTACCCGACCCCCGGTTGATGATCATGTTTGACGGCCGTGGCTGGCGGGCCGGCTCGCCCG
>NZ_JWIO01000091.1:1069-1867 GCF_001017755.1 Protofrankia coriariae
GCTCGCCCGCCAGCCATCCAGGGGTGAGGATCAGCCCGTGGACGTCGTTGTCTCCGGCGCATCCGGCCTGATCGGGTCGGCGCTCGTCCCGGCCCTGCGGGCCGACGGGCACACCGTGCGCGCCCTGGTCCGGCGGCCCGTGCGGGACGGCTCGGAGATCCGCTGGGATCCGGCCCGCGGCACGCTCGAGCCGGCCGCCCTGGCCGGGGCCGACGCGGTCGTCCACCTGGCTGGCGCCGGGGTCGGCGACCACCGTTGGACCACCCGTTACAGGCGGCGGATCCGCGACAGCCGGATGTCCGGGACGACCCTGCTGGCCACCGCGGTGGCCGCCACCCACCCGCGGCCGCGGGNNNCCACCCGCGGCCGCGGGTGCTGCTGTCCGCGAGCGCGACCGGTTGGTACGGCGACACCGGGGACCGTCCGGTCGACGAGTCCGAGCCCCGTGGGAGCGGTTTCCTCGCCGAGCTGGTGGCCGACTGGGAAGCAGCCACCGCCGCCGCCGAGGAGGCCGGTGTGCGCGTGTGCCACCTGCGTTCGGGGGTCGTCCTCTCGGCGCGCGGCGGCGCGCTGGCCCGGCAGCTCCCGTTGTTTCGGCGCGGGCTCGGTGGCCGGCTGGGCTCGGGCCGGCAGTGGCTGAGCTGGATCACCCTGGCGGACGAGACAGCGGCGATCATCTTTCTGCTGGCCGCGGACGGCCTGCGCGGCCCGGTGAACCTGACCAGTCCGGCGCCGGTCACCAACATCGCCTTCGCCCAGGCTCTCGGCGCGGCGGTGGGCCGGCGGGCGATCCTGCCG
>NZ_JWIO01000091.1:1875-3120 GCF_001017755.1 Protofrankia coriariae
CCGGCGGGCGATCCTGCCGGTACCGGCCGCGGCGCTGCGGATCGCCCTCGGCGGTATCGCCGACGACGGCGTGCTCGTCTCCCAGCGCGTCCTGCCGCACCGGCTCCTTGACGCCGGCTTCACCTTCTCCCACCCCGACATCGACACCGCCCTACGCGCGGCGACCACCAGCACAACCCCCGCCGCCCCCTGACCGCCCCCGGCCCGTCAGCCCCTTCCATCCCATCCCGATCAGAAAAGTTTTCGATCAGGCGAACGAGCATGAAAACGGCTGCCACAGCGACCGCCTGTTCCCTCATTTTCATGATCTAGAATGATTGGATCATTTTGGCTTCGGGAGGGGGCGCGTGTTAGCCGGCCGGCGTTTCGGACCCGGGCCGTGGGGATCGTCTCGGGGGCCGGGAAATCGCCTGCGACCGGTGGCGGCGGCCCTGGGCCTGGCCCCGCAGCCGCTCGGGCGGCTGTCCGGGGCGGGTCTCAGCCCGCGGTGTCAGCCCACGAGGCAAGGCGCCACCCCTTGTCGGTCTTCACCACGGTGACGTCGGACGGCCGCCAGTCGCGGCCAGGCTGCTGGGCCAGGACAGTGCCAGCGGCGTCGACGTAGCTGTACGGCGGAATCCGGTAGGTGACCCGCAGCACCGCTTTCTCGCTGCCGTTCTCCCGGACGTCAAGATCGGCGATCTCATGTCGCATACCGGACGGCCGACCGCCGCTGGCCACGATCTGCCGCGTCAGGGCGAGATCCCGCGAGTAGATGAGGCTGTCCAGCGCGTCCGCGTCGAGCAGGGCGACCTCGTCGGCCCGCTCGAAGGCGCGGCTGCGGGCGTCGGTCAGGCTCACCAGGACGTCCCGCCACGCCTGCCCGGGGGCGACCTGAGCCGCCGGCCCCACCAGCCCGTTGGAGTGCGCGGTGACCAGCAGACCGCCGACGGGCAGGCAGACGAACACGATGAACGCGGCCACGACCAGCAGGACGCGCCGCCGGCTGCCGAACAGGGCATGCCCACCGACGAGCCCGGCGGACCTGCCGCCCCGGGCAACAGCCGGTCGTCTGCCCGTGCGGGCACTTCCGGGACGCACACCGCCCACCCGCGCTCTCCCGGTGGGCACACCTCCGGTACGGGACGACGCCGCGCGCGCGGTCACCACCTCCGAGCCACCGGCACCCGGGACCGCGGCACCGGGGGCCCCGACGGTCGGGACCACAGCCGTCGAGGCGACACCGACACGGGCGGGCGCGTTACG
>NZ_JWIO01000095.1:0-875 GCF_001017755.1 Protofrankia coriariae
TTGCAGCGGCCGTCGGGGGCGAGCCCGCGCTGCCGGGCGAAGTCCACGAAACCCAGCGGCGACGTCATGACGGCGACCCCGCCGGCGATCGCCAGGTCGCTCTCGCCGGAGCGCAGCGACTGGCTGGCCAGGTGCAGGGCGACCAGCGACGACGAGCAGGCCGTGTCGATGGTGACCGCCGGCCCCTCGAAACCGAACGTGTAGGAGATCCGGCCGGAGGCGACGCTGCCGAGCGCGCCGGTGACCAGATAGCCCTCCAGCTCGTCGGGGACCTCGTGGAAGCCGGCGGCGTAGTCACGTCCGGCGACACCGGCGAACACGCCGGTGCGGCTGCCGCGCAGCGACGCCGGGTCGATCCCGGCGTTCTCCAGCAGCTCCCAGGCGTTCTCCAGCAGCAGGCGCTGCTGCGGGTCGGTCGCGGCGGCCTCCCGCGGGGAGATCCCGAAGAACGCCGCGTCGAAGTCACCGGCACCGGAGATGAACCCGCCCTGGCGGGTGTAGGTGGTGCCGGGATGGTCCGGGTCGGGATGGTAGAGCGCGTCGGTGTCCCAGCCGCGGTCGTCCGGGAAACCGCTGATCGCGTCACCGCCGGAGGCGGCGAGCCACCACAGGTCCTCCGGCGAGGCGACCCCGCCGGGGTAGCGGCAGGCGGCGCCGACGATCGCGATCGGCTCCCGCCGGCTCTCCTCGATCTCCCGCAGCCGCCGGTGCGCGGCCCGGGAGTCCGCGAGCGCGCGCTTGAGGTATTCGCGGAGCTTGTCGTCGTTGGACATCGTCAGGCGTGCTCCTGATCCATAAGGGCGAACAGTTCCTCGTCGCTGGCGGAGTCGAGGTCCAGCTCGTCGTCGTCGGACAAGCCGGTGGCGCTGGCGGGG
>NZ_JWIO01000095.1:881-3810 GCF_001017755.1 Protofrankia coriariae
CAGGCGGGTGAGCGCGGCCTGCCGGTCCGCCTCCGTGGCGGCGCCGGCGGCGAAGGCTGCGAAGGCGGCCTCCAACTGGTCGACCGCGTGCGCCGGCGTCGCCGGTACCGCCGCCGGGGTGTCGAGGGCCAGCTCCCCGCGCAGGTAGGCGGCGACGGCCTCGGGGGTGGGGTGGTCGAAGACGAGCGTGGCCGGCAGGTCGAGCCCGGTCGCCGCGCCCAGCCGGTTGCGCAGGTCGACCGCGGTCAGGGAACTGAACCCCAGCTCCTGGAACGTCCGGGTCTGCAGGACCTCGCCGGCGTCGGTGTGCCCGAGAACCGTCGCGATCTCCGATCGGACGACCGTCAGCAGCACCTCGTCACGTTCGGCCTCGCCGAGGCCGGCCAGCCGTTGCAGCAGCAGAAGCCCACCAGCGGCCGAGGCTGTGTCCTGGGCCGAGGCCGTGCCCGGAGACACGGCCGGGTCGTCGCCGGCGGGCCCGCCGGCCTGNCGCCGGCCGGGTGGCGGACAGCTCCCCGGCGAACGAGCGTCCGACGTCCAGCCAGTAGCGCCGGTGCTGGAAGGCGTAGGTCGGCAGGGCGACCCGCGGGTGCGGGCCNGTGCGGGCCGCCGAACGTCGGCGCCCAGTCGACCGGCACCCCCTGGACGTACAGCTCGGCGGCGGACAGCAGGAAACGGTCCAGCCCGCCCTGGTCGCGGCGCAGCGTCCCGACGACCACGGCACCGGTGGGGCCGGTGGCGCCGGCCGCCCCGACGGTCTCCTGCAGGCCGAAGGTGAGCACCGCGTGCGGGCTGATCTCGACGAACGTGTCATGGCCGCTGTCGAGCAGGGCGCGGGTGGCCTGCTCGAAGCGGACCGTCTCGCGCAGGTTCGCGACCCAGTAGGCGGCGTCGAGAGTGGCGGTGTCGATCCGCTCACCGGTGACCGTGGAGATCAGCGGGATCGTGGCCGCCCGCGGTGTGATCGGCGCCAGGTCCGCCAGCAGCACCTCGCGCACGCTGTCGACGTGCGCCGAGTGCGAGGCGTAGTCGACCGGGATGATCCGGGCCCGGGTGCCGCCGGCCTCCAGCTCCGCGACCAGCTCCGCCACGGCGTCGGTGTCACCGGCGACCACCGCCGACCCGGGGCTGTTGACGGCGGCGATCGACAGCCGGCCGTCCCACCGGGCCAGGTGCGGCTCGATGTCGTCCGCGGCCAGCGCGATCGAGGCCATGCCGCCGCGTCCGGCCAGGGTGGTGATGGCCCTGCTGCGCAGGGCGATGATCCGGGCGGCGTCGTCCAGGGACAGGGCGCCGGCCACATGGGCGGCGGCGATCTCCCCCTGGCTGTGGCCGACGACGGCGTGCGGATGCACACCGTGCGCGCGCCACAGGGCCGCGAGTGCGACGAGGACCGCCCACAGCGCGGGCTGGACCACGTCGACCCGCTCCAGCGACGGCGCGTCCGGCGCCCCGCGCAGCACGTCGAGCAGATCCCAGTCGACGTATGGGCGCAGCGCCCGCGCGCAGTCCGTGACCGACGCGGCGAACACCGGGGAGGAGTCGAGCAGGCCCGCCGCCATGCCCGGCCACTGGGAGCCCTGACCGGGGAAGACGAACACGATCCGGCGGTCCGCCGTGACGGTGCCCCGGGCCGCGTTCACCGGCAGGTCGCCGCGGGCCAGCGCGTCGAGGGAGGCCAGGAAGCCGTCCCGGTCGTCGGCGACGACGACCGCGCGTTCGCTGAACGTCGCGCGGGTGGTGTGCAGCGCAGCCGCGACCGCCGCGACCGCCGCGACGCCCGCCCCGGCCCCGGCCCGGCCGCCGTCCACCTCAGCCCCGCCGTTGGTCACAGGTTCGCCGCCGGCCGGCGGTTCGTCCGCGCGTAGCCAGGCCGCCAGCTGGGTGGCCTGCGCCCGCAGGGCCTGCGGGGTTTTCGCCGACAGCGTCCACGCGACCGGCTTGCCGTCGGTCACCGGTTCGCCGCCGGTGGCCGGATTCGCCGTCGGCGGCCGGACGGGACGGTACCGGCGGGCGGTCGTCGGCCGGGGCCTGTTCGATGATCGCGTGGGCGTTGGTGCCGCTGACGCCGAAGGAGGAGATCCCCGCCCGGCGGGGCGCGCCCGTCTCGGGCCAGGGCCGGGCCTCGGTGAGCAGTTCGATGTCCCCGTCAGCCCAGTCCACGTACGGTGACGGCTCGTCCACGTGCAGGGTCCTGGGCAGGACGCCGTGCTCGATGGCCTGGACCATCTTGATGATGCCGGCGACGCCGGCCGCCGCCTGGGTGTGGCCGATGTTGGACTTGACCGAGCCGAGCAGCAGGGGCCGGTCGGCGGGGCGGTGCTGGCCGTAGGTGGCGAGCAGGGCCTGGGCTTCGATGGGGTCGCCGAGGGTNCGGAGACGGCGGCCCGGCGGGGCCGGTCGACATCGGGCCAGGGGCGGGCCTCGGTGAGCAGTTCCACCGCACCCGCCGACCACTTCACGTAGGGTGACGGCGCGTCCACGTGCAGGGTTTTCGGCAGGACGCCGTGCTGGAGGGCGTGGACCGTCTTGATGATGCCGGCGACGCCGGCGGCGGCCTGGGCGTGCCCGATGTTGGACTTCAGCGAGCCGATGTAGAGCGGCCGGTCGGCGGGGCGGTTCTGGCCGTAGGTGGCGATGAGGGCCTGGGCTTCGATGGGGTCGCCGAGGGTGGTGCCGGTGCCGTGGGCTTCGACGGCGTCGACGTCGGCGGGGGTGAGGCCGGCGGCGGCGAGGGCGGCGCGGATGACGCGCTGCTGGGATGGTCCGTTGGGTGCGGTCAGTCCGTTGGAGGCGCCGTCCTGGTTGACGGCGGAGGCGCGGACGACGGCGAGGATGCGGTGGCCGGCGCGCTGGGCGTCCGAGAGCCGCTCGAGCAGAAGCAGGCCCACGCCCTCCGACCAGCCGGTGCCGTCCGCCGCCGCCGCGA
>NZ_JWIO01000092.1 GCF_001017755.1 Protofrankia coriariae
ACCGAGGTCACCTCCTGCGCCCCATCACGCAACAGCGACGGCTGGATACAGCTGTTGACCCTCATCGCCCAGGCCAATCCCCGCGGCCCGATCCGGGTGGTCACCGACAACCTGTCCACCCACACCAGCGGGAAGGTCCGCCGGTGGCTGGCCCACCATCGGCGGATCCAGCAGGTGTTCATCCCGAAGAAGGCCTGCTGGCTGAACATGGCCGAGGGCTGGTGGCGGCTGCTGCGCCGGGCGGCGTTCGCCGGACAGACCTTCGTCGACACCGACGAGATCACCCGCGCCGTCGACCTGGCCACCGCCCAGCTCAACGCGCGCGCCCGCCCCTGGGTCTGGGGACGCCCCGCAGCACCGACCCGCACCCTCCGCCGCCAGTTTGTCTACTGTCTTTGAGGAACATTGCAGTAGGCGAGGGCTGGCGCCGAGTTGTCGAGGCCTATGACGCGAGGGCCGGCGGGAGCGCGCCGCGCAGCGGCGAGCGCCCGATCGCGGTCCAGCAGGACGCTCCGCTCCCGCGGATCACTGGCTGCAGCCGCGTAGTGATCGTAGAGTTCGACCAGGGACAGGTCGAACTTGAGCAGCGCGGCGTTCACCCCGTAGGAGCATCCGACGTCGAGAACCGTAGGTGACGGGGAGCCGCTGGCTTCCCGGTATCGAAGAAGAAGGTTCTCGAAGTAGGGCTTCGCGAGCTGAGGAATCTGATAGTCGAGTCGCCCCAGCGTCGAAAAGTACTCGCGGGGATTCGGTGCGGTATAGACATGATCGAGGGAAATCTTTCCGGTTGCGTCCAAAGGCATGATGGTGCCCCGTTTCAGTGGGCAGGCGTTCAGGTCGCGAGCACGCGGCTGCTGGAAGCCTTTTCCGTCTCGCCGCCACCGCGTGACGCTTCTCCGTCGGCTCTGAGTCTGCGGCGCACACCGTCACCGTATGGCCCGGTATGCGGCCTTGCAGTGGTTTACGCGAGGCGAACCTTACGATTTCTTCATGTGACTGCCGCTCCCCGTTCACGTCCTGACGTCGGAGCTTGGCGCGCCGAAGGGCGCGGAGGGTCGGGAGGGCCGAATTCGACACCGCGGTGAGGATGGGGGCTGGCCCCGCCCCGGTCAGCTCCAGCCCAGCGCGTTGGCGTCGACGCCCGGTTCCCCGCCCGCGGCCGCGAAGGCGCGTAACGCCGCGACCAGGCTGCCGCGCAGGCGGGGGTCCATCCTCGCGACGATCGCCGTGATCTCGGCTCGGCGGCGGCGGGTGACGTCCTCGACGAGCTGCCTGCCGGTCACGGTGAGCGCGACATTGACCTCGCGGCGGTTGTCCGGGTTGCCGAGGCGGTCGATCAGGCCGGCGGCGACGAGACGGTCGGCCATGCGGGTGGCAGTGGAGGGGTGGACGGCGAGGAAGTCGGCGAGGTCGCCGGCCCGGAGAGGTCCGCGGCTGGCTAGGACGACGAGCATGCGGAACTGGGGGAGGGTGACGTCCTCGCCGACGGCGGTCAGCGAGCGGGCGGACACGGCCACCAGCAGGCGGGATGCGGTGAGGACGGCGTCAGTGAGCTCGTCCACGCCGTCGTCGGGGGCGCCAGGTGGGGTGGAGGCGTCCGGCGTGCCGCTCATGGCACTGTTCTACCGCCCACGGCAGCCGGCGAGTGAACCAGCGCATGCCACTCGGATGCTCAGCACAACTTTTGTACTATGCAAATATGCGTGCGGTGGCGGATCGAAAGACGGCGGTCCGATGGGCGAGGTCCCGGTGGCCGGCCGGGGCTGGTACCGGCACGGCACGGCACGGAGCGGGGCGGGGCTGATCGCATTGGCCATGATGGTCGGCGCGGGAGTGGGACTGGCGGCGGTCGGTTTCCGTTGGCTGATCGTGCTGTTCACCGAGGTGTTCTGCGGCCGGGAGGACTGCTCGGTCGCGGGCCATGCGGCCAATCCGCACGTGCCCGCTCTTGGCTTTGGGTATCTGCTGCTGGCCCCGGTCGCCGGTGGCCTGCTCTACGGTCCGCTGATCAACCGGTTCGCCCGGGAAGCCCGCGGGCACGGCGTTCCCGAGGTGATGCACGCCGTCGCCGAACATGACGGCCGCATCGCGCCGCGGGTGTCGGCGGTCAAGTCGCTCGCGTCCGCGCTGTGCATCGGTGCGGGTGGCTCGGTGGGCCGGGAGGGGCCGATCGTGCAGATCGGGTCCGCGCTCGGTTCGGCGCTCGGTCAGGTCGCCCGGGTCGGCGCCGAACGGCTGCCCGTCCTCGTCGCCTGCGGGGCCGCCGGCGGGATCGCGGCGACCTTCAACGCACCGCTCGCCGGCGTGATGTTCGCCTGTGAGGTGATCCTCGCGTCGTTCACCGCCGAGGCGTTCGGGGTTGTGGTCCTGGCCGCCGTGACCGCCAGCGTGGTCGGGCGGGCGGTGCTGGGCTCGAATCCGTTTCTGACGCTGCCACCGTTCGCCGTCCGCAGCGCGGCGGACTACCCGTTCTTCGCACTGCTCGGCGTTCTCGGTGGGGTCACCGGGGTGGCGTTCACCCGCGTGCTCTACGCCGTGGATGACGGCTGCGACCGGGTCTGGCGAGGCCCGGAGTGGCTGCGGCCGGCGGTGGGCGGCGTGTTGCTCGGAGCCGTCCTGATTGCTCTGCCGCAGATGTACGGCGTCGGTTATCCCGTCCTCGTGTCGCGCGTCAGAATTCTTG
>NZ_JWIO01000094.1 GCF_001017755.1 Protofrankia coriariae
CGCCCGCCCCGCCCGCCGCGCCGGGCCGGGCCGCCGCGGCAGCGGCGGAGACGGGGGTGGGGACGAGGTCGCGCAGGACCGTCGGCGCCTCGCCCTCGATCGTCGCCGGGGTGAGCCGGGCCGGGACGAGCAGCCCGCCGCCGTGCGCGACCGCCGCGTCCAGCAGGTGCACGCCCAGGTCGGCGGGCAGCGGCGCGACGCCGCGCCGCCGCCAGCGCAGCACGTCGGCGTCGGTGAGCCCGACGGCCATGCCGCCCGCGGCCGCGTCCCACAGCCCCCAGGCCAGGGCGGTGGCGGGACGCCCGTCGGCGCGCAGCGCCTGCGCGAGCGCGTCGAGGAACGTGTTGCCCGCCGCGTAGTTCGCCTGGCCGGGGTTGCCGACGACGCCGGCGACCGAGGAGAACAGGACGAACAGCGACAGATGACGGTCGGCGGTGGCCTCGTGCAGCGCCCAGGCCGCGTCCACCTTGGGCCGCAGCACCGCGTCGAGCCGCTCGGCGGTCAGCGACGTCACGATCCCGTCGTCGATCACGCCCGCGGCGTGGACCACCCCGGTCAGCGGGCGGTCGGCCGGCAACTCGTCGAGCAGCCGGCGCAGCGCGGCGCCGTCCGCCGCGTCGACGGCCGCGACCGTCACCGTCGCGCCCAGGCCGGTCAGCTCCTCGACGAGGTCCGACACGCCCGGCGCGGCGGATCCCCGCCGGCTCGTCAGCAGCAGCTGGCGCGCCCCGTGCGCGGTGACCAGCCGGCGGGCGATGAGACCGCCGAGGGCACCCGTCGCCCCGGTGACCAGCACCGTCCCGGCCTGAGCCGGGATCGAGGCCGATTCCGGTCCCGATCCCGACACCGGGGTCGAGGCCGGGGCCGCGGCGGCCGGTGGGCGCGGGCCGCCCCGGGTCAGGTGGGGCACGAGCGCCACCGAGCCGCGCAGCGCGAACTGGCTCTCGCCGGTGGCCAGCACCCCGGCCAGCGCCGCCGGGTCCGGGCCGGCGCCCTCGTCCTCGTCGGCATCGATGTCGACGAGGACGAAACGCCCGGGGTGTTCGGCCTGCGCGGTCCGCACCAGCCCCCAGACGGCGGCCGCCGCCGGATCCCGCACCTCCCCGACGTCACCGGCGGGCATCGCNNCCGGCGGGCATCGCCCCCCGGGTCACCACGACGAGCCGGCTGCCGGCGGAACGCTCGTCCGCGAGCCATCGCTGCACCAGGTCCAGCGCCCATCGGGCGTACCGGTGCGCGGTGGCGGCGGTGCCGCCGTCCGCAGCGTTCGCTGTCTCGGGTGCCGCCGGCGCTGGCGCCGCTGTCTCTGCCGCGTCCGGCGTGGCCAGGGCGCGTGGCAGCGGGGCGAGCAGGACCGTCCCGTCCTCGGGCGGAGTCAGCTCGGCGTGCCGCTCGGCGCCGGGCAGGCCCAGGTCGTCGTCGCCCAGCACGGCCCACCGGGTCGGCGTCCCGGCGGGCGGGAACGGCAGCGGGTTCCAGGTCAGCCCGTACAGCGGTGGCCGGCCGCCGGCCGTCACCTGCCCGGCGTCGATCTCCCGGATCCGCAGGGACGCGACCGTGCCGAGGGGACGCCCCTCGGAGTCGGCGATGTCGATCCGGATGTCGTCCGGGGCGGTGCGGGTCAGGGTGGCGCGCAGCGTCGAGTGCCCACCGCTGGGCAGGCTGACCCCGCTCCAGGAGAACGGCACGGTCAGCCGTGCCTGCTCGCCGCTGTCCTCCGCCGTGACGAGCAGCACGTGCAGCAGGGCGTCGAGCAGGGCGGGGTGCGGAGTGAACACGCCCGCGTCCGCCGTCAGCGCGGCCGACGGGAGCGACACCTCCACGTGCAGGTCGTCGCCGGCCCGCCAGGCGGCGGTGAGGCCCTGGAAGGCCGGGCCGTACCGGTAGCCCCGATGCGCGAGCGCGTCGTAGGCGCCGGCCAGGTCGATGGCCCGCGCGCCCGCGGGCGGCCAAGCCGCCGCGCCGGGGGAGCTGTCCGGCGTGCCCTGGCCGTCCGGCGTGGGCTGGTCGTCCGGCGCGAGCTGCGCGGTCAGGTGGCCCCGCGCGTGCCGGCGCCAGGACGTCGCGGCGGTGCCGCCGTCCCCACCGGTCCCGTTGACGGCTCTGTCAGCGGCTCTGTCAGCGGCTCTGCCGCCGCTGCTGTTACCGCTCCCGTCACCGCCCCAGCCGTCGGTTTCGTCGGCGGGACGGGTGTGGATGCTGACCGCCCGGCGTCCCGCCGCGTCCGGCCCGGAAACGGTCAGCCGCAGGTGGCGGCCGCCCTCCTCGGGCAGGACCACCGGCTGTTCCAGGACCAGTTCGGCCAGCTGCCCGGCACCGACCCGCCGGCCGGCGTGCACCGCCAGCTCGACCAGGACGGCGCCGGGGACGACCACGCTGTCGGCCAGGCCGTGGTCGGTCAGCCAGGCCGCCGCGTCGCGGTCCAACCGGCCGGTGAAGATCACGCCGCCGTCGTCCGGCAGCTCGATCTCGGCGGCCAGCAGGGGATGGTCGCTGGAGCGCTGCCCGGCCCCGTCCGGGCCGGTGGGGGGTGGCGGGGGGTCCAGCCAGTAGCGACGGCCGCCGCGCCCGGCAGCACCGTGCTGCCGGCGACGGCGTGGTCGGCCAGCCAGGGTGTGGTGGCCGTGGTCAGCCGTCCGGTGAGCAGCAGGCTGTCGTCACCGGCGACGGGCAGCGCCGCGTCGGCCAGCGGATGCCCGGCGGCCAGGCCCGGTGCCGGGCTGCCGGCGTGCGTCGGCGCGGTGATCCAGTAGCGTTCCCGCTGGAACGGGTAGGTGGGCAGCGGCACCGGACGCCTGGCGTCGCCGGCGAACACCGCGCGCCAGTCGACGCCCACACCGGCGACGAAGGCGGCGCCGAGCGCGGCGGCCAGCGTCTCCGGCTCCGGGCGGCCCCGGCGCAGCAGGGGGATCAGCGCGGGGGCCAACCCGTCGGCGTCGGCGAGCACCGCGTCGGCCATGGGGGTGAGCACCGCGTCCGGGCCGATCTCCAGGTAGCGGACCACCCCGCTGCCGTGCAGGGCGCGCACCGCGTCGGCGAAGCGCACCGCATCCCGGGCGTGGCGCACCCAGTACCCGGCGTCACGCAGCTCCTCGCCGCTCGCCGGTGCGCCGGTGAGCGTGGACACCACCGTCAGGCGTGGTTCGTGGTAGCTCAGCGTGGCCGCGTGCTGGCCGAACTCGGTGAGTATCGGCTCCATCAGCGGCGAGTGGAAGGCATGGCTGACCCGCAGCCGGCGGGTCTTCACCCCGCGTTCGGCGAGGACGGCGACGATCGCGTCGACGGCCGGGCCCGCCCCGGAGAGCACCGTCGCCTTCGGCGCGTTGACCGCGGCGATGCCCACCTGTCCGGCCTGCCCGGTCTGCTCAGTCCGTCCGGCCAGTTCGGCCAGCAGCGGGAGCACCTCGTCCTCGTCGGCGGCGACGGCCACCATCACCCCACCGGCCGGCAGTTGCTGCATGAGCCGGCCACGGACGGCGACCAGGGCGGCCGCGTCGGGCAGGGTGAGCACCCCGGCGACGTGGGCGGCGGCGATCTCGCCGATCGAGTGGCCGGCGACCGCGTCCGGGCGCAGCCCGAAGGACTCCAGCAGCCGGAACAGCGCCACCTGGAAGGCGAACAGGGCTGGCTGGGCGTAGCCGGTGGCGTCCAGCGCCGAGGCCAGGCCGCCCTCGCCCTCGGCCGGGGCCGGGGCGAAGACAAGATCGTGCAGGGGGCGGTCGAGATGGGGGTCGAGGTGGGCGGCGGCCTCGTCCCAGGCGGCGGCGAAGACGGGGTGGTGGTCGTGGAGTTCGCGGCCCATGCCGGGGCGTTGGCTGCCCTGGCCGGTGAACAGGAAGGCGGTGCGCCCTGGCAGGGTGGGCTGCCCGCGCCGCACCGTGGGCGTGCTGCGCCCCGCGGCCAGCGCGGCCAGGCCGTCGAGCGCTTCGCGCGGGTCGGCCGCGACCACGGCCGCCCGGTGCGGCAGCACGGCCCGGGCCGTCACCAGCGAGTATCCGACGTCGCGCAGGTCGAGGTCGGGGTGTGCGGTGAGGTGGGTGTGCAGGCGGGTGGCCTGGGCGTTCAGGGCGGCGGGGGTGCGGGCGGACAGCAGCAGGGGGACGGCCGGAACGGGCCGCGGCCCGGCCGTGACAGCTGTGCTGGCTGTGCTGGCCGTGCTGGCAGTGACAGCGGTGTCAGCGCCGGTGTCGGTGGTGTGCGCGTGGCTGTCGTCGGTGTCGATGTCGGTGTCGGCCGTCGGGGTGGCGTCAGCCGCGCTGGTGGTGCGTGCGTCCGAAATACCTGAGATACCCGAAGTGATCGAAATACTCGAAGCGTCGGGAGCGTCGATGACGCGGGATGCGTCGCCGGGGGGCGCTTCGAGGATGAG
>NZ_JWIO01000098.1 GCF_001017755.1 Protofrankia coriariae
GCGAAACCCCGGCTCGTTCTGGGTGGCCGGGATACGGCCGGTGCGCACGGGCGCGAGGCGGGTCGCGGCATGACCGAGTCAACAGCTATCCCGGACGCCGGTGGCGGGCGGGTGCCGGTCGGGTCGCACGGGCATATCAGCGTGCATGTCGGGTCGGACGGGTCGGCGCGGTGCTTCACCTACCCGCACGAGCGGCCGATCCTCGCGGTCGATGCCGACCACACCCATCTGTCCCTGTCCGTGACAGACGGCGTGGTGACCGTCGATCATCTCGCGTTCGCGCGGGCGCTGGTGCGGGCTGCCACCGACTATCTGGGCGAATGCGAACGGCTGCTGACAGATCCCACCGCCGACGCCTCACAGAACGAGACCGCGACCGCGGCCTGAGCGCGCTTATCACGGGTACCGGGACGGCCGTCTGAGTCTTCTTTTTCGCTCCACCGGTTCCGGCCCGCCGATTTCTCTTCCTTCCGTTTCTTTTTCTTTCGATGCAGGGTGGGTGTGATCTGTCATGGCCAGAATCAACGGCTCCCGGCCGTTTCCCGAAATACCGACCCGGCATCCGAAAGTCGACGTACCGCTGTGGGTCGTGCTCGCCGGGCTGGCCGGGCGGATGTGCGCCCGGCTGGTGCTCTTGGTGCTGCGGCATCCGGTCCTGGTGGGCTTGTTGCTGACGGTGGCGGTGCTCCGGGACCGGTACGGGCTGGTCGGGCTCGGGGTGGCGGCTCTGGTCCTGGCCGTGCTGGCGGTGGGGTGGCGGCTGGCGCATCGCCGGTCGTTCGCCTGGCTGGTCGGCTGGTTGCGGGGCCGGCTGCGGCTGCTGGCCGTCTACCGGTGGCGGTGGCGGCCGGTGATGGTGCATACCGGGCTGGCGATCCGGGTGCCGGTGTCCAACGGGGAGCGGATCGCCTTCGCCGAAACGTTCCCGCGTATTCGACAGGTCCGCTCGGATCGGTGGGCGGATCGGCTGCGGGTCGAGCTGCTGTACGGGCAGACCCCGCAGCAGTGGGCGGAGCAGGCTGAGGCGCTGCGGCAGGCGTTCCGCGCGCAGTCCTGCCGGGTCCGCCCGGATACCCGGGTGGGGTACATCTGGCTGGACTTCACCCACCGTGACCCCCTCGCCGAGCTTGTCCCCTTGGCCGATCTCGACGGTCCGGACGCGGACGGCGACGGCGACGGCGGGGACGACGACGGTTGGGATGACGACACGCCGGTAAACCTGACGGGAATCCCGATCGGCCGGCGGGAAGACGGCCAACTCTGGCGGTTGCCGGTCCGCGGCGCGCATGTGCTGGTGGCGGGGGCGACCGGGGCGGGGAAGAGCGCGGTGTTGTGGGCGACGATCCGCGGGCTCGGCCCGGCGGTGCGCGCCGGCCTGGTCGAACTGTGGGTCGCCGACCCGAAGGGCGGGATGGAACTCGCGTTCGGCCGGGGCATGTTCACCCGGTTCGCCACCGACACAGGCAGCATCGCCGACCTGCTCGACGACGCGGTCACGGTCATGCGGGCGCGGGCGGCCCGGCTGCGGGGCGTGACCCGGCTGCATACCCCGACCGTGGACGAACCGCTGATCGTCGTGATCGTCGACGAACTCGCCGCGCTGACGGCGTATGTCACCGACCGGGAGGTCAAGCGGCGGTTGTCCGCGTCCCTGCCGCTGCTGCTGTCGCAGGGCCGGGCGCCGGGGGTGGTGGTGGTCGGGGCGGTGCAGGACCCGCGGAAAGAGGTGCTCCCGTTCCGGGACCTGTTCCCGGTCCGGGTCGCGCTGCGGCTGACCGAACCCGACCAGGTCGACCTGGTGTTGGGCGATGGTGCCCGGGACCGCGGGGCACGGGCGGAGGAGATCCCCGACGCGCTGCCCGGGGTGGGCTATGTGCTGGCCGACGGGCAGGCGGATCCGGTGCGGGTGCGGGCGGCCTGGGTCGACGATGCCGAGATCTCCCGGATGGCGCACCGCTACCAACCACCGGTCACCGGGGCGGCGTTCGACTTCGGTGATCGCGGCGAGGGTTGGACCCCGGACGTCAACGGCTGGGCGGCATGACCACATCGGATGGCTACGCCCCGGTATACGTGCTGCCGGTCTGCTCCTGGTGCCGGCATCTGTGGGCGGCGCACCGGGCGGATGTCGGTTGCCGGGCGCCGGTCGGGCGGGGGCGGGTGTGTGGCTGCCGGGAACCGCCCCCCGACCCCCACGATCCCGACAACGGCGGCCAGGACCACGACGACCAGGAGGAGCGGGCCGCATGACGCACGGAACGGACTCGGCCGGCCTGCCAGCGGCGTATCCGGACAGTCTGACCGGCCTCGTCTCGAGTACGGATCCGGCGGCGGGTAGCCGAACGGCCCGGATGCGTCTCCCGCTGGCCCGGCAGGTTCTCGAGGCGGTCGCGGTCGACAACGGGGTGTGCATCCGGCCGCTGGCGATGCGCCGGGTAGACCTGGCCACCGGGGAGACGGAAACCGTCCCGGTGCAACCGCTGGCCATGCGGAAAATCGACACCGTCACCGGGGAGAGCGAAACCGTCCCGGTGCCGTGCGGGGCCACGTTGGCATCGAAGTGCCCGCCGTGCGCGGACCGGGCACGCAAACTGAGGATGGCGCAGTGCAAGGCCGGCTGGCATCTCAACGACGAACCGCTACCCGACCCGAATCCGCCCGGCGACGACGCGAAAACCCTCGTGCAGCTCCGCGCGGATCTTGAAGCGGTCCGGACGGATGCTGTCGCCTGCCACAACGTCGACCAGGTCACCGAAGCGGACGATTTGATCTCGCAAGTGGACATGGCGTTGGAAGACCTCGGCGTCCGGGGGAAGACCGCGCCGGACAATCGGGAGCGGACCCGGCGGACCCGGTCGACGAAACGGCGGCAGGACGCCCCCGACCTGCCCCGGCTCCCCGTCGACCGGCGCACGATCGGGCGGACGTTCACCGCACCCGACGGGACGGTGTGGCGGCCGTCGATGTTCCTGACGTTGACCTGCGACTCTTACGGCCGGGTGACCTCGGACGGCAGCCCGGTGGAGCCGACGTCGTATGACTACCGGCGGGCGGCCCGTGACGCGATCCATTTCCCTAAGCTGGTCGACCGGTTCTGGCAGAACCTGCGCCGGGCGGTGGGCTACGACGTGCAGTACTTCGCCTGTCTGGANCGCCGCCCTGGAACCGCAACGGCGCCTGGCGCCGCACCTGCACGCGGCGATCCGCGGCACGATCCCACGGGTGCTGCTGCGGCAGGTGGCGGCGGCGACGTATCACCAGGTGTGGTGGCCGGCGTGTGATCGGCCGGTCTACGGCCCGGGTCGGCTGCCGGTGTGGGAGGAGCGGGCCGGCGGCT
>NZ_JWIO01000096.1 GCF_001017755.1 Protofrankia coriariae
GATCAGCGGCACCAACGCCCACCTCATCCTCGAAGCGCCCCCCGCACCCGACAGCACCAGCGACAGCGCCACGGTCACCCTCAGCCCGGCAGCCGACGCCGGCGTCGGCATCGCCGACAACCACGCGGACACCACCGACGCGGACGCCACCGCCGACACCGCCCCGCCCCGTCCCGTCCCCCTGCTGCTGTCCGCCCGCACCTCGGCCGCGCTGAGCGCCCAGGCCGCCCGCCTGCACGCCCACCTCACCGCGCACCCCGACCTCGACCTGCGCGACGTCGGGCANGCAGGCCCTGCTGACCCGCCGCGCCCTGTTCGAGTACCGGACCACCGTCGTGGCGGCCGACCATGCCGAGGCGCTCCCAGCCCTGGCGGAGGCGGCGGACACCGTGGCGGACACCGCCGTCCCAGCGGCGGCCACGGCCGGCCCGGTCGTGTTCGTCTTCCCCGGGCAGGGGTCGCAGTGGGCCGGCATGGCCAGGCAGCTGCTGGACACCTCGGAGGTCTTCGCCGCGAAGCTGCACGAGGCGGCCGCCGCGCTGTCCGGGCACGTCGACTGGTCCCTGCCGGACGTGCTGCGCGAGGCCCCGGGCGCGCCGTCGCTCGACCGGGTCGACGTCGTCCAGCCCGCGCTGTTCGCGATCCTGGTCGCGCTCGCCGAGCTGTGGCGCTCCTTCGGTGTCGAGCCGGCCGCGGTCGTCGGCCACTCCCAGGGGGAGATCGCCGCCGCGTACGTCGCCGGCGCGCTCTCCCTCGACGACGCGGCCCGGATCGTGGCCCTGCGCAGCCAGGCGATCGCCCGGATCAGCGGCGCCGGGACGATGGCGTCGGTGGCCCTGCCGGCCGAGGAGGTCGAGCGGCAGGCCGCCGCGATCGGCGCCGAGATCAGCATCGCCGCCGTCAACAGCGCGACCGCCACCGTGATCTCCGGGCCGGTGGCGGCGGTACAGGCCGTCGTCGACGCGGTGAACGCCGCCGGTGGGCGGGCCCGGGTCATCCCGGTCAACTACGCCTCACACTCCGCCGAGGTCGAGGCGCTGCGCGACGAACTGCTGGCGGCACTGGCGTCGGTGACACCGCGGACGGGCCAGGTGCCGTTCTACTCCGCGGTCACCGGCGGCCGGCTCGACACCGCCACCCTCGACGCCGAGTACTGGTACCGCAACCTGCGGGAGACGGTCCGCTTCAGCGACGCGACCCGCGCGCTCGTCGACGACGGCCACCGCCTGTTCATCGAGACCAGCCCGCACCCGGTGCTGGCCGTGAGCATCGGGGAGACGCTGGAGCGGGCGGGAGCCGCCACGACCGCCCTCGCCATCGGGACGCTGCGGCGTGACGACGGTGGCTGGGCGCGGTTCCTGCGCTCGCTGGGCGAGGCTCACGCGGCCGGCGCCCCGGCCGGCTTCGCGCCGCTGTTCGCCGGCCGGCGGGCCGCGCACGTCGACCTGCCCACCTATCCCTTCGAGCGCAGCCGGCTCTGGCTGGACGTGACGACCGCGCCGAGCGACGCCGCCGGGCTGGGCCTCGCCGCCGTCGACCATCCGCTGCTCGGCGCGAGCGTGCGGGCGGCCGACGGCGACACCGTGCTGCTCACCGGGCGTGTCTCGGCCACCAGCGCCCCCTGGCTGGTCGGGCACCGGCTGCTCGGCTCGGCGCTGCTGCCCGCCGCCGCCTTCGTCGAACTGGCCCTGCGGGCCGGCGACGACGTGGGGCTGGGCCGGCTGGAGGAGCTGATACTGGCGACGCCGCTGGAGCTGACGGACGATCCGCTGCACATCCAGATCTCCCTGGCCGCCGCCGACGGCACCGGCCGGCGCGCGCTCGCCGTCCACTCCCGTCCCGCGGACGCCGCGGCGGACGAGCCGTGGACCAGGCACGCCACCGGCCGGCTCGGCCCCGACGACGCTCTGATCGATGACCTGACCGACAATCCGACTGGCAACCAGGCCGACAATCCGGCCGGCAATCCGGCCGACATCGCGCCGGCCACGGCGGGAACAGCGGCCGCGTGGCCGCCGCCGGAGGCGGTCGCGGTGGACATCTCCGACCTGTACCCGCGGCTGGCCGCCGCCGGGGTGGACTACGACGACGCCTACCGGGGCCTGCGCGCGGTCTGGCGCACACCGGACGCCGTCCACGCCGAGATCGCGCTGCCCGACGACACCGACGACACCGGCTTCGGCCTGCACCCGGCGCTGCTCGACGCCGCGTTGCAGCCCCTCTCCCTCGACGCGCTCGGCGCCGTCGAAGCGGACGGGACGCCGCGGCTGCGGCTGCC
>NZ_JWIO01000097.1 GCF_001017755.1 Protofrankia coriariae
AGAAGCAGGTCGCCAAGATCCTTGAGCTGTTGCGGGAGGTCGAGGGTGATCGCTGAGAGGCCCGACCTCGTCGACTCCGGTGTCTCCTGGCTTGGGAAGGTTCCGCCGCACTGGACCACGAAGCCGCTGTGGTCCATGTTCGAACGCATCAAGGATGTGGACCATCCGGAAGAGCGGATGCTATCCGTCTTCCGCGAGTACGGCGTCGTGGCGAAGGACTCGCGCGACAACATCAACAAGACCGCCGAGAACCGCAGCATCTACCAGCTCGTCCACCCGGGTTGGCTGGTCGCCAACCGGATGAAGGCATGGCAAGGTTCGGTCGGCATATCCCCGCTCCGCGGGATCGTTTCCGGTCACTACATCTGCTTCGCGCCGCGCCATGGTGAGGACGCCCGCTACCTCAACTGGCTCCTTCGCTCGACCATCTACACCAACGGCTACGCGCTGCTCTCGCGCGGCGTGCGCATCGGCCAAGCCGAGATCGATAACGACGAGTTCCGGCTGATGCCGATCCTGCTCCCGCCGCTGGAGGAGCAGCGCGCCATCGCCGACTACCTCGACCGCGAGACCGCCCGCATCGACACGCTCATCAAGGAGCAGCAGCGCCTGATCGAGATGCTCCGCGAGCGACGAGATTCGACATGGGCGGCGCATGTGGAGACTGCCAAACATCACGGTCAGCTTGTCAGCGTTCGCCGCGTCATCGACTCGATCGTCGATGGGCCGTTTGGCTCTTCGCTTACCTCGGCTCACTACTCCGACGATGGCGCTCGGGTGGTCCGGCTTGGCAACATCGGCGTGAATGAGTTCAAGGACGGCGACACTGCGTTCATCCCGCTCGACTACGCAGCGGAGCTCGAAGCACATACAGTAGAGCAGGGCGATGTCGTTGTCGCTGGCCTGGGTGACGACCACATGCCGCTGGGGCGAGCCGCAGTCGTGCCTGCGCTTGGGCAGGCCGTCGTGAAAGCAGACTGCTACCGCCTTCGCCCCAATGCCGAGGTGAGTGCCGCTTACCTTGCCTGGGTCATGTCAGCACCGCAGACGCGCTCGCAGATCATGCTGCTTGCTCGTGGCTCGACTCGGCTGCGACTCAACACGAAAGTCGTGCAACAAGTTGAGATCCCGCTTACGGACAGGGGCACTCAGGATGCTCTCGTCACTCAATCCACCGCCGAGACCGTGAAGATTGACACGCTGATTATTGAAGCGGAGCGGTTCATCGAACTGGCCCGTGAGCGGCGGGTGGCGCTGATCACGGCGGCTGTGACGGGGCAGATCGATGTGCGGGATCTGGTCTGATGGCCGACTACAACGAGGTTGTCTTCGAGTCCGAGATCTGTGCGTATCTGGGGGCTCACGGATGGTTGTACTCGGCGGATGATTCCGGGTATGACCGCGAGCGGGCGCTCTTCCCCGCGGACGTGTTCGGCTGGTTGGAGGAGACTCAGCCGGCGGCGTACGGGAAGGCGTTGAAGGCTGCCGGGTCGGAGGCGAAGTTCCTCGACGTGCTGACCACGGCGCTCGACAAGCCGCTGGAACACGGTGGCGGGACGTTGAACATCCTGCGTAACGGGGTCGTCTACATCGGTGGTGGCCGGTTGAAGCTGGCGCAGTTCCGGCCGGAGACCAGCCTGAACGCGACGACGGTGGCGCAATATGCGGCCATGCGGGTGCGAGTGATGCGGCAGGTGCGTTTCTCCACCGCGGATCAGCGCAGTCTGGACCTGGTGTTCTTCGTCAACGGGCTGCCGGTGGCGACGGTGGAGTTGAAGACGGACTTCACGCAGTCGCTGGACGAGGCGATCAGCCAGTACCGCAAGGACCGGCGCCCGGTCACGAACGGCCGGCCGGAGCCGTTGCTGTCGTTCGGGCATCGGGCGCTGGTGCACTTCGCGGTCTCCAACGACCTGGCGGCGATGACCACCAGGTTGGAGGGCGAGAAGACCCATTTCCTGCCGTTCAACATCGGCCATGACAGCGGGGCGGGGAACCCGCCGGGTGCCGAGGGGCGGTCGGCGACGGCGTACCTGTGGGAGCGGGTCTGGGAGAAGGACACCTGGCTCACCATCATCGGACGGCTGATGATCGTGGAGACCAGGCAGGAGTGGGACGTCGCGACGGGGACGTCGGTACGGCGCACCAGCATGCTCTTCCCGCGGTTCCACCAGTGGGAGGCCGTGACGAACATCGTCGACGCCGTGCGCGAGGAGGGCGTCGGCCACAGGTACCTGATCGAGCACTCGGC
>NZ_JWIO01000099.1 GCF_001017755.1 Protofrankia coriariae
CGGCGTCGTAACACCGGCGCCGGCATCGGGCTGGCGGCGGGCCTGCGACGGGAGCCGGCCCGCCGCCAGCCCGTGATCGTGGACGAGGCGCCGGTGGCCAGCCCGCCAGCGATCGGACCGACCATTGGCATGGTTTGCACAGACAAACGTATGATTACCAACCGACCGATCCACCGCCAGACGGCCTGCTGCCGGCACACCCGTCCGACCCGCCGGCCCAGGACAGGAGGAGCCCTTGTCACCCGTCACGTTCACCGAGAAGCGGGAAGCCTGCCGCACGCCGCTCGACAACCACGCCCCTTCGGCGGCGCAGGCATCCATGAGCAAGCGGTGACCGTCGAGGGCGGCGAAGAACGCCGTCGAGGTGACGATACGGATTCGCACCACCCCGAACATGCGGCCGAGCTCCCGCCGCGGCAACGCTGTCACGACGTGGTGGCCCATGTGGCGGCCCATGTGGCGGCCTACCTGATCACCGGCGGTGCCGTGAAAATCCAGTGGACGTTCGTCGCCCAGGAGGCATGCCAGCACGGCAGGAGCGCGTGGTGACACTCCAACCGGCCGCCCAACCGGCCGCGCACACGACTCCGCTGCCGACGTTCGCCCAGGTCCTCGAACTGCCCGCGTTGATCGAAACCACGGTCCAACCCGAGTACATCGACTTCTACGGGCACATGAACGTCCGCTTCTACCTCATACTCGGCGCCGAGGCCGTGGGACTGCATGCCGAGCGGATCGGCATCGACAGCGCCTACCACGAACAGCGGCGGATGGGCGTCTTCACCGCCGAGCACCATCTGCGTTATTTCAGCGAACTCAGCCTCGGCGACAAGCTGTCGGTGCACAGCCGGTTCCTGGACAGGTCCCGGCGGGCCGGGCACATCATGTCGTTCCTCCTCGACCGCGAGCGCGACCGGCTGGCGTACACGCTGGAGCTGATCGTCGTGCACATGGACACGACGACCCGTCGCCCCGTCGACATGCCCGATGACATAGCCCGGGGTTTCGACGAGCAGATCGCGCTCAGCCGTGCGCTGAACTGGCCAGCACCAACCTGCGGCGTAATGGGAATACGCCGCTGACGCCTCCGGGAGCAGTGACGCCAGCGCCGCCGCCACGCACGCGGGTCCCGCGCCGCCGCCGGGAAACCCACCTTGTCCCGGCCATGGTTCACCCGGCGGGTGTGGACGCACCCCCGNGGACGCACCCCCGCCGGAATGAACAACCGCGCCGGGCCGTGCGGGCAAACTGAACGCACGTCTTCCGGAGCAGGAGCGGGATTCGTGAAGCTTCGCGGCGCGCCAAGCTCCCACCGATGAACGGATCATCAATGGGGGCTGCCCGCGACCGGGAGAATCGAGTGACGGGGCGAGGACCAGGCCAGTCGACGCAGCGTGAGGACGACCGCCGACAGCTGGTGGTGCGGACTGCCGGCCGAGTCGTTACTGGCTGTGGTCGACAGCCGGTCGTGGCCTTACCTCACCGGAGCCGGATACTCAGATCCGGAAGTTGAAGATGTTCGTGTCGAAGGTGTTGTAACCGGGGTAGTCGAGCAGTTCGTAGAGGCGTGCACGCGTCTGCATCCGGTCGACGAGGCCGGCCTGGGTGCCGTCGGCGCGAATGCGGCGCAGCCCGTCCTCGACGGCGCCCATCGCCAGACGCAGGAGGGTGACGGGATAGATGACCACGCTCACACCGGCGGATTCCAGCGTGTCGGTGGTGAGGAGTTCGCTTTTGCCGAACTCGGTCATGTTCGCCAGGACCGGCACGTCGACGGCCGGACTGGCGGGTGGTCGTGGTGGTGTGCA